>NZ_JCAQOX010000017.1:0-1082895 GCF_059567905.1 Nocardioides sp. BGA-UO-ETr-FS32 | reverse complement strand
CAGGCTCGAACACCTCCGCGGCTCAGCGCTCGGGTTCCGCAACCTCACCAACTACATCGCGAGATCTCTGCTCGAGTCTGGCGGCTTCAGACCCCGACTACACCCTGGATTGTGAAGAGCCAGCAACGGCGACCCGGTGGGGTGACCGTCTACCGATCTGGTTGCCTTTCCACTACTTCACGCAGAGGGTCGACGCGAACTCCGGGAAGGCGGCGTCCGTTGTCGAGGCGATCCGTGCGTGGTTCGAGCAGCTGGACTTCGGTCACTTGATGTCGCTAGTCGACGACGCACTATCCGACGACCGGCTCCTCCTCGTAGTGGACGGCCTCGACGAGTGGGCGACACCGGACGCGGGCGAAGCAGCGGCGGCTGCCCTCGAGACCTTCGTGACCGCTCGCCGGGTCGCGATCGTCCTGTCCGCTCGCCCCTACGCGCTCAGCCGAGTCACGCTCGTCGGCCAATGGCAAGCCGCTCGGCTCGCCCCGCTGTCGGTTGAGCAACAGCACGACCTCGCGACACCCTTGTTCGCGCAAGCTTCAACAACCGATACCGCCGGGGGAGAGGCGACGGCGGAGCGGCCCCTCGACGCGAACCCCGACGGGTTCGCAGCGTCCGCTGGCGATAGCGATCTGACCGGACGCGAGGAGCTTGATGCAGGCCCACCCCCGGCGGACACCGCGGAGGCCTGGACCGACCACAAGGCCGTCAGCGCCGCGGTGCGGGCCTTTCTGGCCGAGGTCCATGCCTCACCCGATCTGCGGAGCATGGCCTCAGTGCCGTTGTTCCTCGTCCTGCTCGCCCAGTTGAGGATCTCGACCGGCGCAGAACTCCCACCACGCAGGTTCGACGTGTTCAACGAAGCCGTTGAGCTATTGGTAACGGTTCACCGATCGCGTCGTGTCATCGCAGCCAACGTCGCCGACCGCCGCTCTAGCCTGAGCGGCACGCAGATTCGCATGGTCTTGGCACAGGTCGCCTACGCCGCCCAGGAACGGGGAGACCTTCGGGTCATCGAGGACGACCAACTGCGCCGGGACCTGCGTGACGCGCTGATGTCGGAAGACGTCGTGGCCATGCCGAGGCAGCAGGCGATCGCAGTCGCCGCCGAGATTGCCGACATCGCCGAAGGCGAGGTCGGGCTGCTGGTCCGGATGGGCCCCGGCCAGGTCGGGTTTATCCACCGATCTCTGCACGAGCACCTTGCCTCCGAATACCTCGCTGACCGCCCGACCGACGACGAACGGCTCGACATCCTCCGCGCACGGGCCGGCGACGCTCAGTGGCGCGAAGTGATCCTCGGAACCCTGTGGGCAACAAGGGCACCGGGCAGGAGACGACAGATCGTCGACGCCATCCGGGCGGTGATGGAGCCCAGCCTGACGACGGCCGCCGACCCGGACAAGACGCCCGGGATCGTCAGGCGTGTCCCAGACGCGGCGGACAGCATTGCCGCCGCCGAATTGTTGGCCGAGATGGTGTTCGGTCCGTATCAGGTGCCCGGCGGCACCGCACGCGACCTTGTCGGCATCGTCGTCGAACGGATCGAACGGCACCCGCTTCTGTCTCATCGGTCCGCGCTTCTGCGGCACTTCGTCGCCGCAGCCGATGACGTGGTCGTCGGCACCACTGTCACAAAGGCGATCCTCGAGTGGGCGGTGGACATCAATCCGCCATACGCCGCGATGATGGTCGCCCTGCCACGAACAACTGGACTCATCACCACGGCAGACAGCACCGCCGACACCTCCCGCACCCCGGCACGGCCACGCGACGAGAAGACCCTCGAACTCGTTCTCGACTGCATCTTCGCGGCTATGACGAGCCTCGACCCCGACCTCGCGTGGGCTTCGGCCACATCATTGAATGCCCTCGGATCTCGCTCCACGCCACATCACGCATCGATCCGCGAACGCGTTCGGCGGCGGCTGTACGAAGTCATCGACAATCCAGCATCCGCAGCGGGTGCCGCTGCAGCGATGGCTGTCGTACTCGTCTGGTGGCCTGATGACTCAGCGACCCGCGACCGCGTCCAGTGGCATCGTTCCAGTCACGCAACGCCCATGCGCTTGACCGTCCTCGCGCATCTCCTCGGCGTTCTGAAAGACTCGTTCACCGGTGACAGGGCGACCGACACCGGCAACACCGACGGCAAGATCGCGGACACCACCGACGGGAGCGAGCTCACCGCGCCAGAAGTCGCGTGGCTGCGCTCGTTCCTTAACGACTATTGGTCGGGAACTCCCGAGGTGCAGGGTCGGATTCGTCTCGCCGCAGTTGGCGCCGTAATCCGGCGCGACGCGGATGTCGCGACTCGCATCGCGGAGTTCCTGCGGAACGGACGTGGACGCAACATCGACGCCGTGTGGACCGTCGCACTTCACGCTTTCGCTCATGACCTTGCGATCGCGGAGGCCGTCGCGGAGGTCATCGTCGACCAAGAGCACTCATGGCCGGCGCTGCGGATGGGCTACGGCTTAGGTGGCCTCACCGCCGCCTTCGCGGCTGGCACGCCCCACCACGCACTCATCGCGCGCGCCGTGGAGACCCGCTTGGAACGGTTCGATCATCGCCACAACGAGATGCTCCTGTTCAATCTCTGCGAGATTGACCAAGGCCCACAGATGCGACGCGCACTGCTGGACGCGCTCACCACCCCCGGCAGCCAACCGCACTGGGCCGCGAACGCACTGTACCGCCACTTCTCGGACGACCCTGAGGTCCGTGAGGCGCTAATAGCCGCCATTAACGGCCCAGCTGCTCGCGCGTCCCAGGTCGCTGTTATCGCACAAGGAGTTCTGGGGGCCGAACCAGCACGCGTCCGACTCTTGCAGATACTTCACGAACTCCACGACGGCACCACCGACCTCACGCGCCCTCGGTTCGCTCGCCCTGACATCGTCGCGTCAGCACTGGCCGACTGCCTCGACGAGCTCATCCAGACCGACCACGATGCCGGCGACGGCATAGTCGAGCAAACCTCCGCAGAAGCGATGCCTCTCCTGGCCGCTAGCAACGACCCCTGGCACGGCGACACGCAATTCAACTTCGCCACCCGTACAGCAACCTGCCCCACCTCCCGCGCCGTAATTGACGACCGAGCCCGGCTCACGCTCGCATCACTACGCGCCTACCGCACCTCCCCCAACCGTTACCTCGCCGGTCTGCTCTACGCCTCCGCCGACCACCCTGGGTGGCGCCACGACACCCTTCAACGCTTGCTTACCAGACTGCGCGTACCGCCCCCGTCGATCCGGTACGACCTGAACCGAATACTCGCCACCACCCCCGCCGCATCGCACGTCGCGGTCCAAGCCTGCGCTGGATGGGCCGACGAGGCCGCCGGCAACGTGAAGACCATCGCGTCCCTCGCCTACCACCGCGCGCTTGTTCATCAACACCAGGCTGGCGCGATCTCCACGGATGAACTGGATGACGCCGTTACCCACCTCGCAGACGTCGCCGCCAGTTACGGATACGACCACGACGAACGCCGCCGCGCAGCTTGGGTTGGTATGTGCGTCACCCGGACGTGGAAACAAATGGTCGGCAAGACCGAGGTCAACACGGGTCGCCCGACAACCGTGTCCCTTCAAGGCACACTGACCGGGATTGACGCCGTCCTCGTCCACGAAGTCGCAGCCAACTGGGACGACCTCCGCCACGACTTCGGGGACGACCTCTTCGAACACATCAAAGGACACGAATTTGACGAGACCTCCGCAGCCTTGTGGGACGCCCTTGCAACGGTCGCCCGGCACTTCCCGGCAATCGACGAACAACTACGCCACCGGGTGAACGAAAACGCTGCGCTTCTCGCCAAGGACGCGATCTTGAACTGGTTCGTCACCGACCCCACCCGCAACCGACAAGAAGTCACTGAAGCCGTAGGCGCGAACATCCACACCAGCAACCATCTTCGCGACTTGGCCGTCCTGATGGCGCAAGACCCTCTGCGTTACAACATTGACGAGTCCGCCCTCATCGAGCTCGTCACATCTCGGTTCGGGACCGAAACAGCTCCAGAAGGATTCGGCGACGCACTCTTCGAAACGCTTGCGGTCCTCCAACCTACGCATCCAGCGGTTCAAGAGCTCTGGATCGCGCAGAAGCAAGACATCGACAACGCACGCCACCGCCGCGACGCCATGGGCCCCGGGATACCGGCCGATCCCGGCCCCGACATGCCCGAAATCCACCCCGAGGGCAGCCCGCGACGCCGTCGCAGACGTCCGCACCCCCAAACCGCCATCGCCGTCGCATTCGCCGCCGCTCCAGCCGAACTCGTCCCCTATGTCACGACCTCGTTCCTACACCTCTTTGGCAGCACCGACGACGACTCCATGTTCGAGCCCGCAGTCATCCGTCACGCACGTAGACGCCTTGCCACAGACGCCGACGCAGCACACACGGTCCGCCGATATGCCACCGCCCCCACGACCCCGTTCACCGAGGCGGTTCAGCTATCAACACTGATGACCTCTATCCCGCGCACCGACAACGACCCCGACCTCATCGAGCACTGCCTCAACCTCCTCAACTGCCACGAGCCGCCCATCCTCGTCCGCGACCTCACCCTCAACGCCGCCGTGTCCGCGGCGACGTCGCTCCTCGAAGCGACCGCTCGAACTCGCTGAATTGCAGCGTCCACCAACTTGTCGTCCTGACTCTGCTTCCGCCGCTGGCCAGACTCGCGGTACCCCTAGCCGGCCAGACACCGGTAAGCCCGTCCCCGGACACCACGCCCCGCCCAGCCCGTCGAAAGAGCGCCGCGCCGTAGAAGCCTGAGCGCCCGTGAGCCTCGCCCGCCTCGCGTGCGTCATTCTGGGCGAAGCGACGCTGGTCCCGTGCCTCAGTTCTCAGCCTTGTCCCAAGCCCACTGCGTTACCGCGCGGGCTGGCGTCCAGCCCGTGAAGCCTCCGATCGCGGCAGCCCTCTCCACGCCCACGCGGATGAGCTCGCCGCCGTGGTCGGCGTACGCCTTGGCCAGCAGCATCTCGGTCTCCAGAGTGACGCCATGGACGACGAGGCGGCCACCGGGCTTGATTGAGCTCAAGCAAGTTTCGAGAACCCCTTCGCGAGTGGCGCCGCCACCGATGAAGATCGCCTCCGGGGCGGGCAGCCCTTCGAGGGCATCCGGCGCGCGGCCGATCACCAACTGAAGGTCGGGCACGCCCAGCGCCTGGGCGTTGCGCATGATCCGGTCGGCGCGTACCGGGTCTGACTCGATGGCGAAGGTGAGGCACGACGGGTGGGCGCGCATCCACTCGATGCCGACCGACCCTGCGCCGGCGCCGACGTCCCAGAGGATCTGACCAGGAGCGGGCATCAGGCGGGCCAGAGCGGAGGCGCGGAGGTCGCGCTTGGTGAGCTGGCCGTCATGCTCGAAGGCGTCGTCGGTGAGGCCCGGCGCCCAGGAGGCGGGACCGTTTCCGACAACCTCGAGGGCGATGACGTTCAGCTTCGGCGACGAGCCCGACCACGACGAGGCGATGCCCGAGCCCGACGACTCGGACGACGAGCCCAGGTCCCCGAGGACCGTCATGGAAGACGCGCCCCAACCCGACGAGGTCAGCAGCGACGCGACCGCAGCAGGCGTCGACGCATCAGACGACAGCACCAGGATCCGCCGCCCCGGCGCGAGCTCCCGCGCCACCAGCGACACCGGCCGCCCCACCAGCGAGACCACCACACACGACTCCGCCGACCACCCCATCCGCGCCCGGGCCAGCGCCACCGACGACACGGCCGGCACCACGCGTACGGGCGCGCCCAGGTCGAGCAGCGTCGTCGCGATCCCCGACACCAGCGGGTCCCCCGACGCCAGCGCGACGACGGGGCTCCCGGCGTACTCGGCAAGCAGCGACGGCAGGCCCGCAGACAGCGGCGACGGCCACGGCACCCGCACCTGATCGGGCACCGCGGGCACCAGCGACAGGTGGCGCGACCCGCCCCACAGCACAGCCGCATCCAGCACCAGTGACCGCGAGGACTCGGGCAGCGAGGCCCAGCCGTCGGCGCCGATCCCGACGACCACGACCTCGCTGGGCACCCCGGTGGACGACATGGCCGCAGACGCTATCGTGACGCGGACAAGGCGAGAGGTGCCCCGAAGTCTGGGGAGAATCTGGGAAGCCGGTGAGAATCCGGCACAGGGCCCGCTGCGGTGACCGAGGCACGACCTCGGAAGTCCGAAGACCGGCCTCCCGCCATCCAAACGAAGCTGGCAACGAGAGCGGGAGCCCCCATGCCACTGCAGTACCCCCTGTCCGCCGTCGTCCCCTCCACGGCCGACCACCGCGACGACATGACCCTCGCGCTGGTCCTCACAACGATCTCCCCCGAGGTCGGCGGCGTCCTCGTGCGCGGCGAGAAGGGCACGGCGAAGTCCACCACCGTGCGCGCCCTCGCCTCCGTGCTGCCGCCGATCGAGGTGGTCGCCGGCGACCGGTTCTCGAGCCGGCCCGGCGACGTCTCCCCCGACGGCCCGGGCCCCGAACAGCGCTGGCCGCTCGACGCCGAGACCGAGACCCGGCCCGTACGCCTCGTCGAGCTGCCCGTCGGCGCCACCGAGGACCGCGTGCTCGGCTCGCTCCACCTGTCCAAGGTGCTGGCCGACGGCGTCGCGGAGTACGACCCCGGCCTCCTCGCCCGCGCGCACCGCGGCATCCTCTACGTCGACGAGGTCAACCTGCTCCACGACCACCTCGTCGACCTGCTGCTCGACGCCGCCGCGATGGGCCGCTCCACCGTCGAGCGCGACGGCGTCTCGGTCGCGCACGCCGCCCGCTTCGTGCTCGTCGGCACCATGAACCCCGAGGAGGGCGAGCTCCGCCCCCAGCTCCTCGACCGCTTCGGCCTCACCGTCGAGATCGCCGCGCCGCGCGACCCGCAGCTGCGCGCCGAGGTCGTACGCCGCCGGCTGGCCTTCGACGCCGACCCGGCTGCCTTCGTCGAGGCGTACGCCGACGCGGAGCGCGCGCTGACCGATCGGATCGCCTCCGCCCGCAAGCTGCTCCCCGAGGTCGAGCTCACCGATGCGGTGCTCACCAAGGTCGCCGAGGTGTGCGCCGCCTTCGAGGTCGACGGGATGCGCGCCGACATCGTCACCACGCGTACGGCGGTGGCGCACGCGGCGTGGAACGGGAGGACCACCGTTACCAAGGTCGACATCCGCCAGGCTGCGCTGCTCGCGCTGCCGCACCGCCGACGGAGGAATCCGTTCGATGCGCCGGGGTTGGACGAGGAGCTGCTCGATGCGGTGCTGGGGGATGAGGAGCCGGAGCCGGAGCCGCCCCTACCGCCGGAGCCGGAGGGGGATGGCGAGGGGGACTCTGAGGGAGAGGGTCTCGATACGCCCCCTCGTTCCTCGGGGGCTACTCGACCAGCGAATGAGGACGGCCTTACTCGACCACCGAATGAAGGTGAACCACCGAGTGAGGGCGACCGGGATCTCGATACGCCCCCTCGTTCCTCGGGGGCTACTCGACCGACGAGTGAGGATGGGGCTACTCGACTGGCGATGGAGAGTGTCATCGGGGCCGCGGATCCCTACAAGGTGCGGCGCTTCGAGGTCCACGGCACGGGAGCGGGCGAGTCGGGCAAGCGGAGCCGGGCGCTGACCTCCAACGGCCGGCGCATCGGGGCCGACCCGCAGGGCACCGGCGGGCTGCACCTGGTCGAGACGATCCGCGCCGCCGCTCCGCACCAGCAGGCTCGCGGCAGGACCGGTGGGCGGCTCAGGTTCGAGCCCACCGACCTCCGGACCGCACGACGCGAGGGACGCGAGGCCAACCTCGTGCTCTTCTGCGTCGACGCGTCCGGGTCGATGGCCGCGCGCAAGCGGATGGAGCAGGTCAAGACCGCGATCCTCAGCCTGCTGCTCGACGCCTACCAGCGCCGCGACAAGGTCGGGCTGGTCACCTTCCGCGGCGACGGCGCCGAGGTCGCGCTGCCGCCGACCCACTCGGTCGACATCGCCGCCCGACGCCTGGCCGAGCTGCCGGCGGGAGGGCGTACGCCGCTCGCCGAGGGCCTGCTCACCGCGGCCGAGGTGCTGCGCGTCGAGGCCGTACGCGACCCGCGCCGGCGCCCGCTGCTCATCGTGATCACCGACGGCCGCGCCACCCACGGCCAGGACGCGGTCGCGCGCAGCCGACAGGCCGCGCAATGGATCGCCGAGCACCGGACGACCGCGGTCGTCGTCGACTGCGAGCAGGGCCCGATGCGGATGGGCCTCGCCGGCGCACTCGCGCAGGCCATGCGGGCGACCCACCTGCCGATCGCCGACGTCAGCGCGCAGGCGCTCGCCGGCCTGGCCCGCGCCGCATGAGCCCGCAGACGCTCAGCCAGGACCTCTACGACGTCATCGCCCGCCGGCGCGACGTACGGGCGGAGTTCAGCGGCGAGACCGTCGACCTGGGCCGGCTGCGACGCGTGCTCGAGGCGGCGCACCACGCACCCAGCGTCGGGCACTCGCAGCCGTGGGACTTCGTGCTCGTCTTCGACGACGGGACCCGCGAGGCGTTCGCCGAGCACGTCGAGACCGAGCGGCGTACGTTCGCCGCCGAGCTGCCGCCGGAGCGACGCGAGACCTTCGAGAAGATCAAGGTCGAAGGCATCCGCGAGTCAGGGCTCGGCGTCGTCGTCACCTATGACGAGTCCCGCGGCGGGCAGCACGTGCTCGGCCGCCACGCGATCGCCGACACCGGCCTCTACTCCACCTGCCTGGCCATCCAGAACCTCTGGCTCGCCGCCACCGCCGAGGGACTCGGCGTCGGGTGGGTGTCGTTCTACCGCGAGGAGTTCCTCGCCGACCTCGTCGGCCTGCCCGACGGCGTACGCCCGGTCGCGTGGCTCTGCCTCGGTCCGGTGACGGAGCTGCAGGAGGTGCCCGACCTCGTACGCCACGGCTGGCGCCGGGGTCGCACCCTCGACGAAGCCGTCCACGTCGACAGCTGGAGGGCCTGATGCCGCAGGGCGTACCGACCACCGTCCCCGACGACGGCCTCACCACGCGCCAGCGCCGCAACCGCCCGCTGCTCGCCGTCCACACCGGCGACGGCAAGGGCAAGTCGACCGCGGCCTTCGGGCTCGCGCTGCGCGGGTGGAACCAGGGCTTCGACATCGGGGTCTTCCAGTTCGTGAAGTCCGCCAGGTGGCGCATCGGCGAGCAGACCGTCCTCGAGCGCCTCGGCGAGCTGCACACGCAGACCGGCGAGGGCGGGCCGGTCACCTGGCACAAGATGGGCTCCGGCTGGTCGTGGTCGCGCAAGGGCGGCAGCGAGGACGACCACGCCGCGGCTGCCGCCGAGGGCTGGGCCGAGATCAAGCGGGCGCTGGTCGAGGAGCGGCACGACCTCTACGTCCTCGACGAGTTCACCTATCCGATGACGTGGGGCTGGGTCGACGTCGACGACGTCGTGTCCTCGCTGACGTCGAGGACCGGTCGTCAGCACGTGGTCATCACCGGCCGCAACGCCGACCCGCGACTCGTCGAGGCCGCCGACCTCGTCACCGAGATGACCAAGGTCAAGCACCCGATGGACGTCGGGCAGAAGGGCCAGCGAGGCATCGAGTGGTGACGCGCCTCCCCCGCCTGATGGTCGCCGCGCCCGCGTCCGGCCACGGCAAGACCACCGTCGCCACCGGGCTGATGGCCGCGCTCGCCCGCGCAGGCCACACCGTCAGCGGCCACAAGGTCGGCCCCGACTACATCGATCCCGGCTACCACGCGCTCGCCACCGGCCGCCCCGGCCGCAACCTCGACCCGCACCTCGTCGGGGAGGAGCGCCTCGTACCCCTCCTCCTCCACGGCGCTGCCGGCGCGGACCTCGCTGTCATCGAGGGTGTGATGGGCCTGTACGACGGGCAGATCGGTGGTGACGGGTTCGCCTCGACGGCGCACGTCGCAGCCGTGACCCGTACGCCGGTGGTGCTGGTCGTCGACATCTCGTCGGCGTCGCGCACCATCGCCGCGACGATCCACGGGCTCATGACGTGGGCGCAGCCGCCGGTCGACGTGGTCGGGGTGATCCTCAACAAGGCGGGGTCGGCGCGGCACGCGGACGAGGTGGCGCGGTCCATCGGCGAGATGGTGCCGGTGCTCGGGATCCTCCAGCGGGACGACGGGATCGAGGCGCCGTCGCGGCACCTCGGGCTGGTGCCTGCGGCGGAACGGGCGGACGCGGTGGGGGCGCTGGACCGGCTGGCCGGGCAGATCGCGGAGCGGGTGGACCTCGAGCGGGTCGTACGGCTGGCGTCGGGGGCGCCGAGCATCCGGGAGGCCGCCTGGAACCCCGCGCGCGAGATAGTCCGCTGCGAAATGCCGGTCGGCGAGGCCGAAACACCGGCATTTCGCAGCGGACTATCGGGTGGGGTGGGGACAACCACCGGTGGGAGAGCCAGGATCGCGGTGGCGGGTGGGCGGGCGTTCACCTTCCGCTACGCCGAGACCGTCGAGCTCCTGACAGCCGCAGGGGCGGAGGTCGTCGAGCTCGACCCGCTCACCGACACCCGGCTGCCCGAGGGCACGACGGGGCTCTACCTCGGCGGCGGCTTCCCCGAGGTGCACGCCGCCGAGCTCGGCGCCAACGAACGCCTGCGGCGCGACCTCCGTACGGCCATCGCGCGCGGGCTGCCGACGGCGGCCGAGTGTGCCGGGTTGCTCTACCTCTGCGAGTCGGTGCAGGGCCCGGACGGTCCGGCCGTCCCGATGGTCGGCGCCATCGACGCGACCGCCGAGATGGCGCCGCGACTCACGCTGTCCTACCGCACCGCCACCGCGCCCACCGACAACCTCCTGGCGCGCGCACACGAGCAGGTCACCGGGCACGAGTTCCACCGCACCCACCTGACGCGACCGACCACTGGCGACCCGGCCTGGCTGATGCCCGACCCCGCGGGCGTCGCGACGCGCAGCCTGCACGCGTCGTACCTCCACACCCACTGGGCCGGCCACCCGCGCCTCGCGGCACGGTTCGTCGCGGCGGCCGCGGCGTACGCCGGGCCCGACCTGCGCCACCACGGCGACAAGGATGCCGCCCCCGGACTCATCGACCTCGCCGTCAACGTCTTCGACGGCCCGCGCCCGACGTGGCTCGACCGCGCGCTCGCCGACAGCCTCGCCGCGGCCGACTCCTACCCCGACCCGGCCGAGGCCGAGCAGGCGGTCGCCCGACGGCACGGTCGCGAGACCACCGACGTCCTCGCCACCGCCGGTGCCGCCGAGGCCTTCACGCTGCTCGCCCGGCTGCGGCAGTGGGAGCACCCGGTCGTCGTGCACCCGCAGTTCACCGAGCCGGAGGTCGCGCTCCGCACCGCCGGCCACAGCCCCGGGCAGGTCCTGCTGACCCACGACGACGGATTCCGGCTGCGACCCGAGCTGGTGCCCGACGACGCTGACCTCGTGGTCATCGGCAACCCGACCAACCCCACCGGCGTACGCCACCCCGCCGCCGTCATCCAGGTCCTCACGCGACCGGGGCGGCTGGTCGTCGTCGACGAGGCCTTCCTCGACGACGACGTCGAGACGCTGGCCGACTCCCGCCTCCCCGGCGTCGTCGTCCTCCGCAGCCTCACCAAGATCTGGTCGATCCCCGGGATCCGCGCGGGCTACGTCCTCGCCGAGCCCGAGGTCGTACGCGCGCTCCGCAACCTCCAGACGCCGTGGTCGGTCTCCGCCCCGGCCGTCGCGGCGCTCGTTGCGACCAGCAGCGACGACGCGCAGCGCGAGGCCCGACAGCGGGCCGTCGAGCTCGAGCGCCGACGACGCCACCTCGAGGACGGGCTGCGCGAGCTCGGCGTCGAGACCGTCGCCAGCACCGCGCCGTACGTCCTCGCCCGCACCGGCGAGGGGAGCCGGGAAGCCTTACGGGGCAAGGGTTTCGCCGTCCGACGGGCCGACACGTTCCCCGGCCTCGGCGACGAGTGGGTCCGGATCAGCGCGCGTCGCACGGCCGTCACCGACGACCTCCTGAGTGTGCTACGCTCCACGCACCCAGTCCTGAGGAAGCCGGTGGGAATCCGGCGCAGTGGCGCTACTGTGACATCGCTCGGCCACGCCGAGCGGTGAAGTCAGACCCGACGGACTGGAAGTCACTCCCCATCAACCCGGGACGCTTTCATCCCGTAGGAGGAACACCATGGCGCACGCCATCTCCAGCCCCACCTCGTCAACCGTGGCTCCGGCCGACCTCGCCATCCCGCTGCGGGAGCTCGCTCCCTGGCTGGTCCTCGGCGCGCTGTTCGCCATGTCGGTCCTCGTGCTGGTCAGCTCGGTCCAGGGCGCGATCACGATCCCCGCGGGCACTGCGATCCACGAGTGGGTCCACGACGGCCGGCACCTGCTCGGCTTCCCGTGCCACTGATCATCCACGGATGACCACCCGCACCTTCCTGGTGCACGGTCTCCTCGCCGGTCTCCTCGCCGGTGTCGCCGCGTTCGTCGTGGCGTACACCGTCGGCGAGCCGCAGGTCGACCGTGCCATCGCGCTCGAGGAGTCTGCAGGCGCCACTGCGGACCACCACCACGAGGACGAGGCCACCGCCTCGCACTCCCACGACGACGCCGCCGTCTCCCGCACCACGCAGTCGACCCTCGGCCTCGCCACCGGCACCCTCGCCATCGGCGTCGTCCTCGGCGGCCTCACCGGGCTGCTGTCCGCGGTCGGCCTCGGCCGCCTCGGCGGCCTTCGCCCGGCAGCGAGCACCGCTCTGGTGGCGCTGCTCGGGGCGGTGTCGTTCAGCGTCGTGCCGTTCCTCAAGTACCCCGCCACGCCACCCGCCGTCGGCTCCGGCGAGACCATCGACAACCGCACCGCACTCTGGTTCGGCTTCGTCGCGGTGTCGGTGCTCGGGGTCCTCACCGCCGTCGCGGTCGCCCGCTGGGCGGCTCGCCGGTGGAGCGTCGTGCCGGGGACGATCGCCGGCGCCACGGCGTACGTCGTGGTGGTCGCCGTCGCCGCGCTCGCCTTCCCGAAGGTCGACGAGCTCGGCGGCTTCCCGGCGAGCATCCTGTGGGACTTCCGGGTCTCGTCGTTGCTGACCCTGCTGGCGATGTGGGCGGTGATCGGCGCCGCCCTCACGGCACTGGTCGACCGCACCTGGCGCCGGCAGGCGGCGGTCGAGGCGCAGCGCGCCTACGCCGCGGCGATCTGATCCCCCGCTGGTTGAGCAGGGAGGAACGAGCGTGTCGACATCAAGGGTCACCCGAGCGCTCGGAATCCTGCTCGGCCACCTCGCCGACCGTCGCTTCGGCGACCCGCGCCGCGGGCACCCCGTGGCGATCTTCGGCAGCGCCGCTGCCGCCCTCGAGAGGCGCACGTACGCCGACTCGCGGGCGCGCGGCCTGCTGCACCTGGCCCTCCTGGCCGGGGCCGTCGCGGGGGGCGGTCTCGGCCTGGAGCGACAGACGAGGGACCACCCCCTCGGCCACACGCTCGTCACCGCGGCCGCGACGTGGACCGTGCTCGGCGGCACGTCGCTCGGCCGCGAGGCACGGACCGTCCACGGCCTCCTCGCCGCCGGCGACCTGCCCGGCGCGCGGCGACGCCTCACCCACCTCGTCGGCCGCGACACCTCCGCGCTCGACGAGACGGAGGTCAGCCGCGCCACCGTCGAGTCGGTCGCGGAGAACACCTCCGACGCCGTCGTCGCCCCGCTCGTCTGGGGCGCGCTGCTCGGCGTCCCCGGCCTTCTGGGCTATCGCGCGGCCAACACCCTCGACGCGATGGTCGGCCACCGCGGCGAGCGGTACGGCCTGTTCGGCTGGGCGTCCGCGCGCTTCGACGACCTGCTCAACTTGCCCGGGGCGAGGCTCAGCGGCCTGCTCGCCGCGGCCGTCGCGCCCACCGTCGGCGGCCGTCCCTCAGCGGCGCTCGACGTCTGGCGGCGCGACGCGCGCCGCCACCCCAGCCCCAACGCGGGTGTCGTCGAGGCCGCCTTCGCCGGCGCGCTCGGCGTACGCCTCGGGGGTCGCAACCACTACGCCCACGGCACCGAGGACCGGGTGGTCCTCGGCGACGGCCCGCCGCCGACCCGCGCGGACATCGGCCGCGCCGTACGCCTGGCCGACGCGGTCGGCACTGGGGCCGTCGTGGTCGCCGCGTTCGTCGCGACGCGCCGACCCTGCTGACGACACCATGCAGGCAGTTCGCGCTCGAACCGGCCGGCTCGAGCGTGGACGACGCCGGCATATCCCCGAACTGCCTGCATGGTGCGCGGCCGGGGGCCTTGGACGACGGCGCAGGACCGGTCAGGCGAACGGGTCGGGCAGCGCCCCCGGCAGCCCGGCCAGCAGCTCGCGCGCCCGCGCGGCCTCCTTGTGCTCCACCAGCACCTCGTACTTCGTCGCCACGACCTGGGTGACCGAGGAGAAGTCGCGCTGGCCGCGGGTGAAGGCATAGCCGATGAGCGCCCAGACCAGGCCGAAGGTCGCACCGATGAACGCCGTGCTGAGCAGCACCTGCCAGAGGCCCTCCTCGGTGAACAGCGCGAAGATCAGCCCGATGAAGACGCCGAACCACAGCCCGGACGCGATGCCGCCGACGGCGATCTTCGACCAGGTGAGCCGGCCCGTGACGCGCTCGATGCGCTTGAGGTCCGTGCCCACGATCATCAGCTGGTCGACGGGGAAGTCCGCGTCGGCGAGGAAGTCCACGCTCTTCTGCGCCCTGGCGTAGTCGTCGTAGACCGCCAGCGACTGCGGGAACTGGAGCTTGAGGGGCGAGGCGGGGTTCAGGCCCGGGGTCGACATGCCTTCACGATACGACCCAGGCCAGCGCCGCGGCCGCGTCCGGCACCGTCTCGACGCGGTCCACCTCCGCGCGCCGGCGTACGACGACGACCGGCACGCCGAGCTGACCGGCGGCCTCCATCTTGGGCCAGGTGTAGGTGCCGCCGGAGTCCTTGGTGACGAGCACGTCGACCGCATGCTCGGCGAGGAGCTCGAGCTCGCCGGCGAGGTCGTACGGGCCGCGGTCCAGCATCACCAGCCACGGCTCCGGCACCTCGATCTCGGGCGGGTCGACGACGCGCACCACGGCACGGTGCCCGGCGAGCGGCCCGACGAAGTGGTCGAGCGGCTGGCGCCCGACAGTGAGCAGCGGGCGCCGACCGAGCGACGCGGCCAGCGCGGCCGCCTCGGCGTGGTCGTCCACCCAGTGCCACCCGTCCGCGCCCGGCGCCGCGCCCCACCCCGGACGGGCCAGCCTGAGCAGCGGCACGCCCGACGCCCTGCAGGCCGCGACGGCGTTGGCCGACATGCCCTCGGCGAACGGGTGGGTCGCGTCCACGACCGCGGTCGCGCCGTGCTCGGCGAGCCACGAGCGGAGCCCCTCGACCCCGCCGAAGCCGCCCATCCGCACCTCGCCCACCGGCAGCCGCGGCCGCTCGACCCGACCGGCCAGGGACGACACGAAGTCCACCCCCGCCTCGTCCAGCAGCACCGCCAGCTCGCGCGCCTCGCTCGTCCCGCCGAGCAGCAGGACCGTCATCGCGACGCCCCCGGCTCCAGCGCCGGGAGCCCCGCCGGCGCGCCGGACGTCGCGAGCGAGAGCAGCGCGTCGAGGTCGAGGTGCTCCTCGGCCAGGTCGCCGAGCAGGTCCAGCCGTCGCTCGCGCTGCTCGGCGAAGCTCACGTCCGAGGGCTCGTACGCCGCCCCCGCCGCCGCGGCGACCTCGGCGAGCAGCGCCCGGCGCAGGTCGTCGCCCTCCAGGCTGCCGTGCCACATCGTCCCGAGGACTGCGCCCGACCGCGCCCCGCCGAGGAACTCCTCGCCGCCGTGCCGGGTGATCCGGCCGTGGTGGATCTCGTAGCCGTGGGCGTCGGCGCCCAGCGCCGAGCCGGTCGGCAGCCGCAGCACCTTGTCGGCCCGGAAGGTCGTCGTCACCTCGAGCAGCCCCAGGCCCGGCTCGTCCGCGCCGGCGACCCCCTCGACACCGGCCGGGTCGAGGATCCGCCGCCCGAGCATCTGGAAGCCGCCGCAGATCCCGAGCACCGGCCTGCCTGCCGCGGCGTGCTCGAGCACGGCCCGGTCGAGCCCGCGCGAGCGCAGCCAGGCGAGGTCCTTGAGCGTCGCGCGGGTGCCGGGCAGCACGACGAGGTCTGCACCGGCGAGCGCCCGCGGGTCGGAGGCGAACACCACGTCGACGCCCGGCTCGACGCCCAGCGCGTCGACGTCGGTGAAGTTCGAGATCCGCGGCAGCCGTACGACCGCGACCCGCAGCCGCGCCTCCTCCTCGCTCGCCCGCCGACCGGCCAGGTCGAGCGCGTCCTCGGAGTCGAGCCAGAGGTCCGGGTGCCACGGCAGCACGCCGTAGACCTCGCGCCCGGTCAGCTCCCTCAGCTCCGAGAGCCCCGGTCGCAGCAGGTCGACGTCGCCGCGGAACTTGTTGACCACGAAGCCCGCGACCAGCGCCTGATCGGCGGCGTCCAGCAGCGCCACCGTGCCGAACATCGCCGCGAAGACGCCGCCGCGATCGATGTCGCCGACCACCACCGTCGGGATCGAGCCGTGCTGCGCCAGCCCCATGTTGACGTAGTCACCCGCCCGCAGGTTGATCTCGGCCGGGCTGCCCGCGCCCTCCGCCACGACCAGGTCGTAGCGGGACGCGAGGTCGTCGAAGGCGTCGTACGCCGCGTCGCGCAGGTGGGTGCGCCCGCCGACGAAGTCCTTCGAGTCGATCGTCCCGCCGGGTCGGCCCATCACCACGACGTGGCTGCGCCGGTCGCCGCCCGGCTTGAGGAGCACCGGGTTCATCGCCGCCTCGGGCTCGACTCCCGCCGCGACCGCCTGGATCCACTGCGCGCGGCCGATCTCGGCGCCCCGGCCGTCAGGAGTGGCGCAGACCATCGAGTTGTTGGACATGTTCTGCGCCTTGAACGGAGCGACCTTCACGCCCCGGCGCGCGTACGCCCGGCACAGGGCGGTCGTCACGATCGTCTTGCCGGCGTCCGACGTCGTCCCGGCGACCAGCAGCGCACTCACGGAGTCAGCCTAGGGGTGTCGCGAATGGGGTAAATCGACGCGCCGCGGGCAATCTTTACCTTTCAACTGTTTGATTCCGCGAACAAGCGGTCATGCTGGATGTTATGGGCAAGCTGATCTTCGACAACCGGTTCATCGCGGTGCTGTTCATCGCCCTGCTCTTCGTCAACGCCTTCGCGATCCAGTACGGCTGGTACGGCGCCTGATCGTCCGGCCTCACCACGCCCGTGCGACGATCCCCGGGTGGCTTCCCCCGGGCTGAGCTCTGACTGCTCCCGCTGCTTCGGGCTGTGCTGCGTGCTCCTCCCCTTCGCCGCCGAGTCGGGCTTCGGCGTCGACAAGCCGAGCGGCACCCCCTGCCTCAACCTGCTGTCCGACGACCGGTGTGGCATCCACGACAGCCTCCGCCAGGACGGCTGGCCAGGGTGCACCGTCTTCGAGTGCTTCGGCGCCGGCCAGCAGGTCTCCCAGGTCACCTACGGCGGGGTCTCCTGGCGCGAGCAGGACAACCTCGGTGAGATGGCTGCCGTCCTGTCGGTGATGCGCCAGCTCCACGAGATGCTCGTCCACCTCGGCGAGGTCGACCGCCGCTCCTCCGACCCGGCCACCGGCCCGGTCCGCAAGGAGATCGAGCTCCTCACCGCAGCCGAGCCCGAGCCGCTCCTGCTCGTCGACGTCGACGACCTGCACCAGCGCGTCGGCGGGCTGCTCGCCGACGCCAGCGACCGCGTACGCCGTCGGTGGCCGGCAGCCGCGGACCGGACCCGCGCCGACCTCGCTGGCCGACGCCTCTCGGGCGACCTGCGCGGCTGGACCTTCCGCGGCGCGCTGCTGATCGCCGCCGACCTCCGCGGCGCGGACCTCGACGACGTCGACGTGCTGGGCGCCGACCTCCGCGACGCCGACGTCCGCGGGTGCGACCTCTCCTCCGCGCTGTTCCTCACCCAGCCGCAGGTCAACGCGGCTCGCGGCGACGCGGGGACGACGCTGCCGGCGGGCCTGTCCCGGCCCGGTCACTGGCCGGCCTGACGCGCACG
This sequence comes from Nocardioides sp. BGA-UO-ETr-FS32, assembly GCF_059567905.1. Taxonomy (NCBI): domain Bacteria; kingdom Bacillati; phylum Actinomycetota; class Actinomycetes; order Propionibacteriales; family Nocardioidaceae; genus Nocardioides; species Nocardioides sp. BGA-UO-ETr-FS32. The sequence continues at coordinate 1,064,874 of NZ_JCAQOX010000017.1, read as the reverse complement.
CCCCAGGTCTGGGGAATGTCCCGCGACCCGGGACAACGCCCGCGGGCGTCGGGCAGGATGGTGCGGGCCATGCCAGCCGCCCGATCCGTACGCATCCGGGGCACCTCCTACCCCGTGCGCCTCCCCTCGATCCGCGACCCGCGGCTGCACCTGGCTGCCACGATCACGTCGATCCAGGTGATGGGGCAGGCGTTCCTCGGCTGGGAGCTGTCGATCGCGCAGATCCTGGTGTGCCTGGGCACGTGTGCCCTGATCGAGGTGCCGATGGTCTTCTGGGAGCGCAAGGAGATCGTCTGGCCGGCCAGCGCGCTGCTCACCGGCAACGGCGTCGCGCTCGTGCTCCGCGTCAACGGCACCGAGCACGGCGACTGGTGGAGCATGAACGGCTGGTACATCTTCGCCGCCACCGCCGGCCTCGCGCTGCTGTCCAAGCACGTGCTGCGGTTCCGCGGCCGCCCCGTGGTGAACCCGTCCAACCTCGGGCTGGTGGCGTGCTTCCTGCTGCTCGGCACGACGGTGGTCAACCCGCTCGACTTCTGGTGGGGACCGCTGTCGGTCGAGATGGTCGCGGTCTACCTGATCCTCGCGACCGGTGCCCTGACCGTGACCCGGCGCCTGGGCCTGCTCCCGATGTCGCTGGCCTTCTGGGGGGTCTTCGCCACCAGCCTCGCCGTGCTGAGCCTGTCGGGCCACTGCATCTCGGCACGGTGGAGCGTCAACCCGGTGTGCGGCGCCGACTTCTGGTGGATCGTGGCGACCTCGCCGGAGGTCGTCATCTTCATGCTCTTCATGATCACCGACCCGATGACGTCGCCGACCGGGCGCCGACCGCGCATGGTCTTCGGCGCCGCGGTCGGGCTGGCCAGCGCGCTGCTGCTCGCCCCGATGCAGACCGAGTACGGCGCCAAGGTCGCCGTGCTGGGCGGCCTCGTGGCGGTGTGCGCGCTGCGTCCGGCTCTCACCCTCGTCACCGAGCGCCTCGACCGGCCGCTCGCGCTGTCGGCACCCGTACGCCTCGCGGCCGTGGTGCCCGTCGCCCTCGCCGCGCTGGTCGTCGCCGGCATGCCCGCGCGTACGGCGGCGTCGACCGGGCCGGCCGTCGCGTCCGGTGCGCTGGCGGAGCGCCCCGACGTGGACGTCCCCGCCGGGGCGATCCCGGACGTCACGGTCTCCGGAGACGTCACGACGGTCGTGGGCGACGCGGCCAGCTCGCAGGCAGACGCGATGGCTCACGACCTCGTGGCCGCGCTGATGATCGAGGCGGATGCCCGGGAGGCGGGCGACAGCGAGCTGGCCGCGTCGGCGATCGCGGGCCAGCGGCTCGAGGAGTTCGCCGCGTCGTCAGCCGACGAGCCGATCGAGTTCGCGACGATGGAGGTCGTGCTCGTCCGCGACCCCGAGGACCCGCAGGCCGTGCCGCGGTTCGGCATCCACGCCACCGGCACGCGCGGCGCGACGCCGGTCGACAGCATCTACGTCCTCGAGGACGCCGGCGGCACGTGGCTGCTCACCGGCGAGCACGCGAGCGGCGAGGCCTGAGCCCCGGTCGGGTCAGCGCGGCCTGACGTAGCCGGCGGCCACGACCTGCTCGGCCATCGGGACGTAGTCGGCACGGTCGGGCGGGGCGAAGGTGCCGAGCCCGTCGACGTAGCGGTTGAACATGCAGAACGCCGCCGCGATCAGCACGGCGTCGTGGATCTCCACGTCGGTGGCGCCGACCTCGCGGGCGGCGGCGATCGTCTCCGGCGTGACCGCCCGCCCGGACTGCTGCACCTCCCCCGCGATCGCGAGGAGGCCGCGCATCTTGTCGCTGACCGGGGCCGAGGCGGGGTCGTGCAGCACGCCGTCGACGACCTCCCAGCCGTCGGGCAGCTGCAGCGCCGCGAACGCCGCGTGCGAGCTCATGCAGAAGTGGCAGTCGTTGAGCGAGGACACGTACGCCGCGATCAGCTCGCGCTCGCCGCGCTCCAGCGTGTTGTCGCCGCGCAGCAGCACCTCGGCGAGCTGGCCGAGCGGCGCCGCCGTCTCGGGCCGGAACTCGAAGAGCCCGCGGATGCCCGGGGAGTTGGTCGGGAGGTCGATGTGCGCCATGGGGTCGCTCCTTGGTCCGGTGCCGGGAGAGTAGTCGATCAACGGTCCCGGGTGACGGTGATCAACCGGTCGGCCTGCGGCCCGGTCACCACCTGCGGCCTCCGCTCGCCCGGCCACCAGACCCGGATGCGGGCCACCCCGGCGTCGCCCAGCCCGACGTGCAGCTCGGCGGGGTGCTGCGCCTCGTACGACCCGGACGTGTGCAGCCACTGCGTGGTCGTCTCGCCGGAGGTGGCGGTGACCTCGACCCGCGACCCGAGCCCGGACGGGTTGCCGGGCGTGGACGGGTCGCGGAGCCGGACGCCGATCCAGCGCCGCGGCGGGGTGACGTTGCGGTAGAGCGTCGGCGGCTCCCCGGCGTGGGCCACCAGCAGGTCGAGGCGGCCGTCGCGGTCGTGGTCGAAGGCGACCAGCGCGTGGGAGACGCGGTCGTCGTCGATGCCGACCTGGGCGGCGGCCTCGGCGTACGGCCCGTCGTCCGCGCGCGCCCAGAACGACGTGGGGTCGTCGACGAATGCGGCGTAGTAGACCTCGGCCTGCGACGTCGGGTCGGGGTCGGCCTTGCCGATGCGGCCGTTGGTGACCGCGACCTGCAGCCGGCCGTCGTTGGCGAAGTCCGCGGCCACCGCGCCCCAGCCCCAGCCGGTGTCGCGCAGGCCCAGCTCGTCGCCTGCCTCCTCGAACCGCATCCGGCCGCGGTTGAGGTAGACCCGGTTGCCCGAGCAGCCGGCGAAGAGCCCGACAGGCGGGCAGGTGCCGTCGGCCGTGGGATAGGCGATCGAGGTGACGAGCCAGTCGGGCCTGCCGTCGCCGTCGAGGTCGCGCACGACAGAGCCCATCCCGTTCTCGTCGGTGCCGACGCCGGCGCGCTCGGTGACGTCGACGAAGCCGGTGCCGCGCTCGTTGCGGTAGAGCCGGGAGGAGCACGAGTCGCCGGCGACCGCGAGGTCGAGCCAGCCGTCGTCGTCGAGGTCGACGAGCTGCGGGGTGAACGGTCGCTCGATGCCGAGGTCGGCCAGGCCCCACGCCTGCGTCGCGTCGGTGAAGCGCTCACCGTCGTTGCGGAAGGCCCGCGTCGCCCCGGTCACCTCCAACGCCCCGGCGGCGTGCAGCCGGCGTACGGTCGCGGCGTACTGGCACTGGTTCGTGAACCGGTCGGACGCGTCACCGCGGGCGGCCTCGACGGCGACGAAGGAGCCGAGGTTCCAGTCGGTGACCACGAGGTCGAGGTCACCGTCGCGGTCGACGTCGCCGAAGTCCACGCCCCGGATCGCGCGCTGGCCGGTGCCGGGAACGGTGACGCCCCAGGCCTCGGTCCGGTCGCGGAACCGGCCGGAGGCGGCGCCGAGGAACAGCCGCCCGAACTCAGCTCCGGGCCCGCCGAGGAAGAGGTCGAGGTGGCCGTCGGCGTCGACGTCGGCGAAGGCTGCAGACGTCACGCCGACGAGCGACGGGAGGCCCGCCTCGTCGGTGACGTCGGTGAAGACGCCGTCATCGTTGCGGTGCAGGCCGCTGGCCCGGCCCGACGAGGTGAGCAGGAGGTCGAGGTCGCCGTCGTCGTCGATGTCGGCCACGGCGGCGCCGGCGTCCATGTCGGCGGCGGTCGGCTCGGGACCGTCGGGGCCACTGCCCGTGAGCCCGACCTGCTCGGTCACGTCCTCGAAGCGGATGCCGGCCAGGGCCTCCTCGGCCACCGGGGCCCGGTTGGGCTCGACCGGCCGGACGACCGGGCGGCCGGGCGCCGAGCCGGCGTCACCGGGCTCCTCGCCGGCCGGGGTGGCGACGGGCGCCTGGGCCTCGCCGTCGGAGAACACCCGCACCGCGACGAGCACGCCGACGAGCAGGACGACCAGCACCAGCGCGACCGCGCGGGACCGCGCGGCTGGATCCGGGCTGTTCCCCACCTCGCCGATCCTCGCACAGGGCGCGGATCCGGGTTGCGACCTGAGTGCCGATACGGGGGCGGGGCACCCCCGGCATCACCGAGACTCGGCGCATGGACACCTCGTGGCAGCGCCCCGGTCTCCGGGCCGCCCTCCTCTACGCCGTCGCCGCCAGCCTCCTCGGGGCCCTCGTCTCGACCGTCAGCCGCGTCGAGCTCACCCGCCGCTCCGTGCCCCGCGCGCAGCTGCCCGGCGGCCCGGTCATCGTGGTCGCCAACCACACCAGCTTCGCCGACGGCATCCTGCTCGCCCTCGTCGGTCGGCGCCTGGGTCGCTCGCTGCGACTGATGGCGACCGGCGGCGTCTTCCGCTCCGGCCTGGTCGGACCGTTCGTCCGCCGGCTCGGCTTCATCCCCGTGCAGCGCGGGACCTCCGCCGCCGCGGGGTCGCTCGACGCGGCGGCCACCGCGCTCGACGCGGGCGAGGCCGTCGGGCTGTTCCCGGAGGGCCGCATCACCCGCGACCCGCAGCACTGGCCGGAGCGCTCGAAGACCGGAGCCGTACGCCTCGCGCTGCGCACGGGCGCGCCGGTCGTCCCGGTCGCCCTCGTCGGCGCCCAGCAGGTCGTGGGCACGACGGGCATCGTGGCCAGGCTGCTGCGCAACACGCTCCTGCGGCCGCGGGTGGCGGTCGCCGTGGGCGAGCCGATCGACGTACGCCGCCTCGCGGGCGTCGGTGCCGGGCAGCCCGTCGACGAGGCGACCGTACGCCGGGTGGCCGCCGAGGTCATGGCCGCGCTGGTCGCGCAGGTGGCCGAGCTCCGCGGGGAGCCGGCCCCGCACCCGACGGGTGTGCCGGCGGAGGCGCTCGGCGCCTGAGCGGTGCCGCAGCCGCGCTCACCCCGGGCGAACCGATGAGTGAAAACTTTCACTCACGCGGGAGAGGGTCAGGAGTAGCGGTGGCTCTTGGCCGCGTGACCGCGCTCGCGGGTGCAGGTGCGACCGCTCATGTTGCGGTGGCCACACAGGTCGTCGGCAGCATCGGCAGCCGGCTCGGCCGAGGTCGTGGCCGCCGCCGACGTGGGGGCGGGCGCCGGTGGCGCGACCGGAGGCCGCGCGGCGGCCGGTCGGGCCGGCGCGTCGGCCGCTCGCTTCTGGGCGGCGGCATACTTCGCCTCGCGCATCGCCCGCAGGTTGTCCATCTTGCTCATCGCTCACTCACGAGGCCGACCCTACGCGGCGGGGCGGACAGTCGCGCCCTCAGCGGTTGCGGGGCGGGCTAGGGCTGGCGCCGCCACACCACGACGGACTGCCCGGGACCCCGGTGCAGCACCGGCAGCTTGTTGGGTGCGGCCTGGGCGGCAGCCGCCCGCGCGGCCAGCCCGTGGCGTACGGCCTCGAGCTCGGCGAGCAGCTCCTCGTTGCGGGCGCGCAGGGCGTCGACCTGGAGCTCGAGCTCCATGATGCGGCGCACGCCCTCGATGCCGATGCCGGCGCTGGTGAGGTCGGCGATCTGGCGCAGCCGCTCGAGGTCGCGGTGGGAGTAGCGACGGCCGCCGCCCCCGGTGCGCCCGGGCTGGATCAACCCCATCCGCTCGTAGGCACGCAGCGTCTGGGGGTGCAGCCCGGTCAGCTCCGCCGCCACGCTGATGACGTAGACGGCGGCGTCCGGGTTGGGCGCACCGAAGCCGCTCATGAGTCGAACAGTCCTGCGCGCAGTGGCTTGCCGGCGGTCGCCGCGCGGTAGGCCTCGAGGGCCTCGCGCGCGGTGGGGTCGAGCGACGCCGGCACCTGGACCTCGACGGTCGCGAGCAGGTCGCCCTTGGTGCCGTCGCGCTTGGTCGCGCCCTTGCCGCGCACCCGGAAGGTGCGCCCGTTGGGCGTCCCGGGGGGCAGCTTGAGCGTCACCGGCGCCCCACCGAGGGTCGGGATCTTCACCTCGGCGCCGAGGGCCGCCTCGTCGAACGACACGGGCACCTCGATGGTGAGGTTGTCGTCCTTGCGGCCGAAGACGCGGTGCGGGGTGACCTTGACCTTGACGAACAGGTCGCCGGCCGGGCCGCCGTTCTCACCCGGAGCGCCCTTGCCCTTGAGGCGGATCCGCGCGCCGTCCTTGACCCCGGCCGGGATGCGGGCCTGGATCGAGCGCGCCGACGTGCCGCGACCGGAGCCGTGGCAGGTCGGGCACGCCTCGTCGTAGACGAGCTGGCGACCACCGCAGGCGGGGCAGGTCTCGTTGATCGAGAACGCGCCGCCCGTGCCGGCCACCACGAACCCGGCGCCCTCGCACTCCGGGCAGATATGCGGCCGGGTGCCGGGCTTGCCGCCCGTGCCCTGGCACGTCGCGCACGCCGTGTCGGAGGTCAGCCGCAGCGACACCGTGACCCCGTCGAGGGCGTCGGTGAAGCCGATGGTGGCCGTGCTCTCCACGTCGGCGCCGCGGCGCGGCCGCGGCTGGTGCGTACGGGTGCGCTGGGCGCCACCGCCGAAGAGGTCGCCGAACATGTCGCCGATCCCCCCACCGGCGCCACCGCGGTCGCGCAGCAGGTCGTCGAGGTTGAACCCGCCGCCGCCGAAGCCGCCCGTGCCGCCCATGCCGCCGCCCATGCCGGGGCCGAAGCCGCCGCGCGCCTGCAGCGAGCGGAACTCGTCGTACTTGGCGCGCTTGGCCTCGTCGCCGACCACGTCGTACGCCTCGGCGACCGCCTTGAACTTCTCGTGCTTGGCGTCGTCGCCGGGGTTGGAGTCGGGGTGGTTCTCCCGGGCCAGCTTGCGGTAGGCCTTCTTGATGTCGGCCGCGCTGGCGTCCTTGTTGACGCCGAGGACCTGGTAGAAGTCCTTGGTCGCCCAGTCGTTCCGGAAGGTCTCGTTGTCAGCCACGGGTGAACCTCCTCTCCATCGGCTCAGTCATCGAGTGGTCGGGCTCAGGCGTCGACAGGGTCGACCACCAGCACCTGGGCGGCTCGTACGACCCGGTCGCCGATCTTGTAGCCCGCCTTGGCGATGTGCTTGCACGTCACGACGCTGACCTCCGGGTCGGTGCCCAGGTGGCTGAGCGCCTCGTGGAGGTTGGGGTCGAACTCGTCGCCGGGCTGCCCGAAGCGGGTCAGGCCCAGGTTGGCCACGACGCCCTCGAGCTGGTCGGCGACGGCCTTGAAGCCGCCCTCGACCTCCTCGTGCTCGCGCGCCCGGTCGATCGTGTCGAGCACCTCGATGATCGGGGCGAGGACGCGGTAGGTCGCGTTCTCGGCGATCAGCTGGCGGTCGCGGTCGACGCGCTTGCGGTAGTTGGCGTACTCGGCCTGCAGGCGCTGCAGGTCGGCGGTGCGCTCGGCGAGCTGGACGTCCGCGGACGCCGCGACGCCCGACTCGTCGACGAAGTCCTGGGGCTCCAGCGGGCCGCCCTCCTCGAGCCAGTTGTCGACGCCGCTGGTGCTGTCGTCGGCCCCCGGGTCGGTGGTGGTGTCGGACGCAGCGTCCGGCTGGCCGGCCGAGGCCGAGGCGCCCTCCTCGGGCACCTCGACCTCGGTCTCGTTGGCCATCTCGCCGGCCGCGTCACCGAAGGATCCGCTGCCGGGCTCGGTCACTTGGACTCACCCTCGCTGCTGTCCGTGCCCTCGGCGGGCTCGTCGACGATCTCGGCGTCGACGACGTCGTCGTCGGACTCGCCCGTCGCCCCGGTGGCACCGCCCGCAGCGGCCTGGTCGGCCTCCGCGGCGGCGTACATCGCGGCACCCATCTTCTGGCTGGACTCACCGAGCTTGGTGATGCCGGCGGTGATCTCCTCCGACGACGCGTCCTCCTTGGCGAGGGTCTCCTTGAGCGCGTCGACGTCGGCCTGGACCTCGGTCTTCACGTCGTCGGGGAGCTTGTCCGCGTTGTCGGTGAGGAACTTCTCGGTCGTGTAGACGAGCTGGTCGCCCTGGTTGCGGGCCTCGACGGCCTCGCGACGCTTGGCGTCCTCCTCGGCGTACTGCTCGGCCTCCTTGACCATGCGGTCGATCTCGTCCTTGCTCAGCGCCGAGCCACCGGAGATGGTCATCGACTGCTCGCGGCCGGACGCCTGGTCCTTGGCCGAGACGTGCACGATGCCGTTGGCGTCGATGTCGAAGGTGACCTCGATCTTCGGCACGCCGCGCGGGGCCGGCGGGAGGCCGGTGAGCTCGAAGTTGCCGAGGGGCTGGTTCTGGCTCCACATCTGGCGCTCGCCCTGCGCGACCTTGATCTCCACCGACGGCTGGTTGTCGTCGGCGGTCGTGAAGATCTCCGACCGCTTGGTGGGGATGGTGGTGTTGCGCTCGATGAGCGTGGTCATCACGCCGCCCTTGGTCTCGATGCCCAGCGACAGCGGGGTGACGTCGAGCAGGAGGACGTCCTTGACCTCGCCCTTGAGGACGCCGGCCTGGAGCGCGGCGCCGACGGCGACGACCTCGTCGGGGTTGACGCCCTTGTTGGGCTCCTTGCCGCCGAGCAGCTCCTTGACGACCTCGGTCACGGCCGGCATGCGGGTCGAGCCGCCGACGAGGACCACGTGGTCGATGTTGGCGATCGCGACGCCACCGTCCTTGAGCACCGACTGGAACGGCGCCTTGGTGCGCTCGAGCAGGTCGGCGGTGAGCTTCTGGAACTCGCTGCGGGTCAGCTTCTCCTCGAAGTGGAGCGGGCCGCCCTCGCCGTGGGTGATGTAGGGCAGGTGGATCGTGGTCTCGGAGCTCGAGGACAGCTCGATCTTCGCCTTCTCAGCGGCCTCCTGGAGGCGCTGCTTGGCGATCTTGTCGGCGCCGAGGTCGACACCGTTGTTGTCCTTGAACTTCTTGACCATCCACTCCACGACGCGGTTGTCCCAGTCGTCGCCACCGAGGTGGTTGTCACCGGAGGTCGCCTTGACCTCGACGACGCCCTCACCGATCTCGAGCAGGGACACGTCGAACGTGCCGCCACCGAGGTCGAAGACGAGGATCGTCTGGTCCTCGCCCTTGTCGAGGCCGTAGGCCAGGGCGGCCGCGGTGGGCTCGTTGACGATGCGGCTGACGTTGAGGCCCGCGATCTCGCCGGCCTCCTTGGTGGCCTGGCGCTGGGCGTCGGAGAAGTAGGCCGGGACGGTGATGACCGCGTCGGTCACGGTCTCGCCGAGGTAGGCCTCGGCGTCGCGCTTGAGCTTCTGCAGCACGAAGGCGCTGATCTGCTGGGGGGTGAAGGTCTTGTCGTCGATCTCGACCTTCCAGTCCTCGCCCATGTGGCGCTTGACGGACCGGATGGTGCGGTCGACGTTGGTGACCGCCTGTCGCTTGGCGACCTCGCCGACGAGGACCTCGCCGGACTTGGTGAAGGCGACGACGGACGGGGTGGTCCGGGCGCCCTCGGCGTTGGCGATGACGGTGGGCTCGCCACCCTCAAGTACGGACACGACGGAGTTCGTCGTGCCCAGGTCGATGCCGACCGCTCGAGCCATGGTGTGTTACCTCCTGCTGTGGGGTCTTGCCTGGATGACGTGAGTCTGCTGCCATCCTGCCGCGCGTCGGCGGAGGAGGCAAAACAGTTGAGCCGATCTCACTCAAGTCTGTTCATGAGGTACAACGCAGGCTGGCTCGCGATGTTCCCGGATCCGGACACGAAGTCCCTGTGACCTGGATCGCCCTAGCCTTGGGGCATGATCCGGCACACCGTCGCCTTCCGCCTCCACCACGCACCCGGCTCCGCGGAGGAGGCCGACTTCCTGGCCGCGGCCCGCGCGCTGGCCGACATCCCCGGCGTGGAGGCGTACGAGCAGCTGCGCCAGACCAGCGCGAAGAACGACTTCACCTTCGGCTTCTCGATGGAGTTCGCCGACCAGGCGGCGTACGACGGCTACGACGAGCACCCGGTCCACCGGGCGTTCGTCGCCGACCGGTGGGTGCCCGAGGTCGCGGACTTCCTGGAGATCGACTACACGCCGCTCTGACCCGAGGTGGCCGAGGTGGCTCGGGCCGCGCAAGCGGGACTTGATGGGGTAGTCCGACACCTGGAGGGGGTTGTACGGGCCTCTGAGTGACGGACTCCCCGCTGAGGCGGGGACTCCCCGAGAGGGCGGGGCCCGAAATCCCCCACCGACGAGCGGTGGGACCCTCAGCGGGTCCAGACGTACGGCGTCGTCGTCGCGATCGCGCGCAGGCCCGAGCGCTCGAGGATCGGGCGCGACATGTCGGTGCAGTCGGAGTGGATCAACCGGATGCCGCGGGCGACGGCGGAGCGGGCGCGGGCGGCGACCAGCGCGCGGTAGATCCCGCGGCCGCGGTAGTCCGGGAGCGTCGAGCCGCCCCAGATCCCGGCGAAGTCGGTGCCCTCGACCGGGGTGAGCCGGCCGCCGCACACCACCCGGTCGCCGACCTCGGCGATCCAGAACTCCGACGCACCGGCGGCGAGCTCGCGCACCGCCGAGCCCACCGACGGTCCGCGGCCGCCGCCGAAGACCGACTCCTGCGCCTCGAGCATGCGGGTCAGGTCGGGCACTGCGTCCGGTCCCGGCTCGATGCGGCGTACGACGACGGGGCCCTCCGGCGTGTCCGCGAGGGGCACGTCGACGGCGAGCAGCGACGCCTCCCCGACCATCACCGTCTCGGCCGGCTCGGCGACGAGGCCGTGTGCGACGAGGCGCTCGCCGAGGTCGGCGGGCTCGTCGTGCCCGCGTGACTTCCACTCGAAGGACGCGACGTCCGTGTCGTCGCGGAAGTGCGCGACCGTACGCTCGATCAGCTCGTCGAGCGCGGACCCGGAGAGGCCGCCGAGGTCGCGGTAGGACACGAAGCCGCCGTGGTCGAAGACGCCCCACAGCACCGGCCCCGCGCGCTGCACGTCGAGGGCGCGGGCCATCTCGGCATCGGTGCGCAGCTGGTCGTCGTAGGCCGCCAGGAGGGCGTCGGTCGTCATGGGCGGAACACTAGGTGGCGAAGTCAGGGGAATCTCAGGCATTTTCGACTGCGCGAACGCCCGGCAGGCCGCACACTTCTCTCGTGCTCCACCGGGGGATCCCGCGCCGCGTCGCCGGCGCCTCAGTCGTCGTCGTGCTGCTCGCTGCCCTGATGGCGTTCTACGTCGCCGATCGCGCGGGCGCCGGTCCGGCCCGCTGCCAGCAGCACCGCCTGGACGCACGCGAGCGCGCAGCGGTCGTCACCGGCGAGGGCGAGCGCGTCCTCGTCATCGGCGACTCGTGGTCGGTCGGCCTCGGCCAGGACGACCTGCGCCGCTCCTGGGCGGCCGACCTGCCCGGGGAGGTCCACGTTCGCGGGTTCTCCGGCTCCGGCTTCAGCGCCCGAGCCAGCCACTGCGGGCGTGTCTCGTTCCACGACCGGGCCGCGACCGCGCTCGGTGTACGTCCCGCGCTCGTGGTGGTCGCGGGCGGGCTCAACGACTTCGACCAGCCCGCCGCGGCGATCGAGCGGGGCTTCCGTGACCTGATGGCAGACCTGGCGGGCCACCGCGTGGTGGTCGTCGGTCCCGCCGACGCACCGTCGCGCTCCCGCGCCGTGCCGCGCGTCGACGCCCGGCTCGAGGAGCTCTCGGAGGCGTACGGCGTGCCGTACGTCCGCACCAGCGACCTCGACCTCGACTACCTCGACGACCGGCTGCACCTCACCGAGGACGGGCACCGGGACTTCGGCGTCGCGGTCGCCGACCGGATCGCCGACGTCGAGCCGACCCGGCCGGCGGTCGTACGCCGCTGACCACTCGGTGGTCGAGCAGCGGGCGTGTCGAGACCTACTCGGCCAGCCAGGCCGCCCAGCTGTCGAAGGAGTAGGGGCGGCCGAGGAAGTCGGCGACGAGGTCGGCGGCGTCCTTGCGCCCGCCCATCGCGAGCACCTTGTCGCGGTAGGCGCGGGCGACGTCGGGCGCGAACATGTCGTCGCGGTCGAAGGCGGAGAACAGGTCCTTGGCGATCACCAGCGACCACATGTAGGTGTAGTAGCCCGAGGAGTAGCCGTCGAGGTGGCCGAAGGCGCAGTGCATGTGGGCGCCCTCGAGCGGCGGGAACACCGAGTAGCGGCGCTGGAGCTCGTCGCCGAAGGCCGTGAGGTCGTCGTGCTGCTGGGCGTGGAACCAGTAGGACCGGGCGGCGTAGGACATCTGCTGCACGGCGTAGAGGCCCTTGCCGAACTGCTCGGCGCGACGCATCGCGGCGACCAGCTCGCGCGGGATCGTCTCGCCGTCGGCGTTGCGGGCGAAGGTGGCAAGGACGTCGGCGTCCCAGGCCCACTCCTCCAGCATCTGGCTCGGCGCCTCGACGAAGTCCCACTCGGTGGCGACGCCGGAGAAGCGCGCCCAAGGGGTCTGCCCGCCGAGCACGTGGTGGACCAGGTGGCCGAACTCGTGGAACAGGGTGACGACCTCGTCGTGCTCCATCAGCCCGCGAGCGAAGTTGCAGACCAGGACACCCTCGGGGAGCTGCTCGCCGGCGACGCCGGTGACCATGTCGAACTGCGCGGCGTGCTTGAACTTGCCGTCGCGGGGGTGCAGGTCGAGGTGGATCCGGCCGATGCGCGCGCCGTCGAGGCGTACGTCGTAGCTGGCGACCTCGTCGTGCCAGGTGCCGGCCTCCTCGCGGGGCACCGGCGTCCACTCCAGGCCGAAGAGCCTTCCGGTCACCTCGAGCAGCCCCTGGCGGACCTGCTCGAAGGGGAAGTAGGTGCGCACGACCTGGCCGTCGACGTCGTACTGCTCGCGGCGGACCAGCTCGGCGTAGTAGCGGGAGTCGTAGGTCGCGACGGAGTCGGCGGACGGGTCGTCGACGCGCTTGCGCTCCAGCAGGACGGCCAGCTCCTCGCCGGCGCGCTGCTTGGCGGCGTCGCCGACGCGGTCGATGAAGTCGGCGACCGCCTGGCCGCTGCCGATCATCTTGACCTCGGTGTCGTAGTCGGGCCACGACGCGTGGCCGAGCAGGGCCGCGGTCTCGCGGCGCACGGCGAGGAGGTCCTGGAGGACCTGGTCGTTGGCCGGCCAGGCGACGGTGTTCTGGGCGAGGGCGAGCTCGTGGCGCGCCTCGGCGTCGGCGCCGAAGGTGGTGAACGGGACCAGGTCGGGGTAGTCGGTGGTGATGGTCACCAGCCCGTCCTCGTCGGGCGCGTGCGCCTCGCGGTAGTCGTCGGGCAGCCCGGCCAGCCGCTCGGGCGCGATCCGGATCGAACGGACGTCGTCGCGGATGTTGCGGCCGAAGTCCTGGGAGAGCTTCACGCCCTGCTCGCTGAGCTCGCGGAGCCGGTCGCGGGTGGCGTCGTCGCGGTCAACGCCGGCGCGGCGGAAGTCACGCAGCGTGTGGTCGAGCACCCGGCGCCCGTCGTCGTCGAGCCCGTCGGGCGACAGCGCGTCGAGGACGGCGTAGAGGTCGCGGTCGAGACCGAGCTCGGTGACGTACTTCTGGACCTGCTGGCTGAGCTCGTCGGCCCGGTCGCGCACGGCGGCGTCGGGGTGGACCTCGGCCCACAGCGAGACGGACCCGGCGTTGGCCAGGGCGGTCTCGGCCTTGTTCCACGCGGTGAGCACCACGGGGGCGTCGGAGGATCCGGCCTTGACCAGCCCCACCTGCTGCTGCGCCTCGGCGAGCTGGTCCTCGCAGCGCTGCGTGACCCAGGCGAGCCAGTCGCCGGAGCCGGGGAGGTCGAGGGGTGCGGGATTGATGTCGTCGCTGTCGGGCACGCCCGGAGCCTACGGGCGGGCCCCGACAACCTCCACCGCCTTCGGAATACCTGGCGGCCACCGGGCGTAGGGACAGGTATGACTGTCCCTGACCTCCCGCTCCACGACGGCACGTCCATCCCCCAGCTCGGCTTCGGCGTCTTCCAGGTGCCGCCGGCGGAGACCGCGGCGACCGTGACCGCCGCCCTCGAGGCGGGCTACCGCCACGTCGACACCGCCCAGATGTACGGCAACGAGGCGGGCGTCGGCGAGGCGATCAGGGCCTCCGGCATCGCCCGCGACGAGCTCTACGTGACCACCAAGCTCAACAACGGCTTCCACCGCCCCGACGACGCGCGCCGCGAGATCGACGCCTCGCTGGAGCGCCTCGGCCTCGACCAGGTCGACCTGTTCCTCATCCACTGGCCGCTGCCGACCCGGTACGACGGCGACTTCGTGCAGACCTGGCGGGCGCTCATCGAGGCGCAGGAGGCCGGGAAGACCCGCAGCATCGGCGTCTCCAACTTCCAGCCCGCCCACCTCGACCGGATCGTCGAGGAGACCGGCCTCGTGCCGGTGGTCAACCAGGTCGAGGTGCACCCGTTCTTCGCCAACGAGGACGTCCGCGCGGCCAACAAGCGCCACGGCGTCCTCACCGAGGCTTGGTCGCCGATCGCCAAGGGCACGGTCGTCGACGACGACACCATCGGCGAGATCGCCTCGCTCGTGGGTCGTACGCCCGCGCAGGTCGCCCTGCGCTGGCACGTGCAGCGGGGCGACATCGTCTTCCCGAAGTCGATGAACCCCGAGCGCATGCGGCAGAACTTCGAGATCTTCGACTTCGAGCTCGAGCCGCACCACATGTCCGCGCTCGACGAGCTCGACCGGGGCGAGGCCGGGCGGTTGGGCCCGAACCCCGACGCCTTCGACTGGATCCCCTGAGCGGTCGAGCGGTGCGTGAGGCAGGTTTCGACCGCCGAGAACCTGCCTCACTCACCGCCAGTACGAGGCTCGCCGCTCCAGCGGTGAGTGAGACACCTTTCCGGACCTCAGAACCTGTCTCACTCACCGCCGACCCGGCCCCGTAGCGTGGCGGAGTGAGCATCGGGGCGAGCGAGGCGGAGTTCCGCTTCCGCGACATCTGGCTCGTGGCGTACGGCCCCTCGATCGTCTCCGCGATCGGGCACGGCGCGATCATGCCGGTGCTCGCGCTGCGGGCCCGCGACCTCGGGGCCGACGTCAGCACCGCGGCCGCGATCGTCGCGCTGACGGGCGTCGGCATGCTGCTGGCGAGCCTGCCCGCCGGTGCACTCGTCGCCCGGATCGGGGAGCGGCGCGCGCTCGTGGGGGCGGGGTTCGTTGACGCCGCCGCGATGACCCTCGTCGCGCTCACCGACTCGGTGCTCGGCCTCGCGGTCGGCGTGCTGCTGAGCGGGGTGTGCTGGACGCTGTTCCTCATCGCGCGCCAGGGCTTCATGATCGACGTCGTCCCGATCACCCACCGGGCACGGGCGATGTCGCTGCTCGGCGGGTCCTACCGCGTCGGCGTGCTCATCGGGCCGCTGATCGGCGCCGGGCTGATCGCCCTCACCGACCTCACCAGCGTGTTCTGGCTCGGGGCGGCGATGTCCGTCCTCGCCTCCCTCCTCGCCGCCACCATGCCCGACCTCGGCGAGGAGAAGCGCGCCGCGGCACGGGCGAGCGGGCACCTGCGCGTGTGGACGGTGATCGCCTCGCACCGCCGGTTGCTGGCGACGCTGGGCACAGCCGTCGTGATCCTCGGCATGAGCCGCTCCCTGCGGCTGAGCCTGCTGCCGCTCTGGGCCGACCACATCGGGCTGTCGGCCTCGACGACCTCACTGATCTTCGCCGGCGCGGCCGCCCTCGACGTCGCGTTCATGTGGCCCGGCGGCTGGCTGATGGACACCCGCGGCCGGATGGTCGTCGCGGTGCCGGTGGTCCTCTCGATGGCCGTGGCCTGCCTGCTGCTGCCGCTCGCCACCACCGCGGTGTCGGTCGCCCTGGTCATGGCGCTCATCGCCTGCGGCAACGGCCTCGGGTCGGGCATCGTGATGACGCTCGGCGCGGACGCGGCCCCCGACGAGGGGCGTCCCCAGTTCCTCGGTGCCTGGCGGCTCTGCGGCGACATCGGCAACACCGGCGGCCCGCTCCTGGTGAGCGCCATCGCCGCGACGGCCCCGCTGGCGACCGCGTGCCTCGTGGTCGGCGTACTGGGTCTTGCCGGCGCGGGCTGGGTGGGCCTCTGGACGCACCGGGTGGACCGGGCGCGGCTGGCGCTCAGCCGACGGTGACGGTGATCTCGTTGGAGACGACGTCGGAGTCGGTGTCGACCACGCGGAACTTGTTGGGCCCGGTGCGGCTGGTCTGGACGTAGGTCGCGAAGGTGCCGCCGCTGACCGACATGGTCACCGGGAAGTCCGACCAGGCGCCGTTCTCCAGCCGCTGCACCTGCAGGATCGCGCCCTCGCCGCCCTGGTAGGTCCCGGTGAGGTCGATCTGCTGCATCGGGCTGACCGACTGCTGGGTCGCGGACAGCGAGATGGCAGTCGCAGGCGCCTCCGACGAGGTCTCGGTCCCGGGATCCGGTTCGGCGGGCTGTTCGGGAACGGTCTCGGTGGCGGTCTCGCTCGGCTTGGGCAGCCGGAAGGTCGCCGACGCGGTCGAGTCGTCGCTGGACGACGACGTGTCGCCGATGCCGGTGGCCTGGACCCCCGCGAGCACGGCGAGGCCACCCAGCAGGCCGAGGGCCACGGCGACGCCGACCAGGGCGACGAGCCCCGTCAGGACGGGGCGGTTCTCGGTGTCCATGAGGGTGGGGTGGGCCTTCCGGGCGGATGGGTCGGGCACGGTCATTGTCCAAGACCGATGGTTGCGGGCCAAGTCGCCCTCCCTCCGGGCGTGGCCCGCCACCCGTCGTCGGACAGGATGGGGGCATGCAGTCACCGTTGCGACACGGCAAGGCAGCCATCGGCACGACCATCGCCGGGGGCGCCCTCGCCGCACTCTCCCAGGCCCCCGAACGCGCCTCCCGCCTGCTCCGGCACCGCTACCCGACGGTGGCGGTGACGGGCATGACCGGCGTCGGCAAGACCCGCCTGGCCGACCGTCTCTCCCGCCGGGCGAGCGCCGAGGCCGCGGCCACCGAGGGGTCCGAGGTGGGCTCCGCGGTGATGGAGCGGCGTACGCGTCGCAACGCGCGGCTGCGCGGCTACCGCTTCCGCGTGGTCCCCGGCGAGAACGCGGCCACCCGCCTCGGCGCGCTCGACGAGGTCTTCCACGACGAGCCGGTCGACGGCGTGCTGCACGTGGTCGCCAACGGCCACGCCACGCCCCGGCGTACGGCCGGCACCACCGGCGCCGCGCTCGCCTCCCGCGAGGAGCAGCTCGCCGCCGAGCTCGAGGACTGGGCGATCACCGCTCACCGGATCGCCAGCATGGCCGTACGCCGCGAGCGCCCGACGTGGCTGGTCGTCGCGGTCACGAAGGCCGACCTCTTCGCCGACGACATCGACGCGGCCGTGCACTACTACTCCCCCGGCAGCGGCTCGCCGTTCGGCGACAAGCTGGACGAGCTCCGGGCCCTCGCCGGTGGCGCCCGGCTCTCGATCGACGTGCTCCCGGTGTGCGCGCAGGGAGCGGGCAGGAAGGGCGCCGGGTCCAGGCTGCCCGACAAGGCCTGCAGCGACCTGCTCAACAAGCTCGAGCTGCGGATGGCGCAGCTCAGCGGCCACGTCTGAGCGGTCCCCCGCCCGCCCGCCAGCTCGCGGGTATCTAGAGGCGTTTGCCCGGCCTGACCCACCACAACGTCCCTAGATACCCACGGGGCGCACCCCGGCGGTCCAGACCGCCGACACCGGTGGTTCACAAATTGACGACCTCGGGTTTCGACCCCGCTCGGGCGGGCAGAAGCCCGCCATGAGGCCGATCGCGATCAACCAGCGGGCGCTGCGGGGCGCCAAGGAGGAGCTCGACTCCGCCCGTGAGGACCTGACGGCAGCGCTCGGCGACATCGACCACCCCGCCGACGACTTCCCGTGGCGCGACCTCGTGGTCGAGGGGGTCCGCAGCCTCGTCGACGACGCCGAGCAGGTCGCCAGGCGCTGCCGCAGCATCGCGGGTGCCATCGACGACTCGGTCCGTGACTTCGACGAGCTCGACCTCATGGTCGGCGAGGCGGCCACGGTCGCCGCCAGGCTCGCCGAGGTGAAGCCATGACGCGGGTCGCGGCCGAGACCCTGGTCGAGACCCAGCGGGAAGGGCTCCGGTTCGGCGACCCGATCGGCTGCCACTACCACTGGCTCGAGCCCGGCAAGGTCGACGCCTACGGCGACTCCGTACGCCGCCTGGCCGCCAAGGTCGAGCTCGCCGTCGATGCGTTCGAGCGCACGTCCACCCTCTCGGAGGACGTCTTCGCCGGCGAGGCCGCCGACACGCTGCGCGAGCGGGCCGGCCGCCGCCACGAGGAGTCGGCAAGCGTCCGCGACGGCCTGCGCGGCCTCGGCCGCGCGATCAACGCCTACTCCGACGTGCTGCGCCGGCACCGCGAGGGGCTCGAGCAGCTGCGCGCCTTCGCCACCAGCCAGGGTCTCGAGGTCCGCGACCACCGGATCTGGCCGCCCGTCGAGACGCTCCCGGGCGACGCCACGCAGCAGCAGGCCGACGGGTGGGAGGCCGACTGGAAGGCCTACCAGGCGTGCTTCGACGCCAAGATCGAGCTGCGCGACGCCCGCCGGGCCGGCACCCGCGAGCTGGTCAAGGCGCTCGCCGACCACGCCGGGGTGCACCCTGACGAGGACCGGCAGAAGCTCGTCGCCGCCACTGCCAACCAGGTGCGGTTCGGCGAGCTGCGCCGCGAGGCGGCCGAGGAGGCGATGGAGGCGGTCGAGGCCGGCGACGCCGCGGAGGCCGCCCGTGGCACCGTCGAGGCGCTCAAGCGCCGTGAGCAGGCCGCACTCGACAGCCTCGAGGAGCTCGTGCTGGCCGAGGCTCCGCACGAGGAGATCTCGGCACAGGCCGCCAGGGTCCAGGCACTGCACCGCGAGCTCGTCGAGGCGCGGGTCGAGGCGCAGGACGCCGCGACCGTCGCCGAGCGCGAGCAGCAACAGGCCAACCGCGCCGCCCGCAACCTCGACGCGGCCGACATCAGGACCCGTCTGGGCTGACCTCGCGGACCTCGACCACCTCGTGGCGCGGGATCGTGCTCGCGCGGCGCGCCGAGCACGTCAGCTGGTGGGCGTCCTCGCCCGGCACCCGGCGTACGACGACGTCGCGGACGCCGAGCCCGCGCACCTCGCACCTCACCGTGGTCAGGTCGTCGTCGACGCGTACGCCCCGGACCTGCAGGTCGTCGAGCCCGGCGAGGCGGTGCTCGCGGCGCAGCGCCACGTCGGCGGCCTGGGCGGCCATCGGCAGGTCGGAGCGGCCGCGGAAGTGCTCGAGCAGCACCTCGCCGGCGGCCGTCGCGTCCGCGACGGCGCGAGCCGAGTCGGGGTCGAGGCCGCCGTAGTAGAGCCCGCGGGGCAGCACGACGAGGTTGCCGGCGAAACGGTCGCCGCCGACGTGCGAGGTCTCCCACGTCGCGTCGGCGTGGGCCCCGGCGGCGAGGGCCAGCGCCACGGGACGCCCGCGCTCGGCGCAGCAGGCGTCGTGGCGGCCGTGGGTGCACACGGCGAGCAGCGGCGCGGTCGACCGGTCGAGGCCCAGGGTGCGCCCTGCTCCCAGCGCGGCCAGGTCGAGCGACCGCACGTCCTCGACGTCGTCCAGCAGCGTGGACTCCAGCCACGACGCTGGACCTGCCGCCCGGGCGGCGACCACGCGCACGGGTCCCGCGGCGGCGCGACGTCCGGGCCGGCGTACGAGCAGGACCCGCACGCGGTTACGGCGGGCACTCGCGCGCAGGTGCTCGCCCAGGCCAACGGGCAGCCGCGCGTCGCGCAGCGCATCGGCGCCCCACGGCCCGGCGTGCTCGAGGAGCAGGAAGCTGCGGACCGTCGAGGCCGTGCCGGCGAGCTCGTCCCCGCGCTCACGGCTCGCGACCGCGCAGCGGAAGCCGGTCACCTCGCGACCTCGAGCAGCCCCTCCCGGACCAGGCGGCGGCAGAGCACGAGGGCGCTCCCGACGTCGAGCGGGAGGTCGGCGGGCGTGAGCTCGTGGTGGGTCGCGACGTGCTCGAGCGCCGGGCGGATCCGGGCGGGGACCCGCAGGGCGCGGTCGCCGATCAGCACCCGGACGGCGTCGCCGTCGTCGACCAGCTCGCAGGGGTGGCCGCGGCGGCGCCGGAGCCGGGTGTCCTCGGTGATGCCCCGGGCCAGCGCGTCGCGGTCGAGCAGCGCACCGGCGAGGCGCGGGGGCCGTCCGGCGAGGAACCCCTCGGCCTGCCCCGCCGCGAGCGCGGCCGGGTCGAGGCGGCGTACGGCGTCGGCGAGCGCGCCGAGGTGCTCGCCGATCCCGTCGGCGAGCCGGGCCGGGTCGGTGAGGTAGCCCGCGGGGAGGTGCTCGTCGGGCACCTCGGCGAGCAGCCGTCCGACCTCGCGGGTCAGCAGGCTGCGCCACGTGAGCTGGTTGATGCCGATGGTGAGGTGCAGCGACACCGACTCCTGCGCGCGAGCGGCGTGCGGGGTGCCGGTCGGGAGGTAGGCCACGACGCCGGGCTCGAGGAGCAGGTCGCCGGGCCCGCCCTCGCCGTGGACCTCCCACATCTTGGTGCCGTGGGTCTGGAGGACGAAGACGTCGTGGGAGTCGGAGTGGACCGCGAAGCCCTGGGCGCCGGGCGGGGTCAGGTAGGCGTTGGCCTGGCAGGGGTGGCCGAGCTCGAGCTCGAGCTCCGCGACGAGGTCGCCGACGGGCGACCAGTAGCGCTGGAGGCCCTGGAGCACGATCGTGGCGCCCTCGTCGTGCAGGCGCATCAACCTGACCGGGTCGACCAGCCCGGTCAGCGGCTTGCCGGCGAGACTGCCGCCGCGGGTGAAGGACGACTCCGGCAGGACGGACCCGTTGCGGGCGACGCGTACCGCGGGAGCGCGGATCGCGGTCTCGGTCAGCAGGTGATCGACGTGGGCGAGGGAGAGGACCTCGGTGCCGTACGCCGGGTCGGTGCGGTGGACGTGCACCGACGACGCCCAGACCTTGTCGAGGAAGGTCTGGGCGTCACCGGTCAGCCGGTCGAGAGCGCTCAGCGCGCGGTCCCGTCGGTGCCGTCGGCGTCGGTGGAGTCGCCGTCGGTCGCGTCGGTCGAGTCGCCGTCGGTGCTGTCCGCGTCCGTGCCGTCCGCGTCAGTGGAGTCGCCGTCGGTCGCGTCGGTGGAGTCGCCGTCGGTGGCGTCCGCGTCCGTGCCGTCCGCGTCCGTGCCGGGGCCGGCCGCGACGCCGGTCGGGTCGACGCCGCCCTCGGTCGTGATCTCGTCGTCGCCGAGCGGGTTGCCGGGAGTCGTCATGGTTCCTCCTCGATGTGCCGCGACGGACGGTCCGCCCCGGGAAGTGGTGTCGAGTCTGATGTCGCCGGCACCACCGTCCCACACCCCTGGGGACGGGGACAGGGGTCGCTCAGCGCGCGGGGCGTACCTCGTAGCGGGTCGTCCCCTTGACCTTGTCGTCGCCGCAGGACTGGCGGCGTACGGGCCCGGGCACCGCCACGACCTCGTCTCGCGCGTCGCCGCCGCCGAGGACGTGCAGCTCGCGCACCTGTTCCTCGCCCGACCGGCCGGCGCGTCCGCGGGTGACGTCCAGCGGGACCTCGCCGCGCGCGACGGTCTCGCACGCAGCCAGGGCGTTGTCGGTGTCGAGGCGGCCGAGGGTCAGCCCGCTGGGCAGGGCGAGCAGGGTGCCCGAGAACCGGTGGCCACCGAGGTGGGTGGTCTCCCACGTCCCCTCGGGCCAGCGGTCGGTGAGCAGCCCCGCGATGGGGCGGCCGACCTCGGCGCAGCACCGGTCGCGCTTGCCGTTGGTGCACACCAGCCAGAGCGGCTCGTCGTACGCCGGCAGGGCCGTCGGATCGGCGAGGTCGAGGTCGACGAGGTCCTCCGGCCGGTCGAGCACCGCGCCGCGGACGGCGTACCGGTCATCGGTGGCGCGGGCGTGGAAGACGCGGGTGCCGGGACCGGCGTGCCCGTCGTAGCGACGCAGCAGGAAGACCTTGAGGTCGAGCGAGGCCAGGTGATCCCGCACGACCTCGGGCAGCCGGTTGTCGCTGATCGCGTCGCGTCCCCACGGTCCGGGGGACTCGACGAGCAGGATCTCGGGATCGGTGGGCGCGGTGCCGACGATCGGCTCGTCGTCGGTGAGGCTGGCGAGCGAGCAGCGGAAGTCGGGCACGGAGGAAGTCTGACGGACGGGTGTCAGGGGCTGCCCAGCAGGACGTTGACGTCGGTGATCCGGCCCGCGCCGTCGGTCCACACCTGGACGGTGGCCTCCTCCAGGCAGGCCCGCGGGCGTCGGGTGACCAGGCTCCACGACGACGGCAACCGGCGCACCAGGTCGGCCGGCAGCGCGACGCTCCTGACCGGGCAGAAGAAGGGTGGCACGTCGCGGTCGGCCATCGGCCCGGAGGACAGGAGGTCGAGGATGCGTACGTCGGCGCGCTCCGCGTAGGCCACGTCGAGCGTCCACGCGGCGCGGTCGCTGGCCCGGGCTGCGGTGAGGGTGCGGACGGGACGGTTGGCCACCAGGAACCGCACGCGGTCGGCGAGCTCGGGGACAGGCTCCTTCCCGCGCGCCCAGGCCTCGAGCCCACGCACGGCGCTCGCCGCCGACGGGAAGGTGCAGGTCGCTGCAGCCGGTGCTCTGGCCACCACGAGCTCGACGGTCGCGCCGGGGTCCACCTCCGTGTCGGGCGCGGGGTCCTGGGCGAGGACGACGCCGGCTCCGCAGCGGGTCCGCAGCGTCACGTCGAGTCGGAGCCCCTGCCCGACCAGGGCTTCGCGCACGTCGCGAGCTCGCGCACCGACGAGGACTCCGATCGGGGCCGAACCGCTGGCATCGTCCCCGGCGCCGGCGGCCTCGTCCTCCGGAGCGACCGGCGTCGCAGCACTGGCGCCCGCACCCGGATCGGTGTCGCGCTCGACGTCGCGATCGGAGTCGGTGCGGGTCGAGCATCCGGCGAGGAGCAGGAGGGCGATCGCCGCGAGGTGCTTCACAGGGGTGGGACGCCCCGCATGTCCGCTGCGTTGCACGTCAGAGCAGCCCGCGTCGCCGTGCCACCGCGACCGCCTCGGTGCGCGAGGCGGCGTCGAGCTTGGCGAGCACGTTGGAGACGTGGACCGAGACGGTCTTGGTGCTGATGAACAGCTGCTTGCCGATCTCACCGTTGCTGCGGCCCTCGGCGACGAGGGCGAGGATCTCCGACTCGCGCGGGGTGAGCGCGGCGACCTCGGTCGGGGCAGCCGTCGACGGGCTCGAGCCCTGCGCGGTGAGCTCGGCCAGCAGGGCCCGGGCTCCGACGGCGTGCGCGGCCTCCCGGGCCAGGTCGGCGACCTGGCGGGCACCGGCCGCGTCACCGGTGGCGCGCAGGACCCCGGCCAGGCGTACGCGGGCCTGGGCGCTCTCGGGGACGCTGCCGAAGGCGACGGCGGTCTCCTCCGCGGCGCGCCAGGCCTCGACGAGCTCCTCGGCCGACGGCGGGTCGACCTGCGCGAGCCACCGCCACCGCAGGTGCTCGGCGGCGCGCCGGGCGACCCACATGCGGTACTCCGGGCCGTGGCTGCCGTCGTAGGGGGCGTAGAAGTCGATGACGCGCGCACCGTCACCCATCAGGCGCTCGACGTCCGCGGCCGCGGACTGACGTTCCTCGGCGCTCTGGCGAGGGGCGGCCGAGGCGAGCGCCGCCACGGCAAGGGTGGCGAGCCTGAGCCGGGCCTGGAACCACTCGTGCCAGAGAGGTACGACGACGGCGACCACGTCGTCGTAGACCGCGAGGGCTCGCACCGCGTCGCCCACCGCGGCAGCGGCCATCAGCTCGGCGCTCGCGGCGGACAGGGCGGTGAGGCCGTCGGTGCCCCAGTAGTCGCGGAGCCTCTCCAGCGCCCTCGGCCTGGGTTCTCCCCGGATCCCGATGGTGATGAGCATCTGGTGGGCGAAGTAGAGCCACTCGAAGACCATCGGCGGGTTCTGGCCGCTGACGTCGAGCAGCTGCCAGGCTTCGTCGAGCCGCCCCTGGTGGGTGAGGGCCACGGCGAGCAGCAGCCGGGACTCGGCGGGGTAGGGCGACCAGATGAGCCCGCCCACCTCGCTGCGGGCGATCACCTCGCGGTAGACGTCGATGGCGGTGTCGAGCTCGCCCTCGTCGAGGTGGAGCCGGCCGAGGAGGTAGAGGGCGCGCAGCTCGGGCTCGATGAGCCCGGCCTGCCGGGCCCTGTCCGCAGCGGCGCGCCACCCGGCGCTGGGGCTCGACCCGCCGGCGGGGTCGAGGCCGGCGACCGTCGCGTGCAGCTCGACGGCCAGGTTGGTGAGGTCGTGGCGCTCCGCGATCTCGAGGGCCTGCAGGGCCACGGCACGCGCGTCGTCGGCCTCCCACCCGAGGAGGCTCTGGGCGTGCACGAGCAGGGCGCGGGCCACCAGCTTGGGCGGACCGCCGCGTACCAGCTCGACCGCGGCGGCGGCGATCTCGCGCGGGGAGTCGGTGGTGTCGGTGAGCATCAGCGCCGACGCCAGCGCGGTCATCAGCTGGCTCCGGTCGAGATCGGCACCCTCCTCGGGCAGGGTGGCCAGGCGGGCGCGCAGCACCTTGACCGCCTTGGGGACCCGTCCGGAGGCGACGAGCGCGTCGGCGCACCGGCGGGCGAGGGCGGAGGCGTCCACGTCGGGAACCAGGTCTCGGGTGGTGTCGATCAGCTCCAGCGCGTCGAGGAAGTGGGTCGCCGCCTCGGACGGTCCACCGACGGCGAGGGCCTCCTCGCCCGCCTCGATCGAGGCGCGGATCGCGACCGCGCGGTCGTCGGCTCGGCGGGCGTGCTGGGCGAGCTCGGCCGCGGTGCCGACCGCGCGTCCCTCCCCCAGCGCCGACACGAAGTCGGCGTGCAGCCGCATCCGCTCACCCGGGAGCAGGTCGTCGTAGACCGCCTCGCCGAGCAGCGCGTGCCGGAAGGCGTACGTGCCGCCGCGCGAGGCGACGAGGACGTTGGCCTCGACAGCGGTGCGCAGGGCCGCCTCGAGCTCGGCGGGACCGAGGTCGGAGACGGCGGCCAGCAGGCCGTGGCTCACCTGTCGGCCGGCGACCGAGACGATCCGCACGACCCGGCGGGTGGGCTCGTCGAGGCGGTCGAGGCGGACGAGGAGCAGGTCGGCGAGCTCGCCCGGCACCTGGCCGGACCACGCGGCACCGACGAGCTCCTCGACGAAGAACGGGTTGCCCTCGGCGCGGTCGACGATGGAGACGTACTCCGCCTCCGACATCGTGGCCGGGTGCAGCGCGCGGACGAGGCGGCGTACGGCGTCGTCGGTCAGCGGCTCGAGATGGAGCCGGTCGACGCCGCGCAGGCGCAGCCACTCCGCGACCTGGCGCCGCAGCGGGTGGCGGCGGTGGAGGTCGTCGGCGCGGTAGGACACGACGAGGGAGACTCCCGGGACCGGGCGGGAGAACAGGAAGCTCAGCATGTCGCGGGTGGACTCGTCGGCCCAGTGGGCGTCCTCGACCACGACGAGGAGCGGTGCCTGCTCGGCGACGGCGGAGAGGAGGTCGCCGAACGCGTCGTAGACGTTGCCCCGGTCGAGGGCCTGGTCGCCGGACGCGGTCTCGCTGCTGCGGACACGGCGACCGGGCTGGAGGCGGGCGAGCGTGGGGTGCTGCTCGAGGACCCGGGACGCGACCTCGGGGTGCTCCGTCATCGCGATGCCGAGGACCTCGGAGAAGGGGAGGTAGGGAAGGGAGGAGTCCGCGAGGTCGAGGCAGTGGCCCGCGACGACCTGCCAGCCGGCCTCGAGCGCAGAGTCGCGCAGCGCCATCAGGACGCGGGTCTTGCCGACGCCGGCGTCACCGCCGAGGAGCATCGCCCGGGCGCGCTGGTCGACCTGCCCTCCTGCGGACGTGCGAATGCCGAGCTGGGCAGTCAGCTGCTCCAGCTCGGCATCGCGTCCGATGAGATCGGTGGTCCGCAGGGCCGGCACGGACGACATTGTGTCCTGCCGGTCCGACACGCGCGGGTCGATCGCGGTGTGGCTCACTTCCGGGTGTCGTCGGGACGGACACGGGTCCAGCGGCGCTGGCTGTAGTCCTTCCTCACCTTGGCCTGTCGGTAGGCGATCTCGGCACTCAGGAAGTTGTCGGTGGTGTACATGTGGTGCTCCTCTTCTCGTCCGGCCCCTCGGTGGGACCGTGAGGAGAGATTCCGTCGCTGAGGTAGGCACGGACATCGGGCGCGTGCCCTATTCGCGGGGCCCCGGCTACCTCAGATGTGGCGCGTGGCGGCGTACGGCGGGGTCTGAGGTAGCTGCCGGCCCTGTCCGTCCACAGCCGCCCCGGTAGTCCGCTGCGGAATGCCGCTGCGCGGGCCCCCAGCGCCGGTCGTTCGCAGCGGACTAGGTCAGAGGGGTGTGGACACGACGGGGCGCCCGGCCTGCCAGACCCCGGCCACGAGCGGGACACCGGGGCGGTAGGCGAGGTGGACGTAGGACGGCGCGTCGAGGAGGACCAGGTCGGCGGTCTTGCCGGGGGCGAGCACGCCGACGTCGTCACGGTCGAGGGCGGCAGCACCCATCGCGGTGGCGGCGTGCAGCGCCTCGGCGGGGCTCATCCGCATCTCGCGCACGGCGAGCGCGATGCACAGCGCCATCGAGGAGGTGAAGCACGAGCCCGGGTTGCAGTCGCTCGCCAGGGCCACCCGTACGCCCGCGTCGAGCAGGCCGCGCGCGTCGGGGTAGGGCTGCCGGGTGGAGAACTCCACGCCCGGCAGCAGGGTCGCGATGGTTCCGCTCGACGCGAGCGCGTCCACGTCGGCGTCGGAGAGGAACGTGCAGTGGTCGACGGCGACGAGGCCGAGCTCGCAGGCCAGCCGTACGCCGCCTCCGTAGGTCAGCTGGTTGGCGTGGAGGCGTCCGCGCAGGCCGCTGTCGGTGCCGGCCTGCAGGATGGCGCGTGCCTGGTCGACGTCGAAGGCGCCGTCCTCGCAGAACACGTCGATCCACCGCGCGTGCGGTGCAGCCGCCGCGAGCATGGGGCCGGTGACGAGAGCGACGTAGTCCTCGGGGGTGGTGTCGGCGGGGACGACGTGGGCGCCGAGGAACGTGGTCTCGTCGGTGAACTGGCGGGCCACCGCGAGACTGCGTGCCTCGTCGTGGACCGACAACCCGTAGCCGCTCTTGATCTCGACGGAGGTGGTGCCCTGGGCCCGCATCTCGGCGACGAGACGGGCGACGTGGGAGGTGAGCTGCTCGTCGGTGGCCGCGCGGGTCCTCGCGACCGTCGTGCGGATGCCGCCGGCCGTGTAGGGCTGGCCGGTCATCCGCGCCTCGAACTCGCCCGCCCGGTCGCCGGCGAAGACGAGGTGGCTGTGGGAGTCGACGAAGCCGGGGATGACCGCGCGACCGCCGGCGTCGACCTGCAGGTCGGCGGCGGGGGCGTCCGCGGCCGGGCCGACCCAGGCGATGCGGCTGCCCTCGACCACGATCGCGGCGTCGGTCAGCAGGCCGAGGATCCCGCCCTGCTCGGCGCGGGCGGGGTCGTTGGTGACCAGCTCCCCGATGCCGGTGATGACGGTGGTGTTCATGCCAGGTCCTCCCAGATCCGGGTGATGGCGTCGTCGAGCCCACGGCCGATCTCGGCGCGGTCGCCGGCCTCGACGACCCACCGGCCGTCGACCATCACGCGGCGCACGTCCTCGGCGACGGCGGCGAAGACCACGGCGTTCTCGTCGCGTCCGGTCCCGGCGGTGCGGGGCGAGGCGGGGTCGAGCACGACCAGGTCCGCGCGCTGCCCGACCGCGATCGCGCCCGCGTCGGCCCAGCCGAGCGAGGCGTGCCCGTCGGTCGTGGCGGCGGCGAGGAGCTCGGCGGCGGCCCAGTGCCCGCGCTGCTGCGTGGCGAGGCGTTCGTCGAGCTCCACGGCGCGCATCTCCTCGAAGAGATCGATGACCGCGTGGCTGTCGGAGCCGAGGGTCAGCCGGGCCCCTGCGTCGTGCAGGCGCCGCGACGGTCCGATGCCGTCGCCGAGGTCGCGCTCGGTGGTCGGGCAGAAGCTCGCGTAGGAGCCGGCCTGCCCGATCAGCGCGACGTCGTCGTCGGTCAGGTGGGTGGCGTGCACGAGGCTGGTGGACGGGCGCAGCAGGCCGTGGTCGGCGAGCAGCTGCGCGGGCGTGACGCCGTACGCCTCGAGGCAGGCGGTGTTCTCGGCGACCTGCTCGGAGAGGTGCACGTGGAACGGCCGCTCGCCGACCCACGCCGCCACGGTCCCGAGGTCGTCCGTAGGGACTGCCCGCACGGAGTGGACCGCCGCGCCGACCACGGCGTGGCTCCCGCCGGTCGAGGGGCGAGCGAAGCCGGCCTCGAGACCATCCACCCGCTCGACCCAGCGGTCCACCGAGCCGTCGCTGTAGCGCACCTGCGCGCCCTCCGGCGGCGCCCCGAAGCCCGAGGAGAGGTAGAGCGTGTCGAGCAGGGTGATCCGGATCCCGGCCTGCCGGGCCGCCTCGACGAGGGCCCCGCCCATCTCGTCGGGGTCGGCGTACGGCGTCCCGTCGGGCTGGTGGTGGAGGTAGTGGAACTCCCCGACGCAGGTGATCCCGGCGGCGGCCATCTCGCGGTACGTCGCCCGGGCGAGGGCGAGATAGGTGTCGGGGTCGAGCTGCGCGGCGACGGCGTACATCTGGTCGCGCCAGGTCCAGAACGAGCCGCGCTCACGCTGGGTGCGGCCGCGGAGCGCGCGGTGGAAGGCGTGGCTGTGGGTGTTGGCGAGGCCCGGGACGACCAGGCCGCGGACCGGGATCGCGCGCGGAGGGTCGGAGTCGGGCGTGACCGAGGTGAAGCGGCCGCCCTCGACCTCGACGAGCACGTCGTCGGCGAACCGGTCCCCCAGCCAGGCGCGCTCGAGGAGGTACGCCGTCATGCGCCCGCCAGCTCGGCCAGCACGTCGGCGAGTGCCTCGACCCCGGCCAGGCAGTCGGCGGTCTCGGCGTGCTCGTCGGGCGAGTGGGAGACGCCGGTCGGGTTGCGGACGAAGACCATGGCCGTGGGGATGCCCGCGTCGGACAGGATGCCGGCGTCGTGGCCGGCCTGGGTCGGGATGACGGGCCAGTCGCCGAGCCCGGCCAGCCGCGCGGCCAGGGCGAGGTCGAAGGCGACCGACCCGGAGACGGACTCCGCGGTGACGGTGAGCGCGGTGCCGTCGCGACCCGCGCGGTCCTCGGCCTGCCGCTCGATCGCCGCGACCAGCTCGGCGAGGGCATCGTCGGAGGAGGCGCGGGCGTCGAGCCAGGCGGTGACGAGGGACGGGACCGCGTTGGTGCCGTTGGGCTCGACCGCGATCCGCCCGAAGGTGGCGCGCTGCCCGGCGAGCCGGGCCTGCTCGTTGGCGGCGAGCGCGGTCATCGCATAGGTGAGCATCGGGTCGCGGCGGTCCTCCATGCGCGTGCTGCCCGCGTGGTTGGCCTGGCCGGCGAAGTCGAAGCGCCAGCGGCCGTGGGGCCAGATCTCGCTGGCGAGGCCGACGGCGACCTCGCGGTCGACGAGGTCGCGGCCCTGCTCGACGTGCAGCTCGACGAAGGTGCCGACCCGGTCGAGCGACAGCAGCCCGGCCGACGGGTCGAGCCCGGCCGCCTCGACGGCGTCGGCGAGGAAGACCCCGTCGCGGTCGCGCAGCTCGCGGGCGGCGTCCCAGGTGGTCGCACCGGTGACCAGCCGGGAGCCGAGGCAGGCGCGGCCGAAGCGCGACCCCTCCTCCTCGACGAAGACGCCGATCCCGAGGGGACGGCTCGGCTCGAAGCCGCGCCCCCGCAGGCGGTCGACCGCCGCCAGCGCCGACACCACGCCCAGCGGCCCGTCGTACGCCCCGCCGTCGAGGACGGAGTCGAGGTGGGAGCCGGTCAGCACGCCCGGTGCGTCGGACGCGGCTTCCGGTGACCACCACGCGACCTGGTTGCCGATGCCGTCGGTCTCGACGGCGAGCCCACGCGCAGCGCAGGCCTCGGCGAACCACGCCCGCAGCTCCGCCTCGGCGGACGCCCAGGGTTGGCGGAAGTAGCCGCCCGAGGACGCCGACCGTCCGACCGGCGCGAGGTCGCGCCACATCTGCTCGAAGTCGGGGGTCTCGGCCATGCGGTCAGTCCACCGGGATCGCCGCGCGGGGTCAACGAGCGCCCGCGGCAAGTCGTCTCGGATCCGAGACGCATCCGCGGTCGAGTAGCCGAGGGAGGAACGAGCGAGGCGTATCGAGACCCGATGCAGCTGTGGTCTCGATACGCCGCTCGCTGGCGCTCGCGAGCTACTCGACCACCGATGGGTGAGAGCCTGCCTCCATGGAGTTCCGTGAGGTCGTACGCCGCCGGCGGATGGTGCGCCGCTACGCCGACGCACCCGTCGACCGAGCGGTCGTCGACCGGATGCTCGAGCACGCCCAGCGCGCGCCCAACGCGGGCTTCACGCAGGGGTGGGCGTTCCTGGTGCTCGACACCCCCGAGGACGTCGCCCTGTTCTGGGAGTCCACCGGCGCCGGCCCCGACGACCACAACGCCTGGCTCGACGGGATGCGTACGGCTCCGGTCGTCATCGTCCCGCTGACGAGCAAGGCGGCCTACCTCGAGCGATATGCGCAGCCCGACAAGGGGTGGACCGACCGGAGCGAGGACCGCTGGCCGGTGCCCTACTGGTTCGTCGACGCGGGCATGGCCGCGCTGCTGGTCCTCCAGACTGCCGTCGACGAGGGCCTCGGCGCCTGCTTCTTCGGCATTCCCGGCGAGCACGTCGCGACCTTCCGGCGGGCGTTCGGCGTCCCCGACAGCCACGTCCCGGTCGGCGCGATCACCGTCGGCCACCGGCTGCCCGACACCGACCCGGCCGGGTCAGCGGCGCGTCGGGAGCGGCGTACGAATCTCGTCCACCGCGGCCGCTGGAGCACTACGGTCAGCCCATGACCGACCGTGTGGTCGCCGCGCTGCAGGCCCTCGTACGCATCCCGACCGTCTCCGACCGCGACCCCGCGCGCGTCGACACCGATGCCTTCGACCGGCTGCTGGTCGAGCTCGCGGCGCAGTTCCCGCTGCTGCACGAGCGCCTCGACCTCACCCGGGTCGGGTCGCACGGGCTGCTCTTCCACTGGGCGGGCGCGAGCACCGAGCGGCCGGTCGTGCTGATGGCCCACCTCGACGTCGTGCCCGTCGACGCGGACGCGCCGTGGCGGCACGACCCCTTCGGCGGCGAGGTCCACGACTCCGACACCGGACCCGCGATCTGGGGTCGCGGCACCCTCGACGACAAGGGCTGCGTGGCGGCGATCTGCGACGCGGTCGAGTCGCTGCTCGAGGCCGGGCACGTGCCCGCGCAGGACGTGTGGCTCTCGTTCGGCTGCGACGAGGAGGTCAGCGGCACGGCTGCACTCGAGGCGGTCGAGGTGCTGCGCGAGCGCGGGGTGACGCCGTGGCTGGTGCTCGACGAGGGCGGCGCCATCGCGAGCGGCGCCTTCCCGGGCGTCAAGGCACCCCTCGGCGTCATCGGCGTCACCGAGAAGGGCACCACCTCGCTCGAGCTCGTCGCCGAGGGCCGCGGCGGCCATGCGTCCACTCCGGCGCGCAACGGGCCGACGGCGCGCATCGCCCGCGCGATCCTGCGGATCGAGAAGTCCCCGTTCCCGGCCTCGGCACCCGCTCCGACGCTGGAGCTGATGCGCCGCCTCGCCCCGCATGTCCCCCTGCCCCTGCGCCCGGTCCTCAAGCCCCTGCTCGGGCGCGCCGACCGGCTGGCGCCCGTGGTCACGCGGGCCCTGCTCGCGGCCGGCCCCGAGGCCGCGGCCATGACGCGTACGACGGTCGCGACCACCACCCTCAGCGGGTCGCCGGCCCTCAACGTGATCGCCTCGACCGCCAAGGCCGGGCTCAACATCCGGGTGATGGTGGGCGACACCGTGGCCGGCGTGGTCGAGCACGTCCGCACGGCGGTCGACGACGAGTCGATCCGCATCGACGTCGTCGAGTCGGGCGAGCCGTCCCCGATCTCGCCGATGGACGAGCCCTTCGAGCTCCTCGAGGCGTGCATCGCCGAGGTGTTCCCCGACGCGGTCGCCACGCCCTACGTGATGATGGCGGCCACCGACTCGCGCCACTTCACCGCGATCAGCGAGCACGTCTACCGCTTCGCCCCCTTCCGGATGACCAAGGCCCAACGCCAGGCCATCCACTCCTACGACGAGCACCTCGGCGTCGCCGACCTCGTCGACGGCGCCCGCTGGTACGCGCGGCTCATCGAGAGGCTGCCCCGATGACGGAGATTCCGCCCACCCAGCTGCAGGCGCCGCCGACCCACTCCGCGGTCAAGGGCCTCGCCGCGGTCGTCGGCTTCCTGGTGCTGGTGGAGGTCGCGAGCGGCGTCCTCCAGGGCTACTACACGCCGATCTACCCGCAGATCGCCGAGCACCTCTCGATCAGCGAGGGCGACATCAACTGGTTCGAGGCGGCGCAGCTGATCGTCAGCGCGCTGTGCATCCCGCTGCTGGCGAGGCTCGGCGACCTCGTCGGCCACAAGCGGGTGCTGCTGATCTCGACGGCCGTGACCGCGCTCGGCTCGTGGTGGCTTGCGTTCGCCCCGACCTTCACGACCTTCCTCGTGGGGTGGGCGATCCAGGGCGCGTACGTCGTGTGGCTGCCGCTGGAGATCGCGATCATCCACCGTCGCACCCGGTCCTCGGGCCGCCAGGAACTGCTGACCCGGCGCGGCGCCGCGGTCCTCGTCGGCTCGCTCGAGCTCGCGGTGATCATCGGCGCGGTCACCAGCGGACTCCTCGTCGAGACGATGGACATGAACCTCCTCCTCGCCCTGCCAGCCGTCGTGGTGACCGCCGTCTTCTTCGTCATCCTCGTCGGCATCGAGCAGGCGCCCGGGGACGACACCGACGGCATCGACTGGACCGGCCTCGCGCTCGTGACGGTCGCCCTCGGCGTGCTGATGGGCGGGCTGGTGTGGCTGCGCCTCGACGGCGCGGGCTCGCTGCTCGGCTGGTCGACGATCCTGCTGTCCGTCGTGCTCTTCGCCGCCTTCTGGCGCTTCGAGCTCGCGCACCCCGAGCCCATCGTCGACGTACGGCTGCTCTCGAGCCCGGCCCAGTGGCCGGTGCAGCTCACCGCCTTCCTGTTCGGCATCCCGGTGCTCGGCGGCCAGATCCCGCTGTCGACGTACGCCCAGGCCGACCCGGCCGAGCGCGGCTACGGTCTCGGTGCAGACCCGGCCTTCATCTCCACCCTGATCGGGCTCTACGTCGTGACGCTGGCGATCGGCGCGTTCACGCTGCCGCTGACGACGCGCCTGCTGGGAGGCGTACGCCGGGCGCTGGTCGTCGCGTGCTGCCTCGTCGGACTGGGCTACCTGCTGTGGCTGCCGTTCAACACCGAGACCTGGCAGGCACTGGTCAACATGGGCATCGCCGGTCTCGGGTCGGGCGCGCTCGTCGCCGCCCTCCCCGCGGCCGCCGCGGCGGCCGCGCCTCCCGAGCGCACCGGTATCGCGACCGGCATGACCAACGGCACCAAGACGGTCGGCGGGGCCATCGCGTCCGCGATCTTCGCCATCGCCCTCACCGCCACCGGCTCGCTCGACGCGACGTCGGAGCAGGTCGCGCCGTTCGGCGGCTACCTCACGGTGTGGGCGGTCTGCTCCGGCGCGTCCTTCCTCGCCGCGCTCGCGCTGCTGGCCGCGCCGAAGCACGCCTTCAGCGACGCGCCCGCCACCGGCCACTAGTCTCACCTCGAGCCGGTGCGGATCCGGCCGGGAGCGGGGGCGACCATGAGCGAGACAGCTGGCACGACCGGCACGACCAGCACGATGACGGCGACGGACGAAGCAGGCAGGTTCCGGGTCTTCGCCGGCTTCGGCCTCGCCCTCACGGCACTGCTCGGCGGCGGGGTCTACGCCCCCGCGTTCCAGTGGCTGGCGATGAAGCTCGTCGACCAGGCCGAGAGCGACCGGCTCTACTTCACCGCCATTGCCGGGAGCCCCCTCGTAATCGCGCTGGCCGCCCTGGCGTTGGCCGCCGCCTCGCTGGACTCGGACGACCCGCTCGTCCGACCGCTTGCCCGCGCGACGGGCGTGGTCGCCGGGCTCGCTGTCCTGGGTGCCGCCCTGCTGCTGGCGGTCACGGTCGACACTCCCTGAGACCTTCGTGCACTAGGTTCCTGCCCATGACTCGGGGGAATCGGGCGCGCCTGGCCGCGCTCACGACGGCACTGCTCACCCTTCCGCTGCTCGCCGGCCCGCCGGCCCTGGCCGCGGACCGTACGCCGACCGCCGAGGTGGCGGCGACGGACGACCGGGCCACGGCCCGTACGCCCTCCCGGCTGCCGGGCGGCGGGAAGACGGTCTTCGGCAACAGGCGGTTCCTCACCGCCTACTACGGCACCGCGGGCACCGGCTCGCTGGGTGTCCTCGGGGAGACCGACCCCGACCGTGCGTTCAGCCGGATCGTGCGAGCCGGCAAGCCGTTCCTCCAGCGCGGCGAGCGACTGCTGCCGGTCTACGAGCTCATCGTCACCGTGGCCGACGGGGCGGACTTCCCCGGCACCGACGGCGACCACGCCCACGACGTCCTGCACAGCCGGGTGCAGTCCTACATCGACGCCGCCCGGCGCCACGGCGTGCTGCTCCTGCTCGACCTCCAGCCGGGCCGCACCGACTTCCTCGCCACCGCCAAGCGGTGGGAGTGGGCGCTCGAGGACCCGTGGGTCGGCCTGGCGCTCGACCCCGAGTGGCGGGTCGGTCCGAGCGAGTTCCCCGGCCGGACGATCGGGTCGGTCTCCGCGCGCGAGATCAACCGCACGGCCGGCTGGCTGTCGCGGCTGACCCGCGCCAACGACCTGCCGGAGAAGCTCTTCGTCATCCACCAGTTCACGACCGGGATGGTCCCCGACATCCGCAAGGTGCGCCGGCGCGAGGGCCTGGCGATGGTGCAGCACGTCGACGGCTTCGGCAGCCCGGCCGACAAGCTCGCGACCTACGGCAACGTCGCCGTGCCGCGGAAGTTCACGATGGGCTTCAAGGTCTTCTACGACGAGGACGTCCCGCTGATGCGACCGAAGCAGGTGCGTCGTGCCCTGCCGGACGTCCGGTTCGTGTCCTACCAGTAGGCGTCAGGGCAGCGGACGCGGCGCGTGCGAGGCGGCGATGACGCTGTCGTCGCTCGGCATCAGGAACCACAGCAGCGGGTAGACCAGGAACTGGCTGCCCGGCAGGACCATGAGCAGCACCACGAAGAGCAGGCGCGACACCCACGGGCCGAGGCCGAAGCGACGCCCCAGACCTGAGCAGACACCGCCCAGGATGCCCCGGTCCGAGGAGCGTACGAACCCGTTGCGGGCGAGGGTGGCGCGGACGTCGTCCATGGGTGGTCCTCCGGAGGATGCGGTGGGTGGTGTGCTCCCACCGTGCCTCGCCGGAGGGCGCCGCACCATCGGGATCTCCCCCTGTCCCACCCCGAGGCGTGCCCCGGGGCCGCCTGGTCAGCCCTCGGCGCCCGGGCGCTGGGCGGGAGCGCTGAAGGGCGACTCCGGCCGCTCCTGCAGCACGCCGTCGACCGAGATGTCGACCAGCTCGTTGTAGAACGCGACGCGTCCGACGACGGCGCCGACCGCCGGCGCGGGCGACGAGTAGGACCAGGCGACGTTGCGCAGTGCCGGGGGCCCCGGCCACGTCCAGTAGCCGTCGGCGCGACCCTTGTAGGGACACACGGAGGAGTTGTCGGTCGGCTCGAGCAGGTCGAGACGGACGTCCTCCTCGGGCAGGTAGTAGCGCGTCGGCAGGTCCGTCTCGAACAGCAGCACCGGGCGGTCGCTGCTCGCGAGCGTCACGCCGTCGATCGCGACCTCGACGTGACGCGAGCTCGGCAGCGCCTCCACCCTCTTGTGCGGGTCGCGCGGATGCCCGCTGACCCGCTCGTCCTCCTCGGTCCAGTCGAGCAGGCCCGGCTCCCACGTCAGCACGACGCGGTCCCGCACCGGCTCGGCGTCCAGGGTCCAGGCGCCGCCGCGCAGCACCCGGTCACCCGCGCGGAGGTCGTACCACTGCGCCACCGGGAGCTGCGGTCCGAAGAAGGAGAAGCCGTCGCGCGCCGGCTCCCCGGCGGCGCTCAGGACGTCGTCGGCGACCTCGCCGCGGAGGAACGCGTAGACCGGTGGGAACCAGCCCTGCCACACCAGCAGCGGCTCGCGCGACTCGACGACCAGCCGGTCGCCGAGGCGGCCCCGCACCCACTTGTCGATCGGCTCGGTCCGCAGCATCCGTCCAGTGTGCTCCTGCTCCAGCGCGCAGGCCACCGCCCGCGTCCTAGGGTGGGAGCACCGGAGGTGATCCCCCTGTCCGACCGTGAACCGACCACCGACCCGACCGTCGTCGAGCCCGTACGCCGCGAGCGCGAGCGCGACGACCGCACCGGCCGCTCCGCCGCAGCCGCCCGGATCGCGCAGCAGGCCACGTGGGTCGACCTGCAGGTGCGGCAGGCGATGGAGCGCGGGGAGTTCGACGACCTGCCCGGCCAGGGCAAGCCGATCGCGGACCTCGGCGTCGAGCACGACCCCGACTGGTGGGTGAAGAAGCTCGTCGAGCGCGAGAACATCGCCCTCCTGCCGCCGGCCATCGCGCTGCGCAAGGAGGACGCCGAGCTCGACGACCGGCTCGACGCGATCACGGTCGAGCGCGAGGTGCGCCGCGAGCTCGCCGACTTCAACAGACGGGTGGTGGAGACCCGGCGCCAGCTGCAGGGCGGGCCGCCGGTCATCACCCCGGAGCGCGACGTCGACGCCGAGGTCGCGGCGTGGACGGAGCGGCGTACGGCGCGGATCGAGGCCCAGCGCGCGGCGCGGGAGGCCCGTGGGCCCGAGGAGGGCCGGTCCCGGCGCTGGTGGCGCCGCCGCCCCTGACCGGTTCCCACGATTGGGCGATGACCACGACCGGCCCGCGTGCCTACCGTGGTCGTAGGCGAAGGCCGTCGGAGGGACGAGGTGGTTCAGATGTCCGAGTCAGCGTTGTTCGTCGGGTGGGGCCAACCGGTGCGCGGGCGCGAGAAGCGATCGCTCGACGTGTTCAGCGACGCCGCGACCTACTACGGCGAACGCGTGGCGGACGGCTCGATCGAGAGCTTCGAGCCGGTTCTGCTCAATCCTCACGGTGGCGACCTCCAAGGGTTCTTCCTGATCAAGGGCTCGGCCCAGGGCCTCGCCACGATGAAGGCCAGCGAGGAGTTCCAGCGCCTCCACGTACGGGCCGGGATGATCGTGGAGGACCTCGGCATCATCGACGCGTGGGTGGACGACGCGGTGCTCACCCAGCTCGGGCACTTCGGCGACGCCGCGGGGGAGTTCGGCTGAGACCTGCGCCATACCCGCGGGTGGCCGGCCCGCGATAAGTTCGCGCGCATGCGCCCAGCCAAGGACTTCTTCGCCCCGCTCGCCGTCGGCGCCCCCGCGCCGCTGCGCGAGATCCCGGCCCGCCCGAGCCGCGCGATCCACTTCTTCGACCCGGGCAACGAGAAGATGGCCGCCAAGGTCCCCGACATGGTCGGCACCGTCGACGTGCTGCTCGGCAACCTCGAGGACGCGGTCAAGGCGGAGAACAAGGAGAAGTCCCGCCAGGGCCTGGTCGACATCGGCAAGGCGACCGACTTCGGGCCCACGCAGTTCTGGACGCGGATCAACTCCCTCGACAGCCCGTGGGTGCTCGACGACCTCACCACGCTCGTCCCAGAGATCGGCGACAAGCTCGACGTGATCATGGTGCCGAAGGTGCAGGGCGCCGAGGACATCCACTACGTCGACCGGCTGCTCGCCCAGCTCGAGGCCAAGGCCGGTCTGACGAAGCCGCTGCAGGTCCACGCCATCCTCGAGACCGCGCGCGGCGTGGCCAACATCGAGGAGATCTGCGGTGCCAGCCCGCGCATGCAGGGCCTCTCCCTCGGCCCGGCCGACCTCGCCGCCGACCGCCGGATGAAGACCACCCGCGTCGGTGGCGGACATCCCGGCTACCTCGTGCGCCAGGACCCCCAGCGCGACGACCTCGGCGTGCCGCAGTACGACGCCCAGCGCACGACCTACCAGCAGGACCTGTGGCACTACACGATCGCCCGCATGGTCGACGCGTGCGCGATGCACGGCATCTACCCCTACTACGGCCCGTTCGGCGACATCAAGGACACGGTCGCGTGCGAGGACCAGTTCCGCAACGCGTTCCTGCTCGGCTGCGTCGGCGCGTGGAGCCTGCACCCGGTCCAGATCAAGATCGCCAACAAGGTGTTCTCCCCCAGCGTCGAGGACGTCGCGCACGCCCGTCGGGTCATCGCCGCGATGGGCGACGGCACCGGCGCGGTGATGATCGACGGCAAGATGGAGGACGACGCCTCGGTGAAGCAGTGCCAGGTGATGGTCGCCCTCGCCGACGAGCTCGCCGCCATCGACCCCGAGCTCAAGGAGCAGTACGACCAGATCGACCTGGAGGCCTGAGATGACCGAGTTCACCCCCCTCCGCTCCGTCCTCTACATGCCCTCCTCCAACGAGCGGGCGCTGGAGAAGGCGAAGACCATCGCCTGCGACGGCCTGATCCTCGACCTCGAGGACGCCGTCGCCCCCGACGCCAAGCCCGCCGCGCGCGAGGCGGCAGCCGCCGCGGCCGCCAGCGGCGAGTACGGCCGGCGTACGGTCACCATCCGCGTCAACGGCATCGGCACCCAGTGGCACGACGACGACATCGTCGCCGCGAGCCAGGCCGGCCCGGCCGCGATCGTGGTGCCCAAGGTCGACAGCGCCGACGAGGTGGCCCAGCTCGTCGCCGCCATGGAGAAGGCCGGCGCGCCGGACCACACCCTGCTCTGGGCGATGGTCGAGACGCCCGTTGCGATCCTGTCCGCGCTCGAGATCGCGCGCGCGTCGCAGCGCCTCGGCGCGTTCGTGCTCGGCACCAACGACCTCGTCAAGGAGCTGTACGCCGAGCACGTCCCGGGTCGCGGCCCGATCCTGCCGAGCCTGCACACCGCGGTGCTCGCCGGACGCGCCGCCGGCATCGCGGTGATCGACGGCGTCTACAACGACGTCAAGGACACCGCGGGCTTCCTCGCCGAGTGCGAGCAGGGCCGCCAGATGGGCTTCGACGGCAAGACCCTCATCCACCCCGGCCAGGTCGACGGCGCCAACGCGGCCTTCGCCCCGAGCGAGCAGGCGGTCGAGGACGCACGCGGACTCATCGCGGCGTGGGAGGACGCGCGTCGGGATTCGGGGGGAGACGCCGGCGTGGTCACCCACAACGGCAGGATGGTCGAGAACCTCCACGTCGAGTCGGCCCGCCGCACCCTGGCCATCCACGAGTCGATCCAGGCCCTCGGCACCGACTGACCTGGTCGCCGCACCGGGGCCGGACCCCTTGGACAGACGATGGACAAATCCTCACCCGCAGGGGGGATCCCGACTTTTCAAAGGCCTCACGGGGCGGCAGAGTGACCCGGCGGCCACCCACCGTGGGCCGGTCGCATCACCAAGGAGGCAAACCCCATGATTGTCCTCGGACTGATCCTGCTCATCCTCGGGCTCCTGCTGCCCCAGAGCATCCTCACCACCATCGGCATCATCCTGATCGTCGTCGGCCTGGTGCTGAACTTCGTGCCGATCGGGGGCTCCAGCCGCCGGGTCTGGTAGCAGCACGCCGTCTTTCGTCGGGCCCCGGACACCACTGGTGTCCGGGGCCCGACCGCGTCCCCAGCCCGGGTTCCCACCCGTTCTGCAGCGACATCCCTCTGGTCCCCGGCCGTGCTTCGGTCCTACGGTCGCTGGATGGACACCCGCCCACTGACCCTGATCGGCTCCGCACTCGCGGCCGTAGCGCTCGTCACGACCGGCCTCGCCGGCCCCGCCCCCGCCGCCAGCACCCTGGTGCTCGACGGCCTCGGTGACTCCTACGCCTCGGGGTACGGCGTCGCGCAGTCGTTCACGACCCCGTGCGGACGCTCCGACGCGGCGCCGGCGCCCGCGATCGACGGCCGGATGCGGCTGGCCCTCGACGACTTCGTCGCCTGCGGCGGCGCACGGACGACCGACCTGGTCCCCCAGGGACAGATCGCCGCCCTCGGCCCCGACACCGACGTGGTGACGCTCTCCATCGGCGGCAACGACATCGGCTGGTCGCAGGCCGTCGGCGCGTGCCTCGCGCTCGCCGACGCCCAGTGCGAGGCCGCGGTCGGCCTGACCAGGGGACGGATCACGACCCTGTTGCCGGGCCTGCTCGACGGCGTCTACGACGCGGTCGACGCGGCCGCCCCGGACGCCACCGTCTACGTCACCGGCTACCCCCGGCTGTTCTCCCCCGCGTACGGTCCGGTGCTCGGCGCCTCGGCTGTCGAGCAGGACGCCCTCAACGACGGCGCCGACCTGCTCAACGCCACCATCCGCAGCGTCGCCGAGGCGCACGGCTACACGTTCGTGGACGTCACCGAGCGCTTCGTCGACCACGGGGTCAACGCTCCCGAGCCATGGATCGTCTGGCCGACCGACCCGGGGTCGTTCCACCCCAACGTGCCCGGCTACCGGGCGTACGCCGCGGCGGTGACGGCAGCGATCCGGCCGGCCGACCTGTGAGACCGGCAGTCGCCGGCGAGGCGTATCGAGATCGTCAGGCGCTCTCGTTGCCGCGCCGGAACCGGTCGTTGATCCAGGTGCTGGCCGAGCCCATCCAGCCGGCCAGGTCGTGGACCAGGCGACCCAGGGTGTCCTGGGTCCGCTCGAAGGCGAGGGCATAGCTCGCGGCCGCCTCCTGGGCAGCCTCGCTCACCGAGGCGGTGTCGTCGTCCGAGCGGCGCGGGTAGTCGCCGCCGAGGATCGTCGTGTAGGCGCCGGTGTCGATCCAGCGCCGCAGCTCGGTGGCGCGCACGACCGCGAACGGGTGGCTCTGCTGCTGGAGCAGCGAGAGCTTGATCAGCGACTCGCGCACGTCGCCGCCCTCGTCGTACTCCGCCCCCTGCGAGAGGAACGAGGTGACGTCGAGCTCCTCGAGCGTGCCGCCGCTGGCGATCTTCATGTGGGTGCGCAGGGCCGCCGTCGGGTCCTGGCTGGCGAGCAGTCCGGCGCGGTCGGCCGACAGCTCGGCCTTGCGCGACCACTCGAGCAGGCCGACGGTGACCATCCGGATACCGATGGCGCCACCCGGAATCGCGTTGAGCAGGCCGCCGAGACCGAGCAGACGCATCAGCAGCGTGCGGTAGATCGCGTGGCCGCTGACCGCGTGGCCGAGCTCGTGGCCGATGATGAAGCGCAGCTCGTCGTCGTCGAGGTGGTGCACGAGACCCGACGACAGCACGATGATCGGCCGGTCCATGCCGATCGTCAGCGCGCTGAGCGTGGGGTCCGCCTGGACGTACATCTCCGGCAGGTCCGTGGCGTCGAGGCTCTGCCCGACCTCGGCCAGCAGCCGGTGCAGCCGGGCGAACTGCCGCTCGTCGACCCGTACGGCCGAGCCGAGCAGCGTCAGCCGCCAGGCCCGCTCCCGGAAGACCCCCGACATGGTCTTGAGCAGCACGTCGAAGCCCTTGAGCTTGCGCAGCGCGACCAGTGCGCCCTTGTCGGCGGGGTGCTCCCACGCCCGCGAGCTGATGTCCGTGAGCACGACGCGCGAGCGCGCCGGCTTCTTCTCCCCCGATGCCATGGAGGGATCCTGACGTACGGCGGCACCGAATGTCGCGGATTCGAGCCGACCCCGTCGAAATCGGGTGTCGGACGGGCGGCCGCCCGGTCATCATCTCCGCATGGCCGCCTCGCAGCGCACGCACCACGTCGCCCTCGTCCGCGACGACACCGTCCGGGTCACCGGCGACGGGTCGCTGCCGAGCTTCGTGCAGGACCCCGAGGACGACGACGCGCCCGATCCCACGGCGTACGCCACCACCGTCGCCGGCCACGGGGTGCACCTGGCGCCGGTCGTGAGGTTGCCCCAGGAGGACGCCGACAGCCCGCCCGACCGGCTGCACGTCCTCGCGCTGCGCGACGGAGCGCCCACCGGCGCCGACTGGCGACGGGTCGACGACCTCGACGAGCAGTGGCGGGCACCGGTGCGAGCGGCCCTCGAGCAGTACGCCGGCTCCGCCCCTCCGCGACGACCGGACTGGTTCCGTCCCGGGTGGCACGACCGCGTCGAGGGGTGGGTGGACGACCAGCTGTCCGCGACCGGGAGTCGGCGCACGGGCGCGCTGCGCACCCACCGGGTCTGGAGCATCTCAGCCGTGTTCGAGGTGCCGACCGACCGCGGCACGCTGTGGTTCAAGGCGTGCTGCGACCACTTCATCGCCGAGGCGGCCATCGTGCGCCGCCTCGCCCAGCGGATCGGCCACCTGGTGCCGCTGCTGGTGGCGGGGGACGACCGAGCCGGCTGGCTGCTGATGGAGCCCCTGCAGGGCGCCTCCGACCGCGACCGCGCCGAAGGCGCCGCCGACGCGGCGGCGCCCCAGTGGGCGCAGGCGCAGGTCGCGGCACTCGACTGGCTCGACGAGCTCCGCTCCGCAGGCTGCCCCGAGCGGGGCCTGGAGGCCACGCTCGCGACGTGGCGCGTCGTCCTGGCCACCAGCCCGGAGCTGACCCAGCTCACCGAGTCCGAACGGCAGGAGCTGACGATCGCCAGCGCGGCCGCCGAGGTGCTGGTGCGCGAGTTCTGGGCGTGCGGGCTCCCCGACACCCTCTCCCACGGCGACCTGCACCCCGGCAACGTCGCCTACGACGGGCGTGAGGTGCGGATCTTCGACTGGACCGACGGCTGCGTGACCCACCCGTTCCTCGACGGCAGCCACCTCGCCCGCGTGCTCGACTGGTACGGGACCGGCGAGGGCGAGGCGGAGCGGGTGATGCAGGCGTACGCGGGGCCGTGGCGCGACGCCTTCCCCGACGCCGACGTCGACCGGGCGCTCGAGCTCGCTCCGCTGGCGGACCTCGTCTTCCAGACGGTCACCTTCGCCCAGATCGCGGCGGGGGCCGAGGACGGCTCCGGCGACTTCGACGGCGTCGTGGCCATGCTGACGCGCAAGGTCGTCGAGTGGGTGACCGCCGAGGACGACTGAGGCCCTCGGTCAGTCCACCCGCCGCGCACGTGCGGCGGGCGTGGCCCTCGAAACGTCGATCAGAGGACCACGTGCGCAGCACGTGCGGCGGTCTCGATCTCCGCGCGCCGCTCCGCCCAGAACGCGGCGTCGTGCCCCTCAGCAGCCATCGCCTCCGCATCGGTCCCGACCGCTCCGTCGAGGCTCTCGCGCAGGACGTCTGCATGGCCAGCGTGCCGGCTGGTCTCGGCCAGCAGGTGCACGAGGACGTTGAAGAGCGGCACCTCGGCATCGCCCCACCAGGCCACGCGGCCGGTGGCGTCGAGGTCCAGGGCATCCACCGTCGCGTCGCCGTGCGCCCACACCCGGCGGTAGCGGTCGACGACCTCCGCACGCGACTCGTCCTCGGTCACCCACATGTCGGCCAGCCGGTCGGCCTCGACGTCCCACCGGGGCAGCGGCTCGGGGAAGGGACGGTCGAAGACCTCGCCGAGGTAGCGCGCCTCCCAGGTCGCGAGGTGCTTGACCAGCCCGAGGAGGTTGGTCCCGGTGACGGTCAGGGGGCGCCGTACGTCGTACTCCGAGAGCCCGTCGAGCTTGGCGAGCACCGCCTCGCGCTCGTGCCGGAGGTAGGTGTGGAGGTTGGCCTTCGCGGCGTCGGCGTCCATGGGCAGCACCCTGCCAGCCGCGCCACCCCGTTGGGGAACGGTCTGCACCTCGATCGGGCCTCAGGAGGTGCCGTCGGTTCCCCGACCGGAGCTGCGTCAGCCCTCCGACATGGGGATCCGTACGCCCCGCTCGTCGGC
Source organism: Nocardioides sp. BGA-UO-ETr-FS32 (assembly GCF_059567905.1). Classification (NCBI taxonomy): domain Bacteria; kingdom Bacillati; phylum Actinomycetota; class Actinomycetes; order Propionibacteriales; family Nocardioidaceae; genus Nocardioides; species Nocardioides sp. BGA-UO-ETr-FS32. Next base: position 1,021,256 of record NZ_JCAQOX010000017.1, on the reverse strand, counting down.
CACCTCGATCGCGCGGTCGTAGCCCGCGTCGACGTGGCGGATGACGCCCATGCCGGGGTCGTTGGTGAGCACCCGCTCGATCTTCTCCGCCGCGAGGTCGGTGCCGTCGGCGACCGTGACCTGGCCGGCGTGGAGCGAGCGGCCGATGCCGACGCCGCCGCCGTGGTGGAAGGAGACCCACGTCGCGCCGGACGCGGTGTTGACCAGCGCGTTGAGGATGGCCCAGTCGGCGATGGCGTCGGAGCCGTCGAGCATCGCCTCGGTCTCGCGGTAGGGCGAGGCGACCGAGCCGCAGTCGAGGTGGTCGCGGCCGATGACGATCGGCGCCTTCAGCTCGCCGCTGGCCACCATTTCGTTGAACTTCAGCCCCGCCCGGTGGCGGTCGCCGTAGCCGAGCCAGCAGATCCGGGCCGGCAGTCCCTGGAACTGCACCCGCTCGGCCGCCATGTCGAGCCACTTGTGCAGCCGGGCGTACTCCGGCTTCTCGTCCGCCGGGAACAGCTCCTTGATGGCACGGTCGGTGGCGGCGATGTCCACGGGGTCGCCCGACAGCGCGGCCCACCGGAACGGGCCCTTGCCCTCGCAGAAGAGCGGGCGGATGTAGGCCGGGACGAAGCCGGGGAACTCGAACGCCCGGTCGTAGCCGCCCTTGCGGGCCTCGTCGCGGATCGAGTTGCCGTAGTCGAAGACCTCGGCGCCGGCGTCCTGGAACTCCACCATCGCCCGCACGTGCGTAGCCATGGACTCCTGCGCGCGCTTGGTGAAGCCGCGCGGGTCCTCGGTGCGCTCGCGCTCCCAGTCGTCGTACGCCGTCCCGGCCGGCAGGTAGAAGAGGGGGTCGTGGGCGGACGTCTGGTCGGTGACGATGTCGACCAGCGGACCCTCCCCCTGCTCGGCCCGCGCGAGGTGGCGCTCTAGCAGCTCGGGCAGGACCTCGGCGGCGTTGCCGAGCAGGCCGATCGACAGGCCGCGGCGATCGTCGCGTGCCTCGAGGGCGAGCTCGATCGCGTGGTCGAGGTCGCGGGCCTGGACGTCGAGGTAGCGCGTCTCGAGGCGGCGGTCGATGCGGTGCTGGTCGCACTCGACGCAGATCGCGACGCCGTCGTTCATCGTCACGGCGAGCGGCTGCGCGCCACCCATCCCGCCGAGGCCGGCGGTGACGGTGATGGTGCCGGCCAGGGTCCCGTCGAACTTCTTGTCCGCGATCGCGGCGAAGGTCTCGAAGGTGCCCTGCAGGATCCCCTGCGTGCCGATGTAGATCCACGACCCGGCGGTCATCTGGCCGTACATCGTGAGCCCGAGGTCCTCGAGCCGGCGGAACTCCTCCCAGTCGGCCCAGTCGCCGACGAGGTTGGAGTTGGCGATCAGCACCCGTGGCGCCCACGCGTGGGTGCGCATCACGCCGACCGGCTTGCCGGACTGCACGAGCAGCGTCTCGTCGTCCTCGAGGTCGCGCAGGGTGCGGACGATGGCGTCGTACGCCTCCCAGCTGCGCGCGGCCTTGCCGGTGCCGCCGTAGACGACGAGGTCCGCAGGGTTCTCGGCGTTGTCGGGGTCGAGGTTGTTCATCAGCATCCGCAGCGGCGCCTCGGTCTGCCACGACTTCGCGGTCAGCTCGGTGCCGGTGGCGGCGTGGATGGGCAACCGTGGATTCCCCTCGGTGGTCGAGTGCCCCGCGAGGGACGAGCGGGGTGTATCGAGACCTTCGTTCACTGGAGTTCTCCGATCACGGACTCGGCGGCGGCGAGGACCGCGCCGGACTGGACGAGGCCGACGGCGGCCTCGATCTCGGGCGAGAGGTGGCGGTCGGGGCCGGGACCCGCGATGCCGTTGCTGCGGAGCAGGTCGACGACCGCGCCGGTGGCGGGCGACGGGGTGAGCGGCGCCCGCAGGTCGAGCGCGCGGGCCGCGGTGAGCACCTCGACAGCGACCACGCGGGAGAGGCCGTCGACCGACCGACGCAGCTTGCGCGCGGCGCTCCAGCCCATCGACACGTGGTCCTCCTGCATGGCGCTGGAGGGGATCGAGTCGACCGATGCCGGGACCGCGAGCCGCTTGAGCTCGGACACGATCGCGGCCTGGGTGTACTGGGCGATCATGTGGCCGCTGTCGACACCGGGGTCGTCGGCCAGGAACGGCGGCAACCCGTGGTTGCGCGCCTTGTCGAGGAACCGGTCGGTGCGCCGCTCGCTGATCGAGGCCACGTCGGCCGCGACGATGGCGAGGAAGTCGAGGACGTAGGCCACCGGGGCACCGTGGAAGTTGCCGTTGGACTCGACGGCGTCGCCCATCACGACCGGGTTGTCGACGGCGCTGGCGAGCTCGCGTCCGGCGACCGTGGCGGCGTGCTCGACGGTGTCGCGGGCGGCGCCGTGGACCTGCGGCGAGCAGCGCAGCGAGTACGCGTCCTGCACGCGGTTGCAGTCGCCGGTGCGATGCGAGGCGACGATCGCGGAGCCGGCCATCATCGCGGTGAGGTTGGCCGCGGACAGCGCCTGCCCGGGGTGCGGGCGGATCGCCTGGAGCTCGGGGGCGAACACGCGGTCGGTGCCGAGCTGGGCCTCGACGCTCATCGCGGCCGCGACGTCGGCGGTGCGCAGCAGCATCCGCAGGTCGGCGATCGCCATCACGAGCATGCCGAGCATCCCGTCGGTGCCGTTGATCAGGGCGAGGCCCTCCTTGGCAACGAGCTCGACCGGCTCGAGGCCGGCGGCAGCGAGTGCCTCGGCAGCGGGCACGAGACGGTCGGAGGCGTCGCGCACGTCGCCCTCCCCCATCAGTGCGAGAGCGCAGTGCGACAGCGGCGCGAGGTCGCCCGAGCAGCCGAGCGAGCCGTACTCGCGCACCACCGGGGTGATGCCGTGCGAGAGCAGGTCGGCCATGAGCTGCGCGGTCTCGCGGCGTACGCCGGTGCGCCCCGTCGCCAGCGTCGAGAGCCGCAGCAGCATCAGCGCGCGGACCACCTCGCGCTCGACCTCGGGACCCGAGCCGGCGGCGTGCGAGCGTACGAGGGAGCGCTGGAGCTGGGCGCGCATCTCGGTCGGGATGTGCCGGGTGGCGAGGGCGCCGAAGCCGGTGCTGACGCCGTAGGTCGGGGTCTCGGCGGCGGCCAGCGCCTCGACCACCCCGCGGGCGTGGTCGATCGCCGCCAGCGCCTCCTGGGTGAGGACGACCGGGGCGCCCTCGCGGGCGACGCGGACGAGGTCGTCGAACGGGACGGGGCCGACGCCCACCTCGATGGCCTGGATGTTCTGCATGAGATCCATCAAACTCCTCCACGGGTGTCCCGCTCCACCCGCGAAGGCGTTCCTCTGTCTCGGATCCCAGACCCCTTGAATATGGGATGCGGTCACGCCGTCGCGGGTCTAGCGTCGAGGCCGGCGAGAAGAGAACGATGACGGACCTTGTGCTCAACGCAGAGGAGCAGCAGGCGATGCGCCACCTGCTGGGGGCCCTGCCCTGCCCGGGGATGCCGCTCCCCAGTGCTCGGGTCCTCGGGTGGCTGGCCGTGCTGATCCCCTGCGGTCGCGTCACGGCGATCTTCCACGACCACCTGCGGTGCGTCACCGAGGAGGTCAGCATCGGACACCCGGCGCCCGCACGACACGGGGACGACCGGCTGGAGATCGAGTTCGGCAACGGCGAGGACGACGTCGTCCGCGTGCTGTTCGTCAGGCACCGGACCGTCTTCACCGACCGCGACCGCGCCATGGCCCGACTCATCGTGCCGGCCCTGGCGAGGCTCGTCCACGAGCGACCGGCACCCGCGCTCGCCTGCCTCACGACCCAGGAGCGCACGGTGCTGGGCCGCGTCGCGGCTGGTGCGACGAACGCGCAGATCGCCCACGAGCTCTGCATCGCCGAGTCGACCGTCCGCAAGCACCTGGAGCACATCTATCGCAAGCTCGGGGTGAGCGGACGTCTCGCGGCGGTCGCGCGGCTCCAGGAGCGGGACCTGCCCGGCCTGGACCTCAAGGAGCGGATCGCCCGGATGGTCTAGACGCCGACCGCAAAGGTTCGCCGCAACGCGAATGGTGCGGCGTCTGCGCGACGCCGAGACTCGCAGCAGGCTCCCCCGTCGCGAAAGGCGTACGCCATGACCTCGCTCCGCCGCTCCTTCGTCCTGCTCTGCACCAGCGTCCTCGTGCTCCCACTCTTCGCGACCGTCGCGGACGCCGTCCCCGCGGGAGGCGGACGCTCCGCGCGCGCGTCGGCCGGCCCGCAGGACGACCACGTCAAGGCGGCCGAGGCCGCCGTGCTGTGGCAGCGGATCGCCGTGCGCACCATCTGGTCCGAGACGGTGCCGACGCCGGCACCGCCCGTCGGGTCGATGTACCTCACGTTCACCTCCCTCGCGGTGCACGACGCCGCCAGCGAGGCCCAGCGCCGAGGACGGGTGGCCGCGACCGCCGCCGTGGCCACCGCGGCGCACGACGTGCTGTGGGAGTACTTCCCGGCGTCGCGGGCCAACCTCGATGCCGACCTCGCGGCGACGATGGCGCGGGTCCCGGACGGGAAGAAGGCCGACGCGGGTGCCGCCATCGGCGCGGCCGCTGCGGACGCGATGATCGCCTCCCGGGTCGGCGACGGACGGTTCGACCTCTCTCGGGTCTACTCCAAGGCCCCCGGCGTGGGCGTGTGGCAGCCCGGCCCGGGTGCCCCGACGACCGGTGGCGGTATGGCCCTGGCCTGGCTCGGCTTCCTCAAGCCGGTCGTGGACGTCGAGCCAGTGGCGCTCGACGGACCCGACCCGCTCGGCAGCGCCGCCTACGCCGCCGACTACAACGAGGTCGCGGCGATCGGGTCGACGACCTCGACGACACGTACGGCGGAGCAGACCGCGATCTCGCAGTTCTTCGCCAACAACGTCAACGGCGCCTACCGGCTGGCCGTGTGCGACGTGCTCGATGCTGGGCCGATGGGGCTGCTGCCCACCACCCGGATGTTCGCGCGGATGGACGCGGCCGTCCTGACGAGCTTCATCCGGACCTTCCGGCTGAAGTTCGACCTCGGCTTCTGGAGGCCGTACGAGGCGATCGCCGGTGCGGACACCGACGGCAACCCGGCGACCGCCCCGATCCCCGGATGGACAGCGCTCAACACGAACCCGGCCTACTCCGAGTACACCAGCGGCCATGCAGCGGCGACGTCACCGTGGGCAGAGGTGGTGCGCCAGACCCTGGGCGACGACACCCCGCTCGTGATCCGCGTCGGGACCCAGACGCGCAGCTACGCCACGATCTCCGGGCTCGAGCACGACGCGCTGCACGCCCGCATCTGGGGCGGCCTGCACTTCCGCGACGCGATGGACGACGGCTACCACCTCGGCCACACGACAGCCCAGAGGGTGATGGCGGCGATCCGCTGATCTGCAGCCCGTCGGGCAGGTCCGGCGCAGGGGCGATGGGAGCGGCGCGCGGCGGCCGGACCAGTCAACTGACGGGTTGGCGGACCAACTGGTCAGTTGGCGAGTTGGGTGGGGTCTGCGTCCGAATTGCTCCCCCAAGTCGCCAACTGGTGAGTTGGCGACATGGGTGGCGGTGAGCGCCGGCTCTGCGCCCCCAACTTGCCAACCGGTGAGTTGGCGGACCAACTGATCAGTTGGCGGCGCTGCAGCCCGCCCCGGTCCCACCCCAACGGATGGTGGCCGGGGGCGAGCGCGGCCTCCATGTGGCACCGTGAAGAGGATCGCGACCCTCCCGGGTCGCGGAGGAGGAGGTCCTCATGGACACGACGACATGGATCATCATCCTGGTCGTGGTGCTGGTCGTGGCGGCACTCGTCGCCTGGCTGGTCATGCAGCAGCGCAAGAAGAAGCAGCAGGAGCACGCCGAGCGACTGCGTCACGAGGCTCACGAGCACGCGAGCGAGATCCCGGAGACAAACGTCCGCGCCAAGGAGGCCGAGGCCGAGGCCGAGCGCGCCCGGCTCGAGGCCGAGCGTGCCCAGGAGAAGGCCCGAGAGGCCCAGGTCGCGGCCACCCAGCAGCAGGCGGTGCGCGAGGACCGGCTGCGCACGGCCGACCAGGTCGACCCGCGGGTCGACACGTCGTCCGACGACTACGCCCCGGGCACGACGGCGCACGACCCTGACACGGTGCTCGACGCTGACGACCCGCGCCGGACCGACGGGACCGACGGCACGCACCGCTCCTGATCCGCGCCGCCGCACCGCTCCTTCACGGGACAGCGACGGCCAGTGCTGGAAGACTGGCCGTCCCTGTCTCGTGAAAGAGGAAGCCCGTGCCCACGCTCAACATCGTCCTCGTCCTCGCCCTGGTCATCATCGCCCTCGCGATCGCCGCGGCGGCGTTCCTCGTCCGGAAGAAGAACCGGGAGGCCAACCTCGCCCGCGCCGACCAGCTCCGCTCCCAGGCCGCGACGCAGGCGCAGTCCACGATCGCGCCGGCCCAGGAGCGCGCGGCGGCAGCGGAGGCCGAGGCCGAGCAGGCCCGCGCCGTGGCGGCGAGGGCCGAGGCGGAGGCCGAGGAGGCGCGCGTGGCGGCCCAGCAGCTCGAGGCGACGCACGAGGGACAGGTCCGCGCGGCCGACCGGCTCGACCCGCGCGTCGACCACAAGGCCGACGACTACGCCCCGCAGGTGCCGGGCACGGCCGACCAGACCCCGACGCCGCCGGCGGAGGTGAACGCCGAGCCGACCGCCACCGAGCCGAGCACCGAGCAGCCGACCACAGCGCAGCCGACCACCGCGCAGGGCACCGACGAGGGCCAGCCCCCGCTCCTCCCGCGCCGCACCCCGGGCGCCAACGAGATGCCCGGCAAGCCCATCGAGCAGACCGACAGTGGCGGCGGCTGGTTCACCAAGGACTCCGACAAGTCCTGAGCCGCGGACGACGGTGAGCCAGGTCCCGGCAGCGACGCGCACGCTGCGCGTGCTGCGGTTCCTCGCCACCCAGGCCGACCCCGTCCCGCTCGACCGCATCGTGCGGGCCTGCGACCTGCCGCGCAGCACGGCGTACCACCTGCTCAACACGATGATCGACGAGGGCTTCGTGGTGCACCTGCCCGAGGAGCACCGCTACGGCCTCGGGGTGGCGGCGTTCGAGGTGGGCAGCGGCTTCACACGGCAGGAGCCGCTGGCCCGGCTCGCCCGTCGGCCGCTCGCCGAGCTGGTCGACCGCACCGGCCACGGCGCCCACCTGGCGGTGCTGCACGGCCGCGACGTCCTCTACGTGGTGGAGGAGCGCGCGCCGGGCCGCCCGCCGCTGGTCACGGACGTGGGCGTACGCCTCCCCGCCCACCTCACCGCGTCGGGCCGGGCCATCCTCGCGGCGCTCCCCGCCAGCCAGGTCCGCGCGCTCTATCCCGACCGGGCGGCGTTCGTCGACCGCCACGGCAAGGGTCCCACCTCGCTCAGCGCGTTGCGTACGGTCCTGTCCGCGACGCGTCAGCGCGGCCACGCCACCGAGGACGGCGAGGTCACCCCGGGCCTGTGCAGCGTCGCCGCGGCGGTGCTCGACCACAACGGGCACCCGGTGGCGGGCGTGGCCGTCACGTTTCCCGGCGAGGCCGGGGCCGACGACCCGGGAGCGGCCGCGGCCGTGACGGCCACGGCCGAGCGGCTGACGCGGCGGGTCAGCGGTTGGGCACGAGCTTCGCGTTGACGATGATGCGGGTGCGGTAGACGCCGGTGAGGTCGTTGCGGTCGCCGCACGTGATGAGCACCAGCCGGGGCTTTCCGCGGTCGCTGAAGAGCCCGGCCACGGCCTTGCGGGTCATCCCCGTCACCTTGCGCACGCGGGTCACCCGGAAGCGGTTCTTCCCCACCACGACCACGTTGCCGGGGTCCAGCCTGCCGAGGTTGTCGAAGACCCCGGGCCCCTTGGACCAGGTGTGCCCGGCGAGCACCGCGCTGCCCCGCTGGCCGGGGAGCACCCCGTGCCGCCAGCGGTAGACGTCGCGGACGCTGCGGCCGATCGCAAGATGCCCGGCCTTCGTCACCCCGACGGGGATGATCCCGGCGTTGACCCCGATGGCCGGGATCGAGAGCCGCCCGAGCGCGGCCTCCCGGTCGGTGCTCCCCCCCGGGCCGGCACCGGCCGGCGCGGCGACCAGCACCGCGGCGATCGCCAGGACGACCACGACCCACCTGCGCATCCCCACACCCCTCGATCCGCACTCGAACCGCGGGCCCCACGCCCGCCCTCGGAGGCTACGCCGAGGCGCGCGTCCAGTTCCCGGTCTTCGACCAACATGGGGGAAGCCTTCGAGCAGAGCAGTCCGCTCCCTGACGGTTGCCACGTGACCCGCAGCGGGTGGCTCTCGTTCAACCTCGGACGAGAAGGAGCCCGCCGTGCCGCCCACCCCACGCCCCGTGCATCGCATCGTGACCTCCCTCCTGGCCGCAGGCGGGTTGGTGGTCGGGGCCGTCCTGACCGCCGCGCCGACCGGCAGCGGGGCCGCCAGCCTGCCCACGACGTACGACGCGCAGTCCCGCGAGCGTGCGGCGGCGACCGCGGAGCGCGAGCCCCACCCGCACACCTCCGGCAGCACCGCGACGGCCGTGCTCGACGGGCACGGGCACGTCCACGACCCCGCGACCAAGAACGCGCTGAGCCGCAGCGGCGAGGCAGCGGCCAACCCCGCCCGCACCACCCCGCGGCAGCGACAGGCGAGCCGGGCCCGGGTCGCGTCGCAGCGCACCCAGCGCGAGCCGCGGCTGACCGGGGTGCCGCTGCGCAGCCCGCGCCGCGAGGTCCCGGAGAGCGTGTACGCGATGGCGGGCGGCTGCTACCGGCTCGGCGGGCAGTCGCTGACGTTCCAGGCGACGGGGCTGGGCACCTACCTCCTCCACGCCCCCGACCGCACGTTCCTGGCCGCATCGGGCGCGGACGGCACGACCTGGGCGGCCGAGCCGTCGCCGCTGGCGGACTGGACGGCGCGCAAGGCGGGGCCGGGACGGTTCACCTTCACGCTCGCCGACGGGCGCTCGCTCCGGCGTACGGGCGCGGGCTTCGGCACCGGCACGCCGCAGGCCTTCGCGCTGCGTCGTAGGTCCGGGTGCGTCGCCTTCCCCGAGGTCGGGACCAACGTGCGCGGCCGGCCGTTCGGTGGTGTCACGAGCTACCAGGAGGTCCGCGGCTGGGTCGACCCGCACGTCCACGGCCAGACCCACGAGTTCCTCGGCGGACGGGTGATCTGCAGCCCGCCCTTCCACCCGTACGGCGCTCCCGCAGCGCTCGTCGACTGCCCTGACCACCGGGTCGCCGACGGTCGCGGCGCGCTGCTCGAGGACGTCCTCGCCGAGCAGGCGCCCGGCACCGGGCACGACCCCGTCGGGTGGCCGACGTTCTCCTACTGGCCCAACCCGCACTCGCTGACGCACCAGCAGGTCTACTACAAGTGGCTCGAGCGCTCGTGGCGCGCCGGGCTGCGGATCCACACGAGCCTGCTCACCGAGAACCACGTCCTGTGCACCGTCTACCCGCTGAAGAAGAACTCGTGCGACGACCGCGACGCCGTACGGCTGCAGGCGAAGCGGATGCGGGAGATGCAGGACTACATCGACGCGCAGCACGGCGGTCCCGGCCGCGGCTGGTACCGCATCGTCACCGACCCCTTCGAGGCCCGCCGGGTCATCAACCAGGGCAAGCTCGCCGTGGTGATGGGCATGGAGACCTCGGTGCCGCTGGGGTGCAACGTCCAGCTCGGCCGGCCCACCTGCACCGAGCAGCAGATGCTCGCCGAGCTCGCCGAGATGAGGCGCCTCGGCGTGAGCCAGATGGAGCTCACCAACAAGTTCGACAACGCCTTCACCGGCGTGGCCGGCGACGCGGGCACCACGGGCACGCTGACCAACAGCGCCAACTTCCTCAGCACCGGGTCGTTCCTGCGGATGCGGACCTGCCCGTCGACCAACGCCCCCGGCGTGGAGGACCGGCTGCAGTCACCCAACCTCGGCGACCTGAGCGGGGGCGAGCAGTCGACGCCGGAGCAGGACGCGATCTTCGGCGCGATCTGGAAGCTGTACGGCGACACCGGGATCCAGGCCGGCGTGCAGCCGGCGCCGCTCTACCCGGCCGGCCCGCACTGCAACCAGCTCGGGCTGAGCCCCATGGGCGAGCGGCTGCTGTCGGCGATGATCGACCACAGGATCCTCGTCGACCCCGACCACATGAGCGTCGCGGGCCGCACCGCAGCACTGGACTACCTCGAGCGGCAGCAAGCCGCCGGCCGCACCCCCGGCGTGGTGTCGTCCCACTCGTGGTCGACCCCCGACGCCTACCCGCGGATCTACCGCCTCGGCGGTTTCGTCGCTCCCTACGCCGGCGACTCCACCGGCTTCGTGGAGAAGTGGCGCCAGCACCTCGGCTGGACCGACCGGCGCTACTACTTCGGCTTCGGGTTCGGCTCGGACATGAACGGCTTCGGCGCCCAGGGCGACCCGCGCGGTGCCGACGCGCCCGACCCGGTGACGTACCCCTTCACCGGACTGGGCGGGGTCACCATCGACCGGCAGCGCAGCGGCGAGCGGGTCTACGACGTCAACACCGACGGCGTCGCCCACTACGGCCTGTACGCCGACTGGGTCGAGGACGCCCAGCACGTCGCGGGTGCCGACGGGGCTGCCCTCGGCGCCGACCTCGCGCGCGGCGCCGAGGCGTACCTCCAGACGTGGGAGCGCGCCTGGGGCCTGGCGCCCGACTCGTGCCGCAACCCGGGGCTGCGGCGCTCGGTGCGATCCTTCACGCAGGCCGTCGAGCCCGGCATCCGCGCCCGTGCCCTGATGCGGCGCGTGGGCCAGCCGTGGCAGCGGCTGGGCCGTGGGTTCACCTACTGCGCGAAGGCACCCGGGAAGCAGCGGGTCCTGATGACCGTGCGGCTCTCACGAGGCGGGAAGGTGCAGGCCGTACGCCGGGGCTGAGGCCTCAGCCCGGGCGCCTCGGGCCGGGCTCGCCGGCAGGAAGGTGGGTGGCCGCGTCCTGCTCGCCGCGCGCCACCACGCGGCGGGCCAGGTCGCGCAGGTCGTCCGCCCGGAGCCCGGGCCAGCCGTGCACGTCGGCCAGCCACTCGCCGGGCAGGGCCGAGGCGCCGTGGGCGGCACCGAGCAGCGAGCCGGCGATGGCGGCGACGGTGTCGGTGTCGTCACCCGCGTGGACCGCGGCCGTGAGGGAGGCGACGACCGGCGATCCGTCGACGGCGGGGTGGCGGATCGCCGACCAGGCCGCCTGCAGGGCGGCGACGACGTAGCCGTTGGGGGCGAAGGCAGCGGGCGGACGACGCTCGGCATCGGCGATCCACCCCGCCCACTGCTCGCGCCGCTCGACCGGCAGCTCGGCGACCAGCGTCGAGAGGTCGGGCATCGTGCCGTCCAGGACGGCTCGGCGGATCGCGTGGCACCACAGCACGCACGCGTCCCCCGCGAGGTCGTCGGCGTGGGTCGCCTCGGACACCCACCGCGCCGCGAGCGTCAGCGTCGCGGGGTCGTCGAGGAAGGCGAGGGCGACCGGCGCCGTCCGCATCAGCGAGCCGTTGCCGGCGGTCCGTCCCGTCCGGTTATGCAGCGCAGCCGCCGCGGCCGACGACGTGCCCCACAGCCGCGTGCGACCCTCGACCGCGACGGTCCCCAGGACCTGTCGGGTCTGGGTCCCGACGTCAGTGGCTCCGCGGTCCAGCCAGTCGACCCACCCACGCACCACCGCGTCGAGCGCGGCCGCGCTGCGGAGCCCCTGGTCCGCCGCGACCCGGGCGACCACCACGGCCATCTGGGTGTCGTCGCTCCACTCGCCCGGCGCATAGGGGCCGAGCCCGCCACCGATCATCCGCGGCCGCTCACCGGCATCCAGCGGCGCGGACCCGAACTCGTACGGCACACCGATCGCGTCACCGCACGCGCCGCCGAGCAGGACGCCCTCGACGCGATCGGGATTAGGCGCGGGGCGGCTCACGCGATGTCGCCGGCGAACTTGCCCTCGATGGGGTCCGGCACCGGTTCGCGCAGCTCCGCCTCGAGGATGGCGCGGCCGATCTCCACCTGCAGCGCGGCGAGGTCGACGTCCGGCTCCTCCTCGGCGGAGGGGTCGAACTCCTCGACGATGGTGACGCCGAGGTCCTTCACGCGCACGCGGGTCACGAGGGTCAGGACGGTGCCGGGGAGCAGGACGACCTCACGTTCGTGACGAGCCGCGGAGAACGGCTCGATGGAGCGACCCGTCCTGCTGAGCACGGCGTAGACCGCGTCGGTGGTGAAGTTCTCGGTCGCGACGCGAGGGTCGCGGGAGGTCGACAGGAGCCGCTCGGTGACGTGGGCGCGACCCGACCACCGCTCGTGGCTGCGCGCCTCGCACCCGCGGAAGACCAGCCCGACGTGGGGCGGGAGCTGCTCGAGGGTGGACAGCAGCTTCTCGAGGTCCGGGGTCTGCGTCACGGCTGTCCCTCCATGTTGGTCTGGAGCGTCCACCGCTCCGGCCGCGTGGCAGCCTCCGCACGGCGGGCGAGGACGGGCACCTCGAGGGTGGTGACTCGCACCCGGCCGTTGCGGTCGGGGGCCCAGTCCTGCTGGTCGGCCCGCGTGCACGTCCAGGCCTCGCCGTCGAGCTCGACGAGCAGCTCGTCGTGCCCACGCCCGGGGCGTACGCCGCCCAGCGTGCCCTCGGCCTTCGACCCGTCACCGCGGTCGACGAGCACCCGGTCGCCGGCTCGGGTGTGGAACATCCAGGCGACCGGCTTCCAGTGCGGGTAGTCGTCACGCTTGGCACGGTTGAGCTCCGGCAGCGGATCGTCCTTGTGCGCCTCCTTGGCGGCTGCCCAGTCGCGGGCGGCCCACGCGGCGATCTCCTCGGGCGTCATCGCGTCGAAGTCCTTGTGACCACTCATCGGACCTCCCTCACCACGAGCTGGCGGACCCCGTCCGGACCCACCGTGTTGCTGAGCACCTCGAACTCGGTGCCTCCACGGAACAGGATCTCAGCCTCGGAGCGGGCCGCGGAGAACGGTCCCACGTTGCTCCCGGAGTGGCCGTCGATGGTGATGCGGGTCGGGTTGTCCCGGCCGGGGTTCATGAACCCCTCGGCGACGTTGGGGTTGGTCGAGCTGCTGGTGAAGGCCGGGTCGGAGTAGTTGCCGCCGTTGTCGATGTGGTCCACCACCGAGTCCGGCAGGTTGGTCGCTCGGTAGGTGGTGCCCTCGTAGCTGGGCAGCTGGTCCAGGCCACGGTTGGTGGCGTCGATCCGGGCCTGCACGTGCGCCTCGTTGGGCCCGATCTCGCGCATGTTGTTGTTCATCACGTCGTAGCCGTCGTTGGTCGTGTAGTCCCAGATGCCGCGGATGCCGTCGCGGTCGAGCTCCGGGTGCGCCCGCGTGACCTCGTCCAGCCACGGCTCGAGCGCCGGGTCGTCGAGGGTGCGATCCACTCCCTGCGGGGCCGGGGTGACGTCGTCGTAGCGGTGGAGGTCGGCGAGGTCGTCGAAGCGGTTGAGCCGTGTCAGGTCGTCGAGGTCGTCGAGGTTGTCGAGGTTGTCGAGCCGGTTGAGGTCGGCGAGCTCGTCGAGCCTCGACAGGTCGGACAACCCGTCGAGCAGGTCCACGCCGCCCTTCGCGCCGCGGGTGGCGAGCGCGCCGGTGCCGGCTGTGGCGACGGCCGCGATCGCGTCCGGCACGAGGTGCCCGATCGCGCGCGCCGGGTCGTCGGCCCACGTGTCCCAGTCGAGCAGGCTCTTGCCGAGCTCCCTGCCGAAACCGACAGGGTCGGTCGTCAGCCCGGTGTAGATGCCCTGCGCCATCGCCCAGCCGTTCTCGACGTCGAGCTCGTAGGTCTTGGCCAGCTCCTCGGGCGTGAGGTCGCCCGTAGCGAGCTTGTAGGCGTCGATCACCAGGTTGACCGGGCTGAAGGGGACCATCGTCAGCAGGTCCCACACGGCCTCGCCGGCTCCCTCGAAGATGCCGCCGACGAACTTGAGGCCGGACTCCAGCCAGTTGGGCTCCTCGGGGGCGTCGGCGCAGCCGGCGCGGACCTCGCCCGCGCAGATCGCGGCCGCGTTGTCGAGGTCGGTGCGGGCCGACTGCAGGGCGCGCAGCGCGTCCTGCTGGATCGGGTCGCCCCAGTCGACGAACGGCTCGGCCTGGTCGGTGCCGCCACTGCTCCAGTAGGCGCGCATCCGGCCCAGGTAGGAGTCGTACTGGGTGCGGGCGCTCTCCGACTCGCGCTGGCCGCGCTCGTACTCCGCCTTGGCCTCCGCGGCGCGCCGCTGAGCGTCCTCGAGCGCGCCGGCGTACGTGGTGAGGCCGGACGCGGCCTTCTTGAAGCCGTTGCCGGCCTTGATCCAGCGGTCCGGCTCGAGGTCGTGCGCCTCGCGGAACTCGTCGGCGGCGCGGCCGGTCCAGCCCGACACGTCGATCTTCGACAGCGCGTCGCCGGTGTCGTAGAAGAGCTGGCCCTTCTGCTCCATGAGCACGGCCCTGGACCGGATGGCGCCGGGGTTGCCCTCGACCTCGAAGTCCGGCACGTCACATCACCTTGATGCCGGCGATGGTGCCCTTGAGGGCGGACAGGGCGTCGTAGCCGGCCTTGTCGGTCTCGAAGTAGTTCATCGCGATCTTGCCGAGGCGACCGGCCATCTCCTCGACGTCCTGGCAGAGGTTGTTGACGCCCTCCTCCCAGCGGCCCTTGAACTCGTCGAGCGCGTCCCAGACCACGTCGCTGCCGACGTCGCCCCGGGCGGGCACGAGGTCCTCGACGTCCTTGTCCTTGAAGAGCTGGACGGTCTCGTTGAGCCCCTGGGCGGCCTTGCCCATGCTCTCGAGGTCGACCTCGTAGTCGTACGACGGCATGGCTCTCCGATTCCCACCGGGCGGCCCGCTCAAACCGGCGGATATCCAGCCCGGTCGGTGTGTGAGGAGGCCGCGCAGGGGGTAGGAAGGAGCCGATCGACCCGAGCGAGAGGGGGCGGCCGTGGCCGTCGGACTTGTCTACTCCGAGATGCAGGCGGCGGCGCAGGCCGTGGCCGACGCGGTGGAGCCGTTGCAGCAGACCCTGCAGGCGCTGGGCGCCACCATCGAGACCGAGGCCGGCAAGGGCTTCAGCGGCCAGGCGGCCGCGGGCTTCGGCGAGGCGATCAACGCCTGGTTCGACGTCGCGATCGCGCTCGGCCCGATCCTCGACGGCTACTCGCAGAGCCTGATGTACGTCGCCCAGGAGCACGCCACCAACGACGTGGCCCAGACCGAGCGCGCGGGGCAGCTCGCCGACCGGCTCGGGGGTGGTCCCCGATGACCCGCGGGCTGATCGTGCACCAGGGCTCGCTCTCGACGCTGGAGTCAGCCCTCGCCGACGCCACCGAGCAGATCACCACCCAGATCGACGAGCTCCTCGACCAGGTCGAGACGCTCACCCCCGGCTGGGACGAGACGAGCGAGTCCCACCTCGCCCACCTCGAGCACCAGCAGAAGCTGCGCGACGGGGTCGCGCGGCTCACCGAGGCGCTCGACCAGGTCAGGGCGACGCTCGCCACCCACCGCGAGGACGCCAGGGAGATCGAGGTCGAGAACGTCGCGATCGTGAACTGACCCACGACGGCTTCGTCGTTCAAGTTACCTGCGGGTAGGATCTTTCTCACCCTGCAGGGCCCTGCCGTCGGCGCGTTCGGCGGCCCTAGGCTGCGGCTCTGTACGCCCCTACCGAGGAGCAGCCCCACATGCAGATGTTCGCGATCGTCGTCTCGTTCGCACTGACCGTCGCCGCCGTCGCCCTGCTGGTGCCGGCCGTACGACGCATGCTGGGCGTGATCCGGTCCGGCCAGCCGGCGCCCGGCCGCTCCGGCAACCCGGGCGGACGCGCCGCGACGATGCTCAAGGAGACGTTCCTCCACACCCGGATGCTCCAGTGGCACTGGGTCGGCATCATGCACTGGTTCGTCTACGCGGCGTTCCTCTTCCTCAGCACGGCCGTGCTGGCGGCGTACTTCCAGCTCTTCAAGCCCGACTTCGCCTGGCCCCTCATCGGCCACTGGTACCCCTACGAGTGGTTCAGCGAGGTCATCGGCCTGCTCAGCACGGTGGGCATCGTCTTCCTGATCGTCTACCGCCAGAAGCACCACCCGCGCTCCGAGGGCCGGCGCAGCCGGTTCTTCGGCTCGAACTTCTGGCAGGCCTACTTCGTCGAGGCGCTCGCGCTGCTCGAGGGCTCGGCGATCCTGTTCGTGCGTGCGGCGGAGTGGAAGCTCGACGAGTCGGCCGGCCGCTCGCACTACCCGATCTCGTCGTGGATCGGCGACGCCCTCTACCCCGTCGACGAGTCGTCGCTGAACAACCTCATCTACTTCATCGCGATGTTCAAGATCGCGCTGGCGATGATCTGGCTGATGGTCATCGCCCGCAACATCACCATGGGCATCGCGTGGCACCGCTTCACCGCCTGGTTCAACATCTACTTCAAGCGCGAGGACGACGGCACGACCGCGCTCGGCGCGATGAAGCCGCTGACCTCGGACGGCAAGGCGATCACGCTCGACGACATCGACGACCTCGACGAGGACTCGGTGCTCGGCGTCGGCAAGGTCGAGGACTTCTCCTGGAAGGGCATCCTCGACTTCACCACCTGCACCGAGTGCGGTCGCTGCCAGTCGCAGTGCCCCGCGTGGAACACCGAGAAGCCCCTGTCGCCCAAGCTGCTGATCACCAGCCTGCGCGACCACGCGTACGCCAAGCACGACGGTGACGCGGCGCACGCCGATCGCGAGCTGGTCGGAGTGGGGTCGAAGGGCGAGAGCGCCGGGGCGGGCACGGACGTCCTCGACTACTTCTACAACCCCGCCGACGGCGACTTCGTCATCGACGAGGACGTGCTCTGGAGCTGCACCTCGTGCGGCGCGTGCGTCCAGCAGTGCCCCGTCGACATCGAGCACGTCGACCACATCATGGACATGCGGCGCTACCAGCTGCTGGTCGAGTCGAACTTCCCCGCCGAGCTCAACCAGCTCTTCAAGGGCCTCGAGAACAAGGGCAACCCGTGGAACATGTCGGCCTCGGCCCGCATGGACTGGACCAAGGGCCTCGACTTCGAGGTGCCCGTCGTCGGTGAGGACCTGGAGTCCCTCGAGTCGGTCGACTGGCTGTTCTGGGTCGGGTGCGCGGGAGCGTACGAGGACCGCGCCAAGAAGACCACGCGCGCCGTCGCCGAGCTGCTCGACATGGCTGGCGTCACCTTCGGCGTGCTGGGCAACGGCGAGACCTGCACCGGTGACCCCGCCCGGCGCGCCGGCAACGAGTTCGTCTTCCAGGGTCTCGCGCAGCAGAACGTCGAGACCTTCCAGGAGTACAAGGTCAAGAAGGTCGTCTCGACCTGCGCCCACTGCTTCAACACCCTCAAGAACGAGTACAAGGACTTCGGCATCGAGCTCGAGGTCGTGCACCACACCCAGCTGCTCAACCGTCTGGTGCGCGAGGGCAAGCTCACGCCGGTCAAGGACGGAGCGGGCGCGGCGAAGCGCTCGATCACCTACCACGACCCGTGCTACCTCGGTCGCCACAACCAGGTGTACGAGCCCCCGCGCGAGCTGCTGCAGGTGCTGCCGGGCGCCGAGTTCGTCGAGATGGAGCGCAACTCCGAGAAGTCGTTCTGCTGCGGCGCCGGCGGCGCGCGCATGTGGATGGAGGAGAACCTCGGCGAGCGGATCAACATGAACCGCACCAAGGAGGCCGTCGGCACCGGCGCCGACCAGATCGCCGTCGGCTGCCCCTTCTGCCGGGTGATGCTCTCCGACGGGCTCACCATGCAGCAGAGCAAGGGCGAGGCCCGCGAGGAGGTCGAGGTCCTCGACGTCGCGCAGATGCTGCTCGCGTCAGTCAAGGGCGAGCAGGCCACCAAGGCCGCGCCCGGGTCGTCCCCCGCCGCGGCCCCGGCCGCTGCTGCCGCGCCTTCCACCTCGTCCTCGACTGCCACTGCCACGACGGACGTGGCGACGAAGGACGAGCCGGAGGCCGGCGACGTCACCGTCACCGAGGACACGGTCACCGAGACCGCCGACGTCGGCCCCGCCGCCAAGGCGTCCGGCGGCACGTCGCTCTTCGACACGCCCGCGCCCGAGGAGCCCGCCGCCCCTGCGAAGCCGGCCGAGTCCGGCTCGCTGTTCGACACCCCGGCGCCGGAGGCGGCCCCCGAGCCGGCCTCGAAGCCGGAGCCGCCGTCCGCGCCCGCCGCGCCCGCCGCGGAGGAGAAGCCCGCCGCCGCGTCCACTGACCTGGGCGCCGGTGGCTCGCTCTTCGACCTCGGTACGCCGGAGCCGGAGGCCGCGCCGGAGCCGGTGTCGGCACCGGAGCCCGCCTCCGAGTCGCCCGCCCCCGCCGCGGAGCCTGCGACGGAGTCGGCGCCCGCGCCGGCGACCGACCTCGGGACCGGCGGGTCGCTGTTCGACATCGCGGCCCCCGAGCCGACGCCAGCCGCGGAGCCTGCTCCCTCACCGGAGGCGGCACCCGAGTCGGAAGCTGCTGTCGAGCCGGCACCTGAGCCGGAGCCGGCGCCCGAGCCCGAGCCCGAGCCGGCGCCCGAGCCCGAGCCCGAGCCGGCGCCCGCAGCCGCTGCGCCTGCCTCGAGCACCACGACCTCGACCCCGGCGACCGACGCCGACCTGTCGAGCCTCGGCTCGCTGTTCGACCTGGAGGCTCCCGCCCCCGAGGCGGCGCCCGCGCCTGCGGCGACGCCGGAGCCTGCGTCCGCGCCCGAGCCTGAGGCCGTGCCGGAGCCGGAGCCGGAGCCGGAGCCGGAGCCGGAGGCAGCCTCCGAGCCAGAAGCCGAGCCGACGCCGGTCGCCAGCGCCGGCACGACGTCCACGCCGAACACCGACGTCGACATCAGCAGCATGGGCTCGCTGTTCGACATCGAGGCGCCCGCGACCAGCTCGGCGCCGGCGGTTCCTGCAGCCCCGGTGGCCGAGGCCGCGCCGGCAGCGGAGGCCGTACCCGCCGAGCCCGAGCCCGCGGAGCCCGAGCCCGCGGAGGCGTCTGCCCCCGGTGCACCGCCCAGCGGTGCCGACCTCAGTCGGGCTGCGACGTTCGCCGACCCGGACGGGGCGCCGCAGCAGGAGACCGCGGCCGAGCCGGAGGCCGCGGCCGAGCCGGACGAGGACCCCGACACGATCCTCGACTCCGACGACGCCGAGCAGTCCGACGAGCAGCCGACCGCCAAGCCGGCCGCGTCCTCGGACGGCCCCGCCCACACCCCGCGTACGGACGTGGACATCAGCGGCTCGGACTCGCTCTTCGACCTCTGATCCCAGCGTCCGGGGAGTGCCTGTCCACACCCCGTCGAATAGTCCGCTGCGGAAAGCCGCCCGACGCCTGCTCGGGACCGGCTTTTCGCAGCGGACTACGACATTGGGCTGTGGAGGGAGCACTGTCACCGCACCGCCTGACGTCAGACTGACGCCAGATGACATCACTTCCCCCTTGACGTGACATCACGATGATGTCAGAGTGGTGCACATGGACATCACCCCGTACGTCGACAGCCTCCGGCGCGACCTCGTCGCCGCGGCCGAGGCCGGCAGCGACGAGCTCAAGCAGGCGGCCGAGCGCCTGGCGTACGCCCTGGACCCGAGCGCGCGACTCGCGCTGATGGAGGCCATCTCCCACGCGGCGGCCGAGATCACCGCAGAGCTCCCCGACGGCAGCGTCGACGTACGCCTGGTCGGTCGCGAGCTCGACTTCGTCGTCGAGGTGGCCCCGCCCGCGGCGATCCCGGCCCCGCCCCCGCCGCCGGCTCCCCCGGCCCCGCCCGAGGAGGAGGACGGCGACCTGGCCCGGATCACGCTCCGGATCCCGGAGGCCGTCAAGGCCCGGGCCGAGGAGCGGGCTGCCGCCGCCGGCCAGAGCCTCAACACCTGGATGGTCGGCGTGGTCCGGTCGGCGACCAACGAGCACGCGATCAACATCGACGTCGACCTGAGCAGCGTCCCCTTCGTGGGCTACGACCCGTTCGCGGGTCACCGCAAGCAGGGCAACCGCCGGATGACCGGCTGGCTCTGACCAGACCCCCGACGGCCTGACCGGCCGCACCCACCCACCCACCGCACACAGCGGACCGGCACCCGGCCGGCCCGTCGGACGAGCACACCCCCGACCCGGACTGGAGACCACAGTGAACGAGCGAAGCGAGATCACCGACAAGCACAGCGCCACATGTGCCTCATGTGCGCACGGAGCGAAACGAGTACGCGCATGAGCAACCAGCTCGACCTCACCTTCGACACCCCCGAGCCGATCGACCTCTACGTCGAGAACGGCCGCGGCCTGGTCGACGTCACCGCCACCAACACCATCGAGACGACCGTCCGGATCACCGGCGACCGCGCCGACGAGTTCGACGTCCGCGACCTCGGCGACCGGATCGCGATCATCGCCCCGACCCGATCCGGCGGCTTCCTCGGCAAGGACCCCCGCGCCGAGATCGTCGTCGAGGTCCCCGTCGCCAGCGCCCTCCACGCCAAGGTCGGGAGCAGCGACGTGGCAGCTCACGGCCGCTTCGCCGACACCCGCGTCGACAGCGGTTCCGGCGACGTCACCCTCGACATCGTGGAGGGCGACGCGGTCCTCCAGTCCGGGTCGGGCGACCTCGTCGTGGAGCACCTCGTCGGCGAGGCCCACCTCAAGTCGGGGTCCGGCGACGTCCTCGTCCGCCGCGCCGAGTCGGCCCTCGTGGTCACGACGGGCAGCGGCGACGTACGCGTCGACTCCGCCCGCGACGACCTCGCGGTCAAGACCGGCTCGGGCGACGCCCGGGTGCTGTCCCTGGGCAGCGAGGCGGTCTTCACCACCGGCTCGGGCGACCTCGTGGTCGACGAGGTCGCCGCCGGACGCATCACCGCCAAGACCGCCAGCGGCGACGTACGGATCGGGGTCGTCGCCGGCACGCCCGTGTGGACCGACGTCCGCACCGCCAGCGGCCGCCTCACCTCCACCCTCGCCGGCACCGGCGAGCCCGCCCCCGACCAGCCCTACCTCGAGGTGCGCGCCACCACGGCCTCGGGCGACGTCACCCTCCACGAGAGCTGAAAGGAGCACCGACCATGTACGAGTCGTTCACCGACATCGAGCTCATCGCCCGTCACCGCATCGCCGAGCGCGTGCGCTACTCCCCTCGCGCCCCGAAGCGCCGCTGACCACCCGCCGAAGGGGAGGCAGCCGGCCCCTCCGCGGACGTCAGGACTTCATCGCCACGCCGCGTCGCCAGTAGCCCATGAAGGCGACCTGGCTGCGGTCGAATCCGAGCTCCTTGACCAGGTGCCGGCGCAGGCCGGTGACCACCTTCGACTCCCCCGCGATCCAGGCGTACGTCCCGCCCACCCCATGGACGTCGCCGGGGACCTCCTCGCCGGAGGAGGAGTAGAACGGCGTCTCCCACAGGTCCGGGTCCACCTCGTCGGCTGCGACCTCTCCCCGGGCGCCCGCCAAGCTGATCGAGAGTGGGCCGAGGTGGGCCACCACCGCCTGGTGGAGGCCGACGCCGAGCTCCTCGCCCTCGCGGGCCAGCCACACGACCTCCACGCCCGCCGGGCCGCGTACGGACTGGACGTCACCGGCCACCGGCACCTCGAGGAACGCCGTGCCGGTCGCGTCGTCGGGCAGCTGCTCGAGCACCGTGCAGATCGCCGGCACGGCCGTCTCGTCACCCACCAGCAGCAGGTCCGCACCCGGGGGCGGGGCGAACTCGATCCCGCCGTAGGGGAACCCCCGCCGCGGGGCCATCAGCACGAGCCGGTCCCCCACCGTGGCCCGCGACGCCCAGGTCGAGCCCGGGCCGACGAGGTCTCCCTCGAGGTGGAGGACCATGTCGACGACGAGGGTGGTCTGCTGCCCCGAGCCGCGCACGTCGCGGATCGTGTACGTGCGCATGTGCCCGCGCTCGGCCGCGGAGCGCTCCATCCAGGTCGAGAACCAGGTGTCGTCCGCACCCTCGGTCGAGGTGATCCCGCCGGTCTCCGGGTCGGGGAAGACCAGCTTGATGCGCTGGTCGTAGCGCGGGCCGTCGACGCCGAGGTCGGCGAGCTCGGGACTGCCGAGCTCGACCCGCACGAACGTCGGGGTGAGCCGCTCGACGGAGACCACCTCGACCTCGGTGAAGAGCATGGGCAGGACGGTCTGGTTCGGGCTGGCGGTCACGGTCATCGGTTCTCCTGACTGGACGAGCTGGACGGGCTGGGCGTGCTGGAGCGCGGCTGGTGCCGTCCGACGGGCACGACGAGGGGGGTGCGCGACACCGGGTCGTCGATGACCCGGTTGTCGAGGCCGAAGACCGTGCGCACGACGTCCTCGGTGACGACCTCGCGCGGGGTGCCCTCGGCGACGATGCGCCCGGTGTGGAGCGCGACGAGGTGGTCGGCGTACCGAGCGGACAGGTTGAGGTCGTGGAGCACCATCACGATCGTGGTGCCGCGGCGCGCGTTGAGCTCAGCGAGCAGGTCGAGCATCTCGACCTGGTGGGCGACGTCGAGATAGGTGGTCGGCTCGTCGAGCAGGAGCAGGTCGGTGCCCTGCGCGAGCGCCATCGCGATCCACACCCGCTGGCGCTGCCCGCCCGACAGCTCGTCGACGACCCGGTCGGCGAGCTCGAGCGTGTCGGTGAGTGCCAGCGCCTCGGCGACGGCCTCGTCGTCGGCGGTGGTCCACCGGCCGAATGGGCCGTGGTGGGGGTGGCGGCCGCGACCGACCAGGTCGGCGACGGTCACGCCCTCGGGCGCGACCGGGTTCTGCGGGAGCAGCCCCAGCGTGCGGGCGACCTGCTTGGTCGGCAGCCGGTGGATGACGTCGCCGTCGAGCAGCACCGAGCCCGACCGGGGTCGCATGAGCCGGGCGAGGCCGCGCAGCAGCGTCGACTTGCCGCAGGCGTTGGCCCCGACGATGACGGTGATCCGGCCGTGGGGCACGGCCAGGTCGAGGTCACGCACGACGGCGGCGTCGGCGTAGGCCAGCGTCAGGGCGCTCGCCTCCAGCCGGGCGTACGGCGCAGGGGCAGTGGGGGTGGCGGTGGTCATGCCGCCCTCCTTCCGGTGCGGCCGCGGGCGAGCAGCCAGAGCAGGAACGGTGCGCCGCAAGCACCGGTGACGACGCCGACCGGCAGGTTGAGGTCGTCGAAGGCGTACGCGCCGGCGTAGTCGCCCGCCAGTACGATCACCGCGCCGACGAGGCCGGCGGCGAGGAGGGTGGTGCGCCCGCGATTGAGCGCGCGCGCGATCGGACCGGACAGGAACGCGACGAACGCGACCGGTCCCGCTGCGGCGACACCGACCGCGACGAGCAGCACCCCGAGGAGCATCAGCACGTCGGTCCGGCGCCGTGCGACGCCGAGCCCGGCGGCGGTGTCGTCACCGAGCTCGGTCGCACGCAGCGACCGGGCGGCCCACGCGGTGGCGGGCAGCAGCACCGCCAGCGCGACGGCGAGCAGCCCGATGGTCGGCCAGGCCACCCCGTTGACGCTGCCCGTCAGCCAGCGCAGCACCAGCTGGACGTCGTACTCGTCGACGCGAGTGAAGACGTACTGGATGACCGACTGCATCGCGGCGGCGAGGCCGATGCCGGCCAGGACGAGCCGGAAGCCACCGTGGTCGCCGGCGACGGCTCGCACGGCGAGGGCGACCGCGAGGGCACCGAGGATCGCGACGGCCGAGACCGGCCAGCCGGACCACCCGCCGAGCGCGATGGCCGACACGGCGGCGGCGCTCGCGCCCAGGCTGACGCCGACGATGTCGGGGCTCGCGAGGGGGTTGCGCAGCGTGGTCTGGAAGATCGTCCCGCCCACGCCGAAGGCGATGCCGACGAGCACCGCGAGCACGGCCCGCGGGAGCTTGGACTCCATCACGATGTAGGTCGCGCCGGGGATCTGCTCGCCGCCGAGGATGCGCACGAGGTCGGGGATGGTGACGGTGTAGTCGCCGAGCAGCACCCGCGCGGCGAAGGCGCCGGCCAGGACGAGCACGAGACCTGCCACGAGGCGCCGGTGGTGGCGTCGGGGTGCGCGGCGCGCCCGGCGTACGAGCTCGGCCGCGTCGGCGTCCGGCGACGTGGCGGGGGGCGTGGCGGCGACGGGGCGGGCGAGGGTCACGGTCACAACGCCCTCCCCGTGCGGCGGATGAGGGCGATGAAGAACGGCACGCCGACGATGGCGGCCATGATGCCGACCTGCACCTCCGAGGGCGGCAGCACGACGCGGCCGAGGGTGTCGGCGACCACGACGAGGACCGCACCGCCGAGCAGCGAGAAGGGCAGGACGCGTCGGTGGTCGGGACCGACGAGGCCGCGTACGACGTGGGGCACGACGAGACCGACGAAGGCGATCGGCCCGGCCAGGGCGGTCGCAGTGCCGGCCAGCAGGACGATCGCGAGGGCGATGACGAGGCGGTCCCGGGTCGTGTGACGCCCGAGGCCGCGGGCGAGGTCGTCGCCGAGGGCGAGGGTGTTGAGCAGGCGGGCGCCGGCCAGGGCGAGCAGCGCGCCGAGGAGGAGGAAGGGCAGCCCCGCGAGCAGGACGTCGATGCCGCGTCCCCCGACGGTGCCGACCTGCCAGAAGCGGAAGGACTCCATGGTCTTGCGGTCGGCCAGCAACAGTCCGGTGGTCCAGCTGGCCAGACCCGCGCTGAGGGCGGCACCGGTGATCGCGAGCTTGATGGGCGTGGCGCCGTCGCGGCCGAGGGAGGCGATGCCGTGGACGGCCGCGGCGGCGACGGCGGCACCGACGAAGGCCAGCGGCAGGTAGGCGCCCATCCCGGAGAGGCCGAACGTCGTGATCCCGACGACCATCGCGAAGGTCGCACCGGCGTTGACGCCCAGGATGCCGGGGTCGGCCAGCGGGTTGCGGGTCAGGCCCTGCATCAGCGCGCCCGCGAGGCCGAGCGCGGCACCGACGGCGAAGGCCAGGAGGGTGCGGTCGAGGCGCGCCTCGACGACCGCGTGGAGCGGATGGGCGGCGTCCCAGACCGCCTCCGGCGGCACCGTGCGCGCCCCCACCAGCAGGGAGAGCACGCCGGCACCGGCCAGCGCCGCGACCGAGATCGCGACGCTGACCGGCAGGGCGGGACGACGCCTGCGGCCTCCCCCCGGGGGCCTGAGGACGTCCTCCCGCGTCGGGACGAGGGCGGTCATCAGCCCTCGAGCGCCTCGACGACCGACGGCAGGAAGTCGGAGACGATGACCGGGATCGACAGCGGCGTCGGGTTGGTGGACGCCATCGCGTCCTGCTTGTCCGACTCGGCGTACCAGTGGCCCTCGGCGATCGCGGGGATCTGGCCGAGCAGCTTGTCCTTCTCGATGGTCTCGACGTCGTCGGGCGACTCGACCCACGTGACGAAGACGTCGGAGTCGAGCTCGGAGGCCTGCTCAGCCGACACGGTGCCGTAGAACTCGCCGGGCTTGATGGCCTCGGCCACGGCCGGGGCGTCGACCATGCCGAAGTCGCGCAGGATGGACACGCGCGGGTCCTCGGGGGCGTACATGCCGACGGTCGAGAGGTCGGTGGCCGCGAGGTAGCCGTAGATCAGCTCGGCGCCCTCGAGCTCGGGGTTGGCCTCGGCCGCCTCGGTGATGGTGGCCTCGGTGTCAGCCGCCACCTCGCCGGCGAGCGCCGTACGGCCCAGCGCCTGGCCGACCATCTCGAGCGAGGTCTGCCAGTCGGTCGTCCAGGGGGCCTCGGGGTAGGCCACGACCGGCGCGATCTTGGAGAGCTGGGCGTACTCGTCCTCGGTGATGCCGGAGTTGGTCGCCAGGATCAGGTCGGGGGCGAGCTCGGCGACCTCGTCGATCGGGGCGCCGTCGGCGTCGTCGTAGCGCACCGGCGCCTCGGCCCCGGCCTCCTCGACCGCAGCGTCGAACCAGTCGGTGGACCCGCCCTCGTTGCCGCCCCACGTGATCTTGGTGGCGCCGACGGGCACGACCCCGAGTGCGAGCGCATGGTCGTGGTCGGTCCAGCCGAGGGTGGCGACGCGCGTCGGCTCGGACTCGATGGTCGTCTCGCCGAGGGCGTGCTCGATCCTGACGGGGAAGGCGTCGGGGTCGACGCTGGTGGTCGACGTGGGCTCCGAGGCGGCGTCGGTGCCGCCGCTGGTGGACCCGGTGCTGCAGCCGACGAGGGCGGCGACCAGGACGGTGGCCGCAGCCACCTTGGTCGCAGTGGGCGCGGCGAGGCTTCGCTTCATCAAGAACTCCGTCAGGCGGTGGGAAGGTCGGGCTAACTTAGGAAAGCCTAACCACACTTCGCCCAATTACGTCACGGGGGTGTGACCTAATCCGCGGAGTGGACGAGCGCGCCTCAGATCGGGGTGCGGTGGAAGCCCTGGAACGAGCGGCTCGGCGTCGGACCGCGCTGGCCCTGGTAGCGCGAGCCGTACTTCTCGGAGCCGTAGGGGTGCTCGCTCGGCGACGAGAGCCGGAAGAAGCAGAACTGGCCGATCTTCATCCCCGGGTAGAGCTTGATCGGCAGCGTCGCGACGTTGGCCAGCTCGAGGGTGACGTGGCCGGAGAAGCCGGGGTCGACGAAGCCGGCGGTGGCGTGGGTGAGCAGGCCGAGACGCCCCAGCGACGACTTGCCCTCGACGCGGGCCGCGATGTCGTCGGGCAGCGACACCACCTCGTACGTCGACCCGAGCACGAACTCTCCCGGGTGCAGGATGAACGGCTCGTCGCCCTCCGGCTCGACCTCGCGGGTCAGCTCGGACTGGTCGGCAGCGGGGTCGATGTGGGGGTAGCGGTGGTTCTCGAAGACGCGGAAGAATCGGTCGAGGCGTACGTCGACGCTGGAGGGCTGCATCATCGCGGGGTCCCACGGCTCGAGGGCGATCCGGCCGGCGTCGATCTCAGCGGTGATGTCGCGATCAGAGAGCAGCACGTCGCCAACCTAGCCCGCGTTCCCGGTCCCGTGGCGGCTTGATCACAATGGGTCGGTGACCTTCCACCGCTACGTCGCCCTGGGCGACTCCTTCACCGAGGGCGTCGGCGACCCCGACCCGACGCGCCCCAACGGCCTGCGCGGCTGGGCCGACCGCGTCGCCGAGGTGCTCGCGCAGCAGACCGACGACTTCGGCTACGCCAACCTCGCGATCCGCGGCCGCAAGCTCGGCTCCATCGTCGCCGAGCAGGTCGAGCCCGCCCTCGCCCTCGAGCCCGACCTGGTCACCATCCACGGCGGCGGCAACGACGTGCTGCGGCCCCGCGTCGACCTCGACGCCCTCGCCCGGACGTACGACGACGCGATCGCGCGCCTGTCCTCGACCGGGGCGCGCGTCGTGATGTTCACGATCTTCGACCCGGGCGGCGGCGGGATCTACGGGCCCGTGCGCGGGCGGATGGCGATCTTCAACGAGTGGGTCCGAGAGATCGCCGACCGCCACGGCGCGACCATCGTCGACATGTGGCGGATGCGCGACATCGAGATCGGCAGCGTCATGGACACTGACCGGATGCACCTCAACAGCTCGGGCCACACGCACATGGCGCACGCCGTCCTCGAGGCCATCGGCGTCGAGCACGGCCTCGACCCGGTCACCGTCGAGCCGCTCCCGGTGCTCCGGCGCCGCGAGGCGTGGGCCGCCAACGCCCACTGGACCCGCGAGTTCCTCGTCCCCTGGGTGCACCGCCGGATCACCGGGCGCTCCTCCGGCGACACCGTTGCGCCGAAGCATCCGGGTCTCTCGCGCGTCGGCTGACCCGGTCCGGTATCGTTCGGCCCGCCGTCCCCGGACGGCGTCTGCGGATGTAGCTCAGTTGGTAGAGCGCGACCTTCCCAAGGTCGATGTCGCGAGTTCGAGTCTCGTCATCCGCTCCAGTTCTCCCCCGCGCGCCCTCCACAGCGCCTCCCGATAGTCCGCTGCGTTCCGCGGGTCGTCGAGGCCCTTGGACCGGTCGAACGCAGCGGACTACCCGAGGGTGTCCACAGGCGTACGCGTCGCCCCCGCAACCCGTGGGGCAGGAGTGAGACTTGCGCCTTCTGTGACCAGAGAGGACAGTGAGGCGTCCGTCTTTTCTCGGATCGAAGGTTCTTCCCCATGGCTCTTCCCCGTCTCCTCGCCCGCTCCCCCCGCCGTACGCTCGCCCACCAGATCGCCGACGGCGACCGCCCTCGCCCGCTCTGGCGCCAGCCGGCGAGCATCGCCGCAGCCGCCCTCGCCCTCACCCTCGGCGCCGTTCCGCTCCTGCCCGACGGCGGACCGGACGACCAGGGCGGTATCGCCCCGTCGGCCGAGTCGACCGACGCACCGGGAGCGCCCGGCCGCAGCCGGCTCACCGCCGAGATGCGGGCCGAGATCGAGCGCGTGGTGGCCGAGGGGGCCGCCCTCGACGGCGCGCAGGGGCGTACGACGCGGGCGCGCGCGGCCGTGCGGTGCGCCACCTTCGAGGGACAGCGCTACTGCCTCGGCTTCGGCTGGACCAACCAGCCGGCCGAGGCGCTCGCGGCACGCCTCGACACCCGCCCGGACCTCGAGCGCGAGCGCACCGGGGACCTCGACGCCGACGGGCTGCTCGCCCGGGCGGAGCGGCGTACGCCGACCGCGCGCGCCGCGGCCGAGAGAGCCGAGCTCACGATGGCCGCCCAGGCGGTCGGCAAGGTCTGGATGCTGCGCCACGAGATCCAGGGCGTGCCGTTGCCCGACGGGTTCGCGGAGCGCCACCCGGAGGTCACCGCTGCGGACGTGCAGGCACGCGGCGGGTTCGGCGGGTCCTACCCGAAGCGCTCCAAGATCCTCACCAGCAAGGTCGCGCAGGCGCAGAACACGACCTACTGGTGCGGCCCCGCCGCGATGCAGGCCATCGGCTGGAGCTCGCAGGAGAAGCGGAAGAACCAGTCCTACTGGGCGCGCCGGCTCGGGACCACCACCGCCGGCACCGCGATCACCGACATGGTCCGCGTGGTCAACAACTTGACGCACTACGACGACGCCGACCACGCCGGGCCGTACGTCGCGCTCGACATCAGCGACTTCACCTTCAAGCAGTGGTACCGCCTGATGATGCGGCACGTCCACGACTACCAGGCCCCGGTCGTCCTGCACCCGGTCCTGCTCAAGCAGTACTACCCCTACCTCGACGACGACGCGAGCGGGCACTTCCAGGTCGGTCGCGGCTTCGACCAGAACCCGGGCGGCAACCCGCAGATCGGCTACTTCGAGCCGTGGGACCAGTCGAGGTTCGACCCGAGCGAGCCGGCGATCGGGCGCGTGCAGTGGCGCAACGCCTACCGGTCCTTCCGCGCCAACCGCGACCACTTCCAGCACAACGTCGGGGTCTGAGGTGCGGGTCCGTACGCCCGCCGCGCTGGCGTTGCTGGTCGTCCTCACGGCCTGCGGCACCGACGATCCGGGCACCGGCGAGCCGACGGAAGAGCCCACCCGCGACACTCCGACGAGTGAGGTCCCGGCGGGCGGGACGCTCGACGACCCCACCGTCGTCGAGCCGGAGACCGCCCTCCTCGACTGGAAGGACTCCGGCCTCCGGGCCGGCGCCCGCTACGTCAGGGGTCCGGAGTGGCAGGCGCTCGGCGACGAGGCCGGCACCGAGGTCGAGCTCGGGCGCGACGGCGACGGCGACGCGCTGACCGTCCAGGCCGGCCCCGGCCGCACGATCTCCGAGGTCCTGATGAGCGAGACGTGGGCCGTGGTCGTGCGCCAGGACAAGGCCGAGACCGCGCCCAGCGAGGTCGTCACCGTCGACCTGTCGAGCGGCAAGCAGGGCGAGGTCGTCTCCCCCGCCGCGGCCAGCGGAGGGTCGTGGGCACTCACCGACGGCGACCTCCGCTTCCCGACGTACGGCGACGACCGGGCCTACTGCCTGGCCACCAGCGCCCTCGCCGACAGCAACGGCGAGGACGGCTGGTGCGCACCGGAGCGCTCGGGCTTCTCGGGTCTCACCGCGAGCGAGCACGGCGTCGGGATCATGACGTTCGACGACGCCCGCCCCGTCGCGTGCCGCACCGTCAACCTGCTCGATCCCGGCGGCGTGCCGCAGCCGCTCGAGGGACCCGAGGACTGCACCGGCTGGGACGTCGCGGCCACCGCCGACGGAGCCGTCTGGTCGGCGGTGCCGAAGCCGCGCCGGCAGGAGGAGGCACGGTTCCACGCCTCGGCCGACGGGACGTACTTCGACCTCGGCCCCGGCACCACCGGCAGTGCCGTGCCGTGCGGCGGCTCGGTCTTCTTCGTGCGCGACCCGCAGGGCCCCGACGAGCCCGCCCGCCTGATGCGGTGGACGCCCGACCGCACGCTCGAGGTGGCGTACGAGTCCGCGTCCGTCGGCAACGCCTTCCTCGGCGAGCCGGCCTGCGGGGGCGGTGTGCTGAGCCTCTCGTCCTTCGGCGAGGAGGGTGACGAGCTGGTGTGGGCTAGCGTCGGGTGACGTGAGCTTCACCGGATTCCCCGTCGCCGCCCTCGACTTCTACGACGACCTCGAGATGGACAACACCAAGTCCTTCTGGGAGAGCCACAAGCACGTCTGGAAGGAGTCGGTCGAGACGCCGATGAAGGCGCTGATGGCCGAGCTGGAGCCGGAGTTCGGCCCCGCGAAGGTGTTCCGCCCCTACCGCGACGTCCGGTTCGCCAAGGACAAGACGCCCTACAAGACCCACCAGGGCGCCTTCGTCGCAGCCGGACCGCGCACCGGCTGGTACTTCGAGATCTCCCCGCGCGGCACCCGGGTCGGGTCCGGCTTCTACGACGCCGACGGACCCCAGCTGGCCGCGATCCGCGAGGCGATGGCCGACGAGAAGACCGGGAAGGCCCTCGACCGGCTGCTCAAGAAGCTGGAGAAGGACGGCTTCGAGGTCGGCGGCGACCAGCTCAAGACCTCGCCGCGCGGCTACGACGCCGACCACCCGCGCATCCACCTGCTGCGTCGCAAGCAGCTGTTCCTCGGCCGGTCGTACGGCTTCGAGGCCGACGCGATCGACGCCGGGCTCGTCGACCGGGTGCGTACGGACTGGCGGGCGATGCGCCCGCTGGTCACCTGGCTGCGCGCCGTCGACGTCGGCTGAGCGCGGCGCGACGTTCCCGCGTACGACCACCGCAGTTCACGCGCGCGACGCCCGGCAGCAGCAGGCTGGCGCCATGGCCAAGAGACTGTTCCTGCTGCACGTCGGCCCCCACCCGGTGGACGTCGAGTCGATGACCGAGGCCCTCGCAATCGGCGGGGTGCGCGTGCCGGCGGTCGACGCCGAGGCGTACGCGCACGCCGGCGTCGAGATCCTCAGATCCCACAAGGCCGTGGGGCTCAGGCGCAAGCAGGTCGAGGGGGCGTGGACGTCGGTCTGCCGACGGGCCCGCAAGGCGAAGTCGGACTGCTTCGTCAGCATGCCGGCCTTCTTCGACGCCACTCCCGAGCAGGCCGCGCTCGCCCTGGACGCGCTCGACGGCTTCCGGGTCGTGCTCGTGGTCACGACCGGCTTCACCGCCGAGCCGCCCGCCGCGTGGACGTCGCAGGTACGGGAGGGGCGTACGCACGTGCTGCCTGCGCACCTCTCCGGCGAGCAGCTCGCCGCCCAGGTCGCGCGGATCGCGCTGATCGAGGAGGAGGCCCGCCTCGACAAGCGGCTGACCAAGGTCGCGAAGCGGCGACGGCAGGTCAACCGGCGGCTGGCCGCCTGAGTCCACTCAGTGGGGCTGCCAGGCGTCCTCGTCCTCGGTGAGGGCCGCGACGCCGGGAGGCAGGGTGCCGTCGGCGAGGTCCTGGATGGTGACCTGCTCGAAGACGCCGCGCAGCGAGCTGCGGGCGGCTATCCACACGTGCTGGAGGACCCGGGCGGACTCGTCGTACTCGACCGCCTCCGGTCGCAGGCCGTAGACGGAGACGAGGGGGCCGTCGACCGCGCGGATCACGTCGGCGACGGTGACGGTGTCGGGCTTGCGAGCGAACCGCCACCCGCCGGACTGGCCGCGCTGCGACACCACGACGTCGGCACGGCGGAGGTCGGCGAGGATGGCCTGCAGGAAGTTGTGCGGGATGCCCTGGGCCTTGCCGAGCTGCTCGGCGCTCACGGCCGTCCCGTCGCTGCGCACCGCGATCTCGATCAGGGCCCGCAGCGCGTAGTCGGCTTTGGCGGAGACGCGCATATGGCCAGTTTGTCAGACAACTCGACAGACTCACTGCGCTTGGTCGACCGCCGCCTTTCGGGGGGTTCAGCGCGCCCCGTACGCGCCTGTGACCTGCGACATCGGGCGTTCGTGTTGCGCGACGGCCCATCGCGAGGCATGATTTTGTTACCGACGAGTAGCCGATGTGCTCGTCCCCCGATCCAGACCCGGATCCACACCCGCACGCGACATGGACAGGTGGAAGCTGTGAGCCACTACAAGACCAACCTCCGCGACATCGAGTTCAACCTCTTCGAGGTGCTCGGCCGCGACGAGGTGCTCGGCACCGGCCCGTTCGGCGACGTCGACGGAGAGAGCGCCCGCGAGATCCTGCGCGAGGTCGAGCGCCTCTCCCGCGAGGACCTGGCCTCCTCCTACGAGGACAGCGACCGCAACCCGCCGGTCTTCGACCCGGCCACCCACACCGCACCGGTGCCCGAGTCGTTCAAGGCCAGCTACCAGGCCTGGATGGACTCCGAGTTCTGGCGCCTCCAGGTGTTCGAGGAGATGGGCGGCACCCCCGCCCCGTCCTCGCTCATCTGGGCCATCGGCGAGATGGTGCTCGGCGCCAACGCGCCGATCTGGATGTACGCCGCGGGTCCCGC
Source organism: Nocardioides sp. BGA-UO-ETr-FS32 (assembly GCF_059567905.1). NCBI lineage: Bacteria > Bacillati > Actinomycetota > Actinomycetes > Propionibacteriales > Nocardioidaceae > Nocardioides > Nocardioides sp. BGA-UO-ETr-FS32. Next base: position 988,596 of record NZ_JCAQOX010000017.1, on the reverse strand, counting down.
CTTCGCCAACGTGGTCCACCGCAACGGCAACGACCGCGACAAGCAGGTCGCCCAGTTCATGGTCGACCGCCAGTGGGGCTGCACCATGGTCCTCACCGAGCCCGACGCCGGCTCCGACGTCGGCGCCGGCCGCGCCAAGGCCACGCCCAACGACGACGGCTCGTGGAACATCACGGGCGTCAAGCGCTTCATCACCAGCGCCACGCACGACATGAGCGAGAACATCATGCACCTCGTGCTCGCCCGCCCCGAGGGCGTCGACGGCGTGGGCGGCCCGGGCACGAAGGGCCTCTCGCTCTTCTGGATGCCCGAGCACCACTTCGACCTCGAGACCGGCGAGCTGACCGGCGAGCGCAACGGCGTCTACGTCACCAACGTCGAGCACAAGATGGGCATCAAGGTCTCCAACACCTGCGAGGTCACCTTCGGCGACCCGCAGGTCGGCGGGGGCGAGCCGGCGAAGGGCTGGCTGCTCGGCGAGGTCCACGACGGCATCGCGCAGATGTTCCAGGTCATCGAGAACGCCCGCATGATGGTCGGCACCAAGGCCATCGCCACGCTGTCGACCGGCTACCTCAACGCCCTCGACTACGCCAAGGAGCGCGTCCAGGGCGCCGACCTCACCCAGGCGGCCGACAAGACCGCCCCGCGCGTCACCATCACCCACCACCCCGACGTACGCCGCTCGCTGATGACGCAGAAGTCGTTCGCCGAGGCGATGCGTGCGCTGGTGCTCTACACCGCTACCTGGCAGGACCAGGTGATGATCGCCGAGCACGCGGGCACCGCCGACTCGGACGAGGCCCGCCTCGCCGCCGCGGTCAACGACCTGCTCCTCCCGATCGTCAAGGGCTACGGCTCCGAGCGCTCGTGGGTGCTGCTGGGCACCGAGTCGCTGCAGACCTTCGGCGGCTCCGGCTTCCTGCAGGAGTACCCGATCGAGCAGTACGTCCGCGACGCCAAGATCGACACCCTCTACGAGGGCACGACCGCGATCCAGGGCCAGGACTTCTTCTTCCGCAAGATCGTCAAGGACCAGGGCCGGGCGCTGGGCCACCTGGCCAAGGAGATCGAGGGCTTCATCGCCTCCGAGGCCGGCAACGGTCGCCTCAAGAACGAGCGGGCGCTGCTCGCCACCGCTCTCGAGGACGCCAACGCCGTCGTCGGGCACATGATCAACGACCTGATGTCGTCGGCCGAGGAGCTGCGCAACATCTACAAGGTGGGGCTCAACACCACCCGCCTGCTGATGGCGCTCGGCGACGTCGTCTGCGCGTGGCTGCTGCTGCGCCAGGCCGAGGTCGCGCTCGACAAGCTGGCCGGCGACGTGTCCGCCAAGGACAAGGCGTTCTACGAGGGCAAGGTCCACGCGGCGCAGTTCTTCGCCCAGACCAACCTGCCGCGGATCAGCGCCGAGCGGGCCATCGCCGAGGCCACCACCCTCGACCTGATGGACCTCGACGAGGCGTCCTTCTGATCTGAGCGCCGGCCGGCGTACGTCGGCCTGCGGCTGTAACGCCGGGTTGTGCCTTGATCTACCCATGTTCCACGGGAGGTAGAACAAGCACCAACCCGGCGTTACAGCGTTTCTGGGGGCAGGGCGGCGGCCGGGGACGGATGACAGGTGTCACGGGCAGGTCGTGACACGTCGGTCAGGTGCCGCGGCTCGTACGCGGCTACCGTGCTGGCGTGGACGGTGATCGTTGCGCTGCCGGCGCCGGGGGGCGTACGCCGGAGCCGGGCGCGTACGTGAGCGGGGCGCTGGGTGCCTCCTCCCTCCCCGACAACCCGTGGGAGAAGTGGGGCTGGACCTTCGCCGCGATCTGGCTGGTCTTCCTGGCCTTCCCGATCATCGCCGTCGCGGAGTCCGAGGTGCCCGTCGCGGCCAAGGCGGGCGCCGGACTCTGCATCCTCGGGTTCGCCGTCGCCAACGTGTACGGCTACTCCCGACGCGGCAACACGTGGCTGGCGCTCGGCCTCATGCTCGTCCTCGGGCTCGCGACCGTTCCGGTCATCGGCATCGGCGTCATCTCCTTCACGCCCTACCTCGCGATCATGTCGGCGCTCGGGCTTCCTGCGCCGGCGTGGAAGTGGGCCGTCGGTCTCTGGGCGGCGTTCCCCCTGCTGTCGCTGCTGGGCATCGACGACTTCCCGACCTTCTTCTTCCTGATGCTCTGGCCGATCATGATCGGCGGGGTGATGCTGCGCATCTTCGGCGAGCGCGAGCAGCTCGCCTACGCGGCCCGCGGCGAGCACGCCATCGTCGCCGAGCGCGAGCGGGTCGCGCGCGACGTGCACGACGTGCTCGGGCACTCCCTCACGGCGCTCTCGGTGAAGGCCGAGCTCGCCGCCCGCCTCATCGACCTCGACCCCGCCCGCGCCAAGGAGGAGCTGGAGTCGATCCAGGCCACCGCCCGCCAGGCGCTCGCTGAAGTGCGGGCCACCGTCGGCGGCCTGCGCGCGGGCAACCTCGAGGCCGAGCTCGCGGCCGCGCCCCGGGTCCTCGCCGACGCCGGCGTCACGACGCGGGTGGAGGGCAGCGTCGCCGACACCGACCCGCGGCACCGCACCTTGTTGGCCTGGGTGCTGCGCGAGTCGGTCACCAACGTCGTGCGCCACGCGCGGGCGCGGTCGGTGGTGATCGAGCTCGGCCCCGACGGGATCGCCGTCACCGACGACGGCGCGGGCTGCGACGGACCCGAGGGCAACGGGCTGCGTGGCATGCGGGAGCGGGTGACCGGAGCAGGCGGCACGCTCAGCCTCGCAGCCGCTTCACCCGGCACCCGGGTGGAGGTGGCGCTCCCGTGATCAGGCTGCTGCTCGCCGACGACCAGGCCCTCGTCCGCGGGGCGCTGGCCGCACTGCTCGACCTCGAGTCCGACCTCGAGGTCGTCGCCCAGGTCGGTCGCGGCGACGAGGTCGTCGAGGCGGCCCGCGCCTCGGGCGCCGAGGTGTGCCTGCTCGACATCGAGATGCCGGGCCTCAACGGCATCGACGCTGCAGCCGCCGTACGCCGGGAGCTGCCGGGCGTGCGGTCGCTGGTCGTGACGACGTTCGGGCGGCCCGGCTACGTCCGCCGGGCCATCGAGGCCGGGGCGTCGGGGTTCGTGGTCAAGGACACCCCTGCCCGCCAGCTCGCCGACGCCGTGCGCCAGGTCCACTCCGGGCTGCGGGTCATCGACCCGGACCTCGCCGCGGAGTCGCTGATCGACGGCCCGAGCCCGCTCACCGGTCGCGAGCGCGAGCTGCTGACGTACGCCCTGGACGGGTCTCCGGTCGCCACGATCGCCGCACGGGTGCACCTGTCGGAGGGCACGGTCCGCAACCACCTGTCCGCCGCCATCGGCAAGACCGGCGCGACCACGCGCAGCGAGGCCGCGCGCATCGCCCAGGACCGCGGCTGGCTGTGAGACGGGGAGCCGGCCCAGGTCAGTCGGCGACCGCGAGGTAGCGCACGTCCACGGTGAAGCTGGCGACGTCGACGGAGTCGGTGCCGCGCGTGAGGAAGTTCCACGCGACGGCCGGATCCCGCTGCGGCAGGAACTCGTCGCCCGTGTGTCCCTCTCCCCACGAAGGGTCCTCGACCCAGCCCGACTGCCCGGAGGTGCCGGTCACGGTGGCGTCGTCGCCCTCGCCCCAGACCCACAGCGTGCCGGTGTCGGGGTCACCGGCCGTCGTGGGGGCGCCGGCGAACGAGACACGCGCGGCGGCGAGCCCGCGCACGCCCGTCGCCTCGGGGACCTCGACCAGGTGCCGGCCGTTGGCGACGGTCCGGTAGGCGTCGGGGACCGCGCACGGTGCAGCGCGATAGCTCAGCCCGCCGGCGAAGAGCGCGCTCGGGACGACGGTGCCGCAGTCGGGGTAGTCGCCGCAGCCGTTGGCCGTGGTCCACGCGCACGGACCGAAGTCGGTCGCGTCGGGGCTGACCGTGGTGGTCGCCTCCTTCCAGACCAGACGGTCGGCCGACACCCAGATCCTCAGCCGCTCCGACCGTCCGGTGTTGCCGGCGAGGTCGGCACCCGCCACGACCGCGGTGTAGCGCCCCGCGGGCAGCGGCTTGCCCCCGCGCAGGGCCGCCCACTCGACGGTGCGGCCGTGAGCGTACGTCCCACCCGTGATGGTGACCAGCCGTTGTGAGACGTCGGCCCGGCGCACGACCCGGCCCTTCGCGTTGCGGATCACCAGCCCGAGCGAGGAGATCTTCGCCTCCGGGACCTGCGCATGGAGGTCGAGGGTGTCCGTCACGACCGTCGTGCGTGGGTAGACCCGAGCCGGTGCACCGGGGTCCGCGCCGAAGCGGGCCGTCGACAGGCTCGGGTTGAAGGTCGTGTCGACCTGGACCCTGGCCACCGCGACGGACGAGGCGCTGTGGGGGTCACGCACGTCGTACACCCGCACGCGGTAGCCCTGGTCCGTCACGGTCCTCCCCGACTGGTTGCGGCCGTTCCACGTCCACGTGTGCGTGCCGCGCGGCAGCCGGCCGAGGTCGACGCGCCGGTCGACCGTACGGAGCCGGGCCGGCCCGATCTCCAGCCGGACGTGCATGGTGCGCGACAGCCGGATCCTGATCCGGAGGTCGTCCTTGATCCCGTCACCGTCCGGCGAGAACCGGCTGGGAGCGCCGATCCGCACAGCGGGGCCCTCGGCCGCGGCGGCCGGTGGCACGACGACGAGCGCCGGGGTGGCGAGGAGGGTGAGCGCCAGGACGACCTGGGCGAGACGGCAGACCACGCGAGCTCCTGTGGAGGGGGTGCCGGCGCCGCGCGCGCCGGTCACGGACAGTGACGCGCGCGACGACCGGAAAGTTGCTGGATCTCGAGACGGCCTGACGCGGCTTCGTCCCTCAGCCGCGGGCCTACTCGATCTGGCCGGACCCACCCCGACGGCTCGTCCCTCGCCGTCGGCTGTCCGGCTCACATCTCGCGGCGCTCCTCCACGTGCGTGGTCTTCGAGCGCTGGTTGTTCATCACGAGGCCGAGCACGAGCGCGAGGACGCCGGCGATCACCAGGATCCAGCCGACGGTGGTCGGCTCGACGACCTCCTGGAGCGAGTCGGGGAACTCCTTGATGGCGAAGAGCAGGATCAGGCCGATGACGAGCAGGAGGATGCCGATTCCGATACCCATGACGACTCCTTCGATGAGGTGGCCCGCAGGGCGGGTACGACCGGCTCGGAGCAGGTCCTTCACGGCAGCGTAGGACCGTCGCCGCCCGATTCCGAGCACCCTCACCCGCGCGGGTGGCGCGCGTCGCCGCCTACTCTTCCCTCATGACCGAAGCGGAGCGACTCAGTGCACTCGTCAGCGTCTGGTGGGAGGCCGTCGACTCGTTCACACGGGTGCTCGAGCACGTCGGTGACGACGAGTGGTCCACACCGACCGACCTCCCCGGCTGGGACGTCCACGCCGTCGCCGCCCACACCGCGCACCTCGAGGCGCTGCTGGCCGGGAGGCCGCACGACGACGTCGAGGTCGGCGACGCGCCCCACGCGCGCGGGATGATGGGCCAGTTCACCGAGCAGGGCGTCGTCGTGCGGCGTGCCGAGTCCGGCGACGCGCTGATCTCGGAGATCCGCGAGGCAACGACCGCGCGGCACACCCAGCTGCTGGCGGACCCGCCGACCGACCCGTCGGCGCCGGCCCCGGGCGTCTTCGGCGCCATCGGCTGGACGACCGGGCTGCTGCTGCGCAACCGGCCGCTCGACGTGTGGATGCACGAGCAGGACGTACGTCGCGCGCTCGGGAGGCCGGGCAACCTCGACTCGGCGGCGGCGATCCACTCGGCCGACTACCTGATGGAGAGCCTGCCGTTCGTCGTGGCCAAGCGCGCCGGGTCGCCGGCCGGGTCGGTCGTACGCCTCGAGGTGGCCGGGCACGCCCCCGTCACCGCGGTCGTCGGCGACGACGGTCGCGGGCGCCTCACCACGCCCGACGAGGACGGGGAGCCGACGGCGACCCTCGCGATGGACCGGGAGACCTTCGTGGTGCTGGCCGGCGGGCGACGCGCCGCGGGGACGGACGACGTACGGCTCACCGGCGACGCCGCGCTGGGCGAGCGCGTGCTCGCCGCGATGGGCGTGACGCCGTGAGCACCGACGCGACGGACACCTGGACGACGGCCGACATCCCCGACCTGACCGGCCGCACTGCCGTCGTGACCGGACCGACGCTGGGCGGGTTGGGGTTCCACACCGCGCTCGAGCTGTCGCGGCACGGCGCGCGCGTGGTGCTCGCGGGGCGTACGCCCGACAAGCTCGACGCGGCCGCCGGTGCCATCACCGCCGAGGTGCCCGGTGCCCGGCTGGAGCACCTGGTCGTGGACCTGTCCGACCTCGGCTCGGTGCGCGCCGCGGGCGAGGCTGCGGCCGCCCTCGGACCGCTCGACCTGCTGGTCAACAACGCCGGGATCATGGCCACGCCGTTCCGCTCGACCGTCGACGGCCCGGAGTCGCAGATTGCGACCAACCACTTCGGCCCGTTCCTGCTGACCGGGCTGCTGCTCGACCAGCTCGTGGCGTCGGGCGGGGGGCGCGTCGTGACCCTGTCGTCGCAGGCGCACCGGATGGCCCGCACCGCCCCGCTCGGGGACCCGCGGGCCCGGAGGCGCTACAGCCGGTGGGGGGTCTACGGCCAGACCAAGCTCGCCAACCTGCTCTTCACCTTCGAGCTCGACCGCCGGCTGCGCCGGGCCGGGCTCCCGGTCACCGCGCTCGCGGCCCATCCCGGACTGGCGGGCACGCACCTCGCGGTCAACGGCCAGCTCGGCACCACGCAGGGCCGTCGGGCCGCCATCCTCGACGCCGCGGTCAAGCTGGTGTCGCAGTCGGCCGAGGCCGGCGCGTGGCCGACCCTGATGGCGGCCACCGCGGACCTGCCGGGCGGGACGTACGTCGGGCCGGGCGGCCCCGGCCAGACCTCGGGCCCACCACGGATCGTGGGCACCACCCCGCTCGCGCGCGACGAGATGGCCCAGCGCCGCCTGTGGGAGACCAGCGAGGCGACGGTCGGGCTCACCTGGCCGCAGCCGTGACCTAACGGCGGTCCCGGACCCGGACCAGCCCGGCCAGGGTGCCGAGCCAGGCGGACCCGTCGCGGTCGAGCATGATGCGCGACCCGTCGCTCCCGGCCAGCAGGCCGGTGCCGGTGCGTACGCCCCACCGGTTGCGTCCGGTGTCCGCGTCGATCGCGGTGAGGTACCACGCGCTGACGCCGGTCAGGGAGGGCCGCTTGGTCCATGCGTAGAGCAGCCCGTTGGCACGGCTGGCGACCGCTCCCGAGGCCGGTGACACCGCGTCGCTGGTCCATGCGAGCACGCAGGCGCCGTCGACGACGTCGACGCGGGCGATGCCCGGCTGGGAGGTGAAGCCGAGCAGCGTGCTGCGCGGGGAGGAGTAGCCGTCGTTGTTGGTGACGACGACGCCGGACCCGAGCGGGGCCAGGTCGCTGTCGGTGGCGCCGTCGCCCTTCTCGAACACCGACTGCCGGCACACCCGCCGGCCGTCGGCGCGGGCGAGGAGGACCACGCCGAGCCGGTCGTCGACCTCGTCCGCGATCGCCACGACGCCGCCGTCGAGGAGGACGGGGGCCGACCCGCTCGACCCGGCGTGCTCGGTGCGCCACACCGGCTGCGGGGTTCCGTCCGCGCCGACGGCGAGCCGGTGCAGCGCCTCGTCGGTCACGACGTAGGCACCACCCTCGTCGGTCGCGATGTCGCGATCGACCTCCTCGCCCAGGTCGACCACGCCGACCTGCCCGGTCGCCGGGTCCACGGTGCCGACGAGGCCGGCGTGCGAGGCCCACCAGATCCGGCCCGACCAGTCGGGCGCGACCGAGGCGAGGCAGTCCCCGTGGGGCACGTAGGGCTTGAGGTCCCACTCGGCGTCGGTCCCCAGCTCGGGCTCACCGTCGGTGGCGGTCCGGACGGCGAGCACCCGGCGGTCCCCGGTGGCGACCACGGCCCGGTCCGCGGCGTCGAGGTAGACCGCCTCGCCGTCGCAGGCGGTGCCGTCCGGCACGTCGGGCAGGTCCTCGGTCGCCACCGGCCGGAGCGAGTCGCGGTCGACGAGGCGGAGCGTACGCCCGGACCCGCTGCTGCACAGGGCGACGACCGCGTCGGACGAGGTGAGCTCGAGCCGGCCGCAGCGCTGGAGCCCGAACCAGGCGGTCTCCACCTCCGGCTGGTGGCCGAGCGGGCCGGGGCGGTCGGCCGGGTCGCCGGCCGCGCGGTGGGGGTTCGCGGCGACGTCGGCGACCGCGACGGGGTGCGGCGACGAGGGGCGCCCGACGTACCCCGGCCCGGCCCAGGCGCCCGGCGCCGGCGGGACCGGCAGCCAGCCGTCGGGCACCACGACGACCACGAGCGCGACGAGTGCCGCGCCACCGGCCAGCCAGGCGGCCGCGCGACGGCTCGCGTACGTGCGGTCCTGCACCCACCAGCGCACGCGCGGGACGCACAGGAGCGCCACGGCGACGACCAGGACGACCGGGCCCAGGGCGAACCACAGCACCAGGAGCGCGCCGACGAGCCAGACCACCGGGCGACCCTAGACGAGCAGCACGCCCGCCCGGCGGAGGCGCATCGGGGCCGGCCGATGCGCCGCGTCACACGGCGACCGGTCGGACCGGTCGGACCGGTCGGGTCAGTCCGTGGCGACGCGCGGGTGCGGCGCGGTGAGGGTGAGGTCGGCGAACACGCCGTGCCCTCCCCCGTTCCCCCCGCCGCTGCGCAGGAAGATGCGTGAGGGGCGCGGGTTGGGCGCGCGCGTCCGCGGCGCCTCGTTGATCGGGATCTCCTCGTGGCCGGCGCCCGCCTCCGGATGGCGTGCGACCAACGACCCCGTGAACTGCTCGAGCGACTTGATGCGCCCGGTGAGGTCGATCCCCTGGTTGTTGCGGTCGTGCTTCATCAGCCGACTCCTTCTGTCCCCACAGGCGGTCCCCCACGGACCACCTGTGACGAGGCTAGGAGCGTGCCGGGGAGCGCATCAGGGACTTGGAGAACCCTTCGGCAAGTCTGCGGGAGACGGTCCAGACCAGAGCGTCGAGACAGCACTTCCTTGACGGGACGCGGACACGCAACAGACCGGCGGTCCCCTGCGCCGCCGGTCTGTCGTCTGTGTGTCAGCCGGCAGCGGGCTGCGACATGGACCCCACGTCCACGGCGCGACGCTGCCGGGGCAACGACGGCCGCGCTCCCTCAGCGCGGCCGTCGTGCCCGGACTCCCCCACGGAGCCGATGCGGATCATCGGGTCACGCCCGACGTGCCGCTCACCCTGGTGTTGCTCGTGCTCATCTCTTCTCCCCCGTGTCGAGTGGTCACGAATAGAAGGATGCGGACGGGCCCGTCCTGATACATCCGTGTTTCCACGGAGGTCCAGACCACCGGGCCTCTACGCCTCGCTCGTCCCTCGCTCGGCTGCTCGACCACCGAGGTATCAGGCGGCCCGGGCCTCGCTCTCGAGCTTGCGGCCCAGCAGGCGGCGCGTACGACGGTCGCCCGTGGCCATCTTGTAGAGGATGGCGAGCTGCTCGGGGGCGTTCTTCTTGTTCGTCGTCGCGAGCCAGCCGTTGGGCAGCGAGAGTCGGATGACCTTGTGCCAGGCGGAGGCGACCTGCTGCGGCATCGGGCGCGCGCAGTAGGTGAGGTCGTACTTGTCGAACAGGGCCTGGACCTTCGGCGCGATCTCCGCGTAGCGGTTGGACGGCAGGTCGGGGAACAGGTGGTGCTCGATCTGGTGCGACAGGTTGCCGGTCATCAGGTGCAGGGCCTTGGAGCCGGAGATGTTGGCGCTGCCGAGCATCTGGCGGACGTACCACTCGCCCTTGGTCTCGCCCTCGATCGAGCGCTTCTCGAAGGTCTCGACGCCCTCGGGGAAGTGGCCGCAGAGGATGACGGAGTTGGACCACAGGTTGCGCACGACGTTGGCGGTGAAGTTGGCCGCGAGGGTCGGCAGGAACGAGCCGGTCGGGATCGACAGCACCGGGTGGACGACGTAGTCCTTGGTGGCCTGCTTGCGGATCTTCTTCAGGACCTGCTTGGCGCGGCGGCGGAAGTCGGGGTCCTTGGTCTGCTTCTTGGCGATGACCGCGCCGAGCTCGAGGTCGTAGGCCGCGATGCCGTACTCGAAGAAGACGGCGTTGATGAAGCAGAACACCGGCTGGGCGAGCGAGGCCGGCGTCCACGGCTGGTCCTCGTCGACGCGCATGATGCCGTAGCCGAGGTCGTTGTCCTTGCCGATGACGTTGGTGTAGGTGTGGTGCAGCTCGTTGTGGCTGTGCTTCCACTGCTCGGCGGGCGAGGCCATGTCCCACTCCCACGTGCTGGAGTGGATCTTGGGGTCGCGCATCCAGTCCCACTGGCCGTGGAGGATGTTGTGGCCGATCTCCATGTTGTCGAGGATCTTGGAGACGCTCAGGCCGAGGGTGCCGAGGATCCACGCCGGCGGGAACGCGCTGAAGAGCAGCACCGCGCGCGAGCCGAGCTCGATCTTGCGCTGCGCGTCGATGACGCGCCGGATGTAGGCCGCGTCGCTGGCGCCGCGGGAGTCGAGGACGTCCTGGCGGATCGCGTCGAGCTCGATGCCGAGCTGCTCGATGTCGGCGTCGGTGAGATGTGCGATGGGGTTGGTCTGGCCGAGGACGGCCTTCTTCTGGATCGTGGTCATGTCGATCTCCTGGGAGGGTGTCGGGGAGGTCTGGGTCAGTGGTCGATGTGGCAGGGGCCGGCGGCGGCGTTGATGCAGGTCTGCACCTTGATGTCGCCCGTCTCGCCGGGGACCGCGGTGGTGATGGCGCCGTTGCGCAGGTCGCGGACGCTGCCCTCGCGCAGCGGGATGACGCAGCCCATGCAGATGCCCATGCGGCACCCGCTCGGCATGAGCATCCCGGCCTCCTCGGCGGCGTCGAGGATCGGCGTCTCGCCGTCGAGGTCGAGGCTGGTGCCCGAGGCGAAGGTCACCGTGCCGCCGTCGCCGGGCTCGACGCGTGCGGTGCGGAACTGCTCGGTGGTCAGGCTCAGACCGGCGGTGTCGTGGTGGGCGGCGAGCGCGTCCAGCAGGCCGGCCGGACCGCAGGCGAGCGTACGGCGCTCGGCGAGGTCGGGCACGAGGTCGGCGAGGTCGTCGACGTCGAGGACGCCGTGCTCGTCGTCGTAGCGCGCGACGAGGCGGATCGCGCCGGCGGCGTCGAGCGCCTCGAGGTCGCGGATGAAGATCGAGTGGGGGTGGCTGGGCGCCACGTGGACGACAACGATGTCGTGGTCGGCGGTGCGGGCGGGTCGCAGGACGCCCTCATCGGTGCTCGGGAAGAGGTTGCGCAGCATGCCGATCACCGGCGTGATGCCCGATCCGGCGGTGACCATGAGGTACTTGCCGCCCTCGGGCGGCAGGACGAACTCGCCTGCAGCCTGCTCGAGGTGGACGAGCGTCCCGGGCCGGGCCTCGTGCACCAGGTGGTTGCTCACCAGGCCGTCGGGGACGGCCTTGACGGTGATGGAGATGCGGCCGTCGCGGCGCGGGCCGTGGGTGAGCGAGTAGGCCCGCCACTGGCGTACGCCGTCGACGTCGATGCCGATGCGGAGGTACTGGCCGGGCACGTGGCCCGCCCAGTCCGCGCCGGGGCGGATCACGATGGTGGCGGCGTCGGCCGTCTCGGGGAGCACCTGCTCGATGCGACCGCGGAGGTCGGCACCCGAGCGCAGGGGTGCGAAGAGGTCCATGAAGTCGGCCGGGAGGTAGGGCGTGGTGGCGGCCTCGGCCACCCGGACGAGGTGGTCGCCCAGGCGTCGGCTTCGCGCGGTCCCGCGCACAGGTGGCTCCAGAGTCGTGCTCATGTCATCAAATGTCGCGGATCGGGGGCGGATCTTCCTGCCCTGCGCACGTGAATCCGCGCTAGCCTCTTGTTCGCTGCGAACAAACACGGCGGCAGGAGACCAGATGGATGAGCGGCCTGTGCGCCCGAGCACACAAATGCAGACGATCGTCGGGCTCGATCCCGAGGTCGCAGAGGCCCTGCGAGCGCGCCTCGCCGAGGTCGCCGACCGCTCGGTCCTCGCCATCATCGACGAGGTGCCGAGCTATGCCGGCGCGCTGACCGGCCGGATGGGCGAGGTGATCCGCAACGCGGTGCAGCTCGCCCTCGGCGGCTTCCTCACCCTCGCCACCCGCCAGGGCGATGCGCCGCGCGCGCCCGCGATCGAGGGCGCCTACCAGCTCGGCCGCGGCGAGGCGCGCAGCGGGCGTACGGTCGAGGCGCTCCTCGCCGCCTATCGTGTCGGCGCCCGGACGTCGTGGCGCGACATGGCCGACGCCGCGGTCGAGGCCGGCATCGACGCCGGCCAGCTCGCCCGGTTCGCCGAGCTCGTCTTCGCCTACATCGACGAGCTGTCGGCCGCCTCGGTCGCCGGCCACACCGACGAGCTCGAGAGCAGCGGGCGGATCCGGCAGCGCAACCTCGAGCGCCTCGCGCGGGCGCTGCTCACCGGCGCGCCGGCCGACGCGGTCACCGCCGCCGCGGAGCGGGCCGACTGGGAGCCGCCGGCCACCCTCACCGCCGTGGTCCTGCCCGAGTCGCAGGTCTCGGCAGCACTGACCGCCCTCGACTCCCGCACGCTGCAGCCCACCGACGACGTGCCGGGCCTGCCCGAGGGCCACGCCTCCCTGCTGGTGCCCGGCACCGGGTCGACCAGCGCCCGCCGCTCGCTCCTGCGCTCCCTCCGGGACACCGACGCAGTGGTCGGGCCGTCGACGCCGTGGCTCGAGGCAGCCGCCTCGCACCGGCGTACGCTCCGCTGCGCCGCCCTCGGGGTCGAGGGCCTCGTCGACTCCGACGACCACCTCGCCGCGCTCGTCCTGGCCGCCGACGCCGAGGCCCGCGCCGACCTCCGCGCACGGGTGCTCGCGCCGCTCGCCGACCTGCGCCCCTCGACCGCCGAGAAGCTCACCGACACCCTCCGCAGCTGGCTGCTCCACCACGGGCGCCGGGACGCGGTGGCCGAGGAGCTCTTCGTGCACGCCCAGACGGTGCGCTACCGCGTGGGGCAGCTGCGCGAGGTCTACGGCGACCGGCTCGAGGACCCGGCGTTCGTGCTCGACGCGACGATCGCGCTGGCGTAGACGGGCGTTGGGCGCGGGCGAGGGCGGTGCCCCAGCCACATTCCGAGCGCTGCGAAGGTGGCTGACGCACCGCCGACGGGTGCGGCGTACGGCGACACGCCCCGAGCGGTGTCCCAGCCACACTCCTGACCTCCGAGATGTGGGTGAGCCACCGCTCGAGGTCGGCCCCGGGCTGCGGCGGTGGGTGAGACAGGTTTCCAGCCCGCAGAACGCGCGCCACTCACCGCTCGAGCCCGGCTCCTCAGGGGTGGCGGGCGTGCGCGACGTCGCCGGCGACCCAGGTCGCGAGGACCTGGTCGGCGAAGGCCCGCAGGCGGGCCGCGTGCTCGCGGTCCGAGCCGCCCTCGAGGGGGTCGGCGTCGAGCAGGACGAGGTCGGCGGGATGGCCGACGGCGACGGTGCCCCAGCCGTCGGTCGAGGCGGCGAGCGCCTCGCGGGCGGTGATCGACTGCTCGGGGTGCCACGGCTCGCGGTCGTCGCCGGAGCGGTGCACCGCCGACGCGATCGCCAGCCACGGGTCGAGCGGCGAGACCGGGGCGTCGGAGCCCAGCACCACGTCGACGCCGTCGTCGAGCATCCACCGCAGCGGGAAGCAGCGCTCGGCTCGCCCCGGCCAGAGCCGCTCCGTGACGTCGCGGTCGTCGAGCAGGTGGGCGGGCTGCACGCTGGCGCGTACGCCGAGGCGCGCCATCCGGCGTACGTCGTCGCGGGTGGTGAGCTGCACGTGCTCGACGCCGCCCCGCGCGCCGGTGTCCTCGAACGCGGCCAGCGCCTCGGCCACGGCGCGGTCGCCGATCGCGTGCACGGCGACGTCCAGCCCCCCGGCGGCGGCCCGCGCGAGCAGCGCGCGCAGCTCCTCCGGGGTCTGGTTGGGCTGGCCCTCCTCGGCACCCGCCACGGCCTTCTCGGCGTACGGCTCGCAGCACCACGCCGTCCGGGTGTTGAGGGACCCGTCGCTGATGATCTTCAGCGGTCCCATCGTCAGGCGGGGGTCGCCGTCCAGCGGGTCGCCGGACCGCAGGCCCCTGGAGAGCACGTCGTCGAGGCCGTCGGCATAGCAGGCGTGGCGGATCCGGAGCAGGTCGGCGCCCTCGGCCCACCGCGCCGCCCAGTCGGCGACACCGCCGCTGAACTCGAGGTCGACGAGCCCGACCACGCCCTGCGCGGCCGCCGCCTCCATCGAGCGCCGGTAGGCGTCCGGGCCGGTGCCGTCGGTGCCCAGCACGGTGGCCAGGCGCCCGTAGGCCATGAACCACTCGGCCTCGCTCACCACGCTGTCGCGGGTGGGCAGGGCGAGCATGTGCAGCGCGGTGGTGTTGAGCCAGCCGTGGTGGCCGTCGCCGGCGATCAGCACGATCGGCTGGTCGGTGTCGATCGCGTCGAGGTCGGAGACGGCGGGGTTGTCGGGCCAGGCGGTCGGCCGGTGCCCCCACCCGATGACGGGGAGGTCGGGCCACTCGGCCAGCCGCTCGCGCACCGCCGCGACGGCCTCGGCGCTGGACCGGGCCGGCCCGAGGTCGAGACGCGCGGAGGCGAGGGTCCACTGGCCGAGGTGGACGTGCTGGTCCCAGAGGCCGGGCATCAGCCAGCGCCCGCCCGCGTCGTACGCCTCGTCGCCACCGGCGGGCAGGTCGGCGCCGACCTCCCCCACGCGCCCGCCGTCCACCCGTACGTCGACAAGCCCGGGGACGGCCTCGGTGACGGCCACGAGGCGGGCGTTGCGGATGAGCATGGGGCCACCGTAGGAGGTGACGCTCACCTCTCGACCGCGACCCCGCCCACCCACACCGCGAGGGGGCGGGCGAGGGCGGTGACGTCGGCGGCCAGGTCGCCGACGACGACGAGCAGGTCGGCGAGGCTGCCCACTGCCAGCCGGCCGGCAGCGACGCGGCAGTCCTCGGCGGCGACCGACGTGGCGGTCGCGAGCGCCTGCGCCACCGGCCAGCCACCGTCCACCAGCGCCGCCACCGAGCGCCACAGGTGTCCGTGCGGCTTGGCGGGCATCGCCCCGGCGTCGAGCCCGGACACCACCCGGATCCCGTGCTCGCGGAGCCGGGCGGTGTTGCGGGCCGCCCGCGCGAAGTGCTCGTCGCGGTCGGTGATGCCGAGGCGCTCCAGCATCTCCAGGACGTGCGGCGGCATCGCCGAGACCGGCGGGAACCGCGACGGGTCGTTGCCCAGCGTCGGGTCGACCGTCATCCCGGCAGCGGCCACCCGGTCGAGCAGCGCGGGGGGCGGGGCAGCGCCGCCCTCCGCCAGGCAGGTGAAGTGCTCGAGCCCGTCGGCGCCGGCCGCGACCGCCACCTCGGCCCCTGCCACGGAGTGCGTGTGCGCCACGACCCGCAGGCCCGCCGCGTGGGCGGCGTCGACGATGTGCCGCAGCGGGACGACCTCGAACTGGGCGCCGAGCTGGTCGCTGCCCGGCGTCAGGAAGCCCCCGCTGGCCATCACCTTCACCAGGTCGACGCCCCGCTCGACCCGCTCTGCCAGTGCGCGCTCGATCGTCGGCGGGTCGTCGGGGTCGACCTCACCGCCGAGGAAGTGGCAGTGCCCGAGCGGGATCGTGACGGGCGGACCGGCGGCCACCACCCGCGGTAGCCCCTCGGCCTCGCGACCCCGGTGCGCGAGCACCCGGTAGGCCACGTCGCCGAGGTCGCGCACCGTCGTCACGCCGGCCACGACCTGGGCCCTCAGGCTCGCGGTCACCACCTCGTCCACCGCCGCGGGGGTGGCGTTCCCCGCCCACTCCAGGCTGCCCGGCGTACCGGGGAACGCGCCGGACGCGACGAGGTGCACGTGGCAGTCGACGAGCCCCGGGAGCAGGGTCCCGGCGACCTCCGTCACCGGCACGTCGGGCGGCAGGGCGCACGCCGCGGGCTCGACACCGACGATGCGATCACCCTCGACGAGCACCGTCGCACCGTCCGGCAGGAACCGCTCCCCGTCGAACGCACGACCCGCCCGGACGGCCCACCGCCCGCCCATCCCCCGACCCATCCACCGATGGTGCGCCCGCAGACCGATCCGTGCACCCCGTCGCGCCGCTGGACCAGACCACACGTGCTGCGGACATAATGGGTCAGGTGGAGTGGCGGGGGCCTGTCGTGCTGGTCGTGCTCCTGGCGATCGGCGCCGGGGGCGGCTACGTCGCGTCCGCACAGAGCCGCGACGCGAGCCCCGGCTCGGGGGTCGCGGAACCGGTGCCGGCCCAGCGGCCGGAGATCCCGGTCGAGGCGCCGCGTCCCTTCGAGCCGGATCCCGACGACCCGGCGCTGCAGCCCGACCTCGAGATGGCACCGACCACCCGCGGCACGGGCAAGTTCGAGATCACCTTCCCCGCCCCGGTCGGCTGGCGCACCAACACCAACGCCAGCAACGAGTGGAAGTGGAAGGAGCCCGGCACGTCCAACAACACCTACGTGATGCGCATCGAGCAGATCGACAGCCAGGACATCACGATCGAGGACGCGATCGACATCCGCGTCGAGCGCCTGCGCGACGAGCAGGAGGACGTGGAGATCCTGGACCGTGGCGCCGCGTCGCTCGAGTACACCTACCGCAGCAACGAGGGCAACGCCCGGCACAGCTTCATGCGCTGGCTCGACCTCGACCTCAGCGGGCAGGCCGACGTGGAGATCGTGGTGCACGGCCGCGAGCGCGACGTCGCCGGCGCCCGTGACCTGATCAGGCGGGTGGCCGAGGGCATGAGCGGCGCGGGCGGCGGACCCCTGTGACCCTGTCCGAGGGTCCGGGGCGGGATCGACCGGGTCCCTCGACCCAGCGGCTCGCAGCCGTGCTCGCACTGCTGCTGGCGCTCGGCGCGGCGCTGGGGTTCGGTGCGTCCTGGGTGCTCGGCGAGAACCCGGCGGGGCAGGGCGCCGCGGCACCGGTGGCGGCGAGCTCGCCGAGCCTCCCGGTCGACCCGGTGCCCGAGCTGCTGCCCGACCCGACCACCCCGGCGCTGGCGCGCGCGGTCCCGCTCGTACGCCAGACGGTCGGGGCCGGCGGCTTCCGGATGTCGGTGCCGGTGCCGCAGGGCTGGACGTTCTCCGAGAACTCCCTCAACGAGTGGCAGTGGCGCCCGTCCGACCAGCCCGACTTCGGCTACGTCCTGCGCGTCGAGCAGGTGCTGAGCAACCGGCGCTCCATCGACTGGACCCTCGACCGGCGCATCGACGAGCTGCGCGAGGACGAGGGCAGCTTCGACGTCCTCACCGAGACCGCGGACAGCCTGCACTTCTCGTTCGTGACCTCCAACCACCTGCGCCACGGCTTCCTCCGGTGGCTCGACCCCACCGGGTCGGACAACGCGCAGGTCGAGATCGCCGTCACCGGGCGCGAGGCCGACGTACCCGGCATGCGGGACCTCATCGCCCGGGTCGCCGCCGGTGTGGAGCTGGGCGACCGGGAGGGCTGAGCCGGGCTCAGACGCCGAAGGTCGTCACGGAGTCGAGGACGCGGTTGGCGGTCCCGCGGTCGTCGCTGCGGATCTGGATCCACAGCAGCTGGTTCTGGTTGAGGCGGATGACCCGCTCCACCGTGACGTCGAGACCCGGGCAGTCGTAGAAGAAGACCGTCATGAGGTCGTCGCCGTCGCGCTCGTCGAAGACCGGCCCGCGCGACGGGCCGCACTCGGGGTGGCTCGGCACCCGGGAGGGCAGCTTCTCGCCCGGCAGGATCCCGACGAAGACGCCCGGCGCCGGGGCGTCGGCGGAGTTCCAGCCCTCCCGGCTCCCCGAGGCGATGGATGGCTGCTCCGACCTGTCCTCGATCGGCGTCCACGGCTCGGGGTCGACCTGGGCGGTCCACGACTCCGGCACCGTCACCGAGATCGTGCCCGTCGAGTCCGCGACCTCCCGCTCGGCCGTCGACGCCCGCTCCGCCGCCCAGCCCGCACCGGTGCCGGCGGCCAGCGTCAGCACGGCCGCCGCCACCCACGGCCAGCGGCGGAGGTGGCCTGCCGCCCCGGTCGTTGCCCCGGCCGACACCACCGCAGACCCGGCCGTGCCGCTCGTGGCGGTGTCGGCCGCGGCCGTGTCCGCCGGACGTCGGGGGGTTGTCGCGAGGTCGGGGTCGACCGGGATCCACGCCGCAGGGGTCTCCTCGACGTCGCCGCCCAGCGCGTCGACCAGCGCGGCCGTGAAGGCCGCGACGTCCTCGAAGCGGTCCTCGCGGTCCTTGGCGAGACCCCTGAGGACCACCGCCTCCGCGGCGGGGTTGTCGATCCCCATCGGCGGCGGGGGCGACGGATCCTCCGCCGCCGCGAGGCTCCGGTGGTCGAAGGGCTGACGACCCGCGAGGAGGTAGTAGCTCAGCGCGGCCAGCGAGAACTGGTCGGCCCGCGGGTCGAGCGCCTCGCCCAGCGCCTGCTCGGGGGCGACGTACGTCGGGGTGCCGCCGACCATCGTCAGCCGGGACGACATGTCCATCGCCTTGCCGAGGCCGAGGTCGCCGAGCATCGCCACGACCTTCGAGCCGCGGGCGTTCTCGATCGTGCGGAACAGCACGTTGGCGGGCTTGACGTCGCGGTGCAGCACGCCGCGGTCGTGCAGCGCGCTCAGCCCGCGGCCGACCTGGGTGATCACGGCGAGCGCCTGCGCCCGCGACAGGCCGGTGAGCTCGAGCCGGTCGGCGAGCGTGCCCTGGTCGGCGTACGCCATCACGAGGTAGGGGCGCTCGTCGTCGAGCTCCCCCGCGTCGTAGACGGTCACGACGTGGGGTGACTCGACCTTGCGCAGGAAGCGGCCCTCCTCGACGAACCGCTGCCGGATGTGGAGGTCGTCGGTCCAGTTGTCCGCGAGGACCTTGATCGCCACGGGGCAGTCGAGGTGCTCGTCGTAGGCAAGCCAGACGGTCGCGAACGCCCCCGACCCGATGCGACGGCGCACCGGGTAACGACCGAGACGTGAGGGAGCGGACACCCGGGCATTATCGTGCAGGCGTGAACTATTCGGGGGACCCGGGCGCCGCGCTGGCGCCGGACGACATCGACGACCTCGCGCGCCGGGCGCGCGACGGGGACCGCGACGCGCTCGAGGCGCTGCTTGCCGCCGTACGCCCGCGCGTGCTGAACATCTGCCGCGGCGTGCTGCCCTACTCCGGTGACGCCGAGGACGCCTGCCAGGAGGCGATGCTCAACGTCGCCACCAAGATCGGCTCGTGGGGCGGGCGCGGACGGTTCACCACCTGGCTGCACATCGTGTCCGTCAACAGCGCGCGCACGACCTACCGCCGGCTCAAGAACCTCGCCACGCCGACCGACTTCGAGGACGGTGCCCACGACCGTCCGGACCCGCGCACGACCAGCGTGATCGCCGGGACCCGGCTCGACCTGCTCGAGGCGATGGACACGATCGAGCAGGACCACCCGCAGTACGTCGAGCCGTTGCTGCTGCGCGACGTCTACGGCCTGCCCTACGACGAGATCGCCGCGCTGGTCGGCGCGCCGCTCGGCACCGTCAAGGCGCAGATCCACCACGGCCGCAAGCTCGCGCGTCCCCTGCTGCGCGGCGACCGGTGAGGTCGCGGCCCGCCTCCGCGGCCCTCGTCCTGGGCCTGTCGCTCGCGCTGCTGGCCGGCTGCTCCGACGCGACCATCGGCCCTGACGAGCTGCGGGCGCCGCCGTCCGCCGCCGAGCCCGCTGACACCGCCACGACGGCGCCCGCGTCCGAGCCCGTCGTGACCGAGCCGGTCGAGCAGGACCTCGACCTCGCCGTCTCGACGCCGGTCGAGGACAGCGTCTACCCCGACGTCGGCGACCCGCGCGTCGACGCCCTGCACTACGACCTCGACCTGACCTGGGAGCCCGGCCCCGAGCGCCTCACCGGTCGCGCGGTCCTCACCTTCCGGGCGGCCCGCACGGCGCCGCGGTTCCAGCTCGACCTCGGTGCTCCCCTCAGCATCGGGGAGATCACGCTGGACGGCGAGCCCGTCCGGGTCTCGCGGCTCGGCAAGGACCTGGTCGTCCGGGCGCCGATCGAGGAGGACCAGCGCTACGAGCTGGCCGTCGACTACGCCGGCACGCCCGAGCCAGCACCTGCACCGACCACCCGCAGCGACTTCTCCTCGACGGGCTTCACCATCACCTCAGCCGGCGAGGTGTGGACGATGCAGGAGCCGTACGGCGCCTACACCTGGTACCCCGTCAACGACCAGCCCGCCGACAAGGCGCTCTACGACATCACCGTCCACGCGCCGCCGAAGTGGACCGGCATCGCCAACGGCGAGCTCACCTCGCTGGCGACCGACGAGGACGGCACGACCACCTCGTGGCAGCTCGACGAGCCCGCGTCGTCCTACCTCGTCACCCTCGCCATCGGCGACTACACCCACAGCAGCAACACCTCCGCGGGCGGCCTGCGCGTCGACTACTGGACCCCCCGCGGCATGACCCGACCGCTCGACTCGATCCAGACCGCCGCCGCGACCGTCGACTGGGTCGAGGGCAGGCTCGGCGACTACCCCTTCGACTCCCTCGGCCTCGTGGTCACCGACTCGCAGAGCGCGATGGAGACCCAGACGATGGTCACCCTCGGCAACAACGACTACGTCCTCTCGCCGCAGGTGGTCGCGCACGAGATCGTGCACCAGTGGTACGGCGACCAGGTCTCGCCGTCGGACTGGCGCGACGTGTGGCTCAACGAGGGCATGACGATGCTGCTGCAGTGGATCTACGAGGACGAGCACGACATCCGGCCGCTGCGCGAGAGCCTGCGCAACGCCCGCGGCATCGACCAGCAGCTGCGCGACCAGTACGGCCCGCCCGGGGCGTACGACCCGGACCAGTTCGGCAGCTCGAACATCTACTACACGCCCGCGCTCATGTGGAACGAGCTGCGCACCGACCTCGGCGAGGACGAGTTCTACCGCATCGCCCGGTCGTGGCTGGCCGACAACGACAACACGTCCGTCTCCCGCGAGCAGATCTACGACCACTGGGAGGCCGGGACCGGGCGCGAGCTGTCGACGTTCTTCGACCGCTGGATCACTGGTCGACGGACCCCCGCGCCGGGCGTGCCCTCCGCCGGCTGACCGCGGTTACCCTGCCCCATGACCCGCCTCACCGCACAGGACCTGATCGACCTGATCCTCGACGAGGGCTCGTGGTCCTCGTGGGACACCCCGCCGGCGCGCGACGGGATCAGTGACGCGTACGCCGCCGAGCTCGCGGTCGCGGCGGAGAGGTCCGGCGTCGACGAGTCCGTCCTCACCGGCGAGGCACGGCTGCACGGGCGGCGCATCGGCGTCCTGGTGGGCGAGTTCGGCTTCCTCGCCGGCTCGATCGGGCGCGCGTCCGCCGACCGGATCGTCGCCGGCATCGAGCGCGCCACCCGTGAGGGCCTGCCGCTCGTCGCGGCACCGGTCAGCGGCGGGACCCGGATGCAGGAGGGCACCCCGGCGTTCGTGCAGATGGTGCGCATCTCCGCCGCGGTCGCGGCGCACCGTACGGCGGGCCTGCCCTACCTCGTCTACCTGCGCCACCCCACCACCGGCGGCGTGATGGCCTCGTGGGGCTCGCTCGGGCACGTGACCGTCGCCGAGCCGGGCGCGCTGGTCGGCTTCCTCGGCCCGCGGGTCTACGAGGCGCTCTACGACCGCCCCTTCCCCGAGGGCGTGCAGACCGCGGAGAACCTCTACGCCCACGGCATCATCGACGCCGTCCTCCCGCCCGAGGAGATCGCCGAGATCCTCGACCGCGCGCTCACCACGCTGATGGCGGCGCGGGAGGGCGTCGCCCCCGTCGCCGACCCCGGCCAGGAGGACGTGCCCGACGTCGACGCCTGGGACTGCGTGACCCGCTCGCGGCGGCCGGACCGGCCGGGCGTACGCCGGCTCCTGCGCTATGCCGCCAGCGAGGTCGTGCCTCTCAACGGCACCGGCCAGGGTGAGCGCGACCCCGGGCTGCTGATCGCTCTCGCGCGGTTCGGCGAGGCGCCGTGCGTCTTCCTCGGCCAGGACCGGCGCGGCCAGACGACCGACCACCCGTTGGGGCCTGAGGCGCTGCGCGAGGCCCGGCGCGGGATGCGGCTGGCCTCCGAGCTCGGGCTGCCGCTGGTGACCGTCATCGACACCCAGGGCGCCGCGCTGTCGGCCGACGCGGAGAACGGCGGCCTCGCGGGGGAGATCGCCCGCTCGCTCGCCGACCTCGTCACGCTGGACGCGCCGACGCTGTGCCTGATGCTCGGCGAGGGCAACGGCGGCGGGGCGCTCGCGCTCCTGCCGGCCGACCGCGTCGTGGCCGCCCAGCACGCGTGGCTCTCGCCGCTGCCGCCCGAGGGCGCGTCGGCGATCGTGCACCGCGACCTCGACCACGCCGCGGAGATGGCGCGCGCCCAGCAGGTGCGGGCGATCGACCTCCACCGCCGCGGGATCGTCGACCGGATCGTGGCCGAGAAGCCCGACGCCGCCGACGAGCCGGAGGACTTCTGCCGTCGGGTGGGGGCCGTGCTCGAGCACGAGCTCAGCTCGCTCCTCGCCTCCGGCCCGGGCTCGCCGGAGCAGCGGACGCGCCGCTACGTCTGAGCGCCGCGCGACGCCGCGGAGCGTGGCTCCCCTGTGGCCACGCTCCACGGCGTCCGGATCGCACCGCCCGGCAGCGCTGCTTCAGCGGCGGCCCGAGCGCTTCCAGGCCCGGACAGCACGGGCCGCCATGCGTGATGTCGTCCGAGCACCGGTGCCGGCCCTCGTGCGCGCGGAGACCGAGGACTCTGCGGACGCCTGGAGGCCGAACGGGTCGTGGGTGGTGGCGACCTCGGTGCCGCAGCTGTCGGCGTTCACCCACACGGTCGGCGCCTGGATCGCCCGGCCGTGGCGGAACTCGACGTGCGAGCCCGACGCGGCTTGGTTGAGCTCGCCGTTGACCGCGTGCACGGCGCTGCCCTGCCAGCGCCGCCAGTCCTGCTCGCCCTTGGCGTGGGCGTAGAGGGACGGCAGCAGGCGCACCCTGCCCTCGCCGACGGAGGGGGTCCAGAGGAACGCGTGGTTCATCGTGCCGCGCTCGCCGAGGCGGTCGTTGCGCTTGACCCACCGGTCGAGCGCCCCCACCAGCCAGCCGCCCTCGTCCATGCCATAGACGTCCCCGAAGCCGCCGCCCGGCAGGACGCCGAGCGGGACGACCGTGGACGGCTCGGGCCAGTAGGCGGGCTCGACGTGGCCGGTGTCGAGGCTCTCGCCGTAGAGCATCGACCCCGAAGCGGAGCCGTCGTCCTTGATCGCCCGCGGGATCGCCTCGAGACCCCCGGTGACGGCCATCGGTGTGATCGAGCCGTCGCCCTGCCAGATGACGGGGTCGAAGGCGTACCAGCCGGGTGCCTCCTCGTACTCACGGGTCGAGAGGTAGCCGACCTTCTGCGACTGGTTGTTGATGCCGTAGGCGAGGGAGTCCGCCGCCTCGGCGACACCCGGCAGCAGCTCCATCGACGCGGCCGGGTGGTCGAAGGTCACGGCGTCGGTCCACGGGTCCGTCTGGTTGCGCCCCACGACGCCGACGACGCTGCCGCCATCGTTGATGCGTCTCATCCACATACGCCCGTGCGCGGCGCCTGCGGGGCCGGAGTCGGTGGCCAGGATCGTCACGTCGCCGGTCCGGAGGTCCTGGACCCAGGCGGCCTCCCGGCCCGACTCCCAGTCCAGCGACTGCCCGTTGACGAGTCCCGACGAGGTCAGCTCGAAGGCGATGTCCTCGTCGTAGCCGGGGGGACCGACCCGGACCGGCTCACCGTCGAGGCCGTCCCAGACCAGGGCCCGCTGGCGCTCCACGCCCTGCTTGTCGCGGTGGTAGGTGCTGCCGTAGTAGACCGTGCGTCCGCCGACGACCTCGATGTCCATGACACCGCCGTCGTGGCTGCGTGCCGGCTCCCGCAGCTGCACCAGGCGGCAGGGCCCGTCTGCGGGCGTCGCTCCGGCGGGGGTGCCGATCGACAGGACGGCCAACGTGGACGCTGCCAGGGCCCCGGTGATCCCGACGGCGCCCAGCCAGCGGGTGCGTGTGAAGACGTCCATGCGCCTCGCTCCTCAGGTCGGAGGCGGTGATCGCCTCGGTGACCTGAGCGTCACCGCGACCGGTCGCGACCCGGTCGCGGTCCGGTCGCGGTCCGGGCGAGCTCGACGTCTACGGCCCGTCCACGAACCTCGGCGCCAGGTCGTCCCCCTCACCCGGCGGATGCCCTCACGATCCAGCGGGTCGAGGTCGAGCGCGACGGTGCCCGGGTCCGCCTCGGCCGAGGGAGGGACGAGCCCGTGACGGTCGTCGAGCGCGGGCACCTCGGCGCCCCGGTCGACGACGACGAGGACCTGGGCCGACGATGTCGTCAGCGCGGGGGCCGGGTCACTCCGGCCGACGAACACCACCTCGCCGCCGTTCGCCGCCACACCCTGCGCGATCTCGGACACCAGCCTGAGTGCGCCGCCGCCGGCGGGCGAGCGGAGCAGCACGCGAGTCGTCCCGGATCGGCGTACGCCGTCCCAGAGGTCGCGCAGGACCGCGAGATCCACCTCGCGGCCCACCAGTGCGCCGTCGGTGCGGCGCAGCTCGGGCGGCACACCGTGGTGTCGTTGCCGGGTGAGTCGCGGGTCCTGGGCCAGGACCCGCTGGTGGAGCTGCTGGAGCTCCGG
The DNA here is from genome assembly GCF_059567905.1 of Nocardioides sp. BGA-UO-ETr-FS32. Lineage (NCBI taxonomy): Bacteria > Bacillati > Actinomycetota > Actinomycetes > Propionibacteriales > Nocardioidaceae > Nocardioides > Nocardioides sp. BGA-UO-ETr-FS32. Next base: position 963,871 of record NZ_JCAQOX010000017.1, on the reverse strand, counting down.
CCCGGGATCGACTCCCAGCTCGGCGGCCAGCACCGCGCGGGCGCGCGCGAACGCCATGCGGACACGGTGCTTCGCACCGGTCACATCCCGGTCACGCGGCGGTCGACGCCTCGGGCTTCCCAGCAGGTACGTCGGCGGCGGCCGGCGCGGGCTCGCCGGAGGAGCGGACGCGACGCTACGTCTGACCGACGTCCGGGTCGTGGCATCCCCTGCGTGCCACGACCCGGACGACCCTGCCCCTCAGAGCCCGAACAACGAGCAGACCGCCTCGGTCCCACCCTCGGTCCACTCGTCGAGCCTCGGGCCGGCCTCGCGGTGGAACAGCCCTTCGACGTCCAGGTCCGCGACGTACATCCCGGTCGTGTGCAGGACGACCCCCGCGCCGGGCATCGTCACCGTGCGGTAGTTGCCGCGGCTGGTGAACGTGCCGGCCACGAAGTCGAAGGTGACGATGCGGGTGCCCTGGAACTCGTAGCGCTCACCGGTGGCGAAGTTCTCGAAGATGCCCGTGTAGTTGACGTTGCGCGACTCGCGCACGGTGTTGCCGTCCCGGTCCTCGAAGGTGTGGACGTTGCGGACGAGGTCGAACCCGAGCCCGATCTCGGCACCGTCGTCGCACACGGCCACGATCTCGTCGGTCGTGGGCCACGAGACCGAGCTGCGGGTGTTGTCGGCGGCCGAGGCCGGTCCTGCCAGGGCGGCGGTCGCTGCCAGGGCGATGGCGGGTACGGCGGAGAGCCGGGCGAGTCGTGCGGACATGTGAATCACTCCTGGTCTGGTGTGCTCCGGATGCGCCGATCGCCCCGGTGCACCGAGGCTGACCGGTGCCGGTCGCGCCCCGGTCGCAGCCCGGTCGCACTCTCGCGCAGGCGGTCGCAGCCCGGTCGCACCGCTGGGCGCGCGGTCCGTCGTACGCCCCCCGCGGCCCTCAGGTGCAGGTGGGGGCGACGGGCTCGCCCGGCAGGATGACCGCGGACTCGGCGGCCGTGAGCGTGGTGTTCGCCGCCCGGCAGCCCGCCTCCACCCATGCCTGCGGATCGGTGTCGATCTCGTGGTCGGCGCCGAGCTCGCCGTACACCCGCAGGCGGTCGTCGTCGAAGGCGAGGAAGCCCCAGCCGAGCTTGTCCAGCACCGGCTTGCCGTAGGGCCGCCACGTGCCGGTGTCGTAGAGCGTCACGTCGCCGTCGGAACCCATCACCGCGAGCATGCGTCCGTCGGGGCTCAGCTGGAGGTCGAACACCCAGCTCGCGGTCACGAGCCGGTCTGGCGCGACGGGGTCCAGCGTGGACGCGTCGAGGAACCTCAGGTGTCCGCTCGCCGAGCCGACGACTAGCGTGGCCGCGCCGGCGTCGAACGCGAGGCGGCTCAGCGCGACGGACTCGGGCAGCTCCCGGCGTACGAGCTCCTCGCCGGTCTCCGCGTCGATGACCACCACGCTCTCCCCCCGACCCAGCGCCATCCGGGACCCGTCACGGGCGACCGCAGCCTGGGGACCCCCGGGGAACCACGACGTGTCGGCGGCAGCGTCCACCGTCCACACGACCTCTCCCGAGGCGATCTCGTGGAGGGCCCACCCGCCGCTGCCGTTGACCAGCACCCGCGACCCGTCGGGGGTGACGGCGAGGCCCGAGGCCTCCCACGGGGTCCGGATCGTGCGGACGACGCGCCCGTCGGTCGTGTCGACCACCGCCACCCGCCCGCGGTGGGTGACGGGCTCGAAGTCGTCGGTGAACTCGACGATCGCGACCAGTCCGAGTCGTCCGTCCGGGGTGATCGCGGCGTGGGCCGGCTGGCAGACGCAGGACCGGATCGGCTGCAGCTCACCGAACCTGTCGTCGCCGGCGTCGAGGTCGACCACGCTGAGCGTGTTGAGCTCGGTGTCGTAGTAGTTGACCACGACCCCCACGCCGGACGCGGCGGCCCCGACGTCCGCCACGATGTCGCGCGGCAGCCGGCGGAGCACCCCGCGGGTGCCGGTCAGGTCGAAGGCGACCGCGTTGCCGTCGCGTCCCGCCGTCCACACGAGGTCGCGGTCGGGACCGGCCAGCTCCATCTGGAGCAGCGCACCGCTGTGCCCCGACATCCCACGGACGAGGGCACCGGTCGCCAGGTCGTAGATCTCGAGCTCCTCCTCGCGAGCCACCGCTACCTCCCCTCCACCCGGGAGGAAGATCGCGGCACGGACGTAGCCCACGACCCGCCACGGACGCCCGACCGGCTGCCAGCGCGCATCCCGGACCTGGAGCAGCGACGTCTCGACGCCGGACCGGGTGGTGATCACCTCGATCGTCAGGACGCGGCGCCCGTCAGGGGCAGCACCGACGACCGACCCGTTCCTGCGCTGCGTACGTCCCGTCCAGGCGTCCACCACGAGGGAGTGGGCCGGCTCGTCGGCGAAGGCCACCCGCCCGTCACCGAGGGCGAGGCTGAAGGGAGCGTGGGTCGGCAGGGGGTGCGAGCGGACGACGCCGCCCGTCCTCGCGTCAACGACGAACACGTGGGTCGAGGTGGAGACCACCAGGTCGCCGCCGCGCAGGTGGAGGGACTCGTCGAGCCATGGCGAGGTGTCGGGCTCTGCGGTGCTCAGGTCCGCGGACGTGACCTGCCGCAGGATCTTCCCCGTGCTCGGGTCGAGGATCGCCACGGCGGGTTCGGCGACGAACATCGGGACCGCCACCCACCTGCCGCGCGGATCAGCGACGGGATCTCCCCACTGACCCTCCTCGCCCGGGGTGTCCACCGTCCACAGCACCTCTGCGGAGACCGTGTCCACGGCGTAGAGCGCGCTGGTGTTGTCCGCCAGGTAGACCGTCGCCCCGTCGGCCGAGGAGGCGATGCGCAGGAACCGGTCCTCGATCCGGACCCGGGTGTAGCCGTCCTGCCCGCGGGTGAGCAAGGTCAGCAGCGCGCCGTAGGTCTCGGGGCCCTGGTCGCGCCGGGTCGCCTCCACCGCCTGCAGGAGGGCAAGGGCGGGGCGGTCCTCGTTGAGGGCGTCGGCGGCGAGCCGTTTGGCGTCGGCCGCGAGGGCCGAGGCGCGCGCCTCGTCGGCGGAGTCCTCGGCCTCGGTGCGCGCCGCGAGCGCCACCACACCGGCCACCAGGGCGAGCACCAGGAAGACCGCGGCCCCGACGAGCAGCCACCGCAGCCGCCTGTTCTGCCGGGCCGTCGCAGCGGCCCTCAGCTGCGCCGCCTGCTCCTCGGCGTCGAGCGCCAGGCGACCTTCCTCCAGGAAGTCGGCCTCGACGTGGGTGAGCTCGTCGGGTCTCGTGGCCGCCACCTCGAGCCCCGACTGCAGCCGGGTGCCGCGCCACAGGGCGGTGGGTTCGCGACCCTCGGCGTCCCACTCGGACGCGGCGAGCGCGAGTCGCCGCTGGACCGCCCGGCCGGCCGCGTCGTCGGTGAGCCAGCCACGCAGGCGTGGCCACTCGCGGAAGAGGGCCTCGTGGGCGACCTCCACGTGCCCGTCGCCGACCGAGAGGAGCCTCGCCCCGGCGAGCCGGTCGAGCACCCGCCGCATGCCCGGCTGGCCGAGCGCTTCGACCTCGGCCAGCGGCACGCGGCGACGTACGACACCGGCGCCCTCTCCCGGGCCGGAGAGTCGCAGCAGCAGGAGCCGCGCGGCCGCCTGCTCTGCGGGGTCGAGCCCGGCCCAGACGTCCTCGGCCAGCGTGGCGACGGCGCCGCGCAGGCCGCCCGTGGCGACGTAGCCGGAGAAGGTCAACCGGTCGTCCTCGCGTTGCGCCCAGACCTGTGTCAGCGCCACCGAGAGCAGCGGCAGCAGGCCGGGCTCGTCGCCGGCGTCGCTGACCACGGTGTCGGCGAGCCCCTCCTCGAGGTGGAGGCCGGCGCGCGCCGCCGGGCGGGTGATCGCACGCCGCACCTCGGCGCTCGTCGGTGATCCCACGAGCACGGTGCCGTCGGCGAGGAGCGCGGCCAGGCCGGCGTGCTCGGCGGCATCGCCGACGTAGTCCGCCCGCAGCGCCACGACCACCGACGTGGCCGAGCGGGGGTCCGACACGAGCTCGGTGAGCGTGTCGAGGAAGGCGTGCCGCTCGCCCTCGTCGCTGCACGCGGTCCACACCTCCTCCATCTGGTCGACGACGACCAGGGTGCGGGGCGGCTCCTCGTCGGACTGGAGCATCCGGGCCAGCAGGTCGCCCACGTCGCCTCCCTGGGTGCCCACCGCCGCCCGGGCGAGCTCCCGCATCGGGTGCCGACCCGGCCGCATCACGACCTGGCGCCACGCCGAGCTGCCCGGCAGGGCGTCGCCGGCGAGGGCCGCCAGCACGCCGGCCCGGAGGGCGGACGACTTGCCCGACCCCGACGCGCCCACCAGTGCCAGCACCCGGGTCGAGGCCAGCCGGCTCAGCAGCTCGGCGACCAGGTGCTCCCGACCGGCGAACCACGGTGCGTCGCCCACGTCGTACGCCGCCAGCCCTCGCCAGGGGCACACGCCCGGCTCGGTCGGCCGGTCACCCTCGGACTCCGCAAGCCGCGCGATGCTGTCGCTGACGTCCGCGCGCGCTGCAGCGAGCCGGGCGCTGGTCTGCTCGACGATCCCGACCGCGGCGCCGAGCCGCCGGGAGGCGGCCTCGCGCGTGATGCGCACCGCCTCGCTGTGCACCCGGCCGGGCCAGGCGGGGCCGCTGCGGACCACCTGCTCGGCCAGGTCGTCGACCTCGTCCGGCGCGGCGTACGCCGCCACCAGTCGACGCACGTCCTGCGCGCCGAGCGGTGCGAGGTCCAGCACGGTCTCGCCGTCGAGCGCCGCCGTGCCGGGCCGGGCGAGCCGCAGGAGCATGGCGCCCGGCTCAGGGGTGTGGGGGGCGCCCTCGACGACCCGGAGCCAGGGTCCCGACGCCGGCACGGGGTCGTCGGCGAGCAGCACCGGGTGACCGCCGCCGGCCACCTCCTCGGCCAGCGCGGACGCCAGGGCCGAGGCGCCCGCCCCGGCAGGCCCCCGCACGAGGGCCGAGGTGGCCGACCCGGCGAGGGTGCGCTGCCAGAGTCCGCGCAGGACGCCGAGGTCGTCGTCGCGGCCGACGACGTCGGCGGCGGTGCGACGCAGCGAGTCGGGCAGCTGCACCCGGGGTCGGGCCAGGTGAAGGCCGGGGTCCTGGGCCAGCACCCGGGCGTGGAGCTGGCGCAGACCCGGACCGGGGTCGACGCCGAGCTCGTCGGCGAGCAGCGCGCGGACCCGGTCGTACGCCTCGAGCGCATCGCCCTGCCGGCCGGCGCGGTAGCTGGCGAGCATCAGCAGCTCCCAGAGCCGTTCGCGCAGCGGATGGTCGGTGACCAGTCGCTCGAGGTCGGCGACCGCAGTGGACTCTCGGCCGAGCGCGAGCAGGGCCTCGAGGCGGCACTCCTCCGCCAGCAGCCGGAGCTCGCCGAGCCGCCGCGCCTCGGCCGGACCGAAGGCAGTGTCCTCGCAGCCGGCGTACGCGGGCCCGCGCCAGAGGGCCAGACCGTCCTCGGCGGCGTCCAGCGCCGCCTGCCAGCGCTGACCGTCGACCGCCCTCCGCGCCAGGTCGGTCAGCTGGACGAAGCGGCCGGCGTCCGTGTCGCGCTCGGTGGCAGCGAGCCGGTAGCCCGCGCCCGCGGTCATGAGCAGCCGTGGCTCGCCGTCCCGGTCGGGCTCGAGGGTGTTCCTCAGCCGCAGGACGTAGGTCTGCAGGGACTTGGCCGCGGTGCGGGGCGGGTCCTGTGGCCACAGCGAGTCGATGAGGTCCGCGGAGGGCACCACACGACCGACGGACGCGACCAGGTGCATCAGCAGGATGCGCTCCTTCAGGCCGCGCACCTCGAGGTCCATCCCGTTGGCGACGGCGCGCAAGGGGCCGAGGACCTGGAAGTCCATGGCGCGACGATAGGCGTGCAACGGCATGGCGGTCCTCGTTTCCGGCAGGTATCTGCCGACGAGCAGACCGCGACCGGGTCGCGAGGCGGTCGCGGTGCGGTCGCACCGCACCGCGTGCCCCGGCGGTGGGTGACGCAGGTTCTCGAGCCCGAGAACCTGCGTGGCTCACCGCTCCTCGGGGGCGCTCCCGTCCGCGCGCTCGGCGGCCTCGGCGGCCGCCTCGTCCTGGGCCTCGACGACCTCGGCCTCGGTCACGGCCTCGGGCTCCTCAGCAGGTACGTCTGCAGCGGGCTCGCCGGGCAGGGCGACGCCGGGCACCGTGCCGGTCAGGGTGGCCAGCATCTGGCGGACGTTGGAGAGCTGGGCGTTGATGCTGTCGCGGCGCTGGGCGGCCGCGGCGAGCTCCCGGTCGGACTCGGCGCGTACGCGGTCGGCGGAGGCGCGCGCCTCGGCCACCATCGTGGTGGAGCGCTCCTCGGCGTCGGCGAGCATCCGCGCGATGCGCTCCTCGGCCTCGGCGCGGCTGCGCTCGAGCGCGGCCTCGGTGTCCTTGCTGCGCGCGGCCATCGCGTCGAGCTCGGCCTGGGTGGCGGCCTGCTGCGCCTGGAACTCGGCGGTCGCCTTCTGGCGCCGCTCGGCCAGCGTGGTCTCGAAGTCGGCCGCGGACTGGGCGGCCTTGGCGCGGGCGTCCTCGTGGAGGGCCTCGGCCTCGGCGCGGCGGGCGGAGGCGTCGCGCTCGGCGGCGTCGCGCTCACCGTCGGCGGCCTTGCGGGCGTCGGCGAGCAGCCGGGCACCGTCGGCGTCGGCGTCGCGTCGGGTCTCCTCGGCGTAGCGGTCGGCGTCGGCGCGCATCGCCCCTGCCTCCTGCTCGGCCTCCTTGCGCAGGGTCTCGACCTCTCCGAGCACGCGGTCGCGGATCTCGGCGGCCTCCGTCTCGGCGAGGGAGAGGATCTGCCCGACGCGCTCGCCGAGGTGCTCGTAGGTCGGCAGCTCCGGCTCCTGCGCCTCGCGCGAGACGAGGGCGTCGCGGGAGGCGGCGGCCTCGTTGCGGGCCTGCTCGGCGGCGGCCTCGGCGGACTCGAGCCGCCTGCGCAGCTCGGCGACCTCGGCCTGCGCCTGCCCGACGGCCCGCTCGACCTCGCTCGGGTCGTAGCCGCGGCGCACGGTCGTGAACATGTCTTCAGGCATCGGGGTTCTCCAGGGGTGACGGGGAGTGGTGGGGGTGGGGGGTTGCGGGGGATGGGGTGGTGCTGTCGGTGGGGACCTCGTCCGGGGTCGCCTGGCGGCGCTCGGGCACGGCGAGGGCCTCGATCACGCCGGACAGCTGGCCGAGCTCGGCGGCGATGCCGTCGCGCTGCGCCTGGAGGTCGGTGATCTCGGCACGGGCGCGCTCGACGGCCCGGCGGGCGCTCTCCCGGAGCTGGTCGGCCTCGGCGCGGCCTTCGGCGACGAGCGCGACGGACTCCTCGCGGGCCCGGCGGCGGTCCTCGGCGGCCTCGGCCCGGCTGCGGGTGACCTCCTCGGCGACGAGCGAGCGCAGGCTCGCAGCACCGGACTCCGCCTCGGCCCGGCGGCGCTCGAGCCGTTCGACGGCCCGCTCCGACTCGTCGGTGGCATCGGCGACGATGCGGGCCGCCTCGGCCTCGGCACGCGCGAGAGCGGCCTTGGCGTCGCTCTCCATCTCCGCGGTCGCGAGGCCCGCGGCGCGGGCGATGTCGTCGGCGCGCTGCTGGGCGTCGGCGAGCTGGAGGGCCATCCGCCCGGCGACGGCGGCGATCACGGCCTGGAGACGACGGCGTACGAGCCGGGTGTGGGCAGCGACGTCGGCGTGGCCGGCCTTGCGGATGGCGTCGGCCTCCGTCGCGGCGCCGGCCAGCACGGAGCGTACGGTCGAGGTGGCCCACTCGGTCTGCTCGGCGGCCTGGCGGAGCTTCTCCTCGCTCTCCGCGCGAGCCGCGGCGAGGGTCTCCTCCGCGGAGCGGCGCATCCGGTCGACCTCGGCGCCCGTGGTGCGGCGCATCTCCTCGACGTGGAGGGCGGCCTCGTCACGCATCCGGGCCGACTCGGTCGAGGCGGTGGCCCGCAGCGACTCGGCCTCCGTCATGGCCGAGTCGAGGTGGCGCTGGCCCCCGGCCCGGCCCTCCTCGACGAGGCGCGCGGCCGTCTCCTGCGCTGCGGCGACGGTGGCCTCGGCCTCGGCGCGTGCGCCGTCGAGGAGCGCGGACGTCTCGGTGGCCGCGGTGTCGCGCAGCTCCTGTGACTCGGCGCGGAGCGCGACGGCGTCCTCCTGCGCCTGGGCGCGGAGCCGGTCGCCCTCGACGCGCGCGGCCTCGACCTGCTCGTCGCGTGCCGCCGAGGCCGACGACATCAGCAGGGCGGCCTGCTCGTTGGCGTCGACGACGATGGTCGCGGCCTCCTCCGACGCCCCGGCCAGCACCTCCTCGGCCTGCCGCCGGGCGCGGCCGGCCTCGGCGCGGTCCGCCTCGGCCTCGGCCTTGAGGGTGCGCAGCTCCTCGCGGAGGGCGCCCACCTCGACGGTCAGGGCATCGGCTTCCTGCCGGGCCTCGCTCACCAGCTGGTCGGCGACCTGCTGGGCGCGGGCCAGCAGGGCCGAGGTGGTGGGCTCGCCCGAAGTTGCCGCGGCGGCGTCCTGGGCCATCCGCCCGCTCCTTCCACACGATCCGAGGACCTCATTGTCGCAGCGCGGGACCGCGCCTGACAAAGGTCCCGAGCCATCGGTTGCGCCCTCAGCGAAAACCCTTGCCCCGCGAGTATCCCACCCGCTGGGGTGGGGCCATGAGACTCCTCGTCCTCGGTGGGACCCGGTTCCTCTCCCGCGAGGTGGCAGAGCAGGCCGTCGCCCGCGGGTGGGACGTCACCTGCGCCTGCCGCGGCACCTCCGGCACCGTCCCCGACGGCGCGACGCACCTGCCGTGGGACCGCGCCGACGACGTGCCCGCGGAGGTCGGGTCCGGGGCCTGGGACGCGGTGGTGGACGTCGCCCGGCTCCCCTCCCAGGTCCGCAGGGCGGTGGCGGCCACGGCGCGGGCGCACTGGGTCTTCGTGTCCACCGTCAGCGTGTACGCCGACAACAGCTCGCCGGCGACGGAGCCGCTGCTCGACCCGATCGAGGAGGACGTCGACCTCACCGTCGACCCCGAGGCGTACGGCGGGATGAAGGTCGCCTGCGAGCAGGCCGTCCGCTCGACGGCGGCGTCGTCGGTGGTCGCCCGACCGGGCCTGATCGTCGGGCCCGGCGACCCGACGGGGCGCTTCGCGTACTGGCCGCAGCGCCTCGCCCGGGGCGGCGAGGTGCTGGCCCCCGGGCGTCCCGACGACGTGGTGCAGGTGATCGACGTACGCGACCTCGCCGCCTGGCTGCTCGACCTCGCGGAGACCCGTACGACCGGGACGTACGACGCCGTGGGCGTCCCCGTGCCGCTCAGCGAGCTGCTGGCCCACACCGCTGCCGGCGTCGGGGCGGCCTACCCGCGGCTCACGTGGGTCGAATCGGCGTTCCTCGAGGCGCAGGGCGTGGTGCCCTGGATGGGCGAGGGCTCGCTGCCGTTGTGGCTGCCACGCCCGGAGTACGACGGCATGCTGGCGCATGATCCCAGCCCGGCCATCGCAGCCGGCCTGCGCCTGAGGCCGCTGGCCGAGACCGCTCCCGGCTGCCTGGACTCCCCGGTCACCGCCCTCTCGCCCGAGCGCGAGGCCGAGGTGCTCGCGGCCTGGCACGCCCGCTGACCGGGACGCCGACCGGGCACTTCCTCCCCGTCCGGGACGCCGACCGGGCACTTCCTCCCCGTGTAGCGGAACGAAGTGCCCGGTCGGTGCGCGTGACGGGCACGAAGTGCCCGGTCAGTCAGAAGAGGAGCGCGGTCCCCGGGTCGGACAGCATCCCGGCGACGTCGGCGAGGAAGCGCGAGCCCTTCTCGCCGTCGATGTGGCGGTGGTCGAAGGACAGCGCCAGCGTCGTCACGTCGCGCACCACGATCTCGCCGGTCTCCTCGTCCACCCACGGCCGCTTGTTGATCGCGCCGAAGCACAGGATCGCGGACTCGCCCGGGTTGATGATCGGGGTGCCGGCGTCGACGCCGAAGACGCCGACGTTGGTGATCGTGAAGGTGCCGCCGGCCATCTCGGCCGGCTGCGTCTTCCCGTCGCGCGCGGTGGCGGTGAGCTCGCCCAGCGCCTGCGCCAGCTCGGTCATCGACAGCGAGTCGGCGTCCTTGACGTTGGGCACCACCAGGCCGCGCGGCGTCGCGGCCGCGATGCCGAGGTTGACGTAGTGCTTGTAGACGACCTCCTGCGCGTCCTCGTCCCAGTAGGAGTTGATCTCCGGGGTGCGCTTCATCGCGAGGATGACGGCGCGCGCGAGGACCAGCAGCGGGCTGACCCGGGTGTCGCGGAGCTCGGGACGCTTCTTGAGGCGGGCCACGAGCTGCATCGCCGCGGTCACGTCGACGGTGACCCACTCGGTGACGTGCGGGCTGGTGAATGCCGACCGGCTCATCGCCGTCGCCATCATCTTGCGCACGCCCTTGATGGGCTCGCGGGTCTCGCGCTCGCGCGGTGCGTCATACGAAGCCGCAGCCATGGGTGCGGATCCGGATGACGCTGCGGCGGCCGACGGCGTGCGGGCAGGGCCCGAGCCGTTGGCCGCACCCTGGACGTCGTCGCGGGTGATCGACCCGGACGGGCCGGAGCCGGCGAGCGTCGACAGGTCGACGCCGAGGTCCTTGGCGAGCTTGCGGACGGGGGGCTTGGCGAGGGCACGTACGTCGCTGGGCTCGGCCTGGGCCGCGGCCGGTACGAGGGCCTCCGCGGGTGCTGCCGCCGGGGCGGGGCGCTGGTCGACGGCCGGGACCGGTGCCTCGTCGGCGGGCATGACGTCGTCGGACTGCGCGCCGCCGGGCGAGAACGCGCCCTGCACCTGCATCTGGGTCTGGCTGCCCGCGACCGTGCTCGGCGAGGCCGAGCCGCGGCGGGCCCGGCGCATCGGGCCACGCTCGGCCTTGATCCGGCCCACGAGGGAGGCACCCTCCATCGACCCGGACGCGGCCGGGTTGGACAGGTCGATGTCAGCCGGGTCGACCTGCGCGGCCGCATCGGCGGCGCCCGCCTTCTCGGCCATGCCGAGATAGGGGTCAGACTCGGTCTGCTCGGCGGGAGCGGACGGGGCGGGCGGCGCCTCGCCCTCGGCACCGATCGAGATGATCGGGGTGCCGACCGGGATGGTCTCGCCCTCGGGGACGAGCAGCGCGAGGACGGTGCCCTCGAACGGCGATGGCAGCTCGACGAGCGACTTGGCGGTCTCGATCTCGACGATCACGTCGTTGATCTCGATCGTGTCGCCGACCTTGACCTTCCAGGCCACGATCTCGGCCTCGGTGAGGCCCTCGCCGACGTCGGGGAGGAGGAATTCGGACATGGCAGTTCCTCTCAGAAGGCGAAGGTGCGGTCGACGGCGTCCAGCACCCGGTCGAGGTCGGGGAGGTACTCCTCCTCGATCCGCGACGGCGGGTAGGGCGTGTCGAAGGCGCCGACGCGCAGGACGGGGGCCTCGAGGGAGTAGAAGCACTGCTCGGTGACCCGGGCGGCGAGCTCGGCGCCCATGCCGAGGTTGACGTGCGCCTCGTGGGTGACCACGCAGCGACCCGTGCGGCGTACGGACTCGTAGACCGGAGCCATGTCGAGCGGGGACAGCGTGCGCAGGTCGATGACCTCGAGGCTGCGGCCCTCGGCCTCGGCGGCCTCGGCGCACTTCAGCGCGGTCTTCACCGTCGGACCGTAGGCGAGCACCGTCGCGTCGGAGCCGGCGCGCACGACCCGCGAGGTGAACAGCGGGTCGGGCGTCGCGGTGTCGTCGAGCTCGGCCTTGTCGGCGTGGTACTGGCGCTTGGGCTCGAGGAAGATCACCGGGTCGTCGTGGGCGATTGCCTGCTGGATCATCCAGTAGCCGTCGACCGGGTTGGAGCACGCCACCACCTTGAGGCCGGGCGTGTGCGCGAACTGCGCCTCCGGGGACTCCGAGTGGTGCTCGACCGCGCCGATGCCACCGCCGAAGGGGATGCGGATGACGATCGGCATCTTCACCTTGCCCTGCGAGCGGTAGGTGTACTTGGCGACCTGGCACACGATCTGGTCGTAGGCGGGGTAGACGAAGCCGTCGAACTGGATCTCCACGACGGGGCGGTAGCCGCGCAGCGCCATGCCGACCGCGGTGCCGACAATGCCGGACTCCGCGAGCGGGCTGTCGATGACGCGGTCCTCGCCGAAGTCCTTCTGCAGGCCGTCGGTGATGCGGAAGACGCCGCCGAGCTTGCCGACGTCCTCACCCATCAGCAGGACCTTGTCGTCGTCCTCCATCGCCTTGCGCAGGCCCATGTTGAGGCCCTTGGCGAGAGTGATCTTCTGGGTGTTGCTCACGAGTGGCTCCCCTCGAACGAAGCGAGGTAGGCCGCGAACTCGTCGCGCTGCGCGGCGATCTCGTCGGTCATCTCGCTGAAGACGTAGCCGAACTGGTCGAGCGGCTTGGGGTCGGGCAGCGCCTTGCAGCCCTCGCGGAGGTGGTGGCCCAGCTCCTTGGCCTCGGCGTCGAGGTCGTCGAAGAACGCCTGGTCGACCAGGCCGTTGCGGCGCAGGTAGACCTTGAGCCGCTCGATCGGGTCCTTGAGCTTCCAGTGCTCGAGCTCGTCGTTGAGGCGGTAGCGGGTCGGGTCGTCGGTCGTGGTGTGCGCGCCCATCCGGTAGGTGTAGGCCTCGACGAACGACGGGCCGTTGCCCTCGCGCGCCCGCTGGAGCGCGGCCTTCGTCACGGCGTACGTCGCCAGCACGTCGTTGCCGTCGACGCGGATGCCCGGGAAGCCGAAGCCCAGCGCGCGCTGGTAGAGCGGGATGCGGGTCTGGCGCTCGATCGGCTCGGAGATGGCCCACTGGTTGTTCTGGCAGAAGAACACGACGGGGGCGTTGTAGGAGGCGGCGAAGATGAACGCCTCGTTGACGTCGCCCTGCGAGGACGCGCCGTCGCCGAAGTGGGCGATGACGGCCGAGTCGCGGTCGGGGTCGCCGGTGCCGACGACACCGTCGCGCTGCATGCCCATGGCGTAGCCGGTGGCGTGGAGCGTCTGGGCGCCGATGACGATCGTGTAGAGGCCGAAGTTGTTCTCGTTGGGGTCCCAGCCGCCCTGGTCGACGCCGCGGAACAGGCCGAGCAGGCGGAGCGGGTCGACGCCCTTGCAGTAGGCGACGCCGTGCTCGCGGTAGGTCGGGAAGACGTAGTCCTGCGGGCGCAGGGCACGGCCGGCGCCGATCTGCGCGGCCTCCTGGCCGAGCAGCTGGGCCCAGATGCCGAGCTCGCCGTGGCGCTGGAGCGCGGTGGCCTCGACGTCGATGCGCCGGGTGAGCACCATGTCGCGGTAGAGGCCGCGCAGCTCCTCGGCAGAGAAGTCGTGGTCGAACTCGGGGTGGTGCACCCGCTCGCCCTCGGGCGTGAGCAGCTGGACGAGCTCGGGGCCACCGTCGGTCTGGGACGGTCCGAAGACGTCCGCCAGGTCGGGGCCGAAACTCACAGGATCGGACAACGCACTCTCCTCACAATCAGGCAGCGGCAGTCACGGGATCGCCGGACGCCGACGGCTTGCACGCGTGGTCGCCGGCGTGTGTGACCCCGACCACAGGATGGGGGTCAAGGTATCTGTCGGAGCCCGACAGCACCAATCAGGCGTACGCCGGCCCGGGGACGTGGATGAGCCGACGCCGACGGGTTCGTGGGTGACCCGTCGGCGCCGGCTCGCCTCCATTGGGGGGTGGAGGTTCGGGCAGCTGCTGCTACCCGGCGATGAAGGCGGCCGTCATCAGCTCGTGCCTCGCATGCCGGTGTCGGGCAGGACCTCGGGGGCCGCGCACAACGCCGGGATGCGGAGCTTGTCGAGCCTGGTGGAGCCGACCTTCAACGTGACCTTTGCCCGCGGCTTGCCCTTCGTCACGAACTTCTTCTTCGACTGGGACTTCACCGCGATCTTGTGGATCTTCTTGCCGACCCGGAGCTTGTAGACCACCTTCTCGCCGGAGCGGTTGGCCAGCTTGGCCCGGACCGTGCCCTGGCAGCTCGCCTTCACCGATCCGACCGCCTTGCCGAAGGCCTGCTCGGGCAGGACCTCGGCGGCCGGGGTGCAGACCAGCACGGCAGCGCTCGCCGTCGGGTCCGTACCGACCGGCAGGTCGATCGTCGCGGTGTTGGTCCAGCCCTGGCACGCACCGGGCGCGCCCCCGGCCAGGGTCAGGTCGTAGGTGTAGCTCCTGACCAGGCCCGCTGCCCACGTGAGCGCCGGGTCGAGGACGACCCGCTGACCGGCGACCGTCTTGTCGTCGACCACCTGGACCGTCTTGTTGGTCTCCGAGCGGACGCCGAAGGAGATCGGCCCCGTGGTCTCGGTGACAGACGTCGAGCTCGCCTCACCCGGCGGGTCCCAGGTCGCCGTCACGCTCACGGTCCCGGAGCCCGCGGGCTTCGACGCGAACGTGCAGGCGATCGGCAGGGTCGTCGAGCTGTCCGCTGCGACCACGGCGTCCGCGCCCCCGGTGACGGTGCAGACCGCGCCCCCTCCCAGGTCGGTCGCCGCCGTGACGTCGGCGGTGATGTCACCGTCGGCGTACTGGTTGGGGTTGGCGATCTCCACCGCGCCCTGCAGCTTCCACCCGGAGTCGGTCGCCGCCCCGGCGCGGGCCGTCACCGTGTAGGTGAAGGTCGCGTTGCCGGAGGCGTCGGCCGTGCGCTGGGTGGCGTCGGCGACCTTGGCGATCGACCAGGCGTACGCGCGTGCCAGGTCGGCCGTCGCGGTCGGCGCCAGCTCGAGCGGGGCCTCGGTGCACACCGTGGCCGTCGTGCTGTCGCTGGGGTCGTCCCCGGTGAGCGCGAGCCACGCGGTGTTGGTGAAGTCGACGCACGTCCCCGGCACACCGTCGTGCGTGAGCGTGTAGCCGTACGACTCCACCAGGCCCGCGGACCATTCCAGGTCCTCGTCGAGCAGGACCGGGTTCTCCGGGTCGGTCTGGTCGTCCCAGACGTCGATGAACCGGTCGACCTCGTCGCCCACGGTGAGGGTGACGTCGCCGGAGGCGGACTCGGTGTCGCTCGTCGCGGCACCGGCCGGGTCCCAGGTCACGTCCGCGGTGACCGTGCCCGAGGTGCCCGGCTCCCCGCTGAACTCGCACGAGAACCCGACGACCAGGTCGTCACCGTGCGCGACCACGGGCTCGGCCGGGAGCGTCGCGGTGCAGACCGCCCCACCACCGACGTCCGTGCTGACGTCGAGGTCGGTGACCTCGATGTCGCCCTCGGCATAGGTGTTCGGGTTGGTCACCGTGACGTCGCCGGACAGCGTCCAGCCCGCCGGCTGCTTCTCGCCGGCCCGGACCGTCACCTCGTAGGTGAAGTCGGCCTGCCCGGTCTCGGCGTCGACCTCGACGCGGGTCCGGTCGACCTCCTTCTCGATGGTCCACGGGTAGGTGATGCCGTAGCTGCCGGCTCCCTCCACGGCGACCTCGAGCGGCGCCTCCTCGCAGACGCGGACCGTACGGTCGGCGCTGAGGTCGTCGCCGGTCAGGGCGAGCACCGCGGTGTTCGTGTACGTCTCGCAGGCGCCTGCGGGAGCGCCGAGGTCGCGGGAGTAGGTGAACACGTTGGGTCCCTCGGCCGCGTCGACGTCGAACTGCAGCGCCGGGACGCCGTCGTTCGGGATGTCGTCGACCAGGGTCGTGGTGGTGTCGGTGATGCCCGGCCGCGGCGCGAACTCCACGCCCACGGTCTCGGTGACGACCTCGCCACCGAAGCTCACCTCGGCGGTGTTGGTGCCGGACGCGTGGCCCGACCCCTCGCACCCGTACGCCAGCTCGACGCTGCCTCCGGGTGCGATCTCCACCGCGGTGCCGTCGTCGACCAGCTCGCACGTCCAGCCGGCCACGTCGGCGAGGTCCGCCACGTCGACGACCAGCACCTCGTCGGAGGGGTTGGTGACCTCGATCGAGCCCGACCACGAAGCGGTGCCGTCCGGCACGACCTCGCCCGGGGTGGCGGTCACGGTGTAGGTGAACCGCGCCTGGCCGTCGGGTCCGACCTCGACGAAGGTCTTGTCGACGTCCTTGGTCAGCTTCCACAGCTGCTTGCGCCCGAAGTCGGCCACGACCGTCTTGGCGACGCCCGGCGAGCACAGCGTCACCGTGTGGGCGTCGGACTGCTTCGTCTGGTCGATGGTGACGAGGTTCTCGTATGGCACGCACTCGCCGGTCGCCCCGTCGAGCTCCACCGAGTAGGTGAGGCGCTGCGTGTGGTCGGCGAGCGGCGGGTTCGCCGCGGCGTCGCCGGTCATCGCGTGGACGGTGCTCCAGTCGAACGTCGACTGCGGCAGGTCCGCGGTGACGTCCTCGCCCTCGAGCAGGTCGGTGAGCGTGACCGTCGCGTTGGTCGGCTCCGGGTCACCCGTCACCTCGACGTCGACGGTGTCGCTGTCGCTGGTCCTCGGGTAGGCGTGGGAGTCCGCGCTCCAGTCGATGGTGACGGTGTTCTCGCCGACGTAGTCGCCCTGCTCGACGCCCGGGCACTCGTACGTCACGGGGTGGTCGACCGCGTTGGCCGGCACGGCCACCGAGGCGCCGCCGTCGATGGTGCACTGGAGCACCTTGGTGTCGACCACGACCGTGTCGGTCACGTCGACCGTCACCGGCCAGGAGTTGGGGTTGTCGATGAGGATCGTGCCGGTGAGCGCCCACTCGGAGTCGCTCACGCCGTCGGCGGTGACGTCGATGGTGAAGTCGACGGTCTTCCTCAGGTCGCCCTGCTCGTCCTCACCGACCCAGTCCGTGCCGGGGCCGGACTTGGCGATGTCCCACAGCAGCTCGCGCTGGTAGCCCAGCGTGGCGTCCTTGGTGACGTCGAGGTTGCGGCCGACGCAGACCGTGACCGTCTCACGGTCGCTGGTCTCGTCCGCCGACTCGCGTGCGACGTTGGGGTAGTCGGTGCACTCGCCGGGAACCCCGTCGATGTCACGCGAGTAGGTCGCGACGACCACCGTGTGCGCCGCCGGGTCGTTCGAGGCCCGGACGGTGTTCCAGTCGTACGTGCCGAGGTCCTCCGCAGCGCCGCCGTCGAAGGTGTCGGTGACGGTCGTGGTCTCGTCGGTCTTCTGGTCGATGGCGAAGGCCTTCGCGTCGGAGCGCGTGTAGGTCTCGCCCGCCTCGGAGCTCGGGTAGGTCGCCTCCGCCCAGGTCACGGTGGCGGTGGTGCCACCGGGCAGGGCCGCGGTCGGACAGGTGTAGGTGAACGGGTTGGCCCCGCTCGCCAGGTCGACCTGGAGCCCGGCCGCGCCGGAGACGTCCGTGGCGCTGATGGTGCACGCTGCGCCGCCGGTGATCCCGGCCGAGAGGGTCCCCACCATGGGCAGGGTGTTCGGGTTGGTGACCGTGACGGTCCCGCCGAAGCCGGACCTGGTCGGGTCGAGCGCCTCGAGCCGCACCTCGTAGTCGAAGACGGCGGACGTGCCCTCCGCGACGTCGACCTTCTTCGGGTCGGCCACCGACTTGGTGACACGCCAGTTGTAGTCGATGTCGTAGCGCGGGGCGTTGACGATCGCCGGGGCCGCGAAGTACCTGCGGTCGGTCACGGTCAACGGGGTGTTGACGCTGCCCTCACCGTTCTCGCCGACCGTGACGGTCCACGTACGCGCGGACAGCGGCTGCGGCAGCTCGTACCCGGCCGGGGCCGCGGTCTCGACCACCGTGTACGTGCCCGGGCTGGCCGGGTCGATGGCGATGGCGCCGTTCGCGGTGCCGTCGGGGTCGCCGGCCCCGCCCTCGGTGATCACGAGCGGGCTCGCGCTCTCACCCGGGATCGGGTTGGGCGAGATGGAGAACGTGGCACCCGGGACGGAGTTGCCGAACTGGTCGACCTTGTGGATCTCCATGGCCCCGCAGGTGTCACCGACGTCGATGCTGACCGCGTCGACGTAGTCCTTGAGCGCGGACTCGTTGGCGTTGCCGGTGAAGGTCCGGATGTTCATCGTGCCGAAGTTGCCGCCCAGGCAGGTGATGTCGCCGCCGCCGAGCTCGAGGAGCGCGGTGAAGTTGAACGCACCCTCGCCGAAGAGCCCGCCCTCGCCCGTGGTGCCGGTGAAGGGGACCTGGGCGATGTCGACGGGGCACCAGCCGGCGCCCGGCGAGTAGCCGCTGACCTCGAGGCAGCCGGCCGTCCAGTCGGGACCGGTCTGCAGCCGCCAGAAGTACGCGTTCGTGAGCCTGAAGCCCTTGTTGCCGTCCTGCTCGAAGCGGACCATCACGTCCCCGCCCGAACGCAGCGGCAGGTAGGTGCTGCCGCCGGCGTTCTCCAGCCGGTTGAACTCGACGTCGAAGTTCGTCACGCCGCTGGTGGTGTAGCGGCGGAAACCGACGAAGCCCCAGATGTCGTCGTCCACGACCGCGTCGTGGACGTAGACGTCGGAGATGTCGTCCTGGTTGGGCGCGAGTCCGGTGCCGATCTCCCAGGTGGAGGGGTGCTCGAACTCCTTGCTGCCCTTGAACGTGCTCGTGTCGGCGTTGCCCACCGGGTCGGTCTGGTGGGTGGTGGCGTCGTCGAGCCCCGCCCAGTCCGTGCCGCCGCCGTCGACGGGCGTGTTGCCGTCGATCTCGAAGCCCGCCACGACGGCCGCGCTCGCGGCCGAGGTCGTGGCCTGGACGGCGACGACCGGGACGAGCAGGAGGAGGGCGAGCAGTCGCCTCAACCCCCCTGGGCCCCGTCGCCTTTCGGCGGCGTGTGCCCCTCGAGTCCCCCGCTTCTGCCCTGCAGTCCCGGTGTTCGTGCGTACGCGATGCATTGTCCCGCCCCCTGTGCGAGTAGTCCCCACTGCCAAGTCGATCGGTGACCGACACCCCAGTTCTGTCGACCGTGGCCGCCGCACGCCCCCAAGACGTACGGCTCACATGTCCCGACAGAAGGTTCTCTCCCCGAACGGGGACGGCACGTCGGCTGAGCAGAGGTCGGGGACTACTTCCGGCTGCGCTTGACCGAAACTTGGCGTATCAAGCCGGATAGGGCCCGATCGGACCAGACCACGTACCCAACGTGGGAGAAGCGGGAGGCCCCAACCCGTACGCACCTCGGCTCCGAACACCACGAGCCGGGGCCGACGGACTCGTGGGTGTCCGTCTGCCCCGGCTCTCCTCCACTGGGGGGGGAGGCTCGGGCAGCAGCTGCTGCTACCCGGCGATGAAGGCGGCCGTCACCAGGCCGTGCCTCGCATGCCGGTGTCGGGCAGGACCTCGGGGGCCGCGCACAACGCCGGGATGCGGAGCTTGTCGAGCCTGGTGGAGCCGACCTTCAACGTGACCTGTGCCCGCGGCTTGCCCTTCGTCACGAACTTCTTCTTCGACTGGGACTTCACCGCGATCTTGTGGACCACCTTGCCGACCCGGAGCTTGTAGACCACCTTCTCGCCGGACCGGTTGACCAGCTTGGCCCGGACCGTGCCCTGGCAGGTGGCCTTCACCGAGCCGACGGCCTTGCCGAAGGCTTGCTCGGGCAGGACCTCAGGAGGAGTCACCACCGGGGGTGTCACGACCGGGGGCGTGACCACGGGCGGGACCACCGGCGGAGGCGTGGCACACAGCACCTTGGTGAACGTGAACGTCCACGTCGTCGTGGCACCCTCCTTGACGACCACCCCGTCCTTGGCGACAGCCATCACGGTGTGGGTCGTGCCCGTCGCGACGACCGAACCAGCCGCGACAGCCGCGCCGTCCAACGTGTAGGTGAAGCTCGCGTCAGTCGGGATCGTGACCCGGTCGTTCGTCGGACCCGTGGCGGGCTCGCACACGTCCACCGCCGTCGCAGCAGCCGGAGCCACCGGCGTGGGCGGCGGCGGAGGGGTGGCACACAGCACCTTGGTGAACGTGAACGTCCACGTCGTCGTGGCACCCTCCTTGACGACCACCCCGTCCTTGGCGACAGCCATCACGGTGTGGGTCGTGCCCGTCGCGACGACCGAACCAGCCGCGACAGCCGCGCCGTCCAACGTGTAGGTGAAGTTCGCGTCAGTCGGGATCGTGACCCGGTCGTTCGTCGGACCTGTGGCGGGTTCGCACACGTCCACCGCCGTCGGAGCAGCCGGAGCCACCGGCGTGGGCGCCTTGACGAGCACCACCGAGTAGTGGCTGATCTCCTTGCCGCTGGAGTGCGCGATCGTGACCGACGCGACGGGCGCGCCGGAGAGGTCGTGGTACTCGGCGGTCGGCCCGGCCTTCACGCACCAGCCGGCGATCAGGTAGCCGTCGGGGGCGGTGTAGGTGAACGACTCGGTGGTGTTGTCCGGAGGCGAGAGGTGCGTGCCGGGGCAGACCTCGCTGGCGGCCGCGGGGGTCGCCTGTGCTCCGAGCACTGCAAGGGCCGGCAGCAGCAGGAGGAGAGCGAAGACCCGCCTCACCCCGTGCCGCCCGGTCGTCGGTGCGGCCTTGTGTCGTGCGTTCATCTTCCATCCCCTTGCGTAGATCCCGCTGGTCCCTGACGAGGGGCCATCTGCAGGTTGCCCTCGGTGCGGCCTCCCTCACCGAGCGACTGCGCCAGTTGCCAACTCTGGGGTATGGAATGGCGCTCGGAACGGCCCGAGCCGAATGCGTGGCGTACCTCTCGGAGGCGTGGGGGCAACCTCCCTCCACTTGCCGGGATCGGCGACGCATGATTTCCCCAGGATTGGTCACCGGCGCTGGCCCGCCCGCCGCGACGGCGCCGCTCCGGCGCCGCTCCGGCCGCTCCGGAGTCGCCCGATCCGTAAGGGCGCCCGCTCCGAACACCACGAGCCGGGGCCGGCGGACTTGTGGGTGTCCGTCTGCCCCGGCTCTCCTCCTGGGTGGAGGGCGCAGGCCGGTGGGAGCGCCGGTCCTGCGAGGTCCGTGGTGGTGCGGCGACCACGATGCGCCGCCGGACGCGCGGACGCGACGGGTACGGCCGAGCGGCGGCGTACCTGATGGAGGTCTGGGGGAAGTCTCGGGGAAGACGCCGGAGTTGGCGGCCTGTCAGGGGCTGGGGGTCCAGACCGGTCCCCCGGGGCCTACCCGCGGACGGGGGTCAGCCGCGGCCGTGCGGCGTCAGCCAGCCGGACTCGTCGGGCCCGACGGGCACGATCTGGGTGGGGTTGATGTCGGTGTGCACGACGTAGTAGTGCTGCTTGATCTGCTCGAAGTCGACCTCGTCGGCGAACCCGGGCGTCTGGAACAGGTCGCGGGCGTAGCCCCAGAGGTTCGGCATCTCGGTGATCTTGTTGCGGTTGCACTTGAAGTGCCCGTGGTAGACCGCGTCGAAGCGCACCAGCGTGGTGAAGAGGCGTACGTCGGCCTCGGTGATCGCGTCACCCATCAGGTAGCGACGGTCGGCGAGGCGGTCCTCGAGCCAGTCGAGCGTCGAGAACAGCCGCTCGTAGGCGTCGGCGTACGCCTCCTGCGAGCCGGCGAAGCCGCAGCGGTAGACACCGTTGTTGACCTCGGTGAAGACCCGCTTCATCACCGCCTCCATCTCCTCGCGGACGTCGGCGGGCCACAGGTCCGGGGCGTCGGGGCGCTGGTGCTCGCGCCACTCGAAGGACAGGTCGTGGGTGATCTGCGGGAAGTCGTTGGTCACGACCTTGCCCGACTCCACCTCGACGATCGCCGGGACCGTGATGCCGCGCGGGTAGTCGGCCTCGCGGGCGAAGTAGGCCTCCTGGAGGCGCTCGATGCCGAGCACCGGGTCGCGGCCGCCCTCGTCGAGGTCGAAGGTCCAGCTGCGGTCGTCGTGCACCGGCCCGGGTGCCCCCCACGAGATGACGTCCTCGAGGCCGAGGAGCGTGCGCACGATGATGGATCGGTGCGCCCACGGGCAGGCGCGGGCCGCGACCAGGCGGTAGCGGCCGGGCTCTGCCTGCCACACCGGGACGTCGCGCGGGCTGTCCTTGGAGCCACTGGGGAACTGGTCGTCGAGCGGGTCCGCCGACCGCTCCCCCGCCAGGACCCGGTCGGGCAGGTAGGACATGTCGCGCTCGAAGGGCTTGCCCTTGGTGGTGTACGTCGCCGTGTCGTTCACAGTTCAACCATACCGACCGTGCCGAGGCGGCTCAGGGGGCGAAGCGGGCAGCCACCTCGACGACCCGGTCGAACGCCTCGGCCTCGCCGATGCTGACGCGGACGCCGTCGCCGGCGAAGGGGCGCACCGAGATCCCCACCTCGCCGCAGGCGGCGGCGAAGTCGAGGGCCCGGTCGCCGAGCGGGAACCAGACGAAGTTGCCCTGCGCGTCGGGGAGCTCCCAGCCCACCTCGCGCAGCCGGGCGACGAGGTCGGCGCGGCGCGCGACGAGGTCGTCGACCCGCGCGAGCAGCTCGTCCTGCGCGGCCAGCGAGGCGATCGCCGCGGCCTGCGCGACGTGGCTGACGCCGAAGGGCAGCGAGACGGCACGGAGCGCGGCGGCCAGCGGCGCGGGAGCCACGGCGTACCCGACGCGGAAGCCGGCGAGCCCGTACGCCTTGGAGAACGTGCGGGTGAGCACGACGTTGTCGTGGCGCCGGTAGGTCGCGATGCCGTCGATGGCGTCGTCCATCCGGACGAACTCGAGGTAGGCCTCGTCGACCACGACGACCACTTGGGTGGGGATCCTCGCGATGAACGCGTCGAGCTCGGACTGGGTGACGGCCGGTCCGGTCGGGTTGTTGGGCGTGCAGACGATGACGACCTTGGTGCGGTCGGTGATCGCGGCCGCCATCGCGTCGAGGTCGTGGCGACCGTCGGCGGTCACCGGCACCTGCACGCTCGTCGCGCCACCGGCGGTGACGGCGATGGGGTAGGCCTCGAAGGAGCGCCAGGCATAGACGACCTCGTCG
Organism: Nocardioides sp. BGA-UO-ETr-FS32; assembly: GCF_059567905.1. Classification (NCBI taxonomy): domain Bacteria; kingdom Bacillati; phylum Actinomycetota; class Actinomycetes; order Propionibacteriales; family Nocardioidaceae; genus Nocardioides; species Nocardioides sp. BGA-UO-ETr-FS32. The sequence continues at coordinate 941,118 of NZ_JCAQOX010000017.1, read as the reverse complement.
CCGGGCTCGCAGAAGGCGTTGACGAGCTGGTAGATCAGGCCGACCGAGCCGGTCGCCGCCGCCAGGTCCTCGACCGGCACGCCCATCGCCTCGCCGAGCGCGGCGTACAGGGCCGTGCTGCCCATGTCGGGGTAGCGGTTCATCTGCGCCGCCGCCTCGGTCGCGGCCTCCAGGACGCCCGGGAGCGGCGGGTAGGGGTTCTCGTTGGACGACAGCTTGTAGGACGTCAGCCCGGGTCGGGCGACGGGCGGCTTGCCGGCGACGTACGCAGGGATGGCGAGCACGTTGGGCCGAGGTTGGGGCGTGGTCATAGGGGGACCCTATTCAGGGGCTCGTCGTCCCCGCCACGGCCGCACCACCGGCAGCAGCAACAGGCCGATCGCGAAGCCGAGCCCCGCACCGAGGACGTTGTCGACCAGGTCGGTCACGTCGCAGGCGCGGTCGAGTCGGGCGAGCTGGAGCTGGACGAGCTCGATGCCGAGGCTGTACGCCGCCAGCGCCGCGAGCCCGAGCGGGGCGAGCGCGACGCCGGACCACCAGCGGCCGACCGCGAGCACGAGGAACATCCCCGCCGGCACGAAGAGCAGGACGTTGAGGGTGCGCTGGTCGAACCCGAGCACCTCGAAGGCAGCTCCCGACGGGCCGCCGTAGTCCCACGAGCACGACTCGCTCCGGGTCTCGGCGGGCACGACCCCGACGTCGGCCCGGGTGGGCACGAGCGTCACCAGCCCGATCGCGACCAGCGACCACAGGAGGCCGGCGACCGACACTGCTGAGACGGTGCCGAGCAGGCGACGCGTGGCGAGCGCGAGCAGCACGGCCACCACTCCTGCCGCGAGGGCGCCGAGCACCATCACGCCCGTGCCGCCGATCGTGACCATCCGGGGAGGGTAGCCGGAGGGCGGCGTTGGCTAGTCTCGCCGCATGCGCTTCGTGACGTGGTTGCTGACGTACGCCGTCGGGCTGGCCGTGGCGGCCCAGCTCCTGGCCGGGATCTACTTCGACGGCCCCGACAACGGGCAGGCCGAGCTGCAGGAGAAGATCCTGCCGCTGCTGCTCGTCGCCCTCATCCTCGGACTCGTCTCGACCTTCATCGAGCCCGTCATCAAGCTGCTGTCGCTGCCGTTCATCATCCTGACGCTGGGCTTCCTGCTCCTGGTGATCAATGCCCTGATGCTGCTGCTCACCGCGTGGCTGGCCGACGCCTTCGACCTCGGCTTCCACGTCGACGGCTTCTGGAACGCGCTCGTCGGCTCGCTCATCATCACCGTCGTGGGCTGGGGCGTCCGGATCGCCCTCCCCTCGCGGGACTGATGCGGGTGCCGGACCTCCCCACCGACCTCCCCCCTGCCCGCGAGCCCGGCCGCTACCGGATCGCGCTGGTCTGCCTCGGCAACATCTGCCGCTCGCCCACCGCGCACGTCGTCCTGGAGCGCCGCCTGGCCGACGCCGGTCTCGACGACCGGGTCGAGGTCGCGTCCTCCGGCACCGGCGGCTGGCACGTCGGCAACCCGATGGACCCGCGCGCCGCGGCCACGCTGGCCACCGCCGGCTACGACCCGAGCCGACACCGCGCCCGGCAGTACGACGCGACCTGGCCCGAGGCGTACGACCTCGTCCTCGTGATGGACGAGGCCAACCTCGCCGACGTCGGCGGCCGGACGCCCCGGCTCGGGATGTTCCGCGACCTCGATCCCGTCGATCCGGGTGGAGAGGTCCCGGACCCGTACTACGGTGGGGACGACGGTTTCGAGGAGGTGCTGGCGATGGTCGAGCGCACGAGCGATGCGATCGTGGCTGCCCTCCCCCGCGCGCTCGAGGGTCCCGCCTGATGGCTCGTCAGCCACTGGTCGCCCGGCGTGCCGAGCAGCTCCTCGGCTCCGCGGTCGTCGCGACCTCGCCGGTGGCCGGCGGCGACATCTCGACCGCGACCCGGCTGCGCCTGTCCAGCGGCCAGACCGCGCTGATGAAGACGCTGCCGCACCCACCCGAGGGGTTCTTCGAGGCCGAGGTCGCGGGACTGCGCTGGCTCACCGAGGTCGAGGGCGGCGTGCCGGTGCCCGAGGTCCTCGCCGCGGCCAGCGACTGCGTGATCCTCGCGTGGGTCGAGCAGAGCTCGAAGACGCCTGTCGAGGCGGCCGTCGCCTTCGGCCAGCAGCTCGCCACCACCCACGCCGCCGGGGCCGACGGCTGGGGCCTCGACCACGACGGGTTCATCGGGCGACTGCCGCTGCCCAACAAGACCGCCGACTCGTGGCCCGAGTTCTACGCCGTGCGCCGGGTGCTCCCCTACCTCAAGCTCGCACGCGACCGCGGCGCGATCACCGAGCCCGACGCGGCGGCGGTGGAGGCGGTCATCGGCCGGCTGAGTGCGCTCATCCCCGACGAGCCGCCGGCACGCCTGCACGGCGACCTCTGGAACGGCAACTGCCTCTGGGGCCAGGACCTCGCGATCCACGTCATCGACCCGGCGGCCCACGGCGGCCACCGCGAGGTCGACCTGGCCATGCTCCACCTGTTCGGGCTCACGCACCTGCCGCGAGTGATGGCGGCCTACGACGAGGCCTACCCCCTTGCCGAGGGCTGGGAGGACCGGCTCGGGATCCACCAGCTCTTCCCGCTGCTGGTGCATGCCTGCATGTTCGGCGGCGGCTACGGTGCCCGCGCCGGGACGATCGCGGCGCGCTACGCCTGACCCACCCGTCCGGCTGTTCCGGGCGTCCCGGTTGCGGAGCATCGTGGGCGCATGGCCGAGCAGACCGACGCCGCCCCGTGGGTGCCTCAGTCGCGCGAGCTGGCCGACCTCGAGTCGGCCGCGCACGACTGCCGCGGGTGCGAGCTGTGGCAGCCGGCTACGCAGGTGGTCTTCTCGAGCGGCAACCGCTCCGCCCGGATCATGCTGGTCGGCGAGCAGCCCGGCGATCGCGAGGACGAGCAGGGAGAGCCCTTCGTCGGGCCGGCCGGCAAGGTCCTCGACGAGGCGCTCACCGAGGCCGGCATCGACCGGTCCGCGGCCTACCTCACCAACGCCGTCAAGCACTTCCGCTTCGAGCAGCGCGGCAGGCGGCGCATCCACCAGAAGCCCGACGTACGCCACCTGTCGGCCTGTCGTCCCTGGCTGGAGGCCGAGCTGGAGGCGGTCGCGCCGGGGGTCGTGGTCGCCATGGGAGCGACAGCGGCGCGGGCCGTGCTGGACCGGACCGTCAAGATCGGCGAGGTGCGCGGCCGCCTCCTCGAGGAACCAGCCCGTCCCGTGGTCGTCACCACCCACCCGTCGGCGGTGCTGCGGCTGCGCGGTCGGGACGGCTACGACGAGGCCTTCGGTGCGCTGGTCGAGGACCTTCGCCTCGCTGCGCCGTACGCCTGATCTCAGGATCGCCTCAGGCGCCGGTGGCATCCTTGGCCCGTGACTGAGTCCCGGCCCCGCGTGCTGGTCGTCGACGACGACCGTGCGGTGCGCGACTCGCTGCGCCGGTCCCTGGAGTTCAACGGCTACGAAGTCGTCCTCGCCGCCGACGGGGCCGAGGGCCTGGTCGCGGTCGGCTCGCAGCACCCCGACGTCGTGGTGATCGACGTGATGATGCCGCGCCTCGACGGGATCGAGACCACCCGTGCGCTGCGCGCGGCCGGCAACGACGTACCCGTGCTGGTCCTCACCGCGCGCGACGCGGTGGGTGACCGGGTCGAGGGCTTGGACGCCGGCGCCGACGACTACCTCACCAAGCCGTTCGCGCTGGAGGAGCTGCTGGCCCGGCTGCGGGCGCTGCTGCGCCGCGTCGTGCCCGACGAGGGCGGCGAGAGCGAGGTGCTGTCGTTCGCCGACCTCACGATGGACGTCGCGAGCCGCGACGTCTCGCGCGGCGGTCGCGCGATCGAGCTGACCCGCACCGAGTTCACCCTGCTCGAGATGTTCCTGCGCCGCCCGCGCCGCGTGCTCGACCGCTCCTTCATCCTCGAGGAGGTCTGGGGCTACGACTTCCCGACGAGCGCCAACTCGCTCGAGGTCTACGTCGGCTACCTCCGCCGCAAGACCGAGGCCGCCGGCGAGCCGCGGCTCATCCAGACCGTGCGCGGCGTCGGCTACGTCCTGAAGGAATCATGACGCCGGTCACGGGGCCGGCCACCACCTGGCCGGACGGGCGCTGGCACTACCGCAGGTCGTTGGCGTCGCGGGTCGCCGTCCTCACCACCATCGTGCTCGGACTGTCCATCGCGGTGCTGGCGTTCACCGCGTTCGTGGTCATGCGCCAGCAGATGATGAGCTCGCTGGACCAGTCGCTGCTCAACCGCGCGCACAAGGCGACGGCCAACACCACGCTGTCGCGCGTCACCGCGGGCGGCGTCCCGTCGTGGATGCTGGGCGCGGCCGATGTGCGGATCATCTTCATCACCGCCGACGGCCGCGGGATGTCGGGGTCCGACATCCCGCACTTCACCCTCGGCCAGCCGGAGTACGACGTCGTCACCGGCCGGCGCGAGTCCGCCGTGCGGACCCTGGTCACGCGGGAGGGCGAGCGCTTCCGGGTCGCGACCGTCCAGGCCGGGCGCGGTGAGGCGCTGATCCTGGCCCAGCCCCTCGCCCCCAACGACCGGACGCTGGAGAAGCTCGGCGGCGTGCTCTTCGTCTTCGGCGCGCTCGGGGTGCTCGCCGCCCTGCTGGCCGGCTGGCTGGTCGCCAAGAACGGCCTCAGACCCGTACGCCGCCTCACCTCCGCCGTCGAGCGCATCGCGGTGACCGAGGACCTCACGCCGCTGCGCGTGGAGGGGGACGACGAGGTCGCGCGGCTCGCCACCGCCTTCAACCAGATGCTGCTGGCCCTCGGCGCCTCCCGCGACCGGCAGCGACGCCTGGTCGCCGACGCCAGCCACGAGCTGCGTACGCCCCTCACTTCGCTGCGCACCAACCTCGACCTGCTCCGCCAGGCCGAGGGCAACACGGCTCTTCCGAAGGAGGCGCGCCTCGAGCTCCTCGACGACGTGCGCGGCCAGATCGAGGAGCTCAGCGCCCTCGTCGGCGACCTGGTCGAGCTCGCGCGGGACGAGCCGACCTCCCACGTGGTCGCGCAGGTCGATCTCGCCGAGGTGGTCGAGCGCGCGGTCACGCGCGTACGCCGCCGCGCCCACGGGGTCGCCTTCGACGTCGCGCTCGACACGTGGCCGGTGGTGGGCGACGCCAACAGCCTCGAGCGCGCGGTGACCAACCTGCTCGACAACGCCGCCAAGTGGAGCCCCTCCGGGGGCACCGTCACCGTGCGGCTGACCGGCGGGGTGCTCACCGTCGATGATCAGGGCAGTGGCGTCGCCGAGGCCGACCGCCCGCACGTCTTCGAGCGGTTCTACCGGGCCGAGGAGTCGCGCGCGATGCCCGGCTCGGGTCTCGGCCTTGCCATCGTGCGGCAGGTCATCGACCGGCACGGCGGCCAGGTCCAGGTCGCCGAGGCGCCGGGCGGCGGGGCGCGGTTCCAGATGTGGGTGCCGGGGGTGCGGGCCGACGCGACGTCGGTCTAGTCGAAGACGCGCTGCAGCCGCTCGGCCTTCCACTCCGACTCGGCCCACTCGTCGGCGACGTCGGACTTCACGGTGATCCCGCCGCCGGTGCCGAGGACCCAGGTCCCGCTGCCGTCGGTCATCAGCGACCGGATGACGACCCCGAGGTCGGCCGGCCCGTCGCCGCTGATCCACCCGAACGCGCCGGCGTACGCCCCGCGCGGGGTCGCCTCGACCTCCTCGATGACCTCCATCGTGCGCAGCTTCGGCGCGCCCGTCATCGAACCGGCCGGGAAGAGCGCGCGGAGGGCCGCGATGGTCGAGACGTCGTGGCGCAGGCGGCCGCGGACGGTGGAGACGAGCTGGTGCACCGACTCGTAGGACTCCACCTGCATCAGCGCGGGCACCTCCACCGACCCGACGTCGCACACCAGCGACAGGTCGTTGCGGAGCAGGTCGACGATCATCAGGTTCTCCGCCCGGGTCTTGGGCTCGCGCGCCAACCGCTCGCGGTGTGCCTCGTCCTCCTCGGGCGTACGACCGCGCGGCGTGGTGCCCTTGATCGGCTTGGTCTCGAGGTGCCGGTCGGCGGTGACCAGCGCGTAGCGCTCCGGCGAGCTCGACAGCAGCCACGCCCGCGCACCGGCGACGTCGTGCTGGAGGAACCCGCTGTACGGCGCCGGGTTGAGCTCGCGGAGCCGGAGGTACGCCGCGACGGGGTCGAGGTCGGCGGTGCGGGTGAGCCGGTGGGTGAGGTTGACCTCGTAGGAGTTGCCGGCGTGGAGGTGCTCCTGGACGCGGGCGAAGGCGTCGGCGTACGCACCTGGTGGGGAAGTCTGACACTCCGAGGCGGTTGTACCCCCCTCCAGGTGGCGGACTCCCCGCTCGAGCGGGGAGTCCCCGGAGGGCGAGACCGCGTGCTCGAACACCCGCACCTCCCGGGGCCGCATCCAGACCGCGTCGGGCAGGAACGGGTCGGGAGCGGCGGGCAGGTCGGTGCGCGAGGCGTACCCGAGGTAGCCGAACCACTGCTCGCCCGCGGAGATCCGCTCCTCGAGGACGGCGAAGACGTCGTCGCCGACGACGCGCGAGGTCCCGCCCGTGTGCAGGGTCACCTCGCGCCGGGCGGCCGACCACGACAGAGACGGGTCGTCCTCGTCGAGCCAGCCGATGATCGAGCGGCGGCCCGACCACTCGCGGGCACCGCCGCCGTCGAGCCAGAAGCAGCGCGGGTGCCGCGAGGCGACGTCGCGGAAGAAGGAGACCGGATCCCGCTCGCTCATTCGGGGTCCCCGCGGCGTTGTCCGGAGGAGCGGAGCGGGGGAGAAGAACGTCGTGGGGTGTTCAGGAAGGTCCTCACGAGCGCCTCGCCGTGCTCGGACAGGATCGACTCGGGGTGGAACTGCACGCCCTCGAGCGGCAGGTCGACGTGCCGCACCCCCATCACCACGCCGTCCTCGCTCCACGCGGTCGCCACGAGCCCGGCGGGCAGCTCGACCGCGCCGAGGGAGTGGTAGCGGACCGCCGCGAACCCCTGCGGCAGGCCGGCGAAGACCCCGGCGCCGTCGTGGCTGATCGCGGCGACCTCGCCGTGGGCAGGGCGCAGGCGCGAGACCGTCCCGCCGTACGCCGTCACGAGGCCCTGCATCCCCAGGCAGACGCCGAGCACGGGGCGCGTCCCGGCCAGCAGCACTGCAGTGCCGACGGAGAAGTCGGCCGGCGAGGCCGGGTGCCCCGGACCCGGTGACAGCACCACGTGGGAGTGCCCCAGCACCTCCTCCGGCGAGACCTCGTCGTGCTGCACGACGCGGGGCAGGACGCCTGTCACCGCGGCGACGAGGTGCACCAGGTTCCACGTGTAGGAGTCGTGGTGGTCGACCACGATCACGTCCGGCGTCACGCGCCGACACTAGTGCTACTGGCGCAGCGACCGGCACGCCGCGGACACCGGCTGGTCGCCGGTCTCCCGGCATCCGTCGAAGGCGGTGAGCCTGGCCCGCAGTGCGGCCACCTCGTCGCGGCGCGCCTTGGACGCGAAGCTGTTGCGCTTCTCGAACCGGTTCTTCCGGTAGGAGTAGTACTCGTAGCCCCACTGCACCTTGCCGCGCCTGGGGTCGAGGTCGAAGCGCGCCAGCAGCGCGGTCCGGCTGCGCACGGCCGTGAACGACGGGATCCGGTCGAGCTCGGAGCCGGTGAACGCGGCATCGGGGTCGTTGCCGGTGAGTGTCTGCTGGGTGTGCTCGAGGAAGGCGTACGACTGGCGCACCAGCGCCGGCTGGGACAGCGTCGGCACCAGCGACAGCCCGCTGCGGAACGGCGCCGGCGGCAGCCCGGCGAGCTCCTCGAAGGTCGGCGCGAGGTCGATGTTGCTGGTGACCTCGCGGCGCGCGCCGGGCACCACACCCGGGCCGGTGACCAGCAGCGGCACGCGGACGTCGGTGTCGTAGGGCGTCCCCTTGCCGCGACCCAGGCCGTTCTGGCCGAGGTGGAAGCCGTTGTCGGAGGTGAGGACGACGTAGGTGTTGGGTCCGACCGTGCGCAGGATCCGCGAGACGAGCCGGTCGGCCGACTGCGCCATCCGCGCCCGGTCGCGCAGGTCGCGCACGGCGGCGGCCGCGGGGAGCGTACGCACGGTGTTCCACGCGCGGGCCGGCTTGCCGTTGGCCAGGCGCGGGCGGTTGTCCCGGCGCGGGTCGGCGAAGCCGGGCAGGTCGTCGACCGTCAGCTTGCGGCAGGCCACGCGACCGCAGCTGCGCGGGCCGGTGCGGTCGCGGAACATCGGCGGGAAGAGCGGGTCGCCGGCGTAGTGCGGCTCGGGGTTGACCCGGTTGTGCGGCGCGTAGAGCGAGACCTCGAGGAAGTAGGGCGCGTCGGAGGCCTCCTGGGCCGTGACGAAGTCCATCGCGAGGTCGCCGATGACGTTCCCGGCGTACGCCTTGTCCTTGGCCGCGTTGCTCGCGCTCGCCGGCGGTGCCGGGTGTTGCACGAGCTGCAGGCGCTGTCCGGCGAGGGTGGTGCTGGCGAAGTCCCAGCCGTCGTAGGCGGAGCCGAAGACCGTGTTGAAGGTCGTCCAGCCCGGCACCACAGGAGGCAGCGCGCGACCGGCCGCCCACTCGTACTCGTTGAGGAACTTGCCGACGAAGCCGGTGTGGTAGCCCGCCTCCTGCAGTCGGACGTTGAACGCCCGCTCCGGGTTGCCGTTGGTGTCGTAGGCCGGCCACCCGCCGAGCCCCGACCTGCCGCTGTTGGAGGTGTTGGTGCGCACCCCCGTCTGGTGGGGGTACTGCCCGGTGAAGAAGCTCGAGCGCGACACGCAGCACAGCGAGTCGGTGACGAACGAGTGCGGATAGCTGGCCCCCGCCTTGCGCATCCGCTGCGCCGAGCGCATGGTCTGCACGAGGTCCATCGAGAAGTCGTCGAGCATCACCACGACGATGTTGGGCCGCTTCGCCCGGGCCGCCGCGGGCTCGAGCTCTGCCACCGCCGACGCCGAGCTCGTCGTACGCGGTGGCACGACGTCGTCCGGCCCCCTCGACCCGCTCGTCGCACCGCATGCCGTCAGCACCAGCAGGCACACGCCTGCCACGGCTCCCTTGAATCTGCGCACTGCTCCCCCGTCATGTCCCCCAGTCGGCTACTAGGGTGACGCCCCACGCCGCCCGATGGTTGCCTCCCACGCCGACGAGATCGACGCCGGTCACGCGAGGAGGTCGCGCACCGCCGCGTGCAGCAGGTCGTAGCCGTTCTCGGTGAGGATCGACTCGGCGTGGAACTGGATGCCGCGGAAGTGCGGGCCCACGACCGCGTGGATGTCGCCGGTCGCCTCGTCGGCCTCGACGCGTACGCCGTCGGGCAGCGTCGCGCCGGCAGGCACGCGCCCGACGAAGGTGTTGTAGAAGCCGACCCGCTCGGTACGGCCGTCGAGGCGCACCGGCGACTGCGTGCCCTGGAACACCACGTCCTTGTAGCCGAGGTCGAGCCCGAGGCGCTGGCACAGCGTCTGGTGGCCCAGGCACACCGCGAGGAACGGCTGCCCCGAGGCGAGCAGGTCGTCGACCGCCCGGCGGAACGCCGCGATCTTGGGGTGGTCGCCCTCGCGCGGGTCTCCCGGCCCGGGACCGACGATGACGAGGTCGGCTCCGTCGAAGGCGCCGGTGGCGTAGTCCTCGTGGCGCACCACCCGCGAGGTCATGCCGAAGACCCCGAGGACGTGGACGAGCATGTTGACGAAGTCGTCCTCGCCGTGCAGGATCACCGCCTGCTTGCCGGCCAGCCCGGGGTCGGCGGGCTCACCGGCCTGGTCGGTCAGCCAGAACCGGGACAGCCGCTGGTTGCGGGTGCCCAGCGCGAGCACGACGTCCTCGTCGCGCGCGAGCTCGGCGATGTCGGTGCCGTCGGAGGTCGCCGCCGGGGCGAGGCCGAAGGCGCTGAGGATGCCGCCCGCCTTGGCACGGGTCTCGGCCACCTCGTACGCCGCGTCGGAGTCGCGGACCAGCGTCGCGCCGGCGGTGACCTTGAGCTCACCGGACGGCGAGACGTCGGCAGTGCGGATGAGGATGGGGCTGTCCATCGTCGGCGTGCCGTCGGGCGAGCGGCCGAACAGCGCGAGCGCGGCGCCGTAGTAGCCGCGGCCCTCGGGCTCGTATTCGGCGATCAGCCGGCAGGCGTTCTCGACCGGCGCGCCGGTCACGGTCGCGGCGTACATCGTGTCGCGCAGGATCTCGCGGTGGTCGCGGTCGGAGCGGCCGGCGAGGAGGTACTCGGTGTGGATCAGGTGGGTCATCGGCTTGAGGAACGGCCCGAGCACCTGGCCGCCCTCGTGGCAGATGTCGCACATCATCTTGAGCTCCTCGTCGACGACCATGAAGAGCTCGAAGACCTCCTTCTCGTCGGCGAGGAACTCCAGCAGCCGGTCCTTCAGGGCGTCTCCGTGGCCTGCGACGCGGAACGTCCCCGAGATCGGGTTCATCCGGACGTCGCCCTGCCGCACCGACACGTGCCGCTCGGGGCTGGCGCCGATGAGGAACCGCTCGCCGGTGAAGAAGCAGAACGTCCAGTACGCCCCGCGCTCGCGCTCCATCAGGCGGCGCAGGACGGTCAGGGCGCGGGAGGCGTCCCAGTCGGCGAGGACCGCGCGGTAGTGCCGCCCGATGACGAGGTTGGCGCCCTCGCCCTGACCGATCTCGTCACGGATGATCGCCTCGACGACAGCGCCGTAGTCCTCGTCGCTGGTGGCGAAGCCGCCTCGGTCGGCGAGCTCGACGGGTACGTCCGGGAGCGCGGCGAGGAGCTCGTCGACCGAGACCTCGTGCTCGGCCTCGATGTCGACGACCGTCAGCGGGGCGCCGTCGTCGATGGCCGCGAACCCACGCTCACGCACCTGGCGGAACGGGACCGCGACCAGCCGGTCGGCGCTGCGGCCCGGCTCGGGGGCGCCGGTCTCGAGCGGGATGTCGAGCAGCGACGCCACCTCGTGCGGGGTGCCGCCGATCAGGCCGGCCGTCGGGGAGGCCTTGCGCCGGATGACCGCCCACGCGCCGTACCCCTGGACCTGCTCCAGGAGGTCAGCCACGGGAGGTGAGCCGGGCGTGGTCTCGGTCATGGCGGAACCCTACGGGCGCCCGCGCGCCCGCCTGCGGCGTGTCCGCCGAGCGACCAGCGCCGCAGCCGGCACCTAGGGGTACTTGACGTCGACGCTCACCCAGTCGACGAGCATGCCCTGCCGTTCGCCGCCGGCGACGACGTGCTCGGGCAGCACGTCCTTGTTGGACAGCCGCAGGTGGAGCGGGGCGACGTTGCCCGGCACCCGCCGGAGGTCGGGGGTCGAGGTGACGGAGTAGACCTGGTTGCCGAAAGCGTCGACCGCGGCGTAGGTCACGGTGTCGCCGCCGACGGTGAACTCGGCCTGGTAGTGCCAGTAGGCCTGCCACGGCTTGAGCCCGTCGGCGAACAGGTGGCCGACCGGCACGAGGTCCGACGGCATCCCCGCGGCCGCGCACGCGCCGTCGACGCTGTCGTCGACCTGGTCGTAGCAGATGTGCGAGCCGAGCTGCGCCCCCGTCGGCTTCTGCGGGCCGTAGCTCTCGATGACGTCGATCTCGCGGGGGTCGGTCGCGCTGGGGTGCTGCATCCACAGCGCGGCGTAGTTGCTGCCGGTGTCGGGCATCAGGATGCTGGCGCTGACCCGGACCTGGGTGCCCGCCGGCAGCGTCCACCCCGCGTTGGTGCGGATCTGGGAGAGCCGTCCGACGTCGAGCTGGCCGACGCCGTTCTGGACGGCGGCGTTCCAGCCCGGGAGGTAGTGCCACTGCTCGGGCCACGCGCCGGCGGGACCCTCGAAGTCGTCGCGGAAGACGCTCTCCCACCCCCACGTCGGGGCCGGGTCGGAGTCGACGGTGTCGCCACCGGCGATGCCTGCCGAGGCCGGTGCGCCGCTCGTGGTGAGCAGGCACAGGACCAGCGGCACGAGCATCGAGACGGCGATGACGTGGGCGCGCGCGAGCAAGGAGATGACCCTCCCGGGACGTGGGCTGGCGGAGTCGTGGGACCGAGGACCTGAGCCCAGAAGGGTACGGGCTGCCACCGACGGCCGCATCCTGGGGCGGACCTCAGCCGACAGTCGTCAGCAGCTGCGTCGCGCGGGTCAGCACGACGTACAGCGTGGCCCGGCCGGTGGCCGACTCGTCCTCGATCTCCTGCGGGGAGACCACGACGATGCCGTCGAACTCCAGGCCCTTGGTGTCGAGGCCCGTGAGGACGACGATGCGGTCCTCGCCGCTCGGCGTGACGCTGGAGTCGACGGCCGCGCGGGCGTTGGGCGCGTGCACGGCGAGCTCGGGCCAGGACGCCAGCCAGGCGTTGACCTCGGAGCGCCGGGCGACAGGCACGACGATGCCGACGGTGCCCTCGACCCGGCCGGCGACCGAGGCGACCGCCTCGCGCACCGCGGCCTCGAGGTCGTCGACCGGACCGACCACCCGCGGCTCCTCGCCCGTACGGCGCACCGCGTCCGGCAGGTCGGCGTCGAGGCCGACCCGGCGGGCGTAGTCGGCGGCGAAGGCGTAGATCTCGGCGGAGTTGCGGTAGTTGGTGGAGAGGTGGAACTCGTGGAGGTCCTTGCCCTCCAGCGCCTCCGCACGGGCCGCGGCCGCCTCGGGGGCGTCGGGCCACGACGACTGGGCCGGGTCGCCGACGATCGTCCAGCTGGCGGTGCGCCCGCGGCGCCCGACCATCCGCCACTGCATGGGCGTGAGGTCCTGCGCCTCGTCGATGAGGACGTGGGCATAGCCGTCGTCCTCGATGCGGTGCGTCGGCGCGGACCAGGCGAGGCCGCCGGGGGCGTACTCGCGCTCGGAGATCGTGGTCAGCTCCTGCAGGTCGACGCCGCCCTCGAGCAGGCCCGTCTCGTCGAGGTCGCGCTCGTCGTCGGTGCGCTGTGGCACGTCGCCGAGCGCGTAGCGCAGCTCGTCGATCAGCGGGACGTCCTCGATCGACAGGCCGCCGACGGCCCACGACTTGAGGAGCAGCGCCTGGTCCTCGCGGGACACCACGCCCTCGCCGACGCGCGCGAGGAACTCGGGGTCGCGCAGCCAGCCGAAGACGGTCTGGGCGTCGAGCGGCGGCCACCAGGCCGACGCGAACTCGACGAACCCCTCGTGGCCGAGCATGTCGTCGTCGAAGGCCTCACGCCCGCGCTCCTTGCCGCGCTCGCCGGTCACCTGGCGCCACATCGCGTCGAGCAGCGTCCTGGCCACGCGGGGCAGCTGGCGGTTGCGCCGGCCTTGCGACATGAGCTGGCGACGCAGCCGGCCGAGCACACCGGGATCGAGCACGATGGTCTCGTCGCGCCAGTAGATCCGGAAGCTGGTCGGGGCGCCGGGCGCGTGCTGGCGCGCGGTGCGGCGCAGCAGCTCGGCCATCCGCGTCGCACCCTTGACGTCGGCCACCGCGGGCTCGTCGTGGCGCGTCGCCCGGACGCCGCCCACGACCTCGCCCAGCGAGCGCAGCGCGACGGCGGTCTCGCCGAGGCTGGGGAGCACCCGCTCGATGTAGCGCATGAAGACGCCGCTCGGGCCGACGACGAGGACGCCGCCGCCCTCGTAGCGGCGCCGGTCGGAGTAGAGGAGGAACGCCGCGCGGTGCAGGGCGACGACGGTCTTGCCGGTGCCGGGACCGCCGGAGATGGACACGACGCCCTTGCCGGGCGCCCGGATGGCCTGGTCCTGCTCGGCCTGGATGGTCGCGACGATGGAGTGCATCGACCGGTCCCGGGCGCGGGAGAGCTGCGCCATCAGGGCGCCCTCGCCGATGATCGGCAGGTCGGTCTCGGCCTGGTCGTCGAGCAGCTCGTCCTCGACGCCGACGACGGTGCGGTGCAGCGAGCGCAGCACGCGGCGGCGTACGACGCCCTGCGGGGTCGCCGCCGTGGCCTGGTAGAACACGCCGGCCGCCGGCGCGCGCCAGTCGATCAGCAGCACGTCACGGTCGGCGTTGCGCACGCCGATCCGGCCGATGTAGCGCGGCAGGGTGTCGATCGACGGGTCGAGGTCGAGACGACCGAAGACGAGCCCCTCGTGGGCGGCGTCGAGCTGCGCGATCCGCTTGGCGGCCTGGAAGACCATCGCGTCGCGCTCGACGAGGCCGCCCTCGTGCTCCAGCTTGCCCCGGCTGTGACCCTCGGCCGCCAGCGCCCGCGCGTTGCGGGTCGACGCCTCCAGCTGGACGTACACCTCGTCGACGTACGCCTGCTCCGCCGCGATCTCCCGCGCCTCGAGCTCCTCGCTCAACTCCCGCTCCTCATCCCCCGATGACATCCCTCGATGAAGGCTGCCCAACCGTCCCGGGCAGACCGGCAAGCGTACCGGCGCACCCGCCGCACCGCCGACTTACCGGACATCCGTGGACCGCTGCGGCCCCGCGGTCAGACGGCGACGAGCACCGCTCCGACCAGGCACACGGCGGCACCGACCGTACGGATCCGGTCCGCGCGGCCGAGCGCGCGCAGCAGGTCGGGCCGGTCCGCGGCCGGTGCGGACGCCAGTCGTCCGTGCATCGGCGCCGCCCGCGCGGCCGTGGTGACGACGGCGAGCGCCGCGCCGGCCACCGCCAGCCAGGTGCCCTCCGCTCGCGGCTCCACCGCGAGCGTCCACCCCAGGAGCAGCACCAGCGGCACGTAGAGCAGGGCGACCAGCGGGGCGATGCGCCGCGAGTGGCGCGCGTGCGCCTCGTCCCACCGGTCGTCCGGGGTCTCACGGAGGGCCGGGTAGACCACGAGGTCGACCGTCAGCTGGAAGCCCAGGTGGGCCGCGGCGACGACCAGCAGCCACGGGGCGGGCTCGGTCGGGTTCACCCGAAGGCCTCCGGGCCGAGGTCCTGCTCCCCGGAGGCGATCGCGTCGACGATGCGCCGTGCCACCGCCGCCGGGTCCTTCCCGGCCGGCAGCCGCGGAGCCTGGCCCGACAGGGGTCGCGTGGCCAAGCCGGTCTCGGTGTGCGGCGGGCGCACGTCGAGCACGTCGACGCGGCTGCGCCGCAGCTCGGTCCGCAGGGCCACCGCGGCGGCGCTGAGGGCGGCCTTGCTCGCGGAGTACGCCGCCATCCGCGGCAGTGGCTGCTCGGCGACGACGGCGCTGAGCTGGGCGACGAACCCGTGCGTCTCCTCCAGCAGCGGGAGCACCCGGCGCAGCAGGAGCAGGGGGCCGACCACGTTGGCGAGGAACAGCTCCTCGACGACCTCGTCGGGCGTGTCGACGAGCGGGCCGAAGGCGACCACCCCGACGGCGTTGACCAGCCCGTCGAGCCCGCCCAGGTGCTCCCGCGCCGCACTCGCGAGGTCGTCACCGGCCCGCGCGTCGCCGAGGTCGGCCACGACCCGGGCCTCGGCGGTGAGCGCGGCGAGGCGGTCGGGATCACGACCCACGAGGAGCAGCCGGGCGCCGCGCGCGGCCAGCTCGGCCGCCACGAGCGAGCCCAGCGCGCCGGCGGCGCCGACGACCGCGATCCGGGAGCCCTCGAGCGTGCGTCCGGCAGGGTCGGGGCTGGTCATCGGGTTCTCCTCGCACCAGGGGTCACACCCCCTTCTCCCCGGCGAGGCCTCCCGCGGATGCAGCCGACCGCTACTTCCCGCGCTACTTGCCGCGTGAGAGGAACGCCGTCATCGCCTCGCGCGCCTCGTCGGAGGCGAACAACCGGGCGCTGGTGGTGGCCATCTCCTCGCCCAGGGCGTCGATGCGGGCCACGAGCTCGCGGTTGAGGATCCGCTTGGACTCGCGCAGCCCCTGGGCCGCACCCGTGGCCAGGCTCGCGCAGGTCGCGGCCACCTCGTCGTCCAGCTGCTCGGCGGGCACGGCCCTGGTGACGAGGCCGTACGCCGCCGCTTCCGCGCCGGTGAACACCTCGCCGCCGAGCGTGGTCAGCGCCGCGGCACGCGGGCTCATCCGGTGGTGCACCGTGAGGCTGATGATGGCCGCGGCGAGCCCGAGCTTGACCTCGGTCAGCGCGAACGTGGCGCCCTCGGCGCAGATCGCGACGTCGGCCGCGGCGATGATCCCGATGCCGCCGGCGCGGACGGCGCCGAGGTTCTTGGTCACCACGGGCTTGTCCAGCGTGGCGATCAGCCGCTGCAGGTCGACGATGCGACGGGCCCCGACCTCCATGCCCTCGGTCGTCGCCTCGGCGAGGTCGGCCCCGGAGCAGAAGACCTTGCCGGAGCTCTCGATCAGCACCACGCGTACGGCGTCGTCCGCGCCGGCGCGCTCGAGGTGCCCGAACAGCTCGGTGACCAGCTGGCGGCTCAGCGCGTTGCGGTTGGCGGGGCTGTCGAGGGTGATCGTGGCGACCGCGTCGGCGACGGAGAGGTGGACCAGCTCGGGGGCGGCGTCGAGGGTGGCATCGGGGGTGGCATCGGGCATGGCGTCGGGCATGGCGGCCATCCTGCCGCACCTCGTGGGGTAGTCCAGTGGGCAGCGGCTCCACGGTGGGGTAGTCCAGTGAGGAACGGTCGTGCGTTGGGCGGATATCCAGCCAGTTCCCACTGGACTACCCCGCGTCCGCCACCAGCACAGCCAGTTCCCACTGGACTACCCCGCGTCCGCCACCAGCACAGCCAGTTCCCACTGGACTACCCCGCGTCCGCCACCAGCACAGCCAGTTCCCACTGGACTACCCCGCGCGGGGCAGTGCCATCCGTGCGGCCCGCCGCTCCGAACCCCTCCCATGCAGACTCCCGACCAGCGGTCCCGGCCGCGCACCCTGCGCCACGCGGCGTACGGCGTGCTGGCCACCCTCGTCGGCCTCGCGGCCGCGCACCTGGTCGCGGCGCTGACCGTCCCCGCCGCGTCCCCCGTGCTGGCTGTCGGGTCGACGGTCATCGACCTCACCCCGACCCCGCTCAAGGAGTGGGCGATCCGGCAGTTCGGCAGCGCCGACAAGCTGGTCCTGGTCGGCTCGGTGACGGTCGTCGTGCTCCTGCTGTCGGCGGTCGCGGGCATCATCACCGCACGTCGGGAGACCCCCGGCCTGCTCGTCGTGGTGGGCCTCGCCGGCATCGCCGGCCTGCTCGCCGTCCTGCGCCCGGGTGCCGGGCCGCTGGACCTCCTGCCCGCCCTGGTCGCCGCCGCTGTGGGCGCCACCTCGCTGTGGTGGCTGCACCGCGTCGACGACCGGGCTCCCACGGAGCCGTCGCCGGGGGTCGACGGCCCGACCCGACGCGGGGTCGTGCTGGCCACCGGCGGTCTCGCCGCGACCGCAGTCGCCATGGGGGCGCTCGGCCGCTGGGTGACGTCCTACCGCCTCGGCGGGACCGACGTCGCACTGCCGGTCGCCACCGACCCCGCGTCGTCCTTCCCGACCGGCCTGGAGGAGACGTACGACGGCATCACGCCGCTGCGCACCCCGGCCGGGGAGTTCTACCGCGTCGACACCCGGCTCACGCTGCCGACCGTCGACGTGGACTCGTGGACGCTGACCATCGACGGCGACGTCGACGAGGAGGTCACGCTGACCTTCGACGACCTCGCGGCGATGGACACCATCGAGCGCGACATCACCCTCACCTGCGTGTCCAACGAGGTCGGCGGCCCCTACGTCGGTGGCGCCCGCTGGCTCGGCGTACCGCTCGCCGACGTGCTCGCCCGCGCCGGCATCGACTCCACGAAGGCCGACCAGATCCTCTCCACCGACGTCGACGGCATGACCATCTCGACGCCCCTCGACGTGGCGCTCGACGGACGCGACGCGATGATCGCCATCGGCATGAACGGCGGCCCCCTGCCGCGCGAGCACGGCTTCCCGGCGCGGATGGTCGTGCCCGGCCTGTACGGGTTCGTCAGCGCGTGCAAGTGGATCACCCGGATGACCCTCACGACGTACGACGCCGAGCAGGCCTACTGGACCGAGCGTGACTGGGCGGTCGACGCCCCGATCAAGATCTCCAGCCGCGTGGACACGCCCAAGGGGCTCTCGCAGACGCCGGCCGGCACGGTCGTCGTCGGCGGGATCGCCTGGGCCCAGGGCTCGGGCATCGAGAAGGTCGAGGTCCGCATCGACGGCGAGGCCTGGCGGCCCGCGCAGCTCGGCCCGCAGGTGACCGACGACTACTGGCGCCAGTGGTACTTCGAGTGGGAGGCCGAGCCCGGTCAGCACTTCATCGCCTGCCGCGCCACCAACAAGGACGGCGACGTGCAGACCGACGTCCGGATGACGCCCTTCCCCGAGGGCTCGAGCGGCCTGCAGGAGATCTCGGTCTCGATCACCTGAGTCCTGCACCAGCTCCCGTACGGCTCCCGCCGCGGGGCGGTGAGTGACGCAGGTTCCGCGCCTCCGGAACCTGCGTCACTCACCGCCCGCCGGCGGCGTACCCGTTGCTGTCCAAGGATTGTCCAAAGTTTTCAGAAAGCACCCATCCGCCCCGGGGACCGCCCCGAACACCTCCTGACAGCGGGCCTCAGGGCCCCCCTTGGTTCCAACCGAAAGGCAAACGCCATGAACACCCTGCTCCGCACCCGCACCATGGGCCTGGCCGCCCTCGCGCTGACCGCGTCCATGGGCCTGGCTGCCTGTGGCAGCGAGAGTGACACCGACAGCGCCGCCGAGTCCACCACCTCGGAGACCTCCGAGCCCACCGAGGAGCCCACCGAGGAGCCCGCCGAGTCCGAGGAGCCGATGGCTGCCGACGCTCCGTTCGGCCCCGGCTGCGCCGGCGTCCCCACGTCCGGTGAGGGTTCCGTCGAGGGCATGGCCGACGACCCGGTCGCCACCGCCGCCTCCAACAACCCGCTCCTCAAGACGCTGGTCGCCGCCGTGGGCGAGGCCGGTCTGGTCGACACGCTCAACTCGGCCGAGGCGCTCACCGTGTTCGCCCCGACCGACGACGCGTTCGCCGCGATCCCGAAGAAGGACCTCAACGCCCTCCTCGCCGACAAGGAGGCCCTCACCCAGGTCCTCACCTATCACGTGGTCGGCGAGCGCCTCAGCCCCGAGGACGTCGCGGCCGAGCACGAGACCCTGGCCGGCGACATGCTGACGGTCGAGGGCGAGGGTGAGAACTTCACCATCGGCGAGGCCAGCGTCGTGTGCGGCAACGTGCAGACCGCCAACGCCACCGTCTACGTCGTCGACCAGGTCCTGATGCCGCAGATGTGATCGTCCTCCCGGACGCACACTGCAAGGATGACTGACGTGGACCACGTGAGGCCCGTACCGGGCGGGGCGCCCCAGGGCGCCCCGTCCGGGGGCGATTCCCCCCCGCTCGCCGACCTGCTGCACCGGTCGGCCCTCGGCGACGAGCGCGCCTTCGCGCAGTTCTACGACGCGACCTCGGCGCGGGCGTACGGCCTCGCGCTCCGCGTGGTCCGCAACCCGGCGCACGCCGAGGAGGTCACCCAGGAGGCCTACCTCGACGCGTGGCGCTCCAGCACCAGGTTCGACCCCGCACGGGGCAGTGCCGCCGGCTGGCTGCTCACGATCGTCCACCGCAAGGCCGTCGACCGGGTCCGCTCGGTCGAGGCCGCCTCGGCCCGCGACGAGACCTGGAACCGGGAGACGGCACCGACCGAGCACGACCTGACCTCCGAGGCCGCACACGCCTCGCTCGACGCCGCCCGCGTCCGCAGCGCGGTCGCCACCCTGACCGACGTCCAGCGCCGGGCCGTGGAGCTCACCTACTTCGGCGGCTACACCCACACCGAGGTCGCCACCCTGCTCGACGTCCCGTTGGGCACTGCCAAGACACGAATACGCGACGGACTGATCCGCCTGCGAGACCTGATGGGAGTTGCGTCATGAGCGATCTGCACAAGCTCACCGGCGCCTACGCGATGGATGCGCTCGACGAGCTCGAGCGTGCCCGTTTCGAGCAGCACCTCGCGCAGTGCGACGACTGCCGCGCCGAGGTGGCCGAGCTCCGCGAGACCGCGGCGCTGCTCTCCGAGACCGTCGCGGTGCCGCCGCCCGCGTCCCTGCGCGACTCCGTGCTCGCGGGCATCTCCCAGGTGCGACCCCTCGCACCCGAGGTCACCACCATCGCCACTCCCCAGGCTGCCCCGGCGCGCTCCGAGCAGCCGACCGGGCGGCGGGGCTGGGCGCCCTTTCTGGTCGCGGCAGCGCTCGCGCTCTTCGTCGGTCTCGGCGCGATGATCGTCGCGCCGTGGGCGGACGACGACGAGGTCCCGCGCCTGACGGCTGCCGAGCAGGTGCTCCAGGCCCCCGACGCCGAGGAGGTCTTCCTCGACCTCGGCGAGGCCGGGCGCGCGACCGTGACGCGCTCGAAGTCGCAGGACAAGGCCGTCATCACCACCGAGGACATGGTCTCCGCCCCGGAGGGCAAGGACTACGAGCTGTGGTTCATGTCCCCCGACGAGGAGTTCATCGCCGCGGGCCTCATGCCCGACGCCGCCGACCAGACCGTCGTGCTCGACGGCTCCGCGGCCGAGGCGATCGCGGTGGGCATCACCGTGGAGCCCGACGGCGGCTCGAAGCAGCCGAGCAGCGAACCGATCGCCCTGTTCGACCTCACCGAGGCGACGTGAACACCAGTCCGCAGCGCCGGATCGCCGTCGTCGGCTCCGGCGTTGCCGGCCTGACCGCTGCCTGGATCGCCTCGCGCACCGCGCACGTGACGCTCTACGAGGCAGACGACCGCCTCGGCGGCCACGCCGACACCCACCGCGTCGCGACCCCCGACGGCGAGCTCGCCGTCGACACCGGCTTCATCGTCCACAACCGGCGCACGTACCCCACGCTCCTGCGCCTCTTCGCCGAGCTGGGCGTCGAGACGCAGCCCTCGGAGATGTCGCTGTCGGTGAGCGACGCCGGCACCGGTGTCGAGTACGCCGGCGCGCTGGGGCCGCGCGGGCTGTTCGCCCAGCGGTCCTCGCTCCGCTCGCGCGAGCACTGGCGGATGCTGCTGGAGATCCCGCGGTTCCACCGCCGTGCGCGGGCGCTCCTGAGCACGCCCGCGACGACCGACGACCAGACGCTGCGCGACTTCCTCGCCGCGGGCGGCTTCTCGCCGGGCTTCGTGCGCCACTTCATGGAGCCGCTCGTCGCCGCCGTGTGGTCGTGCGAACCCGCGACCTCGCTCGACTACCCCGCGCGCTACCTCTTCACCTTCCTCGAGCACCACGGCATGCTCGGCGTCTTCGGCTCCCCGCAGTGGCGCACGGTGACCGGCGGGTCCGGCACGTACGTCGCCCGGGTGGCCGCCGGCCTCCAGGACGTACGCCTCGAGACCAAGGTGACGTCGGTGCGCGAGCTCGCCGACGGCGTCGAGGTCACCGACGGCAGCGGCGCGACCACCCGCTTCGACGCACTCGTCGTGGCCACGCACCCGTCCCACGCGCTCGCCATGCTCGAGGCACCGACCGACCTCCAGCGCGAGGTCCTCTCCGCGCTGCCCTACAGCAGCAACCCGGCGCTGCTGCACACCGACGTCTCGCTGCTGCCCTCCGCCGAGGGCGCGAGGGCCTCGTGGAACTTCTTCCGCCCCGAGGACGAGAGCGGCGGGGTCACGGTCACCTACGACCTCACCCGGCTCCAGCGCCTGCCCACCGCCACCCACTACCTGGTCACCCTCGGCGGCGAGGACCTCGTCGACCCGGCGACGGTCATCGACCGGATGGAGTACGAGCACCCGCTCTACACCCCGGAGTCGGTAGCCGCCCAGCGGCGCCTGCCCGAGATCAACAGCGAGCGGATCGCCTTCGCCGGGGCCTACCACGGCTGGGGCTTCCACGAGGACGGCGCGCGCTCCGGCCTCGCCGCCGCCACCCACCTCGGGCTGCCGTGGGCCCGCACCACCCCGGCGCTGCCGCGGCCCGGCCGCTTCGAGACGACGATCCGCCACACCCGCCGCACGCCGTTCAGGCGCAGCTTCGAGCACCGCTCGACCTTCTGGCTCGTCGACCTCGACGACCTGCCCGACCACGGCCTGCTCGCGCGCTTCGAGGCCCGCGACCACCTCGGCTCGCCCGAGCGCAGCCTGCGCGGCAACGTCGAGTCCTTCCTCGCCGACAACGGCGTCTCGCTGGGCGCCGGCGAGCGACCCGGCACGATCATGATGGCCGCGCACCCGCGCTCGCTCGGCCACTGCTTCAACCCGATCAGCATCTTCTGGTGCTTCGACGACGCGGGCCGCCAGGCCGGCGTGGTCGTCGAGGTGCACAACACCTACGGCGACCGCCACGCCTACCTCGTCCACCCCGACGAGCAGGGTCGTGCGCAGACCGCCAAGGCGATGTATGTCTCGCCGTTCCACGGCGTCGACGGCACGTACGACGTGGCGGTGCCGCTCCCGACCGACCGCCTGCACGTGGCGGTCACGCTGCGTGGGCACGACGGCGCCGTGGGCGGGTCCGCGCCGTTCAGCGCGAGCCTCACCGGCACCCGCACCGACGTCCCCGTCCGCAGGACCCTCGGCGCCGCGCTGCGCGGCAGCGCGCTGATCCGGGCGCACGGCATCTGGCTGTGGGCCCGTCGGCTGCCGATCCGACCGCGACCCCGCCACCGCCAGGAGGGCGTGCGATGACCATCGAGAAGAACAGACCCGCCACCGCCCGCACCCAGGGCATGCCTCCGCTGGAGCCGATCACGGGCGGCCCGCGCACCGTGGTCTCGGCGGCCGTCGCGAAGCGCCTGTTCCACGCCGCGGTGTCGCGACTGGCCATCACCGTGGTCGAGGAGCCCACCGGTCGGCGCCTGGGCCAGGGCGGACCGGTCATGCGCCTGCACCGCCCCGACGAGTTCTACGCCCGCCTCGGGCGCGCCGGACTGATCGGCTTCGGCGAGGCCTACCTCACCGGGGCATGGGACGCCGAGGACCTCGCGGGCTTCCTCACCGTGCCTGCAGCCCGGATGGCCACGCTGGTCCCGCAACCGCTCCAGCGGCTGCGCGCCCTGGTGACGCCGCGACTGCCCAGCCACCACCGCAGCACCGAGGACAACAGCCAGGCCAACATCTCCCACCACTACGACCTCTCCAACGACCTCTTCGGGCTGTTCCTCGACGAGACGCTGAGCTACTCCTCCGCGCTCTTCGAGACTTCGCAGCAGACGGTCCCCGTCGGACCGGGCTCGGTGGCCGAGCACCTGGTCGCGACGACGCCGGAGCCGGTCGACCACGACGACCCGCGTCGCCACGGTCCCGACCTGGCCGCGGCGCAGGGCCGCAAGATCGAGCGGATGCTCGACCGGGCCGGCGTCACCGAGGGCACGCGCGTGCTGGAGATCGGCACCGGGTGGGGCGAGCTGGCCATCCGGGCGGCCCGCCGCGGTGCCCACGTGCACACCATCACCCTCTCCGTCGAGCAGCTCGAGCTGGCCGAGGAGCGGATCGCGGCCGCCGGCTTCGCCGACCGGGTCGAGGTCGAGCTGATGGACTACCGCGCGCTCGGCACCACCGGACGGACCTACGACGCGGTGCTGTCGGTCGAGATGATCGAGGCCGTCGGCCACGAGTTCTGGGGCACCTACTTCCAGACGATCGACCAGGTGCTCGCCCCCGGCGGCAAGGTCTCGATCCAGGCCATCACGATGCCCCACGACCGGATGCTCGCCACCCGCGACAGCCACACGTGGATCAACAAGTACATCTTCCCCGGCGGCTTCCTGCCGAGCGTCGAGGTGATCGACGAGATCACGCGCGACGAGACCACGCTCCGCCTCGTCGACCAGCTCGAGATGGGCAGCCACTACGCCGAGACGCTGCGCCGCTGGGACCGACGGTTCATCGGCCAGCGCGAGGCCGTCCTGGCCCTCGGGTTCGACGACATGTTCATGCGGGTGTGGCACTTCTATCTGGCCTACTCCCAGGCCGGGTTCGCCAGCGGCTACATCAACGTCTCGCAGCTCACCTTCACCCGAGAGGACCGGTGACGGACCCCGTGACCCAGACCGCTCCGTCCACCGCCGGCCATCGGGCGGACGCTCCCACCGGCGGCGTCGCCGCGCGCCTCGCCGAGGCCGTGCGGCCCTTCATCGGCGGCGACCTCCCGGTGCGCCTGGAGGCCTATGACGGCTCGGTCGCCGGTCCGGAGGGGGCCCCACTGGTCGTGCTCCGTTCCCCCGACGCGCTGCGGCGGCTGCTGTGGCACCCCGGGGAGCTCGGCGCCGCCCAGGCGTACGTCACCGGCGAGCTCGACGTCCCCGAGCAGGACGGCTGGGACCTCGACTCCGCGCTCACCCACGCCTTCGCGGTGGGGGCCGAGCGCGGCCTGTCCGGCGTACGCCTCTCGCCGCGCGCGATGGTCGACGCGATCCGTACGGCCGCCGGCCTCGGCGCGCTCGGCCGGCCGCCGGCACCGCCGGCGTCGCAGGCGCGGATCAAGGGCAGGCTGCACAGCCTGGCCCGCGACCGGTCGTCGATCAGCCACCACTACGACCTCTCCAACGAGTTCTACTCCCTCATCCTCGAGCCGCAGATGGCCTACAGCTGCGGCTACCACGCCGCTCCCGACGTGCCGCTCGAGGAGGCGCAGCGCGCCAAGCTCGACCTCGTCTGCACCAAGCTCGGCCTCGAGCCGGGCATGCGGATGCTCGACGTCGGGTGCGGCTGGGGCTCGCTGTCGTTGCACGCCGCCGAGCACTTCGGCGCGCAGGTCACCGGCGTGACGATCGCGGCCGAGCAGAAGAAGTTCATCGACGCCCGCATCGCCGAGCGCGGGCTCGGCGACCGGGTCGAGATCCGGCTCCAGGACTACCGCGAGGTCCCGGAGCGCGACCACTTCGACGCCGTCGGCTCGCTCGAGATGGGCGAGCACGTCGGCGCCGCCAACTACGCGACCTACGTCGAGGTGCTCCGCCGCGCGGTCAAGCCCGGCGGTCGTGTGCTCGTCCAGCAGATGTCGCGCCAGGGCGCGGGTGGTGGCAAGCACCCCGGCGGCGGGCCGTTCATCGAGTCCTTCATCGCGCCCGACATGACCATGCGGCCGGTCGGCGAGACCGTCGACCTCATCGAGTCGGGCGGCCTCGAGGTCCGCGACGTGCACGCCATGCGCGAGCACTACGTCCTCACGGTCAACGGCTGGATCGAGAACTTCGAGGCCCACCTGCCGCGGCTGCGCGAGCTGGTCGGCGAGGAGGTCGTGCGCGTGTGGCGGCTCTACCTCGTCGGTGGCGCGCTCGCTTTCCGCGACGGCCGCATGGGCGTCGACCAGATCCTGGCGGTGCGCCCCGGCGCGGCCCACACCCTCCCGGCTGTCAGGGCATGGTGACGTGCTGACGCAGGCTGCCGTCGCGATCCTCGCCGCCGTCGTCGTCATGGGGGCGACGGCGGCGGTGAGCCGGCGCCGGGACCGGGTGGCCGACGTCGACGTCGCGTGGGGGCTGTCGTTCGTGGCCGTCGCGCTCGCGCTGGCCGTCGTCTGGCCCGACACCCACTCGTGGCTCCTCGCGCTGCTCGTCGCGCTGTGGGGCGGACGTCTCGCCGTCCACATCGCCCGCCGCTCCCGCGGGCACGGCGAGGACCCGCGCTACGAGAAGATGCTCGGCGGTCCCGGCTGGCACGCCGGCGCCGCCACGGTCCTGCTGCGGGTCTTCGCGACCCAGGCCCTCGTGGCGTGGATCATCTCCTTCCCGCTGCAGGTCGCGGCGGCGTACGACGTCCGGTGGTGGCCGGTCGTCTGGGTCGGCGTGGCGATCTGGGCCATCGGTGTCTACTTCGAGGTCGTCGGCGACGCCCAGCTCGAGGCCTACAAGGCCCGCCCGCGCGACTCGCGCCCCACGATCCTCGACACCGGTCTGTGGGGCTGGACCCGCCACCCCAACTACTTCGGCGACGCCTGCGTGTGGTGGGGGCTGTGGGTGGCCGGAGCGCTCTCGCTCGGCTGGGTGCCGGGCCTGGCCACCGTGTTCGCCCCGGTCGCGATGACCTTCTTCATCCGCAACGTCACCGGCGCCAAGCTCCTGGAGAAGACCATGTCCCAGCGTGAGGGATGGGCCGAGTACGCCGCCCGGGTGCCGCTGTTCTTCCCCCGCCCGCCCCGATCCTGACCCGGCCGGTGGTTCCAGGGCCTTCGACGGGGGGTTCTGTCCCGGCCGCGGGTGCCTTCGGGTGACAATGCGCCGGTGGCGGCGGAGGAGGGGCTCGACCATGCGGTCGAAGCCATGCAGGCAGGCGACGAGGCGGCGTTCCGTCTCGTCTACCGCCACGTCCAGCCGCCCCTGCTGCGCTACCTGACCGTCCTCGTCGGCCCGACCGACGCCGAGGACGTCGCCAGCGAGGCGTGGACCCAGGCCTTCCGCGACCTCGACCGCTTCAGCGGCGACGCCGACGGGTTCCGCGGCTGGATCACCACGATCGGACGCAACCGGGCGCTCGACCACCTGCGCCACCACCGACGGCGCCCGGTGTCGGAGGAGCCGATCGACGAGCTGGTCGACCTCCCCGACGACGCCGACGTCGAGGCCGACACGCTGGGCCGGGTCAACTCCGAGGCCGTCGTCCGGCTGATCAGCGCGCTCCCCCGCGACCAGGCCGAGGCGATCATGCTGCGGACGGTGCTCGGGTTCGACGCCCCCACCGCGGCCCGGATCCTGGGCAAGAGACCCGGAGCCGTACGTGCCGCCGCCCATCGAGGGCTCAAGCAGCTGGCGAAGAAAATCGTCGACGAGCCGTAACACCCGCACCTGCCGAGACGCTGAAAGGAGTGAGATGACCGCCCCCGACCCGCACCTGTCCCGCCGAGACGCCGAGCGACTGCTCGACACGCCGACGGAGCACGACAGCGCCCTCGGGTGGGCCCTCACCGCCGCCAGCGCGCCCGCCTTCCCCGACGAGCTCCGGCGCGAGGACGCGGCCGTCGCGGCGTTCCACGCGGCCCGGCTCGCGCCGCCTCCCGCGTCCCGCAGCGGCTTCGTCTCCCCCACCCGGCTCGGCAGTCGTGCCGCGGCCCGCGCGGTCGTCGCCACGGGTGCGGTCGTGGCCCTGACGTCAGGCGGCTTCGCGCTCGCCAACTCCGCGCACCTGCCGCTCCTCCCGGACCGGGCGTCCGACCGGGCGACCGAGTCGGTCTCCAAGACGCCGGGCGACGGCGTCTCGACGACCCCCGGAGCGACGTCGACGTCCGCCGACGGTCCGAGCTCCTCGGCCACCGGTTCCGGCTCCCCCACCGGGTCCGCCGGCTCGAGCGAGACCCCGGGCCAGACGGCCACCCCGACGCCCGACTTCAAGGGCCTCTGCCGGGCCTTCCAGGCAGCCGACCGCGGCGAGGCGGGGTCCTCGCTCGGCAGCGCTGCCTTCCAGGCGCTCGCCGCCCAGGCGGGCGGCGCCGACCGGATCGCGACCTACTGCGTCGACCTCATCGGTCCGCCGAAGGAGACCGGGCGGCCCACGGACAAGCCGACGCCGACCGACAAGCCGACCCCGGGCAAGCCCACCGACAAGCCGACGCCGACCACCAAGGCGACGCCGACGGTCAAGCCGACCCCCACCGACAAGCCGACCCCGACCGACGCCCCGACCGAGGACCCGGGCAGCTCCGGCAACGGCGGTTCGGGCTCCGGCGGTTCGGGCTCCGGCGGTTCGGGCTCCGGCAACGGCAACGGCAACGGAGACAAGGGAGGCACCACCTAGACGTCCGGTTCACACCGGCGGCGGCCGCGTTCCGCAGGACCGGCTCTCGCACCCTCGTGCTCCGACCTCCCGCCGGCGTACGAGGATCCCCCCAGAACGCGAGATCCACGTCCCACAAACGCACAGGCAGCGGCACGGCCCACCCCCGGGGTCGTGCCGCTGTCGCGTGTCGGTGGGGGCGACTAGGTTCGGGGCCATGCCCGAGCAGCGGCCACGCTCCCCGCAGGAGGACACCAACCGCCGGATGCTGCGCGCCCGCGACGAGATGGACCGGCGCTTCGCCGAGCCGCTCGACATCCCCACCCTCGCCGCGGTCGCGCACCTGTCGCCCTCGCAGTTCGGTCGCGTCTTCAAGGACGTCTTCGGCGAGACCCCGCACCGCTACCTCCATCGCCGCCGGGTCGAGCGGGCGATGACGCTGCTGCGGCAGACCGACCGCCCGGTCACCGACATCGCGTGGGACGTCGGCTTCGCGAGCCTCGGCACCTTCAGCCGCACCTTCAGCGACGTCGTCGGGCGCTCGCCGAGCGAGTTCCGGACCGAGCACGCGCCGGTCGCGGTGCCGTCGTGCTTCATCGCGGCGTGGACCCGGCCGCGGGAGCGGCAGACAGTCGTTTCGGAGAAGCGGGGAGAGGTCGACGCTGGCTAGCGTCGTCGACATGACCACCAACCACATCACCGCCCTCCACATCCGCAGCGTCCCCGTCCTCGACCAGGACGAGGCGCTCGACTTCTACACGACCCACCTCGGCTTCGAGGTGCGTGACGACGTCGACCTCGGCTTCATGCGCTGGCTCACCGTCGGGGTCCCCGGCCAGAACACCTCCCTGCTGCTCGAGCTCGTCGGCGGGCCGCAGCACGACGAGGCCACCGCCGCCCAGGTGCGCGAGCTGGTCGCCAAGGGCGCCCTCGGCGGGGTCTTCCTCACCAGCGACGACGTGCACGCGACGTACGCCGCCCTCCGCGACGCCGGCGTCGAGGTCACCCAGGAGCCGGTCGAGCAGCCCTACGGCACCGACTTCGGGATCCGCGACCCGTTCGGCAACCACATCCGGGTCAGCCAGCCCAACGCCGCCACGACCGAGCAGGTGCAGGACGCCTACGACGCCGCGACGGCGAGGTGAGCTACCCGCCGCCGCTCTACCACGGCGACTCCGGCGACGTCTCGGCCCACGTCGTCCGGGCGGGGGTCGAGCCGGCGGTCGTCTACCCCAACGGCAACAAGGTCTTCTACCTCGCCCAGGGCACCGAGACGGCCGGCACGTTCGGTCTCTACCGGTGGGAGTTCGCCGGACCCCCGAGCGGGCCGGGGGCGCACTTCCACCGGACCATCACCGAGTCGTTCTACGTCCTCGCGGGGAGCGTCACGATCTACGACGGCACGGCCTGGGTGAAGTGCCACGCGGGCGACTTCGCCCACGTCCCGGCCGGCGGCATCCACGGCTTCCGCAACGAGGACGGCGCGGCCGAGATGCTGCTCCACTTCGCGCCGGGCGCCCCACGGGAGGCCTACTTCGAGGGGCTGGCCACCGGCATCGGCGACTTCGACGAGGACGCCTACGACCGCTTCATGCGCGAGCACGACAACCACTGGCTCTGACGGGGCGGGCGTGGTGCACTCCCTGTGATGGACTCCGTCGATGCAGCCTTCGACGCCACCCCGCGGCGGGACTTCCTCCCCCGCGGGGTGCGTCGGCGCGCGTCGTACGACGGGCCGCTGACGATCGCGGCCGGACAGACCAACTCCCAGCCGCGCACCGTCGACGACATGCTGCGGCTGCTCGACGTACGCCCCGGGCAGCGGGTGCTCGACGTCGGCGCCGGGTCGGGGTGGACGACGGCCCTGCTCGCGCACCTCGTCGGTCCGGCCGGCGTCGTGCTGGGGCTCGAGCTCGAGCCGGAGCTGGTGTCGTTCGGCGGCGCGAACCTCGCCCGCACCGGTCGTGGCTGGGCGACGATCCGCGCAGCCGCCCCGGGGGTCCTCGGCGACCCCGACGGCGCACCCTGGGACCGGATCCTGGTCTCGGCGATGGCGCAGTCGCTGCCCACCGAGCTCGTCGACCAGCTCGCCGACGACGGCGTCCTGGTGGTGCCGGTGGCCGGCACGATGCTGCGGGTCACCAACCCGGGTGCGGTGGTGACGGAGCACGGGCGCTACCGGTTCGTGCCGCTGCGCTGAGGCGTACGTGACGTGTCGGCGCCGGCCGCGGAGCGGGCCAGGTGGACCGGCAGCCCGGCGACTGCCTCCAACGGCCCGCGCCGCCGCAGCAGCCGGAGCACCGCGCCGAGGGTGAGCAGCACGACGACGTGGGAGCCGTACGCCGACGGCTCCTCCGCCGGCCACACCTGCGGCGTCAGCATCACGACGTGCAGGGAGTAGAGGGTGAGCGTCGCGGCCCCGGCGCCGAGCACGACGCCGAGCGCAGCCGTCGCGGCGCGGGGCAGGAGCCGTTCGAGGAGCAGGCAGGCGCAGATCACCAGCACCGCGCTGCCGATGGTCTGGGCCAGGTCGAACGGTGTCGCCGAGTGAGGTGCGACGACCAGGAGCCAGTCCCAGTCGCCGTCCGCGGGCGTCGTGCCGAACATGCCGGTCGCGTTCTCCGACGCCACGGCCGGGTCGACGAGCGTGCCCGAGACGCGGGTGGCGAGCACGGCGGTGCCGAGGCCGCCCAGGGCGAGCGCACCGAGCAGGGAGGTGTCGCGCAGGTCGAGCCGGCCCAGCGCGATGCCGGCGAGGAGGTAGGCCAGCCAGGGCACGACCGGGTAGTAGCCGGTGAGGAGCAGCTCACCCGCCAGCTGCCCCGGGTCGGCGAGCTGCGCGAAGGACGGGCTCTCGAAGCCGCGCTCGGGCAGGTGCGGCCGGACCAGGTGGGAGACCACGGGCGCGACGACCACCCACCCGACGGCGAGCGGCAGCAGCGTCCGCACGCGGAGGAACGTGAACGGCAGGCCGAGGACGAACAGCACGCCGTAGTAGGTGAGGATCACGGCGACGCCGCTGTCGAGGCCTCCGAGCAGCAGCCCCAGCAGCGCGATGAGCACCGCCCGGCCGACGATGCCCAGGGAGCGCAGGGCGAGCGGGCGCCCGCGCAGCGGCTCGCGGGTCATCAGCGCCAGGCTCACCCCGGCGAGCACGGCGAAGAGGGCCGAGGCCCGGCCGCCGGCCAGCCACTGGGCGGTGGCGACCTCGCCCTCCGGGGTGCGGGCGTCGAGCACGTGGGTGGCGACCATGCCGAGCAGCGCGAGGCATCGGGCGACGTCCAGCCCGACGAGGCGGCCCTGGCGCGTCGCAGTCATGCGGTCCATCCTGCCGGGGGCGTGGGGAACCGCCCCGCCAGCCGCGGCCAGCCGCCCTCAGTCGCTGGGGCGCTCGACCTGCTCGGCGAGGTGGGCGGGCGCCTGGAGGCAGTAGGAGTCGGTGAGCAGCTCGGCCAGCTCGTCCCAGTCGATGCCGGCGGCCTCGTCGAGCAGCATCCCGATGACGTTGCCGCCCCAGCCGGAGCGGAAGTAGGGGTCGCCCATGTGCTCGAAGGCGGCCACCTCGTCGGGCTCCCCGCGGAACGTGATGCGGAAGACCTGGTCCTCCCCACCGAAGACGTGCGCGACCGTCGCGCCGCCCACGCGCCACCGCGTACCGGTCCACGCCGCTTCCTGCGTGCAGCGCGGCAACCGGCCCAGCACCGCGTCGATGCGCAGCACCCACTCCTCGGGCACGAGCGGACGGTCAGCGAGGGCCACGGCGAGATCCTGCCAAAGTCGTCCGACAGTCACGCCCCCTCGGGCAGTGGCACCGACGCGAACGTGCTGCGGCTGAACCACGTCGGCAGCGCCCGGACCAGGGGACGCGGTCCGGCGACGGCGAGGTCACCGGCCCTCACCGCGCCCAGCAGGTCGCGCCGGCCCATCCAGTAGTCGACCATCGTCTCGATGTGCCCCGCGACCTCCACGTCGACGTCGTGGCCCGGGTCGGTGAGGCACAGGTCGACGGTCGGCGACTCCAGCACCAGCCAGAAGTGGCTCTTCCTGTCGCTCGAGCCCTTCAGGTGGAAGTGCACGACGACCCGATGCTCGGGCAGGGCGTCGGTGTCGACGTTGCGGTGGATGTCCCACATCAGCAGCGAGGCGTCGTAGTGCTTCGCGATCACGTCCCCCCGCGCCCACCGCTGCCCCCACATGCCCAACGACTCGATCACCGGCCGGAGCTCCTCGCCCGCGGCCGTGAGGTGGTACTCGCCGCCGACGTGGTCGACGACACCGACGCGCTCGAGGGTCTTGAGCCGCTTGGACAGCAGCGCCGGTGACATGAGCGGGACCCCGCGACGGAGGTCGTTGAAACGCGTGCTGCCGCACAGGAGCTCGCGGACCACGAGCGGTGTCCACCTCTCGGTGAGCACCTCCGAGGCCATCGCCACTGGGCAGAACTGACCGTAGGTGGTTGCCATCTCCTGACGGTAGGACCGCTATGGGTTCTGTACCAGTACAGGATCGATACTCGCGCGCCCCTCCTCGGCCGCCCGACGCTGGTCGGGCAGCACCCACTGACGGAGGAGAGACCCATGACCACGCTCGAGATGCCCACCACCGAGGTCCTCGCCGGCGACTTCGCCGGCGACCTCATCACCCCCGACCACCCCGCGTACGACGACCGGCGCCGCATCTGGAACGGCGAGATCGACCGCCGTCCGGCCCTGCTCGCCCGCTGCGAGGGGGCCAGCGACGTGGCCGCGGCCCTGAGCTGGGCGCGCGCCCACGACCTGCCCGTGGCCGTACGTGGGGGCGGCCACGGGATCGCGGGGCACTCGCTGGTCGACGACGGTGTCGTCGTCGACCTGTCCGGGATGCGCGGCACCGTGGTGGACCCGGTGGCCCGCACCGTGTCGGCCCAGGGCGGCGCGCTCAACGCCCACGTCGACCGGGAGAGCCAGGCCTTCGGGCTGGCGATGACGAGCGGCTACATCAGCCACACCGGCATCGGCGGGCTGACGCTCGGCGGCGGCATCGGCCACCTGATGCGCAAGACGGGCCTCGCGATCGACGCCCTGCGCTCCTGCCAGGTCGTCACGGCCGACGGGGACATCGTGCGCGCCTCCGCGGTCGAGAACCCCGACCTGTTCTGGGGCCTGCGCGGTGGCGGGGGCAACTTCGGCGTCGTCACCGACTTCACCTTCGAGCTCCAGCCCCTCGGGCCGACGATCCTCGCCGGGCTCGTCGCGTGGCCGGCCGAGCAGGCGCCGGCGGTCCTCGCCTTCCTCCGCGACTTCATCGCCGACGCACCCGACGAGGTCGGCCTGATGGCCAACCTCCGGCTCGCCCCGGCGCTGCCGCTCTTCCCCGAGCACCTCCACGGCAGGCCGATCATCGGCCTCGTGGCGACGTACGCCGGACCGGTCGACGACGGCGAGCGGGTGCTCGCACCGGTCCGCGCCCTGGGCACCCCGGTGCTCGACACGATCGCGCCCAAGCCCTACGTGGCGCACCAGAAGTTCCTCGACCCGGCGGTGCCGCACGGGCGGCACTACTACTGGAAGTCCCACCGCCTCGGGCCGCTCACGGACGCGGTGATCGACACGATCTGCGAGCACCTCGCGACCATCAGCAGCCCGCTCTCGACGGTGCCGATCTTCAGCTTCGGCGGCGCGATGAGCCGCGTGCCCGACGACGCCACCGCGTTCCCCCACCGCGACGCCAGCCACGACATCAACATCGTCGCCTCGTGGCTGCCGGAGCAGGCCGGCGACGCCGACCGGCACCGCGCGTGGGTCCGCGGCTTCTTCGACGCGCTGGCGCCGCACAGCCGCGGCGTCTACGTGAACTTCACCAGCGACGACGCGCAGACCCGGGTGCAGGAGGCGTACAGCCCCTTGCAGTGGTCACGGCTGCGGACGCTGAAGACCGCGTGGGACCCGGACAACGTCTTCCGTGGGAACGCCAACATCCCGCCGCTGGGGTGAGGGCTGTCGGGCACGCGCCGACACCATGAAGGCAGTTCGCGGCTCGCGGGCGCACGCCCACGCTCAACCGAGGCCGCGGCGTCCCGAACTGCCTGCATGGTGCACGCAGGTCGCCGGGTGACCCGGTGCTGCGTCATCCGAACCCGCACGCAGGAGTTCCGATCCGTACGACGCAGAGCGGGGCTAGGGTCACGCCATGAAGTGGGTGGCGCTGCTCCTCGTGGTGGTCGCGGGCCTCGGCTTCGCTGCCGACCGGGCGTTCTCCCCGGACCGCCGCTTCGACGACTGCTCGGGCGCCTTCACCCCTGGCGGTCTCGTCGACGAGAGAGACCCCGGCGCTGCGACCGCGGACGCCGCCGTGGCCGGCTTCCTCGAGAGGGCCGACCACTGGACGTCGGATGCGTCGCGCACCTACGTCGACGTCGTCACCTTCACGACCTACGACGCCGACGACCGACCCCTTGTGGTCGTCGAGGCCGAGCACCGGGTGCCGAAGGGCTGGTTCGCCGGCCGGACCACCACCTGCGACTGACCCAGCTGCTCACCCTGCCACCGGGCGTCATGCCGAACCGCACCGATGGGTTCGGATCGGTATGACGCGGGTGGGTCAGTAGGACTTCGGCAACCCCAACGAGTGCATCGCGACGAAGTTCAGGATCATCTCCCGGCTCACCGGCGCGATCCGGCCTGCCCGCGCCGCGACGAGCAGCCCGGCCATGCCGTACTCCTGCGTGATGCCGTTGCCGCCGTGCGTCTGCACCGCGGCGTCGACGGCGTGGACGGCCGCCTCGGCGGCGGCGTACTTCGCCATGTTGGCCGCCTCGCCGGCCGCCATGTCGTCGCCGGCGTCCACCAGCGCGGAGGCCTTCTGCGTCATCAGCCGGGCGAGCTCGTTCTCGATGTGCGCCGTCGCGAGCGGGTGGGCGATCGCCTGGTGGGAGCCGATCGGGGCCTTGAAGACGGTGCGCTCCCTGGCGTACGCCGACGCCTTCTCGAGGGCGTGGCGCGCCAGCCCGGTCGAGAACGAGGCCGCCATGATCCGCTCGGGGTTGAGCCCGGCGAACAGCTGGACGAGCCCACCGTCCTCGTCACCGACGAGCGCGTCGGCGGGGAGGCGTACGTCGTCGATGAAGACCTGGAACTGCTTCTCCGGGCTGACGATCTCCATCGGGATCGCCGTGAACTCGAAGCCTGCGGAGTCCGTCGGCACCACGAAGAGGCAGGGCTTGAGCTTGCCGGTCCTCGCGTCCTCGGTGCGGGCGACGACCAGGACGTTCTCGGCCTCGTCGACGCCGGAGATGTAGATCTTCTGGCCCTTCAGCACCCACTCGTCACCGTCGCGGCGCGCCGTGGTGGTGATGTTGTGGGAGTTGGTGCCCGCGTCGGGCTCGGTGATCGCGAAGGCCATCGTGGCGGTGCCGTCGCAGATGCCGGGCAGCCACTTCTGCTTCTGCTCCTCGGTGCCGTAGCGGGCGATCACCGTGCCGCAGATGGCCGGGCTGACCACCATCATCAGCAGCGGGCAGCCCTGCGCGGCGAGCTCCTCGCAGACCGCTGCGACGTCTCCGATGCCGCCGCCACCGCCGCCGTACTCCTCCGGGATGTTGACCCCGAGGTAGCCCGCCTTGGCGATCTCCATCCACAGCTCGGTGGTCTTCTCGCCCGAACGGGCGCGCTCGACGAACCAGTCGCGGCCGTAGCCCTTCGCGAGCTTGGCGACCTGGCGCCTGAGCTCCAGGCGCTCGTCGGTCTCGGTGAAGTTGGTCATGCGTGCTCCTCGGGTTGTTCGGTGGCCACGACTGCCAGGACTTCCCCGGACGCGACCTGCGCACCGGGCTCGACGTTGATCTCGGTGACCGTGCCGTCGTGCGGCGCGGCCACGGTGTGCTGCATCTTCATGGCCTCGAGGACCAGGACGGCCTCGCCCGCCGCCACCTCGGCGCCCCGCTCGACCTTGACGGCCACGACGGTCCCGGGCATCGGTGCGAGCAGCGAGCCGCTCGCCACCGCGTCGGCGGGGTCGGTGAAGCGCGGCACCTCGCGTAGACGCGCGGACAGAAGTGGTCCGTCGACCCAGACCTCACGTGGGGCGCCCGGCCGACCGGCCGAGATGTGTCCGCGTGTCTCCGTGGTGACGCCGTCGACCTCGAGCCGCGCTTGGGTCGGCGACACGTCGAGGACGGTCACCCCGTCGGCGTCGAACCCGTCGCGCGTCCCCCACCACTCGACCGGCTCGTGGCCCTCGAACGTCGTGCGCTGCGGCTGGCTGACGACGTTGCGCCACGCGGCGGGCACGCCCTGCTGGACCGTACGCCGGGCTGCGTCGTCGGCGGCGAGCATCAGGGCGCCGGCCACGAGCGTCGTCCGGTCGACCTCCTGCGGCTCGGGGACGGAGCGCGACTCGAGCCAGGTCGTCGTCATCTCGCCGGACACGAAGACCGGGTCGGTGAGGATCTCGACGAGCTGGTCGCGGTTGGTCGTGATGCCGTGGATGCGTGCCCGTCGCAGTGCCGCGATGAGCATCCGGATCGCCTGCTCGCGGGTCGGTGCCCATGCCATCACTTTGGCGAGCATCGCGTCGTAGAAGGTCGAGACCTCGTCCCCGGACGCGAAGCCGCTGTCGGCCCGTACGCCGGCCCCGGAGAGCGGGCCGAACTCGACGTCCGAGGGCAGGTCGAATGTGACCAGCCCACCGCTCTGCGGTGTGTACGTCGCGTCCTCGGCGTAGAGGCGTACCTCGACGGCATGACCAGCACCTTCGGTGGTCGAGTAGCCCGCCCGAGGAACGAGGGCAGGCGTATCGAGACCCCGGCCCTCGGCGACCGCGATCTGGAGCTCGACCAGGTCCGCGCCCCGGACGAGCTCGGTGACCGGGTGCTCGACCTGGAGACGGGTGTTCATCTCGAGGAAGAACCAGCGGTCGGCGGCGGGGTCGTAGAGGAACTCGACCGTGCCCGCCCCGCGGTAGCCGATGTCGCCGGCGAGCCGCTCGGCCGCCTCGCACATGGCTGCCTCGGTGGCAGCGGGAAGCCCCGGGGCCGGGGCCTCCTCGACCACCTTCTGGTGGCGCCGCTGGACCGAGCAGTCACGGGTGCCGAGGGCGACGGCGCGGTCCGCGGTCGCGATGACCTGCACCTCGACGTGCCGCCCGGCCTCGACGTACGGCTCCACGAAGACGGTGCCGTCACCGAAGGCCGACTCGGCCTCGGCGCGCGCGGCCTCGATCTCGGTCTCGAGCCGGTCGAGGGAGCGTACGACCCGCATGCCGCGGCCACCACCGCCTGCGGACGCCTTCACCAGAAGGGGCAGGTCGGCCTCGGTCGGATCGGACGGCGCGGAGAGCACGGGGACGCCGGCCTTCTCGGCGATCTCCTTGGCGCGGACCTTGTCGCCCATCGCCTCGATGGCCTCCGGCGGTGGCCCGACCCAGGTCAGGCCGGCCGCCTCGACGGCGCGCGCGAAGTCGGCGTTCTCGGACAGGAAGCCGTAGCCGGGGTGGATCGCATCCGCGCCGGACCTCCGCGCGGCCTCGACGATCAGGTCGATGCGGAGGTAGGTGTCGGCGGGCGCGTTGCCCGGCAGGCGTACGGCGTGGTCGGCCTCGGACACGAACGGCAGGCCGGCGTCCACGTCGGAGTGCACGGCCACGGTCTCGATGCCGAGGCGTCGACAGGTGGCGAAGACCCGGCGGGCGATCTCGCCGCGGTTGGCGACCAGGAGTCTGTTGATCACGGTCGGAACACCCCGAATCCCTCGGCGCCCTTGATCGGCGCGTTCTCGATCACGCTGAGGCAGATGGCGAGCACGGTGCGGGTGTCGCGGGGGTCGATGACGCCGTCGTCGTAGAGCATCCCGGACAGCGCGTAGGGCAGCGACTGCTCCTCGACCATCTGCTCGACCATCGCGCGCATGCCGGCGTCGCCCTCCTCGTCGTACGCCTGACCCTTCGCCTCGGCGGCGGCGCGGGCGACGATCGACAGCACGCCGGCGAGCTGCGCCGGGCCCATCACCGCGGACTTGGCGCTCGGCCAGGTGAAGAGGAAGCGCGGGTCGAAGGCACGGCCGTTCATGCCGTAGTTGCCGGCGCCGTAGGACGCGCCCATGATCACGCTGAGGTGCGGCACGGTGGAGTTGGAGACGGCGTTGATCATCATCGCGCCGTGCTTGATGATCCCGCCCTGCTCGTAGTCCTTGCCGACCATGTAGCCGGTCGTGTTGTGCAGGAAGAGGAGCGGGGTGTCTGCGGCGTTGGCGAGCTGGATGAACTGCGTCGCCTTCTGTGCCTCCTCGGAGAACAGCACGCCCTGCGCGTTGGCCAGGATGCCGATCGGACGGCCGTGGATCTCGGCCCAGCCGGTGACGAGCGACGTGCCGTAGAGCGGCTTGAACTCGTCGACGGCCCGGCCGTTGCGCTCGCTCACCCCGTCGACGATCCGCACGATCACCTCGCGCGGGTCGAACGGCTCCTTGAGGTCGGTGGGGATCAGGTCGAGGAGGCCCTCGGGGTCGGCGTCGGGCTCGGCGAAGGTGACCGGGCTGGAGTCCCCGGATATCCGGTGACCGCCTTGCTTCGAGGTAGAGATCCCGGGCGCAAACCCCGGAACTCGGGTGCGAAGCACCGGCTTCCGCCCGTTCAGCCGGGCCACGATCCGCCGCCCGATCCGGATCGCGTCGTGCTCGTCCTCGGCGAGGTAGTCGGCGAGCCCCGACACGCGAGCATGCATCTCGGCGCCGCCCAGCGACTCGTCGTCGGACTCCTCGCCGGTGGCCATCTTCACCAGGGGCGGCCCGCCGAGGAACACCTTGGCCCCGCCGCGCACGAAGACGGTGTAGTCGCTCATGCCGGGGACGTACGCCCCACCGGCGGTCGAGTTGCCGAAGACGAGCGCGATGGTCGGCTGGCGTCGCGCCGAGGCCCGCGTGAGGTCACGGAACAGCTTGCCGCCGGGGATGAAGATCTCCTTCTGGGTCGGCAGGTCCGCGCCGCCCGACTCGACCAGCGAGATCGTGGGGAGGTTGTTCTCCTCGGCGATCTGCGAGGCGCGGAAGATCTTCCGCACCGTCCATGGGTTCGAGGCGCCGCCCTTCACCGTCGGGTCGTTGGCGCTGATCATGCACTCGACGCCCTCGACCACGCCGATGCCCGTGACGACGGAGGCGCCGACGGTGAAGTCGGAGCCCCAGCCCGCCAGCGGCGAGAGCTCGAGGAAGGCCGACCCCGGGTCGACGAGCAGCTCGATCCGCTCGCGCGCGGTCAGCTTGCCGCGCGCGTGGTGGCGGTCGACGTACTTCTCCCCACCGCCGGCCACCGCGACCGCGTGCTGCGCGTCGAGGTCCGCGAGCTTCTCGAGCATCGCGACAGCATTCGGTGATCGAGTAGCCGCCGACGAAGGAGGTGGCGTACCGAGATCGATCACTTCTCGACCACCGCCTTCATCCGCTCCAGCGTGGTGCGCATCCCCTTGCGGTTGGTGCGTCCGCGCAGCGCGCCGAGGAGGGTCCAGTAGACGCGCGTGAACAACGACGGCTCCATGCGGAAGTACTCGGTGACGAGGGTCCCGCCGTCCTTCGGCTCGAGCCGGTAGCCCCAGTTGTTGACGGTCACCGCGTCGGTGCCGACGGAGAACTCGAAGACCTTCTCGGGCTCGCAGGCGGTCACCCGGCACGGCGACCAGTACGTCGGGCCGACGCCGTTGCGCTTCACGTGGCCGGCGAAGTAGGCGCCGACCTCCGGTCCGGTCGAGCCGCGGGTCCACTTCGCCTCGAACGTCTCGGGGCTGAACTCCCCGATCCGGGTGACGTCGCTCACGAGGTCCCAGACCTCGGCGGGCGGGGCGTCCATCCAGACCGACACCTCATCGCCCAGGGACGGCAGCTTGATCATCGCTTTCCTCTCATCACGCATAACCCATCAACTTCGCCGTCAGGTCGCGCAGCACCTCGTCGGCGCCGCCCCCGATCGGCAGGATCCGGGCGTCGCGGTAGTGCCGCTCCACCTCGGTCCCGTGCATGTATCCGGAGCCGCCGAAGATCTGGACGGCCCGGTCGCAGACGTACGCCGCGCAGTCCACCGCCGTCTGCTTGGCCAGGCACGCCTCGGCCACGACGAACTCACCCGCGACGTGCCGGGCGGCGACGGTGCGCGTGTAGGTCCGCGCCACCTCGACCTGGCGACGCATCTCGACCAGCGTGTGCTGGACCGTCTGGTTGGCGACGAGCGGCCGGCCGAAGGTCTCCCGCTCGCGGGCGTACGCCGCGGCGAGGTCGAGCGACCGCGCCGCGATGCCGTAGCCGTGGGCCGCGAGCGCGATGCGCTCGACGACGAACTGGTCGGCGATCTGCCCGAAGCCCGAACCCTCCTCGCCGACGAGGTTGGCCGCCGGGACGCGGCAGTCGACGTAGGACAGCTCCGCGGTGTCGGAGCAGTGCCAGCCCATCTTGCGCAGTCCGCGGTCGACGGTGAAGCCGGGCGTGCCCTTCTCGACGACGAGCAGCGAGATCCCGCCGTGGCCGGGGCCTCCGGTGCGGACCGCCGTGGTGACGAAGTCGGCGCGGACGCCGGAGGTGATGAACGTCTTGGAACCGTTGACGACGTAGTGGTCGCCGTCGCGGACCGCGGTCGTGCGCAGGCGCGCGACGTCGGACCCGCCGCCCGGCTCGGTGATCGCGAGCGAGCCGATGAGCTCACCGGCGAGCGTGGGGCGTACGAAGCGGTCGACCAGGTCGGTGTCGCCGCTCGCCGCGATGTGCGGCAGCGCGATGCCCGCGGTGAACAGGCCGGCCATCAGCCCGCTCGACGCACCCGCGTCGAACATCGCCTCCTGGAGGGCGAGCGAGTCGAGGAGGTCACCGCCCCCGCCGCCGACCTCCTCGGGGAAGGCGACGCCGATCAGCCCGAGGTCGCCGGCGGTGCGGTGCAGCTCGCGCGGGATCTCCCCTGCGTCCTCCCACCCCTGCAGGTGCGGCGCGACCTCGCGGCGGACGAACTCCGCCCCGGTGGCCCGCAGCGCGTCGCGCATGTCGCTCATGTGAGGCTCACCTCGATCGACACCAGCCGCGACCGCACGAACTCGGCGAGCCCCTTGGCCTGCGGGTCGAAGCGCGTCGACGCTGCGACGCCCTCGCCGAGCAGGCCGTGGACGACGAGGTTGACCGCACCGAGGTGCGGCAGCAGCCAGACCTCGACGTCGAGGTCGGCGGCCTCGGGCAGCAGCGTGGGGATCCCGCGCGGCGACATCAGCTTGAACAGCCACTGCACCCGGGCGTCGTACGTCTCCCGGTCGCTGCCGTCGTGGGCGACCCAGAGGCCGATGTTGGCGTCGCCGCCCTTGTCGCCGGAGCGGGCGTGGACGAAGGTGCCCAGCGGCAGGCGGCGGGTGAGCGTGTCGTGGCGCCCCGGGTAGGGCGACGGGCGCGCGCCCGGCGCCTCGCGGTCGGAGCCGTACGTGCCGGGGTCGGAGACGACCTCACGCCGGCCGTCGGCGTGGACGACGGCGTGTGTGACGTCGGCGCGGTCGACGTACGCCGCGCGGTAGACGCCGTAGGGGGTCGCGGGCGCGGGCGGCGCCGTCATCGTGAACCCGGGGTAGGAGCCGAGCGCGAGCTCCACGGCAGCCGAGGTGAACGCGCGGCCGACGGGGTCGGGCGAGGGGTCCTTGACCGTGCAGCGCAGCAGCGCGGAGGCGGCCTCCTCGGTGTCGGCGTCGGCGGGCGGGACCCGCACGTCGGACCAGGTCACCTCGGCCGCGGTCAGCCGCGGTCCGAGCTGCTCGCGCACCCAAGCGGCCTTGGCCTCGACGTCGAGCCCGGTCAGCACGAGCTCGAGGCTGTTGCGCCATCCGCCGAGCTCGTTGACGCAGACCTTGAGCCGCTCGGGCGGCGCCTCGCCGACGACCCCGCTGATCGCGACGCGGTCCTCGGCCTCCTGCTCCAGCCGGACCGAGTCGAGGTGCACGGTGACGTCGGGCCCGAGGTAGCGCGTGGACTGGATCTCGTAGACCAGCTGCGCGGTGACGGTGTCGACGGTGACCGCGCCGCCGGTGCCGGCGTGCTTGGTGATCACGCTGGAGCCGTCGGCGGCGACCTCCGCGACGGGGAAGCCCAGCGGCCGGTCGCGGTGGGGCAGGTCGAGGAAGCCGCTGAAGTTGCCGCCCGTCGCCTGGGTGCCGCACTCGATGACGTGCCCCGCGACGACCGCACCGGCCAACGCGTCGTACGCCGTCGCGTCCCACCCGTGGTGCGCGATCGCGGGGCCCACGACGAGCGAGGCGTCGGTGACCCGGCCGGTCACGACGACGTCGGCGCCGGCGGTGATCGCGGCGGCGATGCCGAAGCCGCCGAGGTAGGCGTTGGCGGTGAGCGCGTCGTCGAAGCGGAGATGGCGTACGTCGTCGCCCTCGACGTGGGCGACCTGCGGATCCAGGCCGAGGCCCCTCGCGACCTCGCGGACCTTGTCGGCGAGGCCGGCGGGGTTGAGGCCGCCGGCGTTGGCCACGATCCGCACGCCCCGCTCGAGCGCGAGGCCGAGGCAGTCCTCGAGCTGGCGGACGAAGGTGCGGGCGTAGCCGAGCGTGGGGTCCTTGAGCTGGTCCTTGCCGAGGATGAGCATGGTCAGCTCGGCGAGGTAGTCGCCGGTGAGGACGTCGAGCTCTCCCCCCTCGAGCATCTCCCGCATCGCGCTGAGGCGGTCGCCGTAGAAGCCGGAGCAGTTCCCGATCCGGACCACGCCCGTCATCGTGGCGCCCTCCCCTCGCCCGGCTGGCCGGCGAACGCCTGCGCGATGCCGAGCCAGCGGTCGACGTCGGCGCCGCTCGCGACGAGGTCGGTGTCGGCGCGGTGGACGCGCTGGGTGACCAGTCGGCAGAAGTCGCCGGCGCTGCCGGTCAGCGTCTGCGCCGCGTCCTCGGGACCCCACGACCACACGTCGCCCGACGGCGCGACCAGGTCGATGCGGAACTCCTCGGCCGGCGCCTCGAGCCCGTGCACGGAGAAGGCGAAGTTGCGGGTGCGTACGCCGAGGTGGGCGACGTGGCGGATCCGGTCGGTGTCCTCGACGTCGGCGCCGAGGGCCTCATGGACGTCGAGGCTGTGGGCCCAGGTCTCCATCAGCCGGGCGGTCGCCATCGACGTGGGCGACATGGGCGGGCCGAACCACGGCATCTTCTCGCCCTGCGGCATCGCGACCAGCGCGGCGCGGAGGTCGGCGCGGGCGCGACGCCACCGGTGCAGCAGGTCGGGCTCGCGGGCGAGCGCCAGCGCCTGCGCGTCGACGAACCCGGCCGGGTCGGCGATGGCCTCGAGGACGACGGCGTCCCAGGCCGCCTTGTCGGTCGCCGCCTTCAACGCCACCTCGTCGGTCCACGCGAGGTGGCCGACCTGGGTCGCGACGTCCCAGCCGGCGGCGGGGGTCGGGGTGCGCCAGCCGTCGTCGTCGAGGCCGGCGACGAGCTGCTCCAGCCGGTCGCCCTCGGCTACGAGGTCGGTGAGGACCTGGGTGAGGACGTCGGTCATGGGGCGAGCTCCTTGTCCAGCACGTCGGCCCACGCGTCGAGGATGCGGCGCCGGCGGGCGGTGTCGTCGGTGATCGTCTGCGCCAGGCCGAGGCCGCGCACCAGGTCGAGGGTCGCCTGCACGAGCTCGCGCACGCCCGGCTTGGACTCGTCGGCCCCGAGGGCGGCGACGGTGAGCCGGTGCGTCTCCCGGCCAACTCGCTGCTCCAGTGGCGACACCGCGGCCAGGAGCGTCTCGTCGGTGCGGGCGGCGACCCAGAGCTCCAGCGCCGCCGCGAACACCGGGGAGGAGAAGTGGTCGCCCAGCATCCTCAGGACGGCGCGCGTGCGCTTCCGGCCGCCGGGAAGCTGCTCGACCGCCTCGGCCAGCTCGGCGCCCCGGCGCTCGGTGAGGTGCTCGACGGCCGCGACGACCAGGTCGT
The DNA here is from genome assembly GCF_059567905.1 of Nocardioides sp. BGA-UO-ETr-FS32. NCBI lineage: Bacteria > Bacillati > Actinomycetota > Actinomycetes > Propionibacteriales > Nocardioidaceae > Nocardioides > Nocardioides sp. BGA-UO-ETr-FS32. The sequence continues at coordinate 897,684 of NZ_JCAQOX010000017.1, read as the reverse complement.
TCTTCGTCGGGAAGTGGTGGAGCTGCGCCCCGCGGCTCACCCCCGCCCGCTCGGACACGAGGGTGGTCGAGGTCCCGGCGAACCCACGCTCCACGAGCAGGTCGACGGTCGCCTCCAGCAACCGGGCCCGCATCGCCCGGCTCCGGTCCGCCTGCGGCACGCGGGCCGGAGCGGTCGAGCTGTCGACGGGGGTCATGGCGGACAGCCTGCCGCCTCACAAACAAACAGTCAAGCCTGACTTTTTGTTCAGGACACCTGCGTCGTGGAGCCGGGGGCACCACAGACCGACTCGGCGCCCTGCCAGAGGTCGCCGGGCGCGGCCTCGACCTGCCACCTGTAGGCGCCGGGGCTGTCGACCCAGATCGTCCCTGGTGCCTGCCCGTTGCCGAGGAGGCTGACGTCGTCCTCGGCGATCGGGCTGCTGCAGGTCGTGTCGTCCAGCGCATACAGCTTGAGCGTCAGGTCCACCCGCATCGGGAACGGCAACCCGCTCACCGTGATCGGGACGGCGACGTTGCCGACGGCCGCCGTGGTCGGGGCCGCCACCGTGACGACGGGCCTGCCCCGCACCTTCACCACCGCACCGCACGCGGCGGCGGGCGTGGTCGCCGCGGTGGCGTCGACGTCGACCTTCCAGGCGTAGTAGCCCCCGGCGGCCGGGACGAGCGGAGGCAGGGTGTGGGTCCCGTCGCCCGGCAGCGTCATCGACACGGCGCCGACGGCGGCCCCGGTGCACGCCGCGGCGGATGCCGTCGCGAAGGGACCGTGCAGCCGACCGGTCGCGACGCGTGCCGAGCCGTCCCCGCCCACGGCGGCGGCGACGCGGGCAGGGGCGCCCACGGACAGGGAGGCCGGCACGGCGGTCAGCGTGACCGACTGCGGACCGCGGACGGCGACCCGTGCGCTCGCGCGGACGACCCGGCGTACGCCGCCCTCCGCCACCGCCGCCTGGCCCCGGCGGTCCGCGCCACGCACGCGCAGGCGGTGCTCGGGCACCTGGCCCACCCGCGCGACGATCGTGCGCCAGCCGGCGACCGGTGCGGCCAGGCGCACCACGGCGCGCCCGTCGTCGCCGGTCACGGCCTCAGCAGGGCCGGCGGCCGGCTCGGACGTACCTCCGTCGGGCGAGGTCACCGTCACGGGCAGGCCCGGGACCGGGCCTCCGTGACCGTCGGTCACGCGCACGGTCACGGACGTGACGCCGCCGACGTCCGCCGTGGACGGGACGACGGCGACGCGGTGGCGGCCCGCGCTCGCCCGCGAGCCGCTCAGCATCAGGCGTACGTAGCGGCGCACGGTCGCCGGGTCCCCACTCGCCCCGACGCGCGCCGCGCCACGGGCACCACCGAGGCGCCACCCACGGCCGCCGAGCAGGTGCAGCACCGCGGCGTCGACGGCGGCCGCCTGCCGGGCGTCGCGGTGGCCGCCGTACTTCGAGAGGATCCACGCGGCGCGCTGGGTCTCGCGCCGGGACGGTCCACGGCGACCGGCCAGGTCGTTCGTGGGGTCGGCCCGCCGGAAGCCGGCACGGTTGGGACGTCGCTCCGGGGTGATCACGAAGACGGGCGTACGGCCGACCTCATAACCGCCGATCCAGCCGCCGGCAGCGCGGCCGGTCGCGGGGATCCGGTAGCCCGCCCACCGCTCGGCCCGGTCGTCGGCAGCCGCGGCGGGGGTGCCCGGGAGGGCGACCAGGCTCGCGGCCGCGAGCAGGCCGGCGAGCAGGCCGGCGAGCAGGCCGGCGATGCCGGCGAGTGGCTTCGGGGCTGTCGTCCTCGGAGTGGGACTGGTCATCGCGGTGCTCCTCACCCCACCAGACCCGGGTCCTGCGTGCCGGGGTCGGTGGGTTCGCTCGGCGGGCCGGGACGCGTCGGGCTGGGTTGCGGACTGGGTTGCGGGCTGGGTTGCTGGGCGGGTTGCGGGGTCGGCGTCGCGGTGGGCGCCGGCGTGGGGATCGGCAGGGGGATCGGGCTCGGCTCCGGGGTCGTGGTCGGCGTGGCCCGCTCGCTCGGCTCCTGAGCCGCGACGACCACGGACGGCGCCTGCTCGGTGACCCGGACCTCGCCGGTGACGGGCGGCGCGGTCGGCGAGGTGGCCGACCACGCATAGGTGCCACCGTCGAGCCCGGCGACGACCACCCGCTGGCCGTCGCGGCTGCGGACCACGACCGTGCGCACGACGCTGCTCCCGCTGCGGTCCGCGACCTCGACCCGGACACGGGCCGGGCGACGGGTGGCGCGTACGACGAAGGCGGCGGCCCCGTCCGCGGCCGCGACCGGACGTACGAGCACCTGCCGGACCACGTCGGCGAGGTCCGGGCCCGCCACCTGCCCCTGCGGGGACAGGGCCTCGGGGACGGACGACGGCGGCCCCGGGTCCGAGCCGGGCCCGAGGTTGGCGATCGCGAGCGACGCGGCCATGACGAGGACCGCCCCCGCCGCGAGCCGGGCGGCGGCCGCTCGGGCGGTCAGGCCGGCCGGCCCTGTGGGGGGCGTGGGGTCCGGCGGGGGCGGTGGCTGGGGGGACGGTGCGGTGCTGCGGGCAGGGGGCTCGACGGCCTCCTGCGCCGGCGCCCGACGCTGGGCGGGTACGACGACGGGGACGACGGCGGGGACGGGGCGTGGTGCGTCGACCAGGGCGACCAGGGCAGGTGACGGGACGACCCCGAGCTCGACGCGCAGGACCTCGCGGAAGCGCTCGAGCTCGTGCACCGCCCCGGCCCGGTCGCCGCGCCCGAGGAGCCCGCGGATGACCAGCTCGCTGGCTGACTCGCGCCACGGCTCGATCCTGGCGACCGCGCGGGCGGCGCCCTCGGCGAGCCCGGTGTCGCCGCGCTCGAGCGCCCGACGGGCGAGGTGCTCGAGGGCGTCGACGCGCACTCGCTCGAGGTCGTCGCGCTGGGCCTCGACCCACTCGTCGTACCAGCCGGGCAGCAGCGGGTCGCCCGCCAGCGTGACCAGGAGCGCCGCGTCCGCGTCGGTCGTGCCGACCCGCGCCGCGGCCGTACGGAGCCGGTCGACGTCGACGACGACGTCGGGGGCGAGGCCCACGCTCGTCCGGTCGGCGACGACGAGGCCGGGGCAGCGCTCACGGGTCTGTGCCAGCGCCCGCCTCAGGCTGGCGAGGGCCCGGGTGTCGGTGCTCTCGGGCCACAGGGTGCCGGCGACCTGGGCACGGGCCCGGGCACCGGTCAGTGCGAGCAGGGCGCAGACGCGCTGCTCGCGCCCGCCGAGCGCGACGTCGTGCCCGTCCACGACGAGCTGCCACCCGCCGAGGAGGTTCAGACCACGATCAGTGACGTGGCTGGTGTCCGGCATGGTCGATCACCGAGATCTCCCTCTCCCTGTCCCGCTGCCACCGGTCCGGGCTGCGGGCACTCCCCTGCCCACAGACCCTGTCGGAGGACCACCCCTTCGGGCGATGCGGAGGCCGGTTATCCCCACGATTGGGGTCGACGTCTGGACCGGTCCCGGATAGCCGTCGACCGGTCACGCACCGATCACGCGCGAGTCACGCACCCACCGCTGCGATGGGCCACCAGACCACCGCACCTCGGGGGGAGGTGAACACCATGCGGGAACTCTCATTCGCCGAGCTCGACACCGAGCGCACGGAGCTTCTTCCGACCCGGGAGACGCTGACCTTCGGCAACTACAACTGGGCCAACATCGTGGCGAACAACTCGTCGATGGCCCTCAACGCCGCGTCCCTGTACGCCGTCGCGAACAGCGCCGCCGGCCAGACGATCGTCGTGACCCAGGGCTGACGGCCCCGGCGTGGCCTTCCCGAGGGAGGGGAGGCCACGCCGAGCACGCCGCCCGTCGAGATCCGACCAGCAGGAGAGGAGGTGAACCGGCATGGTCCGACGACCCGACCTCGTCATGGCCGACCTCGACGCCGAGACGGCCACGCCGTTGCCCCGGCGGGAGACGTTGAGCTGCCAGTTCGCGTGCGTCAACGTCACCAACATCGTGGGCGTCAACCTCGCCCTCGCCGTCAACGCGGCCACGATCAACTCGCAGGCCGAGGCACTCGCCCTGCAGTACCTGGCCTCCGTGCAGACGCACATGCAGTAGGCGCCGACCGCCCGAGGGACCCGGCGGCGGATGCGTTGCTCTGGCGCATCCGTCGCCGTCACCAGCACGACACCCAGAGCACCCAGAGCACACCAGAGCGAGCACACCAGAGCGATGGACCTGACGACTGCCGACCACCGGAGGACCGCACCACCGCCCGCCACCGGGCAGCGGTGGCGTCAGGCGCGCGGCCTGCAGTTCCTCGGCCCGGTCCAGGGCTCGGGCCTCAAGGACCCGGCGTTCCTGGTGCGGCGCGTCGACGACCAGGTGGTGCAGCTGTCCGAGCTGCTGCACCTGGTCGTCCGCGCGGTCGAGCCGCCCCGGCCGGCGGAGCAGGTGGCCGACGACGTGAGCCGGGCGTACGGGCGGAACCTGACGGCCGACGGTCTCGCCCACCTCGTCACGACCCGGCTGGAACCGCTCGGGCTGGTCGTCCCCGACGAGGCACCCGACCCCACCCGTGCGGTGCGGGCGCGCCCGCTGCTGGCCCTCACCGCGAAGGGCACGCTGGTGCCGGCGCAGGTCGTCGACCGGCTCGCGGCCTGGCTGGCACCGCTGTTCTGGACGCCGGTGGTGGTGCTCGCGCTCGTGACGCTGGTCGTCGCCGACGTGGCGCTGCTGACCCGCGGCGACTTCTGGGGAGCGGTGGGCGAGCTGTTCGCGACGCCGACGATCGCGCTCCTGATCTATGCCCTGCTCACCGCCTCGGCCGTCGTGCACGAGCTGGGGCACGCGGCCGCGTGCCGCTACGGCGGGGCGCGGCCGGGCGAGATCGGCTTCGGCCTCTACCTGGTGTTCCCGGCTTTCTACACCGACGTGACGGACTCCTACCGGATCGGGCGGGTGGGGCGGGTCCGCACCGACCTCGGCGGGCTGCACTTCAACGTGCTCACCGTGCTCGCGCTGGCGGGTGCGTACCTCGCGACCGGGAGCGGGATCCTGCTCCTGACCGCGCTCGTGCTGCAGCTCCAGATGCTGCAGCAGCTCATCCCCGTGGTGCGCTTCGACGGCTACTACGTGCTGTCCGACCTGGCCGGCGTGCCGGACCTGTTCGCCCGCGTCGGCCCCGTCCTGCGGAGCCTGCGTCCCGGGCACCCGGTCGACCCGCGGGTGAGCGAGCTGCGCCCGCGCACACGTCGGTTCGTGACCGGCTGGGTCCTCGTGGTGGTGCCGCTGCTGGTGGCCGCCATGGGCTGGGCGATCTGGTACATGCCGGAGTTCCTCGAGCGCGGCCGCGACGGCGTACGCCTGCAGCAGCTCGTCTTCGACGTCGCGTGGGAGCGGCGGGACTGGCCCGCGATGGCCCTGGCCGTGGTGTCGATCGCCCTGCTGCTGCTGCCTATCCTCGGTGCGGTGCTGGCCTTCTGGCGGCTGGGCACCACGCTCGTCCTGCTCGCCCGGGCCCGCGTGGCGGCGCGGACCTCCGAGCCGTACGGGGACGCCGCGGGCCTCGCCGCCCCCGTGCCCGACCCGCCCCCCGTGGTCTCCGCGGCCGACTTCACCGACGCGGTGATGTACGCCGCCCCGGCGCCCGTGCCGACGCAGGGCTGGCGCAGCGCGGTCTACCGCGGCAGCGGGCACCTGCTCAACCCGGGGCCGAGCCTGCCCGAGCAGCGGCTGCGCGAGCTGGAGCGGCGACTGCGCACGCCCGTCGAGGGCTCGCGCCGGGTGGTCGTGATGAGCCGCAAGGGCGGGGTCGGCAAGACCACGATCACCCTCGCGCTCGGCAGCACGTTCGCGCTGCTGCGCGGGGACCGCGTGATCGCCGTCGACGCCAACCCCGACGCGGGCAACCTCGCCCACCGGGTGGCGCCGCCGCACGACCGCACCGTCACCGACGTGCTGCGCGACCTGGACGGCATCCAGACGTACGCCGCGCTGCGCCGCTACACCTCCCAGGCGATCGAGTCACGGCTCGAGGTGCTCGCCTCCGACGACGACCCGGGCATCGGGATGGCGCTGGCGCGCGACGACTACCACCGGCTGATCGGGCTGCTCGACCGCTTCTACAACGTGATCCTGCTCGACACCGGCACCGGCATCCTCGACAGCGCCAACCAGGGGCTGCTGACCGAGGCCGACCAGGTCGTGCTGGTCGTGCGGGCCGGGCTCGACGGCGGGCGGGCCGGCGCACTGACGCTGGACTGGATGGACCAGCACGGGTTCGACGACCTCGTCGCGCGGACCGTGGTCGTGGTCAACGCCGAGCGGCGCGGCAGCGAGCCGCCCGAGCCGATGCGCCGCCACTTCGAGAAGCGATGCGCCCGGGTCGTGACGGTCCCGTGGGACGACGCGCTCGAGCCGGGCGCGCTCACCGACATGTCGTCCCTGCACCGTCGCACGCGCGACGCGCTGGTCGACATCGCGGCGGCGGTGGCCGACAACTTCTCCGTCGGGGGCACACCGTGAGCGCCCGCGGCGCTCTGGCGAACGCGGTGGTGGCGGTGCTGCTGCTGGCCGGCGTGGCGGACGCGAGTCCCCGTGGCTCGGGCGGGTCGGGCGCCGAGCGGCGCGACCTCGACGTCGTCGCCAGTGCCCAGCCCAGCGACCAGCGGCGCGAGGACCGCGACGTCGTCGTCGCCGAGGTCCTGGTCCGCGACGCCGCCCTGAAGGCCGACGCCGTGGCGACCTCCACGACCGCCTGCCACGCCTGCCGCGGGGAGAGCGCGGTGCTGCAGGTCGTCTACGTGCCCGGCCCCGCGTCCGCGCGGTTCGACAACGTGGCGTCGGCCTGGACGCAGGACTGCTGGGACTGCACCGCGACGGCGCTGGCGGTGCAGGTGGTCGTCATCGGCCCGGGCACGCGCGCCCGGCCGACCAACCGGGCGCTGGCGGTCGGCGACGCGTGCGCGACCTGCCGGACCGCGACCGCCGCCTTCCAGGTCGTGCTGCAGGTGGACGCGGTCGGGCGCCTCCCCGGCCCGGCCCTCGCCGAGGTCGCGGCGTGGTTCGAGGCCGAGGCCGCCTTGCTGCAGGCCGCCGTGCTGGCGCCCGTCGCGCGCCGCCGGGCCGAGCGGGTGGCCGTACGCTCGCTCGACGACCTGCGCCGCCTCGCGGTGCGCGCGCTCGGCGCGCGGGCCCGGTCGGCCCGGGTGGCGGTCACGCGCTGACGCCCGCTCCACCCAGCCGGGGTCCCCCGCTCGGGGTATCTGAGGACGTGTTGGTAGGCGAATCCCCCGAAACACCTACCAGAACGTCCTCAGATATCCCGCTGGGGCGGTGGTCTTGCCCGAGGTCAGACAGCCGCGACCGTCAGCACGACCCGGGCCCGCTCGTCGCCGGCGAGCCAGCGGCGGCGGGCGCGTACGAGCCGACGCGTCGACCACGCCAGGAACGGCAGGGCGGCGACAGCGGGCACCCAGGCCCATGGGAGCGCGGAGAGGCCGGTGAAGAGCAGCGCGGTGAGCGTGGTGACGAGCGAGAGCCGTCCGGCGTAGCCGGCCATCGCGGCGTGCGGCGCGGGCGTCGCTCGCGGCGAGGAGAGGTCGACGCCGTACGGCGAGCGCACCGACCACGTCATCACGATCGCCAGCACCTGCACGACCACCACGAGCCAGCACGACAGGACCGCGACCCCCACCACGAGCGGCGGCATCCCGTTGCGCAGCAGCGCGAGCACGACGGTGATGCCGGAGACGAGGGCCATGCACTCGGCCACGACGAGGGTGCGTACGTCGAACACGTCGGCCGCCGACACCGGCAGGGTCTCGCGCCAGACCATCCCCTTGCCGTCGAGGCACCAGGCGTTGACGCCGAACAGCAGGGCCGCGCCGCTCGCGGTGAGGCCCGGCAGGACCATCACCGAGCTCCACTCGAGCCCCGCCACCAGCGCGACCAGGCCGGGGCCGAGGCCCAGCACCAGCAGTCCGCGGCGCATGCCGACCGAGCGCCACACCGAGGCGCGGTCGAGGCGGCGCAGCAGTGCGCGGTCGGGCGAGCCCCACCGCGGCTCGGGGGCATGGCGCGCCTCGTGCACGCCGGACTGCACGCGCAGCTCCTCGCGCGGCGGCAGCCCGAGCGCCCAGGCCGCGGGCCGGGCCCCGACGGCGACGCCCACAGCAGCGAGGGCGAGCAGGAGGACCACGACGAGCGGCCAGGCCGGCGTCTGCGCCGTCTCCGCGAGCCACGTCGTCGGCAGGGACCGTACGAGCGGGCCGAGCAGCCCGGCGAGGTGCAGGCCGGCGAGCACGACGACGACGGCGCCGCCGACCGTACGGACGACGACCACGCCGTGGGGCGAGCGGCGTACGCCCTCGATCGCCCAGCCTGCCGCCTGTCCGAGCGCGGTCGCGGCGAGGACCCAGGTGAGCACGACGACCTGGGCGCCGAGCAGGCCACCGGGCGGGGCGACGAGCGCGGTGACGGCGAGCAGGCCCCACAGCTGGACGAGCCAGGCGAGGTTGACCGGGGCGAGCAGCAGCGCGCCGAGGTGCTCGGTCACCGGGCTGATCGGGTGCACGGCCGCCTCGCTGCGCGACAGCAGCTCACGGCCACCGCCGCTGCCCATGGCGGCGCTGACGGCGAGCAGCAGGAACCCGGCGAACGCCGCGCCGAGGTTGCCCTGGACCGAGGCGAGGGCCCGCTCGACGGCGGGCGAGCCGACGGACTCGACGTCGAAGCCGCTCGGCCCGACGGCGAAGGCGGCCGTCAGCGCGAGGACGACGACGAGGCCGAAGGCACTGGCCCGGCGGCGGCGTACGGTCCGCGCGCGGAACGCGACGAGGTGACCGGTGTCGCGCGCGGCGTCGAGCCAGCCGTCAGTCGAGGAGCGCACGGTAGGCCTCGCCGGTGAGCTCGCCCGCCTGCATCGCGGCGACCCGGTTGCCTCCGCGCAGCACGACGGCCTCGCCGCAGGCCTCGAGCGCGAGGTCGCGCAGGTGGGTGGAGAGCAGTACGCAGGCGCCGCGGGCGCGGGCGTCGGCGACGACCTCGAGGGTGGCGTCGACGCCGAGCGGGTCGACGCCGTCGAACGGCTCGTCGAGCAGCAGGACCGCGGGCTCGTGGAGGGACGCCAGGACGACGCTGAGACGGCGGCTCATGCCGTGGCTGAACCCGCCGACCACGCGGTGGGCGACGTCGCCGAGCTCGAAGCGCTCGAGCAGGTCGCGCCCGCGCTCCTCCCAGTCGGGCATCCGGCGCAGACGCGCGCTGAGCTGGAGGTGCTCCCACGGCGTGGCCCGCGGCACGAGGCCGCCGACGTCGGGGCAGTAGCCCACGGACCGCTTGACGCCGAGCGCGTCGGTGGCGGCGTCGTGGCCGGCGACCATCACCTCGCCGGCGGTCGGCGGCACCACGCCGGCCAGGACCTTCATCGTGGTCGACTTGCCGGCGCCGTTGCGCCCGAGCAGCGCCGTCGCCTGCCCGGCCTCGGCCGTCAGGTCCACGCCGGCGACGGCCTCGACGTCACCGAAGCGGACGTGCAGGCCGCGTACGACGACGGCGGGAGCGGGGGTCTGGACCACCTGCACATTCTCGCCGAGCAGCCCCGCAGGCGGAGCACAATGAGGGATTCGGTGCGCGCGCGATGGAACCCCGTGCTGCGCTGGGGAGTCGCGTGGTCATCCGATGCAGGAGGACGACCATGGACGAAGACGCCATCACCTTCGGGCGGCGAGCCGATCCGGTCGAGCGCGTGACGCTGCGCGAGATCTTCGACGCCAGCTATCGCAGGCTCGTCGTCCAGCTCTTCGCCGTCACCGGCAGCTTCGACGAGGCCGAGGACCTGGTCCAGGAGGCGTTCGTACGCGCTGCCGCGAACGGCCGCCGCTTCCTCGCGGTGGACAACCACGAGGCGTGGTTGCGCACGACCGCCGTCAACGCCCACCGCAGCCGGTGGCGCAAGCTGCGCAACGGCCGGCGCGCCCAGGAACGGATCCTGCCCCCACGCGACCCGGTCGGCCTCGAGGACCACCTCGAGATCATCGACGCGCTGCGGGCCCTGCCCGAGCAGCAGCGGCACGTGATCGCCCTGCACTACCTCGCCGACCTCCCGGTCGAGCAGATCGCCGCCGAGCTCGGCGTGCCGAGCGGCACCGTCAAGTCACGGCTGAGTCGCGGACGCCACGCGCTCGCCTCGAGCCTGACCCGAGTCGAAGGGGCTGTGGACCATGTCTGAGCGACTGCTGGAGGCGTTCCGCGAGGAGGCGGAGCACACCACCCGCGTGCCCGCGTTCGAGCTGATCGAGGCCGCCGGCCGGGCGCGGCGTCGACGCCGGCACGCGGTGGTGGCCGCCGTGACCGCCTGCGTGCTGGGGACAAGTGGGCTGCTCGCAGCGACGTACGGCGACCGCGCCGATCCGCAACCGGCTGGGGACCCCGACGACGTCTCCCTCGCCCGGCCCTTCCCCGTGGGGACGATGACCACCCTGGCGGAGGGCACCTACGAGCTCGACCCCTTCAACACCGGACAGCCCACCGTGCGCTTCACCCTTCCCGGCGGCTGGAACTCCTGGGTCGGGCCCAACCGGTTCGAGGGCCTGTCGGACGGGACGTCGGACAAGGCCGGAAGCAACGAGGACGTGCTCGAGAGGGGGCCTGACTGGGTGCTGGGCGTGCTGGCCCTGCATGTGGAGTGGCTCGCCCAACCCGGGTGCACCATGGCCGAGATGTTTCGCGAGGACACCACGACCGTCGTGGAGGCGCTCACCAGGATCCCTGGCCTCAAGGTGGTCACCGGCCCCGAGCGGGGCGTCCGGTTCGGCCACCCCGTGGTGCACCTGCGCCTGCGAGAGCAGGGCCGAGCGGTCGAGTGCCCCAACCAGGCCTTCCTCAACGCCTACCCCACCGCCCAGGTCACCTACCTGGGACGCGGCACCACCTACGACGCCTGGGTCATCGACCTGGAGGGTCTACCGCTCCTCGTCTGGGCCGCGTGGACGCGCGACGCCCCCGAGGACGAGGTGGACGACCTGATGGGTGTCGTCGACTCCATCGAGCTGGTCGACGGCGAGCAGGACTAGACCGCCGACCGGGCACTTCGTGCCCGTCCTGCCCGCCGACCGGGCACTTCGTGCCCGTGATGCGCAACGAAGTGCCCGGTCGGGAGTCGTGACGGGCACGAAGTGCCCGCTCACGTGTAGTTCAGCTGGGGAGGTCAGGCGGGGAAGCCGTCGCCCTTCGCCGCCAGCTCGCGGAGGTACGCCGTGGGGCGGAACCGCTCGCCGTACGCGTCCGCGAGCTCGTCGGCCCGGGCCAGGAAGGCGTCGAGGCCGACGGGGCCGGTGCCGTGGCCGGTCTCGTCGAGCGCCTGCCAGCCGGTCATGAACTGGGCGGCGCCGCCGGTCAGCGCCGGGAAGCCGATGCCCATGATCGACCCGATGTTGGCCGCGGCGGCCGAGGTGATGACGCCCTCCTCGAAGCACTTCGCGGTCTCGAGCGCCTCGATGAAGAGCATCCGGTCGCGGACGTCGCGGATCGGGATCTGCTGCTCCGCCACGGGGAACGTCTCGGCGAGCCCGGGCCACAGCGTCGTACGCCGCCCGTTGTCGTCGTAGTCGTAGAAGCCCGCGCCCTTGAGCCGGGACGGCCGTCCGAGGCCGATCATGGTCGCGATGACCTCGCCGGCCGGGTAGGCGCCGAGGTCGATGCCCTCGCGCTCGGCGGCGTCCTCGGTCGCCTTGCGGATCTTGGCCATCAGCTCCATGTTGAGCTCGTCGCTGATCTGCAGCGGCCCGACCGGGAAGCCGGCCGACGTCGCCGCCCGCTCCAGCGACACCGGGTGCACGCCCTCGGCGAGCATCGCGAGGCCCTCGTTGATCTGCGTGCCGATGACGCGGGAGGTGTAGAAGCCGCGCGAGTCGTTGACCACGATCGGCGTCTTGCGGATCTGCTGCACGACGTCGTACGCCTTGGCGAGCGCGGCGTCGGAGGTCTCCGCGCCGCGGATGATCTCCACGAGCGGCATCTTGTCGACGGGGCTGAAGAAGTGCAGGCCGATGAAGTCGGCCGGACGGTCCACGCCGGTGGCGAGCTCGGTGATCGGCAGGGTCGAGGTGTTGGAGCACAGCAGCGCGTCGGCGTTGACGTGCGGCGCCACCTCGGCGAAGACCTTGGCCTTGAGCGAGGGGTCCTCGAAGACCGCCTCGATCACCAGGTCGCAGCCCGCGAGGTCGGCGGGGTCGGCGGTGGGGGTGATCCGCGCGAGCAGCTCGTCGGCCTTGTCCTGCGTGATCTTGCCGCGCTCGACGCCCTTGGCGTTGAGCTTCGCGGTGTAGGCCTTGCCGCGCTCGGCCGCCTCGAGCGAGACGTCCTTGAGCACGACCTGCATGCCGGCGCGGGCACACGAGTAGGCGATGCCGGCGCCCATCATCCCGGCGCCGAGGACGGCGACCTTCGTCGCCTGCCAGCGCTCGATGCCCTGCGGGCGGAGCGAGCCGGAGTTGATCGCCTGGAGGTCGAAGAAGAAGGCCTGGATCATGTTCTTGGCCTGCTGGTTGACGACCAGGTTGGTGAAGTAGCGGCTCTCGATGCGCGAGGCGGTGTCGAAGTCGACCTGCGCGCCCTCGACGGCCGCGCTCATGATCGCGCGGGGCGCGGGATAGACGGCGCCCCTGGTCTGCTTGCGCAGCAGCGCCGGGAAGGCCGGGAGGAACTGCGCGAGTGCCGGGGTCCTGGGGGTGCCGCCGGGCATCTTGTAGCCGGCGCGGTCCCACGGGTTCTTGGCGGCGTCCTCGTCGTCGCGGTGCTCGAGGATCCACGCCTTGGCGGCGGGGACGAGCTCCTCGCGGGTCGGCACGACCTCGTCGATGAGTCCCTTGGCGAGCGCGCCCTGCGGGTCGAACTGGGTGCCGGGCATGAGGACGTCCATCAGCGCCGACTGCAGCCCCAGCATGCGTACGACGCGGGTGACCCCGCCGCCGCCGGGCAGCAGGCCGAGCGTCGACTCGGGCAGGCCGATCTTGACCGAGCGGTCGTCGACGGCGATGCGGCGGTTGGCCGCGAGCGCGATCTCGAGCCCGCCGCCGAGGGCGGCACCGTTGATCGCCGCGACGACCGGGCGCGGGAAGGTCTCGAGCCGGCGCAGGCTCGACTTGACCGCCTCGCCCATCGCGAAGATCTCCTCGGCGTCCTCGGGGGTCGCCTTCATCATGCTCTTGAGGTTGCCGCCGGCGAAGAAGGTCTTCTTCGCACTGGTCAGGACGACGCCGGTGACGTCGTCGACCTCGTCGTGGAGCCGCTGGACGGCGGCCTCCATCGACGACTGGTAGAGCTCGTTCATCGTGTTGGCGCTGGCCGTCGGGTCGTCGAGGGTCAGCGTGACGATGCCGTCGGCGTCGCGGTCGTAGCGGACCGCGGTCTGGGTGTCAGTGGAAGTCATGTGGGTTCCTTACGTCAGCCGCTGGTTGAGCAGGTCGCGCAGCGACCGTGTCGAAACCGAGGCTCTGGAGTTCTGTCTGGGGCTGGGCTGCTCGTCATCTGATCGGGTCTCGATACAGCGCCGTCACGGCTTCGTTCCTCAGCCGTGGGCGCCACTCGACCACCATCGGATTGCGACGATCGTCAAGAGCTGGTGCAGCGCTCCGCGCTCACACCAGCTCGACGATGGTCGCAATCCCCATGCCGCCGCCGACGCAGAGCGTGGCGAGGCCGCGCTTCTGGTCGCGGCGGGCGAGCTCGTCGACGAGGGTGCCGAGGATCATCGCGCCCGTGGCGCCGAGGGGGTGGCCCATCGCGATGGCACCGCCGTTGACGTTGGTGACGTCGTGGCTGATGCCCATGTCGCGCATGAAGCGCATCGCCACGGCGGCGAACGCCTCGTTGATCTCCCACAGGTCGATGTCGTCGACCTCGAGGCCGGCGCGGGCCAGCGCCTTGCGGGCGGCCGGGGCCGGGCCGGTGAGCATGATCGTCGGGTCGGCGCCCGACACGGCGGTGGAGATGATCCGCGCGCGCGGCGTCAGCCCGAGCGACGTACCGATCTCCTCGGTGCCGATCGCCATCACGGCCGCACCGTCGACGATGCCGGACGAGTTGCCGGCGTGGTGGACGTGGTCGATCGCGGGGATCCAGTGGTACTTCTCCAGCGCCACGTCGTCGAAGCCGGCGTCGCGGCCGATCTGGGCGAACGACGGCTTGAGGCCGGCGAGGCCCTCGACGGAGGTGTCGGGCCGGACGGTCTCGTCGCGGTCGAGCACGGTGACGCCGCTGAGGTCCTTGACCGGGATGACCGCGTCGTCGAAGTAGCCGTTGGCCCACGCCTTCGCGGCGCGGTGGTGGGACTCGGCGGCGTACGCGTCGACGTCCTGGCGGTTCCAGCCCTCGATCGTGGCGATGAGGTCGGCACCGATGCCCTGCGGCACGAAGCCGGTCTCCAGCGCGGTGGCCGGGTCCATCGCCCAGGCGCCGCCGTCGCTGCCCATCGGCACGCGGCTCATCGACTCGACGCCACCGGCGATGACGAGGTCCTCGAAGCCCGACCGGACGCGCTGCGCGGCCTGGTTGACCGCCTCCAGCCCGGAGGCGCAGAAGCGGTTGAGCTGCACGCCCGCGACGGTCTCGGGATAGCCGGCCTTGAGCGCCGCGGTCTTGGCGATGTCGCCGCCCTGGTCACCGATGGGGGTCACGACCCCGAGCACGACGTCGTCGACGCGGGCCGGGTCGAGCGTGGGGTTGCGGGTCTTGAGCTCGTCGAGGAGTCCGACGACCAGGTCCACGGGCTTCACCTCGTGCAGCGAGCCGACGGCCTTGCCGCGGCCGCGAGGTGTGCGGATGTGGTCGTAGACGAATGCTTCTGCCATGCGACTGATTGTGACACCATTACTGTCACAGTCCAACAGGTGTGTCCCGGGTCACGCGGAACGGGACGTCCGGCAGGAGAGGATGGGGGCGTGGAGACCGATCTGCTGACGCTGGACGAGCTGACGGAGCGTACGGGCGTGAGCGCGCGCAACGTCCGCTTCTACGCCTCGCGCGGCCTCGTGCCGTCACCCGTGCGCCGCGGCCGGTCCGGCTACTACGGCCCGGACCACGTCGCCCGGCTCGAGCTGGTCCGCGAGCTGCAGGGCCACGGCTTCACGCTGTCGGCCATCGAGAAGTACGTCGAGCAGATCCCCGCGACCGCCACCCCGTCCGACATCGCCCGCCACCTCTCGCTGCTCGCGCCCGTCACCGGCGACCGCGACGTCGACGTGTCGGGCAACCTGTCCGGGATGGGCATCTCGCCCGAGGCGGCCGCGGCGGTCGCGGAGGTCTACGCCGCGCACGGCCGGCAGGTCGCCGAGGAGCTCTCCGAGATCGTCCGCACCAAGGTGTGGCCGCAGTTCCGCGAGGCGGGCTACACCGCCGAGCAGCTGCGCGAGTTCGTCCACCGGCTCAAGCCGCTGACGATCGCGGGACTGGTCACGGCCTACGAGCAGGCGATCGACGAGAGCCAGGCGGAGTTCGCCGGACGTCGCCCGCGGGCCGGTCAGCCCTCGTCCTGACGGCCTGCATGGTCCACGCCACGACGACGAGCGCGAGGACCGCGCGCTGCCAGCTGATCGTCGCGGCGGCGGCGTAGGCGAGCGCCGTCACGGCCACCAGCCAGCCCGGCCCGGGTCCGGTCCGTGGCCGCACGAGGTCGCGGGCGAGGATCACGAAGCCGACGAGCGCCAGTGCGGGCGCCGCCACGACGAGGCCGTCCAGCAGGGGCACGGCGAGGGCGAGCAGCGCCAGACCCGCGCCGACCTCGAGGCCGGGTGCACGGCGACGGAGCTCGAGCAGGAGCACCACGAGGCCGACGACGGCGAGGAAGTCCCACGCGTCGAGCACGCGGACGAGGCGTACGTCGTCCGGTCCGCCCCACAGGTCGATGGCGAGCACGCCGATGGTGAGCGCCTGCCCCCCGGCGAAGAGGACGGAGCCGATCACGGTGGCCGGCTTCGGTCCCAGGACCACCGCCAGCAGCGCGACCGCACCGAGGAGTGCCACGGCACTCGCCAGCAGCACGGCGTGGCTGGCGACCCAGGCGGTCGGGTGCGCGCCGTCGACCGCGGGCCGGGCGCCACCCAGGCGCAGCCAGGCCTGACCGACCAGCTGGGTCGCCGCGGCGACGAGCAGGAGCGCGGCGGCGCCGCGCCGTACGGCGGGCGGGGCAGCCTGGACGATCGCGGTCACGGGCACATCATGGTGCAGCGTGGCGGCGGGTGGCGTACGTCTCCCCGCGTCCCGCCCGCCCGGGTGTCGCCGTCCCCACCGGCCGGGTGGAAGGCTGGTGAGGTGCCGGCACCCTGCGACGACCCGTGCCCCCGATGACGGGAGGCGCGGTCTACCTCATCCTCGGACTGTCGCTGCTGCTGGCGACGCTCCTGCCGCACCTCACCCGACGGGTCGCGCTGTCGCCCCCCATCGTGCTGGTCGGGGTCGGCCTGGCCATCGGCCTGCTGCCCCTGTCGGACGACGTGAGCCTGCAGCCGGAGGACAACCGCGAGCTGATCACCCACGTCACCGAGTTCACCGTGCTGGTCTCCCTCATGGGCGTCGGCCTGGCGATCGACCGGATCCTCGAGCTGAGGTCGTGGGCGTCGTGGCGCACCTGGTCGCCGGTCTGGCGGATGCTGCTGGTCGCCATGCCCCTGACGATCCTCGGCGTCGCGCTGCTCGGCTGGTGGGCCGCCGGGCTCGCCCCCGCGGTCGCCCTGCTGCTGGGCGCCGTGCTCGCCCCGACCGACCCGGTGCTGGCCTCCGACGTGCAGGTGGGTGAGCCGCTCACCGAGGACGTCGCCGAGGCCGAGGCCGAGGAGGGCGCTGAGCAGGAGGACGACGACATCCGCTTCGCCCTCACCGCGGAGGCGGGGCTCAACGACGGCCTCGCATTCCCCTTCGTGCACCTCGCCCTGCTCATGCTGGCCGGCGGCTTCGGGCTCGCCGAGGCCGGGACCTGGCTCGGCTGGTACGTCGTGGGCAAGATCGCCGTCGGGCTCGCCGTGGGACTCGCCGCCGGCTGGCTGCTCGGGCGCCAGGCCTTCCACGCGCGCAACGAGAACCTGCGGCTGGCGGACGCCGGCGAGCCACTGCTGGCGGTCGCCGCGCTGCTCGCGTCCTACGGGGCTGCGGAGCTCGTCGGCGGCTACGGCTTCCTCGCCGTCTTCGCCTGCGCCATCCGGCTGCGCTCCTCCGACCGGAGCCACTCCTACCACCGGGCGATGCACGGCGTGGTCGAGCGCCTCGAGCGGCTGATGACGCTCCTGATCCTGCTGGTGCTCGGCATGGCGATGACCCGCGGCCTGCTGGAGCACCTGGACTGGCGCGGCGTCCTCGTGGCGCTCGCGCTCGTGCTCGTGGTGCGCCCGCTTGCCGGCTACGTCGCGCTGGCGGTGCTCGCCCGCGACGACCGCGAGCAGGGCGGCCTGGACCGCGGGGAGATCGCCGCGGTGGCGTTCTTCGGGGTCCGCGGGATCGGCTCGCTCTACTACCTGGGCTACGCCGTGACGCACGAGCACGTGCCCGGCGAGCCGTGGCTCTGGTCGACCGTCGCGTTCGCCGTGATCGTCTCGGTGGTGCTGCACGGCGTGACGGCGACGCCCGCGATGGCGCGCCTCGACGCGCGCCGCAAGGGATCCGCACCCGCTGGATGAGGCGGGCGTGGGGACCCGGCTGAGAGAGTGGGGAGCATGTCCACTGTTCTCGTCACCGGCGCCACCGGCTTCATCGGCCGCCGCCTGGTCCCCGCCCTGGTCGAGGCCGGCCACGACGTCCGCGCCATGACCCGCCGGCCGGAGGCGTACGACGGCCAGGGGACGCCTGTCGGCGCTGACGTCTCCGACCCGGACTCGCTGCGGCCCGCGCTGGAGGGCGTCGACGTGGCGGTCTACCTCGTGCACTCCCTCGACGACCCCGACTTCGAGCGCAAGGACGCGCAGGCGGCCCGCAACTTCAGCGCCGCCGCGGCTGCGGCCGGGGTGCGGCAGATCGTCTACATGGGCGGCCTCGGCGACGACGACGACGACCTCTCGGCGCACCTGCGATCGCGCCGCGAGGTCGAGCACCTGCTCGGCGAGGACGGCGTACCGGTCACGGTCCTGCGCGCGGCCATCGTCGTCGGCCACGGCGGCATCTCGTGGGAGATCACCCGACAGCTGGTCAAGAACCTGCCCGCGATGGTCGTGCCCAAGTGGGTCGGCACGCGCACGCAGCCGATCGCGCTCGACGACGTGATCCGCTACATCGTCGGCGTGACCGACAACGAGGAGGCGTTCGGCCGGGTCTTCGAGATCGGCGGCACCGAGCAGCTGACCTACCTCGAGATGATGAAGGTCGCCGCGGAGTCGATGAACGACCGCACGATCCCGATCATCACCGTCCCGGTCCTGACGCCGCGGCTGTCGTCCTACTGGCTCGCGCTCGTCACCGACGTCGACGCGACCACCGGGCGCAACCTCATCGACTCGATGTCGCACGAGGTGGTCGTCACGGACACCTCGATCCGCGACGTGGTGCCCGGCGAGCCGCTGTCCTACCGCGAGTCCGTACGCCGCGCGCTGGCCGAGCGCGCCGCGTCGGAGAAGGCGTCGAAGGGGGCGTCAGAAAAGTAGCGGCAGCAGGAAGAGCATCGACAGCGACCACGTGATGTGGGTCAGGATCGGTGCCAGCACGCCGCCGCTGGCGCGCCGCTCGAGGCCGCACACGGTGCCCAGCACGATGGCGGCGAAGCCGAGCATCACGTTGCCGGTGGCCAGCGTGGCCACCACGTAGGCGAGCGTGGTCCACAGCACCGGGTGCCGTGGGATGGCGGCGTACATCGCGCCGCGGAAGAACAGCTCCTCGGCGATGCCGTTGAAGAAGGTGATGACCGCCAGGACGGTCAGCGAGCCCTCGTCGGCGTACTCCAGCACCGAGCTGACGTAGTCGGCGAGGGGGTCGATCTCGCGCACGACCAGCGAGCCGAGGACGAACACCCCGACCAGCAGCAGGCCGAGCAGGATCGGCGCCAGGATCGGGCGGACGAAGATCTCGGTGCCACCCGCGATGCGGCCCAGGTGCAGCCGCCCGGAGAGGAACGCGCCCGCGGCCCAGATGCCCGCGAGCAGCACCGCCGCGACGTAGAACGTGTTGCCACCCGGCTCCAGGCGCAGCGACCAGCCCAGGACGATCGCACCGACCAGCACGACGACGGCGGCGACGAGCTGCCGGCGCCGGAAGGCCTCCGGGGTGTCGCGCTGGTCGCGCGGGACCACGTCCCACAGCGAGCGGCGGATGAAGGTGCGCATGACCTCCAGCCTAGGAGCCCGCCAACAGCTCGCGGACCCGCGGGATGACTTCCTCGCCGTACAGGCGCACCGACTCGAGACGCTGCTCGTGCGGCAGGGAGCCCACCGAGTACTTCAGCTGGAAGCGCGACAGCCCGAGGGTGCGGGCCGCCCAGGCGATCTTCTGCGCGACCGTCTCCGGCGAGCCGACGAACAGCGCGCCCTGCGGGCTCGCGGCCTGCTCGAACTGGATCCGGGAGTACGCCGGCCAGCCGCGCTCGCGGCCGAGGCGGGTGTAGAGCTCGGCCTGGTGGGGGTAGAGCTGCTCGCGCGCCTCGTCGTCGGTCGCCGCGACGTGCCCGGGAGAGTGCATGCCGATGGGCAGCTCGGGCAGCTGCATCCGGCCGAGCGCCTCGCGGTAGAGCTCGGCGAGCTGGACGAACGAGGCGGGCGAGCCGCCGATGACCGCGAGCATGAGCGGCATGCCGTACTGCGCGGCGCGGACCACCGACTGCGGGGTGCCGCCGACGCCGATCCACGCCGGGACCCGGCCGGCGGCGGTCGTCGGGTAGACGCGCTGGT
This sequence comes from Nocardioides sp. BGA-UO-ETr-FS32, assembly GCF_059567905.1. Taxonomy (NCBI): domain Bacteria; kingdom Bacillati; phylum Actinomycetota; class Actinomycetes; order Propionibacteriales; family Nocardioidaceae; genus Nocardioides; species Nocardioides sp. BGA-UO-ETr-FS32. The sequence goes on along the minus strand of NZ_JCAQOX010000017.1, from coordinate 877,862 downwards.
CGACCAGCGGCGGCCGTACGGTGCCCTCCCAGGTCACCGGCTCCTCGCGCTGGAGGGCGGCGAAGAGGTCGACCTTCTCGGCGAAGAGCCGGTCGTAGTCGGACAGCTCGAGGCCGAAGAGGCCGAACGACTCGACGAAGGACCCGCGCCCCAGCTGCACCTCGGCCCGGCCGCTCGACACGGCGTCGAGGGTGGCGAAGCGCTGGTAGACCCGGATCGGGTCGTCCGAGGAGAGCACGGTGACGCCGGTGCCGAGGCGGATCCGCTCGGTCCGGCCCGCGATCGCCGCGAGCACCACGTCGGGCGCCGAGATCGCGTAGTCGGGGCGGTGGTGCTCGCCGAGGCCGATGTAGTCGACCCCGACCTGATCGGCGAGGACCGCCTCGGCGACGACCTCGCGGAGCGTCTGCGGGTGGTTGCCGGGTGCGCCGTCGAGCGGCGCGTCGCCGAAGGTGTCGAGCCCCAGCGTGGGGTGCTCGCGGGTGCCGAGCACCGAGAAGTCGAAGTCAGCCATCGTGTCCAGTCTCCCTTTCGTTGAAGGGTCAACCATCTGCGGGGCGTCGACATTCCGGCGGCTTCGGCCGCGGCAGGGACGGCCGGCTGACCGGGGATCGCTGAGCTAGTCAGGCCGTGCACGGGCCGACATGTTCAGCGATCCCCGGCGGGCCGGGGATCGCTGAAGATGTCAGGCTTTTCTGGGAGCGGGGTCGGTCAGCGACCGCGGCTGAACGACGACGCGCTGTGCGCGCGACCGCCGGTCGAGGCGCCTGCGGACTGACCGCCGCCGCCGGAACGACGACGGTTGCCGCCACCCTGGCCGCCCTGGCCGCCGCCGGAGCGACGACGCTGGCCGCCACCGGTGGAGCCGCCGCTGGGCGTCTCGCTGGTGTAGCTGGTGGGGTTGCCCCGACGCGACTGGCCGTTGGTCTGGCCGCTGCTGCGGGCCCGCTTGCGCTGGGCGTTGGCGCCGGTCGAGCGACCGCCGCCACCGGAGGAGGCCACCTCGATGACGAGGCCGCCGGGCGTGCTGCGCTCACCGGGAGCGAGCTGCTCGAGCATCGCGTGACCGGGGCCGCTGACCCTGGTGGTGGTCGGCTTGATGCCGGCCTGACGGGTCAGGTCGCGCACGTCGCGCTGCTGCTCGTCGGTCATCAGCGTGATCACGGTGCCCTCGGCGCCGGCGCGAGCCGTACGGCCCGAGCGGTGCAGGTAGGCCTTGTGCTCGGTCGGCGGGTCGGCGTGGATCACGAGGGCCACGTCGTCGACGTGGATGCCGCGGGCGGCGATGTCGGTCGCGACCAGGGTCGTGGCCTTGCCGGAGTGGAACATCTCCATGTTGCGCGTGCGCGCGTTCTGGCTGAGGTTGCCGTGGAGGTCGACCGACGGCACGCCGGACTTGTTGAGCTGGCGGGCCAACGCCTTGGCGCCGTGCTTGGTGCGGGTGAAGACCACGGTGCGTCCGGGCGCGCTCGTCAGGTCGACGAGCACCGGCACGCGCTGGTCACGCGAGACGTGCAGCACGTGGTGCGACATGGTCGAGACCGGCGACTGCGCGGAGTCGGCCTCGTGGGTCTTCGGCTGGCTCAGGTAGCGCTTGACGAGGACGTCGATCGCCTTGTCGAGGGTCGCGGAGAACAGCATCCGCTGGCCCTGGCGGGGCGTCTTGTCCATGATGCGGCGCACGCCGGGCAGGAAGCCGAGGTCGGCCATGTGGTCGGCCTCGTCGAGGATGGTGACCTCGACGGCGGAGAGGTCGGCGTAGCCCTGGCCCATCAGGTCCTCGAGGCGCCCGGGGCAGGCGATGACGATGTCGACGCCCTTCTTGAGCGCGGTGACCTGGGGGTTCTGGCCGACGCCGCCGTAGACGACGACGGTCGAGAGACCGGCGGCCCGGGCGAGCGGCTGGAGCGCGGCGTGGATCTGGCCGACGAGCTCACGCGTGGGCGCCAGGATCAGCGCGCGCGGCTTGCGCGGCATGGCCGGCAGCTTCGACGCGTCGAGGCGGGCGACCAGCGGCAGGAGGAAGGCGTACGTCTTGCCGGAGCCGGTGCGGCCGCGGCCGAGGACGTCGCGGCCGGCGAGGCTGTCGGGCAGCGTCGCAGCCTGGATCGGAGTGGGAGTCGTGATGCCCTGCTGCTCCAGGATCTGGGCGAGCGAGGAAGGAACGCCGAGGGCGGCGAAGTTCATGTGGTTGCTTTCGGTTGGCGTCTCGCCACCGTGAGCCGCGGGCCCGGGAAACCCGGTGTCGTGCGGCGTACGTGCCTCTGAAGTGAGGGAGGGTGCCGCGCCGAGCGTGTCGGGCGGCGAACCTGCGCCCGGGGCAAGACCGGCCGGGCGTCTGAGATGACAACGCTAGCGGTACGGGAGGTGTTCCTGTGAATCCCCCACGCTGTGGGGCCTGTCTCAGTTGACCTCGCTGCGTCGTTCGAGCAGCACGGTGTCGCGCCAGGCCCCGTCGAGCTGCGCGACCCGGGTGCGGACGGCGAGCGTCCGGTAGCCGGCGGAGTGGTGCAGGGCGAGGCTGGCGCGGTTCTCGGGGAAGATCGAGGTCTGGAGGGTCCACATGCCGGCCTTGTCGGCCTCGGTGACCTGCGTGAACAGCAGGGCCTTGCCGACCCCGCGACCGCGCGCTGCCTCGGCGACGTAGACCGAGCTCTCCCCGACCCCCGCGTAGCACTCGCGGGTGGACACCGGCGTGATCGCCGTCCAGCCGACGACCTCGCCGTCGACCTCCGCGACCCACGCGAGGTCGGGCAGCCACCGCGACCGCATCTCCTCGGCCGCGGGGACGCGCGTCTCGAAGGTGGCGTTGCGGGTCGCGAGCCCCTCGGCATAGATGGCCAGCACGGCCGGCAGGTCGGCCTCGACGGTGGGACGGGTGACGACGTCGGCGGGCAGGTCGGCGGGGCAGCACGGTGCGGTGGACAGCGTGCCCATGACCACGTCGGCCGCGTGCGGCAGGCCGGTGCAGCAGGCGGCGTTGACCGAGACCAGGCTCGACGTGCCGACCTTGTCGACCACGACGAAGCCGACGCGCCTGAGCAGCTCGACGTGGTGGGAGCAGGTGGACTGGCTGATGCCGAGCGCGGCGGCGAGGTCACCCACGCGCATGGCGCCGGACCGGGACGTCGACAGGGCGTGCAGCAGACGGACGCGCGTCGCGTCGGCGAGGACGGCGAACCACTCGGCGTAGCCCTCCGCCTCGTCCTTGGCGAGCACCGGGGTCGTCATGTCGTCACCCTACCTTGTATTCATCGATCCCGATCGATACAGTCGCTTCATCGATGTCTGTCGATATACAGTGCCCGTGCACCCGGAGGAGAACGCCATGCAGCACCCCGTCGTCGTCATCGGAGCCGGCCCGATCGGCCTGGCCGCCGCCGCCCACGCCGCCGAGCGGCAGATGCCCTTCGTCGTGCTGGAGGCCGGCGCCGACGCCGGCGCGGCCGTCGGCGAGTGGTCGCACGTACGCCTGTTCTCCTCCTGGGCCGAGCTCGTCGACCCCGCCGCCCGCCGCCTCCTCGAGGCGTCCGGCACCTGGACGCCTCCCGAGGACGGCGCCTACCCCACCGGGGGCGAGTGGCGCGCCGCCTACCTCCAGCCCCTGGCCGACCTGCTCGACGCACAGCCCGGCGGGGAGGTCCGCTACGACAGCCGCGTCGTCGGCGTCGGTCGCGCCGGTCGCGACCTGCTGGTCGACTCGGGCCGCGAGGACGACCCGTTCGCCGTCCACGTCACCACGCCGACGGGCCGCGAGCGGATCCTGGCCCGCGCGGTCGTCGACGCCTCCGGGACGTGGACCAGCCCCAACCCGCTGGGAGCGGACGGCTACCCGGCCGAGGGCGAGGCCGAGCACCGCGAGCGCATCACCTACGGCATCCCCGACCTCGCCGACCCGGCGGTGGCGGCGCGCTTCGCGGGCAAGCACGTCGCCGTCGCCGGCAAGGGGGCGTCGGCCCAGGGCGTGCTGGTGGGCCTGGCCCGGCTCGCGCGTACGGACGCGGCCACCCGGGTCTCGTGGCTGCTGCGGCGCCCCGCGGTGGGCGACGCCTTCGGCGGCGGGGACAACGACCAGCTCGAGCAGCGCGGCAGGCTCGGGCAGGACGCGAGGGCCGCGGCCAGCAGTGACGTCGTCACCGACGTCACGCAGTTCCGCGCCGCGTCGGTCTCCACCCAGGACGACGGGCGCCTCACCATCGGCTCGATCGACGGCCGGCAGGTCGTCGACGTCGACGAGATCATCGTGGTCACCGGCTTCCGTCCGGACCTCGGCTTCCTCTCCGAGGTCCGCCTCGACCTCGACCCCGCCCTCGGTTCCGCCCGGGCGCTCGCCGACCAGATCCACCCCGACCACCACAGCTGCGGCGACGTCGCCCCGCACGGGTTCCGCGAGCTCGCCCAGCCCGAGCACGGCCTCTACCTGGTCGGGATGAAGTCCTACGGCCGCGCCCCCTCGTTCCTCGCCATGACGGGCTTCGAGCAGGTCCGCTCGGTCGTCGCGGCGCTCGACGGCGACCTGGCGGCCGCCGAGCGGGTGGAGCTGGTGCTGCCGGAGACCGGCGTCTGCAACGGCGCGGGCGCCTTCGACGACCCCGACGCGGTCGCCTCCGCGGGCGGCGGCTGCTGCGGCCCCGCGGCGGGCGAGCCCGAGCTCGTCACCATCGGACGCCCCGGGCAGTGACGAGGCCGACGACCGGCGCCGCGCCGGCGTGCGTCGAGCAGGGCGCGCTCGACGCCGCCGGGCTGCGGCGCGTGGTCGTCGTCCTCAGCACGGTCCAGATCGTGTCGTGGGGGGTCCTCTACTACGCCTTCGCGGCCCTCCAGTCCTCCATCACCGCCAACACCGGCTGGTCGGCGGTCGCCGTCACCGGAGCGTTCTCCATGGCCCAGCTCGTCTCGGGCGGCGTCGGCGTCTGGGTGGGCCGACGCCTCGACGCCGTGGGCCCGCGGCGGGTGATGACGGGTGCGTCGCTGGTGGCGATCCCCGGGGTCCTCGCCGTGGCGCTCGCGCCGACGCTCAGCGTCTTCTACCTGGGCTGGGCCCTCACCGGCGCCGCGATGGCGGGCACGCTCTACCCGCCGGCGTTCGCCGCGCTGACCCGGTGGGGCGGTCGGCGGCGCGTCCGCGCACTGACGACGCTGACGCTGGTCGCCGGACTGGCCAGCACGGTCTTCGCACCACTGGCGGCGGTCCTCGACGACGCCCTGGGCTGGCGGCTGGCCTACCTCGTGCTCCTGGGCGGCCTGGCCCTCGTCACCGTGCCGCTGCACTGGTGGGGGCTCGACCACCCGTGGCGACCCGTCCACCACGAGGACCCCTCCGGCGCCACGCACCACGCCGCGGGAGCGGTGGCGCGCAGCACGCCGTTCGTGCTGCTCGCCGCGGCCAACGCGCTGACCGCGCTGGCCGTCTTCGCCGTCGTGATCAACCTGGTGCCGATGCTGGTCGAGCAGGGCATGAGCCGGAACCTCGCGGCGCTCGCGCTGGGCCTCGGCGGCGTCGGCCAGGTCGTCGGCCGCCTCGGCTACGCCCGGTTCGCGGCCGCCACCTCGGTGACGGCCCGCGGCGTGCTCGTCCTCGCCGGGGTGGCGGTGATGACCGCGGCGCTCGCGCTCGCCCCCGCCTCCAGCGGCCTGCTCATCGTGATCGGGATGGCGCTGGGGCTGGCGCGGGGCGTCTACACCCTCGTGCAGGCCACCGCGGTCACCGACCGGTGGGGACCCGCGTCGTACGGCGCCCTCAACGGCCTGCTGACCGCCCCGGCGCTGGTCGCCGCGGCGGCCGCACCGTTCGCCGGAGCCGTGCTGGCCGACCTGCTCGGCTCGTGGGCCGACGCGTTCCTGGCGCTCGCCGGGATCGCCGCGCTCGCCGCGGTGCTCATGGCGTACGCCACCCCGCGCCCGGCGCGCGCCTGAGCGGGAGGCTCAGGCCTCGGCGAGCACCGAGGGCGGCAGCTCGATGTCGGGCACCAGCTCGACGAGCAGCTCGCGGACGCGGCCGTCGAGGTCGGCGATGATCGCGCGCACCGTGGCCTCGTCCTGCCCACCCGGGTCGGCGACCGGCCAGTCGACGTAGCGCACACCGGGGACGTAGGGGCACTCCTCGCCGCAGCCGAGGGTGATGGCCATGGTGCTGGCGGCCACCGTCTCGCGGGTCAGCAGCGTGGGGCGCTCCCGGGACGTGTCGAGGCCGAGGTTCTCCAGCACGGCGGCGACCTCGGGGTGGATGTGGTCACCGGGCTGGGTGCCGGCGGAGTGCGCGACGACCCGGCCGCCCGCGTAGTGCTCGGTGAGCACCCGGCTGATCACGGAACGACCGCCGTTGCGGACACAGGCGAAGACGACCTGCGGGGTGGTGGCGTCGGCGGCGGGGGTGGTGCTGGTCATCGGGCGGCTCCTGTGTCGGGGACGGCGGGATCGGTGCTCGGGGCGTCGCGGAAGAAGCGGCGGGCCCAGAGGCTGACGTAGACGAGGCCCACCAGCGCGGGGACCTCGATGAGCGGGCCGACGACGCCTGCGAGCGCCTGGCCGGACGTGACGCCGAAGACGCCGATGGCCACCGCGATGGCGAGCTCGAAGTTGTTGCCCGCGGCGGTGAAGGAGACCGCGGTGGCGCGCGGGTAGTCGAACCCGAGGGCCTTGGTCAGCAGCATCGCCCCGCCCCACATCAGGACGAAGTAGGCCAGGAGCGGGACCGCGATGCGCGCCACGTCGAGCGGCTGGCTGGTGATGGTGTCGCCCTGGAGGGCGAACAGCAGCACGATCGTGAAGAGCAGCCCGTAGAGGGCGGCCGGTCCGATGCGCGGGAGGAACGTCGACTCGTACCACTCACGCCCCCGCGCCCGCTCGCCGAGCGTACGGGTGAGGAAGCCGGCGAGCAGCGGGATGCCGAGGAAGACCAGCACGGACTTGGCGATGCCCCACACGGAGACGTCGAGCGCGGTCTGCTCGAGGCCCAGCCAGCCGGGCAGGACCTGGAGGTAGAAGTAGCCGAGGAACGCGAACGCCAGGATCTGGAAGACCGCGTTGATCGCCACGAGGATGGCGGCCGCCTCGCGGTCGCCGCAGGCGAGGTCGTTCCAGATGAGCACCATCGCGATGCAGCGGGCGAGCCCGACGATGATCAGGCCGGTGCGGTACTCCGGGAGGTCGGGCAGGAGCAGCCAGGCCAGGGCGAACATCAGCGCGGGCCCGAGCACCCAGTTGAGCAGGATCGAGGCGCCCAGCATGCGGGTGTCGCTCGTGACGTGGCCGAGCTCGTCGTAGCGGACCTTGGCCAGGACGGGGTACATCATGATCAGCAGGCCGATCGCGATCGGCAGGGACACCGAGCCGACCTCGACCGCGGCAAGCCCGTCGTCGAGCCCGTCGACCAGCCGGCCGAGCAGCAGCCCGACCGCCATCGCGACCCCGATCCAGATCGGCAGGAACCGGTCGAGGGTCGAGAGGCGCTGCAGGACGGGGTCGGCGGCAGGACCCGAGGCGGTCTCGTCGACGGTGTCGCTCATGCGCCGGCCCCCGCGAGGGCAGCCGCCGGAGCGGCGGTGAACAGGCTGCCCAGCGCCTGCATCGCCTCGGGACGCGCGATGTAGTAGACCCAGGTGCCGCGCTTCTCCCGGTGGAGGAGGCCGGCGTCGTGGAGCACCTTGAGGTGGTGGCTGATGGTGGGCTGGGAGAGGTCGAAGTAGGGCAGCAGGTCGCACACGCACGCCTCGCCGCCCTCGTGGGAGAGGACGAGCGACAGCAGCCGCAGCCGGGCGGGGTCGGCCACCGCCTTGAGCATCGGCGCGACGCCGGCCGCCTGCTCGGCGGTGATCGGCTCGCAGGCCAGCGGGACGCAGCACTCCAGCCCGTCGACGACGGACGGCTCGCAGCCGGCAGAGGATTTCGACATACGTCTATGTTGACAGACGTCGATGCGGTGCACCACATTGGCCATGACATCGATCGATGTCGATATCGCCGACCCGGAGGTGCGCCGTGCTCCCGTCCCAGACCGACCCCGTCCGCGGCGACCAGCGCGCTTCTCTGGAGTCCGCGCAGTCCGCGCTGGCCGACGAGTTCTTCGGGACCTTCGCCCCCGAGACCGTCGCGGCGTGCCTGGCGGACTCGTACGAACGACTGCTCCCCGCGAGCATCGAGGTCTACCTGCCGCTGCTCGCCCACCGGTTCGCACGCGAGCGCCTGCGTGCGGCCAGCCGCTCGGTGTCCGGCGACGACACCGGCGTGGGACGAGCACCCCTGGTCCTCTTCGTGTGCACCGCCAACTCGGGTCGTTCCCAGCTCGCCGCTGCCCTGGTCGCGCACCGCTCGGCCGGACTGGTCGAGACCGCGTCGGCCGGGACCGAGCCCGGATCGGCGGTCCAGGCGGAGGTCCTGGCGGCACTGGAGGAGCTCGGGATCGACGGCACCGACCTCTTCCCCAAGCCGCTCACCGACGAGGTCGTCGCAGGCGCCGACGTCGTGGTCACCATGGGATGCGGGGACTCGTGCACGGTCCTGCCGGGGCGGCGCTATCTCGACTGGGGCATCGCCGACCCCGCAGGACGTGACCTCGACGCGGTGCGCGCGATCCGCGACGACATCGACGCCCGGGTCACCGAGCTGCTGGACGGGCTGCGGGCCCGCGACGGGGCGTACCTTGCCCCCCATGGAACCTGACCTGGCGGACGTCGTCGTGGTCGGTGGCGGGCAGGCCGGTCTGGCCACCGGCTTCTACCTCCAGCGCGCCGGGCTGGCGCCGGGACGCGACGTCGTCATCCTCGACGCGGCGGAACGGCCGGGCGGCGCGTGGCCCCGCACCTGGGAGGGGCTCCGGCTGTTCTCCCCGGCCGGCTACTCCTCCCTCCCCGGATGGATGATGCCGCCGTGGGACGACGCGACCCGCGGCTATCCACCTCGCGACCACGTCGTCGACTACCTGACGCGCTACGAGGAGCGCTACGGCCTGCAGGTCCAGCGCCCCCTGCGCGTCGAGTCGGTGACCAGGGCCGACGACCACCCCCGGGGCCGGCTGCTCGTCACCGCCTGCGACCGGAGCTGGGCGGCCCGAGCCGTGGTGTCCGCGACGGGCACGTGGGAGCGGCCGTTCTGGCCTGCGTACGCCGGGATGCGCGAGTACGCCGGTCGGCAGCTGCACGCCGCGGACTACCGGCTCCCGGCGGACTTCGCCGGCCAGCACGTCGTGGTCGTCGGCGGGGGCAACTCGGCCGCTCAGGTCCTGGCCGAGGTCTCGACGGTCGCGGAGACCACCTGGGTCACCGCGCGCGAGCCGCGGTTCCTGGCCGACGACGTCGACGGCCGGGTCCTCTTCGCGACGGCCCGCGCACGCATCTCCGCGCTCGAGCAGGGGCGCGAGCACGCGGGAGTCGCCGGGCTCGGCGACATCGTGATGGTCGCGAGCGTCAAGGACGCGCGCGAGCGCGGCGTGCTGCGGGCCCTCCCGATGTTCGCGCGGCTCGACCGCGACGGTGTCGTCTGGCCCGACGGCCGCAGGCAGGACTGCGACGCCGTCATCTGGTGCACCGGGTTCCGCCCGGCACTGCGGCACCTGCGGCCGCTCGGGCTGCACACGCACGACGGCCACGTGCGGGTCGGCGGTCCGTCCGGGACGGCCGCGCTCGACGAGCCGCGGGTGCACCTGGTCGGCTACGGCGACTGGACCGGCCCGGCGTCGGCCACGCTCGCCGGTGTCGGGCCGTCGGCGAAGGCCACTGCCTCCGCGATCACGGAGCGGATCTCGGCGTCGGCCTGACCGCAACGGCGGGACCGGCGAGATTCAGGCGCTGTCGCGCCGCACGAGGGTCGGCGGGATGATCAGCCGCATCGGGTGGCTCGAGTCCGGGTCGTCGACGCGCTCGAGCAGCAGGCGGGTCGCGCGCTCGGCCATCTCGATGACCGGCTGTCGGACCGTGGTGAGCGGCGGCGAGGTGCGCTCGGCCACACCGAGGTCGTCGAAGCCCACGACGGCGATGTCGTCGGGCACCCGGCGGCCGAGCTCGGCCAGCACCCGCAGAGCGCCGGCGGCCATCAGGTCCGAGGCCACGACCAGCCCGTCGAGGTCGGGGTGGCGCTCCATGAGGGCGCGGGCCGCGGTCTCGCCGCTGTCCTCGGTGAAGTCGCCGTGCTCGACCGCGTCGGCCGACAGCCCCGCCGCCGACATCGCCTCGCGCCAGCCGGCGAGGCGGTCCTCGGCGGCGGTCATGTCGGCGGGGCCGGCGATGGTGCCGATGCGCGTGCAACCGCGGGCGATCAGCACCTCGGTGGCCTCGCGCTCGCCCGCGGTGTTGTCGACGTCGACGTAGGCCACCCGGTCGCCGCCGGTCCAGGGCCGGCCGCCGAAGACGCAGGGCAGGCCGATGTCGGCGAGGTGCTCGGCGAGCCGGTCGTCGCGGTGGTGGGAGGTGACCAGGGCGCCGTCGACGTGGCGGTTGGTCAGGTAGCGCAGCGTGCGCGCGGTCGAGGCGCCCGGCCTCGCCAGCAGCAGCACCAGCTGGATGTCGCGCTCGGCGAGCACCCGGTTGACGCCGCGCAGCGTGCCGGCGAAGAACGGGTCGGAGAACACGCGGTCGTCGGGCTCGGGCACGACCACGGCGATGGAGTCCGTACGCCGGGTGACGAGGCTGCGCGCGGCCGGGTTGGGCACGTAGCCGAGGGTGCGCACCGCGGTGTCGACCGCCGACTGCGCGCGGGCGCTGACGCGGTCGCCGCCGTTGATCGCCCGGGAGGCGGTCGCGCGCGAGACGCCCGCGACGCGCGCGACCTCGTCGAGGGTCGGCGAGCCCGAGCCCCCTGGCTTCGGTGAGGTCCGGGACGTGGTCACACGCGCCACGCTAGCTGCCGGGGGGCTCGGTCGCAGGCAGGACGCCGGTGCGGGCCACCTCGGCGTACCAGTGGGCGCTCGACTTCGGTGTACGCCGCTGGGTCGCGTAGTCGACGTGCACCAGCCCGAAACGCTTCGCGTAGCCGAAGGCCCACTCGAAGTTGTCGCAGAACGACCACTGGAAGAAGCCGCGCACGTCGACGCCCTCCTCGATCGCGCGGTGCACGGCGCGGAGGTAGGAGTCGAGGAACGCGATCCGGTCGGGGTCGTGGACGCGGCCGTCGGCGCCGACCCGGTCGTCGAAGGCCGCACCGGTCTCGGTGAGGTGGATCGGCAGGTGGGGGTAGTCGTCGTGGAGGCGCCGCAGCAGGCGGTAGAGCCCGTCGGGCTGGATCTCCCAGCCCATGTCGGTCACGGGCAGCCCGCGGCTCGGGAAGGTGACGTGCTCGGAGCCGACGAACGGCGACAGCGACACGCGGTCGGGGTGGTCGGCGCCGATGCCGACGACGTCGGTGCGCGGGTGACCCGAGACCTCGTTGCCGTGGTAGTAGTTCACGCCGAGCACGTCGATCGGGGTGGCGATCGTGGCGAGGTCGCCGTCGCGCACCACGGCGTACCAGGGGTTGCCCTGCCACGTGAGGTCGGCGGTGTCCTCGAGCACGTCGGCGGGGTACGCCCCGCGGAAGATCGGGTCGAGGAAGAACCGGTTGTGCAGGCCGTCGATGCGCCGGGCGGCGTCGACGTCCACCGGGTCGGCCGGGTCGCTCGGGTCGGGCACGGTGAGGTTGAGGCTGAGCCCGAGCCGGTCGGCGCCGCGGCTGCGAAGCTCCTGGGTGGCCATGCCGTGGGCGAGCATCAGGTGGTGCCCGGCGACCAGCCCGGCGGCCCCCTCCTGCCGGCCCGGGGCGTGGTGGCCGGCGGAGTAGCCGAGGAAGGCCGAGCACCACGGCTCGTTGAGGGTCGTCCAGGTCGGCACCCGGTCGCCGAGCGCCTCGTGCACCGAGATCGCGTACTCCACGAACCTGTCGACGGTGTCGCGGTTGGTCCAGCCGCCCGCGTCCTCGAGCACCTGCGGCAGGTCCCAGTGGTAGAGCGTCAGCCACGGCGCGATGTCGCGGGCGAGCAGCTCGTCGACGAGCCGGTCGTAGAACCCGAGCCCGGCGGGGTTGACCGGCCCGGCATCGGGGCGTACGCGCGGCCACGCCACCGAGAACCGGTAGGTCGTGGCGCCGAGGTCGGCGAGCAGAGCCACGTCGTCGGTCATCCGGTGGTAGTGCTCGCAGGCCACGTCGCCGGTGTCGCCGTTCATCACGGCGCCCGGGACCCGGGAGAACGTGTCCCAGATCGACGGCGTACGTCCGTCCTCGGCCACGGCGCCCTCGATCTGGTAGGACGCGGTCGCCATGCCCCACCCGAAGTCGGGCGGGAAGCGCACCTCGGCACTGCCGCTCGTGCTGGTGTGGGTCGTGCTCTGCACGGTCATCCCTTGACTGCTCCTTGCATGATGCCGGTGACCATCTGGCGACCGGTGAGGACGAAGAGGACCAGCAGCGGGATCGTCGAGAGCGTCGCGCCGGCGAGCACGAGGCTGTAGTCGACGTAGTAGCCGCTCTGGAGCTGCTGGAGTGCGATCTGGACCGTCGGGTTGCTGGCCGGCAGCACGATCAACGGCCAGAAGAAGTCGGTCCACGTGGCCATGAAGGTGAACAGCCACAGGATCCCGGCGGCCGGGCGCGCCGCCGGGAGGGCGACGGTCCAGAACGTCCGGAAGAGCGAGCACCCGTCGACCCGCGCGGCGTCGACGAGCTCGTCGGGGACCGCGTCGACGAGGTACTGCCGCATGAAGAAGACGCCGAAGGCGGTCACCAGGCTGGGCACGATCAACGCCCACACCGACCCGACCCAGCCGATCTTGGCCATCACGATGAAGAGCGGGATCACGCCGAGCTGGGTGGGCACCGCCAGGGTCGCGACGACGAACACCATCAGTGGCGTACGCCCGCGGAAGGCGAGCTTGGCGAACGCGAAGCCGGCCAGCGTCGAGAAGAACACCACCGACGTGGCGACCGTGCCGGAGACGATGAGGCTGTTGGCCATGGCCTTCCAGAACGGCACCGCGTCGATCGCCCGCTGCGCGTTGTCCCAGAAGTGGCCGCCCGGCAGGAGCGGCGGCACGCGCTTGGTCAGCACCTCGCGGCTGTGCGAGCCGACGAGGAAGGACCAGTAGAGCGGAGCGCACGAGCCGAGCACGAACGCGGTCAGCAGGCCGTAGACGAGGAAGCCGGGACGGCGGTTCATCGGCGCACTCCCTTCCGGTGGTGCCCCTTGAGCGAGCCGGCGCGGTGGGACAGGAACAGGTTGAGCAGGGCGATGACGACGATGATCAGGAAGAGCAGCCAGGCCACGGCCGAGGCCATGCCGAGGTCGCGCACGCGCCAGCCGAGCTCCCAGAGGTACATCGTCAGCGTCTGGTACTGCCGGTCCGCCCCGCCCAGGCCCTGGGTGTCGAAGAGCCGCGGCTCGGCGAAGATCTGGAGCCCGCCGATGGTGGAGGTGATGATCACGAAGATCACCGTCGGGCGGATCATCGGCACCGTGATCGAGACGAACTGGCGCACGCGTCCGGCACCGTCGAGCGCCGCGGACTCGTAGACGTCGCGGGGCACGGCCTGCATGGCGGCGAGCAGGATCAGCGCGTTGTAGCCCGTCCAGCGCCAGTTGACCATCGACGCGATCGCGACGTGGCTGGCGAGCGTGTCGACGTGCCAGCGGATCGGGTCGAGCCCGATCCACTGGACCACCTCGTTGGCGAGGCCGTAGCGGTCACCGAAGACGTTGCCGAAGATCAGCGCGACCGCGGCCGGCGCGACGACGAACGGCAGCAGCACGCTCATCCGCCACAGCGTCCGCGCCCGCAGCTGCGTGTCGAGCAGGCCCGCCAGCGCGAGGGCGATGAGCACCTGCGGCACCGAGGACAGCAGGAAGATGCTGATGGTGTTGCGCAGTGCGTTCCAGAAGTAGCGGTCCTCGAGGACCCGGCGGTAGTTGTCGAGGCCGTTGAACTCGCCCTGCCCCGACAGCAGCCCCCAGTCGTGGACCGAGACCCAGGCCGTGTAGCCGAGCGGGAACATCCCCACGACCAGGAACAGCAGGAAGAACGGCGACACGAAGACGTAGGGCGTGACCTTCGCGTCGAGCAGCGTCAGGCGCTGCCGCCACGCCGGACGAGGTCCGACGTCGCGCTGTCGGGGGGACCGCGACCCGGTCGGGGACACCGAGGAGGCACCGGTGTCCCCGACTGGCTCGACGGCAGTGGATCCTGCCTTCATCGCGGAGGGTCAGCCCAGCCGCTCGATGTCGGCGAGGAAGGAGTCCCAGGCCTCGTCGGCCGACTCCTGACCCTCGTCGACGCGCTGGATGGCCTGCTGGAACGCCGTGTTGATGTCGGCGAACTTCGGCCCCTTGTGGGCGATGAAGGGCACTGCCTCGGCGCGGTCGGCGAGGATCTCGCCGGTGGGTGCGTCGTTGAAGAACGCGTTGGTCGAGCCCGTCAGCGCGGGGTCGTCCAGGGCGTCGACCTGGCTCGGGAAGGTGCCCTTGGCCTCGAACGCCTTGATCTGCTGCTCGGGAGCGGTCAGCCACTTGGCCAGCTCCTTGGCCTCCTCGGTGTGCTCGCCCTGTGCGGGCACGGTGAGGTAGGAGCCGCCCCAGTTGCCGCCGCCGCCCGGGAAGGCGTTGGCGATGTCCCAGCCCTCGACGCCGGCTGCGTTGCCCTCGATGACGCCGAGCATCCAGCCCGGGCACGCCATCGTGGCGAAGCCGTCGTCCTGGAAGGACGCGGTCCAGTCCTCGCTCCACTGCGTGAGGCCGGTGGAGAGGCCGTCGGCGGCGTTGGCGGTGATGGTGTCGAAGACCTCCTTCACCTCCGCGTTGTCGGCGGCGATGACCGTGTTGTCCTCGTCCTCGAAGGAGTACTCGACCTGGTTGATCATGGCCTGCGCGGTGCCGCCGGAGGAGTCGTACCAGGCGGTGCCGGGCACCTTCTCGACGAACTCGCGGCCGGCCTCGAAGTAGGAGTCCCAGTCCCCGAAGAGCTCAGCGACCTCCTCGCGGTCGGTGGGCAGCCCGGCCTTCTCGAACAGGTCGGCGCGGTAGCAGATGCCCTCGGGGCCGATGTCGGTGCCGTAGCCGATGAGGGCGCCGTCCGGCGTCGTCGCGGCCTCGGTCTTCCAGTCCAGCCAGCGGCCCTCGACCTCGGGGTCCGAGAGGTCGACGAAGGCGTCGGACTGCTCCATGAGCGCCGACCACCAGTCGACCTCGATCGCCTCGATGTCGGAGAGCCCCGAGCCGGCGGCGAGCTTGGTGTAGAGGTTGTCCTGGTGCTCGTTGGCCGTGCCGGCCTTCTTCTGCTCGACGACGACGTCGTCCTGCATCGCGTTGTACTCCTCGATGAGCTCCTCGTAGCCGAACTCGTTGAAGGTCGCGACGGTCAGCTTGATCTTGCCGTCCGCGGTCGTGCCCTCGTCGTCACCGCCGCCGCACGCGGCCGCCGTCGTCGCGAGGGTGAGCGCCAGCATCGCGCTCGTGGCGAGTCGTACCCGCCGGGTCTTCGGTGTCTGCACCACTGCTCTCCTGCCGTCCTGCTGGGGCGCCGGGCTGGTTGCCAGGCCTGGAGGTGGACGGTGAGTGTGCGTGAGAGCGCTTCCACTTCCGTCCGGCCGCCACTATGACCGCCGTCACAACCCACTGTCAATGGCCCGCCTGCAACAGGTTTCGAGTTGAGCGTGAAGGAGTGGGAGCGCTTCCACCATGTGGCCCTCAGGTCCAGACCAGCACCCCGTCGTCGAGGCGAGCGGTGCGGATCGCGAGCGCGTCGTGGAGATAGCTCTGCTTCAGCGACCACGGCGCCACGGTGCCCTGCCGGGGCAGCGTGTGCACGACCCGCTGGACGTAGCCGGCGTCGAGGTCCATCAGCGGCACCTCGCCCACCGACTCGTCGCGCACCGGCACGACCCTCCGTGTCCCGGTGGACCGCATCCGCTTCAGCACCCGCACGACGTACTCGGCGACGAGGTCGGCCTTCAGCGTCCACGACGCGTTGGTGTAGCCGACGGTGAAGGCGAAGTTGGGCACGCCCGAGAGCATCATCGCCCGGTAGGCCATGGTCTCGTGCGGCTTGACGGTCTCGCCGTCGACACTGAGCTCGGCGCCGCCGAAGAGCTGGAGGTTGAGGCCGGTGGCGGTGACCACGACGTCGGCCTCCAGACGCTCGCCCGACTCCAGCTCGAGGCCGGTCCCGGTGAACGACACGATCCGGTCGGTGACCACCGACGCCGAGCCGTCGCGGATCGCCGCGAAGAGGTCGCCGTCGGGCACCAGGCACATCCGCTGGTCCCACGGGTCGTACGCCGGCCTGAAGTGGGTGTCGACGGCGTAGCCGGGCGGCAGCTGCGCGACGTTGGTCTTGCGGACGATCCGGCGGACGAGGTCCGGCCTGCGACGGCTCACCCGGTAGAGCGCGGACTGGACCGCGATGTTCTTCCAGCGCGTCACGGCGTAGGAGCGGCCCTCGCCGACGAGCCGCGTCAGCCGTCCCTTCACCGCGTCGCGCGCCGGCACGGAGACGACGTACGTCGGCGAGCGCTGCAGCATCGTCACGTGGGCAGCGCCCGCGCGAGCCAGTGCCGGCACGAGGGTCACGGCCGTCGCGCCGGAGCCGATCACCACGACCCGCTTCCCCGCGCAGTCGAGCTCCTCCGGCCAGTGCTGCGGGTGCACGACCTCGCCGCCGAAGCGGTCCTGCCCCTCGAAGTGGGGGGTGTAGCCCTGGTCGTAGTCGTAGTAGCCGCTGCACGACCACAGGAAGTCGGCGGACAACGTCCGCGTCCCGCCCTCGACCTCGGCCGTCACCGTCCAGCGCGCCGTCGTCGAGTCCCAGGCCGCGGCGACGACCCGGTGCCCGTAACGGATGTGCCGGTCCACGCCGTACTCGCGCGCGGTGTCGCGCACGTAGTCGAGGATCGAGGCGCCGTCCGCGAGCGAGACGTCGCCGCGCCACGGCCGGAAGCGGTAGCCGAGGGTGTGCATGTCGGAGTCAGACCGGATACCGGGATAGCGGAACAGGTCCCACGTGCCCCCGCTGGCCTCACGCCGCTCGAGGACGGCGTACGACGTGCCGGGCAGGTCCTTGACCAGGTGGGCCGCCGCGCCGATGCCCGAGAGCCCTGCCCCGACGATCAGCACGTCGACGTGCTCGGTGGTCCTCGCGTCCATCTGCTCAGGGTAGGAGGCCGAGCGAGGCGATGTAACTATGAGTTGCACCTCACGAGCGCGCGTGGAGCTCGACGAACCGCGCCAGCAACCGCACCGGCTCGGTCACCAGCGCCTCGCGCGCGGCCTCCTTGAGGCGCTCCTGCTCGTGGGGCTCGTAGTAGCCGTGGGCGCTGTAGGCGTCGATCCGGTCGCAGATGGCGATGGGGTCGAGCTCGGGGTGGAACTGCGTGGCGTAGACGTGGCGACCGAGACGGAAGGCGTGGACCGGGCACGTGTCGGTCGAGGCCAGCAGGACCGCCCCGTCCGGGAGCCGGGCGACGGCCTCCTTGTGGCCGAGGTAGGCGGTGAACTCCGCGGGCATGACCCCGAACAACGGGTCGGCGCGACCCTCGTCGGTCAGCCGCACCGGCAGCGCGCCGATCGGCTCGCCGAAGGTCCGGTCGACGACACCGCCGGCGAGCGTGCCGAGCACCCCGATGCCGTAGCACGCGCCGAGGAAGGGGAAGTCCTCGGCGACGACCCGTCGGGCGAGCACCCGCAGCTCGGCCTCGGCGCGGCGCTGGGCCGGCGACTTCCGGTCCTCTGGGTCCGACATGTTGAACGGGCCCCCTCCGAGCACGATCCCCGACCAGTCGTCGAGGTCCACCTCACCGAGCGGCCCCGCCTCGAGGCGTACGCGCACGAGCTCCTCGGGCCGCAGGCCGCACCCGGCGAGCACGCCGTCGTACTCCTGCTGGGCGACGTCGTCCTCCGCGCGGGTGCCGAGGAAGAGGAAGGGCCTCACGCGGTCAGGCCTGGACGGCGGCGCCGCTGTCGATGAGCGCGTCCACGCCCTCGATGCCCCAGGCCGCGAGCGCCTCGCGGGTGTGCTCGCCGGGGAGCGCGGGCGGGCTGCCGATCGACGGGGAGGTCCGCGAGAAGCGCGGCGCGGGCGCCGGCTGGGTGACGCCGTCGGGAGCGACGAAGGTGCCGCGCGCGGCGAGGTGGGGGTGGTGCGGCGCGTCCGCGAGGCGTACGACGGGCGCGACGCAGGCGTCGGTGCCGTCGAAGACCTCGGCCCACTCGGCCTGCGTACGCTCCTTGAACCGCGCGGTCAGCGCGGCGCGGATCGCAGCGTGGTTGGCCGGGTCGTCGCGGTCGGGCAGCTCGACGCCGATGCGCTCGACGAGGGCCGCCCAGAACTGCGGCTCGAGCGCCCCGACACTGACGTGCTCGCCGTCGGCCGTCTCGTAGAGGTCGTACCAGGGGGTGCCGCCGTCGAGCAGCCCCTCGGCCCGGCGCCCCGTGTCGAGGCCCATGGCGGCGAAGCCCGAGGCCATGGCGTTGAGGTGGGCGGTGCCGTCGACGATCGCGGCGTCGACGACCTGGCCCTGCCCGCTCACGCGCGCCTCGAGGAGGGCGGCGAGGATGCCGATGACGAGGTAGGTCGAGCCGCCGCCGAAGTCGCCGAGGAGGTTGCTGGGGAAGTGCGGGCGGTCGCGGTCCTGGCCGAGCGCGTGCAGGGCACCGGTGACCGCGATGTAGTTCATGTCGTGGCCGGCCGTACGGCTCCACGGGCCGTCCTGGCCCCAGCCGGTCATCCGGGCGAAGACCAGGCGCGGGTTGCGGGCGTGGCACTCGTCCGGGCCGAGCCCCATCCGCTCGACCGCACCGGGACGCATCCCCTCGACGAGCACGTCCGCGCGCTCGACGAGGTCGAGCACCGTGGCGACCGCCTCGGGACGCTTGAGGTCGAGCGCCACGCTCGGCCGGCCCCGGTTGAGCAGGTCGGCGCGGCCGCTGGAGAACATCCCGCCGCCCGGGCGGTCGATGCGGATCACGTCGGCGCCGAGGTCGGCCAGGACCATGCAGGCGTGCGGGCCAGGCCCGATACCGGCGACCTCGACCACCTTCACGCCCCGCAGCGGTCCGCTGCCCTGCCCCAGCCCGTACGTCATGCGCCCGATCATGACACCGGTGCTGTCAGGGTCGCGAGGGCGCGTCCCGGCTCGGGGAGTCCCCGCTCGAGCGGGGACTCTGTCGCTTCGTGGCCGTTGCAGCCCCCTCCAGGTGTCGGACTCCCCCACCCAGTTCGCAGGTCCACCGGCGTCAGCGGACCGCGCTGTCAGCCTCGCGTCACCTCGTCCAGCGCCTGACCGAGGTCGGCGCACAGGTCCTCGGGATCCTCCAGGCCGATCGAGAGACGCAGGACGTCGGCGTCCGGCTTCGCCTCCGCGGCGACCGGTCGGTGGGTCAGTGCGGCCGGGTGCTGGACGAGCGAGTCCACGCCGCCGAGGGAGACGGCATGGGTGAACAGCCGGACCGACTCGGTCACGCGCGACGCGGCGGCGTACCCACCCTCGACCCGGAAGGCGAGCATCGCGCCGGGGCCGCGCATCTGCCGCCCGACGAGCCCGAGCGGGTCGCACTCGGCGAGACCCGGCCAGCGGACCTCGCGCACGGCCGGGTGCGAGGCGAGCCAGGCGGCGACCTTGCCGGCGCCCTCCTGCTGCGCGCGCACCCGCAGCGGCAGCGTGGCCAGGCCGCGGTGGAGGAGGTAGGCGCCCATCGGGTGGAGCAGGGCCCCGGTGACGGCGCGGACGCGGCGCAGCGCGGCGGCCCACTCCGCGGAGCAGGCGACGACGCCGCCCATCGCGTCGCCGTGGCCGCCGAGGTACTTCGTGGCGCTGTGCAGCACCAGGGCCGCGCCGTGGTCGGCGGGGTTCTGCAGCACCGGGGTGGCGAACGTGTTGTCGACCAGCACCGGGACGCCGCAGGCCGCGGCGACGACGGCGTCGAGGTCGACGAGCTCGAGCGTCGGGTTGGCCGGGGTCTCCAGGACGACGAGGCAGGTGTCGGGTCGTACGGCGCCCGCGACCTCGTGCGGCGCGCAGTAGGTCGTCTCGACGCCGAGCATCCCCGAGGCGAGGAGGTGGTCGGTGCCGCCGTAGAGCGGCCGGACGGCGACGACGTGGCGCCCCGCCCCCTCGGCGACGGCGGCCAGCACCGAGCCGGTGACGGCGGCCATCCCGGTCGAGAACGCCACCGCGGCCTCGGTGTGCTCGAGGCCGGCCAGCGCGTCCTCGAAGCGCGCGACGGTCGGGTTCCACAGCCGCTGGTAGACCATGCCGCCTGCGGCCGGGTGGCCGCCGGTCGCCATCGACTCGTACGACTTGCCGCCCGCGTCGATGCTGGGCAGCGGGTTGGTCGTGGACAGGTCGAGCGGCAGCGCGTGGACGCCGAGCGCCCCCAGGTCGGCGCGGCCGGCGTGGACGGCGAGGGTGTCGAGGCTGGTCATGGCGCCACCGTCGCGGAATCCTCGCCCTACAGCAATACACTCCGAACAACTGCTCTCCGCAGAGCGTTCGCGCCGAAGATCACGAGGAACGACCCATGACTGCTGCACCCCCGCCGGTGGATCCTGCACCCCTCGACGCCCTCGACCGACGTCTGCTCACCGAGCTCGCGGCGGACGGCCGGGTCACCAACGCCGCCCTCGCCAAGCGGTTGGGAATCGCCGAGTCGACATGCCTGCAGCGGGTGCGGTCGCTGCGGGAGCGGGGAGTCGTACGCGGCATCCACGCCGACGTCGACCTCGCGGCCCTCGGCTACCCGATCCAGGCCGTGATCAAGGTCCGGCTCGGCAGCCACAACCGCGACCACGTCGCGAGCTTCCACCAGGTGCTGGCCCACGTGCCGGGCGTGCTGCGGATCCTCCACGTCGGCGGCGAGGACGACTACCTGCTCCACGTCGCCGTCTCCTCGACCACGCAGCTGCGCGACCTCGTGCTGGAGCACCTCAACGTGCACCCCGTGGTCCGCCACACCGAGACCCAGCTGGTCTTCGAGGAGATCCCCGGCGCGGGGGTGTTCTGAGGCTCGCCCGATCTGGAGTCACCGGATATCCGGGGAGTTACGTGCTTACAGGTAGAGATCTGTACCTGTAAGCAGGGCGGTCACCGGATATCCGGTGACTCCCGCGATCGTGAACCACCGAGGCTTGCAACTCGTTGCATAGGTCGGGCACCATGGGCGTATGGCCCTCGAGCACGCCCTCCTCGTCGCGCTCAGCGAGCGACCCGCGAGCGGCCTCGAGCTCACCGGCCGGTTCGAGAAGTCGCTCGGCTTCTTCTGGCACGCCACCCACCAGCAGATCTACCGCGTGCTCGCGCGGATGGAGGCCGACGGCTGGGTCACCGTCGAGGTCGTCGAGCAGGAGGGCCGGCCCGACAAGCGGGTCCACACGCCGTCGGCGACCGGTCGCCGGGTGCTGGCCGAGTGGCTGGCGAGCCCCATGCCGATGGAGACCTTCCGCAGCGAGCTCGCCGTCAAGCTGCGCGGGGCGTCGTACGGCGACCGCGCCGCGCTCGTGCGGCACCTGCACGACGCGCGCGCCGACCACGCGCTCCGCCTCGCGACGTACGAGCAGATGGAGCGCGAGCAGTTCCCCGAACCGACCGGCCTCGAGCCCGGCCTGCGCGACCGCTGGCTGGTCCTGCGCGGCGGCATCCGGCTCGAGCGCTTCTGGATCGACTGGATCACCGAGTACCTGCAGGCACACGACGCCGACCGAGGCGCCGACCGAGAAGAGGCATCCGCATGACCCACCCCCGCTACCCCCACCTCCTCGAGCCGATCACGCTCGGCACCGGCCCCGACGCGCTCACGCTGCGCAACCGCGTCGTCATGGGCTCGATGCACACGGGCCTGGAGGACCACCCGTGGGACATCGACAAGCTCGCGGCGTTCTTCGAGGAGCGGGCGCGCGGCGGCGTCGGGCTGATCATCACCGGCGGCTACGCGCCCACCAAGCGGGGCTGGCTCAAGCCGTTCGCCTCCGAGATGACCAACCGCCTCCACGCGATGCGGCACCAACGGATCACCGGCACGGTGCACGAGGCCGGCGGCGCGATCGCGCTGCAGGTGCTGCACGCCGGGCGCTACGGCTACCACCCGCTCTCGCAGAGCGCGTCGGACAAGAAGTCGCCGATCACGCCCTTCAAGCCGCACGCCATGTCGAGCAAGGAGGTCGACCACACCGCGACCGCCTTCGCCAGGAGCGTCGCCCTGGCCCAGAAGGCCGGCTACGACGCGGTCGAGATCATGGGCTCCGAGGGCTACCTGATCAACCAGTTCCTCGCCGCGCGCACCAACGACCGCGACGACCAGTGGGGCGGCTCCCCCGCGCGCCGCATGCACTTCGCCGTCGAGGTCGTACGCCGCTCCCGCGAGCTGGTCGGCCCCGACTTCCCGATCGTCTACCGGATCTCGCTGCTCGACCTCGTCGAGGGCGGCCAGACCTGGGAGGCGACCGCCGAGCTGGCGCTGCACCTGCAGGCCGCCGGGGTCACCGTCTTCAACACCGGCATCGGCTGGCACGAGGCCCGGGTTCCGACGATCATCACGCAGGTGCCGCGCGGCGCCTGGCGGTCCTACACCGCTCGCCTCAAGCAGGTCGTCGACGTGCCCGTCTGCGCGTCCAACCGGATCAACACCCCGGAGCTGGCTGAGGACATCCTCTCTTCCGGCGAGGCCGACCTCGTCTCGATGGCGCGACCGCTGCTGGCCGACCCGGCCTTCGTGGCCAAGGCGATGGACGAGCGCGCCGACGAGATCAACACCTGCATCGCCTGCAACCAGGCCTGCCTCGACCACGTCTTCGTCAACCAGCGCGCCTCGTGCCTGGTCAACCCCCGCGCCTGCCACGAGACCGAGCTGGTGCTCACTCCCACGATGCGCAAGCAGACCGTCGCGGTCGTCGGCGCCGGACCTGCCGGCCTCGCCGCCGCGACCAGCGCGGCCGAGCGCGGCTTCGCGGTGACGCTCTTCGAGAAGTCCCCCGAGCTCGGCGGCCAGTTCCGCCTCGCCATGGCCGTCCCCGGCAAGGAGGACTTCGCCGACACCCTGCGCTACTACACCCGTCGCCTCGAGGTGCTCGGCGTCGACGTACGCCTCTCGACCGAGGCGACGGCCGACGACCTCGCCGGCTTCGACCAGGTCGTCGTCGCCACCGGCGTGGAGCCCCGGATCCCGGCGATCCCCGGCATCGACCATCCGAGCGTGGCGTCGTACGCCGAGGTGCTGAGCGGCGCGGTCGTGCCGGGCAAGCGCGTCGCGGTGATCGGCGCGGGCGGCATCGGCGTCGACGTCAGCGTCTTCCTGACCCACGAGGAGGAGGACCTCGACGACTGGATGGCGCACTGGGGCGTCGGCGACCCCGCACTCACCGCGGGCGGGCTGACCGAGGCCAAGCCGCGTACGCCGGCGCGCGAGGTCACGCTCGTGCAGCGCAAGACCACCCCGATCGGCATCGCGCTCGGCAAGACCTCCGGCTGGGCGCACCGCGCGGTGCTCAAGCAGTCGAAGGTCACCCAGGTCAGCGGCGCGACCTACGACCTCATCGACGACGACGGCCTGCACATCACCGTCGACGGCGTCTCGCGCGTGGTCGCGGCCGACACCATCGTGGTCTGCGCCGGCCAGGACTCGGTGCGGAGCCTGTACGACGGGCTCGGCCGCGACGCCCACCTGATCGGCGGTGCCGACGTGGCCGCCGAGCTCGATGCGAAGCGGGCGATCAAGCAGGGCACCGAGGTCGTCGCCGCGCTCTGATCGACGGCCTTGTTGCCCTTGTGCACCGCTGCTATCTTCGACCGCAGCAGTGTGTTCCCGATCACAAGGGGACCCCACCCCAGACCACCGGTGGCTCGACATCATCGACCCGGAGGGTGGACATGCCTCATTCGTTGAACGCGCCGGACAAGGCGCTCGTGGAGCAGGCCAAGGGAGCGCTGATGCTCCGCTACGGCGTCGGCTCCCGGGAGTCGCTGGCCGTCCTGCAGAGATGGGCGCTCGAGGCCGGGGTGCCGGTGCGCGACATCGCCGATGCCATGGTCACCGGCATCTGCCTGGGCCGTGTGAGCTCCGAGACTGACGCCACCGTGCGCTGGCTCGAACAGAGGCTCCGCGGCGACATCGGCCGGCTGCGCGACGTCGGGGAGGTGGCGCCGCCCCCGAGCGCAACCGCCGTGGCCGCGCCGGTCCCGGCCCCGCGCCCGGCGACGGCCCCGGGAGCGACGCCAGCGGCCGGCCGCCGGCAATGGCGCTACACGTCGGCCGTGCACGCCGCTCGCGTCCTCCGGATCAGGTAGCCGCCCCCCTCGCCGGGCGGCACGGAGGTCCCGGGGGTGACCTGCCGTTGGACCCTGACGTCGCCCGTCGTGCGTCGGCACCATGGACACATGGCCGACCACCAGGGCATGAGCGCCGAGGAGCAGCTCGCGTCCGTGGGGCAGGCGGTGATCACGACCGACCCGGAGGGCGTGATCGTCTACTGGAACGCGGGCGCCGAGCGGCTGTACGGCTGGACGGCGCAGGACGTCGTGGGCCGCAACATCGCTGAGATCACCGTCGCCGAGGTGAGCCTGGACGTGGCAGCCGAGATCATGGCGGCGCTGCGGGACGGGATCCCGTGGTCCGGCGGGTTCCCCGTACGTCGCAAGGACGGCAGCACGTTCCCGGCGCTGGTGACGGACGCCGGCGTCTACCGCGACGGGGAGCTCGTGGGCATCGTCGGGGTGTCCACCAACCTGGGCTCGGCCATCCGCCCCCTCCTCGAGCGCTCGACGGACGCGGCCCTGCTCCTGCGCCACGACGCCGTCATCACCTACGCCAGCCCGGCCGTGGAGCTGCTCTTCGGCTGGGACCAGGACGCCCTCATCGGCACGTCCATCGTCGGGCTGCTGCACGACGAGGACCGGCACGCCCTGGCCGGGCAGCTGGACGACGTCGTACGCCACCCGGGCGTGCACCTCCCGGTGGAGGTGCGGGTGCAGGCGTGGAACGACTGGCGGTGGGCGGAGGCCGCCTTCACCAACCTGCTCGACGACCCGACGGTGCGCGGCGTCGTGTGCAACCTGCGCCCGAGCCCGACCCGGGTGGCCAAGGAGCAGGCCGAGCTGCGCGCCCGGCAGCTCGAGACCGCGCTCGAGTCACGGCTCGGCATCGAGCTGGCCAAGGGCTTCCTGGTCGGCCGCGACGGGGTCACGCCCGACGAGGCCTTCTGCTCGCTGCGCGGCTACGCGCGCTCCCACCACCTCACGATCCACGACGTGTGCCGACGCGTGGTGGCGGGCGAGGCGATCATCGCGCCGCCAGACGCCAGTGCTCCATGATGGGGACATGACCAACCCCGATGTGACCGCGTCCGGCGTCGACGACCGGGCCCTGCGGTCGCTGAGGGGGTGGAACCTCGCCCTCACGGCGCTCCACCTCGCGCAGGCGATCGCGGTCGTGGTGCTGGCGACGGACTTCGCGATCACGATCACGCAGTCCCTTCCGACCGGTCCTCCCGGGACTCCGACGGCGTCCCCGGAGGCGCTCTTCGACCTCCCGGTCGGCGTCGCCATCGCCGCGTTCCTCTCGCTCGCCGCCGTGGACCACCTGCTCACCGCGACGGTCCTGCGGCGCACGTACGAGCGCGACCTCCGCCGCGGCATCAACCGGTTCCGGTGGGTGGAGTACTCGTTCAGCGCGACGATCATGGTCGTGCTGATCGCGCTCTACTCGGGCATCGTCGACGTCTCGGCCCTGATCGGGATCATCGGCGCCAACGTGGCGATGATCCTGTTCGGCTGGCTCCAGGAGTCGGCCAACCCGCCGGGCAGCACGACCCGGACGATGAAGCCGTTCTGGTTCGGCTGCGTCGCGGGCGCCACGCCGTGGGTGGCCATCGCCTACAACCTCGTCGCCGCCGAGGAGGTCCCCGGGTTCGTGGTCGGGATCTTCGTGTCGTTGTTCGTCTTCTTCAACACCTTCGCCCTCAACCAGTGGCTGCAGTACCGCCAGGTCGGCCCGTGGCGCAGCTATGCGTTCGGCGAGAAGGCCTACCTCGTGCTCAGCCTCGTCGCGAAGTCGGCGCTCGCGTGGCAGATCTTCGGGGGCTCGCTCGCGGGATAGCCGCCGGTCGGCGCTGGACCGACTGTGGGCTGGGAGAGGGGGTGCAGGCCACGACCGCCGCACGTGCTCGCCTCCTGGCCCCGTACGCACCGGATCGAGGGCCATTCCCGCCGCACGTGCGCGCTCTCGCGCGCGGCACCGGTGGCCGGGTCGGACGACCCGGCCACCGGGCAACCCCTGCCGATGTGGTCGGACCACTGTTCACGGATCCCGGTCGCCGCGCAGGTCGAGCCTGCGGAGCCCGGCCGCCCCAGGGGTGAGGCGAGGACTCGAGCCTAGGCCCACGGGTCGGTGATCTCGCGCAGCATCGCCATCGTCTCCTCCAGCCGGCGCATGCGGGTGGCGCCGAGGTGCGCCTCCCACTCCTCCAGCGCCCGGGCCACCTCGGCGTCGGCCCGGTCCCCGAGGGCGCGTGCCCGCGTCGTGAGCCGGATCAGCTTGGCCCGTCCGTCGCGCGGGTCGGCGACGCGCTCGACGTAGCCGGCCCGCTCGAGCTGGTCGACGAGGGAGGCCGCCGACTGCTTGGTCGTGCGGGCCCGGGCCGCCAGGGTCACCACCCGGGTGCCTTCCGGGTCGATCTGCGCCATCAGTCGCGCCTGGGTCGGCGTGATGTCGTCGGCACCGGCGGCCACGAGGGCGTCGTAGGCCCGCGCCTCCAGGGAGCGGGCAGCGACGTACATCAGCACACCGACGTTCGGCTGTCCCTCACCGGTTGACGACTCCGCGACCACGGGGCCCATATTAGTCAGATAATCTGACTGTTCCGGGAAGCGCGCCATGGACACCGACACGATCTGGCGTCATGTCGACACCGAGCGCGCCGCCTTGGCCGACATCCTCGAGGCACTGCCCGAGGACGCCTGGCGCACCCCGTCGCTGTGCGACGCCTGGACGGTGCGCGACGTGGCCGCACACCTGACCTTCTCCGGATGCGCGACGTCCACCTGGTCGCCACCGACGAGACCTGGGAGTGGGGCACCGGCCGTCGGGTCGAGGGTCCCGTCCGGTGGCTGCTCCTCGCGGCCAGCGGCCGTACGGCAGCCCACCAGCACCTCACCGGCGAGGCGCGCGCCCTGGCCTGAACCGACCACGTCACACCTTGCCAGCGAACCACCTGACGAGGACGCTGGCCGGAGACGCGAGGACCGAGGGAGACCCCCATGGAAGAGCCGGCGCTGGAGCTGACACCGCGTACTGCCGCCCTGGCCAGTGCTGCCGACGCCCTGGACTCGGCGGGGCTCGAGCACTGGTTCTTCGGCGGGTGGGCCGTGGACCTGTGGGTCGGTCGCGCGACGCGTGCCCACGAGGACATCGACGTCCTGGTCCGGCGCACCGACGACGACCGGGTCCACGCGGCGTTGACCGCAGCCGGCTGGGCGCACACGCCGCACGACGACGACCTGGTCGGCACCAACTACGAACGAGACGGCGACGACCTCCAGCTCACGTTCGCCCAGACCGACGACGAGGGCTGCTTCGTCGTGCCCGTGCCCGGACAACCGATCGTGCTCTCCAGGGGACCACTGGCCCACGTACGCCGTCCGCTCGGCCACGTGCACGTCCGGGTGCTGACCCTGGAGAAGATGCTGGAGATCAAGGCAGTACCGCGGCCCGACGAGGTCGGTGGCGACAAGGACCGGGCGGACCTCGAGGCGCTCCGCGCCGTGGCCGACCTCCCGACTCAGGCGGCGGCCGGGACTGCGACCCGTGGAGCCGTACGCCCCGGCAGCCAGCGCACCGAGCGGAACGTCTCCTCCGACGATCCGTAGACGAGCAGCGCGAGGAACACCCCGTAGACCGGCAGGTGCCCGACCATCTCGGTCTGGCCGAAGAGCAGCAGGGTCGCGTTGAACGGCACCATCGCGACCAGGACGGCCACCTGCGGGAACGCGCCCGAGATCACGAGCAGGCCGAACAGCAGCTCCGTCGCCCCGGCGACGGCGACGAAGGTCTCCGGCGAGACCTGGAGGCCGACGAGGGCGAAGACGTCCAGCGCGGGGTAGCGCTCGAGGGTGTCGATCGCCATGGCCGGGTTGGTCAGCTTCTCGGAGAAGGCGAGCACGATCAGCGCCGTGCCCACGCCGAGGCGCAGCCACAGCAGCGCCCACCTCAGGTGGGCCCGCGACGGGTGCGCGGCGCCGTACGCGTCGGGGCCCGGCGGCACGACGACCAGGAAGGCTGCGACGGCGGCGAGGTTGGCGCACTCGCCCAGCGCGGTGAGCCCGGCGACCATCGCGAGGGCCGGCGCGAGACCGAGGACGAGGGCGGCCGCGGCGCGCAGCTGCCAGCCGGTGACCAGCCAGATCCCGAGCGCGGCCTCGACCAGGAGCAGCGCGTTGCCGCCGGCTCCCTCGAGGTGGTCGATCGACGGCGTGATGAACGCACCGGTGGCGGCCAGCGCGAGCAGCGCGACGCCGAGGTGGATCCCGAGCAGGCGGGGGATCCACGGCACCAGGCCTCCGACGGGCTTCAGGAAGCGCAGCTCCGGGCCGTCCACGCGCATCGCGATCGCGCGCCACACGAGGGCGACGACGACGACGGCGGCGGTCAGGACCAGCGGCAGCGGCGAGAGGAAGAACGACCACTCACCCGCGGGCTGGGACTCCACGAACCAGCGCTCGTGGGTCGGCAGGGCAGGGGCGAGCGCGGGCAGTGCGAGGGTCATGGCTCAACCCTGCGCGAGGCGACAGTGCCGTAGGAGCGGCGAAGGTCCGGACATCGGCGGGACCTTGGTCCCCCGCTCCGTACGGGCGCCGACAGTGGAGCGGGCGGACGGACCTAGCGGCCGCGGGCTCCACTGTCGTGCCCGCGCCCGCATCCCGTCGTACAGTCGCGTCGGCTGACTCCGCGGCTCACTGAAGCGCCGGGCAGCACGATCGAGGAGGTGGACCGGGCGATGACGAGAGCCGGGACCCGCTCGTGGTGGGGGTGGGGCACGCTGGAGGACGCGGCGACGGCCGAGGAGGCCGCCGCGCTGGTCGAGCGGGTGGCCGTCCTGTTGCCCGACCACGACTTCACCGACCACGAGCCGCCCGACGTGGCCGCCCTCGCGGTGTCCACGCCGCGCGTGGAGCCGCCCGCGAGCCTGTCCGCGCTGTGCTCGGCCGACGCCGGGGACCGGGCCGGCCACGCGCACGGAAAGGCGTTCCGGGACGTCGTACGCAACCTGCACGGAGACCTCGAGCACGTCCCCGACCTCGTCGCCCGCCCGCGCACCGAGACCGAGGTGGCCGACCTGCTGGACTGGTGCAGCCGGGACGGCATCGCCGCGATCCCGTACGGCGGTGGCAGCTCCGTCGTGGGCGGCATCGAACCGCGTTTCGACGGCGCGGCGGTGACGATCGACCTCGGCGCGCTCGACCGCGTGCTGGAGATCGACACGGTGGGCCGCGCTGCCAGGATCCAGGCGGGCGTCCTCGGACCTCACCTGGAGGACCAGCTCCGCCCGCACGGGCTCACCCTGCGGCACTTCCCGCAGTCGTTCGAGTTCTCCACCCTCGGCGGCTGGCTGGCCACCAGGGCCGGTGGCCACTTCGCCACCCTCTACACCCATGTCGACGACCTCACCGAGTCGATGCGGGTGGTGACGCCCTCCGGGGTGAGCGAGTCGCGCCGACTCCCCGGGTCTGGCGCCGGGCCGTCCCCGGACCGGCTCTTCCTGGGCTCAGAAGGCACCCTCGGGGTGATCTGCGAGGCGTGGATGCGCCTGCAGGCACGACCCCGCTGGCAGGTCACCGCATCCGTCGCGTTCGACGACTACGCCGCCGCGGTCACGGCGACGCGGACCATCGCGCAGTCGGGCCTGTACCCCTCCAACTGCCGTCTCCTCGACGCGGGCGAGGCGTTCCTCAACGCCGGGACGTCGGTCACCGGCGGCGTGCTGCTGCTGGCCTTCGAGTCGGCGGACCATCCGGTCGACCCGTGGCTGGATCGAGCCCTGGAGATCGTCGGGGACCACGGCGGGAGACCCCTGACGACCCGCGAACGGGACGGCCGGCAGGGCGACGCGGCAGCCGACTGGCGGTCCTCGTTCCTGCGGATGCCCTACCACCGCGACGTGCTGGCCCGGCGCAGCATGATCGTCGAGACGTTCGAGACCGCCTGCACCTGGGACGACTTCGGCACGCTCCACGCCGCCGTCACCGCCGCCGCCGAGGAGGCGGTCCGGGAGGTGTGCGGGTCCGGCCTGGTCACCTGCCGGTTCACCCACGTCTACCCCGACGGACCCGCGCCGTACTTCGGCGTCTACGCGCCCGGTCGATGGGGCAGCA
This sequence comes from Nocardioides sp. BGA-UO-ETr-FS32, assembly GCF_059567905.1. NCBI lineage: Bacteria > Bacillati > Actinomycetota > Actinomycetes > Propionibacteriales > Nocardioidaceae > Nocardioides > Nocardioides sp. BGA-UO-ETr-FS32. The sequence goes on along the minus strand of NZ_JCAQOX010000017.1, from coordinate 847,559 downwards.
CCGTGGCCCAGTGGGACGAGATCAAGTCAGCCGTGTCCGAGGCCATCGTGACCTGCGGGGGCACCATCACGCACCACCACGCCGTCGGGCGCGACCACCGACCCTGGTACGACCGTCAACGCCCCGACGTCTTCGCCACCGCGCTGGCCGCGGCCAAGTCGGCACTCGACCCTGCCGGCATCCTCAACCCCGGGGTGCTCCTGGGTCCGTGAAGACACGGCAGCGGAGCGGGCCTCCCACCCGTTGCCCTTCCGGTCCGACGGGATCATGCTGGGGGACCAGGCTTCCCCCATCGCCCGAAGGCGGCACGCCATGATCCTGGTCGTCGGCGGCTCAGGTGACCTCGGGAGTCGCATCGTCCGACGCCTGCGCGAGGGCGGGGCCCAGGTCAGGTGCCTCGTCCGCCCGGGCACGGACGACTCTGCGCTGCGCGCGCTGGAGGTCGAGATCGTGTCCGGCGACCTCACCGACCCCGACAGCCTCGCGACTGCGTGCCAGGGGGCGCAGACCGTCGTGGCGTCGGCCACGGCGATCGGTCGGGTGCTGGCAGGTGCCAGGCGTCCCGGCATCCACGAGGTCGACGAGGTCGGGATGGCATCGCTCGTCGACGCCGCCGAGCGCGCAGGCGTCGAGCGGTTCGTCTACGTGTCGTACGCGGGCGTCGACTCGGCGCTCGGCACACCGCTCGAGCGCGCGAAGGCCGGCACGGAGCGGCGGCTCGCCCGGTCCCCGGTGCGACGGGTGGTCGTGCGGCCGGACGCGTTCCAGGAGGTCCACCTGGCACCCCTCGGACGGTTCGACATCCGCTCCGGCAGGGCCGCGGTGTTCGGCAAGGGGGACACCGCGCGGAGGTGGGTCGCCACCGAGGACGTGGCGGCGCTCGTGGCCGCTGTCGCCACCGAGGCCGATCCCCCCGACATCGTGACCTTCGGCGGGCCGGAGGCCATCAGCCGCAACGAGGCGATCCGCATCGCGGAGCAGGCGAGCGGACGCACGTTCAAGGTCCAGCGCATGCCGCGCGGCCTGGCCCGGGCCGGCATGCGGGTCCTGGCCCGTCCGTCACCGGCGATGGCGACGATCTTCGGCACCGGTCTGATGCTGGACCTGCTGCCGCTGACGTGGGACGACTCCCCTCTCCGTGACAGGGGCATCACTCCGCGCGCCGCGAGCGAGTGGATCCGCGAGCAGGCACAGGACCTGCGCTGAGCCGGGCGGTCGACGACGTGCTCGGCGTCGTACAGTCGCCGCATGCCGCGCCTCCCGCTCAGCGGGCACCATCTCCTCGCCGCCGCCGGCGTCCGCTCCCGTGCGCGGCACCGCGCCGACACCGCGGACCTCGGGCACCCCGGCGGACCGCCCCCGACGCGTGCCGCTCTCGGCGAGCTCGGCGCGGCGCTCGACGGCGTACGGCTGCTGGGTGCGCTGCCCCGGCTCTCGTCCGCACCGCGGGGCGACGGGCACCTCGTCGTGGACATCCCCGGCTGGCGCGCACCCGAGCTGTCCGGGGCGCCGCTGCGCGCCTACCTCCGGCGACTGGGGTACGACGCCCGCGGCTGGGGCTTCGGCACCAACACCGGCGACCCACGCCGCGACGTGGCGCGGCTGTCGAGGCGGATGCTGGAGCTGGTCGACGAGAAGGGCGCGCCGGCGTCGCTCGTGGGCTGGAGCCTGGGCGGTGTCATCGCCCGCGAGGTCGCGCGGCGGCACCCCGACGCCGTACGCCGGGTCATCACCTACGGCACGCCGGTCACCGGCGGACCGCGGCACACGACGGTCGCCCGGGCCTACCGTCGTGGCCCGGACCCCGACGCGCGGCGGGTCGCCGAGCGCCTCGACCCGACGGCGCCGATCCCGGTGCCGCTGACGATCCTCTTCTCCAAGCGCGACGGGATCGTGTCGTGGCAGGCCTGCCTCGACCACACCTCCCCCGACGCCGAGCACGTGGAGGTCTTCTCCACCCACATCGGGATGGGCATCGACCCCGACGTGTGGGCGGTCGTGGCCGATCGGCTGGCGCGAACCTAGCCCAGCGGCGGCAGCGTCACGACCTGCCCGGCGTAGGACAGCCCGGCGCCGAAGGCGATCAGCAAGGCGGTGTCCCCGACCGCCGCCTCCTCGTTGCGCAGCATCGCCTCCATCGCCAGAGGCACCGACGCGGCCGAGGTGTTGCCCGAGTCGACGACGTCGGTGGCGACGGCGACCGACTCGGGGAGCTGGATGTTCCTGGCGAGGGTCTGCGTGATCCGCAGGTTGGCCTGGTGCGGGATGAAGGCGTCGAGGTCGTCGACCGAGACGCCGGCCAGGTCGAGCGCCTCGTGCGCGACCTTGGCCATCGCGAACGGCGCCCAGCGGAAGACCGCCGTGCCCTCCATCTGCACCACCGGGTGGTCGGCGTCGGTGTGCTCACGGACGCCCATGCAGCTCGGGGTCTGGGTGATGACGTGGGCCTGCGAGCCGTCCGAGCCCCAGGCCGTCGGGCCGATCCCGGCGGACTCCGACGGTCCGACGACGACCGCGCCCGCGCCGTCGGCGAAGATGAAGGCGGTGCCGCGGTCGGTCGGGTCCATGAAGCGGCTCAGCTGCTCGACGCCGATCACGAGCACGTGCGACTCCGCCCCGGAGCGCACCATCGACGCCGCGAGGTTGAGCGCGTGGCAGAAGCCCGCGCACCCGGCGGAGATGTCGAAGGCGGCGGCGTTGATGCCGAGCGCGGTCGCGACCTGCGGCGCGGAGGCGGGCGTGTGCTCGGGGTGCGTGGAGGTGGCCACGATGACGCAGCCGATCCGGTCGGCGCCGACGCCCGCGGCCGAGAGGGCCTTCTCGGCCGCCGAGATCGACATGCCGATGAGCGTCTCGTCCTCGCCGGCGAAGCGGCGCGTCCTGATACCCGACCGCGTCTGGATCCACTCGTCGGTGGAGTCGAGGACCTCGCAGATCTCGTCGTTGGTGACGACCCGCTCGGGACGGTGGACACCGAGGCCGAGCATCGCTGCGTGGGTGAGGTCGGTCGGCTGCTGGATGGTCATGGAACGAGCATAGGCATGAAGGTCGTCACACCAGCAGGGCCGGAGTGCGCTCGTCCGGCTCGCCGTCGAAGAAGCGCGCCAGCACCTCGTCGTACGTCGGCTCGTCGGGGTCGGCGAGGGCGAACAACGTCATCGACGAGCGCAGCTTCATCGCGTCGGTCCCGCCGAGCACCTGCGCGGCCGTGAGGTCGTCGTCGAGGGCGAGCAGCGCCCGGCAGCACTCCAGCAACCGCGGGCCCAGCACGTCGTGGTGCACGTAGGCCCGGGCCTCCGCGAGGTCGGCGACGGCGTAGGCCTGCGCGGTCGGGCTGTGCCCGAGCCCGGCCACCTGCGGGAAGACGAACCACATCCAGTGGCTGGTCTTGCGGCCCGCGCGCAGCTCGGCGAGCGCGCGGTCGTAGGTGCCGCGGTCGTCCTGCGCGAGGACGAAGCGCTCGAGGTCGGTGCCCACGTGGCGCGGGTCAGACCGGCTCGGGCTCGGTCTCGGGGATCGGTGCGTCGGGCGCCTGGCCGGGGTCGATCGGGTTCACGGCGGGGTCGCCGGACGGCACGATCTGCGGGTCGGACTCGGGCTCCATCGGTGTGGTGGTCATCCGTCCGTCCTACGCCTCCTCACCCGTGTTGGCAACGGCCCGCCCACCCCGAGTGATGGGGTGGCGCCAGTAGGTTGACCGCGTGCCCGACGCCCCCTCCCGCGCGATCCAGCTCGGCGCGCTCGTCTTCCTGCTGCGCCCGACCTACATCGCGACCGAGGTGGTCACTGCGGCCGCGACGACGGGCGGCTACAGCTTCGTCGCCGACTCGGTGAGCCGGCTCGGCGAGGTCGGGTGCTCGGCGGCGTACTGCTCGCCGCGGCACGAGGTGATGAACGGGTCGTTCGTGGCGTACGGCATCGCCCTCGCCGCCGGAGCGCTGCTGCTGGCGCGGCCGCTCGGCCCGTGGGTGACCGGCCTGCTCGTGGTCTCGGGCGTGAGCTCGTACGCCACGGGGCTTGCGCCGCTCGACCAGGACGCCACCCTGCACGCGATCGCCGCCGCGCCGCTCTTCGTCGGGCAACCGCTGGCGCTGCTGCTGCTCGGAGCCCGCGTGCGTGAGGAGAGGCCACGCTTGTCGAAGGCGCTGCTCGCGACGGGCGCGGTGACCGCCGCCGCGGCCGTCGGGTTCATCGTCTCCGGCGACGAGCAGGCAGCCGGCGCGCTCGAGCGACTGGCCCTGTGGCCGGTGCTCGCCGGGCTGGCGGCCTTCGGGTGGGGACACCGCCCGGGCATGCGTCGACCCCGCCCCTGAGCGGGACGGGGTCGACGGCTCCCTCGTGGTCGAGCCGGGAGAGGGACCGATCAGGGACCGGTCAGCGCAGGACGCCGCACAGGGCGGGGTCGGTCGCCTCGGCCGGCAGGCTCGGGTCGAGCTCGCTCGCGCCCGCACCGTCGAAGTCGTAGACGCCGTTCCCGTTGTGGTCGACACCGTGGATGATGATGACGCCCTTGCCGCTCTTGATCGCGCGCAGCACGGCGCCCGGGGCGAAGTTGATCGTCCGCTCGTAGCCCACCTTGCCCTTGGGCGCGGTCGGGAAGCGGTCGACCGCCAGGCCGCTCTTCGGGCTGGTGTCGCCCGAGGTGGTCAGCGACTTCAGGATCGGGCCGTAGTCCGGGATGCCCTCGGCGACGTTGATCCGCAGGTCGTTGTTGGCGTCGTCGAAGACGTTGGGGCACTCGTTGCGGGCCTCGGCGCCGAAGTGCAGGTGCTGGGCGTGCGGGAGGTTCTTGGCGAGGCCGCGGACCTTGATCCGCACCTCTGCCTTGCGACCCGTGAAGTCGGCGTGGACGCGACCGGCCGCACCGGAGTCGTTCATCGCCTTGAGGTTGGCCTCGAGCTGGACGGGGGCCGAGGCCACCGGCTTGGCAGCCTCGGTGGCGCTGCTGGCCTGGATGCCGGCGACGGCCGCGGTGCCGGCGAGGACCATTCCGCCGATCCCGGCGTAGAGCTTGCGGTGCTGCATGTGAACTCCTGGTGTCGAGTGTCGGCCGATCTCGGCCCTCGAGTGGCGTTCGTCATGCGTCGTCCCGCGGATTGGTCGGCAGCGCAGCGCTGCCTCGGCCCGAGATCAGTAGCGCTTGCCGCTACGGCGCTCCTGCAGCTTGCGGGCGGCCTCCTTGATCTTGGCCTGGTTGTGCGGCTTGCGTGCCTCGTCGTAGACCTTCTTGGCCACCGCGAGGGCCCCGGCCTTCTTCATGATTCCCATGTCCTCCACCATGCCAGCGCGGCCCAACAGGGCGGCGAGGGAGCGGTGGGCGGACCCCCGACAATCCGTGAGCCAGCTCACTCCGAACGAGGGGTGAGCCGTCGATCCCGCCGGCCTTGTCGACGAAGGGTCACCACCCATGCGCCTCCCCTCCATCCGCCGCCCGTCGCCGTCCATGGCCGTCGCCGTCATGGCCCTGGTCGTGGCGTCCACCGGGACGTCGTACGCCACCGGGCTGATCGGCTCGGCGGACATCAGGAACAACTCGGTCCAGTCCGCGGACATCAAGGACAGGACCATCAAGGGTCGCGACGTCAAGAACGACGTCATCGGCTCCAACAAGATCCGCAACGGGTCGCTGAAGTCCCGCGACTTCAAGGCCGGGCAGCTGCCGTCCGGTCCGCAGGGCCCGGCGGGTGTGGGCCGTTGGGCGCTCGTCGACGCCTCCGGCGCGATCATCTCCCAGTCCGGCGGCTTCAGCGTGACCGCCGCCTACCCGACCCTCGCGCCGATGGGCGCCGACGTCGCCGGTCTGCGCGCCAACGGCAACGTCTACATCAACGCCGGCGAGAACCTCGCGAACAACGGCATCCTCGCGGTCGTCGCGCTGCAGAACACCGTCGACCAGAACGGCGACCTGATCACCAACGGGCGCGCCCCCGGCGAGAACGCCAACCCGGAGTTCTCCGGCGAGATCTCCGCGGCGATGTGCCAGCCCGGCGTCGTCAACTGCGCGCCCCCCGGCACCGGCAACGCCAACCACCTCGTGGTCAGCCCGCGCAACAGCGACGGCAGCTTTACCACCGACGGCAACCGCAAGCGCTTCTACGTCGTCGTGACCGGCGACTCGAGCGACCGCGGCTGATCCGCTCGCCTGCCGGTCACGGCACGCCGTCCTGCGGTAGACAGGGACCGTGCGCCTGATCGAGGACCTGACCGCCCGGCTGCGCCACGCGCTGGCCGGGCGGTCGTCGTCCGTGCGGGAGGCGGTGCCGCCGCCTGCCCCGCTCGCCGGCTCCCGGCCGCGACTGCGCGCCGGCTGGGTGCAGCCGGACCGGAGGACGTGCGGCTCTGCCTGCCTGGTCGTGGCCCGCGCGCTGGGCGACGCGTCGTACGCCGCCTGGCTGGAGACCGGCGAGGTCGCCGGGCGCCCGCGGGACCTGCGTACGCCGGGGCGCAGGTTCGCCGACGAGGTGCTCGCCACGCACGTCCGGACCAACCGGTGGGCCGACGCCTCGGGCACGCCCCGGTGGGCCTGGCCGCGCCGGCTCGGCACCACCCCGTGGGCGCTCGCCAGCGAGCTGACCGCCACTGGGGGCACCACGCCGCCGGGCACCGGCCACCGGGTGCGGACCGTCTCGCCGCGGCGCCGCGGGGAGGCGTACGACGTGGTCGCGCGCGCGGTCGGGCACGGGCACGCGATTCCGCTCTATGTCGGGAACAGGCTGCTGCCACGCCACGTCGTGCTCGTGGTGGACCGCGACGAGGCGGCGCTGACGGCGTACGACCCGAGCAGCGGGCGCCCGGTCCGGCTGCCGCGCGAGGACTTCGTCCGCGGCGACCTGCGGGTCGCGGGGTGGTCGGAGCCGTGGTTCGCCGTGCTGCCGACCGCAGGCTGAGCTATCCGCTGCCCGGCATCCGCTCGTGCGCGGTCCAGCTCGCGCCGTTGTGCCACCGCTCGCGGCTGCCGTCCGCGGTGGGGTACCACCCCTCGGGGATCGATCCAGGGGTGCCGCCGTCGCCGGTCAGCATGTCGGGCGCGGTGATGCCCGAGCGGACGGCAGGCTTGACGTCCTGCGACGGCTCCGGTCGCGGCTCCGGCTCGCGCACCAGGTCGAACCTCTCCTCCGGCGGCAGCTGCCAGCCGGGGAGGGCCACGTCCCGCGAGGCGTCGCGCGCCTGCGGGTCGACGCCCTTCGGGACGTACGGCGAGTAGCGGGTGCCCCGCGGCAGCCGGCGCAGGAGCAGCAGGACGAGCAGCACCGGCACGAGGGTGGACAGCGGACCGAGCCATCCGGCGGCGGCCAGTGCCAGCCCGACGACCAGCGCGACGGGTAGGGCCTTCCACATCCACTCGGGCATCGCGGGCATGCTCACCTCCGTCGGGCGCGACGTCGGTGCGTCGTCGTGATCAAGCGTGCCGGATCCCGTCGCCGCTGTCCCGCGAATCGGAACGGGTGCGGCAGACTGGCGTCCGTGACCACGAAGATCTCCGTCGCCGGCCTCGGCTACGTCGGCCTGTCCATGGCCGTGCTGCTCGCTCGGCACAACACCGTCGTCGGCCTCGACCTCGACGCCGAGCGGATCGACACGCTCCGCGACGGGAGGAGCCCGATCCACGACGACGACATCTCCCGCTTCCTCGACACCGAGGACCTCGACCTCGCCTTCACCACCGACGCGGAGGAGGCGCACACCGGCGCCGACTTCGTGGTCATCGCGACGCCCACCAACTACGACCCGGTCACCAACTACTTCGACACCAGCTCGATCGAGGCGGTGATGCGCGACGTCATCCGCATCAACCCCGGCGCCACCATGGTGGTGAAGTCGACCGTGCCGGTGGGCTACATCGACGACGTACGTGCGCGGCTGGGCACCGACGCCGTCATCTTCTCCCCCGAGTTCCTGCGCGAGGGCCGCGCGCTGCACGACAACCTCCACCCCGCGCGGATCGTGGTGGGCGAGGACTCCGAGCGGGCCCGTGCCTTCGCCGAGCTGCTCGTCAAGGGCGCAGACGCCGACGACGTGCCCGTGCTCTTCACCGAGCCGACCGAGGCCGAGGCGATCAAGCTCTTCGCCAACACCTACCTCGCGATGCGGGTGGCCTACTTCAACGAGCTCGACTCCTTCGCCATCTCGCGCGGCCTCGACTCGCGGGCGATCATCGACGGCGTCGGCCTCGACCCGCGGATCGGCAGCCACTACAACAACCCGTCGTTCGGCTACGGCGGCTACTGCCTGCCCAAGGACACCAAGCAGCTGCTGGCCAACTACAGCGACGTGCCGCAGACCCTGATCTCCGCGATCGTCGAGGCCAACACCACCCGCAAGGACTTCATCGCCTTCGACATCCTCGACCGCGAGCCCCGCGTCGTGGGCATCCACCGCCTGCTGATGAAGGCCGGCTCGGACAACTTCCGTGAGTCGTCGGTGCAGGGGATCATGAAGCGGCTCAAGGGCAAGGGCGTCGAGGTCGTGGTCTACGAGCCCGAGCTCGGCGAGGACTCGTGGTTCGGCTCCGAGGTCACCGACGACCTCGCCTCCTTCAAGGAGCGTGCCGACGTGATCGTGGCCAACCGCATGGCCGACGAGCTCGCCGACGTGAAGGACAAGGTCTACACGCGCGACCTGTTCGGCTCCGACTGACGCCGCGTCCCGCGCCCACCCACCACTTCTCCACATCCCCCTTCCGGTAGTCCGCTGCGTTCGGCCGGCTCCATGGCCGCCACGGGCGCCGAATGCAGCGGACTACCGGCGAGGGGTGTGGAGGGAGGGCCCGTCAGCGGCGGCGGCCGAAGAGCCCCCGCTTGTGCTCGCCCTCAGCGGGGGCCTCGGCAGGGGCGTCGACCGGCGACTCGGCGGGGCGTACGGCGGCGGCGTCCTCGGCCTTGCGGAGCGCCTTGCGCAGCCGGTTCTCGGACTTGTCGGGATCCATCGGCGGGCGGGCGCCGAGCACGAACCGCTCGACCACGCGCTGGTCGACCGGCACCCAGCCGACGTCGGTGGCGGGGTAGGTCTTCACGCCGAACGACTCGTCGAGCAGGGCCTCGCGGTCGTCGCCCTCGCCGGCCAGGCGCCCGACCCGCGCCAGCGCCGACGTGCGCTCGAGGCGCGCGGCCGCGCCGGAGGCGTACGCCAGCACCCGCGCGCCGTGGTGGGTGCGCTCGAGGTCGTCGAGCAGGGCCGCGAGCGCCGACGGGAGCGGGGCGAGCGAGACGTCGGGGAGCGTCAGCACGAACTCGGCGTCGGAGGTGGCCGGGGCCGACTCGACGAGGCGTACGCGGGGCTCGTGGAGGTAGGAGCGGTGCACCAGCCGGGTCTCGAGGACCGGGTCCTCGACGGGCTGCACGCGGTGGTCGTGGACGGTGCTCCACGGCCCGACGACCGTGACCCGGAGGTCGGGGACGTCGCCGTCGAGCAGCGAGTCGACGACGTGGATGGTCTGGTCGGCGGGACCGGCCGCGAGGACGACCTCGAGGTAGGGCACCTGGTAGGTCCGGCCGCGGCGGTTGCGCTTGGGCCGCATCGTCGGCACCAGGTCGGCGAGGTAGGGGTCGTTGAAGCGGTTGACCTGCTCGGCGCGACGCAGCACCTGCGACCGGCCGAGGTGCCAGCTGCGGGCCTCACGGTCGACGACGAAGACGCCTCCCGCCTGGGCGAGCGAGTGGCCGAGGTGCATGTCCTCGCCGAGGCGCAGGGTGCGGTCGAAGCCGTCGGAGTCGAAGTAGAGCGCCTTCGTGACCGAGCCGGTCATGCCGATGTGGTAGCGCTGGGCGCGCGGACCGGCCGTGCGGAGGTCGTCGGTCTTGGCCCAGTAGTCCTCGACCCACTGGTGCGGCTCGTGCTCCTGCCCGGGGAAGAGGTCGCCGGCCTCACCGGCCGCCACGCGGTCGCGTACGGATGCGGGATCGGCGTCGAGGAGCGAGGTCGGGTCGACGAAGAGCTTGTGGCCCCCGGGGACGGCGTAGTCGACGAGGTGGTGCCAGCGCGCGTGCGCCTCCACCTCCTCGCGATGGGCCAGCATGTCGGCGTCGTACCAGTGCAGCACGTCGCCGTCGGCGGCGAGCGCGCCGAGGTGGCAGGCGTTGGCGCGGCCCCAGCCCTCCTCGACGCGGATGAGCCGGGTGTTGTCGGGACGGACCTCGGGCAGCTCCTGGGCCGGCTGGCTCTGGTCGTCCACGACGAGGACCTCGAGCAGGTGCGAGGGGTAGGACTGCCCCGCGAGGGCGGCGAGGACGTAGGGCAGCGTGCGCTGGTAGTTGAATGTCGGGACAACGACGGTCACCGACAGCGTCGGCTCCCAGTCGCCGAGCCTCGCCGGCGTCAGCGAGCCCCAGTCGTTGTGCCGCACCACCGGCTGCCGTGCCATGTCCTAGCTCCCCCCGTCGGGCATGTCGAGCGGGTCGGCCTCCAGCGCCAGGCTGGGCTGGAACCCCCGCCACTCGGAGGCCACGATGTCAGGTCGACGGAACTCCTCGTCGTCGCGCTCCCAGGTGTGTCCCGTGCCGGTGCGACGCAGGACGTAGCCGAGGCCGTGGGTGCGGTAGATCCGGCCCCCGGCTGCCTCGACCCCGGCGAGCAGCTGCGCGTCGACGAACTTGCGGACGCGACGGAAGTCGCCGAGCGAGCGGAGCAGCCCGCGGTCGAGCAGCAGCGTGCCGCCCGCGACGAACCGGGCGAAGATCTCTGACGGGTGGTTGCGCCGCACGGTGAGGTCGTCGCGGCTCTCGTTGGCGTGGAGGTAGACGAACTCGGACGGCATCCCGACCACGTCGGCACCGGAGAAGCGTCGGGCCATCAGCAGGTCGTGGACCGCGTCGGGTGAGTACCAGTCGTCGTCGTCGACCTTGAGCAGCACCTCGCTGGACGCGGCCTGCGCGGCGGCGGTGAGCACGTCGCCGAAGAACTCCGACTGGTCGAAGGTGAGGACCTGGTGCGGACGGTCGCCCAGCGCCCGGCGTACGGCGTCGCGGTCGGGCTCGAAGCCGTGGGCGGCCAGCACCAGCTCCACGTCCGCGCCCCGCTGGCGGGCGGCCTGGCGCAGCGCGAAGTCGAGCATCTCCGGACGCTTCGTGGCGAGCAGCGCGCTCACCGCGGGCAACGCGACGTGGCGTACGCCGGCGCGCGAGGCGAGCGCCGAGCGCCAGGCCAGCGTCGAGTGGTGGTCGAAGGCGGCGCGGCGCACGGCGAGGCTGTGCTCCTCGCGGCGCAGCGGGTCGTCGAGGTCGACCGTCGCGTCGAGGGCGGCGGCGAGCGGCGGGGCCACGTCGAGGACGCCCTCGGTGACGAGCGGGACGCCGGAGATCGCGAGCGCGAGCAGGTCGGCGGTGCGGGTGTCGGCCGGGAGGCGTACGCCCTGGAAGGCGCGGGCCGCTGCGACGACGCCCTCGGTGACCGGGCCGCGGCCGATCCGCGCGAGGTCGACGACGGGGTGGTCCCAGTCCTTGCGGAAGCCGATGGGGTTGAAGACCCGCTCGTCGACCGGCTCGGGGCCCGGGTCGGTGACCACGGTCGGCGCGCGGTCGATGACGTGGTGCTCGGCGACGCTCTCCTGAGAGGTGGCGACGCGCCGCGCGACCACGACGTCGGGCGGGACGTCGCGCTCGGCGTCGCCCGCGCCGGTCACGTCGGGCAGCAGCACCGACCGCGCGTCGAGGCCGGGCGCGGCGGGTCGGCCGGCGTACGACACGACGAGCCCGCCGTGCGTGGTGTCGCCGGGTCCGGCGGCCTGGCGGGCCATCTCCATCACGACGAGCTGGGCGCGCGCGCCGGACGCGAAACGGGCCACGGTGAGCACGCCGCGGTCGCCGGCCTCGCGCGCCGCGAGGTGCACCAGCCGCGGCCACTCGGGGCGGGGCACCAGCACCCACGGGGTGGGCGAGTCGGTGAGCCAGCAGGCGACGGCCTTGCACTGCCCGAGGAGCGGCACGGCGCTCGCCATCCGGCGCAGCCGCGCCCGGTCGGCGGCGACCACGAGCACCGAGCCCCAGCCCTTGCGCGGACCGTCGAGCGTGGACAGCGGGACGACGGTCGGCTCGATCCCGGGCACGTCCTCGATGCCCTGCAGCGCGTCGAGCGCGAGGCCGTCGGAGTCGTCGACCAGGACCAGCGTGGGCCCCGGGAGCCGTAGGTCGTGGAGGGGATGCGTCACGGTCGCACGCGCTCCTTCAGGGTGGCGGGCAGGGAGTGCTGCACCAGCGGTCGCGGCTGGCGCCACAGCCAGTCGCGGCTGACGTGGTCGATGATGTGGACGCCCTCCGGGGCGGTCACCTTGACCAGCCCGCCGAGCGCCTCGGGGTCGCCGTTGCGGATGGCCTCGTCGACCTCGAACTCGCGCAGCTTGCGGTAGAGCCGGGTGTTGGTGAAGTCGACGCCGTCGCGGCGCCAATGGGCGTACTCGTCGGCGTCGAGCCACTTCACCTCGAGGACGAGGCCCTGCTGGAGCACGATCCGCTCGACGCCGGGAGGGAACTCGCGCAGCTCCCAGTCGAAGGCCTTCACGAAGGTGAAGTCCGGGCCCATCGGATAGACCCACGGCTCGAGGAAGCGCAGCGACAGGTCGAGCCAGCCGGTCGACTCGTCGACCACGGTGAGCGGGTGGCGCGGCATCGCGACGATCGCGCGCGTGGACTGCAGCTGCCACGACAGGTCGCGCAGGATGCCGGTGCCCTCGGGCGTGAGCACCATGTCGCCGTCCCACTTCATCGAGTAGGTCGTGCGGACGTGGGAGAAGCACCAGTTGTAGAAGTGCGTGAGCGAGTGGACGCTCGTCGCCGGCGTGGCGAGGTGCTCGCCGCCGGCGCGGGCGACCCGGTGGGGGTAGTCCAGGACGGTCAGCCGGTCGCTCGCCCCGCACTCCTCCGCGACGCGTCGCGCCACGTCCGCCGTGCCGTCGTCGGACCCGTTGTCGACGAGCAGCACGTGGTCGACCGCGGCGAAGATCGGCGGCAGCACCCACGGCAGGTTGCGCGCCTCGTTGCGGACCCGGAAGACGCAGGTGAGCCCCGGCACCAGCGGCTCGCCGGACGTCCACGGCCAGGTGACGTCGTACGCCGGGTCCTGCTCGAGGGAGGCGATGTCGGGCATCAGGCAGGTCGCTCCCGGCCCATCGCCTTGCGAATCTTTTGCCGCGCCGCCGGCGGCACCATGGCCCGTACGGCGTGGGGCACGCGGTCGGCACCGCTGCGTGCGGGCTGCGCCGCCGCCTCGCGCCGCGCCTCGGCGGCAGCCGTACGCCGCTGGGCGACCACGGTCGAGTGGGCGAACGCCTCGGCCTCGGCGTACTGCTCCGCGTAGGCGGTGCGGAGCTGGTCGCACCGCTCCTGGTTGCCCGCGGAGTCGTCGGAGGCGATCGCGTCGAGCGCCTGCCAGGTCTCGTCGGCGAGCTCGCGCAGCCGGGCCGGCACGCCGATGTCGTCCCAGGTCATGGTGACGCGTCGCAGGGACGGGTCGATGAAGCGGTGCACCTCGGCGATGTCGGCGGCCATCGCGGTCTTCACGCCCTGCAGGTCGAAGGCCTCGCCGAGGGCGAAGACCGGCTGCGTCCAGTCGTCGAGGAGGTCGCCGTAGCGGACGAACGCGCGCTGCTGGCCGCGGGTGGCGCGCTCGGTGTGGAGCATCATGTTGACCCACGCGGCCGTGCGCGTGATGGCGCCCTGGTCGGACCCGGCACCCATCTGCCCGTAGTAGGTCTGCTTGGACCCGACCACCTCGGTCACGGGGCGCAGCATCGTGACGTAGGACGAGGTCGCGTCGCAGCGGTCGGCCGCCGCGCGCCAGAGGCCGAGGAACCAGGCGGCGCGCGGGTCCTTGACGACGAGCTCGTTGGCGACCGCGAACTGCTCCTCGAGCCAGGTCGCCACCCGCGCGCGGGTTGCATGGTCGCCACTGGTGGTGCCGGCGTCGAGCCACGCGCGCGGGCGGGCGTCGGAGACCTGCACGTTGCTGCGCGCGAGCAGCTCGGTGTGGAGGTCGACCACCCAGCGCGGCTCGCCGAAGCCCTTGGGGTTGGTGGCGTCCGCGACCACCTCGGGCTGGGGGACGTGGAGGCCGAGGGTGCGCAGCGTGCCGGCCATCGTGCTCGTGCCGCTGCGGCCCGAGCCCACGACGAACACGACGCGTCGACTGGTGGGCTCGGTCATGCGAGAGAGCCTATCGGTGGGTCTCCCTGGCTCCACCGACGGCGGCTCACAGGTGCTGCGGCTGCGCCCTGATCAGGTCGGCGTACCAGTGGAACGACTTCTTGGGTGTCCGCTCCAGCGTCTCGTAGTCGACGTGGACCAGCCCGAAGCGCTGGGTGTGGCCCTCGGCCCACTCGAAGTTGTCCATCAGCGACCAGCAGTAGTAGCCGCGGACGTCGACGCCGCGCTGGATGGCCTCGGAGACGGCGTTGACGTGGGAGCGGAGGTAGTCGATGCGCGGCTGGTCGTCGACGACGCCGTTCTCGTCGGGTCCCATGCCATAGCTGCAGCCCGACTCGGTGATCATGATCGGCGGCAGCGCGGCACGGAAGCGCGCACGGAACATGACCAGCCACTCGCGCAGCGCGTCGGGGACGATCGGCCAGCCGAAGTCGGTGGTGGGGTAGCCCACCACCTCGCGGAACTCGAACGGGGTCTCCGAGTCCTGGTCGGCGGCGGCGACCTTCATCGGGTTGTAGTAGTTGACGCCGTAGAAGTCGAGCGGCTGGCGGATGGTCGCGAGGTCGCCCTCGGCCATGAACTCCTCGAAGAGCGGCATCAGGTCGGCCGGGTAGCGACCGAGCAGCATCGGCTCGAGGAAGGTGCCGTTCCAGAGGGCGTCGAAGATCTTGCTCATCCCGACGTCGGCGTCGTCGTCGCTGGCCGGCCAGATGGGCGCGTGGTTGTTGGCGCACCCGACGGACGTGGCACCGGCGCGGCGCAGCTCGATCGCGGCGCGGCCGTGGGCCAGCAGCAGGTGGTGCGCGGCGGGGAGGCAGTCGAAGAGCAGCTTCTTGCCGGGCGCGTGGGTGCCCATCCCGTAGCCGAGGATCGAGGCCACGTTGGGCTCGTTGACCGGGACCCAGTGCTCGACCCGGTCGGCGAAGCGCTCGCCGACGATCGCGGCGTACTCGGCGAACCGCTCGACGGTGTCGCGGTTGAGCCAGCCGCCGTCGTCCTCGAGGGCCTGCGGCAGGTCCCAGTGGTACAGCGTGACCATCGGCTGCTGGCCGTTGGCCAGGAGCGTGTCGATGAGCCGGTCGTAGAACGCGAGCCCCTTCTCGTTGGCCGGTCCGCGCCCGGTCGGCTGGATCCGCGGCCAGGCGATCGAGAAGCGGTAGCCCCCCGTGCCCAGCTCCTTCATCAGCGCGACGTCCTCCTCCACCCGGTGGTAGTGGTCGCAGGCCACCGCGCCGGTGCTCCCGTCGGCGACGCGACCGGGCTCGGCGGTGAAGGTGTCCCAGATGCTCGGGCCGCGCCCGTCCTCGGCCACGGCGCCCTCGATCTGGTAGCTCGCCGTGCTGGTTCCGAAGCGGAACCCAGGGGGCAGCAGGGGGACGTCCTGGGGGGAAGACACATCCGCGAAGATATCGGCATGACAGTGGCCCTGTACGCCGGATCGGACAGGTCGTCGGACGCCGTCAGGGGGCGCCTGACGCGCCATTCCTTCTCCTTCGGCCCGCACTTCGACCCCGGCAACCTCGGCTTCGGCCCGCTGGTGTGCCACAACGACGACGAGGTCGCCCCGGGCGCGGGCTATCCCGACCACCCGCACTCCGAGCTGGAGATCGTGACGTGGGTGCTCGAGGGGGCGCTCGTGCACACCGACTCGGCTCGTCCAGGTGCGCAGCACGTCGTGGAGGCCGGTCGCGCGCAGGTGCTCTCGGCCGGCACCGGGATCCGCCACAGCGAGGTCGCCGACCCGCAGTCGGGACGGTGCCGCTTCGTCCAGGCGTGGCTGGCGCCGTCGGCCGCCGGCGCCACCCCGGCGTACGTCGTGGGCGAGGCGCCGCAGCCGGCGTCAGGCCTCGCTGAGGTGGTCGGGGGCAGCGGCCTGCCGATCGGCACCACCGGTGCCCGCCTGCTCGTCGCCCGGCTCGCGCCGGGGGGTTCCGTGGTGCTGCCCGACGACCCGCGCCAGCACGTCTTCGCCGCCACCGGGGCAGTCGACCTCGGGCCACACGCGCTGCGCGGCGGCGACGCCGTACGGATCTCCGACGAGCCGGGCCACGTCGTCACCGCGACCGAGGAGAGCGAGCTGCTGGTCTGGTCCTTCGGCGCCTGACGCCGCGCTCCCGCCTCACGCCGGCCAGCGTCATACCGACCAGCACCCATAGATGCGGGTTCGTATGACGCAGGCCCGGGTCAGGGGACGAGCACGCCCGGGTTGAGGATCCCGGCCGGGTCGAGCTCGGCCTTGACCGCGCGCAGCACCCGTACGCCGACCTCGCCGACCTCCTCGGCGAACCACGGGCGATGGTCGGTGCCGACGGCGTGGTGGTGGGTGATGGTCGCGCCGGCGGCGATGATCGCGTCGCTGGCGGCAGCCTTCGCGGACTGCCACTGGGTGATCGGGTCGTCGCCCTCCCGGGCGGCCACGGTGAAGTAGAGCGAGCACCCGGTCTCGTAGACGTGGGAGACGTGGCAGAGCACCAGCGCACCCTCGCCGAGCGCACCGGTGAGCGCCGCCTTCACGTCGGCGTACAGGCGCTCGCGGTTTGCCCAGAACGTCGCGGTCTCGAGGGTCTCGACGAGGACGCCGTGATCGAGGAGCGCGTCGCGGAGGTAGGGCGCGTGGAACCGCCCCTGCACCCACTTCTCCCCCGGCTCCGTGCCCAGCGGGGAGCCGCCGCGGCCGGTCAGCGCGGCCGTGACGGCGTCGCGCCGGGCGGCGACCTGCGCGGCGGTGCCCTCGTAGCCGGTGATCATCAGGCAGCCGGGGTCGTCGGCGCCGCCGATCGACGAGGGGTCGGCGAGGTTGATCGCGGTCTCGGACTCGTCGGAGAGCCGCAGCACCGTCGGCAGCAGGCCGGCCTGGGCGAGGGTGCGCATGGCGTCGGCGCCCGCGTCGAACGACGGCCAGCGCCACCCCTCGTACGCCTTCACCTCCGGTGCCCGTCGGACCCGGACCGTCACCGACGTGATGACGCCGAAGGCGCCCTCCGAGCCGAGCAGGAGCTGGCGCAGGTCGGGGCCGGCGGCGTTGGCCGGCGCCGAGCCGAGGTCGAGCGATCCCGTCGGGGTCGCGGCGGTGAGGCCGACGACCATCGCGTCGAAGCGGCCGTAGCCGGCGCTGGACTGCCCGCTGGAGCGGGTCGCGGCGAAGCCGCCGATCGACGCGTGCTCGAAGGACTGCGGGAAGTGACCCAGCGTCAGGCCGTGGGCCGCGAGCAGCGCCTCGGCCTCGGGTCCCCGCAGACCCGGCTGGAGGGTCGCGGTCATCGAGACGTCGTCGACGGCGAGCAGCCGCTTCATCCGCACCAGGTCGAGCGAGACCAGCCCGGCGAACCCGTCGCGCCGGGCCGCGAGACCACCGGTGACGCAGGTGCCACCGCCGAACGGCACCGCCGCGACGCGGTGCTCCTGCGCCCACGCCAGCACCGCCTCGACCTCGGCGTGCCCGTCCGGGCGCACCACCGCGTCGGGGGCGTCGGCGAGGTCGCCGGCTCGCGCCCGGAGCAGGTCGGGAGTGGACTTCCCACGCGTACGCAGTGCGCGGGTCGCGTCGTCCACCAGCACGTGCTCGCGGCCGACGATCGCGCGCAGTCCGTCGAGGAGGGCGTCGTCGAGGGCGGACGGGGGCGGGGTCGCACCCGTTGCGGCCGGACGGTCCTGGAGGCCGAAGGCGAGGTCGACCAGACCCAGCGCGGACTCGGGCAGCGCGGTGGCGGCGGCAGGGTCGCCCCAGCGCTGCGGGTGCATCTCGACGGTGGGCGTCTCGGGGCTCATGCGTTACAGTGTGACACATGACGTCACTTCGTCACACCGGTCGACCGTCGGGTGATCCGCGGCTCGACGCCTACCTCGACGCGGCCCGCGCCTGCATCCTCGACGTCGGCTGGCGCCGCACCACCCTCACCGAGGTCGCGAGGCGCGCCAGCGTCTCCCGGATGACGATCTATCGCGCGTGGCCCGACATGGGCTCGCTGCTCGGCGACCTGATGACGCGTGAGTGGGTGGGCATCGCGGCCGCGACGCAGGCCGCCGCCGGGGACGCGACGCCCGCCAGCACGACGCCCGACGGCATCGCCACCGCGGCCCTGTCGACGGTGCGCGCCCTGCGCGACAACGAGCTGTTCGTCCGCATCGTCGAGCTCGACCCCGACCTGATGCTCCCCTACCTCCTCCACCGGCGCGGCCGCTCCCAGGAGGCACTCATCGAGATCCTCGCGACCGGGATCGCCAGCGGCCAGGAGGCCGGCACGGTCCGCGCCGGCGACCCGGTGCTGATGGCACGGTCCCTGACGCTGGCCGGGCACGGGTTCGTCTTCTCGGCGCTGACGATGACCGACGACCGGATCGGGCTCGACGAGCTCGACGACGAGTACGCCCGCCTCATCACCCGGTCGCTGGAGCCGCTGTGACCGCCGCCGGGGAGCGCCGGATCGCCGCCGGCCTGGCCGGGGTCCCCGACGAGGTCGACGTGCTCGTGGTCGGCCTCGGCATCACCGGCGCGGGCGTCGCGCTCGACGCCGTGACCCGCGGGCTCTCGGTGCTGGCGGTCGAAGCGCACGACCTCGCCTTCGGCACCTCGCGCTGGTCGTCCAAGCTCGTCCACGGCGGCCTGCGCTACCTCGCCCAGGGCCGGCTCGCCATCGCCCACGAGAGCGCCGTCGAGCGCGGCATCCTGATGGACGTCACCGCCCCGCACCTCGTGCACCCGCTGCCGATGCTGACCCCGGTCAACGACGCGATGTCGCGCGGCCGCACCGCCCTGACGTGGGGCGGACTCCACGCCGGCGACGCGCTGCGCCGCACCGCCCGCACCACCGCGCGTACGCTCCCCCGACCGCGCCGGCTCAACGCCACGGAGGCGCTCAGCCTCGCCCCCTCGCTGCGCGCCGACACCCTGCGCGGCGGGCTCCTGGCCTGGGACGGGCAGCTCGAGGACGACGCCCGGCTCGTGGTCACCGTGGCCCGCACCGCGGCGGCGTACGGCGCCCACGTCCGCACCCGCGCCCGCGTCGTCGCCGCGACGGGCACGACCGCCGAACTGCGCGACGAGCTCACCGGCGCGACCCGCACGGTCCGGGCGAAGGCGGTCGTGAACGCCACCGGCGTGTGGGCCGGCGACCTCGACGACCAGGTCCGCCTGCGACCGAGCCGCGGCACGCACCTCGTCCTGCGCGGCTGGGCGCTGCCCCACACCCGCGTCGCGGTGATGGTGCCGATCCCGGGGACGGGCGCGAGGTTCGCGATGGTGCTCCCCCAGCCCGACGGCACGATCTACGTCGGCCTCACCGACGAGCCGGTCACCGGCCCCGTGCCCGACGTGCCCGTGCCGAGCGAGGGCGAGATCGACTTCCTGCTCGGCGTCGTGGCCACGGCGTTCGCCACGCCGCCGACCCGCGACGACGTGGTCGGGGCGTACGCCGGGCTGCGGCCGCTGCTCGAGGTGGCCGGCGCCAGGGACGACGCGACCGCCGACCTCTCGCGCCGACACGCGATCCTCACCTCGCGCACCGGGGTGACGACGATCGTCGGTGGCAAGCTGACGACCTACCGCCGGATGGCCGAGGACGTCCTCGACGCGCTCGTCGCGGAGGGCCGGCTCGACGCCGCACTGTGCCGGACGGCGGCGCTGCCGCTCCTCGGCGCCGCCTCCCCCGAGGCCCTGCGTCGGGTCGCCGCGCCGGCCCGGCTCGTACGCCGCTTCGGCACCGACGCCGCGCTGGTGCTCGACACCGCCCGGGAGGTCACCGGGCTCGGCGACGACGAGCTGCTCGCCGCGGTCTCCGAGGACGTGCCGGTCACCTTGGCCGAGCTGGTCTTCGCCGTCACCCACGAGGGCGCCCACGACGTCGACGACCTGCTCGAGCGGCGCACCCGGGTGGGGCTCGTCGCCGCCGACCGGGCCCGTGCCGAGTCGCCGGCGCGGCGGGCGCTGGACCTCGTGGCGGCGCCCCGGAGCGCCCGCGCGTAGCGGCTTCCGGACAGAGGTGGCCCACCCCACAGCAAAATCCCGGGGGTAGTTCCGGTGATCCCCGGACAGGACGCGGGACCGGTGGGAAAGTTCTCCACGGCGCGCCCCTTGCCGACCCCATGCGGCAAGGGGCGGCCAGTCCATCTTCGGACCGGTCCGGGCTACTCGACGGTGACCGACTTGGCCAGGTTGCGCGGCTTGTCGATGTCGTGGCCGAGGTGCTGAGCCGCGTGGTAGGCGAGCAGCTGGAGCGGGATCGTCAGCAGGATCGGGTCGAGCTCGGGCTCGTTGCGGGGCACGACGATCCGGCGCGCGCCGATCTCGCCGAGGTCGACGTCCTCGTGGGTGATCACGACCAGCGGACCCTGTCGCGCGTCGATCTCGTGGAGCGCGCCGATGTTGCGCTCGGTGAGCTCGTCGGACGGCACCAGCGCCACCGTCGGCACCTCGGGGTCGATCAGCGCGAGCGGGCCGTGCTTGAGCTCGGAGGTCTGGTAGGCCTCGGCGTGGCGGTAGCTGATCTCCTTGAACTTCTGCGCACCCTCGCGCGCCACCGGGAAGCCGCGCACCCGGCCGATGAAGAAGAGGCTGCGCGCCTCGGCCAGCTCCTTCGCGATGTCGACGAGGTCCGCCTCGGCCGCGAGGACCTCCTCGATCTGGCCGGGCAGCCGCTCCAGGCCGGCGACGAGGCGCTTGCCGTCGGCGATCGACAGGTCGCGCACCCGGCCGAGCTGGAGGGCGAGCAGCGCGAAGCCGAGGAACATGTTGGTCAGCGCCTTGGTGCTCGCCACCGCGACCTCGGGTCCGGCGTGCAGGTAGATCCCACCGTCACACTCTCGCGCGATGGCCGAGCCGACGACGTTGACCAGCCCGACGCAGCGCCCGCCCTTGCGGCGCACCTCCTGCACGGCGAGCAGCGTGTCGATCGTCTCGCCCGACTGGCTGACCGCGACGTAGAGGGTGTCCGGCTCGATCACCGGGTCGCGGTAGCGGAACTCGCTCGCCGCCTCCGCGTCTGCAGGGATGCGGGCGAGCTCCTCGATGAGTGCCGCGCCCATCTGCCCGACGTAGTAGGCCGAGCCGCAGCCCAGGATCTTGACCCGGCGTACGGCTCGGAGGTCGCGGGCGTCCATGTCGAGGCCGCCGAGGTGCGCGGTGCCGAAGCGCTCGTCGAGCCGCCCCCGCAGCACGGCCTGGGCGGTCGTCGGCTGCTCGAGGATCTCCTTGCGCATGTAGGACTCGTGCTCGCCGGCCTCGTACGCCGACGCGTCGATGTCGACCTGGCTCGCGGTCTTGCCGGTCGTGGCGAGGTCGCTGTGGCGCATCGTGGTGAACCCGGCGGCGGTCACGGTCGCCATCTCGCCGTCGTCGAGCATCGCGACGGTCGTGGTGTGGCGCACGATCGCGGCCAGGTCGGAGGCGACGTACATCTCGTGGTCGCCGACGCCGACCACGAGCGGGCTGCCGTTGCGCGCGACCACGATGCGGTCGGGGAAGTCGGCGTGCACCACCGCGAGGCCGTACGTCCCGACGACCGCCCCGAGCGCGTCGCGGACCTTGCCCTCGAGGCTGTCGGCGTCGCTGCGTGCGACGAGGTGGGCGAGCACCTCCGTGTCGGTGTCGCTGGCGAGCTCGACGCCGGCACCGGTGAGCTCGGCACGCAGCGCGGCCGAGTTGTCGATGATGCCGTTGTGCACGACCGCCACCCGGCCCGACTCGTCGACGTGCGGGTGGGCGTTGACGTCCGTCGCCGGTCCGTGGGTGGCCCACCGGGTGTGGCCGATGCCGGTCGTGCCGGCGAAGCGCTTCGGCAGCGCGGCCGTCAGGTCACGTACGCGGCCGGCGCGCTTGGCGACCCGGAGGCCCCGACCGCTGAGGACCGCGACGCCCGCCGAGTCGTACCCGCGGTGCTCGAGGCGGGTGAGTCCCTCGAGGACGACCGGAGCGGCCTCCTGGCGTCCGATGTAGCCGACGATTCCACACATGGTGCTGCGTCCTATCCGTAGATGATGCGTCGCAGCTGGCGCTCGGAGAGCTCCGGCGCCGCCACGACGCGGTGGGCGAGCTCCTCGGCGATGCGCGCGAAGATCTCGGTGTTCCTGGCGCCGTACGTCTTAAGGCTCGCGTGGCGGGCGCGGACGTAGTCCTCGACCGGCTGGGCGTGGAAGGCGATCACGTCCTCGATCACCCGGGCGGCCTCACCCGGCGTCAACGAGGTCGTGGCGACGACGTGGGAGACGAGGGCGGGGTCGGGCACGTGCTGAGCATGCGCCCGACTCCCGCCGGGAGCCAACTTCTTGCCCGATATCGGGCAGATTGGGTACGTATCGGCTCAGGAACCGGCCCGGAGTCCAGTCCCACCGACCCCAAGTGGAGGAGGATCCCCCGGACTGACCTCCGCCGCATGCACCAGTGGAGGACTTCGACCGAGTTCGAGCGAAATGGGGGTGCGCCAGTGGGGGCGTGATACCTTTGGTGAACAGAAAGTGAACGGGAGGTGTCACATGAGCAAGCAGACGATGACCGGCAAGCCGGTCTGCACCTGGGTCGCAGTGACCGACGCGTCGGGTCGCACCCACATGGAGGCACACTGGTCGGTCGCCGAGGCGATCGCCATCCAGGCCGCCTGACACAGTCGCACGCAGCTCACACGCACGAGCCACGCCCCACGCCGGGGCGTGGCTCGCGGCCATTTCCGGGGGTCACCCAAAAACCCGACCCCGATCGGGAATGGACCTCGGGGGTGGGTCGTTACAGTGGTTGAAAGTTCTACCAACCCACCCACGTGCAGGAGCTGTTCCCCATGACCACTGGTTTCGACGCCCCCACCACCGCCATCGACGACATCACCGGCGACTACACCCTCGACGTGAGCCACAGCCGCCTCGGCTTCGTGGCCCGCCACGCCATGGTCACCAAGGTCCGTGGCCAGTTCGGCGCCTTCGAGGGCACCGCCCACATCGACGAGAAGGACCCCGCCGCGTCCAAGGTCGACCTCACCATCCAGGTCGCCTCGATCGAGACCGGCAGCGCGGACCGCGACGGCCACCTCAAGTCCGGCGACTTCTTCGACGCCGAGACCTACCCGACCATCGCCTTCGCCTCCACCGACGTGAAGCGCGCCGGCTCCGACTGGACCGTCACCGGCGACCTCACCATCAAGGACGTCACCAAGCCCGTCACGATCGAGTTCGAGCAGACCGGGTCGGCCCGCGACCCCTTCGGCAACGTCCGCGTCGGCTTCGAGGGCGAGACCACCATCAACCGCAAGGACTGGGGCCTCACCTGGAACGCCGCGCTCGAGACCGGCGGCGTCCTCGTCTCCGAGAAGATCAAGCTCGAGTTCGACGTCTCGGCGATCCAGAACCAGAACGCCTGACTCCCTCCTCCGCCGAGCGGGCGCTTCGTGCCCGTCTCGTACGCCGAGCGGGCGCTTCGTGCCCGTCAGCGACCGACGCCCCCTCCCCTTCGGGGGCAGGGGGCGTCGTCATGTCACCAGGACGGGCACGAACCGCCCGGTCACCAGCCAGGACGGGCACGAACCGCCCGGTCAGCGGGGGTTCTTGCCCTTGTAGCCGCCACCGCTGCCGCGGTGGCCACCACCCGGACGGCCGCGGAACGGACCGTTGTCGGGCTTGATCTCGATCAGCTTGCCGGAGATCCGGGTGCTCGCGAGGCGCTCGAGCGTGCCGGCGGGCAGGTCGGCGGGGAGCTCGACGACCGAGAAGTCGGGCTTGATCGAGATGTAGCCGAAGTCGCCGCGCGAGAGCCCGCCCTCGTTGGCCAGGGCGCCCACGATCTGGCGCGGCTCGACCTTGTGCCGCTTGCCGACCTCGATGCGGTACGCCGCCATCGGCGCGCCGCTGCGCGACTCGCGCGGCGCCCGGTCGGCCTTGCCGGCGTGGCTCGATCGCTCCTCGAAGGAGCGGTTGCGCGGCTCCGGCTCCGGCTCGAGCAGCAGCGGCTGCTCGCCGTGCATCACCGCGGCCAGCGCGGCCGCCACGTCGACCTCGGCCACGTCGTGCTCGCTGACGTAGTGGGAGACGACGTCGCGGAAGAAGTCGATGCGCTCGGGCTCGGCCAGCGCCTGGGTGATCTGGTCGTCGAAGCGCGAGAGCCGGGTGGCGTTGACGTCGTCGACCGTCGGCAGCTGCATCTGGGTGAGCGGCTGGCGGGTGGCCTTCTCGATCGCGCGCAGCAGGTGGCGCTCGCGCGGGGTGACGAAGGCGATCGAGTCGCCCGTACGACCCGCGCGACCCGTGCGGCCGATGCGGTGGACGTAGGACTCGGTGTCGGTCGGGATGTCGTAGTTGACGACGTGGCTGATCCGCTCGACGTCGAGGCCGCGGGCCGCGACGTCGGTGGCGACGAGGATGTCGAGCTTGCCGGCCTTGAGCTGGTTGATCGTGCGCTCGCGCTGCACCTGGGCGACGTCGCCGTTGATGGCCATCGCGGAGTAGCCGCGCGCGCGGAGCTTCTCGGCGAGCGTCTCGGTCTCGTTCTTGGTGCGGACGAAGACGATCATCCCCTCGAAGTTCTCGACCTCGAGGATGCGCGTGAGGGCGTCGACCTTCTGCGGGTAGGACACGATGAGGTAGCGCTGGGTGATCGAGGAGACCGTCGACGTCTTGTTCTTGACGGTGATCTCGACCGGGTCCTCGAGGTACTTCTTGGAGATGCGGCGGATCTGCGCGGGCATGGTGGCCGAGAACAGCGCCACGTGCTTGCCGGCCGGGGTGTCGGCGAGGATCGTCTCGACGTCCTCCGCGAAGCCCATCTTGAGCATCTCGTCGGCCTCGTCGAGGACGAGGAAGCGGAGCTCGGAGAGGTCGAGGGTGCCCTTCTCGAGGTGGTCCATGATGCGACCCGGCGTGCCGACGACGACGTGCACGCCGCGCCGCAGCGCCGAGAGCTGGACGCCGTAGCCCTGGCCGCCGTAGATCGGCAGGACGCGCACGCCCTTCATGTGGGCGGCGTACTTCTCGAAGGCTTCGGACACCTGCAGCGCGAGCTCGCGGGTCGGCGCCAGGACGAGCGCCTGCGGCGTCTTCTGGGAGAAGTCGAGCTGCGACAGGATCGGCAGCGCGAAGGCGGCCGTCTTGCCCGTGCCGGTCTGCGCCAGGCCGACGACGTGGCGCCCCTCGAGCAGCGGCGGGATGGTCAGCGCCTGGATCTGCGAGGGGGTCTCGTAGCCCACGTCGGCCAGTGCCTTGAGGACCTCGGGCGAGAGGCCGAGGTCGGAGAAGGTCTGCTCGGGGGCTGCGGGAAGGTCGTCACTCACGCTCACAACGGTAGGGCCTCACGGGGGAATGGGACATTCCCCGAGCGCCGGATAAGCGCGCGACAGCGGGGCACGTGAGGCAGCACACTCCCCCCATGCCCGAGACGCCCGAGCTTCCCGCGGGGCTGACGACCCGCCCGCTCCGCACCACCGACGCCACCGCGGTCCACCGGCTGATGGCCGCGCAGGAGCTCGAGGACATCGGCGAGGTCGTCATCGAGGAGGCCGACATCGTCAGCGACTGGGCCAAGCCGAGCCACGACCTCGCCGCGCGCTCCATCGGCGTCTGGGACGGCGACACCCTGGTGGCGTACGCCGAGCTGATGGGTGCCGAACGCGCCGACACCTCGGTGCTGCCCAGCCACCGCGGGCGCGGCATCGGCACCTGGCTGGCCCACTGGCTCCAGGACCTCGGGCGCCGCGTCGGGTCCAGCGTCGTCGGCATGCCCGTCCCGCAGGGCTCGCCCGGCGACCGGCTGCTGGAGCAGCTCGGCTTCCGCGTGCGCTGGACCAGCTGGGTGCTCAAGCTGCCCGCGGGGGCCACCATCCCCGAGCGCGAGCTGCCGGAGGGATACGTCGTACGCACCGCCGAGCCGGACGACCTCCGGGCCGCCCACGACGTGCTGGAGGACGCCTTCCTCGAGTGGTCGGAGCGCGATCGCGAGCCCTACGAGGACTTCGAGGCCGCGACCCTGGGCCGGCCCGGCTTCGAGCCGTGGAACCTGCGCGTCGCCGTCGACGGTGCCGGACAGGTCGTCGGCGTCTCCCTCGTCCTGGTCTCCGACAACGGCTCGACCGGGTACGTCGACCGGCTCGCCGTGCGCGCCGACCGGCGCCATCGCGGGATCGCCCAGACCCTGCTGGTCGACTCCTTCGCCCAGGCCCGCGCGCACGGCACCACGTCCGCCGAGCTCAGCACCGACTCGCGGACCGGCGCGCTCGGCCTCTACCAAAAGGTGGGGATGGTGGCGGAGAGCATCTGGGTCAATCGCGCAATCGACCTGTCATAGGCCATGGAAAGCGCAAAACCGCCGACTGGCGACAAAAGATTCCGTCAAATCGCCCGGTCTAGACAGGCTGTTCGTCCCTCAGAACTTCCCTATGTCTGAACCCTTGATGGCATTAACATCAATCGACGCCGTTCGGGCGGCGCCACGGCGAGGGCGTGGGGCCCTTGCCTTCGCATCTGTGGGGGTTTGACGTGCAAGAACTACATGCATTGGTCGTCGAAGACGATCCGGACATCTCGTCCGCGCTGGTGGAGACCCTGGAGGGGGCAGGTTTCCGGGTCACCTCGGCGCGCGACGGACGAGCAGCGGTGGGCGTGGCGGCAGCCGATCCACCGGACCTCGTGACGCTCGACCTGACGCTGCCGCACATGGACGGCATCGAGGTGTGCCGCCGCATCCGGGAGACCAGCGACTGCTACATCGTGATCGTCTCCGCGCGGTCCGACGAGGTGGACAAGCTGATCGGCCTGGAGGTCGGAGCGGACGACTTCGTGCTCAAGCCGTTCTCGCCGCGCGAGCTGCGCGCCCGGGTGGCGGCCCTGTTCCGCCGCCCGCGCTCCGGTGCGGCGGCCGAGGACGCCTCGGTCCACCACGGGCCGCACGTGCCGAGCCCGTCCCAGCCGGCCGACGAGCCGAGCACGATCAACGCCGGCGGCGGGCTCGTCATCAACTCGGCGCGCCGCGAGGTGCAGGTCGACGGCCAGATCGTGGACCTGACGCGCATCGAGTACGACGTCCTCGAGTACCTCGCCAACCACCTCTCGCGGGTCTGCACCCGCGAGGAGATGGTCATGGCGATCTGGAGCAGCGCGCTCACCCACGACCACCACCTCGTGGACGTGCACGTCGCCAATCTCCGCGGCAAGCTGCGCCGGCACTCCGACGCCACCTGGATCCACACGATCCGCGGCATCGGCTACCGGATGGACCGCGAGGACGGTGGCCAGCAGGACCGGCGCGCCGGCGGCGGCCCGTACCTCGTGGCGAGGATCGACTCCGAGGACTGGGCCAGGGGCCTCGACTTCTAGCCCGCTCCCCGAGCGGTCAGCCGACCCCCCGTCGGGGGGTGCTGTACCCCAGAACGACCACGCGACCGCCCGCTGCCGCCTAGCATCGGCAGCGGGTGGGTCGTGCCCGTCGGGAAAGACCTGGTTTGGACCGGGCGCCGTCGGGTAGATGAAGCGTCAACTGGGGAGCAGGCGGATGATGAAGGCACGGACAGCCGTGGTCGTCGAGGACGACCGCGATGTCGGCGACGCCATCTCCGATCTCCTCGCCCAGGCCGGCTTCGACGTCGTCGTCGCGCACTCCGGCGCCGAGGCCCTGACCCTCATCAGCGAGGGACAGCCCGACCTCGTCACGCTCGACCTCACGTTGCCGGACATCGACGGGGTCGAGGTCTGTCGCCGGATCCGGACGACGAGCGACTGCTACGTCATCGTCGTGAGCGGCCGTACGGCCGAGGTCGACCGGCTGGTCGGCCTCGAGGTCGGCGCCGACGACTACCTCATGAAGCCGTTCTCGATGCGTGAGCTGCAGGCGCGGGTGGCGGCGCTGTTCCGGCGCCCGCGCAGCACGGACCTCCTGGGCGCCGACCCGGCAACCGCGCCGGCCGTCCCGGACCTCGGTCCCCCGGCGGACCCGACGAGCTCACTGGGCTGCAGCGACCTGACCCTCGACCGCAGCGCCCGCGAGGTCCTCGTCTCCGGCGAGGAGGTCGGCCTGACCCGCACCGAGTTCGACCTGCTGGCCCACCTCGTCAGCAACCCCGGCGTGGTCGTGGCCCGCGACGAGCTCATGCGCGCGGTGTGGGCGAGCGAGTTCGTCCCCGACAGCACCCACGTCGTCGACGTGCACCTGGCCAACCTGCGCCGCAAGCTGCGCAAGGCCGCCTCGAGCAACGAGTGGATCCGCACGATCCGCGGCGTCGGGTTCCGCTTCGACCCCTGCTGCCCCTGACCCCGCGCGCGCACGAGCGCCCGGCGGCCTGTCGAACAGGACGAGGTGGGCCGGCGCCGTGGCGGCAGGCGTACGGCCGGCCCGGGAGCTGACCTTTGTCCTGTCTGACACGCCGTACGTCGAGCTGTGGCGCGTCGGACGACCAGAAGTCGTGCGCGCGTGCGCGGCCACGGGCGACTCCGTACGCCGCGCGGAGGTTGTGGTCGTCTGACACGCCGCGCACGGCGCGCTGACAGGCCGCGCGTCGAGCGGCGAGGCCCGACCCGGGGTTCTCAGCGCGCGGACTCGCGCAGCGTCGCCCCCCGCGCACCCCGGACGGTCATCGACGCGCTGAGCAGGGCGACCGCGCCGAAGACGGCCGCCGCGAGCAGCGTCAGCACGACGAGGCGCAGTGGCGAGATGGTCGCCACCAGCGCGGGCGTCGCCAGCCCCTCGGCGTAGCCCAGCGTGATCGTGCGCAGCACGACCCACTGCGCCAGCGAGCCCGCCAGGATGCCGGCGATCGCGGCACCGCCCAGCACCACCGCGAGCTCGCGCACCACCGCCACCATCACCGACGAGCGGGGCACGCCGACCACCCGCAGCGCCGCGGCGTCGCGACGGCGGGCGGGCAGCTGGACGGCGGCGCTGACGAACAGCCCGGCGAGCGCCATCAGCAGCACGAGCGCGGCGACCACGGCGTACAGCCTCAGCGCCAGGGCGTAGGCGCTCTGGTCGAGGACGCGCCGCTCCTGGGCGAGGGTGGTCTCGATGGTGAGCCCGGCCGCGGAGAGGGCGTCGGTGATCTGGGCCGGGGCGCCCTCGCGCTGGAGCACGCGGGTGTCGAGGTTGCTGTTGTAGACCGGCCGGTCGGTGATGAAGGAGGAGTAGTCGACCAGCAGGCCCGACGGCCCGGTGAACGGCATGCCCTCGACAGCACCGATGCCGCCGAGCGGGTCGACCCGGACCAGTCCGAATCCCTCCTCGAGCTTGGCGAGGGCCGTCTGCTGCACCTTGGGACCGGCGAGGGCCGGACGCTGCTCGACGATGCCGCCGGCGGTGAGGCGCGCCATGCCGACCGAGTCGCCCGTGTCGACGGTCATCTCGAGCGCGCCGCCGACCTCACGGAGGTCGGTGATCGAGGAGCGTACGGCCGGGTCGGGGGTTGCGACCCAGTCCGCCCCCTCGATCACGCCGGGCACCGGCTGCCCGTCGGTCAGCACCTCGGTCACCGCGAGCTCGCCGGACATCGAGGTGTTGGTGCCGGCGCCGCCGCCGAGGGTCATGCCCTCGATCGGGCACGGGACCTGCCGGCACCAGGGCACCTTGGCCGACCGCGTCGACTCGCCGGGACCGAAGGGCCCGAGGTAGACCTTCAGCGGGATGCCGTCGCGGCGGCCGAAGCGGACCTCGAGGGCGAGCGGCTTGTCGCTCTCCACGTCGCTGTCGACGGTGACCGAGATCCGTCTCCCGGAGAACGTGGGCACGGCACCCGGCGGGGCGATGTCCGCGGCGACCTGCTCGACGTCGCGCCCCGGCGTCCACGTCGGCGGCCAGGTCGCCACCCGGGCGAGCCGGCTGCTGTCGACCACGGAGAAGTGCGCGCCCGGGTTGAGGACGGAGCCCGCGGCCATCACCCACTCCCCCTCGGGGTCGATGCGCCGGGTCAGCTCCAGCGTCTCCGCGTAGCTCACCGGCGAGTGCCACGTGGTGTGGGCGGGCGAGACCGTCGCCGCCACGCTGGTGCGCCACGCGGCGGCGGAGTCGTAGACGCCGGCACCGAACACCGCGACCGCGATCGCGGCGGTGATCGGCAGGATGATGAGGGTGCCCTCCTGCCGCCGGGAGATCGCGCGCGAGGACACGAAGCCGCTGAGCGACCGACCCCGCGAGCGACGGGTCCACCAGGTGGCGAGCGCCGCGGTGATCCGGGTGGCGGCGAGGCCGGCGACGACCGCCAGCAGCACGGGGAGCAGGAGGTCGGTGACGTCCGGGTCGCCGCCGTCGGTGTCCGACAGCTTGCTCAGCAGCACCGCCGCGGCGAGGGCCACGAGCGTGAGCTGGGCGATCACCGACCAGCGCCGGGCCGCCACCGGGCGTCGTACGCCGGCGAGCTGGGACGCGAGCGACTCGCGGACCACCAGCCCGATGGCCACGCACGCGACGGCGAGCGCGGCGAGCAGCACCAGGGCCGCGGCGACCCAGCTCGTCGCCACGACGGGCAGCGGCAGGCCGGGCACCAGCCAGGTGCGGACCAGCAGGAGGCTGCTGCCGAGGCCGAGGGCGATGCCGATCGGGGCGGAGATGACGAGGATGGTCAGCGGCTCGGCGAGGCCGAGCCCCCAGAGCCGGCGCGAGGTGACCCCGCGCAGGGAGGCCAGCGCGAGCTCGGGCACGCGCAGCTCGCTGGCGGCGTTGAGCAGGCGCATCAGCAGCGCCAGCGCGACCAGCACGAGCGACAGGACCGCCGGGGCGATGGAGCTGCGGGCGGTGTCCTGCTGGGTCCGGACCTCGTCGAGGACCGCGGCGAGGTCGTTGGTGCCGTCGTCGCGCAGGGTGCCGCCCTCGACCTCGACGACCTGGTCGTCGGGGATCGTCGCGGCCGAGCGTGCGGCCACGGAGAGCTCGGCCGGGGTGATGTCGGCGGGCACGTCGAGGAAGGTGTCGACGCGGACCGTCCAGTCGCCCATGGCCTCCACGGTCCCGGGGGTCGTGATGACCGGCCCCGGCGAGTACGGCGTGTAGCCGCCGCCCGGGTTGTCGCTGACCGCCTCGTTGGTGGACGTCAGCCGTTGCGGGACCAGCCAGTCGGTCGCGACGGTGGGCGTGGCGTACGTGCCGACCACCGTGACCGTCGTGAGGCCCGGTCGGGGCAGCCCGAGGCCCGTCAGGGCGGGGGGCTCGAAGCCGACCAGCTCGAGCGGCTCGCCGATCACCGCGCCCTGCTGCTCGGCGGCCTTCTCGAGCAGCAACACCTCGCCGTCGCGCTCGGGGCAGCGGCCGGTGACCTCCAGCGCCTCGCAGGCCCCGTCGCGGGCCCAGAACTCCACGGCCCCGCGCAGCGCCATGACCCGCTCGGACTGCACGATCCCGAACGACTGCCCCCAAGGACCCTCGGTGAGCGACTCGGTGCCGGCCACGGCCTGCGCGACCGCGTCGGCGCTGCTCGTCGCGGAGTCCGGGGTGAAGACCCGGCTCAGCCCCGTCAGGGCCGGTGGCGCCTCCCGCAGCCGGGTGACGACGTAGGAGTTGGTGACCGCGGCGGCGAAGATCGGTCCCAGCACCGCCGAGGCGACGGCGAGGGCGGTGAGCAGCACCGAGCCCGCGCTGAGGAGGGCCCGCGCCCGCAGGCCGCGCAGGATCGCGCCGAACATGGAGGTCATCGCCCCTCCTCCTCGCGCAGCAGGCTGGGTCGCGTGGTGGCGGAGCGTACGGCGCGCGCCCGCCCCCCGACGACCACGACCGCCGCTGCCGCCAGCAGTGCGGGGATCGCGAGAGGCCAGGCGTGCGGGGTCGTGTCGAGGGCCAGCCCGGCGACCGGGATGCTCAGGAGCGGCAGGCCGTCGAGCAGCAGGGCCACCGCGAGCCACCCCCCCGTGACGACGCCGACGAGCACGAGGGCCGTCAGGCTCACCAGCTCGGCGCGGCCGGCGCGACGGACGGTGCCGGTCGAGATGCCGAGCACGCGCAACGAGGCGACGTCGCGGCGGTAGTCGCGCCGGTGCCGCGCGACGCCGGCGCCCAGGGCGAGGAGCGCGACCAGCGCGCAGGCGAGCGCGGTGAGGGCGTACGCCACGGACTGGGCGCCGCCGAAACGCTCCCCGAGCGACTCCCGGACGGCCTGCCTCGTCCGCCACTCGGCGTCGGTCGCCGCGGCGACCTCGTCGAGCACGGACGCCGGGGTGCCGGGCGCCGCGACGATCTGGACCTCGGCGGACGGGACCGTCGGGTCGGAGCCGACCGCGGACGTCCGGATGTCGGCGAGGGTCCCGACGGTGCCGACCAGGGGCATCGACCGGGCCACGCCGAGCACCTCGGTGACGCGGTCGTCGCCGCCCAGGTCGAGGGCCTGGGGTGCGTCCTGGCCCGCGACCAGCACCGGCATGCCGGAGCCGCCCCGGTCAGGCGCGAGGCGGAGCGCGGCGCCCCCCGGCAGCAGGGCGACCTGGAGCCCGTCGGCGCGGTTGACGACGAGGACGGCGGGGGGCTCCCAGTTGCGGAAGAAGTTGGTGTTCGTCGCGGCCTCCACCGACGCGCGGTCCGGCACCCAGGCCTGCGCGAGGAGGTCCGCGTCACCCAGGGCGAGCCGCTCGAGGACGACCACGAAGTCGCTGCCGTCGATGACGCCGCGGCTGTCGCGTCCGACGTCGAGCCCGGTGATGCTGCAGCCCCGGGCGCAGTCGCGCAGCCGCACCGACCGGGTGACCGCACGACCGTCCGGCGGCACCTCGCTCCGCAGCGTGACCGCACCGGAGACGTTGCGGGTCGTCACATAGCTGAGCGTCATCTCGGCGATCCCGCCGCCGACGCGCACGTCCTCACCGTCGGGGCCGCGGAAGGTACGCACCGGCGGCACCTCGAGGCCGGAGAGGGTCACGGTGAGCCGGTCGCCGGCGACCTGGACCGGGGCGAGCCCGGTGTCGAGACGGGCGACCGCGTCGGAGGCGGCACGCGCGGGCGTGTCGTCGTAGAAGTCACCCACGACGGCGTCCCAGCGCGCGGCGTCGACGTACGCCCGGCGCTCGAGCAGGCGGGTCTCGTTGCGGACGATGGCGGCGGCGAGGAGGTGGCGTCCCTCGGGGTCGGCGCTCTCGGTGAGGTCCACGGCCCCCATCGCGCCCAGCTCGCTCGCGTCGATGGTCCGGGCTCCGGGCACCTCGACGGCGGCCTGCTCGGCGGTCCACCCGCTGACGGCGACCGCACCGCTGAGCGCGAGGGAGCCCACGACGGCGGCGGCGACGACGAGGCGGATCGGGGTGACGAGGTCGTCGGCCCGGGCGAGGCGGCGGGCGGCCAGGAAGGCACCGAGGCCGCGACGCTCGGTGGCCGGGGTGAGGCCGCGCGCGGCGAGCCGGACCACCCAGATCGCGACCTGGCCGAGCGCCAGGCCGACGAGGGCGGGGCCGAGGAGCACGACGAGGTCGGGCTCGCCGTCGCCCGCGCGGCTGCGATAGGCCGCGACGCCGGCGCCGACGAGCACCAGGACGCTCAGGAAGACGGCGAGGGTCGTGGCGCGGCGCGGGCGGCGGCGCGCCGACACCTGGGCCGCGAGCGGCTCGCGCAGCGCGGCTCCCGCCGAGAGGCCCACGATGACGAGCCCGGCGCCGGCGATGGCGGCGGCTGCGAGCAGGGCGGGCTGCTCGAGGGCCGGAGCGGCGTCACCGAGCCATCGGCGGGTGGCGAGCACCGTGCCACCGGCGCCGACCGCCAGGCCGACGAGCGTGCCGATGACGATGGCGAGCAGGGGCTCGACGAGGAGGAAGCGCCAGAGCCGGAGGCCGTGGATGCCGCGCAGCCGGGCCAGGCCGATCTCCTCGCGGCGGGCGACCGCGAGCTCGGCGCCGATGCTGGGCACCGCCACGGCACCCAGCAGGAGCAGGGGCGCGGTGAGCCACGGCGAGGTGCCGGCGGCCTCGGCGAACTGGAGGACGGTGACGGCGCCGCCGACGACCACCACGGTCATCAGGACCAGGGTCGTCAGCGCACCTCGGCGGCTCCAGGCGCCCCGGAGGACACGGCTCAACGGACGACCCGCCCCTCGTCGAGCGCGATGTGGAGGTCGCACGCCTCGACGACGGCGGGGTCGTGGGTGGCGACGACGACGACGGCTCCGCGAGCCGCCTCCTCGCGCAGCTCGGCGAGCACCACGCCGCGGTTGCCCTCGTCGAGCTCGGAGGTCGGCTCGTCGGCGAGCAGGACCTCGGCACCGACCACGAACCCGCGGGCGCAGGCCACGCGCTGCATCTGGCCGCCGGAGAGCTCCTCGACCTGGCGCTCGCCGAGGTCGGCGATGCCGAACCGGGCCAGCGCGGCCTCGGCGGCCTCGTCGGCGTCGGCGGGGGCGACGCCGCGGGCGCGCAGCGCGATCGAGACGTTCTCCCGGGCCGAGAGGATGGGGACGAGTCCGTAGACCTGGAGGACGAACGCGACCTCGGGCAGCGGGTCGCCGCTGCCGGTCCACATCTCGCGACCGTCGAGCTCCGCAGTGCCGGACGTCGCCTGGAGCAGGCCGCCCGCGATGGAGAGCAGGGTGGTCTTGCCCGAGCCGCTCGGTCCCGACAGCGCGGTGACCTTGCCGGCCGGGAAGGTGACGCTCACGTCGTCGAGCAGCGTGCGGCCGTTGACGTAGGTGATCGAGTCGAGCCTGAGCTCGCTGGTGCCGGTTGTCTCGGGGTCCCCGCGGCGTTGTTCGGGGGAGCGCAGCGGAGGAGAAGAACGTCGTGGGGTGAAGCTCACGCTGGGTTTCCTTCGCTGCTCGCGCGGGTCACGATGATGCGGCCCTGCTCGTCGTCCTCGAACCGGACGAGCGTGCCGGGCGGCCACTCGGCGGCGATGTGGCCCGGCAGGTGCAGCACGCCGTCCTCGCCGACCACGGCGTACTCGGACCCGCCGTGGCCCTCGGCGCCGACCCTGCCGCCCTTCATCGTGACCGTGCGCGGGAAGGTCGCGGCGACCTCGGGCTGGTGGGTGACCACGACGATCGTGGTGCCGAAGTCGTCGCCGAGGGAGTGGATCAGGTGGAGCACGTGGTCGCGGTCGGCGTGGCTGAGCTGGCTGGTCGGCTCGTCGGCGAGCAGCAGCCGCGGGGAGGTCGACACCGCGCAGGCGAGGGCCAGGCGCTGGCGCTGGCCGCCGGACATCGTGGAGACCACCTGGTCGGCCTGGTCGAGCAGGCCCACCCGGTCGAGCAGCTCGACGTCGGGCAGGCCCTGCTCACGAGCGCCGCTGGAGAGGGACAGCCTCGCGAAGGCGATGTTCTGGCGGGCCGTGGCATAGGGCAGCAGGTTGCGGGTGGCGCCCTGGAGCATCGTCGAGACCTGGCGGGAGCGGATCCGGGCGAGGTAGCGCTCGCCCATCCGGGAGACCTCCTCGTCGCCGAGGTAGATCTTGCCGGCGCTGGGCTTCTGGATGCCGCCGAGGAGGGCCAGCAGGGTCGACTTGCCGGAGCCGCTGGGGCCGAGGAAGGCGACGCGCTCGCCGGGCCGGATGGTCAGGTCGACGCCGCGCAGCGCGACGACGTCGTGCCCGCCGAAGGTCTTGTAGAGGTGCACGACCCCTTCGCAGCGGATGCCCAGGCCCCCCATGCGGGTCTCCTCGACCGCGGTCGCGCTCTCCCGCACGCGTTGCCCCCAACTCTCTCGAACAAGGGGTTCAACATACATAAACAGCAGTACGTTGAGCGCATGGTGATTCGAGTCGCGCTGGTCAACGACGACGAGGTCGTCGTCCGCGGCCTCGACGCGATGATGCGCAGCTATGGCCACCGGATCGAGGTCGTCGAGCTGGTGGCCGGCAAGCCGGTCGGCCAGCCGGTCGACGTCGCCCTCTACGACACCTTCGGAATGGGCCAGGGCAACGGTCCCGCGGTGCAGCACCTGGTGCAGAACGCCCAGGTCCGGACGGTCGCGGTCTACACGTGGAACTTCCAGCCGTGGCTGACCCGCGACACCCTCAGCCAGGGCGTGCGCGGCTACCTCTCCAAGAGCCTCCCGGCCGCGCGCCTGGTCGACGCGATCTGCGCGATCGCCGCCGGCCAGCTCGTGGTCTCGCCCTCGCGCGGCCGGTCCGCGCTCGTCGGTGGCGACTGGCCCGGGCGCGAGGAGGGCCTGACCGCCCGGGAGGCCGAGGTCCTGTCGCTCATCACCATGGGCCTGAGCAACCAGGAGATCGCCGAGCGCACCCTCCTGTCGCTCAACTCGATCAAGTCCTACATCCGCTCGGCCTATCGCAAGATCGACGTCGACTCGCGGTCCAAGGCGGTGCTGTGGGGCGTCGAGCACGGCATGCGCGCCGACCGGGTCCGGATCAACGGGTCGCCCGCCCGCGAGTGACCGGCCAGTAACCAGCGCCGCCCCCGCGTCGTTGACCTCCCGAGCCCTTCAGGAGGTACGCCGTGCCGCACCCGTCCCGCCCCACCGCCCGCGCACTCGCCCGCGCGTCCGTCGCCGCCCTCGCCCTCGGCCTGCTCGCCGCGCTGCTCGCGGCCGGGCCGACGCCCGGCACGGCGGCGCCCCAGGCCGAGCGCGGCAAGGTCCGCATCCAGGTCCTCTCCAACCGCGCCGACCTCGTCTCCGGCGGGGACGTGCTCGTGCGCATCACCGCGCCAAGGAGGGCCGGCCGGCTTCGCGTCACCCTCGACGGCCGCGACGTGTCGCGGAAGTTCCGCCACCGCTCGACGGTGCTGCTCAGGGGCCTCGACAACGGCCGCAACGTGCTGCGGGCGCGCGCCGGCAGGGCACGGCCCGACAAGGTCGTCATCACCAACCACCGCAACGGCGGTCCCGTGCTCAGCGGCCCCGCCGCCGCGGCGTACGACTGCCAGGACACCGCCCGCGACGCGCTGTGCAACGAGCCGGCGACGTACTCCTTCCTCTACAAGCCGGTCGGGCGCGCCGCCCTCGAGCCGTACGACCCGGCCGCCCCGGCGAGCAACGTCGACACCGCGACCACCGACCAGGGCAGGACGGTGCCGTTCGTCGTGCGGCGCGAGGACGGCTACCAGGACCGCGACCGCTACACGATCCTCACGCTCTTCACCCCCGGCAAGCGGTGGACGGCCTGGCGGCCGCAGGAGCAGTGGAACCGCAAGGTGCTCATCACCCACGGCGGCGGCTGCGGGGCGAGCTACGCCCCGGCCGAGCCGCCGCTCGACGACGCGTCGGGCACCCTCGACGCCATCCCGGTGCCGCTGCTGGAGAACTCGTACGTCGAGGCCCTGCGCCGCGGCTTCGCGGTGATGTCGACGGCGCTGGCCAACACCGGTCACAACTGCAACGTCGCGCACAACGCCGAGTCGCTGATGATGGCCAAGGAGCGCCTCGTCGAGCAGTACGGCACGATCCGCTACACGATCGGCACCGGCTGCAGCGGCGGGTCGGTGGCGCAGCACACGATCGCCAACGCCTACCCCGGGATCTACCAGGGGCTGGTGACCACCTGCTCCTACCCCGACGTGATGAGCCCCGGCTCGCAGTTCGCCGACTACCACCTGATGCGGGGCTACTTCGAGAACCCGCAGGAGTGGGGCCCCGGCGTGCTGTGGGCGCCCACGCAGATCGCCGACGTCGAGGGCCACCTCACGCCGGTCAACGCGGTCACCGCCGACGAGGGCCTCTTCAAGAGCGCGATCAACCCCGAGCACGCGTGCCCCGGGATCCCCGAGCCCGTCGCCGGCGACCCCCGCACCCGCTTCGACTCCGAGACCAACCCCGCCGGGGTGCGCTGCGACATCCTCACCCTGATGCGCAACCAGCTCGGCCCGCGCCCGGAGTCGGTCTGGAGCGCGCAGGAGCAGGCGGCGGGCCGCGGCTTCGCCGGCCTGCCGTTCGGCAACGCCGGCGTCCAGTACGGCCTCGCAGCGCTGGAGGGCGGCCGGATCACGCCCGAGCAGTTCGTCGACCTCAACGAGAAGATCGGCGGCCTCGACGTCAACGCCGACCCGATCGCCGCGCGCACCGCCGGCGACCCGGCGTCGATCGCCAACGCCTACCGCACCGGCCTGCTCAACGAGTTCAGCAACACCAGCGGAGTCGCGATGATCAACCACGCCGGGCCCGACCCGGGCATCGCGCACGACTACGCCCACGCCGTGTGGAGCCACCTGCGTCTCCAGCGCTCGCAGGGCCACACCGACAACCGCGTCGAGTGGTTCGGGCCGACCCCGCTGCTCGGCGACGTGCGGTGGCCCACCGAGGCCTTCATCGCGATGGACCGCTGGCTGGCGCGGGTCGAGAAGGACGACCGGAAGGTGCCGCTGGCCCAGAAGGTCGTCGAGGGCAGGCCGGCGTCGCTGCAGGACCGCTGCCTGGCCGACGGCGTACCGGGTGTGGTGTGCCGGGCGGACCTCGCGACCACCAACCTCTCCACGCCGCGCCAGGAGGCGGGCGGCCCCGCGGCCAACGACGTCCTCGCGTGCCGGCTCCAGCCGCTGGACCGCTCGTCCTACCGGCTGCCCGGCGGGCTGCCGGTGCCCTTCACGGACGCCCAGTGGAGCCGCCTGCAGGCGGTGTTCCCCGCCGGGGTGTGCGACTGGGCGCGGCCGGGCATCGGCCAGGGCCCGGCGCGGACCTGGCTGGAGTACGGCACGGCACGGCGCGCGACGTACGGCGGGACCGAGCTGCCCCGCACGCCGAAGGACTCGGGCCTGGGGTGGTTCGGCCAGTCGTTCCGGCCTTTGTGGCGGGAGTGAGGAGCACCCGTACGCTGCTCCGGTGAACCAGCAGCAGGACCCGACCACGCCCGGCATCGATCCCGAGCGGCTCGCGATCGCGCTCGAGGTGCTGCGCGAGGTCTCGACGCTGCACCCCGACCATGACGACGTGCGCACGATGAAGCGCGCCGCGTCCTGGATGTACAAGCTGATCAAGAAGCAGCGTCGGGCCGAGATCCGCATGGAGCGGCAGCAGCACGACCTCGACATCATCGCGAGGACCGCGACCGGTTCGCCGATGCGCATCGACGACGAGACCGCCGGCATCCCGCTGGTCTCCCACGCGGCCGGCGCCTTCGCCGGGGAGCTGATCACCGCCCGCGGCTGCTACATCTGCAAGCAGGACTTCACCCTCGTCGACGCGTTCTACCACTGGCTCTGCCCGGGCTGCGCGGCGATGAGCCACGCCAAGCGCGACCAGCGCACCGACCTCACCGGCAAGCGGGCGCTGCTCACCGGCGGCCGCGCCAAGATCGGGATGTACATCGCGCTGCGGCTGCTGCGCGACGGTGCCCACACCACCATCACGACCCGCTTCCCCAAGGACGCGGTGCGCCGCTTCAGCTCGTTGCCCGACAGCGACGACTGGCTGCACCGGCTCAAGGTCGTCGGCATCGACCTGCGCGACCCCACCCAGGTGGTCTCGCTCGCCGACGACGTCGCCGCGGCCGGACCGCTCGACATCCTCATCAACAACGCCTGCCAGACGGTCCGCCGCACGCCCGGCGCGTACGCCCCCCTCGTCGAGGCGGAGTCGCTGCCGCTCCCGGACGACACGGTGCCGGAGCTGGTGACCTTCGACCGGATCTCCGAGGCGCACCCCGCCTCCATCGCCGGCGCCCTGCGCGACACCGCGGTGGCGCACCACGAGGGCGAGTCGGCCGAGCACGCGATGGCGGTCCACAACGCCGCGACCCTCACCGCGCTGGCCCTGAAGGCCGGTCACGCCTCGCTCGACGCGCACCTGGCCGGCACCGCGGTCGACGCCGGTGGCCTGCTGCCGGACGTGCAGACCAACAACTCCTGGACCCAGACGGTCGGCGAGGTCGACCCGCTGGAGCTGCTCGAGGTGCAGCTGTGCAACTCGATCGCACCGTTCCTGCTGGTCTCGCGGCTGCGGCCCGCCCTCGCGGCGGCGGCCGCGGCCGCGACCTCGGGTCGGGCCTACGTCGTCAACGTCTCGGCGATGGAGGGCCAGTTCTCCCGGCGCTACAAGGGCCCCGGCCACCCGCACACCAACATGGCCAAGGCCGCACTCAACATGATGACGCGCACGTCGTCGGGCGAGATGTTCGAGACCGACAGCATCCTGATGACGGCCGTCGACACCGGCTGGATCACCGACGAGCGGCCGCACCACGAGAAGCTGCGGATCGCCGCCGAGGGCTGGCACGCGCCGCTCGACCTGGTCGACGGTGCCGCGCGCGTCTACGACCCGATCGTGCTCGGCGAGTCCGGGACCGACCTGTTCGGCTGCTTCGTCAAGGACTACCAGCCGTCCCCCTGGTGACCCGCGCCCGCCGCGTGGGCGCGCGGACAGAAGTGCCGTCAACGCCGGGTCGGCACGCTCAGCGAGGCCGCGTACGCGGAGTTGTGTCCGCGCGTCTCCGGCCCGGGCCTGATTGACTCGGCGTCATGAGCCATCTCGAGACCGCCGAGGAGTTCCACGCCCGCGTCGCCGCGGCCACCGACGACGAGGGCCGGCTGCCGGTCGCGATCGAGGCGATGCCCGGGTGGGACATCTTCCCGTTCGAGCTCGAGGGGCTGCGGGTCAAGCCGCTCGAGCCGCTCGCCGACGCCGAGCCGGCGCGGGAGGGCGAGGACCCGGAGGACTGCTTCTGCCGCCGGCCGATGCCGCCCGAGCGCGCCGCCCGGGTCGCGTGGCGCAACGAGCGCTGGCTCCTCGTCGCGCTCGACATGAAGCTGCCCGTGTCCTTCATCCTCCGGCCCGTCGAGCACCACGACCTCGCCGACCTGCCCGACGAGATGGCCGCCGAGCTGGGCGTGCTGATGGTCCGGATCACCGCCGCGATCGAGGAGCTGCCGAGCGTGGGGCGCTGCCACGTCGGGCGCTACGGCGACGGCGGCGCCCACGCCCACCCGTTCTTCTTCGGCCGCCCCGCCCGGATGCTGCAGCTGCGCGGCTCGTGCCTGCTCGACTGGGAGGAGAACCTCCCCGCGGTCCCCGAGGACGTGCACCTCGCCAACGCCGGCCACGTCGGGCGCCGGCTCGTCGAGCGCGTCGGCGGCGAGGGTCCGGCCTGGGAGGCGTGATGGACGGTCCTGACTGGCTCGCGCTCCTGCGCGTGCACACCGGCAGGTTCGCCGCCGTGGTCGCGGCCGCGGACCTCGACGCCCCGGTGACCCACTGCCCGGGATGGTCCGTACGCGACCTGGTCGTGCACGTCGGCGGCGTGCACCAGTGGGCAGCGCACGCCGTGACGGCCGGCAGCCCGGACCTGGAGCCCACTCCGCCGCCCCCCGACGAGCCTGACCTCGCCGCCTGGTACGCCGAGCAGGCCGGACACCTGGTCGACGTGCTGGCCTCCACGCCTCCGGACGCGCCGGCCTGGACGCTCGACGCGGCCGACCGCAGCGCCGGGTTCTGGCGACGCCGGCAGGTCCACGAGGTCGCCATGCACACGTGGGACGCCGAGGAAGCGGCCGGCCGTCCGACGGCGTACGACCCCGCACTCGCCTGGGACGGCGTCCTCGAGGTGGCGCACGTGCTCTACCCCCGGCAGGTGCGGCTCGGTCGCGTCGACCCGCTGCCGGCGGCCGTACGGCTCGTCGCGAGCGACGTCCCCGCGGACGTCACGATCGGGTCGGGCAGGGAGCTCGAGGTCCGCGCCAGCGCGGAGGTCCTCCTGCGGCTGCTCTGGCACCGTGCCGACACCTCGTCCCTCGACCCGCAGGTCGCCGGGCTCCTGTCCGGCGCGCTGGCACCCTGACCGCGCACGTGCCTCGCCCCGGACGCGCCGCCGCCCCGGCCGAGCGTGTCGGCCGGGGCGGCGGGGAACGTGTCGCTCCGCTGGGTCAGCGGGACGAGTACGGGGTGTAGTAGTCGGTGTGACGACCGCGGGAGTCGTCGTTCCAGTCGTCCTTGTCGTAGTCCGGCGCGGACTTGATCTGGTCCTTGGTCATGTTGACGATCACGTTCTTGCCGTCGTGGTCGACGCCGGTGACGGCGCCCGCGGGGATCAGGCGCTTCTTGCCGAAGATCCAGAAGCCGGTGTCCACGACCAGCCACTGGCCGGCCGCTTCGTTGCTCGCCTCGTCGATCTTGCCGATCGACCCGTCGCTCGCCTCGACGTCGTAGCCGACGAGGTCGCGGTCCTGGCTCCACGTGGTGTCGCGGTAGCTCCACACTGTGTCACTCATGATTTCCCTCCCAAGGGACTCGGTTGTTGTGCCGAACCACCGACGCAACCACCGCCCGCAGACGGTGCACACACCCGAGGGGCGGTGTCACACCGAGTTACCGCCCCAGGGGTGAGTCCGGAGGGAGGGGCGGCTGGGGAAGGCGGGTCAGGAGGGAGCGCTGCTGCCCGCGATGTTGACCAGCCAGCCGACGCCGAAGCGGTCGACGAACATGCCGAACTCGTCGCCCCACGGAGCGGCCTCGAGCGGCTGGCGCACCTCGCCGCCCTCGGACAGCGCGGCGAACCAGGCGCGCAGCTCCTCGGCGTCCTCCGGCCCGCCGGACAGGCTGATCGAGACACTGTCGCCGTAGGTCACCTGCGCCATCTCCGGGGGCGCGTCGGCGCCCATCAGCGTGATGCCCCCGGACGTCGTGAGCTGGCCGTGCATCACCTGCGAGGCCAGCGGCCCCTCGGTCCCCATGTCGCCGAACGTCATGATGCTGAGGTCTCCACCGATGACGGACTGGTAGAACTCCATGGCCTCACGGGCCCTGGCGTCCGGAAAGCTGACGTAGGGGTTGAGCAGGACGGACATGGCGGACTCCCTGTCGTCGGGCGGTCCGTCCAACCTAGCCAGCGGCGACGGCCCCGGGAAGGGGCCGCCACCGCCCCGGATCAGTCGCGGACCGGCCGCTCCCAGTGCCGCAGCGCCGCGCACTGCTCGAGGAACCCGGCCACCGAGTCCGCCGTCAGCTCCGGGCAGCCGTCGTCGGGCGTGACCCCGGCCGCGTCGAGCAGCGCCTCGGCGTCGGCCGACCAGCCGAGGAACTTCTGGTGGGCGAAGGCGTCGTCGACGAAGTCGCAGGCCGTCTTGCGCCCGGCGAGCTCGGCGGCCCCGTCGGCGGACGGCACGACCGCCACCGCGTCGAAGAGCACCGACGGCGCGCCGACGACCGCGTGGTCGGGGGTGAGCTTGCGCCCGCCCTTGAGCTTGAGCGGACCGGCGGCAGGCGCGACGTACTCGACGAGGGCGCCGGCCTTCGTGAACGCCTCCTCGAGCGCCTTCACCAGTGCGCCGTCCGAGCCCGCGGTCACCAGCACGCCGAGCTTGCGCCCGGCGAAGGAGTCGGGCCCGTTGCGCAGGATGCTCAGCGCCGCCGACTCCGGGAGGTCCGTACGCGGCTCGACCGCCGCCGGGTTGGCGTCGGGCAGCGGCATGCCGAGCTCGTCGGCGACCCCCTGGGCGAGGTCCTCGTGGACGTTGCGGAGGTTGCCGAGCATGCGGGTTCGGATGGCCGGCTCCTCGCACTTGCCGAGCTCGAAGCCGTACGCCGCGACGATGTGCCGCTGCTCGACCTCGGTCTGGCTGATCCAGAACTGGCGGGCCTGGCTGTAGTGGTCGGCGAAGGTCTCCGACCGCACCCGCCGGACCTGGCCGGCCTCCTCCCGCGGCACGCTCGTGTAGCCGTGCTCCACGTCGGCCCGCGGCCCGCGCTCGGCGGCGCCGAGCGAGTTGGGCTCGTAGTTGGCCCGCCCCTCCTGCCGCGACATCTGCATGTGGCCGTCGCGCTGGAAGTGCGCGACCGGGCACCGCGGCGCGTTGACCGGGATCTGCGTGAAGTTGGGGCTGCCGAGGCGCTTGAGCTGGGTGTCGAGGTAGGAGAAGTTGCGCCCCTGGAGCAGCGGGTCGTCGCTGAAGTCGATGCCCGGCACGACGTTCTGGGTGCAGAAAGCCACCTGCTCGGTCTCGGCGAAGACGTTGGTGACCACCCGGTCGAGCGTCAGGCGGGCGATGGTGCGCACCGGCACCTGCTCCTCGGGGATGATCTTGGTGGCGTCGAGGACGTCGAACTCGAACTCCTCGGCGAAGGCCTCGTCGAAGACCTGCACGCCGAGGTCCCACTGCGGGAAGTCGCCGGCCTCGATCGCGGCGTACAGGTCGCGGCGGTGGAAGTCGGGGTCGGCGCCGTTGATCTTGACCGCCTCGTGCCACACCACCGACTGCAGGCCCTGCCGCGGCTTCCAGTGGAACTTCACGAACGTCGCGTCGCCGTCGGCGTTGACGAACCGGAAGGTGTGGACGCCGAAGCCCTCCATGAAGCGGAACGAGCGCGGGATCGCGCGGTCGGACATCTGCCAGAGCGTCATGTGGGTCGACTCCGGCATCAGCGAGATGAAGTCCCAGAACGTGTCGTGGGCGCTCTGCGCCTGCGGCCAGCCGCGGTCCTGCTCCTCCTTGACCGCGTGCACGAGGTCGGGGAACTTCATCGCGTCCTGGATGAAGAAGACCGGGATGTTGTTGCCGACGATGTCCCAGTTGCCCTCGTCGGTGTAGAGCTTGACCGCGAAGCCACGTACGTCGCGCGCCAGGTCGAACGACCCGAGGTTGCCC
Source organism: Nocardioides sp. BGA-UO-ETr-FS32 (assembly GCF_059567905.1). Lineage (NCBI taxonomy): Bacteria > Bacillati > Actinomycetota > Actinomycetes > Propionibacteriales > Nocardioidaceae > Nocardioides > Nocardioides sp. BGA-UO-ETr-FS32. The sequence goes on along the minus strand of NZ_JCAQOX010000017.1, from coordinate 803,053 downwards.
GCGACGGTCGAGAAGCGTACGAACGCCTCGGTGCGCTTGCCCTTGCGCTGGAACGGCGCGGCGCGGGTGAGGTCGGTGACCGGGTCGAGGCACTCGAGGTAGCCGTGGGCGCCGTAGCCGCGGGCGTGCACGACACGCTCGGGGATGCGCTCGTGGTCGAAGTGGAAGATCTTCTCCCGCATCGCGAAGTCCTCGAGCAGGGTCGGGCCCCGCTCGCCGGCGCGCAGCGAGTTCTGGTCGTCGCCCATCGGTGTGCCCTGGGCGGTGGTCATCGCCTGACCGCGCGTGGGCGCCTGGTGGAGCTCGCCGCCCTCACCGGTCCGGTCCTGGGAGGTGGTGGTCCTGCGAGCCATGGCACGTCCTTCCGAGCGGGTCGAGTGGTCCCTCTCGACGCTAGGCGCGACGACGCGCGGGTCGGCTCACCCCGAGGGACCCCAGACCCGCACCCGTCAGTCCGAGCCGGCGTGGCCCCGCAGCAGGTCGCCGAAGGGCGTCACGTCGGTCTCGACGTGCGTGCCGGACGTACGCCGCGGGCGGGCGGCGAGGTCGGGCGTGAACCCACCGACCGCGTAGCCACCCTGGCCGATCACCAGTGCGGCGAGCTCGGCCGCGGCGCGGGTGATGCGGTCGGAGAGCCCGTGGCTGCCGAAGTCCTCGGTGGCGGCGAAGATCCCGGTGGGGACGACGACCGCGCGGAGGTAGGCGAAGAGCGGGCGCAACGCGTGGTCGAGCACCAGCGAGTGCCGCGCGCTCCCGGCGGCCGCGGCGATGAGCACCGGCGTACCGGTCAGCGAGTCCTTGTCGAGGGCGTCGAAGAACATCTTGAACAGCCCGCTGTAGCTGCCGTTGAAGACGGGCGTGACCGCGATGAGCCCGTCGGCCCCGCCGACCTGCTCGCGCAGCTCGGTCAGCCGCGGCGTCGGGATGCCGCCGGTGACCATGAACGTCGCCAGCTCGCCGGCGACCTCGCGCAGCTCGACGAACTCGATCTCGACGGCCTCGCCCCGGGCGGTGACCTGGGCGGACGTGGCCTCGGCGACCTGGTCGGCCAGCAGCCGGGTGGACGACGGGACGGTCAGTCCCGCCGTCACCACGACGATGCGACGGCTCATGCGGTGACCTTGGCGGCGGTGGTCTGCTGGGCGGCCTGCTGGGCGTCCTGCTCGGCCTGGAGCTCCTCGACGCGGGCCCGGGCGGGCTCGACGAGGTGGTGCGGCGCGTCGGGGCCCGCGGCCACGAGCGAGGCGTGGGTGGGCGGGTCGCTCGGCACGTGGGCCGGGCGGCGGCGCTCGAACTCCGCGCGCAGCACGGGCACGACCTCGGTGCCGAGCATCTCCACCTGCTCGAGCACCAGCGACTCCGGCAGGCCGGCGTGGTCGGCGAGGAAGAGCTGGCGCTGGTAGTCACCGACGTAGTCGGCGAAGCCCAGCGTGCGCTCGATGACCTGCTCGGGGGTGCCGACGGTCAGCGGCGTCATCTTGGTGTAGTCCTCCAGCGAGGGCCCGTGGCCGTAGACCGGGGCGTTGTCGAAGTAGGGCCGGTAGACGCGCTTGGCCTCCGCCTCGGTGGACGCCATGAACACCTGGCCGCCGAGGCCGACGTAGGCCTGGTCGGCGGCGCCGTGGCCGTAGAACTCGAAGCGACGGCGGTAGAGGCCGACCATCTGCTCAGTGTGCTCCTTGTTCCAGAAGATGTGGTTGTGGAAGAAGCCGTCACCGTAGTAGGCCGCCTGCTCGGCGATCTCCGTGCTCCGGATCGAGCCGTGCCACACGAAGGGCGGCGTGCCGTCGAGCGGCGCCGGCGTGGAGGTGTAGCCCTGCAGCGGCGTACGGAACTGGCCCTGCCAGTTGACGACCGGCTCGCGCCAGAGCTTGCGGAGGAGGTGGTAGTTCTCGACCGCGAGCTTGATGCCGTCACGGATGTCCTTGCCGAACCACGGGTAGACCGGGCCGGTGTTGCCGCGGCCCATCATCAGGTCGACGCGACCGCCGGAGAGGTGCTGGAGGAAGGCGTAGTCCTCCGCGATCTTCACCGGGTCGTTGGTGGTGATGAGGGTGGTGCTCGTGGACAGCAGCAGCTTCTCGGTCTTGGCGGCGATGTAGCCGAGGTGCGTCGTCGGGGACGACACGACGAACGGCGGGTTGTGGTGCTCGCCCGTGGCGAAGACGTCGAGGCCGACCTCCTCGGCCTTGAGCGCGACCTTCGTCATCAGGTCGATGCGCTCGGCCTCGGACGCGGTGCGCCCGGTGGTCGGGTCCGTGGTGACGTCACCGACGCTGAAGATGCCGAACTGCATGGTTCCCTCCGATATTGGTTGAAGTTTGTATCACCTTCAACGGGGCTGGGCCTCCCAGTATTCCGTGGAATCGCCGGGCGGCGTACGGCGTTGGACCGTCGTCCGGGCGCACGCTCGGACGAGAGAGCCGGGACGTGACAGTCCGAGAGGAGCGACGATGACCGACTTCACCCCGTTCGAGGACCTGCTGCGCGGACACGCGGGACTGCTCGAGGACACCACCCACGACCGCTGGCTGCGCGCGCAGGCGCTGTTCGACGAGCGCGCCTACCGCGAGGCCGCCGTCCTGCTCACCGAGATGCTCGAGGACCCGGGCGACGTCGGTCACGAGCTCACCGACGTACGCCTCCTGCTGGCCCGCGCGCTGTTCCACTCCGCCCAGCTCGAGGGCACCATCCGGGTCGCGACCGAGCTCCTCGAGCACGACCCCAACGAGCCGTACGCCCACCTGCTGCTGGGCCGCGCCCTGCAGCGCAAGGGGCGCAAGGACGAGGCGCAGCCGCACCTGCGCCTGGCCGAGCTGCTCGGCGGCTACCGCAGCTGACCGGCCCCGGCCGGGGCGTCCGGGGGACGTCTGCCGACGTCCTCCGGACGCGGGTGCGAAGCCTCGGTGAACACTCGCCCTGAGGCCCCCCTGTGGCGCGACAGGGGCCGCACGGCCGCCCATCCTGAGGTCGTGACCAGCTACGGCGACCACACCGGACCTCTCGCCATCGCCCACCGCGGCGGCATGGGGCTCGCCCCGGAGAACACCCTCGCGGCCTTCGGCCGGGCCACCGCCCTGGGCCTCACCCACCTCGAGACCGACGTCCGCACCACCCGCGACGGGCACCTGGTCTGCTTCCACGACGCGACCCTCGGCCGGGTCACCGGCCACCCCGGACGGGTCGCCGACCTCGACCTCGCCGACCTGCGCCGGCTGCGCGTGGGCGGCACCGACCAGGTCCCCACGCTCAGCGAGGCGATGGCGAGCTTCCCCACCGCGCGCTTCGCGATCGACCTCAAGGACGAGGCGACGATCGGCGCGATGGCCCGGCTGCTGCAGGCCAACCCGGGCTGGGCGGAGCGGACCCTCGTCGCCGGCGCGTGGAGCGGGTGGCTGCGACGACTCCGGGACGAGGCGCCCGGCGTCACGACGGCCCTCGGCTGGCGCTCGCTGACGACGCTCATCGCGTGCTCGCGTGGCGGCGTACGCCCTCCCGGCCTGCGCCGGACCGAAGCCGCGGTCGGCGCCTTCGCGCACGTGCCCATCCGCCTCGGCCGGCTGCCCGTGCACTCCGAGCGGGTGATCGCCCGGGCGCACGAGCTCGGGATCCGGGTGGTCGTGTGGACGGTCGACGACCCGGCGACGATGCGCTCGCTCCTCGACATGGGCGTCGACGGCATCATCACCGACCGACCCGACGTGCTGCGCGAGGTGCTGATCGGTCGTGGGCAGTGGGCGAGCCCTCAGACGCGCTCGAGCACCTCAGCGCCGAGCCCGTGCGAGACGGCCCAGAGGACCGCCTGGCTGCGGCTGCGTACGCCCGTCTTGCGGTAGGCGCTGCGGATGTAGGACTTCACGGAGTTGAGCGAGATCTGCATCTGCTGGGCGATCTCGTCGTTGCTCTTGCCGGTGGCGATGTGGGCGAGGGTCTCCCGCTCGCGCGCGGTGAGCAGGTCGGCCTGGGTCGTGGACCGCAGCTCCTTGGTCGGCAGGACCGGCAGGAGGGGGGCCACGACCGTCTCCCCGAGGTGGATGGCGCGCAGGGCGCGCCCGAGCTGCTGGGCCCCGAGGCTCTTGGCGAGGTAGCCGGTGACGCCCTGGGCGAGCGCCTCGTGGGCCAGCCCGGGCTGGTGGTTCCACGTGTAGATCGCGACGTGCCGGATGAACGGGTCGGCGACCGCGCGCTCCAGGGTGGTGTCGCCCCGCGGTGCCCCGAAGGTCTCGACGAGCGCGATGTCGATCGGCCGGCGGGCCCGGTCCTTGACGCTGCCGAGCTCGAAGCCGCCGAGCGTCCTGAGCATGCCGTCGAGGCCACGCCTCACGAGCTCGTCGCCGCCGAGAAGCGCGACGCGGATGTCCATGGTGGTCAACTGGGGGTCCTCAGGGTCGTCACCGGAGGAGCGGACATCGCCCCTCGACGACCCCCCGACCGTCACTCGCGACAGTAGACGGCGAGGGCCGCGAAGAGCCCCCGTGGTGGTGCCAGCACGACCGATTCCACCCCCACGGGTGAGCTCCGGTCTTGAAATCGATACCCCCTAGGGGTATGGTCGGCGCATGAGCGACGTCACCACCGAGCAGCACGGGCACCTCGAGGCCAACGCCGAGGCAGTGCAGGCCCACCTCAAGCGACTGCGTCGCATCGAGGGCCAGGTCCGCGGCATCCAGCGGATGGTCGAGGAGGAGAAGTACTGCATCGACATCCTCACCCAAGTGTCCGCAGCCACCAAGGCGCTGCAGTCGCTCGCCCTGTCCCTGCTCGACGACCACATGGCGCACTGCGTCGTGGACGCCGCCCGGCAGGGCGGGGAGGAGCAGGAGCTCAAGCTCAAGGAGGCCTCCGAGGCGATCGCCCGCCTCGTGAGGTCCTGACCGACCCACCCACACCGAGGAGACACCATGAGCGAGACCCAGACCTACACCGTCACCGGCATGACCTGCGGCCACTGCGCCGCCTCGGTCACCGAGGAGATCTCCGAGATCGACGGGGTCGAGAACGTCGACGTCGTCGTCGAGACCGGAGCCGTCACCGTCACCAGCACCTCGCCCCTCGACGAGTCGGCCGTCCGCGCCGCCGTCGAGGAAGCCGGCTACGCGCTCGTCTGAGAGCGTTCCGCACCCTGACCCAGCTCCAGGAGCACTGATGAAGACCCCGTTGCGCGTCGCCGCGTTCGTCGTCGCCCTCGTCGCCGCCTTCGCGGCGGCGTGGGGCGGGGGACGGCTCGTCGGCCCGATCGACACCGAACCCGTCGCGGCCCACGACGACGGTGGGCACGACGCTGCCGCCGACGAGGCGGCCGCCGGTGACGCCGGGCACGACGACGACGGGCACGACGGGGCGGCGGTCGCCGAGGCCACCGGACTCACCTCCCGAGCCGACGGCTTCACGCTCGCCCTGGCCGACCGGACGCTCCCCGCCGGACGGACCCGGCTGGACTTCCAGGTGCTCACCTCCAGCGGCCGCCCGCTGCTCGACTACACCCGCGAGCACGAGAAGGACCTGCACCTCATCGTCGTGCGCCGCGACCTCACCGGCTTCCAGCACGTGCACCCGCGCCTCGACCGCGCGACCGGCACGTGGTCGGTCGACGTACGCCTCACCCCCGGCACGTGGCGCGTCGTCGCCGACCTGGTCCCCGAGGGCTGGGAGGGCGTCACCCTGGCCGACGACGTCGCCGTGTCCGGGCGCTTCACGCCGACCGACCTTCCCGACGACGACCGCACGGCGGAGCTGGAGACCGACCAGGGCACCTACACGGTCACCCTCGAGGGCGACACCGCCCCCGGTGTCGCGACCGTGCTGACGACGCGGGTCGAGCTCGACGGTGAGCCCGTCACCGACCTCGAGCCCTACCTCGGCGCCCACGGCCACCTGGTCGCGATGCGCGCCGGGGACCTCGGCTACCTCCACGTCCACCCGGAGGAGGGCGAGCCCGGACCGGGCATCGACTTCGCGACCGCGTTCCCCGAGCCCGCGACGTACCGCCTCTTCCTCGACTTCCAGCACCGCGGCACCGTCCGTACGGCTGCGTTCACCGTCGAGTCGGGCGGCGCCCCGTCCAGCGGCGCCCCGTCCGGCGACGACCACTCCGAGGAGGGTGACGGCCATGGCCACTGACCACGCCACCGGGCAGCTCACCGACGTCGAGCTCGCCATCACCGGCATGACCTGCGCGTCGTGCGCCAACCGCATCGAGCGCAAGCTCAACAAGCTCGACGGCGTCACCGCCTCGGTCAACTACGCCACCGAGAAGGCGAAGGTCTCCTTCCCCGGCACGGTGTCCACCGACGACCTGCTGCGGACCGTCGAGTCCGCGGGCTATGCAGCCGCGCTGCCGGCGCCGCCCGACGCCCCCGCCGAGGACGAGGTGCCGGAGCGCGACCCGCTGCTCCAGCGGCTGCTCGTGAGCACTGCCCTGAGCGTGCCGGTGGTCGCGATGGCGATGGTGCCGGCGTGGCAGTTCACCTACTGGCAGTGGGCGTCGCTCGCCCTAGCCGCGCCCGTCGTGGTGTGGGGCGCGTTGCCCTTCCACCGGGCGGCGTGGACCAACCTGCGCCACGGCGCGACGACGATGGACACGCTCGTCTCGGTCGGCGTTCTGGCCGCCTTCGGCTGGTCGCTGTGGGCGCTGTTCCTCGGCACCGCCGGCGAGCCCGGGATGACCCACCCGTTCCGGATCTCCGTCGACCGCACCGACGGCGCGGCCAACATCTACCTCGAGGCCGCCGCCGGCGTCACCACCTTCATCCTCGCCGGGCGCTGGCTCGAGCACCGCTCGAAGCGGCGCGCCGGGGCCGCGCTGCGCGCCCTCCTCGAGCTCGGAGCGCGGGACGTCGCGGTCCTCAGGGACGGCGTGGAGGTGCGGATCCCGACCGACGAGCTGGCCGTCGGCGACCTGTTCGTCGTACGCCCCGGCGAGAAGGTCGCCACCGACGGCGAGGTCGTCGAGGGCGCCTCCGCGGTCGACGCGTCCATGCTGACCGGCGAGTCCGTCCCGGTGGAGGTACGCCCCGGCGACCCCGTCGTGGGCGCGACCGTCAACGCCGGCGGACGGCTCGTCGTCCGCGCCACCCGCGTCGGCGCCGACACCCAGCTCGCGCAGATGGCGCGGCTCGTCGAGGACGCCCAGAACGGCAAGGCCGAGGTGCAGCGCCTCGCCGACCGGATCTCCGGCGTCTTCGTGCCGATCGTCATCGGCCTGGCCGTCGCCACCCTCGGCTTCTGGCTCGGCGCCGGTGGCGGCGCGACCGCCGCGTTCACCGCCGCCGTCGCGGTCCTGATCATCGCGTGCCCGTGCGCCCTGGGCCTGGCCACGCCGACCGCGCTCATGGTCGGCACCGGCCGCGGCGCCCAGCTCGGGATCCTCATCAAGGGGCCCGAGGTCCTCGAGTCCACGCGACGCGTCGACACCATCGTGCTCGACAAGACCGGCACCGTGACCACCGGCGAGATGACCGTCCACGAGGTCGTGGCCGCCGACGGCGAGTCCGTCGACGACGTACGCCGCCTCGCCGCCGCGCTCGAGTCGGCGTCCGAGCACCCGATCGGCCGCGCGATCGCCGCGGCCCACCCGTCGGCCGGGCAGCCGTTGCCTCCGGTCGAGGACTTCAGCAACCGCGAGGGTCTCGGCGTGCAGGGCGTCGTCGAGGGCCACGCCGTGGTGGTCGGCAGGCCGAGCCTGCTGGCCGACTGGGCCCAGCACCTGCCGCCGGCACTCACCGAGGCTGTCGAGCAGGCGCAGGCCGCGGGCCGTACGGCCGTCGCCGTCGGCTGGGACGGCCGCGCGCGTGGAGTCGTCGTCGTGGGCGACACGGTGAAGCCCACCTCGGCCGAGGCGATCGCCCGGCTGCGCGACCTCGGCCTGACGCCGGTCCTGCTCACCGGCGACAACGAGGCCGCGGCCCGCCACGTCGCCGCCCAGGTCGGCATCGAGACGGTCGTGGCCGACGTGCTGCCCGCCGACAAGGTCGCCGAGGTCCAGCGCCTGCAGGCAGCCGGCAAGGTCGTCGCGATGGTCGGCGACGGCGTCAATGACGCCGCCGCGCTCGCCCAGGCCGACCTCGGCCTGGCGATGGGCACCGGCACCGACGTGGCCATCGAGGCGAGCGACCTGACCCTCGTGCGCGGCGACCTCCTCGTCGCGGTCGACGCGATCCGGCTCTCGCGGCGCACGCTCGCGACCATCAAGGGCAACCTGTTCTGGGCCTTCGCCTACAACGTCGCGGCCCTCCCCCTCGCCGCGGCGGGCCTGCTCAACCCGATGCTCGCCGGCGCCGCGATGGCCTTCTCCAGCGTGTTCGTGGTGACCAACAGCCTGCGGCTGCGGGGGTTCCGCTCGTCCATCGCCTGAGGGCCCGGCCGGCCGGCGGTGAGCAGCGCGGTTTCTGGGCGCCCAGAACCCGCGGCACGCACCACCCACAGGGGTGAACCCGGCCCGTGAACACAAGTTCCACAATGGTGACCCCGCGCCTTCGCGCGGGGGAGTGTGACGCCCAACACACCCCCGAAGAAGGAGCCCGCCATGCGCCGGCACATCCCCCTCGCCTCGCTCGCCTGTCTGACGATGCTCTCGCTCGCCGCCTGTGGTGGCGGCGACGCCGACCCGGCTGCCTACCCGGAGGACGAGATCACCCTGGTCGTGCCGTTCTCCGCAGGCGGACCGACCGACACCGTGGCCCGCCTGATCGCCGAGCCGATGGCCGAGGAGCTCGGCGCGGACATCGTCGTGCAGAACGTCGAGGGTGCCGGCGGCACCATCGCGGGCGGCCAGGTCGCCGAGGCGGACGCCGACGGCTACGAGGTGCTCATCCACCACATCGGCATGTCGACCGCGCCGGCGCTCTACCCCGACCTCTCCTACAGCCCCCTCGAGGACTTCAAGACCGTCGGCCTCGTCACCGACGTGCCGATGACGATCGTGGCGCGCCCCGACTTCGAGCCCGAGACGCTCGAGGAGCTCGTCACCTACGTCAAGGAGAACGCCGACACGGTGACCCTCGCCAACGCCGGCGTCGGTGCCGCGTCGCAGCTGTGCGGCCTGCTCATCGAGCAGGCGGTGGGCGTCGACCTGACGGAGGTGCCCTACGACGGCACCGGCCCGGCGCTGACCGACCTGGTCGGCGGCCAGGTGGACTTCATGTGCGACCAGACCACCAACACCGCCTCGCAGATCCAGGCCGGCGAGATCAAGGGATACGCCGTCACCACGCCTGAGCCGGTCGAGGCACTGCCCGACCTCCCGACGACCGCCGAGGCGGGCCTCCCGGACGTCGAGGTGGGCGTCTGGCACGGGCTCTACGTCCCGGCCGACACCCCCGACGAGATCGTCGAGAAGCTCACCGCGGCACTCGAGGTGGCGCTGGAGGACCAGAACGTCATCGACCAGATGGGCACGCTCGGCACCACGCCCGTCCCGGCCGAGGACGTGACCCCCGAGGCCCACACCGCGAAGCTCGAGGAGCAGATCGACCTCTGGACGCCGATCATCGAGGAGTCCGGAGTCACCGGCGGATGAGCACCGAGACGGGTACGGGGCCGGGCGCGGGGACGCGCCCGGGCCCGTTCCGGCCGGACCTGTTCGCGGGCGCCTCGTTCATCGTCCTCGGGCTGGCGTTCGCGATCGGGGGCTCGCGCTACGACGTCGGCTCCGCGCTGCGGATGGGCTCGGGCTACGTCCCGATCGCCCTCGGCACCATCCTGGTGGTGCTCGGGGTGCTCGTCGTGGTCATGGCGTTCCGCGGCGGCGACCCCGCCATCCGCGACGTCGAACGCCCGCCGGTGCCGTGGCTCCGGATCGGACTCCTGGTGACGGCGATCCTCTTCTTCGGCTTCACGGTCGGGGGCCTCGGACTGGGGCCGACCTTGCTGGTCACGACATTCCTGGCGGCCCTCGCCGCGCCCGAGGTGAAGCCCCTGCGCGCGGCGCTGACCGCGGCGGGCATCACTGCGCTGTGCCTGGTCGTCTTCGTCGCGGCGCTCCAGCTGAAGCTGCCGCTGCTCGGCGACTGGCTGGGAGGCTGACGTGGACGGCATCCTCCTCGGTCTGGAGACGGCCCTCCAGCCGAGCAACATCCTCATCTGCCTGCTCGGGGTCACCCTCGGCACCGCCGTCGGCGTGCTCCCGGGCATCGGCCCGACGGCGACGGTGGCCCTGCTGCTGCCGATCACCTTCGAGTTCGACCCCATCGCTTCGCTGATCATGCTCGCCGGCATCTACTACGGGGCGCAGTACGGCGGGTCGACGACGGCCATCCTCCTCAACCTGCCCGGGGAGTCCTCCTCGGTGGTGACGGCGCTCGACGGGCACCAGATGGCCAAACAGGGGCGGGCCGGCCCCGCGCTCGCGACGGCCGCGCTCGGCTCGTTCTTCGCCGGCACGGTCGCCACCGTCGTGCTCGCCATGTTCGCGCCGCCCCTGGCACAGCTGGCGCTGAAGTTCGGACCCGCGGACTTCTTCTCCATCGTGGTGGTGGGCCTCATCGCCTCCATCGCGTTGGCGAGCGGGTCGACGGTCAAGGCGCTGGCGATGATCGTGCTGGGCCTGCTGCTCGGCACGATCGGCCAGGACCAGTTCACCGGCGTCCCGCGCTTCACCTTCGGGGTGCGCGAGCTCTACGGCGGGTTGGACTTCGTGTCGCTCGCAGTGGGCCTGTTCGGCCTGGCGGAGATCATCCGCAACCTCGAGAGCCAGCACCGTTCGGAGCTGGTGACCCGCAAGGTCGAGGGCCTGTGGCTGACCCGGGAGGACTTCCGTCGCATCCGGATGCCGGTCCTGCGTGGGACCGTGCTGGGCTCCGCGCTGGGCGTGCTGCCGGGCGGCGGCCACGTGCTGGCGAGCTTCACCTCGTACTCACTGGAGAAGCGGCTGTCGAAGAATCCGAAGAAGTTCGGCACGGGGGTCATCGAGGGCGTCGCGGCGCCTGAGTCGGCCAACAACGCGGCGGCGCAGACGTCGTTCATCCCGCTGCTCTCGCTCGGCCTGCCGACCCACCCGGTGATGGCGCTGCTCGTCGGCGCCTTCATCATCCAGGGCATCGTGCCCGGGCCGCAGGTGATCGAGCAGGAGCCCGAGCTGGTGTGGGGCCTGATCGCCTCGATGTGGGTCGGCAACCTGCTGCTGGTGCTCCTCAACCTGCCGCTCATCGGCATCTGGGTGCGGATGCTGACGGTGCCCTACAACGTGCTGTTCCCGGCGATCATCGCGTTCGCGTCGATCGGCTGCTACTCGATCGGGCTCAACGCGTGGGACGTGTTCGCGATCGCCGGGGTGGGCCTGCTGGGCTACTTCCTCATCCGCTGGGGCTGCGAGGCCGCGCCGCTGCTGCTCGGCTTCGTGCTCGGGCCGCTGCTCGAGGAGAACCTCCGCCGGGCCATGATCATCAGCCGGGGCGACCCCTCGGTCTTCGTGACCCGGCCGATCTCGGCGTCGCTGCTGCTGCTGGCGGCGATCATCATCGTGGTCGCGCTGCTGCCCTCCGTACGCAAGAAGCGCGAAGAGGTCTTCCAGGGCGAGGACGACTGAGCCTCGGGCGGTGCCTCGAGCGGTGCGCCAGCCACATCCCGTACGTCGGGAAGGTGGCTGGCGCACCGCTCGTCTGCGTGTCGCCGTACGCCGCGCCGGCTGGCGGTGAGTGAGACACGTTCCGGACGCCGAAAAGGTGCCTCACGCACCGCCCGACCGGGCAGCGGTGAGTGAGACAGGTTCCGGACGCCGAAAAGGTGCCTCACTCACCGCTCGAGGGCGTACGGCCGGGGCTGGACTGCTGCCAGCGGTACTCCACCTCAGGCCGCCCGCTGCCGCCGTAGCGCAGCGCCCGCGTCACCAGTCCGACGTCGGCGAGGTGCTCGAGGTAGCGCCGGGCCGTGACCCGCGAGCTGTCGAGCCTCTCCGCGAGCTCGCGCGCGGACAGCACCCCCGGCGGCGTACGCAGGTGGTCGATCGCCTCGTGCAGTCGGTCGGCGGTCAGGCCCTTGGGCAACGCACCGTCGGAGGTCGCCACCCGCAGCGAGCCGAGCATCCGATCGACCTCGTCCTGCACCACCTCGTCGGGCGCGGCGCCGAGCTGACGGCGGTAGTCGGCGTACTGCTCGAGCTTGGCCCGGAACATCGGGAACGTGAACGGCTTGATCAGGTAGAGCACGACGCCGTGCGCGACGGCCCGGCGCACCATCTCGGCGTCGCGGGCCGAGGTCACCGCGATCACGTCGACGAGCGCACCGCCGGCCCGCAGGTTGCGGAGCAGGCCGAGGCCGTGGCCGTCGGGGAGGTACATGTCGAGCAGGACGAGGTCGACCTCGCGCTCGCCCAGCATGCGCGCGGCCTCGGTCGCGGAGTGCGCGACACCGACGACCTCGAAGCCGGCGACGCGGCTGGTGTACGCGGCGTGCGCCTCGGCGACGAGCGGCTCGTCCTCGACGACGAGGACCCGGACGTTGCTCGTGGAGTCGTTCACGGCTGCTCCCCCAGCACCACGACGAGCTCGGCGCCGCCGAGGTCCGACCTGCCGATGGTGACCCCGCCGCCGAGGCGGCGAGCCACCTGCGAGACGAGGGCCAGGCCCACGCCGTGCAGGTCGCCGGCGTCGGCCTTGGTGGTCCAGCCGCGCTCCAGCGCGTGGGCGGCCTCCTCGGGCGTCAGCCCGGGTCCGCTGTCCCCGACCACCAGCCGGGCGTGGGTCGGCGAGCCCTCGAGGTGCACCACGATCCGCTTCTCGGCGCTCCCGGCGACCGCGTCGATGGCGTTGTCGACGAGGTTGCCCAGCACGGTGACGAGGTCGCGTGGCGAGCCGACGTCGAAGGAGGCGGGCAGCTCGCCGGTGACGGTGAGCGAGATGCCGCGCTCGGCGGCCTCCGCGGACTTGCCGAGCAGGAGGGCCGCGACGACCGGGTCCCCCACCGCGCCGACCACCCGGTCGGTGAGCATCTGGGCGACCTTGAGCTCGTCGGTGACGAAGTCGACCGCGTCGTCCGGGCGGCCCATCTCGATGAGCGACACCACGGTGTGCAGCCGGTTGGCCGCCTCGTGGGTCTGCGCGCGCAACGACTCGGTGAGCCCCCGTACGGTGTCGAGCTCGCCCGTGACGGCCTGCAGCTCGGTGTGGTCGCGGAGCGTGACGACCGCGCCGACCTCCTTGCCGTCCCAGAAGGCGGCGCTCGAGCTGGCGACGAGGACGTGGTCGCCGGTGACGTAGACCTCGTCGGCGCCGCGTTCGCCCGCAGCCGCCTGGACCAGGGCGGGCGGGAGGCCGAGGTCGTCGAGGGAGCGGCCGACGACGTCGTCGGGCAGGCTCAGCAGCCGGCGCGCCTCGTCGTTGACCAGCTGCACCCGCCCCTCGAGGTCGATGAGCAGAAGTCCCTCGCGGACCGCGTGCAGGACGGCGCTGTAGTACTCGTACATCCGGGTGATCTCGCGCTCTCCCATGCCGTGGGTCTGCCGCTGCAGCCGCTGGGCGATCAGCCCGGCGCCCACGATGCCCACGAGCAGCACAGCCAGTGCGGCGACGACGATGTCCCAGAACTCGTCGACCAGCAGGTCGTCGAGCTGGGTGAGGGTGATGCCCACCGCGACCAGCGCGACCACCGGCGAGCCGGCGGCGGCGCTCGCGCCGCTCGCGCCGCCCGCCCCGACGACCGGCACGATCGCGCGGATCGACGGCCCGAGCGTGCCGACGTACTCCTCGGTGTAGACCTCACCCTCGAGCGCGCCGCCGAGGTTGCCGATGAACGTCTTGCCCAGCTGCTCCGGGCTGGGGTGCGACCAGCGGGTGCGGTCAGGGTCCATGATCACGACGAAGTCGACGCCCGTGTCGACGCGCACCGCCTCGGCGAAGGGCTGGAGCAGCGACGAGGGGTCCTCGGTGTCGACCGCCTCGTGCACCACCGGCGAGCGCGCCACGGCCCTCGCGACCGACACCGCCTCGTCCCGGGCGCTGGCCCGGATGTCGGTGCGCGCGTCGTACGTCGCGAGGGCGAGCGCCGTGACCACCAGGACCAGCACTGCGATGAGCTGCAGCACCAGCACCTGGCGCGCCACGGACTGCTCGCGGCGGCGGGGACGCGTCAGCACCGGCACATCGTAGGTCCAGCCGTGACGGTGCCCACGCGATCAGCCACGGGTCACGGCTCGATCCCGATGCCGGGGATGCGCGACCAGGCCCGCTCCTGCGCCGCCGTCATCGTGGGCCAGCGGTACCCGCCCGGTCGCGGCTCGACGCGGTCGGCGTACGGCGCGGGGGTGAAGGTCGGGTCGACGAAGCAGCCGGTGCCGTACGTCGCGTCGAAGCCGGGGCAGGCCGCGGCGACACCCGCCGGGGTCGGCTTCGCACCGGTCTCGGTCCACGTGGCCAGCGCGTCCATCGCCGCGGCGTACCCGCTGTTGCTCAACGAGCTGTGCTCGGACTCGGCGGTGAAGACCTGCACGAGGTCGTCCGCGGTCCCGGCCCCCTCGCGGGTCGCGCGGTAGGCCGACTCGTGCTCGATGAAGACGGTCGGGTCGTCGATCGCGTGCAGGGTGACCGTCGGGATGCGTACGGCGCCGGTGAGGTCGCTGTCCCACGTGAGGTCGCGCCTGGCGGTCGGGTCGGCGGAGAAGCGCTCGACGCCCTCGTTGAGTGCCTCGTCGTCGTGGCTGCCGGAGTAGGTCACGCCCTCGTTGCTGAACGGGTTCCGGCCGTCGAGGCGGTGGTGCACGATGTCGCGGAAGGTGAAGGTGGCGAAGCGCAGGTGCGACTCCAACGTGCGCTCGGGCACCTTCGTCACGGCGAGGATGTCGTCGAGGTTGCGCTGCTGGAGCGCCGTACGCTCGGCGGGCTCGGACTGGTAGCCGGTGCACTCCTGCAGGCGCGAGCGCAGCCCGGCCGACGTCATCGTGGAGTCCTTCCGGAGGCCCATCCAGAGGGGGTACTGCGGCTCGGTCGGTCGTGGGTGGTTGCCGCAGTAGTACTGGTAGACCACCCGCAGGTCGACGCGGTAGTCGTAGCCGCGGGAGGCGCCGGAGAGGATGCCGTTGGTGAGCAGGACCCCGTCGTACGTCGTCGGGTGCACCTCGACCAGTTTGGCGGCGACGTCGCCGCCCCACGACTGCCCGTGGGCGTACGTCCGGCCGGGCACGCCGAAGGTGTCCTCGAAGACCTCGCGGGCGCTCTCGGTGTCGGCGACCGCCATCCGGGTGCCGTAGCCGCCGCGGCGGTAGGCCGAGCCCACCCAGGCGTAGCCCTCGCGGGCCATGACGGCCCACCGGTCGAGGTCCCCGACGCTGCGCTCGGGGTCGGAGCCCGCGGTGAGGCTGGGGCCGCCGTGCGTGTGAACGACGAGGTCGCCGTTCCAGTCGTGCGGGACGGCGATGGCGTAGTAGGCGCCGTTGGCGTCCTGGCCGGTCCAGCAGTCGGCCACGTCGGCGACGCCAGCCGGGCAGGCCGCGGGCGTGGGTGCGGTGTCGGCCATGGCGGGCACCGGCGCGAGCAGCGCTCCGGTGAGGACGGCGGCGCCGGCCGCGACGACGGCGCGGGCGAGGCGTGGGCGGTGGGTCATGACGAGCCTCCGGTGGGGGGTGCGGGCGACCGAGTGCGCCCGGATGCCCTGACGCTAGGAGGGTGTGACGTGTGTCTCACCCTTGTGTTCGTAGTGTTTGTCGCATGGGACTCAAGGACCTCCTCACCTCCGGCCGCTCCGAGGCCGCCACGACCAAGTCCGCCCTCGAGGCGGCCGAGGACCCGCGGCCCGACCCGGGGGCGATCGACCGGCTGGTCGACATGCTCCTCGACGTCGGCCTCGACGGGCGCGGACCGCTGAGCCCGGTGCGGGGCGTCGCCGACGAGGCGCTGCGCAAGGCAGGCGGCGATCGCGAGAAGGCGATCGCCGCGCTGGCCCGGCGCAGCACCCTCACCGGCGGCGCCGGCGGGTTCGTCACCGGCCTCGGCGGCTTCGTCACCATGCCGGTGTCGCTGCCGGTCAACGTCGCCGGGTTCTACCTCCAGGCCGTCCGGATGGTCGGCGGCATCGCGGTCCTCCGCGGCTACGACGTCGACGAGCCCCGCGTACGCTCCGCGATCCTGCTGACCCTCGTCGGCTCCGACGCCGAGGAGGTGCTCAAGAAGGCAGGGATGACCTCGGCCGGCAGCGCGGCGACCTCGTACGCACTCAAGGGCCTGCCGCCCGCGGCGCTGATGATGGTCAACAAGGCGGTCGGCTTCCGGCTGATGCGCGGGATCAGCGAGAAGCTGCTCTCCCGGCTCGGCCGCGGCGTCCCCTTCGCCGGCGGGATCGTCGGTGGCGGGATCGACGGCTTCATGATGAAGAAGATCGCCGACCACGCGATGAAGGAGTTCCCGGTTGTCGGCGACGTCCGCGGCATCGTCAGCTGACGACCCGCAGACCCGCCTCGCCCCAGGTGATCTGCAGGCGTGAGTCGGCGGTGAGCTCCACCTCGGCGCACCCGCGGGTGGAGGAGGCCTCGCCCTCCCCGGGGACACGGCAGACGACCACCGGGCCGGTGAGCCCCAGCTCGAAGTCGCCGGTCCCGGACACGGGTCGCGCCAGGCCGCCGACCGCCTCCACCTGGTCCTTCGTCAGCGGCACCGACGCATAGGTGAGGTCATCCCCCGGGTCGGTCCCGGCCGCCTCCCACAGGTCGGCGATCCGGTCGGCTGGGACGAGCGCCACCCACCCACCGCCGTCCGGCACCTCCGGGCGACCTGTGTCGTCGACCAGTCGGGCCGACCCCGCAGGACCGTCGCTCCCGCCAGGCCCCGCGGGGGGTCCGTCCTGGCCGCACCCCGCGACCAGGACGACGACCAGGGCCGGCAACAGTGCGCGCACCCCGGTCCGCTGCCTCACGCGAACGCCACCTCCACGTCGTACACCGTCCCATCGACCAACGTCACACGGAAGGTGTGCGTCGTCCCCGACCACGCCTTGGGGGTCTTGGCGTTGACGTGCCAGACGAGGCCCGAGCGCGTGATGGCGTAGGTCGCGCCGTCCGCCACGAACCGGGCGGAGGCGACCGCATCCTCGGCGTCGGGTCCGCTGAGCGACCACTTGAGGGGGATCGTCGAACCCGCCTGGGCGCGCGTCCCGTCAGCGACCGGCTCGGTGAAGCCGCCGAAGTCGACGTCGCTCCCCGGCCCAGGAGGCGGCGTGCCGACCCTCGTCACGACGAGCTGGACGGTGGCGGTCGAGACGTTGCCGCCGGAGTCCGTCGCCGTCAGCGTGATCGTGTGCGTGCCTGCGGTGAGGGTGTCGGCGCGTCGGGTGACCAGGCTGCCGGTGCCGAGGTCTCCATCCAGGCTGGAGGACCAGCGCATCGTCGTCTCAGCCAGCGTGCCGTCCTCGACGTCCTCCGCCGTCCCCGAGAAGGTGACGGTCTGGGCGCCCACGACGGTCGTCGCGTCCGACGGGCTGGTGATGGTGACGGACGGAGCCAGGTCGGGGAGTGAGAACGGGGACGAGGTGCGCGTCACCACGTTGAGCCCGTCACTGGTGATCACCCGGAACCGGGCGCTGGTGCCGCCGGGCAGGCCGCGCCGTGCCGCGGTGACCGACTGGCCGGTGAGGTCGATGCCGACCACCTGCCAGTGCGCTCCGTCGTCGGGGCTGTAGAGGACCGTGCTGCGCGGCTCGGGGCCGTCCGCGTCCTGCGCCGACCAGCTGAAGGTCACGTGCGACGCGTCCCCACCGGGCCGGTCGACGAGCGACAGCGTCGGGGTCGAGGGGCTCGCCTCCGTCGTCGCCACCACCGATGCGCCCTGCGTGATCCGTGCCTGCGCCGCCCCGACGAGGCCGGCCGGGACCACCACGTTGAAGAGGCTGTCGGACGCGGCAGTCACGGATTGTCCCGGGACGGTGTCCTGGTCGGAGTGGACCGGCGTGAAGCGGACGGAGTGCAGAACGGCACCGGAGGCGTCGAGCAGCTCCAGCAGGTGGCTGCCCTCCGGGTCGTCCGTGGTCGGGGCACGGTCGACGAGCAGTGCGGGCGCGAACCCGCCCTCGGCGCCGTCGGCGCGCAGGGTCCCGCGCAGGACCAAGCCCGATCCCGCGACGACGTCGCGGTCGCCGTCGTTGATCGGCGACCGGTCCTCGTAGAGGAGGTGCTGGTAGTCGGGGATCCCGATCCACCGGGACTGCCCGGCACCGACGCAGTACGACATCAGGGCGAACGTCGCCTGTGGCTCCACGACGGCCAGCGCCGGGGCGACGTCCGCCAACCGGGTGTCGAGCCCCCACACCTCGGTCTGCACGTCGCCCACCGACCCGATCGCGGCGCGGCGGTCAGAGCCGACGTCGATCCAGTGGGGCCACTCGGGAGCGTCGGTGTCGGCCACCTCGCCGCACCAGCCGCGCTTCGCGGTGTTCCAGAACAGGAACTCGTCGTAGCCGTTCTGGTCCGCGTTGACGGAGTGGTGCATGCCGAGCGAGTGGCCGATCTCGTGGACGACCCGGTTGCGGGCATAGCCGGCGTCGTCGGCCTCGGTGAGGCCGCCGTCCCAGCCGGACGAGACCCGGCCCGAGGCCAGGCCTCCACCGTCGGTGCCATGGATGACGCCGTACCAGCGGTTGCCGTCGGACGCTCCCTCGATCTCTCGGGCCGTGTTGAGCGCTTCGTTCACGTCGGACAGCGCGTTGCTGTCGCCTGCGGGACGGGCGTCCAGCTCGAGCTCGGTGAAGTCCGCGCGCCAGCCGACCGTGGGGAACTGCGCCACCACGCGGCGGTGCTGCTCGTCGAGCGCGGCCCAGTCGGTGTCGGGTGCTCCCGGCCAGGTGATGGCGCGGTAGCTGAAGTCGCCGGCCCACCTGGCGTCCTGGAAGTAGACGAAGGTCCCACAGGTGATCGTCGCTCCGGTCTCGTCGATGCAGGCGGCGCCTCCGGGCAGCTCCAGGGTCAGCTCGATGCCGACGCCGGTGTGGCGCGTCCACTCCGAGGGCAGCACGAAGTTGAGGCTCCGGTCGAGGTCGCTCCGCTCGTCGACGGCGTCACCGTCGACCACCACGCCGTTCTCGCCGTTGGTCGCAGTGAGGGGGCTGCCGGGGAGCTCGACGCCGTCGCGGACGCCGCGGAGACGACCGTTGACCCGCGCCGTGCTCCCGTCGGGCGTCTCGACGAACGCGCGGACCATCGTGGGCTTGGCCTCGATGAGCGGGTGATTGTTGTCCCAGTCCTGCAAGGCCTGGTTGACCTCGACCGCACGCACTCGCATGGCGTCGTTGGCGCACCCACCGATCAGCGAGGTGAACTCGGTGGTGGTCCGGCTGACCGTCACGGTGCCGCCACCGAAGACGTGGGGGCCGTAGGCGCGCTGGGCGGCCGCAGCGTCGAAGTACGGCGGGTCCTCGATCGCCACGACGGAGTACTTGTCGACCCCGCTGTCCTCGGCGTACGCCACTGCCGCAGGGAGGTACTCGCCCGAGTTCTCCTCACCGTCCGTGGACATGCACAGGACCCACTCGCTGCCCGGCCGTCCACTGGCCAGCAGCTGGTCGGCACCCGCTCTCACCGCGTCGCCCGGGTTGGTGGAGCTGCCCATCTGCTGGATGCCCAGGATCGTGTCGGTCACGGCCTGGACGTCAGTCCGGTCTTCGAGGGTCGTCAGCGGGACCTCGGTCCGGGTGGACTCGTCCCACCCGTTGGAGGACCACTGGATCACGCTCACGGCGACAGTGCCGTCGAGGGGGAAGTTCTGCTCGTCTGCCAGAGCGGCCGCGTAGCCCTGCTTCTGCAGGGTCCAGTCGTTGCTGTCGATCGACCCGGAGCCGTCCATCAGGAAGACGAGGTCGAGGGTGGGCACCGGGTCGCCCGGATCCGGGACCGAGGACGCCGGCGCGACCGCGGCCCCGATGAGGACGACCGATGCGGCCAGACCGAAGATGGACGAACGTCGGACAGCGCTGCGCTTCATGGCGAATCTCCCCCGAGATGGAAACGTTGGATCGACCGTCCCACCGCAGTCTCCGTGTCTGCCATAGCCCATTCGGGTAGGACCGCGTAGTGCACTCGTCCTAGCCCGGTGCCGCAGTCGCCACGGTCATCACCATGCGAGTCGGGGCGGCCTCCGGCCGGCTTCCTGGAGCTGCTCGCGATGGAGGAGTTCCCGGTGGTGGGGGGTGGGCGGTCGGATCTGGAGTCTCCGGATATCCGGTGACCGCCCTGCTTACAGGTAGAGATCTCTACCTGTAAGCAGGGAACTCGGCCACGAAGCCGGGTCCGATCCCGCCGACTCAGCCCGCGATCCTCTCCCGGATCGCGTCGGCCTCCTCCTGCACCACGTCGGCGTCGACGAGGTCGCCGGCCTGCTCGGTGAGGACCTCCACCCACTGGTCGCGGACCTCCTCGGCGTACCCGCTGTCGTAGAGCTCCTCGGTGAGGTCGGCCTTCGCCTGCTCCACGAGGTCGGCCCACTCCTCGACCGCGGTGAAGCGCTCGACAAGCACGTTCGTACGCCCGCCCGGTCCACCCATGCCACCGGGGCCGCCCTCGCCGAAGCCGGGCCGCTCGCCCTCGGGCAGGTCAGTCGGCATCTCGGTCGGCATCCCCTCCGGAGGCTCCGGCCGCTCCCCGTCCCCGCCCGGGAAGCCGCCGCCCGGCACACCCGCGCCCCCACCAGGCGCACTGCCGAAGGCGAGGTTGTGGTCCCACGCCACGACGGTGAAACCGCCGGTCTCGGCGTCCCAACGCAGGTAGGAGTTGTTGCCCGGGCCGTCGATGTCGTCGAAGTTGTCGACCACCTCCTCGAAGGCGAGGTAGCGCGCGAAGGCCTCCACGTCGAGGCGCTCGGGAAGCTCGGCGGCGAAGTCCTCGTCGCTGCTGTTGTTGAGGAAGTCGAGGAAGTCGATGAGCGGCGTGAGGTCGTCGTCGCCGGTCTCCTGGTCGAAGACGTCGGCGTACGCGTCCGGGTCGTCGCCGCGCCACGACCAGTCGCCACCCGCCTCGGCCTTGTAGAGCAGGCCCTCCGTCGAGAAGTTCTCGGCCTCCCACTCCTCGTCGAGGTTCTGCACGACGAGCCGCAGCCGGGCGTCGGCGCCGTTGACGCTGAAGGACGACGCGACGGCGTGCTCGCTGGCCAGCCCGGCCTCGGCGAGCAGGTCGAGCGCGAGCGCCTCGTTGAGCGCGGTCTCGGTGCTGTTGGAGCGCACGATGAGCTCGCTCCAGCCGTCGACCGACTGGTCGGCGACGAGCTTGTCGAGCCGGATCAGCCAGGGCAGGTCCGTCGGGTCGGAGTCGTCGCCGACGCCGCGGAGCGAGGAGTTGCCCTTGAGCCGGACGCCGGCGCGTTCGAAGACCTCCCCGTCGATCGTGACGGTGGCCTCGAGCCACTCCTTCTCGTCGGTCTCCTGGTAGGTGTCGACCATCGCCGCGACCGCGTCCTCGTCGACCTCGACGGAGATCTCGTGCACCTCGCTCGCCTCCCAGACGCCCGCCCCGTCGGCGACGTCCCGGGCTGCTGCCGCGACACCGGTCGCCGAACCGGCGTCCCGGTCGGACGTGCCGACGGCGCAGCCGCCGAGCGTGAGCGACGCCAGGACGGCGAGGACGGCGAGGCGCTGGTGGCCGGGGCGGGCTGGCTGGTCGCTCATGCGAGGACTCCTTCGTGGAGGGTGAGGTGGTCGGCGAGGTGGCGTGAGGTGACGCGGTGCCAGCGGTTGCGCTGGAGGTCGGGGGTCAGCAGCGCCAGCCCCGTGCCGTACTTGGAGATCCGGACGGGCCGGTGGCCGAGCTCCCACAGCCGCCGGTCGAGCGGGCCGGGGCGGTGGCTGCCCGACTTGGTCTCGACGACCAGCACGTCGCCGACCTCGGCGGTGCCGTGGCCGGAGACCCAGCGGAGGTCGCGGTCGACGGTGGCGCGGCCCCCGTCGGAGGGGAGCATCAGGGTCGTACGCCGGTAGCCGGTGTGGAGCGTCGCGACCAGGCCGGAGGGGTCGACGTCGGGCACGTACGCCGCGGCGAGCCGGGCGCGTACCCACTCGGCGGCGGTTCCGGCGACCTCGGTCCCGTCGTGGCGCAGCCGCTCCTTGACGGTGGTGCCGCGCGGGCCGCGGGTCTTGACCTCGAGCCAGCGCTCGCCGGTGTCGGCGTACGCCCGGGTACGGACCTTCCAGCGGCGCCGCCGGCGGTGGGCCGCTGCGGTCCAGCTGTCGAGGCCGACGGTGTCGAGGTAGGTCGACTCGTAGCGGGACGTCCGCCGGCCGTCGATCTCCAGCACGCGCAGCCCGTCGATCCCGGTGACCACGGCGGCGAGCTCGCCTGCGGGGATGACGTACTTGCGGTCGACGCGGGTCAGCAGCTCCGCGGCGCCGTTGAGCTCCGCGAGGGAGACGGCGTCGAGGTGGTCGAAGTTGCTCATCGGGTGACCGCCGCGTCGTGGCGCTCGGCACGCGGCATCGCCGGCCGCGGCGCGACGGCGTAGTGCACCTCGACGGTCGTCGTGTCGTTGACCAGGTCGACCCGCATCGGCGTGACCCGGTTGACCTTCGCGTCGAGGAGCAGCTCGAGGCGGGTGACGAGCTCGCGCTCGTCGGTGACAGCCGAGTCGAGGACGACGACCTGCCGCAGCCCGGTGGCGTGCAGCAGCCGGCTGTCGGCAAGGGCGAGCACGACGACCAGTCCGACCATCAGCGCGATCGACAGGGGCACGTCGCCGGTGCCGAGGCCGCCGAGCAGGCCGACGGCGAGGGCGGCGAAGTAGTAGGCGATCTCGTGCTGGCCGAGCTCGTCGGAGCGCAGCCGGATGATCGACAGGACGCCGAAGAGGCCGAGCCCGAGGCCGACGGTCGCGGCGCTGCTCGCCAGCACGATCGTGACGGCGAGGACGCCGACGTTGACCGCGACGAACGCGGTCACGAGGTCGGCGCGGCGGTGTCGGGGGTAGTAGACGGCGAGGGCGAGCACCAGCACGGCGACGAGGTCGACGGTGGCGAGCAGGTAGGTGGGATTCATCGGGATCCTTCGAGGCGCGGCGGTCGTCTGGGGTGCCCCGAGCGTCGCGGCCGTGCCTGTCGGCGACCTGACACGATCCTGTGGCGGTGCTGTGAGATGCGCTCTGGGACAATCGACCTTCGTGGACGGACCCCTGCCCCTCGCGCTCCTCGCCGCCTCGCTGCTCTTCGCCGCGGTCGTGCTGGTCTACGTCGTGCTCGACCGCACGCCCGACTGGGGACTGCTCGGCTTCGCCGCCGTCATCGAGGTCGCGACCCTGGTCCTGATCGTGGTCGCGGCCGTCCAGGTCGGAGGCGCCGACCTGTCCGGTCCGGCGCTCATCACGTTCTTCGGCTACCTGGTGGCCGGTCTCGTGCTCCTGCCCATGGGGTTCGCGTGGTCGCTTGCCGAACGCAGCCGGGGGGCGACGGCGGTGCTCCTGATCGCCGGACTGGCGCAGGCCTTCATCGTCGTACGCGCGCTGGCGGTGTGGCGCTCGTGAGTCGCGCCGCCACCTCCTCCTCCACGTCCTCGGGCCTGGGCCGCGCGCTCGTCGCGGTCTACGGCGTCTTCGCGCTCGCAGCGACCGCCCGCTCCCTCGTCCAGCTGCTCACCAAGGCCGACGAGGCACCCCTCGCGTACGCCCTCTCGGCCGTCGCCGCCCTCGTCTACGTCGCTGCCACGCTCGGCCTCGCGGAGGTCGGGCCGGACCCGCGCCGGCTGGCGTGGGCGGCGGTGGTCTTCGAGCTCGTCGGCGTGCTCACCGTGGGCACGCTGACCGTGCTCGACCCGGAGCTCTTCCCCGATGCGACGGTGTGGTCGGCGTACGGCGCGGGATACGGCTGGCTGCCGCTGGTCCTGCCGTTCGCGGGCATCGCGTGGCTCTGGCACACGCGGGCGCGGGACTGAGCCGGAGCATCAGTCAGCGGCCGATCCCTCGATGAGGTCGGTCCCGGACGTCAGGGTCCGGAGCTGCCTCCACTGCCCTTCGGAGACGACGTCGACCTCGCCGTCGACCACGGTGATCGCCGTCTGGTCGTCCATCGCGTACGCCGCGTTGGGGACGCCGGCCGCCCACTCCTCGGCATCGGCCATCGAGTTGCCCGGCATGCCGTCGGCTGCCAGGTGGGGGCAGATCGAGAAGTCGACGAGACCCAAGGTGGTCTCGTCGCCGCTGGGCGGTCGCCACTGGATGAAGTCGTCGCCCACGTGGGGAGTCATCACCATGCTCCCCGCGCTGAGCCCCACCCAGACGGTCTCGCTCAACGACGGCAGCAGGTCCGCCAGCCCGGACTCGCGCATCCAGTGGCTGAGGTAGAGGACGTCGCCGCCCGCGACGAGCAGGGCATCAGCTTCCCGGACCAGCGGCACCCAACGCTCCTCGTCGAGGCTGGGCAGGGCGGTGAGCTCGAGGACTCCGACGGACCTCCAGCCCAGGTCGACCATCGGGTTCTCGGAGGTCCCGCTGATGAACTGCCACGCCCTCTCGCCCGGGCCGACCATCGGGTGTCCGTACATCGCAGTGGGGATGCACAGCGCGGTGGACTCCTCGACCGGCTTTCCGATGAGCTCGACGAGCGCGTCACGGATGCTGGCGTTCGTCACGCCGCCCGAGGTGAGAAGAAGCTTCACGGTGTCTCCTGGGTGTGTGCGAGGTACGGGACCGTCAGCATGGCTGATCAGGCCAGCGGTGAGACCACCCACCGGATGTGGCGGCTGAAGCCGGGGTCGTCGTCGAGCCAGTCGCCCACGATCTCCGACTGGGTACGGTCCCAGGGCCAGCCTTCAGGGCCCCATCCGGTCGCGCCCCACGCCTCGAACGATGCCCCCATGGTGGAGGACTGGTCAGGACAGCTGACGGCCCTGGTGCCGTTGCCGGCGCCCACGACGTCGAAGGAGTACTGGTCCATGTGCGGGGCCAGGAGGAAGTCGGCCGACCAGTTGCGGTCGAGGGTGCCGCTCTCGGTGAAGGAGCAGTCGCCGTAGTAACCCGAGCCGGTGTAGCTGCCCGTCGCCGACTCGTAGCGCCACATCGCGCTCGTGGCCGGGTCGCCGTGGCGCACCACCGTCATGGTGATGGACCAGTCGTACGTGTCGCCGGAGTAGTCGCCCTCGCTCACCTCGTGCCCGCTGACCTTCAGCTGCCAGCGGTCCGGGAACCCGCCGTCGCGGCACGAGACCTTCACCTCGGCCTCGCAGATGTCGGCGTCGTCCGCCGAGTTGGCGGGGCCGCCCGGCGAGCCTCCGTCGCAGCGGTCCCTGCCGGCGCCGCCGTCGCACATGTCGCCGTCGGGCCCGCCCCGGAGGTCGACGTCGTCACCGCCGGCGCCGTTGATCATGTCCGCGCCCGCCCCGCCGTCGATCGCGTCCGGGTGGTCACTGCCGTTCAACCAGTCGGCGCCGGCGTCGCCCTGCAGCAGCGTCCCGGCGTGCTTCGCAGTGAGCAGGTCGCTGCCCTCGCCGCCGTAGAGCGCCTGGCCGGCGTCGCCGGTCGTCAAGGTGTCGTCGCCGTCGTCGCCGTAGCCGAACCCACCGACCCCGGTGCCGGTCAGCACGGTGTCGTTGCCGGCGTCTCCGTGGAGCACGTCGCTGCCGGCGTCACCGTCGACGGTGTCGTTGCCCGGCCCGCCGTGCACGTCAGTGTCGTCGCCAGGGCCGGCACCGATGCTGTCGTCGCCGTCCCCACCGTCGATGACGTCCGCGTGCTTGCTGCCGATGATCATGTCGCCGCCAGCACCCCCGTCGAGCAGCGTCCCGGCCGTGGTGGTGGTCAGGACGTCGTCACCTCGACCGCCGTAGAGCCCGATGCCGTCGGCCTGGGCGACGATCACGTCGTCACCTCCCTCCCCGTAGAGCAGGCCACCGGTGCCCGCGCCGGACATGATCCGGTCGTCGCCCCCGCCGCCGCACACGATGTCGAGGCCGCCGCGGCCCCGGATCTTGTCCTTCCCGCCGCGGGCGACGATCACGTCACGCTTGGCGGTGCCCTTGATGGTCTCGGACTTGTTGGTGCCGACGATGGTGGCCTTGAAGCCGGCACACCTCGGGCGGGCTGAGTCGACAGCCATGGCCGACATGGGCTGGGTGGGCGCGACCAGCGCCAGCGCGAGGACGAGGGTGGCTGCGCCTCGCCGCGGATTCGGGATCTTCATGGCAGCAGGCTGCCGACCGCCGCTTGCGATCCCCTTGCCAACCGCTTGTGCCCGTGCACGATGCCGTCCCGGGTGCTGGGTGCATGGCGATCATCGACCGGGGAACTGGATGGGAGAGCCATCCACGAGTGAGGGGACGAGTCCATGACCAGCCCGGACGACAAGACGGCCAAGCCCGCAACCGAGGAGCGTCGGTCGACGCCGAACTCGTCCGGCCCCGAGGGGGCAGCAGGCGGCATGGGTTCGAGCAGCGAGCGCGTCGGTCCGACCGGCAGGGGTCAGGTCGGAACCGACGGCCTGCGGGACACGACCCAGCTCGACACCCCCGAAGATGCACCGCCGGAGCAGAGCGCCGGTGGCGAGGAACCCCAACCGGACGGGTTGGAGCCGAAGGCGGGATATCCCCGGTCGGACCCCCGGCACGAGGACAAGCCCTACCGCGCCTGATCCGATCGAGCGGCCGCCGACGGTGCCTGGTCAACGGGCTCCAGCACGGTAGGTGAGGCGTACGCGGTTTCGTGGACGCCCGATGAGCCGGGTGGGACGATCCCGGGTATGGACCTCGACCTGACTGCCGTCGAGAGCTTCATCGCCGTCACCGACGCGCGGCACTTCGGGCGCGCTGCCGACAGGCTCGGGATCTCGGCGTCCGCGTTGACCAAGCGCATCAAGAGGCTCGAGGCCTCGGTGGGTGTCCCGCTGATCGAACGTGACACTGCCGGCTACGCGGGACTCACCCCCGCCGGTCGACGTTTCGTGCAGTTCGCCCCGCAGCTGGTCCAAGCGGCCCAGGCCGCGAAGACAGCCGCGACGGGGGCGCCCGTCGAGACGCTGCGGCTTGCCGTACCGGCCGGCGTCGGTGTCGTGGCTCCACTGATGCCGCAGGCGCTGGCAACGCTCGAGCTGGCGCTGCAGCACGCTCATCCCGACGTGGGCA
This sequence comes from Nocardioides sp. BGA-UO-ETr-FS32, assembly GCF_059567905.1. Taxonomy (NCBI): domain Bacteria; kingdom Bacillati; phylum Actinomycetota; class Actinomycetes; order Propionibacteriales; family Nocardioidaceae; genus Nocardioides; species Nocardioides sp. BGA-UO-ETr-FS32. Next base: position 776,058 of record NZ_JCAQOX010000017.1, on the reverse strand, counting down.
TCGAATCCGTACGAACGGAGTTCCCGGAGCTGACCCCCGCCCTCCTCGCGGGCGACGTCGACGTGGTCCTGACGTTCGGACCCTCCGCCAGTCCCGAGGTGACCTCGACCCGGCTCTCGGAGATCCATCGGGTCGGGTTGGTCGGCGCCACGCATCCGCTGGCGTTCAGGCGCGCGGTGGACGTCCACGAGTTCGCGCGGCTCCCGATGATCTACAGCCCTGACCTGCCCGACGAGTACATGCAGCCGTTCATCCTCGCCGACGTACGTCCGCTCGAGGAGGCGACGTTGGTGCCGATCAGTGCCACGAACACCGCTCACGTCGCCCAGCGCATCCTTCGCGGTCGAGAGGTGACCGTGGTGCCGGTGGCACTCACGGCGAACCTCCCTCCCGAGCTCCAGCGGGTGGGGTTGATCGGCGTTCCGGCCAGCTGGTACCACGCGCACCGGCGCAGCGGCGACGACCGGCCGGCGCTGCTGACGGCGATCGACCTGATGACCGACTTCACGGACTCGATCACCCGGTCGGCGCTGACCTGACGCAGCCGCTGTTTCCGCAACGGAAACAGCAGCCGTCCGGAGCATGGGACGGGACTATCGTCCGGCTGTGACGAGTCCGGAAGCGTCGAGCCTGCAGTGGTCCGGCCGCGACTGGCGGATGCCCCTGTGGCTGTGGGTCGGTCTGGCGACGATGTTCTTCAGCGTGCTGCACATCATCCTCGACTTCGGCGTCGGTCTGTTCGACCTGCGCGGCACGCTGAGCGTGTCCGAGGCGGCGACGGTCCTCGGCGTCGCGCTCATCCAGCTCTGGTGGGCGATCTCCTTCATGGCGGGCGCCCGCGGCAACGGCGGCGGCGTCGCCAGCGCCGGGATCCTCGGCGCCGGCTGGTCGGCGCTGACGAACGGCTACCCGATCATCTACTGCCCACCCGTCTGCGAGGAGGCACGGCCGCTGACCGACGTCGCCCACGTCGGCAGCATCGTGTTCGGCATCCTGCTGGCATTGGTCGCCGTCTGGTCGCTGTGGCGCGCCCGGGTCCGCCCGGGTTGGTTCATGCCGACCGTCGCCGCAGCGTTGGCGCTCGGGACGATCGTCGCGCTGGCGAACACCCCGATCACCTAGGCCGGGAAGGCACGTCGATGGCGATCCAGACCGCAGAGGCGCCTGTACGGGCGGCTTCCGACCGGAGCCCTGGCTTGGCGCTGGTCCTCGTCGGTGGGCTGCTCGGCCTGGCGTGGGCCGCCGGTCTGCGCGGATTCATGGCGCAGATCGTCCCGGAGGACTCGAGCGTCAGCTGGTCGGGCACGTTCGGCTACATCCTGCTGCCCGGCCTGGTGATCGGGCTCCTCCTGGGGTGGGCCGAGCACCTCCGGCGTACGGGTGGACGTCGCCGCTGGCGCTGGCTGGCCCTCTCGCCCCTGCTGTTCGCGGCGGTCCTCTTCAGCGAGGGTCCGCTGGGGGTGCTCGGGATCTTCGAGGACGGCCTCGGAGGTGGAGCGATCGGCGTACCCGTCTACGCCATGGCAGGCGGGTACGCCATCTCCGGACGTGGCCCTCGATGGGGCAGGCTCGCCTGCGGCGCGCTGGCCCTCACCGCCATCCCGATCTGGGCGCTGACCGTCGAGTCCTTCGCCGGACCCGACCTCGGCGTCACCACACCCCGCGGGCTCTGGGTCGCGCTGTACTACTACTCGTTCCTCGCCCTCGCCATGATCACGGCCGCCGTCCCGCACCGACCCACGATCGACACATGACGCTTGTCGCTGGGCCGCTGCCCTCACGGACAGAAGTCCGGGTCGCACACCGCTCCATCGCTTGAGACCTGTCGTTCTCCTGCGAGCGCTCGGTGACTGGACGCGGCCACCGTCGACCTGCTGGTCACCGATCGCCGATGCTGCCGGCGAGACCTGCCGCGGCGAGGCCGCAACCATCGTGGGCTGGAGTTGTCCGGACGCTTGGACTAGACCACTGGTGGGAGGAGGACCGATAAGGCAACGCGCCTCCGAGGCGGCACCTAGCCTCGGCGGATGCGCGTCGTGCCGAGCTCCCGCACCATCGTCCTCGGCGTGGCCGCCACCGCCCTGGCCGTCAGCTTCTCAGGTGGAGCGCTCGCAGCGGCGCTCATCACCGGCGCCGACATCAAGGACGGCACCGTCACCACCGCCGACATCAGGAACGAGACCCTGAAGGTCAAGGACATCTCACTCACGGCACGCGAGTCACTTCGTGGTCAGCAGGGTGAGACCGGTCCGGCAGGGCCGCAGGGCCCGACGGGAGCGACCGGGGCCACTGGCGCACCCGGGCCGGAAGGACCGCAAGGGCCGCAAGGGCCGCAAGGGCCGCAAGGCCTGACGGGAGCCGACGGTGCCACCGGAGCGGAAGGGCCTCAGGGGCCGACGGGGCCGATCGGCCCGAGCACCGTCTACCGCGTATCGCCGGCCGACGTGAACCTGCCCGGAGGGGGAGGAGCGATCGTGGCCTCCCTGAGCCTCCCCGCGGGGGCCTACGCGGTCACGGCCACCGCCCAGCTCGGCCATTCCGAGAGCACCTTCCAACCCGTTCTGTGCCGTGTCCAGCTCGGATCGGAACCGGCTTCGCAGTACGGCACGCTCCTGCAGTCGGCCTTCTCGGGCAACGTCTACACGGTGCCGCTGACCCTGAGCCAGGCCGGTCAGCTGACCGGGCCAGGGACCGCACAGCTCATCTGCCTCAACAACTCGGGTGACGCCACCGACGTGGTCAAGGTCGACCGCATCGTCATGTGGGCGGTCCGGGTCGGCAGCCTGGTCACCCAGTAGCGGCCACCCGACGCTGAACTGGGCGACATCACGCCGGGGCAGGCGACCGGGGTCCTGCACGGAACCTCGCCGACGCGTCCCGGTAGATCGATCGGTGGCCACGTGGTGGGCCCGTGTCAGTCGGGCGCGGCCATGCGGTGGATCCGCGTGCGGAACTCCGCCAGCTCGAGCCCGTACGTCGGACCGCCGGTCGCGGCGTACCGCTCGAGCCGGCCGTTGCCGCGCTCGAGCAGTCGCTGCGCGCCGGTGGCGTTGCCGCGCAGGGCGTGGGTCAGCCCGACGCACAGCTGGGCCAGTCCCTGCCAGAGGTCGTGCTCAGCCTCGGGAGCGTCCTTCCAGCGGGCCTCGAAGACCTCGTGGGCCGAGAACGGCCGGCCCTGGTCCAGCAGCTCGATGGCGAACTGCACCGTGTCGTGCGGCGGCAACGGGTCCTCAGAGACCGGCTCGACCCCCTGAGCGCCGTACGGCAGCGGACGGCCGAGCTCGTCGCGCGGCCTGGCCTGGCGCGGCCGGCCCTCCTCGTCGCGGTCCCTGCTCACCGGGGGGCCGCCCTGTCGCCCCCCACGCGCAGGGACAACGCCCCATCACGCATCGGCTGCTCCGTCTGGCCGGTTGCCCGGCGTGGCGAGGAGCCGTTCTGCGACAAGACGCAGCTTGAGGTTCTCCTGGTTCGAGAGGCGGGTCAGGAAGCCGAAGGCGCGGGCTTCGTCGACCTGGAAGCGCTCCATCACCATCCCGACGGCCTGACCGATCAGCTGACGGGTCTTGACTGCCTCCTCGAGCTGGTCGACCCTGCGGGCGTAGTCCAGCGCGACGGCGGACTGGTGGGCGAAGAGGTCGGCGATCACGCCGAGGTCCTCGAAGGCACCGACCTTGTCGGAGTAGAGGTTCAGGGCGCCGTTCGAGTCGGGGGCGTCGAAGAGGCGGATACCGGCCTGCGCCCGGATTCCCGCTCGCAGTGCCACAGGCGCGTACCGCGGGAAGCGGTCATCGGCCGCGAGGTGGGGCGACACGACGTGGACGGTGTCGACCGCCGCCTCGTAGCAAGGCCCCTCCTGCAGCTCGTACTGCGCCGCGTCGACTTCTCGCAGCATCTCGTGGGTCGGGGCGACCGTCTCCAGCCGGCCGTCTGCGTGCTTGATGGTCAGGCTGCTCGACTGCACGTCCGGCAGGACCTCCACCGCGGCCGCCGTGATGTTGGCGAGCGTCTGGTCCAGGTCGCCAGGCCGAAGGGCGGTGGCCAGGCGCCGGGATGCCTCGACGATGCGGTCCTCACTCATTGCCACAGCGTAGGTCAGGACGGCGTGCAGCGTCCTCGCCGCGAGGGCTCGCGCTGCTCCTCGCGTGCGGATCGGGGCGAAGTGGCGCTTGGGCGGTCAGGGACGTTTGAGGTGGTGCGGCGTGCTGTCAGCGACGACCGCGCCTCGCTGGCCCATCGGGCGCTCAGGCCCTGTCGTGGAGTCGTACATGGTCTGCCTCTCGGACTCCCCGTTGACCGCTGCTCCGAACACGACCAGCAAGACGGTGAACCAGAGCCAGAACATGCTGATCGCGACACCGGCCAGCGAGCCGTAGATGGTCCCGTAGGTGCCGAGGTTCTGCACGTACGCGAAGAGCGCGGCGGAACCCGCTGCCCACAGCACGGTGGCGCCCACGGCTCCCCACGTCGTCCATCGCCACTGCGGGTTCTTGCGGTCCGGGGCGAACCTGTAGAGGACGGCGAGCGTCGTGCACATCAGCACTGCCATCGCTGGCCACGCGGCCATCCCCGCCACGGCACGGACGTAGGCAGGTGAGCTGTCGATGGCTCGGGTGGTCACGCCGGCGAGAGCGATCGCCGCGCCCAGGAGGAGCGCACCGCCGAGGACGAACGAGAGACCCAGTACGGTCCGCCGCACGAAGCCCCTGGTCTCGGTCTCGTGGTAGGCCACGTTCAACGCGTCGATGAGAGCCACCATCGCCGTCGTGGCCGTCCACAACGCGAGCCCGAGGCCGACGAGCCCGCGCGCCGTCAGCACCTCCGTCGACGCGGTGGTGATGCTGGTCAGCTGGTCGGTGACCAGCAGCTCCACCTGCGGCGGTAGTACCTCTGCGATCCTTGCGAGCTGGCTGCGAGCCTGGGCGGGCGTGTTGAGGGCGCCGTAGACCGACAGTGCGGTCACCAGCACTGGCGCGACGGACAGGACGGCGAAGAACGCGACCCCGGCGCTGAGGAAGGGAAGCCGAGCCTCCACCACGTGGGCCACAGCGCGCCGCATGAGCTCGCGCCAGCTCTGGGCCGACAGGTGCCGAGGGGCGACAGCGTGGTCGACCCGAGCCGCGAACTTCCTTCGTCGCCGCTTCACTGCACCATCATTCGCTCCGCCGGCCCGGGTGTCGATGCCCGACCTGGCGACAGCCGCGAGCGGGCGACAGCCCGCCCGCGGTACTCCCACCCATCCCGGGCCCGCCGGGGTTACAGTCTCGACATGGGACGACAGTGAAGCGGGTGCTGCGGCTGGCCATCGTGGACGACTATCCGGTGGTCGTGGCCGGGGTCGCCTCGTTCCTGGCGTCCGAGAACATCCACGTGGTCGAGACCGGGGCGCTGACGCCCGTGATCACCGACGTCGACATCGTCCTCTACGACACGTTCGGCCAGGTGCAGGGCGTCGGCATCGACCTCCAGGACTTCGTGCGCGACAGCGGCGCGAAGGTGGTCGTCTACAGCTGGAACGTCGAGCCAGGCATGATCAGGCAGGCCATGGCCGGTGGTGCCAGCGGCTACCTCTCGAAGGTCCTCACCGGTCCCGAGGTCGTCGCCGCCCTGGAGCGCGTCATGGACGGCGAGGTCGTCGTCATCACCGGTGAGTACGAAACGAGCGTCGGCGGTGTGGGCGACTGGCCGGGACGGTCTGCGGGTCTGTCTCCGCGTGAGGCGGAGGTGCTGGCACTGGTCACCCAGGGGCTGAGCAACCAGGATCGCCGATCGCGTCTTCCTCAGCACCAACACGGTGAAGACCTACATCCGCTCGGCCTATCGGAAGATCGGCGCCCAACGCCGACCACAAGCGATCCTGTGGGGATTGGCCAACGGCTTCGAGCCCGACGCCCGGCGCACGGTCGATCGTGCTCATCTGGGACGGCCCCCGGCTGCAGGGAGCTAGCTGGCCACCGATCCGACGTTCGACGGACGCGACGGCAGCTGCCGTGTGCGGACGATCTCCATGGCGACGACCGAGAGCTTTCGGTTGGAATGAGACGAGATCCGCCGCAGGTAGTCGAACGCCTGGTCGGCATCGATGCCCAGACGCCCCATCAGGAGGCCCTGTGCCTGGCCGATGATCGTGCGGCTGTCCATGGCGACCTTGAGCTGGTCGATCTGTCGTCCAGCGTCGATGGTCACGGCCAGGTGGGCGGCGAGTGCCTGCCCCACGGCGACATCTTCTTGATCGAACCGGTGGCGCTGATCGGCGTAGAGACTCAACGCGCCGTACGAGTGCCTGCTTGTGTACACCAGGAGCGACATCATCGAGCCGACGCCGAGATCGGCGTGGACACGGCTTGCCCAGAGGGGCCAGCGACGTTCCTGCGTGAGGTCGTTGCTCACCAGTGAGTCCTGGTCACGCATCACGTCGAGGCACGGCCCCTCGGAGAGCTCGCTCTGCAGGCTGTTGGCTCGGCCGACCAGGTCATCGGTGCCCACCTCGGTGGACAGCCTGCCCCCCTCGTTGACCGTGAAGCCGGCGTGGTCACAGCCGCTCACGATCAGTACGGCGCTGCCGACGGCGATCTGGACTCGGGTGTCCTCGTCGGGGGCGGCGTCCAGCGCTTGCGCGAGCCGGGTGAGCTCGACCATCAGGTGGCGTACCTCGCGCACGATCCATCACCTCCAACAGGCCCCCAGATGGGCGGCAGGCAAGTGGGACGCTAGCCATCCGACAGGTGCGCAACTACATCCCCGAGGGTCATCTCTCCACCCCAACGAGATTCACCTCAGGCGGGTCGACACACCACTCAGCTCCGGCGAGCCTTGTTCGTCCGCGCGGTGGCTGGTGCGCTGCGTGGATCCTCGGGCCAGTCGTGCTTGGGATAGCGCCCGCGCAGGTCAGCGCGCACGCCCGGGTAGCCGTTGTCCCAGAAGGACTCCAGGTCCGCGGTGACGGCGGCCGGGCGTCGCGCGGGGGAGAGCAGGTGCAGCAGGAGCGGGACCCTGCCGTCGGCCAGGACCGGTGCTGCGGTCCAGCCGAAGACCTCCTGCAGGCGCACGGCGAGCACCGGCTGGTCCTGGGAGTAGTCGATCCGCACGCTCGACCCGCTCGGCACCTCGACGCGCTCGGGAGCCAGGTCGTCGAGCCTGCCCGCCTCCGGCCACGGCACCATCGCTCGCAGGGCAGCAGTCACGTCGAGGCGACGAAGGTCCTGGGCCGAGCGGACCCGCGCCAGCTGCAGCCCGAGCCACAAGTCGAGGTCCTGCGTCAGTGCTGCGTCGCTGACGTCGGGCCACGGGTCACCGAGCGCGCGGTGCAGGAAGTCGAGGCGGGCGCGCAGCGCCGTGGCCGCCTCCGTCCAGGCGAGGAGAGCGATCCCCTCCTTCGCGACCGCCTCCCGGATCGCGTCGCTCACGGCCTGCGCGGGTGGATCGCTCAGCGGGACCGAGCTGAGCTCGATCGCTCCCAGCAACGTCCGTCGGCGAGCCAGCACCCGCCCGCCGGTCCAGGTGACCTCGTCCACCTCGGTCCACAGCGATCCCGCTGCCTCCAGCGCGAGGTCCTCGGTGAGGGGGGCCGCAGCGCGGATCCGGGCCTCACGTTGCCCGGGCCGTCGCTCCGCGTCACCGACCGCGAGCCACTCCAGTCCGGCCAGCGGCCCCGGGTCGCGCGAGTCGAGCGCCGCGCCTGTCCCGGACGCCATCAGGTAGCTCGACGTGCCGGAGCGCTTGCGGGCGATCCGGTCCGGGTGCGCCAGGGCCACCACCAGACCCACCGCCACGTCGTCGGTGAGTGCTCGGGCGTGGCTCGACGTCGCTCTCCGCTCGCCGGCGGTGTCCTGCTTCGCGACGACCTCCTCGAGCCTGGTGACCTGGCGGCGCCACGCTCCTGCCCGCTTGTCGGCACGCAGCGAGCGGAGCGCGGCGACCAGGTCCGCGCCGGGAGCGCGTACGTCCTCGCTCAGCATCGCGACCACCTCCGAGGCCCGCTCGGCCCCGACGAGACCAGCCCCGTCGATGAGCGCACGCGCCAGCCTGGGATCGACGGGCACGCCGGCGATCACCCGGCCCCGCGGGGTGACCCTCCCGTCCTCGGTCATCGCCCCCAGACCCATCAGCACCTCCGTGGCCGCCGACAGTGCGTGCGCCGGGGGCTGGTCGAGCAGTGCCAGGTCGTGGACGTCGCGGCTGCCCCAGCACGCCACCTCCAGGGCGAAGGCCGTCAGGTCGGCGGTGGCGATCTCGGGCTCCGGGTGGGCGGCCAGGTGCGCATGCTCCGCCTCGGACCAGCACCGCAGCACGGTCCCCGGACCCAGCCGTCCGGCCCGTCCCGCCCGCTGCTCGGCCGCTGCCCGACTCACCGCGACGGTGACCAGGGAAGCCAGTCCCCGTCGGTGATCGGTGCGTGGCTCGCGCGAGAATCCGGCATCCACCACGACGCGTACGCCCGGCACCGTCAGCGACGACTCGGCGACCGCGGTCGAGACGATCACCCGTCGACGCGGGCCCTCGCTGAGCGCACGATCCTGCTCGGCGCCGGACAACCGTCCGTGCAGGGCGTGCACGGCCGCGTCCACGCCGGCCAGGCGACGTACGGTCGCCTCGACCTCCGCGACACCCGGCACGAAGACCAGGACGTCCCCCTCGTGCCCGACCAGCGCACGACGCACGGTCGCTGCGACATGGTCGTGGAACGCCGGGGTGATCCCCCGGTCGTCGGTGCGGCGCACACCCGCAGGGGGCGGGCACCAGACCGCTCGAACGGGGTGCAGGGCACCCGGGACGCGAATCACCGGAGCGCCGCCATCATCGTCGCGTCCGAGCAGGGCGGCCGTCCGTTCGGCCTCGATGGTGGCCGACATCGCCACCAGGGACAGGTCCTCACGCAGGTTGGCCCGGACGTCGACGAGCAGCGCCAGGGTCAGGTCGGCGTCGAGGTGGCGCTCGTGCACCTCGTCGAGCACGACGGCCCCGACGCCGACCAGCTCGGGATCGTGCTGGATCCGCCGGAGCAGCAGACCGGTCGTGACGATCTCGACACGGGTACGTCGACTGCTGCGACGGTCTCCGCGTACGGAGTATCCGACCGTCTCACCGACCGGCTCGCCGAGCAGGTGCGCCAGCCGACGGGCAGCAGCGCGGGCGGCGATGCGGCTGGGCTGCGTGACGACGACCCGTCCGTCGACGACCCCGGCGACCGCAGGTGGGACCAAGGTCGTCTTGCCGGTGCCCGGCGGTGCGTGGACCACCGCGACTCCGCGAGTCCGAAGTGCCTCGACGAGCGGTGCGAGGCCCGCGGTGACCGGGAGGTCGGGCGGCGCGGCGAGCAGGTTGCGCAGCGGGTCGGGCACTCGTGCAGTGTGCCTGACACGCCTCTGCGGATGACGCTGCGGGACACCCGCGGGGCAGACCACGCGGCGGCGCAGGATCGCAGGCGCCGACGACGTCCCACTTTTCCCGAGCCGTTCGGGACTTCGGTCCCATGTGCGGCGCGCGGGGGGCGCTCATCCTGAGTGGCATCGACTGCGGGGAAGGAGACGAGACATGGACACACACGGAGGCACAGGTCGACCGTCGAACAGGCCGCTCGTGAGGGCACCAGCGGCGTGGAGGTGGACTCCTGGGCGAACCACGGGGCCTCGCCTGGTCCTCGCCGGTCTCGCGCTCGTCGCGCCGCTGCTTCCCGCTGTGCCGTCGAGTGCCGTCGCGGGGACGTGCGAGGGCAGGCCCGCGACGGTTCTCGGCACGCCGGGAGACGACGTCCTCAACGGGACCGACGGCGACGACGTGATCGTCGGGTTGGGCGGCGACGACACGATCTCGGGATTCCTCGGCAACGACGTGATCTGCGGCGACGAGGGGACGGACCGTCTGGCGGGGTACGCAGGCGACGACCGCATCTTCGGCGGGTTCGACAGCGATGCCGGCGGCGACGTCATCTGGCCGGGACCGGGCAGCGACTACGTCGACCCCGGCCTCGACCCCCTGACGCGCGACGACTTCTCCATTCCCGCGGACACCGTGCTCTACTCGGACCTCCTCGCCGCCGGCTTCCCGGGCGGGATCAGGGCTGACCTCACCCCCGTCGGCGGACTGGGCTTCGTGGCAGAGCCGTCAGGCACCGATCAGGTCGTCGTGACCGAGGCGCTGAGCATCGCGGGCACGCGCACTGCGGACGTCCTGATCGGATCGCCGTACCTCGACGTGCTGATCGGTCGTGGCGGTGCTGACCAGATCGACGGCGCCGGCGGCAACGACACCCTCTCCGCAGACTTCACGAACACGGACGTCGACCCGGCTGCTGACGCCCCGGACGACATCGACGGAGGGCCGGGCATGGACTGGATCTTCCTGGGACAGGCTGGAGGTACGGCGCGTGGCGGGGACGACACGGACCATCTCGAGGTCCACCCGGAGACCGCCCCAGCCGTCCTGCGCGGCCAGGACGGAGACGATCAGCTCGTGGTCGAGGCCGTGGAGGACGTCGACGTCGACGGCGGTGGAGGCCACGACGACATCTACCTCAGGCTCACCCCCGCCTCGCGCGGGCTGTCGGTGGACGGAGGCAGGTCCAGAGATCTCGTCACCTTCGACGTGCGGAGGGCGGGCTTCGGCAAGGGCTCGCCGATCACCGTGGACCTGGGCCGCGGAGTTCTTCGGACCAAAGCACGGGCCGGTCGGGTGCGCGGTCTCGAGGTCCTGTGGATCCAGGGCGAGGACTCCCGCTGGCAGGTCCGCGGCACCCACCGCAACGAGGACGTGATCATGCGGGGAGGGCGCAGCCTGGAGACGTCGATGCGCGGAGGCCGCGACTCGGTCGTCGCCACACGAGGGCGGGACGTCCTGGACCTGGGCCAGGGTCGCGGCGACTTCGCGAACGGCCGCAAGGGATGGGACACCTGCCTCGGCGCCGAGCGGGTCAGGAGCTGCGAGAACCTGCGCTCTCGTCGGTCGGGTCGAGACGCGCGGGATGCACATGCGGCGGCACGGAATGCGTTCGAGCGGCTCCTGCGCGGCGCGCAGGTCGTGCCACGGCCGCTCGTCGGGGACCTCGAGCTCCACGAGTGACTGCGCCCTCTGGCTACCTGCTGTCAACGGTCAGCCCGCGGTGGGTCCGCGGGCTGACTCCAGCCGGGCGAATGCGCGAGCTGTATCGCCCTGATGTTCTTCAGATGTCCGAAACGGTGACGCCAGCACGCGGCGAAGTGACGCGGCACTGAAGACGGCCCGGCCCGCAGGTTCGCAGGGACGGTGTGGCGGCGAAGACTATGCGGAGCGGCACGGCACGGCACGGCACGAGACCAGCGTCGCGCTGGTGGATCATCGCGCCGCAAGCCGACACCGGCGCCCATCGGTCCTCATCCACTTTGGGACTCTTCCGGACCGCTCCCGTCGCAGATAGCGTCCGAACATGTCGTACCCGGACCCCACGTACTTCGGCAACGGCGACGTCCTGGCTCGCTACCGCCCGGCGGCCACGCCACCCGATCTGCCTCTTCCCGGTGGCTCGGCGACCTACCTGGCCACGGGGGCGACGACTGATGGCCGCTTCGGGCTCTACCGATGGGACATTGGCCCGGAGCCGGCCGGGGCGCAGCCGCACTTCCACCGGACCATCAGCGAGTCCTTCTTCGTGGTCTCGGGCACGGTGCAGCTCTTCGACGGCAGCACCTGGCTGGAGGGTCGACCGGGCGACTTCGTCTACGTGCCCGAGGGAGGCCTCCACGGCTTCCGCAACGAGTCAGGCGAGCCTGCCTCGCTGCTGATTCTCTTCGCGCCCGGCGCCCCGCGCGAGGCCTACTTCGAAGGAATGGTCGAGCTGGCCGAGGGGCGCTGGACGCCGAGTCACGACGAGCTTCAGGAGTTCATGGAGAAGCACGACAACATCTACCTGTGACGCAGGGCGGCGGATGGCGCGGGCTACCTAGTACAGCTGCGGAACGAACGTCTGCTCGTGCATCGGCGGTCTGACGTAGGGGGCGTCCCGCACCTCCGGGAGCTCCACGGGCGCGGGAGCGACATCCTCGTAGTCGAACTGCGCGAGCAGATGGCTGATGCAGTTGAGCCTGGCCGCCCTCTTGTCGTCGGACGGAACGACGTACCAGGGCGCCTGCTTGATGTCGGTGTACTGGAAGGTGGTGTCCTTGGCCATGGAGTAGCGGACGTAGAGCTCGCGCTCCGCGAGGTCCATGTCGGACAGCTTCCACCGCTTGAGCGGCTCGGCGTTGCGCGCCTCGAAGCGCCGTTGCTGCTCCTCCGCGCTGACGGAGAACCAGTACTTGAGGACCACGATCCCGGAGCGGACCAGCATCCGCTCGAACTCGGGACAGCTGCGGAGGAACTCCTGGTGCTCGTCCTCCGTGCAGAAGCCCATCACCCACTCCACGTTCGAGCGGTTGTACCAGCTGCGATCGAACAGGACCATCTCCCCGGCGGCCGGCAGGTGCTCGACGTAGCGCTGGAAGTACCACTGGGTGCGCTCGCGGTCGGTGGGTTTCGGCAGGGCCACGATGCGCACGGTGCGGGGGCTGGTGCGTTCGGTGATCCGTTTGATCACGCCCCCCTTCCCCGCTGAGCCACGTCCCTCGAAGATGACCAGGACTTTGAGGCCCTGGGACTGGATCCAGTACTGGAGCAGCACCAGCTGTTCCTGAAGGCGCTCCATCTCAGCCTCGTAGACCGGCGACCGCAGGCGGCCCTTGGCGGTGTAGCGCTCGTCCGACCGGTCTGGGCGGTTCCGGATCGTGTCCGGCTCGGACTGCACGAGTGGATTCTTGGCCATCTGGCCTCCTGTCAGAGCCATCGTCACCCCGCACGGTCGCGTCGGCAAGCATGCGGCGCAGAACGAGCGCTGAACTCGGCCGAGTCGGCACGGGTGGCGGCTTCACCATCGGCCGCGAAAGCGGGGGGTCCCACCTCACGCACAGGCCAGCGCAGCGATGTGCCCGGCAGGCGGCGGCAGGACGCATTCCGGTCGTAGCGAAGTGCCGGACTGGTTCGTTGGCCTCAATGATGAGTGGACGATGTCAACCCGCGTGGCTCGAGATCGCGTTGGTCTGCTTGGGGTGCCGCAGGCCGAGGAGGCGGGCACCGATGGCGTCGTTGAGCCGCGTGGGCAGCACCGCGTTCATGGTGAGCATCGCCTGGGCCTGTGCCCCGGCGGCGTAGCGGGCACGAGGACGGCGTGCGGTCAACGCCTGCTCGACAACCCGGGCTACGACGTCCGGCGGCGCAGTCCGGCGCTGGAGCGTCGTGACCAGCCTGCGCATCCCGCGAATGTGCTGTGCGTAGAGCTCGCGGTGTGTGGCGGACATACCCTCCTCCATGTCTGCAAGCATCGACTGGATCTCGCGCCAGGGACCAGTGTCGGTGGGGCCCGGCTCGACAACGGACACGTCGATGCCCCAGGGTCGCAGTTCGCCCCTGAGCACGTCCGCGAGTCCTTCGACCGCGAACTTCGATGCGCAATAGGCGCCCTCCATCAGCACCGGCGCGCGGCCGCCGGTCGAGGAGATGAATACGATCCGGCCGCTGGCGGCACGGATCTGGGGCAGCAAAGCCTGGGTGACGGCGACCTGGCCAAAGAGGTTGACCTCGAACTGGCGGCGGAAGTCTGGAATGGAGACAGCCTCGACCGGGCCCAGCACGCCGATCGCGGCGTTGTTGACCAACGCGTCCAACCGCTCGGGTAGCCGGTCAGCCAGGGCGGAGAGGTGTGCCTCGTTGGTGATGTCGAGCTGGACCGGCGTGATGCGTCCATCGGCTGTGGTGAGGCGTTCCTTGCTGGCGTCGTCGCGGACGCCGGCGAAGACTGTCCAATCCGCGCGGGCCAGTCGCAGAGTGATGGCCTGCCCGATGCCTCGTCCGGCCCCGGTGATGAGTGCTGTTGGCATGGTCGCCGCCTTCCTGACCGGTCCTCAGCCCACACCGCGAATGTACTACTAGCGTAGTAGCCATGTCACTACCTCTATAGTGAGTTTGTGAGCTCGCTCCGGGACCGTGCCCTCGATGCCGCCATCGAGTTGCTGGGCACCCAAGGCCTCAAGGGCCTCACCCACCGCCGGATCGACCAGAAGGCCCAACTGCCACCCGGGTCGACGTCGAACTACTTCCGAACCCGCGACGCCCTGCTCGCCGGAGTCGTTGATGCCATCGTCGAGCGGGAGATGGCAGGCGCCCGCGCAGCGTTCGCGCCCAGGTCGGTCGACGAGTTCCTCGACGCCCTCGTGGCCCTCTTCGACCACATCACGCGCGACCAGCGAACCGTGACCACGGCGCGGCTCGTCCTGTTCATGGAGGCCAGCCACGATCCCGCCCTGCGCGAGGCCCTCTGGCGTGGCCGAGCCCGGATCGCGACCGCCCTCGAGTCGGCGCTGGCCGGTCTGGGTGCCCGCGACCCCAACACCGCGGCCGGCGCGATCATGGCGTGCTCCGAGGGCCTCATCCTGCACCGCATCGCCAGGCACGACGACACCGACGTACGACCGGTTCTCGACCTGGTCGCGAGAGCGGCGCTTGCCTGAGACCGATGCCCTGGGCTCTGGGGCCAACTCTCAAGCGGGCCGCGCCATCCCAGCCAGACCAGGCACAGGGGCGCGTCAGCCGCGGCAGGGTACAAGCGGGAACCAGCGCGACACGGGAACGCACTTGCGCCAACCTGCGCAGGCTGTGTCGCGCGTGACGGTGCGCAGCCTCGGGGCACCGTCATGGGACGCCCCAGCTCGGGCAGCCGGCGCGGCTTGTCGCGTTCGACGGGCTACCGCGACGACCTCCGAGGGTGCCCTAACGATCATCGGTGTTGAGGGAGATCCGGGGAGCGCCGGCAGGCGGCTGAATGGGCTAGTCAAACTGGCACAGCTCGTGCAGCGGACCCCATGTGCATGTCCGACGACCTGGGAGCTGCACGTCCAGCTCCGGGGTTCGAGCCGTGGGTGCCGTCCGGCTGCTGTCGAGCCACGGTGACCCTCGCCCGCCTTGGCCCGGTCGGTCAGGGCTGCGGTTGCGCGCTCTCAGATGTCATCCGCCGTCGAGGCGCGGGGTCGCTCGAGAGCCTCCACGAACCGACGCGCGGCGTCTGTAGCCGCCCGGAGGTCGGGTTCCGACCAATCAGCGAGCAGCTCCTCGTACAACGCGCGGGCCGTCTGCTTCGTACGACCGTGCCGGGCCGTGCCGGTCCGCGTAGCGTGCACGAGTACGACGCGGCCGTCGCGCGGGTCTGCTTCGCGCTCTACTAGGCCCAACGCTTCCAGGCGGCGTACTTGCGTGGTCATGGTGGAGCGGTCGACCTCTTGCCAGTCGGCGAGCGCGGAGAGGCGTACCGGCCCCGTGTCGGCGATCCGGCCGAGCAGCCAGGCGTCAGTCCACGACAGGTTCGGCTCCGCGTCGGCGAGCATGGATCGTTTCACGTCGCTGCGGGTGAACCAGCGAACCAGCATCGGCACGGCGCGCTCGAGAGCGGCGGCGGCTTCGGCCACAGGTGGGGTGTGTGCCGATCGACCTTCCATGCGGTGAGACTAGCCTCACACAGGTAGTTGGACTATTCCAACTACTTTGTTCGTTGAAGTCAGTGAACCCACGGATCGAAGGAGTGCGAGATGACGCCCGCCACCGTCCCCGTCGACAAGACCGCAGACGACATCGTCGATGTCTGGGGGCAGGACTCCTTCCCGGCCAGCGATGCGCCCGCCAACTGGTAGCGCGCGAACAGGAGGACAGCATGACCACCAGCTCCAGCCAGCTCACCGGCTCCATCGGGACGGTGTCCGACCAGGGCATTCCGGCCGAGGTGGACGTCGCCGTTGTCGGGTCCGGCGGCGCCGGCCTGATGGCGGCGCTGAGCGCCGCGAAGGAGGGCGCTCGCGTGCTCGTCGTGGAGTCACGCGAGCTCGTCGGCGGAGCGACCGGCATCTCGGCCGGCGCCGCGTGGATCCCGAACCACGGCTTCTCCACCAAGCAGCTGAAGGTCGAGGACGACCTGGACCAGGCCCGGCGCTACATCTATGGCCAGGGACGCGACGAGGTCCTCGACCACGCGCTCATCGAGAAGTTCCTCGAGACCGGCCCCCAGGTGGCGCGCTACATCGAGGCCAACACCGCCTTCGGCTGGATTCCCACGATCTGGCCGGACTACCGCTCCGACATCGACGGCGCCTCCATCGGTCGGGCGTTGTTCCCCGGCCCCTACTCGCCGCAGGGGCTGGGCGAGGCCGCGCGGTTCGTGCGGCCGGCGCTGACGACCGGGATGGCGAAGAACCCGCTACCGTTCTGGATGCTCGGCGGCATGGGTATCGACGAGGCCTGGCTGGCAGGGCCGGCCCTGGTAGGCGCCCTGCTCGAAGCCGGCCTCCGCAACGGCGTCGACGTACGCGTCGAAGCGCCAGCGATCCGTCTCGTCACGGACGACTCAGGTGTACGCGGCGTCGTCGTGAAGTCCGGTGGCGTCGAGCACACCGTGCGCGCCACGAAGGGCGTCGTCCTGGCCAGCGGCGGCTTCGAGAGCTCGTCCGAGCTGACCACCGCCCACCTCGACGCGCCCTTCGGCACCCAGGTGTCCCCGGCGGGTCACGACGGCATTGCCGTGCAGCTTGCCGAGGAGATCGGCGCCGACCTGACCGGCATGCAGGACGCCTGGTGGATGCCCGGCGTACAGCTGCCCGGCGAGGAGCTCGAAGGCCGCCCGCTGAGCCGCGTGTTCCTCGGCGAGCGCGCCCTGCCCCACAGCATCATGGTCAACAGCCTGGGCGAGCGGTTCGCCAACGAGGCCCTGGCCTACGACCAGTTCGGTGCGATCATGCGCGAGGTCGACCCCGCGACCGGGACCATGCCCAACGCCACCGCATGGTTGATCTTCGACCAGACCTACTGGGACAAGTTCGGGATCTTCGGCATCCCCCCGGGCGGCGACGTGCCCGACTACCTCCACCGCGCCGACACCCTCGCCGACCTCGCCAACTCCATCGGCGTCGACGCCGAGGGCCTCCAGCGCACGGTCGAGCGGTTCAACCCCGACGCCCGCCGGGCACGTGACCCGCAGTTCGGTCGCGGCGAGACCCTGTTCGACCGCTACTTCGGCGCCTACTACCCGCGACTGGGCAGCTACTCACCCGACGCACGATTCCCCGCCGCCACTGCCAAGGCACGGCAGCGCATCGCCGCGGCGATCGGTCCGGTCGTGAACAAGCTCGCCGGACGGGCCGCGCGGAAGAACAACGCCGAGCAGCTTCGCTCGGTCGTCGTCGGCCCCTTGGCCAGGATCATCCGCCCGGTGCTGAACAGCCCGAGGTCCAGCGTGCTGGGCCCGGTCGAGACGGCGCCGTACTACGCGCTCGAGGTCAAGGCCAGCGCCCTGGGAACCGTGGGCGGACCCCGCACCGATGCACGTGGGCGAGCCCTCAACACCCGCGGCGAGGTGATCCCCGGCCTGTACGCCGCGGGCAACGCTGGCGGCGCGCCCACCAAGGGCTTTTACGGCGGAGCCGGCGGAACGATCTCGCTGGGCCTGGTCTTCGGGCACCTCGCGGGCCGCGACGCGGCACGCCAGGACACGGAAGCGAGCAGGCGTCCCGCCGCGTAGCCCGGCTTCGCTCCGGCCTCGGTCACCCACGCGGTGGCCGAGGCCGGAGCCACAGCCACCAGAACCACCGGAACACAGACACACATCCAGCTGGGCCAGGAGCCCAGGAGGGAGGAACAGGCATGACAAGCTCCGAGGTCACCCTCTTCATCGTCGCCGCGCTGCTCGCAGGCGGCCTGACGATGGGAGGCGTCACACTCGTCTACTTCCTCGACAAGTGGCGCGACGACACAACGAGGCCGTCCATGGACTCGCGGGGTGAGCATGCCGAGTCCAGTCCGTCCCGAGGGGCAGGGTGATCCACCTGCTTTCGGGTGGTGCCACGTGGTCGTCTCACGACCACCGCCTCATCCTGACTGACTGTGTATGGGGTCGTTGGGGAGGGATGGAGGGACTTCATCCATCGCGGCCGCCGACCCGCTTCTCGGTCTGACGAGCACAGGCGGCGGGGTGCAGCGCCCCCGGGCGCTCCTGGCTGCGCGCTGAGACTCCCGGCGCGGCCGGCGCGGGGAAGGACCTGGGCTGGTTCGCGACCGGGCGGTGAGACCGACGGCGCCAGGGTGAGAAGCGACCTGTTGCGCCGGCACCACCACCAGCGCCCAGACGACGGCGTCTCGCCCACCGCGAGCTCACCCCTCACCCGACATGGTGGACCACTCCGGCGCCCCAGGGCCGCCGCGGGCCTCCACCACTACGGCGCGCCCGATTCCGTGTCGTGATCCTTATGCTCAGTTCTTCGGCCCAGCCGAGGGACTGGGGATGGCGGCGACGCACCGGCGCTCGAAGTCGCGCTGCCGCCGCCATCTCTGGATCAGGCCGGGGGGACGTCCCAGGCCGATCCGCGCTGGGGCCTCCTCCACCTGCATGCCGGCGCCGTCCCAGTGGCCGCGGTAGCTCCACTGCGTCCACTGCTCGAGGTCCGGGAACGACGCGTCCTGCCCGAACAGCACTGCCGGACCGGGTGGCGGCGGTTCCTGGGAGGCCAGGGAGACCAGCTCAGGATCACCGTCGACGCGGGCCACGCGTACGACCGGCCCGTTGACTCCGGCCACGACGAGCAGGTGGTCGCGTGAGGGGTCCTCGCGGGCCGGCACCTCCGTGACCGCGTCGACGTCGATCTCGACGATGAGGCGCGGGAGGTACCACCAGTGCTCGCGCTGCAGGAGCGGCGAGTCGGCCAGGAGCCGCGAGGGCGGGTAGCGACGGAGCTCCTGGGGCAACAGGTTGGTCGCGAACAGGTCGCCGGACGGGTCCTCGACCAGCCGGGGCCGGCCGACCAGGACGAGGGGACGGAACGCCGTACCCGTCGACCGCGGTTCCGTCAGGCTGAGGGCAACCACGGGGGACCGCGCGACCTCCCTCGCCCGGTCCTCGTCGGCGTAGGTGAACGCGAGCACAGGCACGTCGTCGTGCACGAGAGGTACGACGCCGTGGACCCGCGGTCGGCCGGCCACCACCCAGCCGACCTCCGCCAGCGACGACGCCGAGATCGTTTCCGTGGTCACGATCGCCCACACTGCCACAGCGGAACCGCACCGCTCTTCGGGTGAGGAGGACACGTCTCGTCCGGATGCATGATGGATCACCAGCCACCTTCTGAGGTCGGCAGCCATGCCGTCCGGGCGACTGTGTGGAAGGAGCTCGACCGATGCCTGCCATTGCCGTCGCCGCCGTCGTGGGCGTGCTCTTCTTCCTCGGCTACCGCTACTACTCGGCCTACCTCGCCGAACGCGTGTACGCCCTGGATCCGGGGTTCCTCACCCCTGCGCACCAGTTCAAGGACGGGATCGACTTCGTCCCCACCAACAAGCACGTGGTCTTCGGCCATCACTTCACCTCGGTCGCCGGGGCCGCGCCGATCGTCGGTCCGGCGATCGCGGTCTTCTGGGGCTGGGGCCCGGCCCTCGCCTGGATCGTGCTGGGCACGATCTTCGCCGCGGGCGTCCACGACTTCGGATCGCTCGCTGTATCGCTGCGCCACCGTGCCAAGAACATCGGCACGATCGCGCAGGACGTGATCAGCAAGCGCGCCCGGACGCTCTTCCTGCTGATCATCTTCTTCCTGCTGACGCTCGTGAACGCGGTGTTCGCGGTGGTGATCGCGAACCTCTTCGTCGCCAACCCGGGTGCCGTGATCCCGATCTTCGTCGAGATCCCGCTCGCGATGTTCATCGGCCAGTACATCTACCGGACGCGCTCGGCGGCCCTGGTGCCCTCGATCCTCGGGGTCATCGGCCTCTACCTGCTGATCTGGGTCGGGCAGCAGTACCCGATCGACCTCGCTCCGGCCGCCGAGGCGGTCGGGATCGAGGCCCGCACCCTGTGGGTGATCATCCTGTTCGCCTACACCTTCGTGGCCTCGAGGCTCCCGGTGTGGATGCTGCTCCAGCCGCGCGACTACATCAACTCCCACCAGCTGTTCATCGCGCTCGGCGTGATCGCCCTGGGCATGCTGGTCGGCTGGAACGAGATCGTCGCCCCGCTGGTCAACGACGTCCCCGACGGCTCCCCGTCGATCTTCCCCTTCCTGTTCATCACGATCGCCTGCGGCGCGATCTCGGGGTTCCACTCCCTCGTCTCCTCGGGCACGACGGCCAAGCAGGTCGACAAGGAGACCGACGCCCGCTACATCGGCTACATGGGTGCCGTCGGCGAGGGCAGCCTCGCGACCGGGGCCGTCCTCGCGGTGTCTGCTGGGGTGGTCGCCACCCGCAATGAGTGGGAAGCCCTCTACCCCGACTTCGCCACTGCCTCCGGGGGCGCGGTCGGCAACTTCGTCAACGGAGTTGCCGTGTTCGCCCACAACCTCGGCGTCCCGCTGGACCTGGCCGTCATCTTCGCGGCTGTCGTGGTCATCTCGTTCGCCGCGACGACCATGGACACCGGCGTCCGCCTCCAGCGCTACATCGTCCAGGAGATCGCGGAGCTGGCGGGCTGGCACGCGCTCGCGCGAAACCTGACGCTCGCGGGCCTCGTGGCGGTCGCGGTGCCGATGGCCATGGCGCTGATCCCCGGTGGGGGCGACGCCGGCTACACGTTCGGCGTGCTCTGGCGGCTGTTCGGCACCACCAACCAGCTCACGGCGGGCCTGGCGCTCACCGTCGTGGCGGTGTGGGTGCTCCGGATGAAGCGCAACCCTCTCCCCGCCGTGGTCCCGCTGGTCTTCCTGCTGGCGATGACCACCTGGGCGCTCTTCAGCCAGTTCTGGGACTTCACCCAGGGTGAGTCGTGGAGCGAGCGTTGGGTGCTGGCGCCGCTGGACGCGGTCATCTTCGTCCTGGCGCTCTGGCTGATCGTCGAGGCTGCAGGAGCGTTGCGGCGTGGCAGCCGGCGTGAGTACGACGAGGCCGGCAGCCCGCTCGGCGACGACTCGGACGTGACCACGAGATGACCGTCCGCGTCGTGCTCGTGCGGCCGTGGGCCGATGCCCACGGCGGCACCGGGTGCTGCAGCGGTGAGAGCCGCGACGGCATCTGCTTCGACGGCCGGGTCGACGGTCCGCGCGAGCACGACGCCGAGATGAAAACCGTCGCCGAGGCCTATCTCCGCCTGCGGGCCGAGGTGCCCGACGCCGACGTGCAGATCGTCGGCGTCGACAACACGGCCTACCTCCTGCCGAGCGTGTTCAGGGCGGTGCGACGCCGCCGGGGCACCTGGGCGGCGCTGAAGGAGGCGAACCGTGCGACGACGGCCGGCTCGCTCCTGATCGATGGTGAGCGCGTCGGCGACGTCACGCAGATGGGAGTCGAGGCCATCGTGACGGAGGTACGCCGCCGCACCCGCGTCGCGTACTAGCTGCCGAGATCAGAGGCTCTCCGGCGGCAGATGCTTCTTCATCAGCCGCCTGACCCGCTTCTGCTTCCGGTCCGGGATCATCGAGCGCATCTCCTCGAGCTTCCCGAAGCACAGCAGCCGGTCCTCGCC
Organism: Nocardioides sp. BGA-UO-ETr-FS32; assembly: GCF_059567905.1. Taxonomy (NCBI): domain Bacteria; kingdom Bacillati; phylum Actinomycetota; class Actinomycetes; order Propionibacteriales; family Nocardioidaceae; genus Nocardioides; species Nocardioides sp. BGA-UO-ETr-FS32. The sequence goes on along the minus strand of NZ_JCAQOX010000017.1, from coordinate 754,574 downwards.
CTCGAGGACCGTCTTGTTGCGCGGGTTCGGGATCACGTGGGGGCCGCGGTGCAGCGTCAGCACGGTGATGTCGCGCTCGTCGAGGCCGGAGTCGCCGAGCTTCTTGCCGACCATGTCGGAGCCGGTGTGCACGACGATCTCGGCCACGCCGTAGCCGGTCGAGACCGTCAGCCGCTGGCGTACGTCGATGTCGGGGAACGCGACCTGGTTGGCCATGTAGTCGACGATCGCGCCGGCGACGTCGAGCTTGGTCGCGGTCTCGATGCCCTCGAGGCCGGGTGAGGAGTTCACCTCCATCACCTGCGGGCCCTTGCGGCCCTCGAGCATGTCGACGCCGGCGACGCGGAGGCCCATGATCTGCGCGGAGCGTACGGCCACGCGCTCGAACTCCTCGTCGAGCTCGACCGGCTCGACGCTGCCGCCGCGGTGGACGTTCGAGCGGAACTCGTCGCCCTGCGCGACGCGCCGCATCGCCGCCACCACGCGGTCGCCGACGACGAGGGCGCGGATGTCGCGGCCCTTGCTCTCCTTGACGAAACGCTGGATCAGCACGTTCTGCCGGGTGCTCTGCAGCGTCTCGATGATCGCCTCGGCGACCTTGATCGTCGGCGCCAGGATCACGCCGATGCCCTGCGTCCCCTCCAGCAGCTTGATCACGACCGGCGCACCGCCGACGCGCTCGATCGCCGGGATCACGTCGGCGCGGTCGCGCACGAAGGTCGTCGCCGGCATCGGGATCTTGTGGCGCGACAGGATCTGCGTGGCGCGCAGCTTGTCGCGGCTGTTGGCGATGCCATAGCTCGTGTTGGGCGTGTAGACGTCCATCTGCTCGAACTGCCGCACGACGGCGGTTCCGAAGTAGGTGATCGAGTTGCCGATGCGCGGCAGCACCGCGTCGTACGTCGAGAGCTGCTTGCCGCGGAACAGCAGGTCGGGCTCGTCGCCCGACAGGTCGATGCCGAAGCGCAGCGTGTTGAGCACCTTGACGTCGTGGCCGCGATCGATGGCCGCGGTCCGCAGCCGCTGGGTGCTGTAGGAGCGCGGTGCCCGAGAGAGGATGGCGAGCTTCATGGGCAGCCATCCAACCACCTCCGCCACACGGCCCCCTGCCAAGATGGCCCGGTGCCCACCACACCCGAGCAGCCCGAGCCCGACCACGTCGTCGTCGGCTGGCGCGAGTGGGTCTCCCTCCCGCAGGCCGGCGTGGACTGGGTGAAGGCCAAGATCGACACCGGTGCGCGATCGTCGTCGATCCACGCCTTCGACCTCGAGGCGTATCTGCAGGACGGCGCCGAGTGGGTGCGCTTCTCCATCCACCCCTGGCAGCGCTCCGACGAGGACCACGTCGAGCTCAGCCTGCCGGTCCTCGACCGGCGCGAGGTCCGCTCGAGCAACGGCCAGGTGGAGCAGCGGTACGCCGTGGCGCTCGACGTCACGCTGGTGGGTCGCACCATCACGACCGTCATGACGCTGAGCAACCGCGACGAGATGGGCTTCCGGATGCTGATCGGGCGCGAGGCCCTCGAGCGGGGCTTCCTCGTCGACTCGGCCAGGTCGTACGCCGGCGGCAAGCCGCGCCGCGCCGTACGCCGCAAGAACTGGGGCAAGTAGCCCGTCAGCGCAGCTTGATCTCGCAGCTCCTCAGCTTCTCGCCGCTGCACCGGTCGCGGCTGGCCTTGCCGTTGATCGTGTCGCGACCCGGGCCGCCGACGAGCAGGTCCTTCCCGCGGCTGCCCGAGATCGTGTCGTTGCCGCCGTCACCGTGGATGCGGATCTCCGATCTCCGCGCGTCGCAGTCGAGCAGGTAGCCGTCGTCGCCGGTGCGGTCGGACTCCAGCGAGTCCTTGCCGGCGCGCCCGCGGATCGTGGCCATGCATGCGTAGAAGCGGACGTCGTCGGCCTTCTTCGTGCCGAGGACGGTCATTCGCTTCGCCCCGACGCGGACGTCGTCCCAGCCACGGAAGCCGCTGCGCTGGGTCCTGCCGAAGAAGCGGTTCTCGAGCCGGCCCTTGGCCAGGTCGAGGTCGAGCCGCTTGCCGGCCCACAGGTCGATCGAGTCCTCACCCGGGCCGCCGACGTACTCGCTGCCCCGCCAGGCGAGTCCGTTCGGCGCGAGGAGCGTGTCGTCGCCGCCACCGAGGGCGAACCGCAGGACCGTCCTGGCACCGCGGTTGAGGAAGAAGCGGGCGTACTCGTCGCGCTCACTGCCGGTGAGGGACAGCGAGCGCGGCGCGCCGGGACCCAGCTCGAAGCGGGTGACCTCGCCCGTCCAGGAGAGCACCGATGCACCGTCCTCGGTCCACGATCGCCGGGCTGCGTCGATGGCCACGTGACCGACGCCGATGGCGGGTCGCAGCTCGGCCGAGGTGCCCAGCGCCACCCGTGAGCCCGGCGCCTGGATCCCGTACCAGTACACGACGTGCCCGTCACCGGCGAGCTGCAGCACGTCGGGGTTGGGCACGTCGAGCATCCCGGTGAAGTACTGGTCGGCGGACTGCCCCGGGCGCGTTCCGGTCGTCGCGAGGACGGTGTCGGCCTCCAGGTCCACCGGCCCACCGCCGTCGTTGGACCCGAGGACCACGTAGTCCCGGCCCGCCGAGGCGGTGTAGTGGTCGGACCCGGTGCCGAGCTCCGCGTCGATAGTCGATCCGGACGCGGAGGCGTCCACCACGTCATTGCCCGCGCCGGCGCGCAGCGTCACGAAGACCGGGGCCGTCACGTCGGTGACGCAGACCAGGTCGTCGCCGCCCAGCGTGGCGACGCCGACGGCGCCGTTGGTCACCACCACGTCGGGGCCCTCCGTGCCGGTCACGCCGAGCTGGCCCGGCGCGCCGACGATCGTGGCCGGCCGTCCCTGGCACGTCTCCACAGCCGCCTGGGCGGTCGGCGCGGCGAGCAGGGTGGCCGTGAGCAGTGCGGCGGCCACGAGGGGCAGCGGTCGCATGAGGTGTCCTTCGGTCGGGGTCCGGTCCGAGGGAGACGCTGCCAGACGCAGAGAAGTTGTCACCCGGCGGTCGGGGGCTCACAGGAGACCCACAAGGTCAGCCCACCGGGTCGACAGGTGGGCCGCGCAGCATCGGGTTCACCAGACCAGATGCACTCCGGAAGGCAGCACCCATGCGACTCACCACGCTCCGCCAGGCCGTCGCCGGCACCTTGGCCGCCGCGCTCCTCGCGGGCTGCGGCGCCTCCGTCGCCAGCGACTCCTCGTCGACCTCCTCGAGCACGACCAGCACGTCGACCAGCGCTGTCGTCGCGACCGACGCGACGACCATCGAGGACGCCCTCGCCGACGACGTCGCCGTCGAGACCGGCGACACCGCCTACGACGAGGCCGACGCCACCGCGATCACCCTCTCCGGCACCACAGCCGAGTCCGACAGCGACGCGGTGACGACCGAGGACGGCACCGTGACGATCACGGCCGCCGGGACGTACGTCCTCTCCGGCGACCTCACCGGCCAGGTCGTCGTCGACAACGCCGGCGACGGCGTCGTACGCCTCGTGCTCGACGACGCGACCATCACCTCCGAGACCACGGCGGCGATCACCGTGGTCGACGCGGAGTCGGTCGTGGTCGTCCTCGCCGACGGCAGCAGCAACGAGCTGACCGACGCCGGGACGTACGACGACGCGGAGGTCAACGCGGACGCCCCCACCGGCACGCTCTACTCGACCGCCGACCTCACCATCGGCGGCACCGGCTCGCTGACGGTGACCGGCACCAGCAACAACGGCATCGTCGGCAAGGACGGTCTCGTCATCACCGGCGGCACCATCGACGTGACGTCGGTCGACGACGGCATCATCGGGAAGGACTACCTCGTCCTCACCGACGGCGAGGTGCCAGGCGGAGGGATGGGCGGCCAGATGGGGGGTACTGCGCCCGGGCAGGGCGGCGCCGAGTCCTCGGACTCCACCACCCAGAACAGCTGACCGCACCCCCAGAACCGGCCCGCTCCGGCCCCTCCGTCCCCCGGGAGGTGGCCGGGGCGGGTCTTGCGCGCCACTAGGCTGGACCCGTGACCACCGCCGCCGCACCGACGAGCGCCGGCTAGTGGCGCGCGAGTCGTTCGGCATCGGCGGCGTCCGGATCCGCGCGGGCACCGTACGCGCCCTCGAGCTCCCGATCACCCGCCTCGTCACCGGCGCCGACGTCACCCTCCCGGTGCGGGTCGTGCACGGGCGCGAGGACGGCCCGAGCGTGTGGATCGACGCGGCCATCCACGGCGACGAGGTCGCCGGCGTCGAGGTCGTGCGACAGGTGATGGCCGGGCTCGACCCCAAGACGTTCCGCGGCACGCTGGTCGCCGTACCCATCGTCAACGTCCTCGGCTTCATGACCGGCGACCGCTACCTGCCCGACCGCCGCGACCTCAACCGGTCCTTCCCCGGCTCGGCCCGCGGCTCGCTCGCCGGCCGGATCGCGCACCTGTTCATGCGCGAGATCGTGGCCGGCTGCGAGGTCGGCATCGACCTGCACACCGGGTCCGACCGCCGCAGCAACCTGCCCCAGGTCCGCGCCGACCTCGACGACGCGCGCACCCGCGAGCTCGCCGCCGCCTTCGGGGCGCCGGTGATGCTGCACGCCAAGATCCGCGACGGCTCGTTGCGGCACGCCGCCCGCGAGCAGGGCGCCAAGGTGCTGCTCTACGAGGGCGGCGAGAACCTCCGTTTCGACGACTACGCCGTCGACGCCGGCGTGATCGGCGTACGCCGGGTGCTGGCCGCGCTGGGCATGACCGAGCCGGTCGTCGAGCCGGCCGTCGAGGCCAGCCGGGAGTGCCGCTCGAGCGCCTGGGTCCGCGCCCGTCGCACCGGCATCCTCCACCTCGACGCCCACCTCGGCCAGAAGGTCAGCGACGGCGAGCGCCTCGGCACCCTCTTCGACTCCTTCGGCAAGACCCTGCGCGCGGTCTACGCCAACCGCGACGGCATCGTGATCGGCCGCACCGAGGCACCGCTCGTGAACTCCGGTGACGCCGTGGTGCACATCGCCAGCTGAGGCTCTGGTTGGCTCGTGCCCATGTCGTTCGACGTCTCGGCCTTCCGCGCCGGCTTCCCCTCCCTCGCCTCCGGCATCGCCCACTTCGACAACCCCGGCGGTACGCAGACGCCCCTCGTCGTCGGCGAGGCTATCGCCCGTGCGCTCACCGGCCCGCTGTCCCAGCGCGGGTCGGCGCTGGTCAGCCAGCGCAACGCCGAGGCGACGGTCGCCGGCTTCCGCTCCGCCGTCGCCGACCTCGTCGGCGGGGTCCCGGGTGGCGTGGTCCACGGCCGCAGCGCCACCGCGCTGACGTACGACTTCTCCCGAGCCCTGGCCAAGACCTGGTCGCCCGGCGACGAGGTCGTCGTCTGCGAGCTCGACCACGACTCCAACGTCCGCCCGTGGATCCAGGCGGCCGAGCGCGCCGGCGCGACCGTCCGCTGGCTGCGGCTCGACCCGGCCACGGGAGAGCTCGACCTCTCCTCGCTCGACGTCATCACCTCGCGGACCCGCCTCGTGGCCATCACCGCCGCCTCCAACCTGCTCGGCACCCGGCCGCCGGTCGCGACCGTCGCCGCGCGGGCGCACGAGGTGGGCGCGCTCGTCCACGTCGACGCGGTGCACCACACCGCCCACGCGGCGCCCGACATCGCCGCGATGGGCGCCGACCTCCTGGTCTGCTCGCCCTACAAGTTCTTCGGCCCGCACTGCGGCGCGCTCGTCGCCGACCCGGCCCTGCTCGAGACGCTGCGGCCCGACAAGCTGGTGCCGTCGACCGACGCGGTGCCGGAGCGCTTCGAGCTCGGCACCCTGCCGTACGAGCTGCTCGCCGGCGTGACCGCCGCGGTCGACCTCATCGCCTCGCTCGGCTCCGGCGACTCGCGGCGTGAGCGACTGGTCTCGGCCGCCGGGCTCATCGCCGAGCACGAGCTGCGGCTGCGCGTACGGATCGAGGACGGCCTCGCCGCGATGGGTGACCGCCTCATCCTCCACTCGCGCGCCGCCGACCGGACCTCGACGCTCTTCGTCACCCTGCGCGAGCGCGAGCCCGTGGAGGCGTACGAGCACCTGGCGAAGCTCGACGTGCTGGTCCCGGCCGGCACGTTCTACGCCCACGAGACGTTCCGGGCGCTGGGGCTCCCCGTCGACGCCGGGCTGCGGATCGGGCTGGCGGCCTACAACGACGACAGCGACGTCGACCGGCTGCTCGAGGGGCTGGCGGACTTCCTCGGCGCCTGACTCAGGCCCCGCGCCGCCACCGGTACGTCCGGGTGCGCGCCCCGGGCACGAAGCCGATCCGCCGGTAGAGCCGGGCAGGTCCCGGGTAGCCGTCGTCGCCGCGCGGGCAGACGAGCCCGGTCGTGGCGCCGGCGTCGCGGGCGGCGGTGAGCGCCGAGACCGAGGCCGCGGTGGCCAGCCCGCGTCCGCCGTGCTCGGCCACGCACCCCACGGGCTCGACGAGGGCGACGCCGGTCGTCGGGTCGAGCCAGACGCAGCACGAGGCGACCCACTCGCCGTCGGTCGTGGTCACGACGTGGTCGAGCTCGGGCCGGTAGGGCGCGATCGTCATCAGCCGCTCGTACGCCGCGGTCGTCACCCGCGACGTCGGCGACCAGGCGGCGCGGTGGACCGCGGCCCGCTGCTCGTGCTCGCCGGCCCGCACCGCGCGGACGGCGTATCCCTCCGACACGTCCACGGCAGGCAGGTCGGCGAGGTCGAGGTGGTGGTGGGTGAACCACGGCGACTCCACCTCGGCGAAGCCGTGGTCGGCCAGCACGCCGATCACGACGGCCTCCGTCTCGAGCGTGCTCGCGGTGACCTCGTCGGCCGCGTCGGCGAGGACGGCGGTGACGACGGCGTCCACGGCCGCCGGGTCGGTGCCGCAGACCTCCAGCCAGTCCAGCGACTCCAGCCACGCCCAGGCGTCGTCGACCACGTACGCCGGCCCGAGGTCGAGCACGTCGGGCTCGCCGTACGCCACCGACCAGGCGAGCTGGCCGGGGTGGTGCCGCGACTGCGGCGACCAGGTCCGCGAGGCCAGCGCCTGCATCCGGGGCAGGGCCTGCTCGACGTCGAGGCGCTCGGGAGTCATGGCGGCACTCTGACAGCCCGCGGGTCGGGGACGCGCGGGTTTTTCAGTCCGGGCGGTAGGCCCCGCGCGCCTGCTCCGCGACCTCCTGCGACCCCGGCCCGCCCTCGTGCGCGCTGGAGTCGACGCCATCGGTGTCGACCGTGTCGCCGACGGTGGCGTTGCCCTCGGGCTCGGCGTCGAGCGCACGCTGGCGGTCCTCGTCGCTGACCCGCTCGCCGGCCGTCGGGAAGACCGAGTCCTCCGGGTGCTCGGCGTACGGATCGGGTTCGCTCTGCTGGTCGGTCATGGCCCCGACCGTACGCCGCGGGCCCACCGCCGCGGACCCCCGCAGGGGTGGCGGCACATCGCATCCCGGGAGCGTGTCCCGGTGCGATGTGCCGCCACCCCAGCGGTAGGCGTCAGTCCTCGCGGGAGGACGTACGCCCCGGCTGCACCAGCTCGACGCGCGAGCCGGGCGGCAGCGCCTGGACCAGCCGCAGCTGCGCGAGCGACGGGTGGTCGTCGAGCAGCTTCGCGCCGTTGGCCAGCGACCGCAGGGCCGCGGTCTCGGCCCGCGCGGCCTCGAGCTGCGCCTGCGCGCGGTGGCGGCCGACGACGAGCTCGGCGTACGCCGCCCGCAGGTCGCCCGGCAGCACGACGTCCTTGACGACGACGTCGACGAGCCGGATGCCGACCTCGGAAGCGGCCGCGGCCGCCCGGTCGCGGACCCCCTCGGCGAGCCGGGACCGCGGCGCCCGGACGAGCGCCTCGGCCTCCTGCCCGGCGAGCACGTCACGCAGGCCGAGCTGGATCGCGAGGTAGACCGCGCCCACCGGGTCGCGGAGCCGCTCGGTGAACGCCACCGGGTCGGCCACCGTCCAGCGGAAGACGGCCGACACCTTGGCGGTCACGCCGTCGGCGGTGAGCACCTCCTGCGTCGGCACGAGGTCGAGGCGCTCGCGGAGGTCGACGAGCTGGTGCTCGGCTCGGCGGCGTACGACGTGCCGACCGGGACCGAGCACGACGGTGGCCTCACCGTCGCGGCGCTCGAGGAGGACCTCCCACGGCTGGACCGTGTGAGAGGGCAGGAGCAGGAGCTTGAGATCAAGGGACATGGGCGGACCTCCTTCGCGGAGAGCGGTAGGTGGATGGATGGATCGGCATGGGTGCTGGACGGGCTGGGGTGGTGGCCGGCGACCACGGCGGCGGGCGGGGACCGGACCCGTCGTGCTGACCGGATCCGCCTCAGGGCTCGTCGACGAGGACCGTCACCGGCCACCACCCGTGAGAGGAGTGAGAGTCGAACTCACAGGAGTGAACAGCTCCGATGCCATTTGCCTTGGAAGGGCAGTGCGGCGAGGTACGACGCGCGGTACGGGGCCCGGAACTCCGGCCCCGCCGCTGATCTCGCCGTGGACGAGGGTAGGCGGCCCGCGGCGTCGGCCGCACCTGGTTTTCGCAGCGACGCCCCGGCGCTGTCGGATCCCTCGGCCATGATGACGGGGTGACGCACTGGGTGCTCCACGTCGACATGGACCAGTTCCTCGTCGCCGTCGAGCTGCTGCGCCGGCCCGAGCTGGTCGGCCTGCCGGTCGTCGTCGGCGGGCGCGGCGACCCGACCGAGCGGGCGGTGGTGTCGACGGCGTCCTACGAGGCGCGCGCCCACGGCGTACGCAGTGGGCTCGCGCTCCGGCTCGCGAAGCGCCGCTCCCCCGACGCGGTCTTCCTGCCGGTCGACTTCCCGGTCTACGAGGCGGCGTCGGCGCGGGTGATGGAGACCCTGCGGTCCCACCCGGGAGCGGTCGTCGAGGTGCTCGGCTGGGACGAGGCGTTCGTCGGCGTCGAGACCGACGACCCCGTCGCCACCGCCCGGGAGCTCCAGGCGGCGGTCCTCGAGGCGACCGGGCTGCACTGCTCCGTCGGCATCGGCGACACCCTGGTGCGCGCCAAGATCGCCACCGAGTTCGGCAAGCCGCAGGGCACGTTCGTGCTGACCCGCGAGACCTGGATGGAGGTCATGGGCGACCGGCCGACCACCGCGCTGTGGGGCGTCGGGTCCAGGATCGGCGCGCGGTTGGAGGCGATCGGCATCCGCACCGTCGCCGACCTCGCGGCGGCTGACGAGGCCGCCCTGGTCGCCGCCTTCGGCCCGACCAACGGTCCGCACCTCGGCCGGCTCGGTCGTGGCGGTGGTCGCTCCCGGCCCGACGACACCCCGTGGGTGGCGCGCGCCCACGGCCGCGAGACGACCTACCAGTCCGACCTCACCACGCCCGACGACGTACGCGCCGCCCTGCGCGAGCTGGCCGCTCGCGTCGTCGACGACGTGCGCAAGGAGCAGCGCGCCGTCATGCGGGTGCACCTCAAGGTGCGCTTCGCCCCGTTCTTCACCTTCACCAAGGTCCGCAAGCTCGCGGAGCCGACGTACGACCCGGACGTGATCGCCCGTACGGCCCTCGAGCTGTTCGTCGCCCTCGACGACGACCGCCCGGTGCGGCTGCTCGGCGTACGCGGGGAGATGGTGCCGCCCGAGGGCGGCTACTGAACCGGACAGTGGAGCGCCCGGCCGCTAGGTCCGGCCGTACGCTCCACTGTTGCTGCGATCGGCGCCGCGGTCACTCCGTGGCGATGGCGTCCAGCACCTTCATCCGGGAGGCGCGGATCGCCGGGACGATCGCGGCCAGCACGCCGAAGACCACGGCGACCAGGAGGAACATCACCAGGCTCGTCAGCGGGATCGCCAGTGCGGTGAGGTCGTCCCTGAGGGAGCGCTGCAGCAGCACCCCGATGACCAGGCCGAGGGCCAGCCCGAGGACCGCACCCATGACCGAGATCGTCACCGACTCGAGCGTCACCATCCGGCGCAGGCGGCGCCGCGACAGCCCGACCGCACGGAGCAGGCCGATCTCCCGGGTGCGCTCGATGACGCTGAGGCTGAGGGTGTTGACGATGCCGATGATCGCGATGACGATCGACAACGCCAGCAGGCCGTAGACCATGTAGAGCAGCTGGTTGATCTGCCCCTTGAGGCTGTCGGCGAACTCCTGCTTGTCCTGCACGGCGACGATCGGGAAGTCCGCGACGAGCGACTTGAGCTCCTTGCCCACAGCAGCCTTGTCGGCCCCGTCGGCGACGTTGATCGACAGCGAGATGTCGGACCGCTTGATCTCGCCCTTCTTGAGGACGCTGAACGGGACGTTGATGGCGCCCGCGACCTCGTTGTCCTCGGAGATGCCGCTGACGGTCACGTCGACGTCGTTGTCGCCGGGGAAGCGGATGGTGAGCTCGTCTCCGACCCCCACGTCGTACTTGTCGGCAGTGGACTCGTTGATCAGGGTCTGGTCACCGGTGAAGGTGGGCGACCCGTCGACCATCGGCAGGTCGTAGATCTCGGAGAACGCGGCGTCGGTGCCGAAGATGAACGACGGCTCGATGTCGTCCTCGACCAGGCCGAGGTAGCCCTGCTGCTGGGAGACCACCTCGACGCCGTCGACCTGGGACATCTGGCGGGCGATGGCGGGGTTGAACGCCGCGAAGACCGGTGACTGCACGAGGAAGTCGGCGGTGAACTGGTCGTCGACGACGTCGTCGAGGGTGGCGCTCATCGAGGCCGCCAGGACGCCGACTGCCGAGACCAGGGTGAGGCCGATCATCAGCGCGGACGCGGTCGCGCCGGTGCGGCGCGGGTTGCGGATGGCGTTGTCGCCGGCGAGCCGGCCGGTGGTGCCGAAGACCCGGGTGAAGAGCGCCCGGCACGCCACCAGGACCGGGCGACCGAGCACGGCAGAGATCGCGGCGACCGTCAGGACCCAGATCACGGCGCCGACACCGATCCAGACAGCGTCGTTGCCGGGTGCGCCGACCACGCCCGCGATGGCGATGCCGGCGCCGATCACCAGCAGCACGGCCCCGATCAGGGTGCGGCGACGCAGGCTGCCATCGGTGTTGGCGGTGTCCTCGCGCATCGCCGCGACGGGCGCCACCTTGGAGGCACGTCGCGCCGGCAGGTAGGCCGACACCAGCGTGACCACGATGCCGACGGCGTAGGCGGCCGCGACGGTCGTGGGGCTCAGGTTGAGCACGTCGGAGTTGATCTCGAGGCCGAAGCTGCCGAACAGGGAGGCCAGGCCACGGGCCAGCCCGAGCCCGACGAACAGGCCCAGGGTGCTGCCGATGACGGCCATCATCGTGGCCTCCACCAGCACCGAGCGGCGTACCTGCTTGCGACTGGCGCCCAGGGCACGCAGCAGGGCGAGCTCGCGGACGCGCTGCGCGACGAGGATGGAGAAGGTGTTGGCGATGATGAAGCCGCCGACGATCACCGCGATGACGGCGAAGACGCCGAGGAAGATCGAGATGAAGCCGAGGAACTCGCCGACGGCGTTCTGCTGCTGGTCGACGAGCTCGTCACCGGTGACCGCCTCGTAGCCGTCGGGGAGGACGGTGTCGGCCGCGTCGACCAGCTCCTGCTGGGAGACACCCTCGGCCGCGGTCAGCGCGACCTTGGTGAAGACGTCCTGCCCGTCGAGGAACATCGCCTGCGCGCCGGAGGTGCTGAAGGTGACCAGGGTCGAACCCGCCGTGCCGCCCCCACCGGAGAAGCCGGCCAGGCCGACGAGCCGGAGGGTCGTGGTGGGTGGCTGCTCGTCGGCGTCGGAGCCGAAGCCGACGGCCCCCGGCGGGAAGACCGTGACGTCGTCACCGACCTCGTAGCCCGCCCGGTCGGCCGCGGACGGGTCGAGCGCGATCTCGTTGTCGGCCTCGGGCCAGCGTCCCTCGGTGAGCTCCATGATGGGGTCGCCGAGGAGGTTGGGGGTGTCGGTCTGGTTGAAGGAGATCGTGGGTGCGCCGCCTCCGCCGACGAGGTTGCCGTCGGTGTCGGCGATGTAGAGCGCCTGGCTGTCGACGGTGCCGTCGGCCTGGGCGACCTCGGGGAGCGCGGCGAGCTCGTCCACCTCCTCGGGAGTGATGGTGAGGGTGTCTCCCGCACCGATTTGCTGCCAGGAGTTGGAGCCGGCCGGCTGCGCCTGCGCGTCGGCGTTGGTGCCCTCGATGATCCCGTCGAACGTCTTGCCCAGGCCGCTGCTGAAGGTGAGCACGCCGGCGAGGAAGCCGATGCCGAGCACGATCGCGAGCGCGCTCATCAGGAGCCGGACCTTGCGGGCCAGCAGGTTGCGCCAGGTGAGGCGGAACATCAGCCGGCCGCCTTGGCCGTGGCGAGGTCCTGCAGGCCGGCCATCTTCGCGAGGATCGCGTCGCGGTCGGGGTCGCGCAGCTCGTCGACGATCTTGCCGTCGGCGAGGAAGAGGATCCGGTCGGTGTAGGAGGCCGCGACCGGGTCGTGGGTGACCATGACGATGGTCTGGCCGAACTCGCCGACCGAGCGACGCAGGAAGCCGAGGACCTCCGCCGAGCTGGTCGAGTCGAGGTTGCCGGTGGGCTCGTCGGCGAAGACGATCGAGGGCTGGGACACCAGGGCCCGCGCACACGCCACCCGCTGCTGCTGGCCACCGGACATCTCGCTGGGGCGGTGGCTGAGCCGGTCGCGCAGGCCGACGGCGTCGATCACCGCGTCGAACCACGCCTGGTCGACCTTGCGGCCGGCGAGGTCGAGCGGGAGCAGGATGTTCTCCCGGGCGGTCAGGGTCGGGATCAGGTTGAACGCCTGGAAGACGAAGCCGACCTTCTCGCGTCGCAGGGTGGTCAGCGCCTTGTCCTTGAGCCCGGCCAGGCCGGTGCCGTCGACCACCGCGTCGCCCGAGGTCGGGGTGTCGAGGGCCGCCAGGCAGTGCATCAGCGTCGACTTGCCGGAGCCCGAGGGCCCCATGATCGCGGTGAACTCGCCCTTCATCAGGTCGACCGTGACGCCGTCGAGGGCGCGGACCTCGGCCTCCTCGGACCCGTAGGTCTTGACCAGGTCATGCGCACTCGCCGCGACGCCGCGCGTCGCCTCCCCCGTGGGTCGCTCACTCATGCCCGCAAGTCTGGCAGGGGGCGCGAACATGCGGCCATGGGATAAGACCCCCAGCCGACCCTGACACCTGTCAGGGGTGGCTCGGGGTCCAGACCAGTCGCCGACCGGCCCCGCCCTAGATTGTCGGCGTGGGAGACGTCGTCGCCGGGCTGCTGACCGGCCTGTCCCTGATCGTGGCGATCGGGGCGCAGAACGCCTTCGTGCTGCGGCAGGGCCTCCGGCGCAGCCACGTCGGCCTTGTGGTCGCGATCTGCGCGCTCTCCGACGCCGTCCTGATCGTCGCCGGCGTCGCGGGCATCGGCGTGGTCGTGGACCGGGCGCCGTGGGCGGTCGAGGTCGTCCGCTGGCTCGGCGTCGCGTTCCTGACGGCGTACGGAGTCGGCTCGCTGCGGCGGGCCCGTACGCCCCAGGTGCTGGCGGTCGGCGACGGCGCCGTCGAGTCCCGCGGCGGGGTCGTGGCCCGCGCGGTGGCGCTGACCTGGCTCAACCCGCACGTCTACCTCGACACCGTCCTGCTGCTCGGCTCGATCGCCGGCACCCACGGCCCGACGGGTCGCTGGTGGTTCGCGCTCGGCGCCTGCGTCGCGAGCGTCGGGTGGTTCGCCGGCCTGGCGTACGGCGCCCGGCTGGCCGCGCCGCGGCTGGCCAACCCCCGCGCCTGGCAGGTCCTCGACGTGCTCATCGGGCTCGTGATGCTGGCGATCGCCGTACGCCTCGCGCTCGGCGCCTGACTCCCAGCCGGGGTGGCAGGTGGGACAGGCGAGGTCAGGCGTCGTCGCCCTCCGCCTCGCGGGCGACGGCCTCGTCGTGGCGCTGGTGCAGCCGCTCGCGGATCTCGCCGGCGTCGTAGTGGCGGCGTGCGCGCTCGTCGCGGGCGACCGCGGCACCCGTGGCGACACCGGCCAGGACGCCGGCCAGGCCGAGCCACTTCCACGCACGCATGTCCCAACCCTAGGGCAGACTGCGCGCATGGCATCGGCGCTGACCCTCGACCAGGCGGTCGACCTCACCCGCAGCGGCGACATCTGGCTGTTCCGCGGGCGCCGGGCCCCGGACCGGGCCATCCGGGCCGTCACCAACTCGCCGGTCAACCACGTCGGGATGGCGGTCGTCGTCGACGACCTGCCGCCGCTGATCTTCCACGCCGAGCTCGGCAAGAAGCAGCTCGACATGTGGACCGGGGCGCACCACCGCGGCGTCCAGCTGCACGACCTCCGCGACGCGGTCGCCCGGTGGCAGGGCGAGTACGACCAGGACGCGTGGTTCCGCCAGCTCGACCCGGAGATCGGCCGCGACGAGGAGGACGGCATGCTGCGCGCCGTCGCCCGGCTCGACGGCGTCTCCTTCCCCAGCCTCACCCGGCTGGGCGCCCGCTGGCTGCGCGGCCGCGACGCCTACGTGCCGCACCGCAAGCGCGGCCGGAAGGTCACGCCGGAGGCGGCGTTCTGCGCCGAGATCGTTGCGACCTGCTACATCGAGATGGGCATCCTGCGCGACGACCGCCGGGCGACCTGGTACGACCCGGGCAAGTTCTGGAGCGGTGACTACCTGCCGATCTCGCCCGGCTGGACGCTGGGCAAGGAGGTCGCGGTCAGCCGCTGACCGCGCGCGCCAGCCGCTCGGCCACCTCGCGTACGGCCGCCCGGAGCTCCGGACCGCCCACCACCGTGAACGGGATCGGCACGTGCGCGAGCCACTCCCCGGCGTACGCCTCCGCGTTGTTGGTGCTGCCGACGAGCTCGCACCGGCCGTCGGGCAGGGCGCGCAGGTCGCCGAGCGTGGGGCGGATCCACGGCCGGACCTCGTCGATCGGGGCGTCGAAGACCACGTGGGTGTCGTGCTCCCACCCCTTGCCGAGGTTGGCCTCGAGCTCCTTGGCGGGGTCGAGGTCGGCCGGCACCTCGAAGCCGTCCTCGAGCTGGACGACCTCGGTGACGCGGTCGATGCGGAAGGTGCGGAGCGCGTCGGCGTGGTGCGAGCGGCACAGCAGGTACCACCGGCCGTAGCGCACCACCACCGACCACGGGTCCACCTCGAACGTGCGGTTGTTGCCCGCGGCCGTCCGGTAGCCGATGCGCACCTGCCGCTGCGCGGCGACCGCGGCGACGAGGTCGGTGGTCACGCCGGGGTCGGGCTTGACCGACGCCCGTTCGGGGACCGTGCGCGCGGTCTCGCGCAGGGCGACCGCCTGCCGCGCGACGTTGGTCGGCAGCACCCGGAGGATCTTGCCGAGGGCAGAGCCGACCGGGTCGTCGGTGTCCGCGACGGCGTGCTGGGAGTCGAGCGCGGCCATCACCAGGCCGAGTGCCTCGGTCGCGGAGAAGACGAGCGGCGGCAACCGCAGGCCGCGACCCAGCGTGTAGCCGCCGTAGGGACCGCGGGTGGACTCCACCGGGATGTCGGCCTCGCGCAGGATCGCGACGTAGCGCCTGGCCGCGCGCTCGGTGACGCCGAGCCGCTGCGCCAGCTCGGTGGCGGTGATCCCGGGCCAGGTCTGGAGGACGTCCAGGGCCCGCAGGGCACGCGCGGTCGGGCTGATCTCGCTCATGGGTCGATGGTGGCACCGATTCCGGACGCGGAACGTCCGGAATGGGTCCTAGCGTGGGGTTCGAGGGTCGATCAACCGAGGATCAAGGAGAACCCATGGACATCGTGCTCATCGCCGGACTCTGGCTCGACGGCTCCGCGTGGGACGACGTGCTCCCCGAGCTGGAGAGGCTCGGCCACCGCGGCGTCCCGGTGACGCTGCCCGGGCAGGGCGACGGCGCGACCACGGCGACGTACGACGACCAGGCGGGCGCCGTGCTGGCAGCGGTCGACGCCGCCGATGGTCGGCCGCTCGTGGTCGGCCACTCGGCCGCCTCGACGCTGGCGTGGGTCGCGGCCGACCGGCGCCCCGACGCCGTGACGGGCGTGGTGCTGATCGGCGGCTTCCCCACCACGGACGGCGGCTCGTACGCCGACTTCTTCGAGACCGACGGCGACGCCGTCGCCTTCCCCGGCTGGGAACCGTTCGCCGGTCCCGACTCCGACGACATGTCGCCCGAGCTCAAGGCCGAGGTGGCCGCGGGGGCGCACCCGGTGCCGGTGGGCGTCACCAAGGGCACGGTCCGCTGGACCGACGAGCGCCGCCACGGCGTACCGCTGACGCTGGTCTGCCCGGAGTTCACCCCCGCCCAGGCGCAGGAGTGGATCGACGCGGGTGACGTGCCCGAGCTCGCCGACGCGACGGCGCTCGAGCTCGTCGACCTCGACTCCGGCCACTGGCCGATGTTCACCCAGCCCGCCGCGCTCGCGGCGCTGCTGGACGAGGCCACCCGCAGGTAGGCCCGGGGAGCCCTCAGTCGAGGAGCTCCTCCGGGCCGGCGGCCATCGTCGGGATCTCGACCGGCGCGCGGTCCGGGGGCTTCACGGCCTCCAGCGGCGTCGACGGGGTCAGCGGGGTGACCGGGAGCACGACGTAGCCACTCGACGCCCCGGAAGCCCCGGACGCGGCGTCGACGTCGACGTCGGCGAGCTCGGGCGGCGCCATGCCGAGCATCACCGCGACGGCGATGGCGCTGTCCGGGCGGTCGGCGGGGTCCTTCTGCAGCAGCGACGCCACGACCGCACGCAGGTCCTCCGGCACGTCGTCGCCCAGGGGCGGCGGCGGCTCGTTGACGTGGCACAGCGCCGTGGCGATCGGGGTGCCGCGGTCGAAGGGGCGCTTGCCGGTGAGCATCTCGTGCGCGACGACGCCGAGCGCGTAGAGGTCGCTGGCGCCCGTCGCGGTCTGCCCGATGGCCTGCTCGGGGCTGATGTAGTTGGGGGTGCCGAGCATCTCGCCGACACGGGTGTGTCCGATCGTGTCGATGGCGCGGGCGATGCCGAAGTCGGTGAGCTTCACCAGCCCGTCCTCGCGGACGAGGATGTTGGCCGGCTTGACGTCGCGGTGCACCACGCCCGCCTCGTGGGCCGTACCGAGCGCGAGGGCCGCCTGGCCGAGGATCGAGCGCACCGGCTCGGGAGCCATCGCGCCCTGCCCGCGGATGACCGCGGAGAGCGGTAGTCCCTCGACGAGCTCCATCACCAGGTAGGTCCGGTGGTCGTCCTCGCCGAAGTCGAAGACGGTGGTGATGTTGGAGTGCATCAGGGCGGCCGAGTGCTGTGCCTCGTCGCGGAACCGCTCGAGGAAGATCTCCTCGTTGTCCGGGTCGGCGCGCATGACCTTGACCGCGACGTCGCGCTTGAGCACGTCGTCGATCCCGCGCCAGACGTCAGCCATGCCGCCGGAGGCGATGCGCTCCTGCAGGATGTAGCGATCCCCGAGACGGAGTCCTTCCACGAGCCTGTCCATCGGGCCGTGCCCCACTTCCTTCGGGTACCAGCGCGCAGACCGCGCCAGCGTCGGATGCTACGTCCTCCCGTGACCCGATCCCGCCTTTTCATGCGCGAAGGTCATCCCTCCGGGTGAAACCCTTGACAACGTACAACCATTTGGTTGTACGTTACTTCCATGACCGAACAGGACGAGGACCGGGCAGACGCCTGGTTCCACGCGCTCTCCGACCGCACGCGCCGCGACATCCTGCGCCGCGTGCTGGCCGGGGAGCACTCCGTCTCGGCCCTGGCGCGCAGCTACGACATGAGCTTCGCCGCCGTCCAGAAGCACGTCGCCGTGCTCGAGCGCGCGGGCCTGCTGACCAAGCGTCGGCAGGGTCGCGAGGCCCTGGCCAGCGGCGACGTGGAGGCCGTGCGGTCCGTGGGCGCGATGCTCACCGACCTCGAGGCGCTCTGGCGCGGCCGCATCTCCCGGATGGACGAGCTCTTCGCCGCCGAGCAGCAGCAGCAGCACGACCCCACCACTCACGGAACGGACTGAACCCATGCCTGTCACCGACGTCCAGCACGACCTCGACGCCCTCACCCTCACCATCACCGCCGACTTCGCCGCGCCCGTCGAGCGCGTGTGGCAGGTGTACGCCGACCCGCGGCAGCTCGAGCGCGTGTGGGGTCCCCCGACCTACCCGGCCACGGTCGTCGACCACGACCTCACCCCCGGCGGCCGGGTGAACTACTTCATGACCAGCCCCGAGGGCGAGAAGTACTACGGCTACTGGGACGTCACCAGCGTCTCGGAGCCCACGTCCTTCACCTTCCGCGACGGCTTCGCCCTCGACGAGACCTTCGCGCCCAACCCGGCGCTGCCGGAGGCCTCCAACGCGTACGAGCTCGCCGGCACCGACAGCGGCACCCGGGCGACCTTCGTGGCGACGTACGCGAGTGCCGAGGCGCTGCAGAAGGTGCTCGACATGGGCGCCGTCGAGGGCTCCACCCTCGCCATCAACCAGATCGACGAGCTGCTCGCGTCCTGACGCGAGCCCACCTCGCCCACCACCCACCCACCCCGTCTCCCGGAGGAGAAGCCCATGCGCCCCATCGTCGTCACCGAGTTCATCACCCTCGACGGCATCGTCGACTCCCCCGGCGGCGGGGACCACCCGCACGCCGGGTGGACCTTCAAGGACGTCCCGTTCGACGAGGCGGCCTACGACATCAAGGGCCGTGAGACCGAGCAGGCCTCTGCACTCCTCTTCGGGCGGCAGTCCTACGACGAGTTCGCGCCGCACTGGCCGTCGATGGAGGAGTTCGCGACCTACAACGCGATGCCGCGCTACGTCGTGTCGACGACGCTGCCCGGCGACACCGCCCCCTGGGGCGACGGCGAGGTCGGCGTGCTGCGCTCCCTCGACGCGGTCGCGGAGCTCAAGGAGACCGAGGGCGGCGAGATCCACGTCCACGGCAGCGCCACCCTCGCCCAGGGCCTGGCCCGCGCGGGCCTGGTCGACCGCTACCACCTGCTCGTCTTCCCGCTGCTGCTCGGCAGCGGCAAGAAGCTCTTCGCCGAGGGCGACAAGACCGCGCTCGCGCTGACCGAGCACGCGGCGTACGGCAACGGGATCACGCTCCAGGTCTACGACGTCGTGCACTGACGCCCACCCCCCGCCGGGGGCTGCGCGATGATCTGGCCGTGGAGATCGCCCTGCTGCTCGTCTCGATGGCGGCCGTCGTCCTGGCCGCGACCGCCGTCAGCGAACGCCTGCGCGTGCCCGCCCCGCTGCTGCTGGTGGTCGTCGGCGGCGCGGCGTCGTACCTCCCGGGGCTGCCGACGATCCACCTCGAGTCCGAGGTGGTCCTGCTCGGGCTCCTGCCGCCGCTGCTGTACGCGGCGGCGATCCAGACCTCGCTGGTCGACTTCAACGCCAACCGCGGATCGATCCTCCGGCTCTCCGTGCTCCTAGTCGTCGTCACCGCGCTGGCCGTCGGCGCGGTCGTGCAGTGGCTGGTCCCCGGCCTCGGCTGGGCGGCCGCCATCGCGATCGGCGCCGTCGTCGCCCCGCCCGACGCGGTCGCCGCGACCGCCGTCGCCAGGCGCATCGGGCTGCCACGGCGGGTGGTCACGATCCTGGAGGGCGAGTCCCTCCTCAACGACGCCACCGCCCTCGTCACGCTCCGCACCGCGATCGCCTTCCTGGCGGGCAGCCTCACGATCGCCGAGGTCGGCCTCGACTTCGTACGCGCGGCCGGCGGCGGCGCGCTCGTCGGCTTCGCGGCATTCTGGGTCGTCGCCCGACTGCGCCGACGCATCACCGACCCGCTGATGGACACCGGCATCTCGTTCCTCACCCCGTTCGCGGCCTACGTCGCCGCGGAGGAGTTCCACGCGTCGGGCGTGATCTCGGTGGTCGTCGCCGGCCTGCTGCTCGGCCACAAGGCCCCGATCATCCAGACCGCACAGTCGCGGATCACCGAGCGGATCACCTGGGGCACCGTCGCCTTCCTCCTGGAGAACACGGTGTTCCTGCTCATCGGCCTCCAGCTCGACTGGATCCTCGAGGACGTCACCGAGTCGACGCTCTCGGCGGCCCGCATCACGCTCGTCTGCGCGGCCACGCTCCTCACCGTGGTGGCGGTGCGGCTCGGCTGGATGTTCGCGACGCTGGCCTTCCGGCGGATGGGCGAGAACCCGCTCCCCGCCTCCTGGGCCTTCCTCGTCGGCTGGGCCGGGATGCGCGGCGTGGTCACGCTCGCGGCGGCCTTCGTGATCCCCGAGGACACCCCGCACCGCGAGGTGCTGCTCCTCGTCGCCTTCACGGTCGTGGCCGGCACGCTCCTCGGCCAGGGACTCACGCTCCCGCTCCTCACCCGCACCCTCGGCGTACCGTCCCCGGACCCCGCCGAGGACGCGCTGTCCCGCGCGGCCCTCCTCCAGCAGGCGGCCGACGCCGGCTTCCGGCGTCTCGACGAGCTCGAGTACGACGACCACCACGGCGTCGTCGACCAGATCCGGGGCCGGCTCGACCAGCGCTCGTTCGCGGCGTGGGAGCAGCTGGCCACCACGACGGGCGAGGAGACGCCGTCGGAGCTCTACGCCCGGATCCGCGGCGAGATGATCGACGCCGAGCGCGCCCAGGTGTTGCTCGTCCGCAGCGAGGGCCGGGTCGCCTCCGACGTCGTACGCCAGGTGCTGGGGATGCTCGACATCGAGGAGTCGATGCTCGACTTCGGCAGCGCGGCACGCGAGGGCGTACGCAACGGGTCGCTCGCCTTCACCGCCGGCCATCTCTGTGACGACCTCGAGGCGCATCCCGCGGTCGAGACCGCCGCCGACGCCGCCTGCGCGACCTGCGTCGCCGACGGCACCCGGTGGGTCTCGCTGCGCCAGTGCCTGACCTGCGGGCACGTCGCGTGCTGCGACTCGTCGGTCGGCCGGCACGCCACCGCGCACTTCCACGCGACCCTCCACCCCGTGGTGGAGTCCGCGGAGCCGGACGAGTCGTGGCGCTGGTGCTACGTCCACAACCTGACGGGCTGACCGCCCTCCGACGCCGCACTACGCTTCTGGCATGGGTGCGCCCGCGATCGTCATCGCCTCCGCCAACCACCAGACCGAGCTGTCCGAGGCCTTCGCGCGCTACGAGCGGGAGTACGACGTCAGGCTGGTCTCCGACGAGGGACCGGCCAAGGCAGCCGCCAAGGAGCTGATGACCGGCGGCCACCAGGTCGCGCTCTTCGTCATCGACAGCGACCACGACCAGGACAAGCTCTACGCCCTGATCGGTGGCACCCGCCAGGTCGTCCCGACCGCGCGGCGACTGATCGTCACCCACGTCAGCCGGTTCCGTGAGGACAACCAGACCTTCCGCCACGCGGTCGCTGCCGGCAAGGTCGACGCGCTGCTGCTGATGCCCCAGGGGCCGCGCGACGAGGAGTTCCACCTCGCGGTCGGCGAGCTGCTCAACGAGTGGAACGCGACCGTGGCGGCCCCGGTGGTCGAGAACGTCCGCATCATCACCCCCGAGAAGGACAGGCTCACCCGCGACCTGCTCGACTACCTCGCCCGCGTGGGGATGCCGGCCGGCGTGCACCACCCGGACAGCGAGGTCGGCCGCGAGGTCCTGGCGAGCTGCCCCGAGGACGAGGGTCGCTGGCCGGTCGTGTCGTCGCTGGTCGGATGGTGCGGCCACTGCCCCGACGTACGCTCCCTCGCCAACCGGCTCTACGGCCGCCCCGACGAGATCGACGTCGACGAGGTGGTCGACCTCGTCGTGGTGGGGGCGGGCCCGGCGGGGCTGGCCGCCAGCGTGTACGCCTCGAGCGAGGGCCTCTCGACGGTCTGCCTCGAGGCGGAGGCGATCGGCGGGCAGGCCGGGACGAGCTCGATGATCCGCAACTACCTCGGCTTCCCGCGCGGCATCTCGGGCATGCGACTGGCGCAGCGCGCTCGCGGCCAGGCGCTGCGCTTCGGCACGCGCTTCTTCACCGGTTGGCCGGCCACCGGGATCTCCCCGTGCCACGACGGCGGCCACCACGTGGTGCACACCGAGGGCGGTGACGTCCACGCCCGCTCGGTGCTCGTGTCCTCCGGGGTCGACTACCGCCGCCTCGGTGTCGACTCGCTCGAGGAGCTCGTCGGTCGCGGCGTCTACTACGGCGCCGCGATGGCGGCCGCACGCGAGCTCGAGGGTGACCACGTCGTGGTCGTCGGCGGCGGCAACTCCGCCGGCCAGGCGGCGATCCACGCCGCCCGCTTCGCCGCCTCGGTCACCGTCGTCGTACGCCGGCCCGACCTCGCCGCCACCATGTCGTCGTACCTCATCGACGAGATCGAGTGGAACCCGCGCATCACCGTGCGCGGGCGCACGCGCGTGGTGGACGGTGGGCCCGACGACGTCGGCCAGCTGGCGTGGCTCGACCTCGAGGACGTGGACACGGGAGCGCAGGAGCGGGTCGAGGCGCGCGGGCTCTTCCTGCTGCTGGGGGCGTCTCCGGAGTGCGACTGGCTGCCCGACACCGTGCTGCGCGACGACCGAGGCTTCGTCCTCACCGGACGCGACATCCCGTCGGAGCGCTGGGTCGACGACGTGCCGCCCGAGGACCTGGCCACCACGGCGCCGGGGATCTTCGCCGCCGGCGACATCCGCGCGGGCTCGATGAAGCGGGTCGCCTCCGCGACCGGCGAGGGCGCGTCCGTCGTGTCGTCGGTGCACGCCTGGCTGGGTCAGTAGTCCGCTCAGAGCTCGAGCAGCAGGAAGAGCACCGCCAGCGCGGGGAGCGTGCCTTGGGTGAGCGCCGCGCGCACCATCGACCGGTCGTGGGCGACGAGCACGATCGCGGCGGCGAGCATCGATCCGGTGCCGGCCAGGGCCAGGGCGGAGCCGACCCAGTGCTCGGTCTTGAGCAGGGCCACGCCGACGAGCGCGATGATCGCGAGGAACAGGTTGTAGAAGCCCTGGTTGTAGGCCATGGGCTTCAGCACCTCGGCGTCCGCCTCGGAGACGCCGAAGGTCCGGCGGGTCGACGGGTGGGTCCAGCGGAACGACTCCAGGACCCAGATGTACACGTGCAGCAGGGCCGCCAGCACCGTGAATCCCACCGTGAAGATCGTCATGACCGCACCCTAGGGCCGCCTACCCCTGGGAGGGTGGCACGACGAGCGCTGCGGCGACACAGTGGGACGAACGGCTACCCCGCCGCGAGGATCGAGGGAGGTCCCCATGGGACGACTGATCGGCATTCTGCTCGTGGTCTGGCTCGTCATCGGCGCGTTCGCCGCCTTCCAGCGCGGCTACTTCGAGGACGCGGAGACCAACTGCTCCGAGGCCAGCGACATCGCGCTCAACATCGTCGCGGGCCCGCTCAACTACGCAGGCCTCAACCCCAAGGTGAAGTGCACCGACGTCGACGTCGACACGCCCGAGCCGAGCAAGTAGCCGCCGGCCTGCCGGAGCCGTCCGCGAGCCCGGTACGCGCGGACGACCGGCACCCGGCCGCTCGCTAGGGTCGGATCGTGCCCGACCTCTCCCGCGTCCCCACCGCTCCCCTGCTCGCCACCGGCCTCGTCGGTGGCTTCGCGCTCGCCCAGCAGACCGGCGTACGCCCTCTCGGCGGGGTCGCGATGCTCGGCGCCAACGCGCTCGCCGCGCGCCAGTGGTACGCCGTGGGCGGCGCGCCGCTGGCCGCCGGCCTGACGGCGGCGTACTGGACCGCGATGGGTGTCTCGCACCCGCTCGCCCGGAAGGTCGGCACCTGGCCGTCCGTCCTCGGCGTCACCGCCGCCGCGTCCGGCGCCGCCTGGCTGCTCGCCGACCGCCGCGCCCGTCGCTGACCGTCGCGGCGGGTCAGCCCTCCGGCAGGTCGGCGAAGGCCTGCTTCATCTCGCGGTACCAGCCGAGCGACTTCTTCGGGTGCCGCCAGCGGCTCTTCATCTCGTCGCGGGCGGGCTGGTGGGCGGCGTCGCCGTCCTTCTCGGCCTGCTTGAGGTGCTGGTCCTGGGCGTTGATGACGTCGTCGTGGGTCTCGCCGCGGTGCGCGAGGTCGCAGGGGCCGCCGAGCTGGCGGCAGGTCATGGTCTTCATGGGTTCTCCTCCGTGGGCTTCTGGTGGTTCGACGATGCTGGGACTGCAGGTGTGACCGCGGCGCTCACCGCGGCGACGCGCCGTCGCGGCGTACGACCCGCTCGAGGACGCCGGGGTCGGCGCGGAAGGTGATCGCCGCGACCCGGCCGTCCTCGACGGTGAAGTCGAAGACGACGGCCGCACGACCGCGGTGGAACCAGGCCGACGCCGGGCGGTCTCCGACGAAGACCGCCAAGGCCGCCTGGGCGCTGCCGTTGAAGAACGCCGCGACCTCGCCACGACCCTCGATCGAGGCGGGCGTGCCGGCGAGGATCGCGGCCTCGTCGGCGCCGACGACGGCGTCGGGCGCGAGCAGCTGGAGCAACCGGTCGAAGTCCCCTCCGCGCGCGGCGGACATGAAGGCGTCCACCACCTCCCAGTCGGCGAGGGCGTCCTCGACGACGGGCTGGGCGACCTTGGCACGGGCGCGCGAGGCGAGCTTGCGGGCGGCCGCGGGAGTGGTGTCGAGGACGGCGGCGATCGTCGAGAACTCGAAGCCGAAGCTGTCGTGCAGGACGAACGCGACCCGCTCGCGCGGCGACAGCCGGTCGATCACGGCCTGGAGCGCGACACCCACCGTGTCCGCGAGGGCGACATCGTCGGCGGGGTCGCCGGGCGGTTGCGCCCACACCTCGGCCGAGTCGTCGAGGTCGTCCATCGGGAGGGGCGTACGCGCCCGCAACCGGTCGAGGCAGAGCCGGGTGGTGACCGTCGTCAGCCACGCAGGCAGGTTCTCGATGTCGGTGCCGTCGCGCGCGGTGGCCCGGTCGAGCCGGAGCCACGCCTGCTGCACGACGTCCTCGGCCTCGGCATGGTCGGCCAGCACCCGGCCGGCCAGTGCCAGCAGGCGCGGCCGCTCGGCCTCGAAGGCCTTCACCTGGTCCATCACTCCACCCTTCGTCGATCGCATCATTCCAACCCGATGACGAGCCGGCGGCCCGATGTGTGACCAGCCCTCCCGCACACTGGAGCGCATGGACGCCCCCCGGCTCCGAGCCCGCAGGCCCCTCGGGGCCCCGACCGCGCTGCTCGTCGCGGTGCTGGTGCTGCTCGCCGGGTGCACGAGCGAGCAGTCGACGCCAGGCAGCCCGGACGAGGCGCCGAGTGCGACCAGCGCACCCGAGCCCACCGAGGAGCCGACGGACGAGCCCACCGAAGAGCCCACCGAGGAGCCGACCGAGGAGTCCACCGAGAAGCCTCAGCCGGTCGACCCGATCTCGATGGCCGCCCTGGCCCGGGCAGACCTGACCGGGGGCGACCTCCGGCTGGGGGCGGTGCGCGAGCGGACGGCGGCGTACACCTCGTACGACGTCACCTTCGCCTCGACGACCGCGGGCAGGCGCACGCGGCCGCTGCGGATCAGCGGGGTGCTCAACGTGCCGACCGGGCGGGGCCCGTTCCCCGCGGTGGTCCTGGCCCACGGCTACATCGACCCGGCCGTCTACGTCCGCGGGCAGGGCATGACGCGCGAGCGGGGGTTCCTGGCGCAGCGCGGCTACGTCGCCCTGCACGTCGACTACCGCAACCACGCGGAGTCCACCGACGACCCGCGGGTGGAGACCGCCGTACGGCTCGGCTACGCCGCGGACACGATCGCCGCGCTGCACGCCCTGCGCGAGTCCCGCGAGGTCCGGGTTGATCCCGACCGCATCGCCCTCTTCGGCCGGTCGATGGGTGGCGGCGTGATGATGAAGGCGCTGGCCGCCGAGCCCGGCCTGTTCGCCGCCGGTGTCGGCTGGGCGTCCGTGTCGAGCCTCGAGGCCGACAACTTCGCGCAGTTCCAGCGTCCCGACGCCCCCCTGGCGGAGCTGAAGGCCGGCTTCCGTGGTCTGCACGGCCTGCCGGCCGAGGACCCCGGGTTCTGGCGCGGCGTCTCGCCACGGCCGCTCTTCGGCGAGATCACCGAGCCGGTGCTGATGGTGCACGGCAGGTTCGACGACACCTGCCCGCCGGCGTGGGCGCGGGCCACCCAGCAGGCCATGACCCGTGCCGGCGTGGACGCCACGCTCGAGTGGTACGACGACGCGCACGCCTTCGGCCCGGCGTTCGTCGCCGCGATGGACCGGACCGTCCGGTTCCTCGACGCACGGATGCCCGCCTGATCGTGGGTCGCGACGAGTGGCGCCGGTGGCGGAGCACGGCCGCGTGTGCCGGAGTCGGACTGCTGAGCGCGACCGCGCTCGTCTGGCTGGCGGACCGCAGCCAGCACACCGAGCTGGGCCAGGCGCTCGACCAGGCCGGGATGGACATCGTCGCCGGCGACGAGGTGGCGACGCGGCGGCTCGTCGGCGTCCTCGGCAACGTCTCACTCGGCTCGATCGCCGTGGCCGTGACGCTGCTCGTGGGCCTGGCGCTGCTGCGCCAGCTGTACGCCGCGGCGGCGGCGGCCGGTGCGCTGGTCCTCGGCGCCAACGTGACCACCCAGGCCGTGAAGGCACTGTCCGAGCGCTCCGACTTCGGCTACCTCACCGTCACCAGCTTCCCCAGCGGGCACTCCACGGTCGTGGTCTCGCTGGTGTTCGCCGCGCTGCTCGTCGTGCCCGGACAGGCGCGGACCACGGTGTCGCTGGTCGGTTCGGCCGCGGTGACGGTGACCGCCGCTGCGACCCTCGTGGCCAGCTGGCACCGGCCCGCCGACATCCTCGGCGCCATCCTGGTCTGCCTGGTCTGGGGCACTGCGGTCCTGACGACCTGGAGCCTCCTGAGGGGCGGCATGCCCGGCACCACACCGGGTCGCGAGCACCGCATCTTCGCCGTGACCGGCGTGGGCCTCGCCGTGGCAGGCCTGCTCGCGGTCGGCGTACGGCCCGACACCGGCTGGTCGGGCTTCCTCGACGCCGGGGTGGTGCTGGGCGGGCTCGCCCTCCTCACCGCCCTGGCCGTGACCACCTTCGCCCAGCTGTCCGCGCCGATGGCGGCCGGCCTGCCCGTGACACCCACGGGAACCGGCCGCCACGACGGCGGTTGACGGTCAGGTCGTGGCGCGCTCCTCGACCGGGACCTCCTTGATGGCGCCCGTACGCCGCCCCTCGCGGAACGACCGCAGCTCCTCGCGCACCTTGGGGAGCAGGATGTAGCAGGCGAGCAGGTTGACGATCGCGCAGACGAAGAGCATCGAGTCGGCGAAGGTGAGGACCGAGGTGAAGGTGATGACGCTGCCGATGACGGTGAAGCTGCAGAACACGATCTTGAAGATCGCCTCGCTGCGCTTCGAGCGGCCGAAGAGCTCGGTCCAGGCCTTCATCGTGTAGTAGGACCAGGTGATCAGCGTCGAGAAGGCGAACAGCGCCACCGCGATCGCGAGGATCACCGGGAACTGTGGCAGGAACGTCTCGAAGGCCCGCGAGGTGACGACGACCCCGTCCGGCGTCGGGCCGCCGCCGGCGACGACCTCGCGCTGCTCGGCGTAGTAGGCCGAGTCGGCGATCACGATCGTCAGCGCCGTCATGGTGCAGATGACCACCGTGTCGATGAAGGGCTCGAGGAGTGCGACGAAGCCCTCGCTGACCGGGTGCTTGGTCTTGACGGCCGAGTGGGCGATCGGCGCCGAGCCGACGCCGGCCTCGTTGGAGAAGGCCGCGCGCTGGAAGCCGATGATGAGCACGCCCACCGCACCGCCGGCGACACCCTCGGGGTTGAAGGCGCCCGAGATGATCTCGCCGAGGGCTGCCGGGATGTTGGGGATGTTGCCCAGGATCACCAGCAGGCAGGTGCCGAGGTATAGGAGCGCCATGGCCGGCACGAGCTTCGAGGTGACCTGCGCGATGGAGGTGATGCCGCCGATGATGACCGCGCCGACGAGGAACGCCAGCACGAGCCCGAAGATCAGCGCCGAGCCGGACGACCCGAGGAACCCGTCCTCGCCGCCGGTGACCTCGCGGGCCTGGGCGAAGGTCTGGTTGGCCTGGAACATGTTGCCGCCGACGGCCCCGAAGAAGAACAGCGCGACGGCGAAGACGACCGTGAGCGAGCGGGACACCCCGCTGCCGAAGCGCTCGAACGCGATGGGGAGGTAGCGGAACGGGCCGCCGGTGACGCTGCCGTCCTCGTGGACCTCGCGGTACTTCACGCCGAGGGTGCACTCGACGAACTTGGTGCACATGCCGAACAGGCCGGCGATGATCATCCAGAACGTCGCTCCGGGACCGCCGAGCGTCACCGCCGCGCCGACGCCGGCGATGTTGCCGAGGCCGACCGTGCCGGACACCGCCGACGACAGGGCCTGGAAGTGCGTGACCTCACCGGGGTCGCTGGCGCGGGAGAACTTGCCGCGGACCAGGTCCCACGAGGTGCGCCACGAGGTGAACTGGATGCCCTTGAAGTAGATGGTGAAGACCACGGCCGCCACCACGAGCCACAGCACGATCAGGGGAAAGGTGACCCCGCCGAGCGTCGGCGCGTAGAAGATGACCGACGCCACGGCGTCGGCGATCGGGTCGAAGGCCGAGTTGATCGCGTCCTCGATCGACGCGAGCCACTCCCACTCGCCCGGAGTCGCTTCTGCCGCCACAGTTGCCGCCTCGGATTCCATCCGCCGAATGGAACCAGTGATCGGCCCCGACCTCAACCCCTAGGGGTGAGAAGGATCCGGATCGGACGGCGGGGCGAACCGGTCGGCCACCTGCCTCAGGCGGGCGACGTACGCCGGCCAGTCGACGTCGGGCAGGTTCGGGGCGGCGACCGTGAGGCCCGCGGCGCCGTCGATGCCCTCGCGGAGGATGTCGGCGTGGCCGGCGTGCCGGGTCGTGTCGGCGATGACGTGGACGATGATCCGGTGGAGGGAGACCCTGCTCCGCTCCTCGGGCCACCACGGCACCGCGCCGACGGCGTCGAGCGGCAGGTCCGCGATGGTCGCGTCGGCGAACGCGGCCACCTCGCGGTGGAAGTCGACGACCTCCGCGGCGGACACCTCGGCGGGGACCCACCAGTCGGACTGCGGGTCGGCGTCGTAGTCCTCGTCCGTCACCACCAGCGGGTGGTCGGGCTCGGGCCACTCCCGGCCGAAGGTGGGTCCGAAGTAGCCGATCTCCACGTTGGCGACGTGCTTGACGATGCCGAGCAGGTTGGTGCCCGTCGGCGTACGGGGCAGGCGCAGGTCGCGCTCGCCCACTCCGTCGAGCTTCCAGAGCAACGCGTCGCGCGACTCCCGCAGGTAGTGCCGGAGGGCTGCCTTGGGGTCCAGGAGGTCGGTCACGGCTCGATCATGCCCGCGGACCCTGATCTGGAGTCACCGGATATCCGGTGACCGCCTTGCTTACAGGTACGGATCTCGACCTGGAAGCACGAAACTCGGGTGCGAAGTACGGTCTCCGCGTGAGCCCCCGTGTCCACTCGATCCACCTCGCCCCGGGACGCCGCCTGCCCACGAAGTCGGTGCCGTCGGTCGAGGCCGAGGCAGGCACTGGCCTGGTCGGCGACCGCTACCACGGCAGCAGGCACCGGCACGTGACGGTGCAGGCGCTCGACGACCTCGCCGTCGCGGCCGAGGTGCTGGGTCGGCCCGTCGACCCGGGGCTGACCCGCCGCAACGTCACCCTGACCAGCGGGCCGATCCCGACGAGGCCGGGCGAGCGGATGCGCATCGCGGACGTCGAGCTGGAGGTCGTACGCATCGCCGCGCCGTGCCGGCTGCTCGACGACTGGCTCGGCCCCAGCGCGATGCAGGCGCTGCGCTCGCCCCGCGGCGGGACGGTCTTCCGGCTGCTGACGTCGGGCACCATCAGCGTCGGCGACGAGGCCGAGGCACAGCCCAGAACGTCATGACGATCGGCTGCCCGGGCCGCCGCCTGCCATGACGTCCGGGCAGGGCGTCGACGCCCGTTCCGTGCCGGTGCCGGATCGGTAGCCGGACGCACGTCGGCCCGGACCCCGTGAGGGCGTCCGGGCCGACGTGGCGTGCCGTGAGGCGTACGGGGTCAGCGCAGGTCGAACCTGTCGTTGTCCATGACCTGGGCCCACGCGGCGACGAAGTCGGCGACGAACTTGTCGCGCGCGTCCTCGCTGGCGTAGACCTCGGCGAGCGCACGGAGCTGGGAGTTCGAGCCCAGGACCAGGTCGATCGCCGTGGCCGTCCACTTCAGCTCGCCCGAGGCGACGTCGCGGATCTCGTAGACGCCCTCCTCCGACTGCGACGCCTTCCACTGCGTGCCCGGGGACAGCAGGTGGGCGAAGAAGTCGTTGGTCAGGACCCCCGGCCGGTCGGTCAGCACGCCGTGCGCGGTGCCGCCGGCGTTGGCGCCGAGCGCCCGCAGGCCGCCGAGCAGGACGGTCATCTGCGGCGCGGAGAGACCCAGCAGGTAGGCCTTGTCGACCAGCAGCTTCTCCGGCTGGAGCTTCTCGCCGGGGCGGGTCCAGTTGCGGAACCCGTCGGCGCGGGGCTCGAGCCAACGCATCGAGTCGACGTCGGTCTGCTCCTGCGTGGCGTCCGTCCGACCGGGCGTGAACGGCACGGTCACGTCGTGACCGGCGTCCGCGGCCGCCTTCTCGATCGCCGCGGCACCGCCGAGGACGATGAGGTCGGCCAGCGACACCTGCGCGCCACCGGCGGAGTTGAACTCCTCCTGCACGCGCTCGATCGCCGCGAGCGAGGTGTCCAGGTCGAGGTCGGCGTGGGCCGCCCAGCCCCGCTGCGGCTCGAGGCGGATGCGGGCGCCGTTGGCACCGCCGCGGCGGTCCGTACGACGGAAGGTCGCGGCGGACGCCCAGGCGAGCGACACCAGCTGGGAGACCGACAGGCCGGAGGCGAGCAGCTTCTCCTTGAGCGAGGCGATGTCGGCGTCCCCGACCAGCTCACCCTCGACCGGCGGCACCGGGTCCTGCCACAGCTGCGCCTCGGGGACCCAGGGGCCGAGCAGGTGCGGGCCGACCGGTCCCATGTCGCGGTGCAGCAGCTTGTACCAGGCCTTGGCGAAGGCCTCCGCGAACTGGTCGGGGCTCTCGAGGAAGCGGCGCGAGATCTTCTCGTAGGCCGGGTCGAAGCGCAGCGCCAGGTCGGAGGTGAGCATCGTCGGACGGTGCTTCTTCGACGGGTCGTGCGCGTCGGGGATGATCGCGTCGTCGGTCTTGGCGACCCACTGCTTGGCGCCGGCGGGGCTCTCGGTGAGCTCCCACTCGTAGCCGAAGAGGATCTCGAAGTAGCGGTTGCTCCACTGGGTGGGGACGTCGGTCCAGGTGACCTCGAGGCCGGACGTGATCGTGTCGCCGCCCTTGCCGGAGCCGTACGAGCTCAGCCAGCCGAGGCCCTGGTTCTCGAGCGGGGCGCCCTCGGGCTCGGGGCCGATGAGGTCGGCGTCACCGTTTCCGTGGGTCTTGCCGAAGGTGTGGCCGCCGGCGATGAGCGCAACGGTCTCCTCGTCGTTCATCGCCATCCGGGCGAAGGTCTCGCGGATGTCGCGCGCCGAGGCCACCGGGTCGGGGTTGCCGTTGGGGCCCTCGGGGTTGACGTAGATCAGGCCCATCTGGACGGCGCCGAGGCCCTCGCCGAGCTCGCGCTCGCCGGAGTAGCGCTCGTCGCCGAGCCAGGTGTCCTCGGGACCCCAGAAGATCTCCTCGGGCTCCCAGACGTCCTCTCGGCCGAAGGCGAAGCCGAAGGTCTCGAAGCCCATGTCCTCGAGGGCGACGTTGCCGGCGAGCACCAGCAGGTCGGCCCAGGAGATCTTCTGGCCGTACTTCTGCTTCACCGGCCACAGCAGGCGGCGCGCCTTGTCGAGGTTGGCGTTGTCGGGCCACGAGTTGAGGGGGGCGAACCGCTGGCCGCCGTCGCCCGCGCCACCGCGGCCGTCCTGGACGCGGTAGGTGCCGGCGGAGTGCCAGCTCATCCGGATCATCAGGCCGCCGTAGTGGCCGAAGTCGGCGGGCCACCAGTCCTGCGAGGTGCGCAGGGTCTGGGCGATGTCGGCCTTGAGCGCCTCGACGTCGAGCTTGGCGAACTCCTCGCGATAGCTGAAGCCGGCGCCGAGCGGGTTGCCCTTCGGCGAGTGCGCGTGCAGGACCGAGAGGTCGAGCTGGTTGGGCCACCAGTCCTGGTTGGTGTGGGGCCGGCCCTGCTTGGGCTCGGGGGAGTCGATGACGGGGTTCTCGCTCTCGCTGCCCTCGGCAGTGACGGAGTCGTGCATGACCGGGCAGCCGGCCTCGGCCTTGCGGTCCACGCCCTGGGGGCTCTCGGGTGCGGTGTCCTGGTTGTCGGTCATGGCGGTCCTTCCGGGTTCGGGTGTCGAGGTCACGAGCGGGTGTCGGTGGTGTTGGCAGCGGTGTCTGGGCTGGTGTCTGTGGCGGTTGAGCAGGCGGGGCAGAGGCCCCAGTAGGTGACCTCGGCCTCGTCGATGACGAAGCCGTGGGTGTCGGAGGCGTCGAGGCACGGGCGTACGCCGACGGCGCAGTCGACGTCGGCGACGACGCCGCACGAGCGGCAGACCACGTGGTGGTGGTTGTCGCCGACGCGCAGCTCGTAGCGCGCGACCGAGCCGGCCGGCTGGATCCTGCGGACCAGCCCGGACTCCGACAGTGCGCCGAGCACGTCGTACACGGCCTGGTGGGAGACCGTCGGCTCCTCGGAGCGTACGGCCGCGAGGACGCTGCCCGTGTCGGCGTGCGGGTGGCGGCGTACGGCGCGCAGGACGGCGAGACGCGGGCGGGTGACCCTCAGGTCAGCGCTGCGGAGCAGGTGCTCGAACTCAGCCTCGGTCGCGTGGTCGTCCATCGCGCTCCACCCTGCCCCCTTTTCTTGAACCAGTCAAGTTTTATGTGCGTCGGGTCGGCAGGCCGGACCACTCGCGCGCCAGGATCGCCCACACCTCGAGGTCCTGACGCTCCTCGCGCACCGGGAACACCTCGCGCAGGGTGCCCTCATGGGTGAACCCGAGGCGCTCGGCGACGCGTCGGCTCGCGAAGTTGCCCGGGGCGCAGCGCCACTCCACGCGGTGCAGGTCGCGCTCGGTGAACGCCCAGTCGAGCATGGCGGCGACGGCCCGGGTGACGATCCCGCGACCACGGGCGGAGGCGGCGAGGAAGACGCCGGCCTCAGCGGTCCGGGAGCGCGCGTTGATGCTCGGGAAGAGCGTCCCGCCCACGAGCTCGTCGTCGACCCAGATGCCGTAGAGGCGGCGGTTGCCCTCGCCGCGGCCCTTGGTGAAGCCGTCGATGAAGCCACGGGCCCCCTCGACGTCCTCGAAGCCCTCCCACGGCAGCCAGTCGTAGAAGTCGGCGCCGTGCGCGCGGAACAGCTCGGCGAGCTGCTCGGCGTGCCAAGGCTCGAGGTCGGTCAGGCGGACGTCGTCGTCGATCTGCAGGCTCAGCACCGCGCCACCATACGGACTCGTCGCGGACGACGGCTCAGTCGAACCCGGCCGCCTCGCGCAGCCACGACCACGCCCGGGCCCGGTCGGAGCCGCTCGCCCGCGTCGTCGGGAGCAGGTTGGTCGGCCGCTCGACGCGGTCGTGCCAGAAGCGCCCCGTCGGCGGCGCGGGCTCGACGGCGGTGAGCCACACGCTGGTGTCGGCCCCCTGGGCGTCGTCGCGCAGGACCGGGCGGGTGAGCCTGCGGAAGGTCGGCAGGGACTCCTGCACCCCGGGGGTGTCGGCCCAGCCCGGGTGCATGGTGGCCACGGTGATCCCGTCCGCGGCCCAGCGCTCGCCGAGGAGCGGTGCCGTCTCGACCTGCCAGCGCTTGGACCGGGCGTACGACGTGGTCGGCGAGTAGTCGCCGGTCGTGTAGCCCGGGTCGTCGGCGCGCAGCGGCTGGCCGTACATCCCGCCGCTGCTGACCAGCACCACCCGGCCGCCGGCTCCGGTGGAGAGGGGTCCCCGCAGCGCCTCGGTCATCACCACCGGCCCGACGAGGTGCACCGCGAGGCTGAGCTCGTGGCCCTGCGGCGACTCGCTGCGGGTCGGCGGCATGACGCCGGCGTTGTGCACGATCGCGTGGAGGTCGGGGACCTCGCCGGCGAGGTCGGCGGCGAAGCGGCGTACGTCGTCGAGGTCGGCGACGTCGCAGCGCCACAGTCGTACGTCCGCGCCGGGGTGCGTCGCCCGGATCCGCTCAGCGACCCCGGCCCCCTTGGCCTCGTCACGCACGAGCATGTGCACGACGGCGCCGTAGGTGACCAGGCCCTCGACCGTGGCGATGCCCAGCCCGGAGCTCGCTCCGGTGACGAGGACGTGGCGTCCCTCGAGCGAGCGCGGCAGCGGGTCGGCCGGCCAGCCGGGGAGCGTACGCCGCACGGCGAGGCCGATCGTGGTGTAGCCGAGGACGAGCGAGCGGTCCATGGCCGCGTCGACTGCGCGGGCGAGGAGCGGGCGGGGCACGGTCGCCTCAGCTCGCGTCGAGCCGGGCCAGCTCGTCGGCGGTGAGCTCGATGTCGGCCGCGGCCGCCGAGTCGGTGATCGACGAGGGGCGCTTCGCGCCGGGGATCGGGATGACGACCGGCGACTGCGCCAGCTCCCACGCGAGGGCGACCTGCTGGGCGCTGACGCCGCGGTCCCGTGCGATCTCGGCGAAGGCGGGGTGCTTCTCGGCGAGCTCCTTGGCGTCGGAGAGGCCACCCAGCGGGCTCCACGGCAGGAACGCGAGGCCGAGCTCCTCGCAGACGTCGATCTCCGGCTTGCTCGAGCGGAACTTCGGGCTGAACTGGTTCTGCACGCTCACCAGGGCGTCACCGAGGACCGCGTGCGCGTCGCGGATCTGCTGCGGGTCGGCGTTGGAGAGGCCGAGGTGGGCGACCTTGCCGCTGTCGGCGATCTCCTTGAGCGTGCCGATGACCTCGGCGTAGGGGACCTTGGGGTCGGGGCGGTGGTGCTGCCACAGCGACAGCTGGTCCACGCCGAGGCGCTGCAGGCTGGCGTCGACGGCCTCGCGGAGGTGGGCCGCGGAGCTGTCGGTGTCCCAGCCGCCGCCCTCGGTGCGGACGTGGCCGCCCTTGGTGGCGAGCAGCACCTGGTCGCGCACGCCGAGCTCGTCGAGGAGCGAGGCGATGAGGCGCTCGTTCTCGCCCTGGGCGCCCTCGCCCTTCTCGTCGCCAGGACCGTAGGCGTCGGCGGTGTCGAAGAGCGTGACGCCGGCCTCGAGGGCGGCGGAGACGGTGTCGAGGAGCTGCTGGCGCGGCTGGGTGCCGGTCTGGTCGAAGGTCATCAGGCCGAGCCCGATGGCGCCGACCTGCTGGTTGCCGAGGGTGCGAGTCTGCATGTCCTCGACCCTACGACCGGCACCGAAGCACGACCCCACCCCGATGCAGGCGTCCGGCGGTGGCCGGGCGGTCCTCAGGCGGTGTTGAGCCGGAAGGACTCGAGCAGCTCGAAGGCCGGCGCCACGTGGGCGAGGAGGTCGTGCCCGACGGACTGGCGGGCGAACTCGTCGAAGTCCTGGAGGTCGGCGACCTCGCGGGCGGAGACGTTGCGAAAGCCCATCGACCACGTCGAGAAGGAGCGGTCGACGACGTGGCGCCGGTCGACGACGCGTACGTCGCCGTGGCGGGGGTCGCCCTGGATCGCGTCGAACACGGAGTCGACGGCAAACGACGTGCCCTCGAGCGTCTGGATCACGTTGCCGCCGCTGTAGAGCAGCAACCCGGTCAGCCCCAGGCGCTCGTTCTTGGGGCGGATCTGCTCGATCAGCTCGACGAGCTGGGCGACCGACATCAGGCGCGTCGCTGCGCTGGTGTAGGTCAGCGTCAGGAGCTGGGGGTCGTCGGTGTGCATGGCTGCTGGGGACGCTAGCCACGTCGGGGGGTGGACACATCACCCCGAGGGGGAGTTGTCGGTGGCCCGCCCGAGACAGGGCGACAGGCCCGAGTTCTGGGGATGCCCGCTGGCGACGACGTGCGGATACTGGTCGAGTGGCGGTGCTCGACGACGTCCTGCAGCTGGGCTCGACCCTGGAGCGGTCGTACGTCGCCACCGTGCGCGGGCGGCTGAAGTTCCGGGTCGGCTCGATCGTCTACGTCGCGTTCTCCGAGGACGAGACCGTGATGGGATTCGCGTTCCCCAAGGAGGAGCGCGACGCCCTCGTCGAAAGCGACCCGCGCTTCCACCTGCCCGACGAGTCGGACCTGCGGTTCAACTGGGTGCACGCGACCCTGGCCGAGCTCGACCCGGTCGAGGCCCGCGAGATCGTGGTGGACGCGTGGCGGATGGTGGTGCCGCAGCGCCTCGCCCGGGCGTACGACGAGGCGCACCCGGACGGCCCGGGCTGAGCCCGGCGCCTGCCCCCTGGTGTCTGGTGTCCGGGGTCCGGGGTCCGGGGTGACGGCCGGACGGCCGGCCCGCCCGTCGGTAGTCCAGTGGCGTCTGGCTCCGGGCCGGGGTAGTCCAGGGGGGTGTGGTTGTCGGTCGGGGTAGTCCAGTGGGTTCCGGTCGACCCCGGACCGATCTCCCAGCCACTTCCCACTGGACTACCCCACGGGGGTCGTTGCCAGCCACTACCCACTGGACTACCCCCACGAGGGCGGGCGCAGGGCCTCGGTCTCCCGACTGCGCACGGCCGCGTCGAGGGCGCCCAGGCCGTCGTGGACGAAGTACGTCAGGCGGCCATCCGGAGCGTCCGCGCGACCGTCGGGACCACCAGCGCCGCGGCGAGGAGGTGCAGCAGCACGAGGGTCAGGGCCGTGGCGGTGTCGGCGGCCGCCAGGAACGGCGGGACCAGGGAGATCGCGGTCAGCGCGACGGTCGTGCGCCACCACCACTGCACAGGCCGGTCGCTCCACTGCCGCAGCCCCGCCGCGATGCCGACCCCGACCACGGAGAAGACGGTGGTGACGAACGCGATGCCCGACACCGGGATGGCCTCGCCGCCGGTGACCTCGAGGTCGACGCCCGCGGCACGCGCGACCGCGGCCACGACGGCGTTCAGCGCGGCCGCCGCGACGGCGGCCCCCAGCCCGGTGGCGACGAGCCGCCGAGCGCTCACTGCCCGGCCTCGTCGGCGCCCAGCCGCTCGGGCAAGCCGAGCGAGGCGAACCGGTCGGCGTCGAAGATGGTGACCTCGGTGACCATCCCGCCGGAGATGCGCAGCACGTCGAGGGTCAGGGCGACGTACGCCGCCTCCTGCTCGCGCCACAGGTAGTAGGCGACCGCCGGCTGGCGGTTGACCGCCGTGGGGACCGCGCGCAGGCCGGTCATCTCGGGGTAGCCGTTGGCCGTCCAGTCCGCGACGACGGCGTCCCGGCCGACGACCAGTCCCTCCCACGGCGGCATCGAGTAGCGGACGTCGTCACGCATCATCGCGGCGATCGCGTCGAGGTCGGTCGCCACGCTGGCGTCGGTGAAGCGGCGTACGAGCTCGCGGTTCTCCACGTCCGTGTCCGCGCCCGTCCACTCCTGGCGCTCGGCGGGCAGGTGCTCGCGCATGCCGGCGCGGGCCCGCTGGAGGGCGCTGTTGACGGAGTTGACCGAGTCGCCGAGCAGGTCGGCGACGTCCTTCGCCGGCCAGCCGAGCACGTCACGCAGGACGAGCACGGCACGCGGTCGCGGCGCGAGGTGCTGGACCGCCACGACGTACGCCAGCTCGATCGTCTCCCGCGCCATCGCGAGCGCCTCGGGCTCCTCGGCGTCGGCAGCGGGCAGCTCGTCGAGCAGGCTGTCGGGGTACGGCTGCAGCCACCGCACCTCCCCACCCGTCGCGGGCCCGGGACGGCGCGCGTCGAGCAGGTCGAGACACGCGTTGGTCGCGATCCGGTAGAGCCAGGCCCGGACGGTCGAGCGCCCCTCGTACGTCCCGCGCGCCCGCCACGCCTTGAGGAAGGTCTCCTGCACCGCGTCCTCGGCGTCCTGGAACGACCCGAGCATCCGGTAGCAGTGCACGTGCAGCTCGCGTCGGTGCCGCTCGGCGAGCTCCGCGAAGCCCGCCTCGTCCACGTCCGCCAGCTCGCCCACGTGGACCTCCTCCACACTCGTGTCGACCGTCATGGCCCATCCTTCCGTCCGTCGTGTCCTTGTCACCCGTATGACGGCGGCGGGGGCCGGAACTCATCACTCACCCTCGCGCAGGGTGCGCGCGTGGCTCCCCGCAGCGGAGAATGTGTCATGGCGAACGTGTCCTGGACCGAGACCGAGCGCACCTTCGACGTCGACTCCGCGACCGTCCTTCCGACGATGCTCGATGTCGATGGCGTGGCACGGGTGGGTCAGGCGGTCGCGCACGACCTCGAGGCGGTCTACTTCGACACCGTCGACCTCGACCTGGCGCGCCGCGGTGTCACCGTACGGCGCAGGACCGGGGGCGCTGATGCGGGCTGGCACCTGAAGCTGCCCCCGGTCGGCGACACCCGGATCGAGCTGCGGCGGCCGCTCGGGCGCGCCACCCGAACGGTCCCCCGACCTCTGCTCGAGCCGGTGCGAGCCCTGGTGCGGGACCGTCACCTGGTCCCGGTCGCGCGCATCGCCACGCATCGCCTCGAGCGTGCGCTGCTCGACGCCGACGACGCCGTGCTGGCCCACGTCTGCGACGACCACGTACGCACCGAACAGCTCCACCTCGGCGACCAGGTGGACGAGTGGCGCGAGTGGGAGGTCGAGCTGGTCGCCGGTGACGACGCCCTCCTCGACCTGGTCGAGGAGGTGTTCTGGGAGGCCGGCGCCCGACGGGCGCAGGCGGCTTCGAAGCTGGCCCGGACACTGGCCGACCACCTTCCCCCTGCGACGTCGCCGATGCGCAAGAGGGAGCTCCGCCGATCCACCGCCGGAGTCGCCATCACGCACCGGCTGGGACGGCAGGTCGACCGGCTGCTCGAGCAGGACCGGCGGGTCAGGGCCGGCGCGGACGGGTCCGTGCACAAGATGCGCATCGCCGCCCGTCGGCTGCGGTCGACCCTCAAGACGTACGGTCCGCTCTTCGAGGACGCCGCCGCCACCGACGCGCTGGCCCGGGAGCTGCGGTGGCTCGGCCGGGCGCTCGGACCGGCGCGGGACGCCCAGGTCCTCCGGGAACGGTTGATCGAGCTGGTGGCGGCCGAGCCGGACCACCTGGTGCTCGGCCCGGTGGCCGCATCCATCGACGACGACCTCAGGGCGGCTGAACGGGCCGCCCGCGAAACGACGCTCGCCACACTCGGGGACCAGCGCTACTTCCGGCTGCTGGACGACCTCGACGAGCTCGTGCGAGCTCCGTCCTTCACGGCCGAGGCGCAGAAGCCGGCCCGGAAGGTGTTTCCGCGGCTGCTGCACCGCGACGCCAAGCGGCTCCGCCGCTCGGTGAAGGAGGTCCGGTGCGCGGCGGGCGGAGCGAAACGCGACGTCACTCTCCACGACGCCCGCAAGAAGGCGAAGCGTCTGCGCTACGCCGCCGAGTCCATGGCTCCGGTCCTCGGGAAGCGAGCCCGCGAGGTGGCCGCGTCGGCCAAGGAGATCCAACGAGTCCTCGGCCAGTTCCAGGACACGGTGATGTCACGCCGGGTCCTGCGTGACCACGGTGCGCGTGCACACGTGGAGGGACACAACGGCTTCACCTACGGCCGCCTGCACATGCTCGAGGAGGCGCACGCCGAAGCAGCCGTCCGCGAGTTCGACGACGCCTGGGCGCGGGTGTCCCTCAAGAAGCTGCGACGCCGGCTGCAGGCGTGAGGTGATCGTCGTCGGCCCCGGTCATGGTCCGCAGCACCTGAGCGGCCTCGAGCTCGCACTCCAGCCAGAAGCCCGCGTCGAAGAGGCGCTCCGACGCGTGTCGCGTCACGTCGATGGTCTCCACAGTGCTCACCCGTCCGTTTCGCCCCCGCGTCCTTGACGAGGAGACGGCGGCGCCCGCCACCCGTGACGCAGACTCACGGAGTTTTTCTGCCCGGAGCGGGTGCCACCGAGCCGGGCGGTCAGCCGGCGACGGCGCGACGGAGGGGGCAGGACCGCACGAAGTTCCAGCAGACGCTGGCCGCGAGAGCGACGGTGGCCAGGGTCGCGAGCGCCAGCGGCGCGGCCCAGGACGGTCCCTGCTGCACGAGGACGAAGATGCCCATGGCCAGCACGAACCAGCCGAAGGCCTTGCGCAGCGCGGCCTCCGGCACCTTGCTGGCCAGCCGGCCGCCGATGACGCTGCCGACGACGGCGGCGGCGGTGACGCCCAGGACGAGACCCCACGGCAGCTCGACCGAGCTGAGGTAGCCCGCCAGCCCGGCGAACGACTTCATCGCGATGACGAGGAGCGAGGTGCCGACAGCCACCGACATGGGCAGGCCGCCGAGGAGGACGAGCGCCGGCACGACGAGGAACCCGCCTCCGGCTCCGACCAGGCCGGTGACCACGCCGACCACGAGCCCGTCGACCACGATCCGCTTGACGGGCAGCTCGCCGTCGGACGTCTGGTGGGCCGGCGCCGCCTTGCGTCCGCGCAGCATGGCCAGCGAGGTGGCCACCATCATGATCGCGAACGCGATGAGCAGGACGTTGCCGGGCAGGTGTCCTCCGACGAGGCCTGCTGAGTAGGCACCGACCATGCCGGCGAGCCCGAAGATCAGGCCGGTGCGCCACTTCACCCGCCCCTGGCGGGCATGGCTGAGCATGCCCGCCAGCGAGGTGACGCCGACCACGAAGAGCGACGCCGCGATGGCGACCTTGGCGTCCAGCCCGGCGACGTACACCAGGATCGGCACGGTAAGGATCGACCCGCCACCGCCGAGCATCCCCAGCGAGATGCCGACGACGACGGCCAGAGCCAGGACGAGCGCCAAGGTGGCGGTCATGCCGCGTCGTCCCCGGCCAGCGCGGCGACGATCTCGTCGACGTCGCAGGAGTCCTTCGTGCGGTTCCACGGCATCTTGGACAACGCCATGCCCATGGCGCAGGTGTTGGTCAGGGCTGCACCGGTGAGGCCGGTCCCGATGGCCGCGGCGACCCACTTGAGCCTGGGCGCGGCGGTGCTCGCGAGGACGCTGCCGGCGACGATGGATCCCGCGACCAGACGGACCTGCCGCTCGAGCTCCCAGGTCTGCCGGCCCCGGTTGACGGGAGCGCCGGTCTGCTCCCAGGTGATCATGCCGCCGTCGAGCACGCGGAGACCGGGAAGCCCGGCCTCTCGGAGGGCTCGCTCGGCCTGCGAGGCGCGGGCCCCCGAGCGGCACACCAGGACGACGTGCTCGTCGAGGTGGCGGCGCAGCTCGTTGCGGTGCTCGCGGAGGGTGTCCAGGGGGACGTTGTAGGCGCCCGGGATGTGGGCGTTCTCGAACTCCGCCGGCGTCCGCACGTCCAGGACGCGCGGGGGCTCGGCGCCGGCCAGGCGCTCCTGGAGGGTCCGGGCGTCGAGCGTGCGGACCTCGGTAGCAGTGCTGGTCATGTGAAGGGTGTCTCCTTGTTGGTTCGGTGCGTGTGGGGGAAGAGGGGGTCAGACGAGCTCGAGCCCGGCCTTGCCGGCGCTCTCGTCGTACGAGTCGTCGATGGCGACCACGTCGTGACCGCGGGCCGCGAGGACCGACGCGACCACGCTGGCGCGGTAGCCGCCGGCGCAGTGGATCCACAGCTTCTGCCGCGGGATCGACTCGAGGTGGGCCAGGACGGCGTGGACGGGGACGTTCACCGCGCCGGCGATGTGGCTGGAGTCGAACTCCGCCGGACGGCGCACGTCGAGGATCACCCGCTCGGCGGCGGGGTTGTCGCGCAGGTCCTCGGCGAGCCCGGCGAAGTCGGTGACCGGGAAGCTCCCCAGCGGGGCGCCGTCGGCCCATTCCTCGGGCTTGCCGGTGGCCATCGCGGCCGGGTCCATGCCGATGCGGACCATGTCACGCTGCGCCTCGGCCACCTGCTCCGGCGTCTCGCCGAGCAGCGTGATGGTCGCGTCGTAGGGCAGGACCCAGCCGAGGTAGGTGATGAACTGCCCGTCGATGCCGAAGTTCACGCTGCCGGTGAGGTGGCCCGCGGCGAACGCCGAGCGGGTCCGGAGGTCGACGACCCACTCCCCTGCGTCGATGCGGCGGCGCAGCTCGGCCGGGTCCGCGAGCTCGGGCTCGGTCAGGTCGGGGGCACCGGGGCCGGCGGAGTTCGCCGGTCCCATCTGGGCGTAGTAGGCAGGGAACTCCTCGAGGCCGGCGACCAGCTCCTCGACGTACGCCTGCTCGTCCTTGGTCAGGGCCGGGTTCGACCGCTTCTCGTCGCCGATCGTGCTCGACGACGCCTCGGACTGGGTGGCCGAGCAGAAGCTGCCGAAGCCGTGCGTCGGGTAGACCTCGGTGGCGTCGGGAAGCTCCTCGGCCAGGCGCTGGGCGGAGTGCCACTGCGCGTGGACCAGGGCGTCGGTGTGGTCCGGGCCGAGCAGGTCGGGACGGCCGGTGGAACCGTAGAGCAGCGACCCACCGGTGAACACGGCCACCGGCTCGCCGTCGGCGGAGAGCGCGAAGGACAGGTGGGTGTGGGTGTGTCCGGGCGTGTGGACCACGCGGACTCGCATGCTGTCCCCGACGGCGACGACGTCCCCGTCGCGGACGGGGGTGCGCTCGAAGGCCACCGGGTCGTCGGCGTTGACGAGGTACTCCGCGCCGACCGCCTCGGCCAGCGCGAGCCCGCCGGTGACGTAGTCGTTGTGGATGTGGGTCTCGAAGACGTGCGTGATCGTCACGCCGGCCTCGTCGGCGGCGGCCAGGACGCGGTCGAAGTCGCGCTGCGGGTCGACGACGAAGGCGACGGAGCCGTCGTGGGCCAGGTAGGTCCGGTCGCCCAGACCGGGGGTGTCGATGGGAATGACGGTGGGGGTCAT
Organism: Nocardioides sp. BGA-UO-ETr-FS32; assembly: GCF_059567905.1. Lineage (NCBI taxonomy): Bacteria > Bacillati > Actinomycetota > Actinomycetes > Propionibacteriales > Nocardioidaceae > Nocardioides > Nocardioides sp. BGA-UO-ETr-FS32. The sequence continues at coordinate 711,944 of NZ_JCAQOX010000017.1, read as the reverse complement.
GGATCCTCCTCGATGTCGGTAGATACCCGGGGGGGTATGGCTCGACCGTAGCAAAGGATCTACCGTTCTCCAAAGATCATTGGAGGAACGATGAATGAAGAGCGCCGACACCACCTGTTCGACGAGCTCGCCGTGGTCGGCAAGGCCTTCGGCAGCCCCAAGCGGCTGGAGCTCGTCGAGCTGCTCGCGCAGGGCGAGCGCACGGTCGACGGACTGGCGCGTGCCGCGGGGATGGGCATGAGCACCGTCTCGGCCCACCTGCAGGTGCTCAAGCTCGCCAACCTGGTCCGCACCCGGCGCGACGGCACCAAGGTGTTCTACCGGCTCGCCGGCGACGACGTGGCCCACCTGTACGCCGCGATGCGCACCGTCGCCCGCGAGCGCTCGGCCGACGTCAGCCAGGCCCTCGAGGCCTACCTCAACCTGCCCGGCTCCGACGAGGTGGGCCTGGTCACCCGCGACGAGCTCGAGCGGATGCTCGCGGAGGGGGAGGTGACCCTGCTCGACGTACGTCCCCCCGAGGAGTACCTCGCCGGCCACATCCCGGGCGCCCGGAACACACCCCTCGGCACGCTGGACTCCGAGGTCGAGGCGTTGCAGCTGGCGTCGCACGTGGTGGCGTACTGCCGCGGCAGCTTCTGTGTCATGGCGCACGACGCCGTTCGCATCCTGGGCGGGGCTGGAGTCGAGGCCCGACGCCTGGAGGACGGGATGCTCGAGTGGCGCACCGCCGGGCTCCCCGTCGAGGCGGGCGCGTCATGACCGCCCCGTGGTCGGTCCTGCTCGCCTGGCCCGCACGACGGTGGCTGGTGGCGCTCGCCGCCGCGGCTGCCTTCGTGCTGGTCGTCGCCGTTCCCACGGACCTGATCGACACGCCGGTCTTCGGCCGCGAGGTGCCGCCCACGTGGTGGGCGTGGCCCTCGCTGCTGACGTCCTCACTGCTCGGCGGCCTGCTCGTCGCGACGTACGTGCGCGCTCCCAGCCAGCCCGACCGGGCCTCGAGCCGCCGAGGCGGCTGGGCCGGCGGGATGCTGACCTACTTCGCCGTCGGCTGCCCGGTGTGCAACAAGCTCGTCCTGCTCGCCCTGGGGAGCGCCGGTGCGATGACGTGGTTCGAGCCGTTCCAGCCCGTCCTGCAGGCCGCGGCCGTCCTGCTCCTCCTCTGGGCGCTGCGCAGCCGGCTGCTCGGAGAGCTGTCCTGTCCCACCCCGATCCTTGGAGACCCCGCACGTGCCTGAGAAGCGCAGGAGCCCCCTCGTCCCGATCATCGTCGCCGCCGTCGCCGCACTCGTCCTCGCCGTCGTGCTGCTCCAGGGCGGGGAGGACGAGGCGGACGCACCCGTCGACGCCGCGCCGGCGTCTGCCTCGGCGGCTCCTCCTGAGTCCTGGGAACAGCTCGTGCGCCGTGAGCCCGGCGACCCGATGGCGCTGGGCGAGCCCGACGCCCCGGTGGTGATGGTCGCCTACTCCGAGTTCCAGTGCCCGTTCTGCGGCAAGTTCGCCCGCGACACCGAGCCCGTCCTGGTCGAGAAGTTCGTCGAGGACGGCACCCTGCGCATCGAGTGGCGCGACTTCCCCTACCTGGGCGCGGAGTCGACCGTGGCGGCCCGTGGCGGCCGCGCAGCGGCGGCGCAGGGCCGGTTCTGGGAGTTCGAGGAGGCGATGTACGCCGACCAGCTCCCGCCCAACAGCGGCGACCTCGACGAGGACCACCTGGTCTCGGTGGCCGAGGACATCGGCCTCGACGTGGACCGCTTCCGGGACGACCTCGACTCCCCGGAGGTCGCGCAGGCGGTGCGGGAGGACTTCGCCGAAGGCCAGGCCATCGGCGTGACCGGCACTCCCGCCTTCCTCGTCAACGGCGTGCCGGTCATCGGCGCCCAACCCACCGAGGTCTTCGAGCGCACCATCGAGAAGGCCGCCGAGGAAGCGGGTCGATGAGCGAGGTCGGAGCCCTCGCTGCGTTCGCGGCCGGAGTCCTGGCACTGCTCTCACCGTGCAGCGCGCTGCTGCTGCCGTCGTTCTTCGCCTACGCCTTCGCCAGCCGGCGCGCGCTCCTGGCGCGGACCGTCGTCTTCTACGTCGGCCTGCTGGTGACCCTCGTGCCGCTCGGAACGGGCGCCAGCGCTGCCTCGTCGCTCTTCTACGGTCACCGGCCGCTGCTCATCGCCGTCGCGGGATGGACGATCATCGGCCTGGGCGTGCTCCAGCTGGCGGGTCGGGGCTTCGCCGTGCCGGGGGCGGCGCGCCTGCAGGCGGCCGTGTCGTCGCGCAGCGACGGCGGGTGGCTGTCCACCCTGCTCCTGGGGGCTGTCTACGGTCTCGCGGGCTTCTGCTCGGGTCCCGTGCTGGGCGCCATCCTCACCGTGGCGGCCACCCAGGACTCCCCGTGGCAGGGCGGAGCGCTGCTCGCGGTCTACGCCCTCGGCATGGCCGCCCCGCTGTTCGCGCTGGCGGCGCTGTGGGACCGCTTCGACCTCGGCCACCGTCGGTGGCTGCGCGGGCGCACCCTGTCCTGGGGGGCCGTACGCCTGCACACCACGTCACTGCTCGCCGGCCTGCTCTTCATCGCGGTCGGCGTGGTGTTCCTGCGCTACGACGGCACCGCGGGACTCACCGGCTCACTAGGCTTCGGCGACCTCACCGACCTCGAGTACTCCGCCCAGCGCGCCGTCGCCGAGTGGACCGCTCAGGTCCCGGCCTGGTCGCTCCTGCTGGGCATCGTGCTCATCGCGCTCGCCGTCGCCTGGCGGCGCCGAGGTCCCGTCGAGGAGCCATCCTCCGACCGGGAACGCGCAGGCATGCACTGAGGGAGCGCCGCGATGGTTCTCATGGGTCACAGAAGTGCCGGCAGGGCGCGCGAGGCGGTGTAGGTCGCGACCGCGAGGACGAGGACCGTGAACGCCGCTTGCAGCCGGTCGCTGTCGAGCCGGCCGACGATGCGGGCACCGGCCACGGCGGTGAGCGCCGAGACGGCTGTGAGCGCCGCCACGACCCCCCAGTCGGGACTGGTGCCGACACCCGCGCGGACGACGAGCGCCGCGGCGCTGGTGACGGTGATGACGACCAGGGAGGTGCCGGCGGCGTACTCCATCGGCAAGGCGAGCGCCAGGAGCAGGGCCGGTACGACGAGGAACCCGCCGCCGACGCCGAGGAAGCCGGTGAGCAGGCCCACTGCGGTAGCGGTGACCAGGACCTTGAGCGCGCGGGGGCAGTTGCAGGCGAAGGTGGGGCTGAACGTGATGATCGGGTCGTCCAGGGCCGGCCTGGGACCCCCCGTCGTGCCGCCGCGCGAGCGCCGGAGCTGACGCCACCCCATCAGGCCGCCCACGAACAGCATCAGTCCGGCGAAGGCCGCGAGCAGGACGTCGTCGGAGACGAGTGCCGAGGCCTTGGCGCCCGCCGCCGCGCCTCCGATCGCCACGACGCCGAAGACGGCCCCGCGACCGAGCAGCACGTTGCCCGCGCGGTGCGCGGCGACCGCCCCGGTCAGGGAGGTCACACCGACGACCACCAGTGAGCCGGTGGTCGCCTGGGTCGCCGACTGGTCGAGGAGGTAGACCAGCACCGGGACGGCGAGGATCGATCCGCCGCCGCCGAGCGCTCCGAGCGAGAGGCCGATGAGCGCGCCGGCGGCGACGGCGAGGACGAACGTCATGTCAGACCGTCGGGTGCGGGTCGTCACCCGGGCTCACCAGGTGCAGGCCGACCTTCTCGGCGTTCTCGAACGAGTCGTCGATCGCGACCAGGTCGCGACCGGCGGCGTCGAGGAACGACGCGGCGACCGAGGCGCGATAGCCGGAGGCGCAGTGGACCCACACCTCACCGGCCGGCACCTCGCCCACCCGGCGGGGCAGCTCGTGGATGGGGATGTTGACCGCGCCGGAGATGGCGGAGTCCTCGTGCTCGTCGGCGCGGCGGACGTCCAGCACGACGACCTCGCGGTGGTGGCGGACCTGTGCCAGGTCGGCGAACGTGCCGGTTGCGAAGGACGCCAGCTCTCCGGTCGCCCAGCGCTCGGGCCCTCCGGTCGCCTGGGCGGCGGGTCGGTCGATGCCGATGCGGACCAGCTCGCGCTGCGCCTCGGCGACGTCGTCCTCGGTCTCGCCCAGCAGTGTGACCGGGGTGCCCCACTCGATCAGCCAGCCGAGGTAGGTCGAGAACGCCCCGTCGAGACCGAAGTTGAACGTGCCGGGCGCGTGGCCCGCAGCGAAGGCGGTGCGGTTGCGCAGGTCGACGACCCACTCGCCCGCCTCGATCCGGCGACGCAGCTCGTCCGCGTCGGCCTCCTGCACCGGGGACAGGTCCGCGGCCCCTGGCCCGGCGGCGTTGGCCGGGCCCATGTGGACGTAGTAGGCCGGCCAGGCGCCGAGCCCGGCGAGGAGCTCGCGGACGTAGGTCTCCTCGTCCTGGGTCAGCACCGGGTTGGTCTGCTTCTCCTGGCCGATGGTGGACTCGGTCGCGTCCGACTGGGTGGCCGAGCAGAACGAGCCGAAGCCGTGGGTGGGGTAGACCTCGGCGGCGTCGGGCAGATGCTCCGCGAGCTTGTGCGCGGAGGCGTGCTGGTGGCGGACCAGGGTGTCGGTGTTCTCCTCGCCGAGGAGATCGGGTCGGCCGGTGGCACCGTAGAGCAGGGACCCGCCGGTGAAGACGGCGTACGGCTCGTCGCCGTCGGCACCGGTCGTGGCCAGGGCGTAGGACAGGTGGGTGAACGTGTGCCCGGGCGTGGAGATCGCGCGCACCACCATGCGCTCGCCGACGGCCACCGTCTGGCCGTCGGCGATGGGGGTGCGCTCGAAGGACACCTCGTCCTCGCCGTTGACGTGGTACGCCGCTCCGGTCCGCCCGGCCAGTGCCAGGCCGCCGGTCACGTAGTCGTTGTGGATGTGCGTCTCGAACACGTCGGTCAGCCGTACGCCCTGCTCGTCGAGCAGGTCGAGGACGCGGTCGATGTCGCGTTGCGGATCGACCACGAACGCGACCTCGCCGTCGTGGACGACGTAGCTGCGGTCGCCGAGGGACGGGGTCTCGAGCGGGATGATGGTCAGGTCGGCGGTCATCACGGTCTCGGTCTCGCGGGTGTCCTGGCTCATGAATGCGCTCCCTCTCGTCGACTGGGTGTGTCGGCTACGTTCCCCGTACCGGGATGGGTATTCCCCCGGTCGGAATACCGCCGGGGGTATGTCCGTTGTGCTGACGGACCCACGCGGAAGCGCCACGACAGCGAAGGAGAACCCCATGGCCACCATCGACCTCGGTGCAGCGAACTTCGAGAGCACCGTCACCGGCAACGACATCGTCCTGGTCGACTTCTGGGCGTCCTGGTGCGGTCCGTGCCGCATGTTCGCCCCCATCTACGAGAAGGCGTCGCTCGCGCACCCCGACATCGTGTTCGGCAAGGTGGACACCGAGGCGGAGCAGTCCCTCTCCGCCGCCGCCCAGATCACCTCGATCCCCACCCTGATGGCCTTCAAGGGCGGCACGCTGGTCTTCTCCCAGCCCGGCGCTCTCCCTGCGGCCGCACTGGAGCAGCTCATCGCCGCCGTCCGCGACCTCGACGTCGACGCCGCCCTCGCGGAGCAGCAGGCCGCGGAGCAGCGGAGCGCCTGATGGAGCTCGACCCCACTGAGATGACCCCGGCCATCAATCGGATCAAGCGAGCCCGCGGCCAGCTCGACGGCGTCCTGAGGATGCTCGAGGAAGGCCGCGACTGCGAGGACGTCGTCACCCAGCTCGCAGCCGTCTCACGCGCCCTCGACCGCGCCGGGTTCGCCATCGTCGCCACCGGGCTCCAGCAGTGCCTGACGAAAGGCGACGACGTCGACAGCGTGGACGTGAAGAAGATGGAGAAGCTCTTCCTCTCCCTGGCCTGACGTCCCTACCGGGCGGGCGCGTCAGCGCCGGCCGGCCGCTTGGAGTGCCTGCTCTGCCGCACCCGGTGCGGCGGGGTCAGGGAGGCCCGCGAAGTCGCCCCGCAGGGCCTTGATGGCCGTGCGCTCGGCGTCGATCTCGTTGCGTGACCGCGCACCCAGCCGGCGGAACACCTCGATGGGCGGACACCACCCCTGGATCGCGTGCTGGAGCAGGAAGCCCGGCACCACCGCCGTGAGCATCAGCCAGCGCTTCGAGTGAGTGGCGGCGAGTGCCGTGCTGAGCAGCATGATGGTGGCCGCGTTCGCCTCCAGCTTCCGCTCGATGTCCCACTGCTTGTCGAGCTCGTAGAGGTGCTCGCGGGCGACCCCTCCGGGCGCGCTCGCGAAGCGACGAACTCGTTCGAGTCGTTCCCTGTCGAGCTGGCGAGTCGCCTTCTCGCCCGAGTGGCCCCTGACGGGGTCGGTGTCCGAGGACATGGTGCCTCCTGTGCCGATGGGTCCGGATCCACGACGTACCCGCGCAGGCCACGTCGGATGCGTCCCACCCACCTCATTCGGTTGCGGCCCCCGGCTGCTGCGGTCAGAGAGCGCGGGGCTCCCGGCCCTGCTGACCGAGCTGACGCTCACCGATGCGCTGCAACGACCATCCGCCCACGACGAGGAGCACACCGAAGACCAGGAACCCGATGTCCCACGACAACGGACCACCGAGGTCGTCACGCACGTGGTGGACACCCAGCAGCTGGTGGTCGACCACACCTTCCACGACGTTGAAGAAGCCCCAGCCGGCCAGGACACCACCCAGGTGGAACTTCCAGTTCGGGGCAAGCCGGCTCTGGCGCCATTGCGCGAGCGTGACGATCGACGCACCGACCACGAAGAACCACGACGCAACGTGGAAGAACCCGTCCGCCATCGTGTTCACCTCCAACCCGGCGACCGTCGTCACCGGGTACCCACCGACGTCACTGACCATGTGGTGCCACTGCAGGATCTGGTGCAGGACGATGCCGTCGATGAAGCCTCCCAGACCGATGCCGTGCATGATCCCGGCCGCCTTCGACGGTCGCTCTCCGACCTTGCCTGCTGAGCTCACCGTCTGCGTCTCCGTCACGTACGTCCGGTACCCGCTCGACAGGCAGTGATGCTCCGGTCCCGTTTCTTCCTGGACGCAGGCAGCGGACGCTCAGCCCTGGGCCATGTCGACGAACCGGGAGTAGTGGCCCTGGAAGGCCACGGTGAGGTCGCGAGTCGGACCGTTGCGGTGCTTGGCCACGATCAGGTCGGCCTCGCCGGGGCGGGTCGACTCCTTCTCGTAGACGTCGTCGCGGTGGAGCAGGATCACCATGTCGGCGTCCTGCTCGAGCGAGCCGGACTCACGCAGGTCGCTCATCATCGGGCGCTTGTCGCCACGCTGCTCGGGACCACGGTTGAGCTGCGACAGCGCGATGATCGGGCACTCGAGCTCCTTGGCGAGGAGCTTGATGTTGCGGGAGAACTCCGAGACCTCGAGCTGACGCGACTCGACCTTCTTGCCCGAGCTCATCAGCTGCATGTAGTCGATGACGATGAGCTTGAGGTCGTGGCGCTGCTTGAGCCGCCGCGCCTTGGCCCGGATCTCCATCATCGTCATGTTGGGGCTGTCGTCGATGAACATCGGCGCCCCCGACACCTGGCCCATCTTGCGTGCGAGCTTCTCCCAGTCGTCGTCGCGCATCGTGCCGTTGCGGATGTGGTTGAGCGGCACCTTCGCCTCGGCGGAGAGCAGGCGCATCATGATCTCCGAGCGCGTCATCTCCAGGCTGAAGAAGACGCTGGTGAGGTTGTTGTGGATCGACGCCGCGCGGCAGAAGTCCAAAGCCAGAGTTGATTTCCCCATAGCGGGTCGAGCCGCGACGATGATCATCTGTCCGGAGTGCAGACCGTTGGTCAGGTCGTCGAGGTCGGCGAAGCCCGTGGGCACGCCGTAGAGGCCGGCCTCGCGGTTGCCGATGGCCTCGATCTCGTCGAGGACGCCGCTCATGATGTCGCTCAGCGGCGCGTAGTCGACGGCCGCGCGCCGGTCGGTGACCTTGTAGACCTCGGCCTGCGCGTGGTCGACCACGTCGTCGATCTCGCCCTCGCCGGCGTAGCCCAGGGCGGCGATGCGGGTGCCGGCCTCGACCAGGCGACGCAGGATCGCCTTGTCGCGCACGATCTCGGCGTAGTAGCCCGCGTTGGCCGCGATCGGCACGTTGGCCGAGAGGGTGTGCAGGTAGGGGGCGCCGCCGATGCGGACCAGCTCGCCGCGCTTCTGCAGCTCGGCGGCAACGGTGATCGGGTCGGCCGGCTCGCCGCGACCGTAGAGGTCGATGATCGAGTCGTGGATGATCTCGTGGGCCGGACGGTAGTAGTCGACGCCCTTGATGACGTCGACGACGTCGGCGATCGCGTCCTTGGACAGCAGCATCGAGCCCAGCACGCTCTGCTCGGCGGCGTTGTCCTGGGGAGGCGTACGGTCACCGGCCGAGCGTGGCGAATGACCGGGCTCGTAGGCCGCCGGGCCGTCGCCCCAGGCCTCGTCGGTGTCCCCTTCGAAGGCGATGCTCACTCCGCGCTCCTCCACTCCTGTGCCGCCCACGGTCCGACCACGACCCACTCTCGACCCACCGTCCTCGACGGTAGGTGCGACCACCGACACCGCTGCGGACCCGGGCCCGCGAGTGGCGTCCAGATCCACGTCCGCGCGAGACCGTACGTGCTCCGGACGGCTCAGGGGAAGCCAGCGCGGCAGAGTTATCCACAGGCTCTGTGGAGAACCTGCGGACGAGGGTGGACGACACGCAGGCAGCAGTGCACATGACGTGGACGAACCTGTGGACATGAGGACGAACTACCGACCGAACACCGCTCTGACCTGCGACAACGCGACGCACAGGCTGTGGAGGAGAAATACACGGCCGCGGCGGTCGTTCACCCGTCCGACATCTGGAAGATGCCGTCCGCTCGGTCACCACCCCGCCGTGACCAGCACCATCGGCGCGTCATCCACACGGCCATTCACAGGTAGTCCGAAGGGACTATGTACGCGCCGGGAGCCGGCCGGTATCAGGTCCGGCACGGCCGACGTCGGGCGTCGTTCCTAGAGTTCGACGCGTGACGACCGACCGCGAGACCAACCGCGAGACCGACCGCGAGATCCTGCGCCTGGCCGTCCCCGCCTTCCTCGCCCTCGTCGCCGAGCCGCTGTTCCTGCTCTCCGACGCCGCGATCGTCGGCCACCTCGGCACCCCGGAGCTCGCCGGCCTGGGCGTCGCCGCGGCCGTCCTGCAGACGGTGGTCGGCCTGTGCGTCTTCCTCGCCTACGGCACCACCGCGAGCGTGGCGCGACACCTCGGCGCCGGCGACCTCCGCGCCGCCCTCGCCCAGGGCGTCGACGGCGTCTGGCTGGCGGTGCTCATCGGGACCCTCGCCACCGTCGCCGGCATCGTGCTGACCCCGACCCTGGTCGGCGCCTTCGGCGTTGGCGCCGAGGTCGCCGACCACGCCGAGACCTACCTGGCCATCGCCTTCCTCGGCACCACGCCCTTGCTCGTGATGCTCGCCGCGACCGGCGTGCTGCGCGGCCTGCAGGACACCCGTACGCCGCTGCTGGTCGCCGTCGTCGGCAACGGCCTCAACATCGTCTTCAACGTCGTCCTCGTCTACGGCCTCGACCTCGGGATCGCAGGCTCCGCCATCGGCTCCGTCCTCGCCCAGGTCATCAGCGCCGCGTGGTTCCTCGTCGTCGTGGTCCGCGCGGCCCGCGCACACGACGCACCCCTGTCCCCCGACCGCGCCGGCATCGCCGCGGCCGCGCACGCCGCCGTCGCGCTCGTCGTCCGTACGCTCGCGCTGCGCGCCTGCCTGCTCGTCGGGACGTACGCCGTCACCCGCGTCGGCGCCCAGGCCACCGACGTCAACGTCGCCACCCACCAGATCGCCATCACGCTCTGGAGCTTCCTCGCCTTCGCCCTCGACGCCATCGCGATCGCCGCGCAGGCGCTCACCGGCCGTGCCCTCGGCAGCGGCGACGTCGACGGCACCCGACGGCTCACCCGCCGGATGGTCAGGTGGGGCTGGAGCAGCGGGATCGTGGCCGGGCTCGCACTGGCCGCGGTCGCCCCGTTCATCGGTGCGGTGTTCACCACCGACCCCGCGGTGCGGGACCTGCTCGTGCCCGTCCTGCTCGTCGCCGCGCTCGGGCAGCCGCTCGCCGGGATGGTCTTCGTCCTCGACGGCGTCCTCATCGGCGCCGGCGACGGCGTCTACCTCGCCTGGGCCGGGCTCGTCGTGCTTGCGGCGTACGCCCCCGCCGCGCTCTGGGCCGCGACCCTCCCGCAGGGCCTGGTGGCGGTCTGGGTCGCGATGGCCTTCGTCTTCATGGGCGCGCGCGGGGTGCTGCTGTCCTGGCGCGCACGCGGTGACCGGTGGCTCGTGACCGGAGCGACGTCTGCTCGTTGAGCAGGCATCACGACCGTGGGAGGGTCCGAGGTGGGTCAGATGGAGAAGCAGCGCGCAGCCGTCCGGCTGGCAGTCCGGCTGGGGGTCGTCACGCTCGTCGCAGGAGCACTCGTCCCCCTGGCGGGAGCCGGACCCGCGGCTGCCGAGCCGGGATGCGTCGACGAGACCGCGCCCAGCATCCTGCAGAACGGCTGCGACGACAGCACGCCGCCCGACACCACCCTCACGGTGTCCACCACGCCCAACGCTGCCGGCATGGTCAACGTCTCCGCCATGACCTTCGCCGTGCAGGCCCAGGTCTCCGACGGTGACGCCGGTCCCTTCGGCCTCGAGTGCACGCTGGCCGGCGGGCCGCAGGCCCACGGCTGGCGCGCCTGCACCAGCCCCGTGACCTACGCCGACCTCCCCGACGCCGCGGCCGGGACGTACGTCTTCCAGGCCCGCGCCGTCGACCTCGGCGACGCCGGCCGCAGCCCCGACGTCAACCCGCTGCTGCCCCCGGCGGTCGCCGACACCCCCGACCACGACCCCAGCCCTGCCACGGTCCGCTGGGGCCAGGACACCCGGGCGCCGTTCGTCTTCGTGACCTCCACGTCCTACGACGAGATCACGCCCACCCAGCCAGTGGTCACCGGCGCGAGCGTGCCGATCCGGCTCAACAGCAGCGAGGCGGGCGCGACGATCGAGTGCACCGACAACGGCCGACCCGTCGCCTGCACGGCCGGCCGGTGGGAGCTCGAGGACCCGCGAGCCGGCCGGCACCGGTTCGCCGCGCGAGCTGTCGACTCCGCCGGCAACGCCAGCGCCTGGTCCGCACCGGTCGAGTTCTTCGTCCCCCGCAACCTCACCCGCCAGCGCGGCTGGAAGAAGGTGCGGGACGCGGGCTTCTTCCGCGGCGACGCTCTCCGGGCCACCCGACGCGGGGCCCGGCTCGTGCTGCCCCGCGCCAAGGTCGGCGAGCTCCGCCTCCTCGCCCCGAGCGGCCCGGGCTACGGCAAGGTGCGGGTGCGCGTCGGCAGGCGCGCGTGGCACGTCGTCGACCTCTCCGGCCCGAAGGCCGCCGTGCGCCAGGTCGTCGTCATCGACCGCTACTCCGGGATCCGCTCTGGCCCGATCGTCATCGAGTCGCTGAGCAACAAGCGGGTCGTCGTCGACGCCGTCGTGGCCCGGCCCGACCGCTTCCCTGCCGCGACCCGGACGGACGGTCCGCGGCCGGCGCGCTGATACACGCGGAGACACTCCGGGGTTACGTCTCAGTTACGAGAGAATCTTCAGGCGCGGTTTTCGTTGACACGCGCCCCACGTGTGACTTCAGATACAGGGGCTCCACCCTCATCCCGCCTGGATGACGTACGCATTCGCTCTCGGGGGCGCGTCGTCATGCGGTCGGACCAGTCTCGTCGAACGGGAGATCCGCGTGATCCGTCGCACCATCGCGGCAGGCGCTGCCACCAGCGTCGCTGCCGCACTACTCGTGCCGTGGGGGACGGCTGCCAACGCAGCCGACCTCGACCCCGGCAGCCTCAAGCCTGAGAAGGCAACCCCCGCGCAGGCCTTCGAGAAGGGCACGGTGCTGGAGCTCGGCACCGGCACGAAGGCCGAGACCTACATCGTCCAGCTGGACGCCCCTGCAGTGCCCACCCGCGCCGGCGCCGAGAGCCGCGGCGAGGCGAGCACGCAGTCGGAGTCGGCCTACCGCTCGGAGATCAAGTCCGAGCAGGCCGACCTGGTCTCCTCCATCTCCGAGGTCACCGGCGGCAGCGCCAAGGTGCTCTACCGCTACACCGAGGCGATCAACGGCATCGCGGTCAACCTGACCCGCGCGCAGGCACAGAAGGTCTCCCGTCTCGACGGCGTCGCGGCCGTCCAGGTCGACTTCGAGCGCGAGCTCACCACCGACAAGGGCCCCGAGTGGATCGGTGCGCCGTCCATCTGGGACGGCACCAACGTCCCCGCGGCGTTCGAGGGCAACAAGGGTGAGGGCGTCATCGTCGGCATCCTCGACTCCGGCCTCAACCCGAGCAACCCGTCGTTCGCCGACGTGGTGCCCGCGGAGGACGGTGGCGACGGCTACGACCACACCAACCCGCTCGGCGCCGGCAACTACCTCGGCATGTGCGACCCCGCCAACACCGCGCAGTACGTCGCGGACTGGGGCTGCAACGACAAGCTGATCGGCTACTACAACTTCGAGAACCCCGCGGCCGGCGGCGACCCGTTCGACGACCCCTACGACGACGACGGCCACGGCAGCCACACCGGCAGCACCACGGCCGGCAACCAGGTCGACGCCACCGCGTACGCCGCCAAGGGGACTCCCAACGAGTTCTCCGTGACGTCCACCATCAAGGGTGTCGCGCCCCACGCCAACATCATCGGCTACGACGTCTGCGACGGCGGCTGCCAGGGCTACTCGATCCTGGCCTCCATCAACCAGGCGATCCTCGACGACGTCGACGTGATCAACTACTCGATCGGCTCCTCGGCCGCGTCCAACCCCTGGACCGACCCCGACGCCGTCGCGTTCCTCAACGCCCGCGAGGCCGGCATCCACGTCGCCACCTCGGCCGGCAACGCCGGCCCCGGTGCCGCCACGCTCGGGAGCCCGGGCGACGTGCCGTGGATGACGACGGTCGGTGCGACCACGCACGACCGCAAGTACGTCTCCTCGGTCACCGACCTGGCCTCGGACGCCGGGGCAGGTCCGGCCGACATCGCGGGTGCCGGTCTGTCCGGCCCCACGGACGCCGCCTACCCGCTGGTCGACGCTCGCTCCATCAACAGCAACGCGCTCTGCGAGGCCGAGAAGTTCCCGGCAGGCACCGACCTCGCCGGCCAGATCATCCTGTGCGACCGCGGCGTCACCGGTCGCGTCGAGAAGGGCGAGGTCGTCGCCGCGCTCAACGCCGAGGGCATGATCCTGGCCAACGACCCGGCCAGCGGCAACTCCCTCAACGGTGACGCGCACGCCCTCCCGGCCGCGCACATCACCTACGACGACGGCGTCGCCCTCCGACAGTGGATGGGTTCGGTCACCGGCGAGAAGGCCGCGCTCTCCGGCTCGGTCGCCGACGTCAAGGACGCCAACGGCGACATCATGGCCGCCTTCTCCAGCCGTGGCCCCAACCGCGCGGTGTCGATGATCAGCCCCTCCGTCTCGGCTCCCGGCGTGGACATCCTCGCCGCGGCCGGCGCGGAGGACGAGGTCGTCTGGGAGTTCATCTCCGGCACCTCGATGGCCAGCCCGCACACGGCCGGCGCGCTCACGCTCCTCAGGGGCATGCAGCTCGACGTCCCCGCGGCCGACCAGTGGAGCCCGGCCGAGGCGCAGTCCGCGCTGATGACCACCGCGGAGCGCGACATCACCGACTCCGACGGCACCGCTGCCGACTGGTTCGACATGGGCTCGGGTCGCATCGAGCTCCGTCGTGCCGCCAAGGCCGGCTTCGTGCTCGACGAGGACCTCGCCGGCTACCAGGGCGCGAACCCCGCGCTCGGCGGCGACGTCCGTGAGCTCAACACCGCGAGCATGGCCGACGACGAGTGCCTGCAGACGTGTGAGTGGACCCGTACGCTCACCGGCACCGCCACCGGCGCCGGCACGTGGACGGTCTCGGTGGAGAACATCTCCGAGGGCGTCACCCTCGACACCGACGTCGACACCGTCGCGCTGACCGACGGCGGCACCGCCGACGTCACCGTCACCGCGACCGTCGACGCCGGCGTGGACACCGACACGTGGCTCTTCGGCACCCTGGTGCTGACGCCGCCCGCCGGCTCCGAGGCCCCCGTGGCGCACCTCCCCGTCGGCGTCCTGCCGTCGGCCGGCGTGCTCCCCGAGTCGATCGACATCACCACCCGTCGTGACGCCGGCTCCCAGGTGGAGTCGGGCTTCGAGGCCATCGCCATCAGCGACCTGCAGGTCGACGCCAGTGGTCTGGTCCCCGAGGACAGCGTCGAGCTCTCGATCGCCGAGGACAGCACCAACACCGACCCGTACGACGGCAACGGCACGCACGTCGAGATGCTCGAGGTGCCCGCGGGCGCCACGAGCCTCATCGCCAAGCTGGAGAACCCGACGGCGCCCGACTTCGACCTCTACGTCGGAACGGGCGAGGTGTCCGCGGCCAACGAGATCGCACTCAGCGCGAGCGCGGGCTCGGACGAGGTCGTCGAGATCGCCAACCCCGAGCCGGGCACCTACTGGGTCCTGGTGCAGAACTGGGAGGCCTCCACGGCCGGTGGCACCGACACCACCGACCTGGTGACCGCGGTGGTCGCCGGCGACCAGGGCAACCTGCGCGCCGAGGGCCCCGAGGGCGCCCTGCCTGCCGCCACGCCGTTCTCGATCCGCACCTTCTGGGACGAGGACGACATGGAGGCCGGTCAGACCTGGCACGGCACGCTCACCCTCGGCACCTCGCCGGCCAGCCCGGGCGACATCGGTGTCGTGCCGGTGACGGTCGAGCGCGTCGAGGACGACGTGACCAAGACCGCGGACGTGGACGAGGCGGCACCGGGTGACACCATCACCTACACCGTCGAGGTCGCGCCCAACGTCTCGCGCGAGGACCTGACCTACACCATCACGGACGCACTGCCCGAGGGCACGACGTACGTCGAGGGCTCTGCCACCGACGGCGCCACCTTCGCCGACGGCACGGTGTCGTGGACCGGGGAGCTGGCCACGACGTACGGCCTCGAGGGCACCTACTCCTTCACCACCAGCGCGGAGGACGCGTCCTGCACCACGCCGTTCGACGGCTACCTCGACCTGGCCGGGCTGAACATCCCGGCCGACGACGGGATCACCGGTGACACGGCGACGTTCGACGCCTTCGGCACGGGTGACTTCGGGTTCTACGGCACGTCCTACCGTGGCCTCAGCTTCGCCGACGACGGGTTCCTGACCTACGGCGACGGCTACGGCGACCCGGGCGCCGGCGACGAGCCGTGGACGGTGCAGTCCGTCCCCGACGTCGCCAAGCCCAACAACGTGGCGGCGATGCTCTGGCAGGACATGGAGTTCCGCTACGACGCGGCGTCCGGCGCGGGTGTCACCCTCGCCAGCACCGCGGGCGCCAACGGGTTCGACCCCGGTGAGATCGGCATCATCGAGTACGACAACATGCGGTTCTTCGAGGACGAGACCGCGACCTACGGCCAGCTCGACATGCAGGCCTGGGTCGTCGACGGCAGCAACGACATGTGGTTCGCCTACGACAACATCACCGCGGGCAACGGCATCCTCCTCGGTGGCAACGCCGGAGCACCGGTCACGATCGGCACCGAGAACGCCGGTGGCACGTCGGGGCAGGCCGTGGTCAACGCCGGCAACGCCGGTCCGGTGCTCGAGGACGGCCTCGTGGTCTGCGCGACCTACGACGGTCCGGTCGCCGAGAGCGCCAGCTTCAGCTACCAGGTGACCGTGGACGGCGACGTCCACGAGCGCCAGCGGCTGGTCAACGAGGCCGTCCACACGACCAACGACCCGGGCGCCAAGCCCGCGTCGGCGACCGACACGGTCGTGGTCAAGGGCGCCTCGGAGCGCAGCGAGGTCGCGCTGTCGATCAACCCGGACCGCATCGAGACCGGTCAGACGACCGCGGCCACGGCCACGGTCTTCAGCGCTGGCGAGACGGTCGCGACGGGCACGGTCGAGTTCTGGGCGGGCGACCGCAAGGTCACCTCCGCCACCCTGGACGCCACGGGCAAGGCCACGGCCACGCTCGGCGGCTTCACGACCGCCGGGACCATCCCGGTGACCGCGAAGTACCTCGGTGACCCCGCCAACCTCGGCAGCACCTCGGCGCCGGTCAACCTGGTGGTCTCGGCCCCGGGTGCCCCGACGCCGAAGGTGAAGTCCCGGATCGACGTGGACGCCCCCAAGGTGATCAAGCAGGGCAAGCGCGCCAAGCTCAAGATCGCCGTGTCCGCCCCCAACGTCGTGCCCACCGGCACGGTCGAGGTGACGGTCAAGGGTGTGCTCAAGAAGAGGACCTGGACGCTGACGCTCAACGAGTACGGCAAGGCCCGTCTCAAGCTGCCGAAGGCCAAGAAGGTCGGCAAGATCAAGGTGAAGGTCGAGTACCTCGGTGACGCCGCGGTGCTCGGCAGCAAGGAGAGGCTGAAGATCAGGGTCGTCAAGGACTGATCGAGGTGATCCTCACCTGATCCACACGGAGGGGCCGGCGGTGGCAACACCGCCGGCCCCTTCGTCATGTCTGGAACCCGTCACGTGCGGAACGTCTCCGGGAGCCCTGCCGTCAGACTGGGGTGATGCACGCGATGCGCCGCCTCCCCCTGCTGCTGGTGACCTCCGTCCTGGTGGCAGGCTGTGGTGGCACCGACCAGCCCCCGACCGGCCAGGAGACAGCCGTGGACCCCAGCCCCTCGTCCAGTCCCTCTTCCAGCCCCTCGTCGGGCGCGCCGGCCGACGCTGTACTGGCGGTCGACGACCTGGCCGCCACCCTCGACATCGCGGCCGACGAGGTGGAGGTGGTCTCCACCGAGGAGGTCACCTGGCGCGACGGCAGCCGCGGCTGCGCCAAGCCGGGTGAGATGTACACCCAGGCGCTCGTCGACGGCCTGCGGATCACGCTGCGTGCCGGCGGGCGGACGTACGAGTACCACTCCGGCGGCAGCCGGCCGCCCGCGCTCTGCGAGAAGCCGACCGAGTAGTCCCGGACAGCACGACGGCCCGCCACCCCTCAGGGGCAGCGGGCCGAGCGTGGGTCGTACGGTGCGCGTCGCGTCAGGCGGGGACGACGTTGAGGGCCACCGTGGCGGACACCTCGTCGTGCAGCTTGACCGACACCTCGTGGGCGCCGAGCGTCTTGATCGGGTTGACCACCACGATGGTGCGGCGGTCGACCTTCTCGCCGGACACGGCGGTGATGGCGTCGGCGATCTCGGTGGTGGTGACGGCGCCGAACAGGCGACCGCCCTCACCGGCGCGGACCTTCACCATGACAGCGTTGGCCTCGAGCTTGGCCTTGACGTCCTTGGCGTGGTCCTCGTCGCGCACCGCGCGGGCGGTGCGGGCGGTCTTGATCGACTCGATGGTCTTCTCGCCGCCGCGGCTCCAGCGGATGCCGAGGCCACGGGGGACGAGGTAGTTGCGGCCGTAGCCGTCCTTGACCTCGACCACGTCACCGGGGGCACCGAGGCCCTCGACCTCCTGGGTCAGGATGAGCTTCATGTCTCCCGCTCCTCTCAGCGACCGGTGGACGTGTAGGGCAGCAGGGCGAGCTCGCGCGCGTTCTTGACGGCGATGGCCACGTCGCGCTGGTGCTGGACGCAGTTGCCGGTCACGCGACGGGCGCGGATCTTGCCGCGGTCGGAGATGAACTTGCGGAGGAGGGTGGTGTCCTTGTAGTCGACACCGGTCGCCTTCTCCTTGCAGAACTGGCAAACCTTCTTCTTGGGCTTGCGCAGAATTGCCTTGGCCATTGTGGTGCTCCCTTTCAGTGAGCCCGGCCCTGAGGCAAATCAGGGACGGAATGGAATGAATGTCTTGCTGGTGTTCCGGGTCAGCTACCGGTCGGTGATCGAGTAGCGCCGAGGAACGAGGTGCGTATCGAGATCCTGATCAGAACGGAGGCTCGTCGTTGCCGCCGCTGACCCCGGGCGTGGCCCACGGGTCGTTGGGCGGTGCGGACTGGCCGCCACCCTGGGGCTGGCCGCCCTGGGACTGACCGCCCCAGCCGCCGCCACCCTGCGCGGGCGCCGGGCTGGCCCACGGGTCGTCGGCCGGCGCGGACGCGGACTGCTGCCCGCCACCGCCGCCACCACCCGAGTAGCCACCGCCGCCGCCACCGCCGGAGTAGCCGCCACCGCCGCCCTGTCGAGTCGTCTTGGTGACCTTGGCCGATGCAGAACGCAGCGACGGGCCGACCTCCTCGACGTCGATCTCGAAGACGGTGCGCTTCTCACCCTCGCGGGTCTCGTACTGACGCGACTTGAGGCGACCCTGGACGATCACGCGCATGCCCCGCTGGAGGGACTCGGCGACGTTCTCCGCGGCCTGCCGCCACACAGCGCAGGAGAGGAACAGCGTGTCGCCGTCCTTCCACTCGTTGCTCTGGCGGTCGAAGGTGCGCGGCGTCGACGCGATCCGGAAGTTGGCCACGGGTGCCCCCGAGGGGGTGAACCGCAGCTCCGGGTCGTCGACGAGGTTGCCGATGACGGTGATCGTGGTCTCGCCTGCCATGTCAGGTCTCCTCTAGATGTCCTGATGATCCGGGAGTGCTCCCGGTGATGCGCCCATCAAACAGGCACTCACCGACAGCGGGAAGGGTCTTTCCACAGATGCCCGAGCGGGCGATCAGTGGGCGTCGGGACGCATGACCTTCGTGCGCAGGATCGACTCGTTCAGCGTGAGCTGGCGGTCGAACTCCTTGACCGTCGCGGGCTCGGCCGTCAGCTGGATGACGGCGTAGATGCCCTCGGCGTTCTTCTTGATCTCGTAGGCCATCCGGCGACGGCCCCACACGTCGACGGACTCCACGGAGCCGCCGTCCTTGCGGATGACGTTGAGGTACTTGTCGAGCGAAGGCTCGATGGTGCGCTCGTCGAGACTGGGCTCGAGGATGACCATCACTTCATAAGCACGCATAGCGGTCTCCACCTCCTCTGGGCTAGAGCGGCCACGGGCTTTCCGTGGCAGGAGGGACTGTGCGTTCACGGCGTACGACGTGGGTCGCGGCACCGCGGTCACCCGAAGGCAACCCGGGAAGATTACCAGCGGGGGACGTACGCCCGGAATCGTCGGCTCGCCAAGCCGCGCAGCGGGCCGGCCACCGGGGGCTTCGCACCCGAGTTTCGTGGTTCGAGGCACGGATCTCTACCTGTAAGCAGGGCGGTCACCGGATATCCGGTGACCGCCCCCCGAGCAGCCCGCGTCGCCCGGACCGAGCCTGTGGAGGACGCCCCCGCGACGCTCGCCCGGCGCTAGCGTCGAGGGGTGCCCGCGACAGCGCCCCGCTCCGCCACCGTGGTGGCCGGGCGCTACCGCCTGCTCGACCAGGTGGGCAGCGGCGGGATGGGCTCGGTGTGGCGCGCCCACGACCTACGCACCGGGCAGGACGTGGCCCTCAAGGTGCTCGGCCGGCACGGCTCGGCGCTGCTGGCCCGCTTCGTGCGCGAGCAGGCGATCCGGGTGCGGCACCCGCACGTCGTGGCGCCGCACGGATGGGCGGCGGAGGACGACCTGGTGGTCCTCGCGATGGAGCTGGTGCCCGGCGGCTCCGTCGCCGACCTGCTGCGCGAGCACGGCCCCCTCGACCCCGGCACCGCCGCGCTCCTCGTCGAGCAGCTGCTGATGGGGCTGGGCGCCGTGCACGCGGCGGGGCTGGTGCACCGTGACGTGAAGCCCGCCAACCTGCTCCTCGAGGCCACCGGCGACGGCCCACCGCACCTGCGGCTCGGCGACTTCGGGGTGGCTGCGCCGATCGCGGACCGCCGCTTCACCACGGTGCCCGGCGCCATCGGCACCGACGGCTACATGGCTCCCGAGCAGGCCCGCGGGGCGCCTCCGGAGCCGACCCAGGACCTGTACGCCGTGGGACGGGTGGCCCTCGAGCTCGTCACCGGACTGCCCCCTGCACGGCAGCGGGACATTCCCTCCCACCCGCTCCGGCCGCTCCTCGAGCGCCTGCTCGTGAGCGACCCGGAGCAGCGTCTCGCCACCGCCGACGCTGCGCTGCGCCTGCTCCGCCGGCTGCCGGTGCCCCCGCCCGCCGGCCCGCCCGTGCCCGACCGCCTCGGCCCGGCCCCGCGCCGTGGGCGTACGTCCCGCACCGAGCCCCGCGACCCCGTCGACTGGCCCGGCTGGCTCGCGGTGGTCGCCCTCGTCGGTGTGGTCGCCGGGTGTCTGGGGGTCCTCCTAGGCTGGTCCTCATGAGCACCCCACTGCCGATCGGCGCCCACGTCGAGCAGACCGACCCGATCGCCGAGGCGGCCGCGCGCGGCACCACGCTGGTGCAGTTCTTCCTCGGCGACCCCCAGGGCTACAAGGGGCCCGAGGTGCGCTTCGAGGGCGGGCCCGCGGCACTGCGGTCGACGGCCGAGGAGGCGGGCGTCGACCTCTACGTCCACGCGCCCTACATCGTCAACGTCGCCACGACCAACAACCGGATCCGCATCCCCAGCCGCAAGCTGCTCCAGCAGCACATGGACGCGGCGGCCGAGATCGGGGCCAAGGGACTGATCGTCCACGGCGGCCACGTCAACAAGGCCGACGACCCGGCCGTCGGCTTCGACAACTGGCGCAAGGCGATCGAGGCCACCGACCTCAAGATCCCCCTCCTCATCGAGAACACCGCCGGCGGCGACAACGCGATGGCACGCCACCTCGACCGGATCGCCGGCGTCTGGGACGCGATCTCGGCGGCCGAGGGCGCCGAGCACGTCGGCTTCTGCCTCGACACCTGCCACGCGTGGGCCGGCGGCATCGAGCTCGGCGACGCGGTCGACAAGGTCCGCGCGATCACCGGCCGCATCGACCTCGTCCACGCCAACGACTCGCGCGACGGCTTCGACTCGGGTGCCGACCGCCACGCCAACTTCGGCCACGGGCACCTGCCGGCCGACGAGTTCGCCGCCGTGGTGCGCGAGGCCGGAGCACCGGTCATCTGCGAGACGCCCGGCGGGCCCGCGGAGCACCTCGCGGACTTCGCGTGGCTCCGCGAGCACCTCTGACCCCACCGGGGCCCGGTCGGACTCAGCCGGCCGGGCGCGCCGTGACCACCACGTTGCTGCGATAGGCGGTGCCGTCCCAGTCCTCGCAGGTGATGAGCACCAGGCGACCCGGACCGTTCCGGGAGAACAGGGACGCGCTCCTGCGCGCGAGCTCGTCCCGGCTGAGCACCTCGACGGCGTCGACCACGTAGGCCACCTCGCGCGCCCCGGAGCGTACGAGCACGTCGTCGCCGGCAGCCAGCGTCTCGAGGTCGTCGAAGGCACCCCCACCGGCGCGCACCGTGTGCCCGGTGACGACGGCTGCCCCGGCGGACGCGCCGGGGCGGGCGCCGCCGGTCCACCATCCGACCTGCTGGGGGTCGGAGGGGGGCGTGAGCGCGCCGTCCTCGGTGCGGATGCCCGTCACCGGCGCCCGGACCCCGAGGTCGGGCACGACGACGAGGTCGGGACGTACGCCCGGGTCGGCGGGCGCCCGGGTCGGTGCCGGGCTCGGCGACGACCCGGCCGTACGCCCCGGCTCGCGCACCTGCACCGCAGCGGGAGGCTGCGACGTCGACGCGGCCTCGGGGGACGGAGGGGTCCCACCGAGGCCGCCGCCGGCCAGGAGCAGCCCACCCGCGACGAGCGCGGGTGCGACTGCTCCCAGCAGGACGGCTGTCAGCCGACGGCCGTGCGCATCAGCCACGGGCGCGGCGCCACCCGAGGCCGGCGAAGACGCCGCCGAGGAGCACGAGCAGCGCTCCCAGCAGGACCTGGGTCGGGCTCGGTCCGGCCGGCTCGGCGCCGGTCAGACCGGCGTTGACCGCGGTCGGCAGCTGCTGCTGCTGCGACGGAGCGGCCGACGGGTTCGTCGAGTCGTTGCCGCCGTTGTTGCTGCCGGGGTTGTCGTCGTCGTCCGCGAACGCCTGCTCGCCCAGCACCTCCGGCTCCTCGGTCTCCTCCGGCTGCGTCTCAGGCTGAGTCGGCGGGGTCGTCGGCGGGGTCGTCGGCGGGGTCGTCGGCGGGGTCGTCGGCGGGGTCGTCGGCGGGGTCGTCGGCGGGGTCGTCGGCGGGGTCGTCGGCGGGGTCGTCGGAGGGGTCGTCGGCGGGGTCGTCGGCGGAGTCGTCGGCGGAGTCGTCGGCGGGGTCGTCGGCGCGCAGCCCTCGACCCAGAAGACCTTGGTCTTGGTGTCGTTGCCGATGGAACCGGGCGTCGCGATCGTGAGCTTCACGTGGTAGCCCTGCTGCGGGTGCGGAGCGCCGGTGAACGACAGGGTGTAGGTCTGTCGGCCGTCGAGGCCGGTCGGCGTGCCCGCGCCCGTCGCGGGGTCGCCGCCGACGAAGACCTGCGGAGGTCCGGAGACGGTCATCCCGACACCGGTGGTCGGAGCCTGCTCCTCGAAGGCGACGTTCGAGACGATGTCGGCTCCTTCGTCGAACCCGTACCACTCGACGTCGAAGCTGCAGCCGACGTGCGGAGTGTTGTCGGGGATGGAGTCGATGTCACCCAGCGGCGCGATCTTCACGGTGCCGTTGTTGCCGGGCGGGTCGGCGAGGGCGGCGATGGGCGCGGCGGTCACCATGCCGAGGCAGACGAGGGCGGCGAGGCCGAGTCGCGGGGCGAGGCGATAGCTGTTGTTCGAGGTCATGATGGATCCCCCAGGGGTTGGTGCCCGCGCCTGTCGCGCGAACGTGGCGGGGGCGCGAAGAACCTTCGATCTCCCACAGACCGCATCGCGGCCCCCTCACACCAGAGAACGTCGGCCCCACCACAGGGGGTACGCCTAAAGGGCGGATTCGGTTGAACATGAAACCTTTCTTGAAGAAGTCCAGAGGATCTTGACGAAACCGGCGGTCCCACTGCGAGGACAAGGTCCTGAGGACTGCAACCAAACCGGCCCCCGCTGCGTCTCTTCTGACGAAGGGACCAGACACGTACGGGGGTCGTGTCTGGTCCCTTGTAGCCTCTCCGGGGTGACGACCCCCCTGACGCTCCGCCCGATCTCCGCGCAGGAGCACCGTGACTTCATCGCCGGAAGGTCGTCCGCCAGCTTCCTGCAGACCCCGGCCTGGGCGAGCGTGAAGGCCGACTGGAAGGCCGAGTCGATCGGCTGGTTCCGAGACGGCGACGTCGTCGGCGTGGGGCTCGTGCTCTACCGGCAGCTGCCGAAGGTCAGGCGCTACCTCGCCTACCTGCCCGAGGGCCCGGTCATCGACTGGGCCGGCGACGACCTCGAGGAGTGGCTCGCGCCGATGGTGGCGCACCTCAAGCGCCAGGGCGCGTTCGCCGTACGGATGGGGCCGCCGGTGGTGACCCGCCGCTGGTCGGCCGCGCAGGTCAAGGCCGGGATCGCCGACGAGTCCGTACGACGGCTCGGGGACGTGCCTCCCCACGAGCGGTCGCAGGACGGTGCGTGCGTCATCGCCCAGCTGCACGAGCTGGGCTGGCAGCAGCAGACGGCCGAGGGCGGCTTCTCCGCGGGGCAGCCGCAGTTCAACTTCCAGATCCCTCTGGTCGACGAGGCCGGCGAGCCGCGCTCGGAGGCAGACGTCCTCGCCGGGATGAACCAGCTCTGGCGGCGCAACATCAAGAAGGCCGACAAGGCGGGCGTCGAGGTCTCGCTCGGTGAGCGCGCCGACCTCAAGGCGTTCCACGACCTCTATGTCCACACCGCCGAGCGCGACCACTTCACCCCGCGACCGCTGTCCTACTTCGAGACCATGTACGACGCGCTCGCCGCCGAGGACCCCGACCGGATCCAGCTCTGGCTCGCCCGGCACGAGGGCGACCTCGTCGCCGCCACCATCGCGATCCGCGTCGGCACCCACGCCTGGTACTCCTACGGCGCGTCCTCCACCGAGAAGCGCGAGGTGCGCGGCTCCAACGCCGTCCAGTGGGCGATGGTCCGCCACGCCCTGGCCGGCGGCGCCCACGTCTACGACCTCCGCGGCATCACCGAGACCCTCGACGCCGACGACCCCCACGTCGGGCTGATCCAGTTCAAGGTCGGCACGGGCGGCGAGGCCGTCGAGTACGCCGGCGAGTGGGACCTGCCGATCAACCGGGCGATCTACAAGGCGTTCCAGGTTTACCTGGCCCGGAGAGGGTGAGGCGCGGATGAGCGAGCGCAGCGAGCGAGTACGCGCATGAGCCTGACGCTCACCGTCGACGGCGAGCGGTGGCGCCGGCACCTGCTCGCGACCGTCGAGCGGCACCCCGGCATCGTCCCGGTCGCCAAGGGCAACGGCTACGGCCTCACCCTCGGTCGCCTCGCCCGCCGCGCACAGTGGCTCGCCGACCACGTCGCCGACACCGGGGCGCCGGTCGACACGATCGCCGTCGGCACCTACGACGAGGTGGAGCAAGCAGCCACGCGCTACGACGGCGACCTGCTGGTCCTCACCCCGTGGCGGCCCTTCGGCGCGGCGCTGGACCTCGACCCGCGTACGTCCGCGCGGGTCGTCCACACCGTCAGCCGCGTCGAGGACCTCGCCTCCCTGCGCGAGCGGCACCCACGGGCGCGGTTCGTCCTCGAGCAGCTCACCTCGATGCTGCGCCACGGCATGACCCGCCGGGACCTCGCCGCAGCTGCCGATGCGCTCGGTCCGGAGCGCAGCGGGCTGCGCGGGGTCGCGATGCACCTGCCGCTCAACACCACCTCGCACCTCGGCGAGGTCACCCGGCTCATCAACGACGTCGTCGCCTCGGGCCTGCCCACGCGCACCGTGTACGTCTCCCACCTGACCGGCGCCGAGCTGGCCCGGCTTGCCACGAGCTATCCCGACTTCACCGTCCGTCCGCGCATCGGCACCGACCTGTGGCTCGGCGACCGCGGCGCGCTCGCCGTCACCTCGACGGTGCTCGACGTGCACGAGGTCGAGCGCGGCGACACCTTCGGCTACCGCGGCCGCAGCGCGCCCAAGCACGGGCACATCGTGGTCGTCAGCGGCGGGACGGCCCACGGCATCGGCCTCGAGGCGCCCACCGGTGACCAGTCCCTCAAGGCGCGCGCGGCGACCCTCGCCCGTGGCGGCCTCGACGCGGTCGGGTTCGTCCGGTCGCCGTTCTCCATCGACGGCAAGCAGCGCCTCTTCGCCGAGCCGCCGCACATGCAGGCCTCGATGCTGTTCGTCCCGTCAGGGGCGCGGGTGCCCCGCATCGGCGAGGACATCGACGTCCGGGTCCGGTTCACCGCCACCGACTTCGACCGGGTCGTCGTCGGCTGAGGCGTCCCTGAGCACCGCGACCACGAGCCACACCAGGCCGGCGACCCGCAGCAGGATCGCGAGCCAGTAGGCCCGGCCGTCGTCGGCCACGGTCGGCACCAGGGCCTGCCCGACGTACCACCCGGTGATCACCCAGCTCACGAGGTGCAGTCCCTGCCAGACCAGCAGGTCGCGCCAGCGGCGTACGGCGACGGCGGCCAGCGGGAGCACGAGGAGGGCGGTCTCGGGCGGGGCCGAGGGCGCCACGACGAGCGCGGTGGCGAGCAGGACCAGTCCCGCCCGGGCGGTGGTCAGCACGGAGGGTCGACCGGCGCGCCGCACCAGCCACCACACGGCAACCCCGGCCGCCGCGAGGACGGCGAGCTGCACGAGCGTCCGCGACGCCGTTGACCCCCCGAGGCCGAGCTGGTCCAGCAGCAGCCAGATCGACCCGAGGTCGGGGTTCTCGACCCGCGCCCGTCCGGGCAGCGTGACCACGACGTACGCCGCGGCCGCCGCGAGCAGGGCGTCCACGCGGTCGCGCAGTCGCCCGCCGACCGCGACCACGCCGACGAGGGCGACGGCCACCGGGAGGGCGAAGGCGGCACCGATGCCGGCACCGACTCCGGCGAGCCAGGGCCGGCCCGACGTCCAGCCCCACAGCAGGACGGCCACCCCCACCGCGGCCACCAGCTCCCACGAGAGCCAGTGGACGAGCAGGACCGGGGACATCGCCCAGCCGGCTGCGGCCCACGGCCGGCGTGCGTCGACCCGGACGAGGAGGGCCGTCGCGACGAGCGCGAGCGCGGCGAGGAGGACGGCCAGGACGGCGGTGGTGGCGACCGTGCCGGAGCCGGGGAGCGCCTCGGCCAGCCGGACCAGCCACGTGGCGACCTGCGGCGGCGACCCGGCGTCGGCGGACGCGCCGGCCAGGTCGCTCCAGCACAGCTGCGCGAAGGGCTGGTCGGGCCGGCTCCACCCGGACGGGACGCACGCCGTCTTGCTCACCATCCCGCCGGCCAGGACGAGCGCGGTGGCACCGAGGAGGACGCGCTGGGCGTTCCACCAGCGGTGGCCGGCCGCGTGCGCCCCCACGGGACCTCCGACGACCTCCGACATCGCCGAGGCGACGGGGTCGGTGCGCGTCGGCGCCTCATGGGGCGGGCGGTCCACCGGTGCGCTCAGGGTCGCGCGTCGGCCAGCGGCTGGCGCAGCTGGGACCGCCCGGTCGGGGTGGCCGGGGGCGTCTCGGTCGGCGTCGGTGGAGGCGTCGGGACCGGGGTCTCCGTGGGCACCGGAGTCTCGGTCGGGACTGGCGTCTCGGTCGGCACCGGGGTCTCCGTGGGCGTCTCGGTCGGCTCCTCCGTCGGCTCCTCGGGCTCGACCGTGGGCGTCTGGGTCGGGGTCGGGGTCTTCGTGGGCTGCGGCGGCGGCGGGGGCGGCGGCGGGGTGTACTCGTGGCCCTCCTCCGGTGCGTCGCCGTCGACGTAGGCGGGCTCGGGGAAGTCCTCGACCTCCATGCCCTCCATCACCCGCTGCATGATCGCGGTCCAGGTCTTCGCCGGGTAGTTGCCGCCGAAGTATCCGGACTTGCCGTCCGAGCTGGTGGGCAGCCAGAGGTCGGCGCCGTCGGGGCGCAGCTCGTCGAGGCTGCCGCGTCCCTTGCCCCGGACGTACATCACCGCCGTGGACAGCTGCGGGGTCATGCCGACGAACCACGAGGAGGACACGTCGCCGCTGTCGACGGTGGCCGTGCCGGTCTTGCCGGCGGCGGGGCGGGCGAGGGCGAGCGCCTCGGTGCCGGACCCGGACTCGACGACCTGCTGGAGGGAGTAGGTGACGTCGGCCGCGATGTCGGGGTCGACGGTCTGCTTGCTGCGCTTCTTGGCCTCGTAGAGCACCTCGCCGCGCCGGTCGACGACCTTCTGCAGGACGTGGACCTCGTTGCGCACACCGCCGTTGGCGAGCGTGGCATAGGCGTTGGCCATGTTGATGGGGCTGACCTGGGCCGTGCCGAGTGTCACGCCGATGTTCTCCTGGAAGTCGATCGAGCGCCGCGGGATGCCCCACCGCGCCTCCTCGTTGCCCGGGATGCCGAGGTCCTCGGCGGCCTGGATGACCTTCTGCGGCCCGTCGGCCATCGAGTCGACCATGTCGACGTAGGCGGTGTTGACCGAGTTCTCCGTCGCGTCGAGCATCGACACCGCGGGGCCGTAGTCGGTGTCCCCCTGGTTGCCGAACTCGGTGCCGGCGATGTCGATCGGGCTGTTGCCCTCGAAGGTGTCCTCGAGGGAGTAGCCGTCGCGGATCGCCGCGACGTTGGTCGCGGCCTTCATCGTCGAGCCGGCCATGCCTCCGGAGACGGCCCAGTTGATCTGCGAGTCGAGGTAGTCCTGCCCGCCGTAGAAGCCGAGCAGCTGGCCCGTGCGGGTGTCCACCGTGGCCGCGCCGACGTGGAGGTCCTTGTTGCCGGCCGCGCCGGGCATGCCCGCGTCAGGACGCTGCTCGGTGACGGCCTCCTCGACGTCGGCCATGACCTGCGGGTCGAAGGTCGTGGTGATCCGCAGGCCGCCGCCGTCGATCTCGTCCTCGGTCGCGATGCCGCGCGCGAGGATCTCGTCCTTGACCAGCTCGAGCATGTGGCCGCGCTGCCCGCCGTACTGGCTCTGGGCGACGATCTTGGGGAGCTTCGGCAGGCGCTTGAGCGCGGTGTCGCGCTCCTCGGGCGTGATGGTGCCCATCTCGGCCATGCTGTCGAGGACGTAGGCGTAGCGGACCTTGAGGTCCTCCTTGGCCTCCTTGCCGTTGGCCGGGTCGTACTTCGACGGGTTGTTGAGCACGGTGGCCAGGACGGCGGACTCGCGGAGGTTCAGGTCCTTGGCCGGGTGGTCGAAGTAGGCCTCGGAGGCGGCCTCGATGCCATAGGCGCCGCGGCCGAAGTAGATCGTGTTGAGGTAGCCCTCGAGGACCTCCTCCTTGCTGAGCTGCTGCTGGATCTTGAGGGAGACGACCGCTTCCTTGATCTTGCGCTTGTAGCTCTGCTCACTGGTCAGGTAGAGGATCTTGACGTACTGCTGGGTGATCGTCGACGCACCCTGGCGGGCGTTGCCGCGGGCGTTGGAGAAGAGCGCGCGCAGGATGCCCTTGGGGTCGATGCCCTTGTCGGTCCAGAAGGTCTGGTTCTCCGCGGCGACCACCGCGTCCTGCATCGTCTCCGGCATCTCCGACAGCGGGATCGAGACGCGGTTCTGGTCCTCGTAGTAGGTGCCCAGCTCCTGCTTGCCGTCGCGGTAGTAGACGAAGGTCGTCTGCGCCTCGAAGGCCGAGTTGGGCGTCGGGATGCTGATCGCCTGGTAGAGCACGACCACCACGCCACCGAGGACGAGGGCGCCGACCACGCCGAGGACCGCGAGGACCTTGGCGACCTTCGCCGCGCGCTGCTTGCCCGTACGCCGGGGCGCGGGCCGCCGGGTCTGGGCCTTGCCGTCGGCCCTCCGCTTCTTGACACTCACGCGGGAAAGGGTACGGGGAGTGCTCCGGCATCCCTGATTCGTCGTTGACGGATATATCGGTACGATAGGTCGCATGGCACGCCGTGGTGACACCATCGAGCTCGCAGTCCTCGGGCTGCTGCACGAGGGACCCATGCACGGCTACGAGCTGCGCAAGCGGCTGAACCTGATGCTGGGCTGGGGACGGGTGCTCTCCTACGGCTCGCTCTACCCGGCGCTGAAGAAGATGCTGCGCGCCAACCTCATCACCGAGGTCAGCACGACCACGACCCCGACGAGCCGCCGCCCGCGGATCGTCTACGAGGTCACCCCGGCCGGCACCGAGCAGTTCCAGCGACTGATGTCCGAGGTCGGGCCCACGGCGTGGGAGGACGACAACTTCGACATCAGGTTCGCGTTCTTCTCCTCCACCGACATGGAGATCCGGCTGCGCGTCCTCGAGGGGCGGCGCTCGCGCCTGCAGGAGCGGCTCGCCCGCGTCCAGGCCGAGCTGGCCCGCACCCAGGCCGAGGTCGACCGCTACGCCGGGGAGCTCCAGCGCCACGGCGTGGAGTCGGTCGAGCGCGAGGTCCGCTGGCTCTCCGACCTCATCCGGGCCGAGCGCGGCGACGAGGGCCCGGCCACCACACCAGCACCCAAGCCAGTCGGCAACGACTGATCAACCCACCAGCCAGAGCAGGCCAGCAGAGAGAAGGAGAGCCCCATGGGTTCGGTACGAGTAGGGATCGTGGGAGTCGGCAACTGCGCCACCTCCCTCATCCAGGGCGTGGAGTACTACAAGGACGCGGACCCGACCGGGACCGTTCCGGGGCTCATGCACGTCGTCTTCGGCGACTACCACGTCAAGGACGTCGAGTTCGTCGTCGCCTTCGACGTCGACGACAAGAAGGTCGGCAAGGACCTGTCCGAGGCCATCAACGCCTCGGAGAACAACACCATCAAGATCGCCGACGTCCCGACGCTCGGCGTCGAGGTCAAGCGCGGCCCCACGCTCGACGGCCTCGGCAAGTACTACCGCCAGACCATCGAGGAGTCGGGCGCCGAGCCGGTCGACGTCGTCCAGGCGCTCAAGGACGCCGAGGTCGACGTCCTCGTGTCCTACCTCCCGGTGGGCTCGGAGGAGGCCGACAAGTTCTACGCCCAGTGCGCCATCGACGCCGGCGTGGCCTTCGTCAACGCGCTGCCCGTGTTCATCGCCTCCGACCCCGTGTGGGCCAAGAAGTTCGAGGACGCCGGCGTCCCGATCGTCGGCGACGACATCAAGAGCCAGGTCGGCGCGACCATCACGCACCGCGTCATGGCCAAGCTGTTCGAGGACCGCGGCGTCGCGCTGGACCGCACCTACCAGCTCAACGTCGGCGGCAACATGGACTTCAAGAACATGCTCGAGCGCGAGCGCCTGGAGTCCAAGAAGGTCTCCAAGACCCAGGCCGTCACCTCCAACCTCGAGGGCTCCCTGGCGGGCGTCGGCGCCGACGACCGCAACGTGCACATCGGCCCGTCCGACTACGTCGCGTGGCTCGACGACCGCAAGTGGGCCTACGTCCGCCTCGAGGGTCGCGCGTTCGGCGACGTCCCGCTCAACCTCGAGTACAAGCTCGAGGTCTGGGACTCCCCCAACTCCGCCGGCATCATCATCGACGCCGTCCGCGCCGCCAAGATCGCGCTCGACCGCGGCATCGGCGGCCCGATCATCTCGGCCTCGACCTACCTGATGAAGTCGCCGCCGGTGCAGATGCCGGACGACCTCGGTCGCGCCGAGCTGGAGAAGTTCATCGCCGGCGAGTGAGCCGTCGCCAGCTCTGACGGAGGCCCCGTCCCCCTCGGGGGGCGGGGCCTCCGTGCTCTCCGGCGTTCGCCCGGCCGTACGCTCGCCGGCGTGACCGCTCGCGCACCGCTCGTCGTCGGGTTCGACCTCGACCTCACGCTGATCGACACCGCGGCAGGCTTTCGGCAGGTGCTGGAGGTGCTGGGTGACGAGCTGGGCGTGGCCTTCCCGCTGGAGGAGATGACGGCCCGACTGGGCCCGCCGCTCGACCACCTGCTCGCGCCCTACCTCCTGCCCGAGCAGGTCGCCCCGGCCGGCGACCGGTTCCGGGCGCTCTATCCCGACCACGCGATCACCACCGTCCCTGCGCTGCCCGGGGCGCACGAGGCGTTCGAGGCGGTGCGCGCCCACGGCGGACGCGTGCTCGTCGTCACCGGGAAGTACGGCCCCAACGCACAGCTGCACCTCGACCACCTCGGTCTGGGGGCCGACCACCTCGAGGGCTGGGTCTGGGGCGTGGGCAAGGCTGAGGTGCTGCGCCGCGAGGGCGCGCTCGCCTACGTCGGCGACCACGTCCACGACGTCGAGGGGGCCCGGGCCGCCGACGTGCTCAGCGTGTCGGTGCTGACGGGCGGGTGCACGCGCGCCGAGCTCGAGGAGGCCGGCACCGACGTCGTCCTCGACGACCTGCTGGCGTTCCCGGACTGGCTCGACGCCGCGGTCCTCGACCGCGACGCCTGACGCTCGCGCCCAGCACCGGGTCAGGTTGTCTGCTCAGGAGCGGCCGGCCCACCACTCGCGCAGCGCGGCCTCGGCCTCCTCGGCCGACTTCGGTCCCTCGTCCATCCGCAGCTCGAGCAGGAAGGCGTACGCCTGCCCGACCTCGCGGCCGGGGCCGATGCCGAGGACCTCCATGATCCGGTTGCCGTCGAGGTCGGGCCGGATCGCGGCGAGCTCCTCCTCCTCGGAGAGCCGCGCGATCCGCTCCTCGAGGGAGTCGTACGTCCGGCGCAGGCGGTCGGCCTTGCGCTGGTTGCGGGTGGTGCAGTCGGCCCGCGTGAGGATGTGCAGCCGCTCGAGCTGGTCGCCGGCGTCGCGGACGTAGCGACGCACCGCGCTGTCGGTCCACTCGCCGGAGCCGTAGCCGTGGAAGCGCAGGTGCAGCTCGACCAGCCGCGCGACCGCGTCGATGTCGTGGTTGGAGAAGCGCAGCGCCTTCATCCGCTTGCGGGTCAGCTTGGCGCCCACGACGTCGTGGTGGTGGAAGGTCACGGTGCCGCCTGCCTCGAACTTCCGGGTCCGCGGCTTGCCGATGTCGTGCATCAGCGCCGCGAACCGCGAGACGAAGTCGGGGCCGCCGCCGAGGCGGTCCTCGAGGTCGATGGACTGCTCGAGGACGGTCAGCGTGTGCTCGTAGACGTCCTTGTGGCGGTGGTGCTCGTCGCGCTCGAGCGCCAGCGCGGGCAGCTCGGGGAGCACGTACGCCGCCAGGCCGGTCTCGACGAGCAGGGTCAGGCCGAGCCTGGGGTGCGGGGCGCAGACCAGCTTGACCAGCTCGTCGCGCACCCGCTCGGCGGAGATGATCTCGATTCGGCCCGCCATCGCGGTCATCGCCTCGACCACCTCGGGGGCGACGGAGAAGCCGAGCTGGGCGGCGAAGCGGGCGGCCCGCATCATCCGCAGCGGGTCGTCGGAGAAGGAGTCCTCGGGGGTGCCGGGCGTGCGGAGCACCCGCTCGGCAAGGTCCACGATGCCGCCGAACGGGTCGACGAACTCGCGCCCCGGCACCCGGACGGCCATCGAGTTGACGCTGAAGTCGCGGCGGCCGAGGTCGCCCTCGAGGGTGTCGCCGAAGTCGACGTCGGGCTTGCGGGAGGACGGGTCGTAGGTCTCCGAGCGGTAGGTCGTGATCTCGACCTGCCACGGGCCCTTGCGGCACCCGATCGTGCCGAAGTCGCGGCCCATGTCCCACACGGCGTCGGCCCAGCCGGCGACCAGCCGCTCGGTGACCTCGGGACGGGCGGAGGTGGTGAAGTCGAGGTCGTTCTGCAGCCGGCCGATCATCGCGTCGCGGACCGGGCCGCCGACCAGCGCGAGCTCCTCACCGGCACCGGTGAACAGCGCGCCGAGCTCGTCGATCACGGAGCCGATGCGACTCAGCTCGGCGGCCACGCGGCTTTGGATCTCGACGATCGTGAGCGGGGGCAGGGCGGCGTCGGACACGACAGGACAGTCTAGGTGCCGGCTCGGGACCACCGAACAACTAGCATCGGTGCGTGCCCCGCCCGTCCGTGTTCCGTGCTGCCCTGGCGGGGCTCCTGACCCTCGGCAGCGCGGGCGCCGGCCTCGCGGGCACCCCGGCCGCGTCGGCTGCCGCGGAGGACACCGACCCCCTCGTCGTGCACATCGACACGATCAGCCCCGAGCTGCCCCGCAACGGCGACGTCGAGATCACCGGCACGGTGACCAACGTCGGCGACGAGACCTTCACCCGGATCAACCTGCACGCCTTCTCCTCGCAGGCGCCGATCCCCACCGCCACGGCCCTCGCCGAGTCGGTCACCATCGACCCCGCCGAGTACGTCGGCCAGCGGGTGACCGTGCCCGGCACGTTCGACACCGTCGACGAGCTCGCGCCGGGACAGACCGCCTCCTTCTCCGACTCCGTGCCCGTGGAGCTCCTCGAGACCTCCGGGGACCCGGGCGTCTACTGGATCGGCGTCCACGCCCTCGGCGACACCGAGGAGGTGCCGCGCGACGGCGTCGCCGACGGGCGCGCCCGGACGTTCATCCCGATGCGTCCGACCGGCGGCGAGACCCAGGAGGCGTCGGTCATCCTGCCGATCCGCCACCGTGTCTGGTACGACCAGGACGGCGCGGTGGCCGGCACCGAGCGCTGGGCGCGTCGCCTCGCCGAGGGCGGCAGCCTCGACGGTGTGCTCGACATGGCCGAGTCGGCCGGCACCACCCCGTACAGCTGGTTGGTCGACCCCGCGGTGCTGCTCGCGCTCGCCCGCCTCGCCGAGGGCAACGCCCCCCGCAGCCTGGCGCCCGACCCGAACGTGCCCGGGCAGGAGATCGCGCCCACCGAGACGCCGAGCGAGACGCCGACCGACGGTGAGGCGACCCCGGCGACCCCCGACACGCTCACCCCGACCGAGGCGCTGCCCACCGAGGAGCCGAGCGACGCGGACGCCGAGCTCGCCGCCGCCGCATCGGCCTGGCTCGCGCGCTTCAGCGCGCTGGTCGGCACCAGCTCTGTGCTGACGCTGCCCTACGGCGACATCGACGTGTCCGCCGCGATGCGTCACGACCGGGCCCGCTTCGACCAGGCCGTGGCCCGTGGCGCCGAGATCATGGCCGCGCTCACGCTGCCCGCCCAGCAGGCCGTCGCGCCCGGCAACGACGTGCTGAGCCCTGAGGCCCTGGCGCAGGTCCCGCCCGAGACGGTGGTCCTGCTCGGCGACAACGCCTTCACGATCCCGCCGCGCACCCCCCACTCGGTCGTGCGGCTGCTCGGCCACAAGGTGCTGGTGACCAGCACCGGTGCCGAGGCGGGAGGCCCGGCACCGACCGCCGCCAACGACCCGCTCGCGCTGCGTCAGCGACTGCTGAGCGAGGCCGCCCTCCGGCTCGCCGACGGCGACACCGCGCCGCTCGTCGTCACCCTGCCCACGGTCTGGCGCGGCGAGGACGCCGCGTCGTTCTTCACCGACCTCGAGCAGTCCTGGCTCGAGGTGGTGCCCGTCGGCGAGGTCGCGTCCCGACAGGCCGCCGGCGTGAAGGCCTCCAGCCTCTCCTACACCGACGCCGACGCGGAGGCCGAGCTCGACGCGTCCGCCTTCGCCGCCGCCACCCGCGCCACCGACGACGCGACCCTGCTGGAGCAGGTGCTCTCCTCCGTCACGCGGGTCGAGGCACTGGTGCGCGACGAGGTGCTGGTGACGCTGTCGGAGCAGCACCGCGCACGACCGGGCCTCGCCCGTGCCGCCGCGCGCCGGGTCGAGGAGTCGCTGCGCGAGGACCTGGGCAAGATCGAGATCGAGGCCCCCACCGCCGTGACGCTGTCCAGCGACTCCGGACCGCTCGGCGCCACCCTCGTCAACGGCCTCGACCAGCCGGTCGAGGTGCAGGTGCAGGTGCGTACGGACGGCGAGCTCACCCTGACCGGCGGAGGCGTACGCCGACTCGCGCCCCAGACGCGCAGCGTCGTCCGGTTCGAGGCCACCACCGCCCAGGCGGGCGTGCACAACGTACGGCTCTTCGTCACCAGCCTCGACGGGGCGCCCCTCGGCTCCTCGGCGCAGCTGCCGATCCGGGCGGCGCGGGTGAGCGCGCTGATCTGGATCGTCATGGTCGTGAGCGCCCTCGTGCTGTTCGGGATGATCGGCTACCGCCTGCCGGGCCAGATCCGGCAGCGCCGGGCCGAGCTGGCCGCGGCCGACCCCGAGCCCCACCCCGACCCCGACCGCGAGCCCGACCCCGTGCCCGAGGGCGCGACCGCGGAGCGGCCGTGACCGAGCAGCGCATCCTCACCTCGTCCGCCGTGATGGCCGCGGGCACGGTGGTCTCCCGGGCGTCCGGCTACGTCCGAGCGACCCTGCTCGTCGTGGCGCTCGGCTCCGGCCTGCGCGGTGACCTGTTCGCGATCGCCAACACGCTGCCCAACATGGTCTACATCCTGCTGGCCGGTGGCATCTTCAACGCGGTCCTCGTGCCCCAGCTCGTGCGGCGGATCAAGGACGACCCGGACGGCGGCGACGCGTACGCCAGCCGGGTCATCACGCTGTCCGCCCTGTTCCTCGGCGTCGTGACGGTGCTCCTGGTGCTCCTGGCCCCACTGGTGCTGCGGGTCTACCTCGCCGACGGCTACCTCGACCCCGACCGGGCCGCGCACCTCGAGTCGATCGTCAACCTGACCCGGTGGTGCCTGCCGCAGGTCTTCTTCTACGGCATGTACGTCCTCGTCGGCCAGGTGCTCAACGCACGAGGCAGCTTCGGTCCGATGATGTGGGCGCCGATCGCCAACAACCTGCTCTCGGTGCTGATGCTGGTCCTCTACCTGGTCCTCTACGGGGCCACCGGGCGCGGACCGGAGCGAGCCGAGGCCCTCGGCACCGGACCGGAGGTCCTCCTCGGCCTGGGCTCGACGCTCGGCATCGCCGTCCAGTTCCTGGTGCTGGTGCCCTACCTGCGCGCCTCCGGCTTCACCTACCGACCGCGCTTCGACTTCCGCGACCCCGAGCTCAAGCGGACCCTGTCGCTGGGCATCTGGACCGTGCTGTTCGTCATCGCCACGCAGGCGGCCTACCTGGTCGTGGTCAAGCTCGCCTCGGGCGGCGCGGTCGACGACGGCACCGGCTACCTCGTCTACTCCAACAGCCTGCTGATCATGATGGTGCCGCACGCGATCGTCACCGTCTCGCTGGCGACGGCGATCCTGCCCCGGCTCTCCTCCTATGCCCACGACGACAGGCTGGCCGACCTCGGCAGCACCGTCGGCTCGACCCTGCGGACGTCCCTCGCGCTGGTGCTGCCGTTCGCGGTCCTCCTGCCGATCACCGCCGGCGACGTCGCGGGCTTCGCCTTCGGCTGGGCGAGCGCCGAGGAGGCCGCCACCTTCGCACCGACCCTCGCCGTCTTCGGACCGGCGCTGGTCTTCTTCACCGTCCACTACTTCATGCTGCGCGGCTTCTACGCGATGGAGATGACCAGGCTGGTGTTCTTCATCCAGCTCGCGGTGTCCCTCACCAACATCGCCGTCGCGACCGTCCTGGTGCCGCGGGGCAGCCCGGAGGACACCGCGCCACTGCTCGTCGTGGCCTACCTGTCGTCGTACGTTGTCGGTGCCGTCGCGAGCTACGTGCTGCTCCGCCGCACGGTGGGCGGTCTCGAGACCCCGCAGCTGGTGCGCTTCCTCGTCCGGATGGCCGTGGTGCTCGCCGCGGCGGGCGCCGCCGCCTGGCTGGTGGAGCTGTCGATGGCGGGCATCGGGGAGTACCCAGGCCCGCTCGGGTCGCTGCTGCGCGGCGGGCTCAGCGCGGTCGCCGGGCTGCTGGTCGTGCTCATCGGCGCGCGGCTGCTGCGGGTGCGCGAGGTCACAGGCCTGGTCGACACCGTCGCGGCGCGGCTGCGGAGGACGTGAGACTCCCTAGAGTGGCGGCAAGCAGAGGGAATCGTGAGGGAGGTGGGGTGAGCGGTGCCGACGTCGAAGCAGGCCGGTGACGTGCTCGCCGGGCGCTACCGCCTCGACGACCTCCTGGCCGAGGCCGGGTCGGGCAGGTTCTGGCGCGCCCACGACCTCGTCCTGCACCGGCCGGTGGCCGTGCACATCCTCTCCGCGGACGACGAGCGCGCCCAGCCGATGCTCGACGCGGCCCGCCGCACCGGCCCGGTGGTCAACCGGCGGCTGCTGCGGGTCCTGGACGCCGAGTCGGCCGACGGGCTGTGCTTCGTCGTCCACGAGTGGGGCCAGGGCGACTCCGTCGACATCCTGCTCACCCGCGAGGGCCCGCTCGCGCCCCGTCGCGCGGCCTGGCTCGTCGCCGAGGTGGCCGACAGCCTCGCCGAGGCCCACGACGCCGGGCTCGCGCACGGGTCCCTGACCCCGGAGAACGTGCTCGTCGACCAGCACGGCCAGGTCCGCCTGATCGGCTTCGGCGTCGAGGCGGCGCTGCGCGGTCTCCCGCCCGGTCGGACCAACGTCGACGAGATCGACCTCGCCGGCCTGCTCTACTGCACGCTCACCGGCAAGTGGGCCGGCGTGTCCGAGTCGGCCGTGCCGCCCGCTCCCGAGGTGCACGGCGAGGTGCTCCGGCCCCGTCGGGTGCGCGCCGGCATCCCCCGCGTGCTCGACGCGCTCTGCGACCAGGTCCTCAACCCGCACGACGCGGCCACCGGGGGCCAGCCGTCGGCGCACACCATCCGCGACGTGCTGCTCGACTACGTCGGCGAGATGACCGGCACCCACGTGCCGGTCCCGGGCGTACGACCGACCGCCGCCGAGCAGCCCGCCACGCCCCCCGCCGACCCGACTTCCTCCGCGACGCCGACCGCGGTCGTACCTGTGGTCGCCGCCGGCGACGTAGCACCGGAGGCTGAGCCGGAGCCCGCGCCGGAGCCCGTCCCGGAGCCGGAGCCGGAGACACCGGCCGAGCCCGACGCAGCACAGCCGGAGCCCGACGCCACCCCGGTCACCGAGCTGCCCACCCAGGCCGGGATGCCGGTCTTCCACGACGACGACGAGGTCGACTGGCTGCGCGCCCGCGCCGAGAAGCCCGCGCCGCCGCCGCCCCTCCACGAGCCCGCACCCAAGCCCCTGTTCGCGCCCGACCCGCCCGAGGGAGAGCCCGTACGCCGTCCACGCCCGGGCAGCCGCGCGGCGTCCGCCAACCCCGACTACTGGCCCTGGGAGTCCAGCCAGGACTCCGGCCGCGGCTCGGGCGGGCAGCCGGCGGGCCGCGACACCGGGTCGTGGGGGTCGGGCTCGTGGTCCGGCGACCGGTGGGGCACCGGGGACGGCGACGACACCGGGGAGCAGGTGCCCGGACGCAGCTGGATCCGGCTCGCGATGATCGTGGGCGCGTGCCTGCTGGTCGGTGTGGCCGCGGTCGCGGCCTACCAGCTCGGCCTCAAGCCACCCACGCCGGACTTCACCGACGACCCGACGACGTCACCCTCACCGACCGTGGCGGAGCCGACGCCGTTCGAAGGACTGGTCGCCGACGACTTCGACCCCCAGGGCGGCGACGGCGGTGTCGAGAACTCCGAGTCGGTGCCCAACGTCGTCGACGGCGACCCTGCCACGTCGTGGAACACCTCGACCTACCTGCAGAACTTCGGTCCCGCGGGCCTCAAGACCGGCGTCGGCCTCGTCGTCGACCTCGGCTCCACCCAGGCGGTGCGCCGGGTGCTGGTCTCGACCGAGGGCGGGCAGACCTCCCTCGCGGCCTACGTCACCTCCGAGCCGCCCACCGGCATCGCCGGGCTCACCCCGATCGGCACCGACTCCGGCGCGGGCGACCTGGCGATCGACCTCGACGAGGCCGTCTCGGGCCGCTACGTCACCGTGTGGCTCACGCTGCTGCCGCCGGTCGAGGGCGGGTTCCGCGGGACGATCACCGAGGTGCAGGTGCTCGGATGAGGTCGACCACCGGATGAGCGACGAGCGCTCCGACCAAGCGCTGCTCCAGGCCCACGTCGACGGCGACCCGGACGCCTTCGGCGAGCTGTTCGCACGCCACCGCGACCGGCTGTGGGCCGTGGCGCTGCGCACCATGGGCAACCCCGACGACGCCGCCGACGGCCTGCAGGACGGGATGGTCGCGGCGTTCCGCCGGGCCGGCTCCTTCCGCGGCGAGGCCGCCGTCACCACGTGGCTGCACCGGGTCGTGGTCAACGCCTGCCTCGACCGGCTGCGGGCCGCGAAGATCCGCCGCTTCGAGGCGCTTCCCGACGACGTCGACGACCGCGGCACCGTGGTCGCGACCGCGGCCCGCGACGACCGGCCCGAGGAGGCGGCCGAGGTCGCCGAACGTCGCCGCCGGGTCCTCGCCGCGCTCGCCACCCTCCCGCCGGAGCAGCGGGCCGCGCTCGTCCTCGTCGACATGGAGGGCTACCCGGTGGCCGAGGTCGCCGAGATGCTGGGCTGCGCCGAGGGCACCGTGAAGTCCCGCTGCTCGCGTGGGCGCACCCGTCTCGCCGGGCTGCTGGGCGACCTGCACCACCCGGCGGGTGACCCGCCTCACGGGAACCCGCCTCCGGACGGTCCCGTCCAACCGACCGTGCGGCCCCGCGGCCCGCCCGCGCCCTGATCGCGCGCACCCGACTTCTCCCCCGTTCTCGCCCCGCCCGTCCCAGAGGAGGTGACCCACGATGACCGATGCGTCCGACCTGCCGCCCGAGCAGGAGGCCGTACGCCGCCTGCTGGCCGACGCCCGTCACGACGGGCCGCCGCCTCCCGAGGTCGTGGCCCGCCTCGACGAGACACTGGCCGCGCTCGTCGCGGACCGCGGCTCCGCCCCGCTCGACGGTGCACCGGCCCCGTCGTCGGAGCGTACGGCTCCCGTCGTCGACCTCTCCGCCCGTCGTCGGCGACTGGCCGGCGTCGGCCTGCTGGCGGCTGCGTCGGTGGTGGTCGCGGGCGTGGCCATCGGCCAGGTCCTGCCCCGTGGCACCGGCGACTCCGGCACCTCGAGCACCGACTCGGACTCCTCCCTCGCCGAGTCCCCGGCCGAGGCGGAGCAGGACGGCCAGTCCGACGACTCCGGCGCGGGCAGCTCCGAGCAGGCACCCGAGCTGCTGAAGAGCCCGTCGGCCACCCCGTTCGCCGGCATGCCCGCCATCTCTGCGGCCGACCCGGCGCTCGAGCAGCAGCTGGTCGACCTGCGGCCCGACGCCGCCGCACGTTCGCAGGACCTCGGCTCGGTCGACGCCCTGAGCAGCTGCACCCTGCCGAGCCTCGGCCAGGGCCGCCGGCTGCTCGCGCAGGTCGACGGCGAGCTCGGTGTCGTGTTGTTCCGCCGCCCCGCCGGCGGGACCCAGCAGGCCGAGCTCTACGCCTGCGGCACGCCCGACCCGCTGCGTACGCTCACGCTGCCCGCGCCCTGAGCGCTGGCGACGGGTGCTGGAACAACCGTCGCCTACGATCGGTTGAGCAAGGCGTACAGCCCATCGAGGCAGACCCGATCACCCAGGAGTTCGATCCACCCATGAGCACCAGCACCGAGACGCGCAACGTCATCATCATCGGCTCGGGGCCCTCGGGCTACACCGCCGCTGTCTACGCCGCCCGCGCCGCGCTCGAGCCCCTGGTCTTCGAGGGCTCGGTCACCGCCGGCGGCGCGCTGATGAACACCACCGAGGTGGAGAACTTCCCCGGCTTCCGCGACGGCATCATGGGCCCGGCCCTGATGGACGAGATGCGCGCCCAGGCGGAGCGGTTCGGCGCCGAGCTGGTCTCCGACGACGTCGTCGAGGTGGACCTCACCGGTGACGTGAAGGTCGTGAAGACTGCCACCGACACCTACACCGCGCGCTCGGTGATCCTCGCGACCGGCTCGGGCTACCGCAAGCTCGGCCTGCCCCGCGAGGAGGAGCTCTCCGGCCGCGGAGTGTCGTGGTGCGCGACCTGCGACGGCTTCTTCTTCCGCGAGCAGGCGATCGCCGTCGTCGGCGGTGGCGACTCCGCCGTCGAGGAGGCGACCTTCCTCACGCGCTTCGCCTCGAAGGTCTACCTGATCCACCGCCGCGACGAGCTGCGCGCCTCCAAGATCATGCAGGAGCGGGCCTTCGCCGACCCCAAGCTCGAGATGGTCTGGAACTCCGAGGTCGCCGCGATCAACGGCGCCGACAAGCTCGAGTCGATCCAGCTGCGCGACACGGTCGCCGGCGAGGAGCGCCAGCTCGACGTCACCGGCCTCTTCATCGCGATCGGCCACGATCCGCGCTCGGAGCTGCTCACCGGTCAGGTCGACCTCGACGACGACGGCTACGTGCTGGTCAAGCAGCCGTCGACGGCCACCAACCTCCCGGGCGTCTTCGCCGCCGGCGACCTGGTCGACCACCACTACCGCCAGGCCATCACCGCGGCCGGCACCGGCTGCGCCGCGGCGCTCGACGCCGAGCGTTTCATCGCGGCCCTCGACCACGAGGCCTCCACCGCCGGTGACGCCGCGGCCACCGTCGAGGCCATCGATGAGCAGAAGGAGACGGCGCGCGCCTGACGCGCGTACGACCTC
The DNA here is from genome assembly GCF_059567905.1 of Nocardioides sp. BGA-UO-ETr-FS32. Taxonomy (NCBI): domain Bacteria; kingdom Bacillati; phylum Actinomycetota; class Actinomycetes; order Propionibacteriales; family Nocardioidaceae; genus Nocardioides; species Nocardioides sp. BGA-UO-ETr-FS32. The sequence goes on along the minus strand of NZ_JCAQOX010000017.1, from coordinate 670,684 downwards.
CCTCGCGCCCCCCGGATCTGGGGATTCTCCCTCGGTCGGGCTCTCGCTAGTTTCGCCAGAAGGCTCGACGAGAAGCTCCAGGCCGAGGGGGAGATCGATGACTGCACGATCCATCGCACGTACGTCCGTGGCTGGTCTGGTGGCGGCGCTCGCGTTGGTCCCCGGTCCCGCAGACGCAGCGACCGCGAGCAAGCAGGACCCGCGGGGAGACGGCATGTCCGGCGTCGACTTCCGCTCGTTCCGGGTCGACAACGGCACGACCCGGACGACGATGGCCCTGACCGTCGCGAAGCTGCCGCGCAAGGGCGTGGTCTTCCTCAGCTTCGTCGACCCCATCGACGGCGAGTACGGCGGAGGCGTGCGGGTGCGTCGCGCCAAGGGTGTGGTGAGCGCCCGGTTCTACAACGAGAACTACGAGGGCATGACGATGAGCCCGTGTCCCGGCACGCGCGCCACGTGGAGCACCGGCAAGGACCGGGTGACCGCCACGTTCACCTGGTCGTGCGCGACGTACGGGCCGTACGACTCCAACTACTTCTACGCCCAGTGGGGACGCGACTACGACAAGAGCGACCATCTCGGCACGTTCCAAGTCGCTCGGGACTGACGCTGCGTCCCGGCTGCACTCTGTGCCGCTCCTTGGCTCCCGTCACTGGGTGCTGACGACACTTCCTCCGAGGAACGGCTCCATGCGCGCCTGCAGCCGTGCCGCGTAGAGGTCGTCGCGCTCGTCGAAGTCATCGGCGAGGTTGCCGTAGAACGGCCGACCCTCCATGTGAATTGCCGCCCCGGCACCGAGCCCCACAGCGATGTCGACGGCATTCGGGATGCCCACGCGTGCCCCTGACCTACCAGCACCAGCGTCACCGCGGACGAGGTAGTTGTCGCCGGCCTGGTCAGGCACGGACAGGCTGGAGGCCGCGACTCCGTCTGTGATGACGTCTCCGGTGACCTCGAACCTGATGATGTCGCGTGACTCCACTCCGCCGACCACCTGTGGCGAGGCCCATGTCACGACCAGCGGGTCTCCCCATCGGCCACTGTGAGCGATGTTCTGGGCGATCAGGCCCCCCTGCGAGTACCCGACCAACAACACCTCGTCTTCGGACGTGATCCCGCGGTCGACCATCAGCTGTTCCACGTACGACATCGTCTGCGTCTCGATCCCGAGAACCGCCGCTACGTTCTCGAGTGCGTCGAAGTGCTCGCCGGGTGCCGCAACGGGGCGGGTGCCGGTGATCGTGACGATGTAGCGAACCTTGCCATCGAGGCCGACGACCTCGGTGATGACGACTCCGTCGCCGTCGGCGTCGAGTCGGTCCAGGTCGAGCAGGGACCTCGTGGACTCCAGGCGCACCGACACCGCGCTGGTGCGCTCCTGCTGATCCGCCTCGAGCCTCAGCTGTCGCGCCTGGGCTGCCAGCGCGGCGGCGGCCCTGGTGAGCTTCACGGAGTGCTCCGAGTCCCAGGTCTTCCGGAAGCGGACCGCGAACGGCCCCACCCACGCCGAGATCTGGATGCCGCTGCGCACCGTCGTGCTCGTCTGTCGCAGCTGGGTCGCGGCGCGCTCGTACGCCGCCGCGAGGGAGCGGAGCTCATCGAGGTCGGCCCCGACCATCCCCCTCATGGCGTGCGGTCCGACACACGGCCCACTGAGCGGAGCGCGTGAGAGGCCTCCAGGACGTCCCGCGCGCGGCTGAGTCGGGCGAGGTCCTCTGCCGAGCGGGCCGCAGCATCCATCGATCCGGCTGCGAAGCGCACACTGGCCAGGCACACGTCGCCGTCGAACGCGGTGACTGTCAGCGGCTGTCTCCCCATCGCGTCGATGGCTCGTCCCACCACTCGCGCAAGCAGCTCATCATCTCCCGCCACGCACTCGACGACGTCTCCGTGCAGGCAGCACACGATCGATCTGCCTGGAGCAGACAGAACAACGCTCGGCGGCACAACCTGCGCGTCCGCGGTGACGTGGAACCACCTGTCTGCCTCAGCAGCGATCTCCGCAACGAGGGAGAGGCAGGCCGCGAGCTCGCCTCCCTGCAACGTCCCTGCGAGCAACTCGATCGTCTGCGACAACGCGGTGTCCAGGTCCTCTCGGGCGGCGATGCCGAAGATCGACAGCACGGCGGCCCCCTGCGCCGACGTGCCGATGGCCACGAGGGACCCCAACGGCATGAGGACCCCCGGGTCCTCGTGGATCGATGTCATGTCGCGCCTCCTAGATCAGGCGGATGCCGTGGTTGTAGAGCCATTCGCCCGCGCGACCGAACGTCGCGTCGGCTGCGTCGTTCATCCACGGTGCACGGCGCTCGACGTTGTCGTTGCCCAGCTGGATGAATCCGTCGACCCCGTCGTAGCGGTCGACCACCTGGTCGGCCGTGTAGCCCTGGGCGGCCATCCACTCGAAGTGTTCGTCCTGCGACGACGCGTCGAGCGGTATGAAGAAGCCGATCTCAGCCTTCAGTCCGTTGTAGAGAAGTGAGACCGGCGCGCTCGCGAACGTGAACGCGCCATCCGCGGTGGCCTTCATGCCACCGCTCAGGTCCCCATCCCGCACAGCGGATGCGAGGTCGGCCAGGGCCGAGCCGAGCCCGATCCCCTTCAACACAGAGGACGCGTAGACGTTGAGCTTCAGCCCGGTGGCGGTCTCACGGAGGCTGTCCAGGTTGCCGACGACCTCGGATCCCCGCATGAACCAGCTGCCTCCGGCGCCCAGGATGTCCACGAACGTCGTCCCTGCCGAGCCCGCACCAGTTGTGGCCCTCCTGGCGGCGTCGCTGGTCGCACCACCCAAGCCGCCCCCGCCCGCGCTGCTCGCCTGCCGCTGCTCCTGGGCCTGCAGCCGCAGCTGCTTGGCGGCGCCGCGCAGGGCCACGGCGGTCCGCTTCAACAGCGGGCCGTGGCGCTGGTCCCAGTCGTGGCGGAACCGGGTGGCCTTCGCGCCGGCCCACGGGTTCGCGTGGACGGATGCGCGTACGCGGACCACGGTCGACTCGAGCGCGCCTGCGCTGCGGTCGAAGTCCGCGGCGAGACGGTCGAGTGCATCGGGGTCGGCTCCGACCATGCGGCTCATGGGTCCTCCTCAGTTCCGGATCTCAGGTCTCCCGCGGTGCGTGGCCCGAGCCACCACGCACCGGCGACGACGTCAGCGGGAGATCTGCTCCTGCTCGTTGGCGTTCTGCTGAGCGGCCTGCGAGGCCTGCGCCAGCGCCTCGGCGACGTTGCGGAGGTTGGTGGAGTGGGTGCCGTCCCACTCGCTCTTGAAGCGCGCCTGGTCCTGGCCGACCCAGGTCGTGCCGCTGAGCTTCGAGGTCAGCTGGGACTGGAGCTGCTTGACCTGCTCCGAGGCCTGCTGGAGCTGTCGCGACAGCGTCCGGACTTCCTCGACGTTCATTCCGATCATGCCGGCCATGGTGGTTCTCCTTCTGGTGTGTGGTGTTCGGTGTTGGTGGAATCGTGGTCGCCCGCCGGGCGGGCGTCGATGGGTTGACCGACCCATGGGGTCAGGCCGGGTGGGGCACCTGCACCTGGGTCACGGCACCGCCGCGGACCCAGTAGCCGCGGCCGACGACGAAGTCGGCCTGCCTGACGTGGGGCAGGGAGGTCTTGGCGAGGGTGTCGCCGTCGTTGCCGTCCGGTCGCAGCAGGAGCGCCGTGCGTGCCGCCTTCACGGCGTCGCCGGCCGCGCTGTAGGAGGAGCTCCAGGACGCGGTCTCCCCCTCGGCCACGACGAGGTGCCCGTTGCGCCTGGCCGCGGTGACGAGCTCCTCGAGACCCGGGTCCGCCACGCTCCCGAAGAGCTCGGGCATCGCCTCGATGACGACCATCACCGGTGCGAGCGAGCCGTCGGCCTCGACCAGCGGCCTCAGCTCCTCGATCACCTCGGCCACCTCGTCGATGCCAGAGGCCGACCAGTCCCACCCGCCCGGCACCGCCAGGACGGTCCGGCGGGGAGTGAGGAACGCTCGCCGCACCTGCGGGCAGCCGCGGCGTACGGACTCGGCCAACCACCTGACGGCGGTCGTGCGCCCCGAACCGGGCGGGCCGGCGAGGACCATGACGGTGGCGAGGTCGAACCCGACCGGCTGGAGGTCGTCGTAGGCGACACCGACCACAGGACGTCCCGCGACGGTCGTCGGCACCGTCTCCTCGGGGATGTGCTCGGGCAGCACCTCCACGGGTGCGGGTCGCGAGCGCACCCGCTCGGCGAGCTCGGGCGCGATCTCCTCGATGAGACGCGCCTGCGCGGCGACGGTGACCTCCTTGCCCAGGATCGCCAGCTGGAGCTCCTGGTGGTTGTCCGGCTGGACGCTGCGCCCAGGCGGGCTGTCGGGGCCGAGCACGTCGCGCGGGACGTTGAGCGCGAGGTAGCTGTCCTCGTCCGGTTGGCGCATCACGATGCGCCGCTGGAACGACGCCTGGATCGCCATCGGGACGGCGCCCTCCCGATCGGCGGTCATCGCGACGTGCACGCCGACCGACCTGCCGTCCGCCAGCACGCGCTGGAAGTTCATCCAGGTGCGCTGGTGACGACTCGCGGCCTCGTACGTCTCCCGCATGAGTGCGAAGCCGTCGATGAGCAGCAGGATGCGCGGTTCCTCGACCCGCCCGGTGAGGTCGCGGTACTCGGCGAGCGTCGCCGCGTTGGCGGCGCGGTATCGGTCCGACCGGTCGTCGATCTCGCGGACCAGCCGCTCGAGCAGGCGTACGACGCGCTCCTCGTCCTCGCCCGCGACGATCGGCGCGACATGGGGCATCGGCTCGATCAGGCGCAGACCGCCACCGGCGAAGTCGAGCCCGTAGACGTGCGAGTCCCCACCCCGCGGGGAGATGCCCGCGACCACTGCCAGGGTGCGCAGGGCGGTGGTCTTGCCGCACCCGCCGGTGCCGACGAAGAGGATGTTGCCCTCCGTGTCCGGCCGGAAGTACTCGTAGACCTGGCGCTGGTTGTCGGGGTCGTCCAGCACGCCGAGCAGCAGCTCGCCATCGGATCGCTGCCGCATGCTGAGCAGGTCGTAGACCGGAGCCAGCGAGTCCAGCCACGGCTTGCGTGGGGTGGGCACGGCTCCCTGGCGGCACGCCTCGCGCAGGGTGCGGACGAGGCGGGTGATGTCGGTGTCGAGCCCGTCCAGGGAGACCGTGGGCTTCGGGGTGGTCCACGACCGACCCCGACCGAAGTCCAGCTCCTCCACGAGCACCTGCGCGGGCGGCACCACGGCCGGCGTACGTGCGCCCGGGAACCCGGACTGGAAGGTCGCGACCCGGCCGGGGCCGGTCTTGGCGGCACCGCGCCCGGGGATAGACGGGTCGAAGTGCGCGGCCATCGGCGTGTCCAGGACGTCGGCGGAGTCGACCTCGTCGGCCATCCGCAGGGCCACGCGCAGGTTGGTGTTGGCGCGCAGGCTGTCGCTGATCACGCCGGCGGGCCGCTGCGTGGCCATGATGAGGTGCAGCCCCAGGCTGCGACCGCGCTGCGCGATGTCGATGACCCCGTCGACGAACTCAGGGACCTCGGACTTCAGCGCCGCGAACTCGTCGATGACGATCACCAGGCTCGGCGGGCAGTCCGGGTCGCCGGTCTTCTCGAGCTCGATCAGGTCCTTGGCTCGCTTGCTCCGCAGCAGACGCTCGCGGCGGTGCAGCTCGGCGCGGAGGCTGCGCAGCGCGCGGCGCACGAGGTGTGGCGACAGGTCGGTGACCAGGCCGACGCAGTGCGGGAGCTCGACGCACTGCGCGAACGCCGCGCCTCCCTTGTAGTCGACGAACAGGAAGGTCACGCGGTCCGGGCTGAGGGCGTGCGCGAGGCCGAGGACCCACGCCTGGAGGAACTCGCTCTTGCCGGCGCCGGTCGTGCCGCCGACCAGGGCGTGAGGGCCCTGGAGCCTGAGGTCGAGGGCGAACGGCTCGCTTCCCGCGTGGCCGACGAGTGCACGCAGGCTGACCGGCTGGTCCCGCGGCTCGGGAGGGGCGGAGCGGTCGGTGAGCGAGCCGTTCTCCCGCCAGCGATTGACGACCACGGCGGCGTCGTCGCTGGCCTCCTGACCGAGCAGCGAGACCACGGCGACCGACCGGGGCAGGTCCGACTCGTCGTCGACCGGCGTCCCCGCGTCGACGACGGGCGTCAGGATCCGGGCGAGGTGCCCGGCGTCCTCGCGGGCCATGCTCTCGACGCGCAGCGGCGTCACGCTGGTCCCCCTGCGGACCATGCCGGCGTGTGGCGACGCACTGTCGGAGAGGTCGACGAAGGTGCGGCAGCTGGCCGGGAGCTCCTGTCGCCGCGCCGCGCACCACACGACGTGCACCCCGACGTCCGGACCGAGCTCGGTCAGGCGTGTCAGCCGGGCCAGGTCGGTGGACGGCTCGTCGACCACGACGACGACGGAGGGCACCAGGGCGCGGTGGTCGAGCGGCTCGCCGTCGACCGGCCCGCGGCCGGGCGCGTCCTCCGTGCGCTGTGCGCTCCGCGCGTCGACGAGCTGCTCGAGACGGTCGAGGAGCGCAGCACCGGACGCAGGGTCCGCAGCCAGGTGGCTGCCCGCCAGCGGACTATGAGGTGAGCTGGCGTGGGGCAGCCACTCCAGCCACTCCCAGGCCGTACGCGACCCGGGCGACGCCAACGCCGCCACCACCACCTCGGAGGGTGCGTGCAGGATCGCGAGCTGGGCGACGACGCCCGCGGCGACCCCGCGCGTCGCGGCGCCGCCGCCACACACGCCCAGGTTCCCGACGGCGGGGAGGTGGCAGGTCACGGCGGCGTCGGGGATGACGGCGTGCCTGGCCCGGAGCTCCTGGCCACGCACGACCAGGTCCGCGATGGCCTCGCCGGAGGGATCACGGTCGTCGAACCGGACGTACGGCGCGACGTCACCGGTGCCGAGTCGCACCGACAGGAACTCCGGGTGCTCGGGGCGCCGCGACCACAGGACGTCGGTGCGGCGGTCCGCCGCGTCCACGCAGCGCGCCAAGGTGGGATGGAGCTCCTCCAGGGCGGCGCGGTCGGCGGTGCGGACCTGCTCCATCTCCTCGTCGAGCCGGTCCAGGGTGGCGGCGTACGCCGCCCGCACCGCGGCGAGCTTCTTGCGGGTCTGCCGGCGCTGGTCGAGGTAGGAGCCGATCATCAGCAACGGGCTGAGCGCGACGAACAGCACGGCGATGGCCGAGCGGGTGAAGGCGAACAGGGCGGCACCCATGACGAGCGGTGCCACGAGCGCCAGCACCGGGAAGTGGGCCGGATCCGGCTCAGTGGGGGCGGGCGGGAGCTCGCGCTGCCGCTCCTGCGGTCGCCGCAGGACCCTGGGCGAGCGGGTGAAGGCGATGTCGGTGCTGGCACCGGAGGCCGGGCCCGCGGCGTCGACCGAGATCGTTATCTCGGTGGCGCCGAGCCGGGCCACGTCGCCGTGCCCCAGGGCGCTGCGGGCGACGCGGATGCCGCCGACGAGGACGCCGTTGGCCGAGTTCTCGTCGAGGATCTCGACCTGGGAGCCGATGTTGAGGCGCGCGTGGTGCTTGGACACCATCGTGTCGGTCAGCCGGACGTCGCAGCCGGCGGCCCGGCCCACGCTCACGCTCCCGGTGGGCAGGTTGACCTGGAGCCCGGCGTCGGGGCCGGCGGTGACGGTGAGGACGGCCGCCGCGGGTCCCGCCGAGCCGCCGTGGACGGCCGAGGCGAGCTCGACCCGCGCGCCTGACCGCAGTCCGGAGTCGATGAGCGCGACATCGGGGTCCAGGACGACCTCACCCGCGCCGAGCGCTGCACGCAGCGTCAGCTCGCCGCCGGGCACGTGGCCCTCGAACTCCTTCGCGCCGGCCAGCGTCTGGGCCAGCGTGCCCGCCGTGGTGGTCGCGTCGGCCGTGACCAGCAGGTGACGCTCCGGCGACTGCGACCCCGGCTGGCGGAGGGTGAGCTTGAGCTTCACGAGACGCCTCCTGGCGCTGTCGTACGGGTGGCGTCCAGCAGCGGCAGGTCCGCGGCCGTGACCAAGAGGGACGAGACGGCGTACTCGACGAGGCGGACGCGACGGTTGGCCGCGGCCCCGGCCCCACCACCGTGGAGCCCGCTGACGCCGGCGCGGCTGAGCTTGTCGCAGACGTTGTCGAGCTTGCGGGTGAACCGGGTCTGCGCCCACCCGAGCCGGCGGGCGGCCTCGACCGCGCTCGGCACGCTCGAGGACCCGGATCCGACCCGCCGGAGCACCGGCTCCGCGAGGGCGAGCACGACCAGCAGCTGGGACTCGGTGAAGGTCGTCGGTGCGATCGTCGTCTCGCCGTCGTCGTGCACGGCGCCCCCGACGGGCCGGTAGGACTCCTGCGCGCAATCGAGCAGCACCTCGTAGCTGGTCGTGCCCGCTGCGAAGGTCAGGCTGGTGCGCCCGAACACGACGGGCAGGCTCGCCCCGGGCGACAGCGTGCTCCGCATGAGGCCGGCCTCGTCGGTCAGGCCGGCGGCCAGGCGCGAGCCCGAGTTGTGCACCCACCACAGCCCGTCGTGGAAGGTGACGACCAGGAAGCTCCGGTGGAGGTAGGGATTGTCGTCCAACCGCAGGTCGCCGTCGCGTCCGATGGTGAAGGTCTCCCCCGGCTCCAGCCGCGTGACCTCGCCCGCGAAGTCGACCGTGAGGGTGCTCTCGTGCGTGCTCACCTGGTGCACTCCGTGGCTCCTGCGGACGTCTGGCCGTTGCTGCGCCGCAGCATCACCTCGACGCACGTACGTCCCTGCTCGGCCGGGACCGTCACAGGACCGGAGTCGACCGGCCCCTCGAGCGGCCGCTGCTGGGACGGGTCGGCGACGCGGTAGAGGAACGAGTCGCCGTCCTCCGGGGCAGGGTTGCGCCACCGCACGACCACCTCGTCGCCGCGGCGCACGAGTGCCAGACCGCGCGGGCTCGGCACCGACTCGCCGACGGCGTCCGCGGGCCGACTGCTCGTGGTCGGCTCCGAGTCCTGGGTGGTGCCCTCGGTGGTGCCGCCCAGCACCAGCCAGGCGACCACGCCTCCGACGAGCACCAGCCCGACGACCGCGAGCACGGCCGTCCGGGCCGTCCGGGTCGCGGGCGGTGCCGGCTCGTGCCGGTCGTCCGGCGGGGAGGCGGGCGCGGCGGCCGGGTCCGACTCGTGACCCAGGACGGTGGCGTCCTCCTCCGGCGCTGGGATGGCCGGACCGGTGAAGTCGCGCGGCGCACGGTCGAGCACCGGCGTCGGAGCGGCGTACGCAGGGGCTGCCGTGGGTGCTGCGGGTGCGGGAGGTGCAGGGGTGACGCCCTCGGGGTCGATCACCTTGAAGGTCGAGATGCGCGTGGAGCCGACCTCCTCGCTCCCGAGGTCGTCTGCCACCAGGTCGTCCTGGGTGTCCTCACCGACCTCGATCGGCGTCATCGGCAGGTGGAGGGCGACCTGGATCGCCTGGAGGGCGCGGCCGAGCTCGAGCGCCGACTCGAAGCGCTGATCGGCCCTCTTGGCCATGGCGGCGACCAGCACGCGCTCGAGCTGCTCGGGCACGTCCTCGCGCCGGAGCGGGGGCACCGGCTCGTTCCGGGCGCGTGCCATGAGCGCCAGGTTGGAGTTGTCACCGCCGGGCACGATCATCGGGCTGCGACCGCCCAGCATCGCCCAACAGGTCGCGGCGAGGGAATAGACGTCGCTCGCGGGCACCATCGGCTGGCCCTTGGTGACCTGCTCCGGCGGCGCCCAGGCCGGCGAGACGCCGACCCCCACCCCCTGCTGGCCGTCCTGGGTGGACACCGAGATGCCGAAGTCGGTCAGGGCGGCCCGGCCGAACTCGGTGAACAGGATGTTGGCCGGCTTGATGTCGCGATGCAGCACGCCCATCCGGTGCGCTGACTCGACCGCGCCGGCGATCTGGATGGTGATCTCCAGCGCCTTCGCCACCGTCAGCGGACGGGTCCTGATCCGGCTCTCCAGGGTCTGCGGCTGGCAGACCTCCATCACGAGGTACGAACGGCCGTCGGGTGCCGCACCCGCGTGGTAGATGCTGACGATCGAGGGGTGGTTGGACAGCCGCGCCATCTGGTTGGCCTCGGCCTCGAACGCCTGCTGCGAGTTGTGCGTCAGGTCGGCGGTGAGCACCTTCACCGCGACCGTGCGGCCGAGCTGCTCGTAGCGGTGGACGTCGGCGAACCCACCGACCCCGAGGACCTCGATGAACCGGAGGCCGGGGATCTCGGGAGGCGCGGCCGCCTCGCGGCGGCTCACGGGAGGGCCTCGAACCGCAGGTCGACGCCGTGGCCGAGCTGGACGACGTCGTCGGAGGTCAGCAGCTGCGGGGACCGGGAGATCCGTACGGTCGGCTGGCCCGGGCGCTGGAGGAAGGTGCCGTTGGTGGAGTCGAGGTCGACGACCATCACGCTCCATCCCTCCAGCCGGATCTCGAGGTGCGTGCCCGAGACGTGGCTGTGCGGCAGCGGCAGGAGGCGGGGCAGTACAGGGCCCTGGATGCGCGAGGCCTGGGGGTTCCGCCCGGCCAGGACGTTCTGCACGAGCTCGATCTGCTCACCGGCCGACGTGACGAGCCAGCCCAGCCCGGGGCGGGGCATGCGGACGCCCTCGCCCGCGAGGCGCAGTCCGCAGACGCGGCAGGCGGGGCGGTGGGTCGGGTTCGCGTGGCCGTTCGGGCACAGCACGCCCAGGACGGTCTCCTGTCCGTCCGCCGCCTCGCCGCCCGATGCCAGGTAGGCGTCGATCTCCGTGCTGTCCGGAGCCTCGAGGAGGGTGTGGCCGTCGTGGTGCTCCCCGTCCGCCCCGGCAGTGCTGCTCCGGTCCGGGGCAGCGGGTCGGGCCGGTGCAGCCGACGGCACTCTGGAGATGAACGCTCCCGGACTCGCCGTGTGCGCGGGGCTCGCCGGACTCGGGCTCGCGGGGAGCGCGGGGGACGGCGCGGGCCGAGGCTCCGCCGGCACCGCTTCCACCGGCGCCACAGGCTCCACCACCACCACCGCTTCGACAGGCACCACAGGCACCACAGGCACAACCGGCTCGTCGCGGCCGGCGATGTCGTCGTCCTCCTCCGCGCGGACCGCGGCGTCCTCGATGTCGTGCAGCACCGTGTGCGGCGTGTACATGTGGGCCAGGCGGCTCGGCGGCGCTTCCGCACCCCGGGGCTCCGCCGCGACCTCGACCTCGGGCTCGGGCTCGGGCTCGGCCAGCGTCTCGGCCGACGGCGCCGCGGCCGGGACTACGACCGGGACCTCCTCCACCGCCTCGGCCGGACGGGACGGCTCGCAGCGCTCGTCGAGCAGGGCGTCCTCCGCCACCAGGAGGCGTACGGCCCCTGCAGGGACGACGCCGCCGACCACTGGCAGCCAGCTCTCGCCGACGACGCCCGCGCCCAGGGAGACGTACGCCGCCGACGTGGCGTCGACGTTGCGCTCGAGCCAGGTCGACACCTCCTCGCCGCGCAGGTCCAGCTCGGTGCCGTCGGTGTGAACGACCCGTACGTGGCAGCCGCCCCGGGCCGCGACGTGCAGGCCCTTGTCGTCGAGGACGGCCATCGCGAAGGCGGGCAGCGACGACAGCGCCGCTCCTGTCACCTCGGCGAGGATCTCCAGGAGCGTCCCGAGACCGGCGACCTCGGTCGCGGTGAGGCGGTCCCAGATCCCGACGAGCTGCTCGCGAGGCACGCCGTCGCCCACCAGGAGCACCACGTCGCCCAGCACGAGCGCGTACTGTCGTCCGGACGACCACTCGACCCGCCTCACGACCAACCGTCCTGACCGGGCTCCAGCGCGTCCGGCAGGGTGTCCCCACCGTTGTCGGTCACCGCGTCCAGATCCGGATGCGTGCCGTGACCGGAGTCCGTCCGGTGGGGGCCGTGCAGCTCGACCACGTCGACGACCACGGCCGTCACGTTGTCGTGCCCGCCGGCCTCGACCGCCTCGCGGACCAGCACGTCGGCCGCCGCCTGCGGATCGGCGATCCCGAGGAGCGAGGCGGCGATCAGCTGCTCGCTCAGTTCTCCGGTGAGACCGTCCGAGCAGATCAACAGCCGGTCGTCCGCCCCCGCGACCAGCAGGGACCAGTCCATCCGGGTCGGTCCGGCGCTCCCGGCGCCGATCGCGCGGGTGATCACGTTGCGCTGCGCGTGCGTGCGGGCCTCGTCGGCGGTGATCCGTCCGGACTCGACCATCTCCTGGACCCGGGTGTGGTCGACCGTCACCTGCTCGAGGCGGCCGTGCTGGACGCGATAGGTCCGGGAGTCGCCCACGTTGAAGACCAACCAGCAGGGCATGCCGTCCTGCTCCGCGAGCGCGACCCCGCTCAGGGTCGAGCCCGGTGCGGCGGACGGTCCGTCGGCGAGACCGGCCACCCGGTGCGCGGCACGCTCCACCGCCGCCAGGACCTCACTTGCCCCGAGCCATTCGCCGTGGCCGAGGGCAGCGAGCTCCTCCACCACCAGGGCCGAGGCCTCGGCCCCACCCGTGTGGCCGCCCATGCCGTCGGCCACGGCGAAGACCGGGCTGGCGACGACGTACGCGTCCTCGTTGCGGTCACGGACCCCCTGGTCGGTGGCTGCGCCGGCGCGTACGACCATCCGGGGCGCCGCGGTCGGGAGTGCGCTCACGAGGCCACCACCGTCAACCGCCGCTTGCCGAGCGTGACGACCGCACCGGGTGACACGGGGACGCGCGTCATGGGTGCGAGGCGGCTCCCGGGCGCTCCGTCCTGCTCGACCGACGATCCGTTGGTCGAGCGGAGGTCCATGACCCAGGGACCGGTCGGGCCGAGGCCGACGGCGAGGTGGTTCGCCGAGACGGACTGGTCGGCGACCACGACCAGGGCGGCCTCGCCGAGCGCGGCGCTCGGGCGGGGGTCGCGGCCGAGGACGACGGTTCCGTCGACCGGGATGCGCTGCCCGTCGTCGAGCACGACGACCGGGCGCGGTGCGCCGACGGCGGGCGCGGGCTGGGCGACGGGCGGCGCCACCGGCAGGCCGACGGGCCGCTCGACCGCCGGCGGGGCGCTGCTCGTGAGCGCCTGACCGGCACCGAAGGGGACCGCCTCGATCATGCCGCCCGGCTGCGGTGCGGAGGACGGACCGGGCACCGGTGCGGGCAGTCCCACCTGCGTCAGGTGGGACTCCTCGGCCTCCCATCCTGCGGGCGGGGCCGCGACCTGCTGGGGGGCGGCCGGTGCGACGCCTGCCCCCTTGCCGTCGACCAGGATCACGCCGGTCAGCCGGTCGAACCAGGAGCGGTTCGGCGACTGGATGGTCAGGGGGGTGATCAGCAGCGCGAGGCCGAAGGTGCACCCCTGCACGAGGTACTTCAGGAACGTCCGGCCGCCGGCCCGCTGCCCGGTGACGGCGTCGACGTGGTGCAGGCCCAGCATGAGCTGGCCCGGGAGCGCGGCCCGTGCGAGCACGGCCCACAGCGCGAAGGCGGACCAGACGGCGGTCAGGGCCAGGACGACGACCGCCACCTCCATCCCCCCGCCGCCCAGGAGGGCAGCCACGGTCACGCCGTTGAGGACGAGCAGGAGCACGAGGCTGACCGACATGTCGAGGGCACGCGCGGTCACGCGCCTGCCCATCGTGGCGGGGCTGCCGCTGGGGTGGGTGGTCACGTCGTCCTCCTCGGGCGTCGGTTGCTCAGCAGGGAGCGGGGTGAGACGACGGCACGCAGCCGTCGCACGGGGTGCACGGAGCGGGACATCCCGTGCCGGAGCGCGTTGACCTGGCGCCACATCTCGTCGACGTCCGCCTGGCTCGGCTCGCCCCGGCCGAACACGTGCGCGTCCATCCGCTCGGCGACGGCGACGGGACCGACCGTCGGGAAGGTGTCGGCGAAGTCGCGAGCGGACTCCTGACGCGTGAGGCGCGCAGGGGTGCGTACGCCGAGGTCGGCGGCGGTGTCGACGACCTCGTCCCAGCCGCCGGAGATCCTGTCGGCCGTACGGCCGTCGTGGCGACGACGCGCCCGACGGCGACGCTTGAGCAGGACGATGGCGGCGAACGGTGACGCCAGCAGCGCGCCGGCTCCCGCGACGTACGCGGCGACCCGGACCCCGGGCGGGATCTCGATCCCCTTCTCGTCCTTCTGCGTGGTCGAGCTGTCGTCGGTCCGGTCCTCGGGCGGGTCCACCGGCTCCTCCGGCGGCACCGGCGGGGGGAGCACCTGCGGCTGCGGGACCTCGTCCGGCTTCGGGACCTTGGTGTCGGGCGTCTTGTCGCGGTCCGGCGTGGGGTCGAAGGCGACCCAGCCCGCCTTCTCGAACGGGACCTCGACCCACACGTGGGCGTCGTTGCCGGTGAGGGCGACCGGCTCTCCGGGCGTGCTCTCCTCGGGGTAGAAGCCGAGGACCACCCGGGCCGGGTAGCCGAGCTGTCGCACCATCAGCGCCATCGACGTGGCGTACTGCTCGTCGTCGCCGATCATCCGGGCGCCGCTGAACAGGGCGGTGAGCCGCCCGTCGAAGTGGCCGGCCGTCGAGACCGTGTCGTCGTTGGAGTAGAACCCCACCTCGCGGAACCTCGACTCCAGCTTGCGGAGCTGGTCGATCTGGCTCTCGCCGGGCTCCGCGAAGTCCGACGTGATCCCGGCGATCGCGTCCGGAACGTCGACGTCGGCCTCAGCCGCGCCGGTGACGATGGAGTCCTTCGCGAGCTCCTCGTCGGTCGGCGCCGCGTCCGGGACGACCGTCACCGTGTAGCGCTCGCCTCCCTGGAGGCCGGCCGTGCTCAGCAGCGTGCCGGAGTCGGCGTTGTAGTAGAGCCCGGCGCCGAGCGACTCGGCCCGGGATCCCTCGAAGCTCACCCCGCCGACGTCTCCGCCGCCGGGGACCCACACGCCTTCGTAGTCGCCGACCTCGACGCCGAGGGTGCGCGCCCCATCGGGAGTGGTCACGCCGATGCGACTGCCGACGCGACGGAACTGGGCGCTCGCGGCGTCGACGCTGAAGACGTGGCCGTCGTAGCCGTCCATGGCCGCGACCCGGAGGCGGGAGCCTTCGGGCAGGCCGGTGATGGTGAAGAGCGTCTTCTCCTTCTGGTCGCGCTCGTAGTATCGGTAGCGCGTCAGCGGGCTCGCGTAGTCGCGCAGGTCGAGCGGGGGGACGACGTCGTCGCGCAGGACGTAGCGGTCCGACGCCGACACCATGCCGGCACCGAGGAACGCCGAGGAGCCACCCGCGACTGCCAGGACGACCGCAGCCGCGACGATGCGCTGCCGTTGCGCACTGGTGCTGGTCCGTCGGCTGGTCAGGAGGTGCGCGTTGTCGCGGTGCTGCTGCAGCGCCGTGCGCCAGCCCGCCCACGCGAGCGCGGTCACGCAGAAGACCGCGCCCTGCACGGCCGCCGACGGGGCGGTCTTGGTTCCCCAGAGGATCCCGACCACCAGCAGCATGACCGCGGGCGCGAGGGCCCACAGGTGCCGACGCGCCCGGAGTGCGAGGCCCACGGCAAGCACCGCGCACACCAGGCCGGAGAGGTAGGGCACGACCGCCGGTCCGGTGAACGAGGACGCCGGGACGCTCACGGTGAGCAGGTCGCGCCACGCCTGCCAGGTCAGCACGACGAGCCGGTTGACGGTCTCCGGGGTCGGTACGACGCCACCGAGGGTCGTGCTGGGCAGGGCGAGGGGACCGCCGAAGGCGACGAACACCCCCAGCGTCGCGGCGGCGACGGCGAAGACGGACCACCGGCGCCAGGCGCCGATGGCGGCCACCGCGGTGCCGAGGAGCACACCCCCGCCGGCAGCGGCGTACCCCGACGCGTCGGCGAACACCGGTCCGAAGGCGACCACCCCGGTCGCGAGCAGGACCAGCATCGCGACGACGTCGAGGACCTGCGGGACCGGCAGCGCCCGGCGCCCCCGACCGAGGGTGAGCTGGGTCGTGCCGGGCTCGGTGAGCTGGGGCCGGGTCGGGCCCTGGTTGTCGGTGCTCATCGCATCGTCCTCACCGCGCGGGGCAGGTCGTCCAGGGCGGACAGGTCGAGGACCGTGAGCCTCCCGATGCGCCGGCGTGCGACCTCCTGCCCCTCCGCGCAGCGCGCGGCGAATGTGAAGGCGTCCATGGGGGCGACCCGGTCGGCGGCACGGAGCGCGGCGGCGTCGGTCGCGGAGCCGGTGACGACGGCGACGACGGAGGCGCCGGGCACGAGGGCGACGCCCTCCTCGGCGAGGGTCTGCAACGGCGCGCAGTCGGGCACCAGCTCGACGCGGGAGAGCTCGTCGAGCAGCCCGCGCGCACTCGGGAACCGCAGGCGTCCCGCCTGGGTGACCACGGAGAGGTCGCGGTCCTCGCGCAGGCACTGGAGACCGAGCGAGGCGACGCTCGACACCGCGATCTCGAAGTCCTCAGGGTTCGCGTAGTCCTCGGGGCGGACCGACAGCAGGAGCAGCAGGTGGGAGCGGCGGGTCTCCTCGAAGACGCGCACCATGAAGCGCCCGGTGCGGGCCGTCGTCTTCCAGTGGATGGCGCGCCGGTCGTCGCCCGGGACGTAGTCGCGCAGGGCGTGGAAGGAGACGTCCGAGCTCGACAGGTCCTGGGTGGTGACGCCCTCGACGTCCTTGAGGAAACCGGCGTGGCCCGAGTCGATGACCAGGGTGCGCGGGTGGACGAAGAGCTCCACCTGCTCCGTCCAGCGCTGGGCGCGGCGCAGCAGGTGCAGCGGGTCGGCGCGGACGGAGAGCACAGGTCCGACGGGGATCACGCCGCGTCGACGGGTCGGGACGGCGAAGAACTCCTCGTGCTCCTCCTGCTTGCCGAGGGCGGGCAGGTCGAACGACGCGACCGCGCGGGCGACAGGGAGCTCGATGCGGGTCGGGAGCAGCGATCGCGTGCCGCAGTTGCGGATCAGCAGGCGACCCAGTGCCTCGGCGCCCACCTGCACCCGCTGGTCGTCGAGTGCGATGTCGACGTCGTACGCCGTCTTGCCCAGCACCCACGCGAACGCCGCGAGGAGCACGACGGCGAGGGCCGAGGCCGCGACGGTGAGCTCGGTCCAGGAGCGGTCGAGGCCCACCCACAGGGTGAGCGCCAGGCCGGCGAGCGCGACCCAGCCGAGCGGGGTGACGAAGGCGCCGACCGCCGCGGCGCGCTGCCGCGCGGGAGTCGTACGGCTCCACGCCTGCTCGCCGTGCCCGCGAACGGACTGCCAGCGACGCGACGTGGCGAGGCGGTCACCGAGGCCCGTGGCCAGCCCCGTGACCAGACCCGTGGCCCGCCCCGCGACGTCGGGGCGCGGCAGCCGGCGGCGCGTCGGCGCGGCCGGGCTGACCGCGCTCATGCGGCTGCTCCACCGTGGTGCATCAGACCCCGGCTCCCCGGAGCATCGGCGCCTCGACGCGGTCGAGCACCCGCGCGACGACCGCCGCGGTGGTCGCGCCGGCGAACTCGGCCTCGGGCGACATGATGATGCGGTGGCCCCAGACCGGGAGGGCGAGCTCCTTGATGTCGTCGGGGAGGACGTAGTTGCGCCCTCGCGCGGCGGCCCAGACGCGGGCGGCGCGCACCATCGAGATCGAGCCGCGGGTGGAGACGCCGAGCGTGGTGTCGCTGTCGTCGCGGGTCGCCTCGGTGAGGCGCTGGACGTAGTCGAGCACGGCATCGTCGACGTGGTTGGCCTTGACGAGGTCCGCCATCTCGGCGACGGCCGAGGTGGAGATCATCGGCTGGAGGCTGCGCGTACGGTCCGGCGACGCCGAACCGGCGAGCACCTGCACGGCGGCGGACCGGTCGGGGTAGCCGACCGAGGTCTTGATGAGGAAGCGGTCCAGCTGCGCCTCCGGCAGCCGGTAGGTGCCGGCCTGCTCGATCGGGTTCTGCGTGGCGATGACCATGAACGGGCGCCCCGCGTCGTACGACGTGCCGTCGACGGTGACGTGGCCCTCCTCCATCACCTCGAGCAGCGCGGACTGGGTCTTGGGCGAGGCCCGGTTGATCTCGTCGGCGAGGACGATCGAGGCGAAGATCGGCCCCTTGTGGAACTCCCACCGCGCCTGCGCCTGGTCGTAGACCGTCGTGCCGGTGATGTCGGACGGCAGCAGGTCCGGCGTGAACTGGATGCGGCTGTGGGTGCCCTGCACCGTCGCGGCCACCGCTCGCGCCAGCGCGGTCTTGCCCGTGCCCGGGGCGTCCTCGAGGAGGAGGTGGCCCTCGGTCAGCAGGCAGGTCAGCGCCAGCCGGATCACGGGGGCCTTGCCCAGCAGCGCCTGGCCCACGTTGTCGGTCAGCGTCGCGAACGAGTCCGCGAACCACGCGGCCTGGTCGGTGGTGATGGTCATGAGTGCTCGTCTCTCGTTGAGGTGGAGGTCATCGCTGTTCGCAAGTGCCGTAGTCGTTGCCGACGGGGAAGCTGCCGCTCGCTGACGGGCGGCCCGGGGGACCGCTGGGTACGCTCCACCCCCAGTTCCCAGCGCCGTCGACGCGGATGGTGGCGTACCAGTCGGGCGCTCCCATGCCGCCGACCCAGCAGTAGACGTTGGAGTCGGGCCGGAAGCGCTCGAGGCGGAGCTCGACGTAGTACCAGCCGTTCGGGGCGACGGTGCCTGTCTTGCGCCAGAGGTCACTGGCGGCAGCCCACGACGTGCCGGCGTCAGCTGCCTCCGCGCCCCAGCCGGCCTGGTTCTGCGACCGAACCCTGACGTCGACCCGGGTCCCGGGCGCCACGTCCACACGCCGGGAGTCGACGACCCCGACCGACTGCCAGCCGCCGCCGTTGATGCTGATCTGCGTGCCGGTGACCGGGCGCCCGTTGCCCGTGCTCGACGCGTTCCAGCTGAAGGTCACCGACTGGAAGCCGTCGGAGTGCGACACAGCGGGTGCGGTGGGCGGCCCGTAGGCGTTGGCCCCGTCCGACCTCGCGTCGCCGACGGCCGTCTCGCCGTCGACGGTGCTGGTCGCCCAGACCTCGACCGTGACGTCCCGGCCGTTGACGAAGGCGCCACTGGTGACCGTGCCACCTCCGGCGGGAAGGGTGCCGGTGCCGCCGTTGGCCCGCCACCGGTAGGTGATCTCGCCCGGGGTCGCGCCGTTGCCCTCGGCCGCGCCGAAGGTGATCCGCACGGTGTTGTCGGCGCCCGTCTCCTCGGCCTTGAGGTTCGTCACCGGACCCGGCTTCTGGAAGAACCGCTGTGGCGCGGACGCCGGTGACGCCTCGCCCTGCCCGGCCTTGTTGGTGGCCCGGACGGTGAAGGTGACGTCCGTGGTGGACGCGTCCATCAGCACCTCCTGGCTGGTGCCGGTGAGGTTGTTCCAGCTGCGGCCGTTGCTGGCGCTGAGCGTGTAGACGAGGTTGTTGTCGCCGTTGCCGTCGGGCGCGTTCCACGAGACCGTCGCGGACGGCTGGGTGGCGTCCGGAGCCCGCTTGGCGACGGTCGGTGCGGCTGCGGCGAACGGCACGCCCGCCGGCACGATCGGCGCCGACGCCGGTGAGGGGTCGCTCGGGTCCGGGTGGTCGTTGTGGGCCAGCACCTGGAACGTGTACGCCGTGCCGTTGACCAGGTTGTCGACCGTCGCGCTGGTGCCGGCGATCCCGTCGATCTGCGTCCGCCCGGCGCCGTCGCCCGGGCTGATCAGGATGCTGTAGGACGTCACCGCGCTGAAGTCGCCGACCGGCTGGTTCCACCGGAGCTTCGCCGACCTGTCGCCGAACTCACCGGAGACCGCGCTCGGCGGGTCGGGACGCTGGTCGGGCGTGACGGTGTTGGACACGGCCGACTTCTCGGAGGTGCCGACCTCGTTGGTGGCGGTGACCGTGAAGCGGTACTCGACCGCGTTCTTGAGTCCGGTGATGACGCAGGACGTCGTCTGCCCGCAGGACTGGGTCCCGCCGCTCCACTGGGCCTCGTAGCCGGTGATGACCGTGCCGTTGTTGGACGGAGCGGTCCAGCCCAGGGTCACCGTGGCGGACTCCTGGCTCACCGCCTTGACCCCGGCGGGGGCGTCGGGGCGGTCGCGGACCGTGACGCGGATCAGCCCGTCGACCTGGCGGGCCGGGTCGCCGGTGGCGTCACCGACCGAGAAGCGGACGGTGAGCTGGCCGCTGGTGGCGGCGTCCGGGGTGATGGTCACCCTCGTCCCGGAGAGCGTGACCCTGCCGGTCGCGTCCCCGCCGGCCGGGTCGGCGCTGAGCACGGTGATCGGCTCGCCCTCGGCTGCGAACGGGTTGGTGACGTGGTCGGCGATGTCCACGACCTCGGCGACGCCGGCGTCGGCGTCGGTGATCTCGATCGGCTGCACTTGGATGAGCGGTCGCGTCGAGGACACCACCGTGACCGGCACCTTGGCCGACACCGGGTCGGTCGACCCGTCGGTCACCGTGACCGCGGCGAGCAGCGAGGAGCCGGCCGGGGTGTCGGCCGACGCCTCTGCCCGCAGGGTCGACCCCGAGAGGGTCACCTCCACTCGGCCCGCGTCGCCCTCGACGCTGCCGAGCGAGAACTTCAGGCGGTCGAGGTCCCCGGGGTCGGGGTCGGTGACCATCGCGCGGAGGTTCGCCTCCACGGCGTCTTCGCCCGGGGCGACCCGGAGCTCGGTCGGGGTGAAGCGCGGCTGTGTCCGCGCGGTCTCGGTGTCCTCGTCCTTCGTGGCCGGCAGCACCTCGATCGGGACCGACAGCGTGGCGACGAGGCCCGTGGCGTCGTCCGCGTCCGTCCCGTCAGTGACCTCGAAGGTGATGGCCGACGGTCCGGAGAAGCCCTTGTCCGCGGTGAACGACACGACCTTCTGGGAGACGGCCTTCGCCACTCCACCGGGGCCGGCCTGGACGGTGTTGCCGAAGGTGAGGCTCGGCGTACGCCCCTCCCGCACCACGACGTGGTCGGCCAGGGCGACCTCGACGGTCCTGCCGGCGACCACCTCGACGGCAGGGGCGCCGGGGTCGACGACCGGGCGGCGGTCGGCCGTGCCGGGGACCGTCACGACGGCGCTCGAGGTGAGGCCGTCGACGTCGGTCACGGTGTAGAGGACGACCCGACGGGCCTTGTCGAGGTCGATGTCGAGCTTGCCTCCGCTGATCCGTACGCCGCGGTCGGACGAGCTGACGGCCAGGTCCTCGGCGACGCCGTCGGGGTCGGCGTCGTTGGCCAGGACCTCGACGCTCGCGGTGTTGCGTCCGAGCGTCTCGGCCGCCGTCACCACGTCGTCACGGGCGATCGGCGCGCGCAGCGGCGCCTTCTCCCGCACCTGCACGGTCAGCACGCCGTCGACGCGCTGGCCCCCCGGGGAGTCGGTGATCCGGTAGTAGTAGGTGAGGTCGGCGTTCTTCGACGGCGTGGCGAGCAGGACCTGAGGACCCTCCGTCCTCGCCGCGACCTTGGTCGCTGAGTCCGCCGGCTTCACCGAGTCGGGCACCAGGATCGGGGCGTCGCCGTCCGGGTCGGTGTCGTTGGCGGTGACTGGCACCGCGAGCTTGCGGCCCGGCCGCACCTTCACCACGTCGGTCACGGCCGTCGGCAGCTGGTTGGTCGCCGAAGGCGGCGCGATGCCGACCCGGATGCTGCCGGTCGCCTGCGCCCCGACCGCGTCCTCGACGAGGTAGCGGAACTTGTCCGTGCCGGAGGCGGAGATCGGCGCGACGTACCTGAGGGAGCCGCCGACCACGCTGACGACGCCCTTGGTCGGGGCCGGGCGGGCCACGCCGAGGAGCGTCACCGAGTCGCCCTCGGGGTCGACGCCGTCGGTCGGCACCGGGATCGTGACCGTGCCACCGGCCAGGACGCGCGCCACCAGGGGTCGCGGCGTCGGCGGGGTGTTCGGGGCGTCCTCGGGCACGACGGTCACCACGATCGTCCCGGAGGAGTAGTTCTCGGCGGAGTCGAAGACGGTGTAGGTCAGGCGTACGCGACCAGCCTCCTTGCCGGCCTTGAACCGCACGTTGCGCCCGGAGACGAAGGCGGTGCCCGCGAACGACTTCGGCAGCATCCGCAGCTCGGGGTCGATCCGCAGCTCCAGATCGGCCGGCGACCGGTCGTTGGCGAGTGCCGGGATCGTCACGATGTCGCCCGCGCGCACGGTGGCGGCGTCGTCCTCGACGACCGGCGCCTTGTCGGAGCCGGGGTCAGGGACGTTGACCACGGTGACCTGGGCGGTGGCCGGAGCGGCACCGTTGGAGATCGTGTAGGTGAACGCCACGGGCGCGCGCAGGGACCCGACGGCACGCACCCGCACGAGCTCGTGGTTGACGATGTCGAGCTGGAGACCGGCCTCGGGCGGGGCCGACACCGACTGCACGACGAGCACGCCGCCGGCCGGGTCGTAGTCGTTGGCGAGGACCGGCACGAGGACCGACTGACCCGCCGGGAGCAGCGCGAGGTCGTTGTCGGCGACCGGAGGTGCGTCGCCGGTGCCGTCGACGACGTCGACGCGCACGATGTTCTTCGAGATGGCCGGCCCGTCCGAGACCGTGTACTCGACGTAGACGGTGCCGGCCCTCTTCGCCAGGAAGCTGAACGTCCCGGCGGCCGGGTCGAGCAGCACCTTGGCACCGCCCCCGGGGTTGTCGACCTGCGCCAGGCGCAGCTCGTCGCCGTTGGCGTCGGTGTCGTTGGCCAGTGGGCTGACGGTGGTCTCCTCGTCGACGACGGCGATCACGTGGTCGGCGTTGGCGACCGGCGCGACGTTGTCGTCGCTGCGCAGGTCGATGTCGAGGGTCCCGCTGGCGACCTCCCGGCCGTCGGAGACGCGTACCTCGACCTGGTGCAGACCGGGCTCGGCGCGCCCGAGGTCGGTGATCGTGACGGTGCCGTCCTCGCGGCTCTGGGCTGCGATGTCGTCGGTGCCCTGGACGGACTCGAGGTAGATCGGGTCGCCGTCCGGGTCGATCCAGTCCTGGAGCAGGTTGTACTTCACCTCGGCACCGCCGGCCACGACCACCACCGACGCGCGGTCCTTGGGCTGCGGTGCGGCGTTGACCGACCACGGGTGCACCTCGACCTGCACCCGCGCCGTCGCCGGCTTGCCGCGGCCGTCGCCGGCGGCGTACTCGAACGTGTCCGACCCGGCGGCGCCCGGCCCGGTGACGATCTGCAGGGCCTCGCCGCCGCGGACCGGGAGGACGGTGCCGATGCGCGGCTCGTCCTCGGTCGAGGCCGTGAGAACGTCGCCGTCCTGGTCGGTGTCGTTGTCGAGCACGGGGAGCGTGGTGGACCGCCCGGGCCGTACGCCGTAGGAGTCGGGGTTCGCCTTCGGCGGGTGGTTCTGGTCGGTCCGGTCGGCGTTGAGCTGCTGGTCCTGCTCCTCGGACTCCTCCTGCTCCTTCTTCTCGTCCTCGACCCGGCCGAGGACGTCGTCCCAGTTGGCGACGAGGGTCATGTTCTCGTTGACGAGGAAGACGTCCCCGTTGTCCTGGTTGTTCAGCACCACCACGTCGCGGTTGACCCGGAAGACCGGCCGGGTGGTCTGGACCAGTCGCTCCACGACCTGGAACTGGTCGTCGGCACTGTCGTCGCACACCCGCTGGTAGTGCCCGCTGCCGCCCCACGCGGCGTACGTGCAGGTCCCCAGCCGTACGGGCGGCGCGGCGTCGCCGGCACTCGTCGGTCCGTCGCCGGCGGTCCGGACGTCGCCGCCGGAGAGCGGCGCGAGCAGGAGCCCGTCCGGTGCGGCCAGGGCGACGTCGTCGGCCGGGTCGCCCGGGGCCTGGAGGACGACGTCGGTCGCGTCAGGGATTTCGACCGACTCCTCGAGGGTGCGGACCTCGCCGGCGGCCCGGTCGAGCACGACCGGCGTCGACCCGACGACCGTCAGCTCGAACTCGCCGGACGCGAGGTCGCCGAGGCTCCCCATCTCGGTGGTGGTCCAGCCGTCGGTGGCGGGATCGACGGAGCTGAGGTCACCGGACGCGGCGACGACGTAGGCGGTGCCGTCCTTGCCGACGGCCGCACTCGCACCGGCCACGTCGACCAGGGTCGGCTCCTGCTCCTCGCTGAAGCCGTCGACCTCGGCGACGTCCATCGCCCACAGCGCGCCGCCGACGGGGTCGGTCACGACGACCGTACGGCCGCCCTGCCGGACGTCGAACCCGGCCGGGACCGCCGCCGCGGACCCGAGTGCGGGGACCGACGAGTCGACGGGCGAGAGGGTGCCGCTGCCCCGGTCGTCGAGGGCCACCTCGGTGGCGTCCTGGAGCACGTCGAAGTCGGCCGACGTGGCGGTCATCGCCGCGTCGAGGGTCATGGAGGGGTAGTTCAGGTGCGCGACGGCGCGCGTCTCGAGGTTGGTCACCCACACCCCGCCGTCGTGCAGCTCGAGGTCGGAGGTCGGGACTCCGTCGTAGAGGGTCGCCATCAGACCGATGCCGAGGGTCAGGGACGCGAGCGCGGCCTGGCCCCGGTTGTGACCGAGAAGTCGCATGTCCACCCCATCAGGCTTGGCGGCTCGTCCCCCACGAACGAGCCGACCAGAGGATCACCCGCCCGGCGCCGGCCTGTCGCTCCCCACAAGTGGGGACCGGGTCGAAATCACCGAATGCCTGACCGGGAGGGCATCCGCGGTGACAATGCGAGGAGATCGGGGTCGTCAGATCCAGCCGTCGCGCCCGGCCTCGCGCACCAGGCTCCCGGTGTTGGTGACGTCCCGCTCGGCGTCCATGTACTTCGCGCGGATCGACTTGAGGTGGGCCCGCACGGTCTCCTCGGCGACCTTGAGCCGCGACCCCACCTGCCGCTGGGTGAGGCCGTCGCGCAGGTTGCTCAGCACCTCGACCTCCCGCGCGGTCAGGCGAGGAGTGAGCTCGACGTCGCCGATCAGGGCCTCGGCCAGGACGCTGCTGCAGACGAACTCCCCCGCCAGCGAGCGGCGTACGACCTCGATGAGCGCCTCGGTGCCGTCGTTCTTCAGCACCACCCCGTGCACGCCGAGAGCCAGGGCGCGCCGCAGGGGCACCGGCTTCTCCTCGGCCGTGTGCAGCACGACGGCACCGGCCCACGACGTCAGGGAGGGGATGTGCTCGAGCACCACCTCGTCGTCGCGCCCGAGGTAGAGGTCGAGCACCAGCACGTCCGGGCCGGGCGTGGCGAGGTCCACCTCGGACACGGCGGCGTACACACCCGCCATCACGAGGTCGTCGGGGTGCCGGCCCACGGCCGCGGCCACGCCGTCGCGGACGACCTCCTGGTTGTCCAGGACGGCCACGGTCGCGCGTCGCGCCGGTCGAGTTGTCATGGGGAGTGAATACAAGGCGCGCCAGCGGCTGTCTCTACCCCGAAACGGGGAGGTCGTCGACGAGGAGCACGGCGCGGAAGGCGTCCACGTCGGCGGCGAACCCGTCCGCCATCACGTCCCGGAGGCGCTCGAGGTCTCCCGTGTGCGGCGCCGGCACCACGGCGATCCGGACCTGCTGCTCGGGCGCCACGGGAGGGGACACGATGATCCTGCGGCCCGCCGACACCGGCAGCAGCCCGCGCAGCACCCGTCCGACCGGCCGGTCGAATCCACCGGGCACGAGCCCAGCCCGCAGCTCGACCGCCCCGCCGCGCGAGCGGAAGTGGGCGACGTCGGCACGCAGGTCGTCGTCGAAGAAACCGGGGGCGTACAGGTCGTCACGCGCTGCCACCGCGAGCAGGCGGGCCTGCGCGATCGTCTCCTCGGCCCGGGGGTCGCGCACCCCCGACGCCACGTCGTCCAGCCATGGCAGCACCTCGTGGCGCACGTGCGCGAAGTAGAGGTCCGTCATCGCCGCCTGCCACTCCTCCGCCGCGCGGCGGTGCTCGAGGGCGAACTCGCGCTTCTGCTGCTGGCGCAGCGACCGGCCCTGTCGACGGATGAGCGAGCCGAGCACCATGGACGGGACGGGGCACGTGATGACCGCGTTCAGCGAGCCCCACGGGACCAGCCCGCGCGTGAGGTCCGGGCTGACCTGGGCCGCGCCGAGCACGACGAGGATGTGGGCCGCGACCACGCCGGCAGCCACGGGGAAAGGCAGGCTCAGGACGAAGACCACCAGTGGCAGGGCGCTCATGCCGATGGACCACGAGCGGAAGTCGAGCATCGCGCCGCTCGGCATCAGGGCGATGCCGAGCACCTGCAGGGCGATGCTGGCCGCCGCGACCGTGGTGACCCAGACCGGGCGCGGGCTGCCGCGCTCGGACTGCCGCACGATGACCAGGGTCAGCGCGAGCCACGCGAGCCCGACGAGGAGCGAGGGCCAGGACTCGGGAGCCTTCACGACGGAGTGGATCGCGATGATGCTCCACGCCGCGCCCAGCGGGATGGCCACGGCGCGCGACAGCGTCCGCACCGAGCCGAGTCCACCGGTGGTGAGGCCGTGGGCGTGGTGGAGGCGGCGGCCGGCCTCCGGGTTGCGAGGCAGGTCCAGGACGAGGACCGCGCCCCCGCCCGGACGCGGCAGGAGCGCCGAGGTCCCGCCGATCTCGGCGATCGGGCGCCCGACCGACTCGACGAGGCCGAACCCCGATCGGGTGGGGGCGTCGACCCCCCGACCGCGGTCGAGCACCTCCAGCCGCAGGTCGCGTCGGTCGGCGGAGATCCGGAGGACGACCTCGTCGACCCGGCCGTGCCGCACCGCGTTGCGCACCCCCTCCGACAGCGCGCGCAACGCCGCGGCGCGCTGCTCGCTCGAGAGGGGCGGCAGGCGCTGGGCCCGCCCGACGACCTCGACCTCGACGGTCGCCGGCACCCGCTCGCGCAGGTCGTCGACGAGGGAGGCGTAGGCCTGCGGCAGCTCCTCCACCGAGCCCGGCTCGCGCTCCTCGAGGCGTACGGCTGCGTCGGACTCCTCCCCCACCATCCGTCGGATGGCCAGGGCGGTCGCCCGGGCCTGCGCCCGCACCCGGTCGGCAGGAGCGACCGCGTCGGAGACGAGGTGCAGGGTGCCCAGCACGTCGTCGTGCAGCACGCGGCGGCTCGTCGTACGGGCTCGCAGCTCGGCCTCGGCGCGCGCGAGGTCGAGCTCGCGCTGCCGGTTGCCCTCCGTGACCCGCTCGGTGGCGATCGCGCTCGCCTGCATGGCGTTGACGAAGCCGACCGCCGCGGCCGCGGTCCCGAGCGAGAGCACCATCGTGTCGAGCGAGAGGCCCGACGCCGGGAGGCCGAGCGCCTCCAGGGTGCCCACGTGCACGGCGCTGAGCACGGCGACGAGCCCGAGGGCGTTGAGGAGCGGCAGCAACCGGGCCGCCATGACGCCGACGGCGGACAGGACCATCCCGACCGTGGCGTCGTTGGGCACCGGGTTGGTGCCGATCTGGGGAGTCGCCAGGAGGAACGTGGCGCCCAGGATCCACAGGTTGTGCATCCGCTCGCCGCGGGAGAACACGCTCACGGCCGAGCCCAGCAGCACGGCTCCGATCAGTGCCCGGTTCGGTGCCGTGGGCTCGTCCCACGCGAGGTGACCCATCCACGGCAGCGAGGCGAACAGGCAGAGGCTGAGGAGGATGCACGCGTGCGCACCCAGGATGCTCCGGTACATCCGGTAGGCGCTGCCCGACCTCGTCCGGGGGACGGGCGGCGGCGTCGTGACGACCGCCCACAGGGGCCAACGCACGCAGACACCCCCGGGTTCAGCTGGCTTCGAACCTCTGGATGCTAGGTCGGAGCACGTTCGTCCACTACGTCCGTCTCAGCCCTCACGACAAGTTTTGCTTTGGCCGCTCCCCCCGGTTCCGGGGGCGGACGTCGGGGGCGGGTCGCGCCTAGGCTCGAGGCACCCCCGTGGGGGTGAGGAGGACCGCGAGCACGGGGGTGTCGCGGTCCTCCGTCTCACGACGAGCGCGCACAGGGTCGGGAACAACTGTCACCGGGTTGGTGTTGACTGGACATCCCCGTCGGGGACCGACACCCGACGCAGAGACCTCATGTGAAAGGGGCAAGTGCCGTGGCCAACATCGCCGCCGTGACCGACGCCGAGTTCGAGGCGCAGGTCCTCAAGTCCGACAAGCCCGTCCTGGTGGACTTCTGGGCGGAGTGGTGCGGTCCGTGCCGCCAGGTCGCTCCGATCCTCGACGAGCTCAACGCCGAGCACGGCGAGAAGCTCACGTTCCTCAAGATGAACGTCGACGAGAACCCGGTCACCCCCTCGTCCTACCGCGTGACCGGCATCCCGACCATCAACGTCTACCAGGGGGGCGAGGTCGTGAAGTCCATCGTGGGCGCCAAGCCCAAGGCCGCGCTCCTCAAGGAGCTCGAGGGCATCATCTGAGCCAGCCGCCAGAGGCGGCCCGCACCGATCCGATCGGGCGGGTCGCCTTCTGCGTGGGGCGCACGACACCCCACACCTTCTCGAGCGCGAGCTCGACCTCGTCCTTCCAGCTCAGCGCGGTGCGCAGCTCCATCCGCATCCGTGGAGTGGTCGGGTGGGCCCGCTGGGTCTTGAAGCCGACGCTGCCGAGGAACTCGGCCGGCAGCACGCACCGCTCCGTACGCCCGCGGGTGTCGCCGTACGCCTCGATCGCGGTGTGCCCGCGCTCGACCAGGTCCGCCGCCATCGCCTGCACCAGCATCCGGCCGAGGCCGCCGCGCCGCAGGGCAGGCTCGATCCACGCGGTCGCGGCGATGATGGCGTCCGGCGACCCGGGCGCGGTCGGCAGCGCGGCCGCACCGGGCAGCCGCGCCGCCGGGGCGTACACGATGTGGCCGACCGTGCGTCCGTCGATGCGGACGACCCGCCCGCACGAGCCCCAGTCACGCAGGGTCGAGGAGAGCCAGTTCTCCTTCTCCGCGATCCGCTCCTGCTCGTCGAGCCGGGACCGGTCGACCGGCCCGAGCTCCCAGAACAGGCACGAGCGGACCGGGTCGGCCAGCTCCGCGAGGTGGTCGACCGTCAAGCGTGCGGTCTTGCGGGACACAACTCCGATGCTAGCGGCGTACGGCGCCTGAGAGGATGAGTCGTGCGCCCGATCCGACAGAGCAAGAAGCTGCAAGGTGTCCGCTACGACGTGCGTGGCCCGATCCTGGTCGAGGCACAGCGGCTCGAGGCCGAGGGGCACCGCATCCTCAAGCTCAACATCGGCAACACCGCGCCGTTCGGCTTCGAGGCACCCGAGCAGATCCTCGCCGACATGATCCACCACCTGCCGCAGTCGCAGGGGTACGCCGACAGCCAGGGCATCTGGTCGGCACGGACCGCGGTCATGCACTACTACCAGTCCCACGGGCTGCGTGACGTCGGCGTCGAGGACATCTTCATCGGCAACGGCGTCTCCGAGCTGATCTCGATGGTGCTCCAGGCCTTCGTCGACGACGGCAACGAGATCCTCGTGCCGGCGCCGGACTACCCGCTCTGGACAGGGGCCGTGACGCTCGCCGGCGGCATCCCGGTGCACTACCGGTGCGACGAGGAGAACGACTGGAACCCCGACCTCGCCGACATCGAGTCGAAGATCACCGAGAATACGCACGCCATCGTCATCATCAACCCCAACAACCCCACCGGTGCCGTCTACAGCGAGGAGACGGTCAAGGCGCTCGTCGACATCGCGCGCCGACACCAGCTCGTCGTGATGGCCGACGAGATCTACGAGAAGATCCTGTTCGAGGACGCCGAGCACCACCACGCGGCCACCTACGGCGGCAACGACGTGCTGTGCCTGACGTTCTCCGGGCTCTCCAAGGCCTACCGGGTCTGCGGCTACCGCGCCGGCTGGGTGATGATCTCCGGTCCCAAGGAGGTCGCGACCGACTTCCTCGAGGGGCTCACCCTCATCGCCAACATGCGGATGTGCGCCAACGTCCCCGCCCAGCACGCGATCCAGACCGCCCTGGGCGGCTACCAGTCGATCGAGGAGCTCATCGGGCCCGGCGGCCGCTTCTACGAGCAGTCGATGCTCGCGCACCGCCTCCTCAACGAGATCCCCGGCGTCAGCAACGTCAAGCCGCGCGGTGCGCTCTACTGCTTCCCCCGGCTCGACCCGGAGGTCTACCCGATCGACGACGACCAGGAGTTCGTCCTCGACCTGCTGCGCGCCAAGAAGATCCTCGTCACCCACGGCACCGGGTTCAACTGGCCCGCGCCCGACCACTTCCGGCTCGTCACGCTCCCCGAGGCCAGCGTCCTCGAGGAGGCGATCGGCCGGATCGCCGACTTCCTCGCCACGCGACGCTGATCACGAAGGGTCGCGGTCCCGACCCGGGGACCCTAGGCTCCTCGCCATGCGCGATGTGACCTACCCACCGATCATCGTCACCGCCAAGGCGGCCTTCAAGGCTCTGGGCCAGCGCATCGTGCTGACCGGTACGGAGCACGTGCCGCGCGAGGGCGGCGTGCTGCTCGCCTACAACCACGTCGGCTACGTCGACTTCGTCTACGGCGGCCTGGCCGCCAACCCGTCGGGCCGGCTGGTGCGGTTCATGGCCAAGCGCGAGCTCTTCGACCACCGCTGGGTCGGCCCGCTCATGCGCTCGCTGCACCACATCGAGGTCGACCGCGGCGAGGGCCTCGGGAGCTTCCACACGGCCGTCGACTACCTCCGCCGCGGCGAGGCGGTCGGGATCTTCCCGGAGGCGACCATCTCGCGCGCGATGGAGCTCAAGGAGTTCAAGTCCGGAGCCGTACGCATCGCGGCCGAGGCCGGCGTACCCCTGGTCCCCGTCATCATGTGGGGCACCCAGAGGATGATGACCAAGGACCACCCCCGCGACTTCTCGCGCGGCAAGACCATCGCGATCACGGTCGGCGAGCCGATGCACCCCACCGGCGACGACCCGGTCGGTGACACCGCTCGGCTGAAGGCGCAGATGGCGCAGATGCTCGCCGAGACCGTCGCCGCCTACCCCGCCGACGAGCAGCCCCCTGGGTCCTGGTGGGTGCCGGCCTCGATGGGTGGCACCGCCCCCACGCTGGAGGAGGCGGCTCGCCTCGACGCCGAGGAGAAGCGCGAGCGCGCCCGCAAGCGCGCCGAGAAGCGGGCGAAGCGACAAAACGGCAAGTAGATCTGTCGTCTTGTAGATCTGTCGCTACGTCGCTTTGTCGACAATAGGTCGCGTGGCGCGGAGTCCCCGCCCGAGCGGGGATTCCGTCACTTGGAGGGGGTTGTGTCCCCCTCCAAGTGACGGACTACCCCACCCAGTTCGACCGGGAGCGGCTCAGATGGGCCGGTCGTCGCGGTTGCGCGGGTCCATGATGTCGACGATGCGTCGGAGGTCGTCGAGGCTGGCGAACTCCACGGTGATCTTGCCCTTGGCCTTGCCGAGGTCCACCTTGACCCGCGTCTCGAACCGGTCGGAGAGACGGTCGGCCAGCTCGGACAGTCCGGGAGCCACCGGCTTGGCCCGCAGCGTACGAGGAGCCTCGTCCTGCTCGACGCCGACCGAGACGATCTCCTCGAGGCCGCGCACCGAGATGCCCTCCGCGGTGACGCGGGCGGCGAGCTTGTCCTGGAGCCCGGCGTCGTCGACCGAGAGCAGCGCCCGGGCGTGGCCCGCGGACAGCACGCCCGCAGCCACCCGGCGCTGGACGGCGGGCGAGAGCTTGAGCAGGCGCAGCGTGTTCGAGATCTGCGGTCGTGATCGCCCGATGCGCTGGGCGAGCTCGTCGTGGGTGCACCCGAAGTCCTCGAGCAGCTGGCCGTAGGCGGCAGCCTCCTCGAGCGGGTTGAGCTGCGAACGGTGGAGGTTCTCCAGGAGCGCGTCGCGCAACATGTCGTTGTCGTCGGTCTCGCGGACGATCGCGGGGATCGTGTCACGGCCGGCCTCCTGCGAAGCCCGCCAGCGACGCTCGCCCATGATGAGCTCGTACGCTTCCTCGCCCGTCCGGCGCACGACGACCGGCTGCAGCAGTCCCACCTCGCGGATCGAATGGACGAGCTCGGCGAGGGCCTCCTCCTCGAAGACCTGCCGCGGCTGTCGGGCGTTGGGGCGGACCTGCGCGATCGGGAGCTCGGCGAAGTACGCGCCTGCCACCTCGCCACCGGCCACTGTGCCACCGGCCGCGCCACCGGGCTCCGCGCCGTTGCGCGAGTCAGTGCGACCGGCAGCAGCGTCGGCCGTGGCGGCCGAGCCGTTGCGCGTGCCTGCGGGGGAGGACACATCGGTGCCCGTCGAGGGCGCGGCCGGGGCCGGCTGGCTGGGCGTCGTGGGGATCAGGGAGCCCAGCCCGCGGCCCAGACCACGACGAGGGGGGGTGGCATTCATGCGGGGTCCTCGCGGCGTTGTTCGGGGGAGCGGAGCGGCGGAGAAGAACGTCGTGGGGTGCTCATGCGGGGGCTCCCTTGCTGGCGATCTCGCGGGCGGCCTCCAGGTAGGAGAGCGCACCCGCCGACGCAGGATCGTAGGTCATCACGGTCTGCCCGTAGGACGGTGCCTCGGAGACCCGCACCGAGCGGGGCACGGCGGTCTTCAGCACCTGGTCGCCGAAGTGGCTGCGTACCTCGTCCGCGACGCCGGCGGCCAGCCGGGTGCGCGCGTCGTACATCGTCAACAGGATGGTGGAGATGGTGAGCTGCGGGTTGAGGTGCTGTCGCACCATCTCCACGGTCTCGAGGAGCATGCCCAGGCCCTCGAGCGCGTAGTACTCCGCCTGGATCGGGATGAACATCTCGCGACCCGCGACGAGCGCGTTCAGGGTGAGCAGGCCGAGGGACGGGGGGCAGTCGACGAAGACGTAGTCGAACCGCTCGTCGCCGACCTCGGACGCCGGGCCCATGAGGGGATGGCCGGCGATCGCCCGGGCGAGACGCTGCTCCCGCGCCACCACGCTGACGAGCTCGATCTCTGCACCTGCCAGGTCGATCGTCGCCGGGACTGCCCACAGGCCGGGGAGATCGGCGCACTCGGTCATGACGTCGGCCAGCGGCTGCCCGTCGACGAGCATGTCGTAGGTCGAGGGGATGCCCCGGTGGTGCTCCACGCCGAGCGCGGTCGACGCGTTGCCCTGGGGGTCGAGGTCGATGACGAGCACCTTCTGCCCCAGCTGCGCAAGGCCGGCCGCGACGTTCACGGTCGAGGTCGTCTTGCCGACGCCGCCCTTCTGGTTGGCGACCACGAGGACCCGGGTCTCGCCCGGCCGGGGGACGCCCTGCCGGCGCAGGCCTCCCGAGCGAGCGAGCACGGAGTGCTGCGCCGCTTGGGCGAGCGGGGTGCCGTGGTCGGTGAACTCGGCATCCCGTGCCGCGAGATCACCCGCCGTACGCACCTGCCAAGCGGGTCGTGTTTCACGTGAAACGTCCGACGGCGGTGTTTCACGTGAAACGTCTGATTCTTCCTCAGCCTGTGGATGAATCGGGTCAGTCTGTGGATAGCTGCGCTCAGGGGCGCCCTTGGAGCCGGTGGAAAACGGGTAAGGCGCATCCTCGTGAGAACGCCAGCCCGCGTCGTGGGTAGGACCCTCGGTCGTCAACTCAGCTCACCTCTCGCGCGCTGCACGTCGGTCTGCACGTCTGTCATGTCGCGGCGAACGCCGCCTGGGTTCACGGGCAAGGGGCCAACCTATCCGGGACGGGTCAGCCCATGACACCCGCACCACAGTGGTCGGTGGAGAAACCACGCCGTCGCCGAGCTCCATCACCTGGGGCTCGCTGCACCTCCACGTCCTGAGGAACTTCCGGGCGGACTCGATCTCCTCGTGCACCGTCTGGCCCTTCATCGCCACCAGTGCACCCTCGGGCGCCACGAGCGGCATCGACCACCCCAGCAGCCGCTCCAGTGGCGCGACCGCACGGGACGTGACGACGTCGAACGTCGCCTCGCCGTGGAGGTCCTCGGCACGCCCGCGCACGACCGAGACCCAGTCGAGGCCGAGCTCGTCCACGACCTCCTCGAGGAACGTGGTGCGTCGCAGCAGCGGCTCGACCAGCGTGACCCGTACGTCCGGTCTCGCGATCGCGATGACCAGGCCGGGCAGCCCCGCCCCCGTCCCGATGTCACAGACCGTCGAACCCTGCGGGATGGCGTCCGACAGGACCGCCGAGTTCAGCAGGTGGCGCTCCCACAAGCGAGGCGCCTCCCGTGGTCCGATCAGACCGCGGACCACGCCTTCCGTCGCGAGCAGCTCCGCGTACCGCTCCGCGAGCGGGAGCTGCTCGGACGCGAACACCCTCCGCGCCCCGGGAGGGACGGAGGGTGGTCTCGAAACGGCCGCGGGGGGCCTACTCGACCCACCGGTTTCACGTGAAACCTCGTCGCTCACGCGGGGAGGATCACCACGTAGCGCTTGGGCTCGGCACCCTCGGACTCGGACGTCAAGCCGGCGGCGGCAACGGCGTCGTGCACGACCTTCCGCTCGAAGGCGCTCATCGGCTCCAGGGAGACGGACTCTCCGGACTCGCGCACGGCGGCGATGGACTTCTCCGCGATCGCCACGAGCCGGGTGCGCTGCTCGGCGCGGTGGCCCCCGACGTCGAGCATCAGGCGCGAGCGCTCCCCGGTCTCGCGGTAGACCGCGAGGCGGGTGAGCTCCTGGAGCGCCTCGAGGACCTCTCCGTTGCGACCCACGAGCAGGCTCAGGTCGGCTCCGCCGATCTGCACGCTCGCACGGTCGCCCTCGACGTCCATGTCCAGGTCGCCGTCGAGGTCCGCGATGTCGAGCAGCTCCTCGAGGTAGTCCGCCGCGATGTCGCCCTCGTGCTCGAGGCGCTCCACCTTGGAGGGGCGGGGCTTCCCGCCGTCCGCCGGCGTGCTCGCGTCCAGGTCCTTGCCGTCCTGCTCGACGTTGTCCACGGCCTCGTCGTCCGTCAGCTGCTCACTCACAGTGGTGTCTCCTGCTTCTCGATCATGTGCGACGTCGCCGGGGCGACGATCGCGGATGTCTGGGTCAGCGCTTCTTCTTGCTGCGCTGGGCCTTGGTCTGGCGCTGCGGCTGCTGGCGCGTCTGGGACTTCTCCGCGCGCCGGGCCTCCGCCTCGGCCGCGAGCCGCTCCTCCTCGAGCTGAGCCGGGGTCTTGATCCCCTTGCGCGCAGCCTTGGCGCGGTCGCGCTCCTCCTTGGCCTCCGCCGCCGGAGTGCCGGGAGCGGGGTTGTTGCGGATCACGTAGAACTGCTGGCCCATCGTCCACAGGTTCGACGTCGTCCAGTAGAAGAGGACACCGACAGGGAAGGCGATGCCGCCGACGGCGAAGACGACGGGGAGCACGTAGAGCAGCATCTTCTGCTGCTGCGCGTAGGGACCGGAGAGCGCGTCGGCCGGCATGTTCTTGCTCATCAGCTGCCGCTGGGTGAGGAAGGTCGTCGCCGTCATCGCGAGCACCAGCACGGCGGCGAGGACGCGGACCTCCACCCCGTCGGCGTTGAGGAACGTGTCGGAGATCCTGCCGCCGGCGAACACCGCGGAGCGGAGCTGCTCGTTGAGCTCCGGCGTCATCAGTCCGCGCTTGTCCTGCGGATTGCGGGCGGCCTGGTCGAGGATCCGGAACAGCGCGAGGAAGATCGGCATCTGCAGCAGGATCGGCAGGCACGAGGAGAACGGGTTCGTCCCCGAGTCCTTGTAGAGCTTCATCGTCTCCTGCGCGAGACGCTCACGGTCGTGGCCGTACTTCTTCTGCAGCTCGCGCACCTTTGGCTGGATGAGCTGCATGTTGCGGCTGGACTTGATCTGCTTGACGAAGAGCGGGATCAGCGCGGCGCGGACCACGAGCGTGAGCCCGATGATCGACAGCACCCAGGCAAGACCGGACGTGGGCCCGAACAGGTCCCCGAAGACGTTGTGGAAGCCCACCAGCACGAAGGAGATCGCGTAGTAGAGCGGCGTCATGATGGCGCTGCCGATGGAGGTGAAGAAGTCGATCACTCAAGCTCCCTGGCTCGGGGTGGTGGAGCCCACGCCTGTGGCGTGGGGGGGAACACGGGGTCGGTCACGGGGCGGGACCGGGTCGTACCCGCCGTCGGACCACGGGTGGCAGCGGCCGAGA
This sequence comes from Nocardioides sp. BGA-UO-ETr-FS32, assembly GCF_059567905.1. NCBI lineage: Bacteria > Bacillati > Actinomycetota > Actinomycetes > Propionibacteriales > Nocardioidaceae > Nocardioides > Nocardioides sp. BGA-UO-ETr-FS32. The sequence goes on along the minus strand of NZ_JCAQOX010000017.1, from coordinate 634,937 downwards.
CGGCGTACGCCGAGCCAGGTGCCGCGCAGCGAGCCGTGCACCGTGACGGCCTCGAGGGCGTACGCCGAGCAGCTCGGGTGGTAGCGGCAGACCTGTCCGTAGAGCGGGCTGATCGCGAAGCGCCACGCACGGATGAAGCCGATGAGGAGGTACTTCACGACGCGCTCACCCGATCGAGCGTACGCGCCAGATCGGCACCGAGACGGGCGTACGACGCGTCGGCCGCCGCCGGCAGCGCCCGCACCACGAGTGCAGCACGACCCGGGAGCTCCTCCAGTGCGGGGAGGTGCTCCCGGGTCAGGTGCCGGAGTCGCCTCTTCACACGGTTGCGTGTGACGGCATTGCCCACGGACTTGCCCACCGTGAAGCCCACCTGTGCCGGACCGGAGGCCGCAGCCTGGTCCACCCACATGTGGACGACGAGCGTCGAGCACCCGGCACGTCGCCCGTTGCGGACCGTGCGGCGGAAGCCGTCACTGTCGGTGAGGCGATGGTCAGCGGAGAGCACGGCGGGGTTGCCGTGAGCCCTGGGCCTCAGACGGCCAGGCTCTTGCGGCCCTTGCGGCGACGGCTCGACAGGATCGCGCGACCGGCACGGGTCCGCATGCGGAGGCGGAAGCCGTGCACCTTGTGACGGCGACGGTTGTTCGGCTGGTACGTACGCTTGCTCACGGCATTTCTCCGAAGGTTTCGAGGGATGTCCACTCCGCGCGAGGATCGGTGCAGGTCGTTCGGCCGGCACCGCCCACCCACGCAGCCGCCGTGTGGCGGATCGTGGACATGCGGCACCCGTCGACAGGGAGCGACCGGCCAACGGTACGCGGAGGGGAAAGTGGGGGTCAAACCCTCGAGCCCACCCCTGGGGCCAGCCTGTGGATGACGTCTTGCTCCCTGCACGGCCCGGTTGTTACGTTCCACCTCTTCGCGGTCGCGTCGGACGACGGTGCTCCCCAGGTCCACGGCTTGCTGTGATCCGGGTCCCACGGCCCCTGAACAGGCCTCTGACCTGCGGAAACGCTGGGAAGATCACAGACCGGCGCAGCGCGGAGAGCTCGGCCACCCCGGCCGGGACAAACAGTGCACAGCTTGTGGACAACTCTGTGGAAGCACAACCGGTCAGGGTCGCGCAGAACACACCCGCTCGACCGGGACGGGCACGGATCCAGGTGCCCGGCGAGGTGCGGCAGGCACGACTGGCACGACGACACGGTGGAAGTGAAGGCGGTCCGGTGGACGACCAGCAGGTAGATCTCGGGACGGCGTGGCAGCAGATCGTCGCGGACCTCCAGCCCAACCAGCGCGCCTGGCTGAGGCCCAGCGTCCCGATGACGCTGCACGAGAACACCGCGATCATCGCCGTCCCCAACGACTTCACCCGCAACCAGCTCGAGGGCCGGCTCCGCAACCACATCGAGGACGCGCTGAGCGAGGGATTCGGCCGCGAGATCCGCATGCTCGTCACGGTCAACCCCGCCCTCGAGGACGCCGCACCCACTCCGGTCGACGAATCGACAGATCGATCTGTCGCCATGTCGACAAATGACCACCAGCCCTACGAGGCGTCGGTCCCGGAGCAGGTGGACCACTTCGAGCCGGCACCGGCCTCCGGCGAGCGTCGGCCCTCCGCGCTGGAGACCCGGCTGAACCCCAAGTACACCTTCGAGACCTTCGTCATCGGCTCCTCCAACCGGTTCCCGCACGCGGCGGCCGTGGCCGTGGCCGAGGCTCCCGGCAAGGCCTACAACCCGCTCCTCGTCTACGGCGAGTCCGGCCTGGGCAAGACGCACCTGCTCCACGCGATCGGCCACTACGTACGCAGCCTCTACAGCAACGCCAAGGTGCGCTACGTCTCCAGCGAAGAGTTCACCAACGAGTTCATCAACGCGATCCGCGACGACCGCCAGGACCGGTTCAAGCGGCGCTACCGCGACGTCGACGTCCTGCTCATCGACGACATCCAGTTCCTCGAGGGCAAGACCCAGACGCAGGAGGAGTTCTTCCACACGTTCAACACCCTCCACAACGCCAACAAGCAGATCGTCCTCACCTCCGACCGCGCGCCCAAGCGCCTCGAGGCGCTGGAGGACCGACTGCGCAACAGGTTCGAGTGGGGCCTGATCACCGACGTCCAGCCGCCGGACCTCGAGACCCGCATCGCGATCCTGCGCAAGAAGGCCGCGATGGACCGGTTGACGGCGCCGCCGGACGTGCTGGAGTTCATCGCCTCCAAGATCCAGACCAACATCCGCGAGCTCGAGGGCGCGCTGATCCGGGTCACCGCCTTCGCCAACCTCAACCGCCAGGAGGTCGACATGACCCTGGCCGAGATCGTCCTCAAGGACCTGATCCCCGAGGGTGGCGAGCCGGAGATCACCCACGCGCTGATCATCGCCCAGACGGCCGCCTACTTCGGCGTCTCGCTCGAGGACCTCACCGGACCCTCACGGGGCAGGCACCTGGTGATGGCGCGCCAGATCGGCATGTACCTCTGCCGCGAGCTGACCTCGATGTCGCTGCCGCAGATCGGCCGCGAGTTCGGCGGCCGCGACCACACGACCGTGATGTACGCCGACCGCAAGATCCGCCAGCTCCTCGCCGAGCGCCGCGCGGTCTTCAACCAGGTCAGCGAGCTCACCAACCGCGTCAAGATGCAGGCCCGCCAGGCCTGACGGACTCGGGCGACCTGTCCGCGCCGTACGGCGGCCGGTGCCGCGTGTGGAGAACTTGTGGTTCGGTCCGGCGCTTCGTCCCCAGCCCCTGTGGACACCTCGGGACGAACCACACGTCGTCCGGCTGCGTCCACACCGAACGCCTGGCCGTCCGACTGCCTCCACAACCCCCATCCACAAGGGTTTCGGGCCCTGACCTGCACGAATGCCCGTCATCCACAGTTTCCACGGACCCTACGACGACTGTGAACCTCAAGACTGGTCCGATCTCCCACCAACGTCTGACCGACCTCCCTCTGGGGAGAACCCTGCCGAAGCCGAGCCGGCGCGTGGCAGGATGCACTTCCCACGCGTACACGTGTGGTCCTTGTCTGCCTGAGCCTCTGCCCACCAGTCGCTCGCCCCACCCCTCGTCGAGGAGACCCTTGTGAAGTTCCGCGTCGAACGCGACGTCTTCGCCGATGCCGTTGCCTGGGCTGCCCGCAGCCTGCCCGTCCGTCCCAGCTCCCCGGTCCTGGCCGGCCTGCTGATCGAGGCGAGCGACGCCGGTCTGGTGCTCTCCACCTTCGACTACGAGACGTCCGCGCGCGCCACCCTCTCCGCCGAGGTCAACGACGAGGGCCGTGCCCTGGTCAGCGGCCGCCTGCTCGCCGACATCTGCCGCAGCCTGCCCGCCAAGCCGGTGGAGCTGACCCTCGAGGGCCCGCGCGTCTCCCTCACCTGCGGGTCCGCACGCTTCAGCCTCCAGACCATGCCGGTCTCGGACTACCCGACGCTGCCCGAGATGCCGTCCGCCACCGGGACGGTCTCCAGCGCCGACTTCGCGCACGCCGTCGCCCAGGCGGTCACCGCCGCGGGCCGCGACGACATGCTGCCGGTCCTCACCGGGGTACGGATCGAGATCGACGGGTCCACGATGGCGCTGCTCGCCACGGACCGCTTCCGGCTCTCCCACCGCGAGCTGACCTGGAACCCGCAGTCCCCCGACGTGTCGGTGGCCGCCCTCGTGCCGGCCAAGGTGCTCGGCGACACCGCCAAGTCGCTCACCTCCGGTGCCGAGGTCACGATTGCGCTGAGCACCAGCGGTACCGGCGAGGGCCTCATCGGCTTCGAGGGCACCGGTCTCGGTGGCGTACGCCGCACCACGACCCGCCTCCTCGACGGCGAGTTCCCCAAGGTCCGCTCGCTCTTCCCCGCCGAGCACCTCACGGTGGCCAAGGTCAACAAGGCCGAGCTCATCGAGACCGTCAAGCGCGTCGCGCTCGTCGCCGAGCGCAACACGGCCGTGCAGATGAAGTTCGGCGAGAACCAGATCGTGCTCGACGCCGGCTCCGGCGACGAGGCCATGGCGACCGAGGCCGTCGACGCCGAGATCAACGGCGACGAGCTGACGACCGGCTTCAACCCGCAGTTCCTCCTCGACGGCCTCACCGCCATCGACGGCGAGTTCGTCGACCTGTCCTTCACCCAGGCGACCAAGCCGGTGGTCATCTCCGGCACCGACGCCGCGGACGACGACGCGAGCTCCTTCCGCTACCTGCTGATGCCCCGCCGCCTGCTGTCCTGATCGGTGGTCGCGTAGCCGCGAGGAACGAGTGGCGTATCGAGACCTTGCGATCAACCGGGTCTCGATACAGCACGTCGCGAGCTCGTCCCTCACTCGCGGTGCCACTCGACCTCCTCCGCCACGCCGTGCACTCGTTCCTCGTGCACGGCTAGGCTCCGGACATGGACATCGGACTCATCGGACTCGGCAAGATGGGCGGCAACATGCGTGAGCGCATGCGCCGCGCGGGACTCACGGTCGTGGGCTACGACCGCAACCCCGACGTCAGCGACGTCGACTCGCTCGCCGCGTTGGTCGAGGCACTCCCCAGCCCCAAGGTCGTGTGGGTCATGGTGCCCGCCGGCGACCCGACCCGGGCCACCGTGGCGGAGCTGGCCGACCTGCTCGGCGAGGGCGACGTGGTCGTCGATGGCGGCAACTCGCGCTGGACCGACGACCTCGCCAACGCCGAGCTGCTCGCCGGCAAGGGCATCGGCTACGTCGACTGCGGGGTCTCCGGCGGCGTGTGGGGCCTCGAGAACGGCTACGCCCTGATGTACGGCGGCGACGCCGACGACATCGCCAAGGTGCAGCCGGCATTCGACGCCCTCAAGCCCGAGGGCGAGTTCGGGTCCGTGCACGCCGGCAAGGTCGGCGCCGGGCACTTCTCCAAGATGGTCCACAACGGCATCGAGTACGCGATCATGCAGGCGTACGCCGAGGGCTGGGAGCTGCTGGAGAAGGCCGAGCTCACCGACAACGTCACCGAGGTGTTCCGCTCGTGGCGCGAGGGCACCGTCATCCGCTCGTGGCTGCTCGACCTGATGGTCAACGCCCTCGACGAGGACCCGGGGCTCAGCCAGGTCGCCGGCTACGCCGAGGACTCCGGCGAGGGCCGCTGGACCGTCGAGGCCGGCATCGAGAACGCCGTGGCCACCCCGGCGATCACCGCGGCGCTCTACGCCCGCTTCGTCTCCCGCCAGGACGACGCGCCGACGATGAAGGCGATCGCCGCGATGCGCAACCAGTTCGGCGGCCACGCGGTGCGCTCCTCCGCGCCCAAGGGCGGCGACGCCGAGGGCGCCACCGGTGCCGAGCAGTCCGAGTCCGCGCAGAAGGCCGGCGCCGGCAGCGACCGGGAGACCGGCGAGAGCTAGGCCTGACCCGTTGCACGTCGCCCACCTGAGCCTCCACGACTTCCGTTCCTACGGCGACATCGACGTCGCCCTGGAGCCGGGGGCGACGGCGTTCATCGGACGCAACGGGCAGGGCAAGACCAACCTCGTCGAGGCGATCGACTACCTCTCGCGGCTCTCCTCCCACCGGGTCGCGACCGACGCGCCGCTGGTGCGGGCGGGCGCCGACCAGGCGATCGTGCGCGCGTCGGTGGTCAAGGAGGGGCGTACGGCGCTCCTCGAGGTCGAGCTCAACCCCGGACGCGCCAACCGTGCGCGGATCAACCGCTCGCCCCTCCCCCGACCGCGCGAGATCATCGGCCTGGTGCGGACCGTGGTCTTCGCGCCCGACGACCTCACCCTGGTCAAGGGCGATCCCTCCGACCGCAGGAAGTTCCTCGACGACCTGCTCATGCTCCGTACGCCACGCCTCGCGGGCGTCCGGTCCGACTACGACCGGATCCTCAGGCAGCGCAACAGCCTGCTCAAGACCGCCGGACTCGCCCGCGGCTCCTCGCGCGACGCGGCGATGGCCACGCTGGAGATCTGGGACGACAACCTGGCCCGCGTCGGGGCGGAGATCCTGGGTGCCCGGCTGCAGCTCGTCGAGGACCTGCGGCCCTACCTCGGCAAGGCCTACGAGGCGGTGGCCCGCGGCGCGAGCCGTGACGACGCCGACCTCGAGTACAAGGCCAGCGTGGAGCTGGCCGAGGACCTCCAGCAGGCGCTGCTCGACGCGATCGCCTCTCGTCGCAAGGAGGAGCTCGACCGCGGCATCTCCCTCATCGGTCCGCACCGCGACGAGCTCGTGCTCACCCTCGGCGACCCCCAGCTGCGCCTGCCCGTCAAGGGGTACGCCTCCCACGGGGAGTCGTGGTCGTTCGCGCTGGCGTTGCGCCTGGCGTCGTACGACCTGCTGCGCGCCGACGGCGACGACCCGATCCTCGTGCTCGACGACGTCTTCGCCGAGCTCGACGCCGAGCGCCGCAACCAGCTCGCCCAGCTCGTGGCGGGCGCCGAGCAGGTCCTCGTCACGGCCGCGGTCGCCGCGGACGTGCCCGCGTCGCTCCAGGGCGTGCGCTTCCTCGTCGCGGACGGGACGGTGACCCGTGACGGATGAGCAGCCGGGCCCCGACGGGCCCGCGACCGACGAGGCCGGCTCCGACGAGAGCACCCCCGAGGTCGCTGCCGAGGAGCACCGCCCCGACGGCCTCGACCTCGCGCGCGCGGCCGCCCGCGCCGCGGCGGCCAACCCGGGCTCGGCACCCGCGCGGCGGCGTACGTCCTCCTTCCGCCGGCGGACCTTCACCACGTCGTCCGGCGCCCGACCGGACGACCGCGACCCCCAGCTGCTCGAGCAGGCGATGGGCCGGCTGATCGCCAACCACGGCTGGGAGGTCGACCTCCGCGTGCAGGGCGTCTTCGGCCGCTGGGCCGAGCTCGTCGGTTCCGAGGTCGCGGACCACTGCACGCCGGAGTCGTTCGACGACGGGCGGCTCGTCGTCCGCACCGACTCCACGGCCTGGGCCACCCAGCTCAAGCTGCTCGCACCGAGCATCGTGCGCCGGCTCAACGAGGACCTCGGGCACGGCACCGTCACGGTGATCGAGGTGCTCGGACCGCACCTGCCGAGCTGGACCAAGGGACGCCTCTCGAGCCGCGACGGCCGCGGCCCGCGCGACACCTACGGCTGATCGCGCGAGAGCCTCGTTCTGCCGATCTGGGAGCCGCACGACCACATGGGGCCCCACCGAACCCCCTGTTCGACCGGCTGAACGGCTCCCACGGGGCTGCTACGGGCACTTTTTCGAGCGGATCCCTCCCCAACCCGGGGCGGGTACTTCGGTTCAGAGCGCCTGACGGGTAATATGAGCGTACGAGTCGCACGTCGTGTTGCAGGCGCAACCGCAGCGACTCGACTCATGTCGAACGCCCTCGGACGAGATCCGCGGCGACGAGCAGAAGGCTGTGCCTTGAGCGAACAGAATCACGAGTCCACCCCGGCCACCACCCCCGATTCTGACCCCACTCCACAGCCCGCACCTCCCTCCGACGGGGCGCCCAGCGAGAGCGAGCGCGCCGAGGCTCTCGCCGCGGCGGTCGAGGAGGCGGTCGAGGCCGTGGAGGAGAAGCGCTCCACCACCGCCGTCGACGGCAGCGTCGAGTACGACGCCTCCGCGATCCAGGTCCTCGAGGGCCTCGAGGCCGTCCGCAAGCGCCCCGGCATGTACATCGGCTCCACCGGCGAGCGGGGCCTGCACCACCTGATCTGGGAGATCGTGGACAACGGCGTCGACGAGGCGCTGGCCGGCTACGCGACCAGGATCGTGCTCACCCTCCAGGCCGACGGCGGCTTGCGCGTCGAGGACAACGGCCGTGGCATCCCCACCGACACCGCCCCCGGTCAGGAGATGCCCGCGCTCACGATGGCGCTGACCATGCTCCACGCCGGCGGCAAGTTCGGCGGCGGCGGGTACAAGGTCTCCGGCGGCCTCCACGGCGTCGGCGTGTCCGTGGTCAACGCGCTCTCCACCCGGCTCGTCGCCGAGGTCAAGAACCGCGGCCACCTGTGGCGCCAGACCTTCCAGCTCGGCGTGCCCGACGCCGACCTCGAGCAGGTGCGCCCGATGGAGGACGGCGAGCAGACCGGCACCACCGTCACCTGGTACGCCTCGGAGGAGATCTTCGAGCACACCAACTACAACCTCGAGACCATCACCTCGCGGCTGCGCGAGATGGCCTTCCTCAACAAGGGCGTCGAGTTCGTCGTGCGCGACGAGCGCCCCGATGCCGAGTCGCGCGTCGACGCCGTCCAGGACGACACCGTCGACGACGAGGTCGACAACGCCGGCCACGACGCGATCAAGCGCGCCGAGACCGGCGGCCTCGAGCAGGTCTTCAGGTACGACCGCGGCCTCGTCGACTACGTCGAGCACCTCAACCGTCGCAAGACCGCGGCCAACCCGACCGTCATCTCCTTCGAGGCCGAGACCGCCGAGGGCGCCTCCGGGCAGCACATGAGCCTCGAGGTCGCGATGCAGTGGAACACCTCCTACACGGAGTCGGTCCACACCTTCGCCAACAACATCAACACCCACGAGGGCGGCACCCACGAGGAGGGCTTCCGCGCCGCACTCACCTCCCTGGTCAACAACTGGGGCGAGGAGTGGGGCCTGATCAAGAAGAAGGAGGACCGCGTCTCGGGCGACGACATCCGCGAGGGCCTGACCGCGATCATCTCGATCAAGCTCAGCGAGCCGCAGTTCGAGGGCCAGACCAAGACCAAGCTCGGCAACACCGAGGCCAAGGGCTTCACCCAGCGGATCATGAACGACCAGCTCGGCGCCTGGCTCGAGCAGAACCCGGCCGAGGGCCGCGAGATCGTCCGCAAGTCGCAGGCCGCGGCGAGCGCCCGGATCGCGGCACGCAAGGCCCGTGAGCTGGCCCGCAACCGCAAGGGCCTCCTCGGCGGCGGCGGCCTGCCCGGCAAGCTCAGCGACTGCCAGTCGACCAACCCCGCCGAGTGCGAGGTCTTCATCGTCGAGGGCGACTCGGCCGGCGGCTCGGCACGCCAGGGCCGCGACCCGCGCATCCAGGCGATCCTCCCGATCCGCGGCAAGATCCTCAACGTCGAGAAGGCCCGCATCGACAAGGTGCTCGCCAACTCCGAGGTCCAGGCGATCATCTCCGCGCTCGGCACCGGCATCCACGAGGAGTTCAACCTCGAGAAGCTGCGCTACCACAAGGTCGTGATGATGGCCGACGCCGACGTCGACGGCCACCACATCAACACCCTGCTGCTGACGCTGCTGTTCCGCTTCATGAAGCCGCTCATCGAGCACGGCTACGTCTACATGGCCCAGCCGCCGCTCTACCGCCTGCGCTGGAACAAGCCCGCCGAGCACGAGTTCGTCTACTCCGACGCCGAGCGCGACGCGCTGCTCGCCGACGGCCAGGCCCAGGGCAAGAAGCTCCCCAAGGAGAACCCGGTCCAGCGCTACAAGGGCCTCGGCGAGATGAACGCCGACGAGCTGTGGGAGACCACGATGGACCCCGACGGCCGCCTGATGAAGCAGGTCACGCTCGAGGACGCCGCCCAAGCCGACGAAATCTTCTCGATCCTCATGGGCGAGGACGTCGAGCAGCGCCGCTCCTTCATCCAGCGCAACGCCAAGGACGTCCGCTTCCTCGATATCTAGGTCGCTAGCCGCATCTACGACCAGCCCTAGACATCGATAGAACGCAGGAGAAAGACAGACATGACTGAGACCCCCACCGGCACGGGAGCAGGCGGCTTCGGCTACGGCGACGACCGCATCCAGCCGATCGAGCTGCAGACGCTCATGCAGCAGTCCTACATCGACTACGCGATGACCGTCATCGTCGGGCGCGCGCTGCCCGACGTACGCGACGGGCTCAAGCCGGTGCACCGCCGCATCCTCTACGCGATGTACGACGGCGGCTACCGACCCGACCGCGGCTTCTCGAAGTGCTCGCGCGTCGTCGGTGACGTGATGGGTCAGTACCACCCCCACGGCGACTCCGCGATCTACGACACCATGGTCCGCCTCGCGCAGCCGTGGGTGCTGCGCGCGCCGCTGATCAACGGCCAGGGCAACTTCGGCTCGCCGGGCAACGACTCCGCCGCCGCCATGCGTTACACCGAGTGCCGCATGGCGCCGCTGGCGATGGAGATGGTGCGCGACATCGACGAGGACACCGTCGACTTCCGTCCCAACTACGACGGTCGCTCGCAGGAGCCGACCATCCTGCCGTCGCGGTTCCCCAACCTGCTGGTCAACGGCTCGGCCGGCATCGCGGTCGGCATGGCGACCAGCATCCCGCCGCACAACCTGCGCGAGGTCGCCGAGGGCGCCGTGTGGGCGCTCGAGCACCCCGACGCCACCAAGGAAGAGCTGCAGGACGCCCTCGTCGAGCGGATCAAGGGCCCCGACTTCCCCAACGGCGCGCTCATCGTGGGCCGCCAGGGCATCGAGCAGGCCTACCGCACCGGGCGCGGCTCGATCACCCAGCGCGCGGTGGTCGAGATCGACGAGGACGCCAAGGGCCGCGTCATGCTGGTCATCAGCGAGCTCCCCTACATGGTCAACCCGGACAACCTCGCGCTGAAGATCGCCGAGCTCGCCGACTCCGGCAAGATCCAGGGCATCTCCGACGTCCGCGACGACACCAGCTCCCGCACCGGCCAGCGGCTGGTCATCATCCTCAAGCGCGACGCCGTCGCCCGCGTCGTGCTCAACAACCTGTTCAAGCACACCGAGCTGCAGACCAACTTCTCGGCCAACATGCTGGCGCTGGTCGACGGGGTGCCGCGCACGCTGCCGATCGACCAGTTCATCTCCCACTGGGTGACCCACCAGATCGAGGTCATCCAGCGGCGTACGCGCTTCCGCCTCGCGGAGGCCGAGCGCCAGGCCCACATCTACCGCGGACTCGCCAAGGCGCTCGACGCGCTCGACGAGGTCATCGCGCTGATCCGCCGCAGCCCCGACGTCGAGGAGGCCCGCACCGGCCTCATCGACCTCCTGGAGATCGACGAGATCCAGGCCAACGCGATCCTCGAGATGCAGCTGCGTCGCCTCGCCGCCCTCGAGCGCCAGAAGATCATGGACCGCCTCGCCGAGCTCGAGCGCGTCATCGCCGACCTCGAGGACATCCTCGCCAACGAGGCCCGCCAGCGGCAGATCGTGGCCGACGAGCTCACCGAGATCGTCGACAAGTACGGCAACGACCGGCGCTCGCAGATCATCGCCGCCGACGGCGACCTCTCCATGGAGGACCTGATCCCCGACGAGGACCTGGTCGTCTCCATCACCCGCGGTGGCTACGCCAAGCGGACCCGCGCCGACCAGTACCGCCTGCAGAAGCGCGGCGGCAAGGGCGTACGCGGTGCCACGCTGCGCGGTGACGACGTCGTCCAGCACTTCATCGCGACCACCAATCACCACTGGCTGCTGTTCTTCACCACGGCAGGTCGCGTCTACCGCACCAAGGCCTACAACCTGCCCGAGGCTGCGCGCGACGCGAAGGGCGGCCACGTCGCCGGCCTGCTGAGCTTCCAGCCCGACGAGGACATCGCGCAGGTGCTGGCGATCCGCGACTACGAGCAGGCCCCCTACCTGGTGCTCGCCACCCGCAACGGCCTGGTGAAGAAGACCAAGCTGGGCGACTACAACAGCCCGCGCCAGGCCGGCGTCATCGCGATCAACTTCCGCGAGGACGACGACGAGCTGATCGGCGCCGAGCTGGTCAACGGCGACGACGACATCCTGCTGGTGTCCCGCAAGGGCCAGGCGATCCGCTTCCAGGCCAGCGACGACCAGCTGCGCCCGATGGGCCGGGCCACCGGCGGCGTACGGGGCATGAAGTTCAAGCACGACGACGACTCCGTGCTCTCCCTCTCGGTGATCCGGGCAGCGCAGGTCGCGGCCGAGGAGGCGGCCGAGGCCCGCCTCGTCGAGGGGGGCGAGGCGCCGGCCGACATCGCGCCCGGCGACCTGCCCGACGTCAAGGAGCAGTACGTCTTCACGATCACCGACGGCGGCTACGCCAAGCGGACACGGATCACCGACTACCGCATCACCAACCGCGGCGGTGTCGGCATCCGTGCGGTCAAGCTCAGCAACGAGGACCGCGGCGGCCTGGTCGGCGCGTTCATCGTGGAGGAGGGCGACGCGGTCCTGTCCATCACCAGCGGTGGTCAGGTCGTGCGCAGCCCCATCGACGCCAACTTCCGCGCCACCGGCCGTGACAGCCAGGGCGTGAAGTTCGTGACGCCCAAGAAGGGCGACACCGTCGCCGTCGTGGCACGCTCGGTCGAGGCGCCCGAGGAGGACGAGGAATCGCCGGTTGTGGCCGACGATGCAACAATCGACGGTCAGGACGCCCCTGCCGACACCACCGAGGAGTGAGTGATCCATGTCGGAACGCACCGCAGCTCCCCGTCGTACGGCGGGGGACGAGCCCGCCAAGCGGTCCCTGACCGACCGGCTGCAGGACACGTTCTCCAGCGCCGCTGAGGAGCACCGCGCCAATGCCGGACCGCGTCAGGCGAGGGGCAGCCGCGCCCGTCGTGTGCCGGGCCGCCAGCCCCGGCGCGCCCGCCTGCGGCTGACCCGCATCGACCCGTGGTCGGTGATGAAGACGTCGTTCCTGCTCTCCGTCGCCTTCGGCGTCGTCACCTTCGTCGCGATCTTCATGGTGTGGTCGGTGCTCGGCGCGGCCGGCGTGTGGGACTCGATCAACTCCGCGGTGGCGAGCATCGTCGAGGGCGACAGCGGCAACTCGACCTTCGACGTCACCGACTACGTCGGGATGTCCCGGGTGCTCGGCTTCACGCTCCTGGTGTCCGTGCTCGACGTCATCCTGATCACCGCGATCGCCACCCTGACGGCGTTCCTCTACAACCTCGCCGCCGCCCTGCTCGGCGGCATCGAGGTGACCCTCGCCGAGGACGAGAAGTGAGTCGATCCCCGATTGGCACCGCCTGACCGCGGTCAGGTAATCTTCGGCGTCGCCGCTTGCGGCGAGTGCGGGCCTATAGCTCAGACGGTTAGAGCGCTTCCCTGATAAGGAAGAGGTCACAGGTTCAAGTCCTGTTAGGCCCACTCCAGACCTTCGTCCCACCCTTCGCTCCGCCACTGAGGAGAGTCCATGAAGAAGCTCCTGCTGGTCGTCCTCGCCGCCGCGGGCGCGGTGCTCGCGAAGAAGAAGCTGGACGAGGGCAAGAACGAGCAGGCCCTCTGGGCCGAGGCCACCGACACCGTCGAGAAGGCCTGACGCTCTCCTCCACCGAGCGCTTGGCGCTCACGGGGCCTTGGCGCAATTGGTAGCGCACCTGCTTTGCAAGCAGGGGGTTAGGGGTTCGAGTCCCCTAGGCTCCACCACCACGTCCGCTCTGGCGGGTGCGGCCCGATGCCGGCGGGTGCCGCCGGGGCGGCTACACCCTCAGCCGTCGGTCGGTGCGACCGGGCGCTGCTCGTCGAGTCGCGCGAGATGCTCGGTGAGCAGGCGTCGCACCTGCTCGCGCTGGTCGGCCTCCATCTCGCGGAGCGCGGCGATCTGCGACTCGAGGTTCGCCTTCTCCTCCGCCAGCTGACCGAGCGCGGTCGACCGCTCGCTCTCGAGCTCCGCGGTCTGCTCCGCCCTGGTGCGGGACAGCTCGTCCGCCATCCGCGCGGCCTCGTCGCGGCTGGCCTCGCCGATCTGTTGGGCTGTGGCCTGCGCGGTCGTCACCAGCGACTCGGCCTCCGTCCTCGCGTCTGCGACGAGCTGGTCGGCGGTGCGTGCTGCGATCTCCAGGATGCGTGAGGGGTTCTGACGGGAGTCCCCATCGTGGTCGTTCATCGGCGTGGCGGTCTCGCCGGACGGCTGGTCAAAGCTCGACATGTCTTCCCCAAGGTGAGTGCGGCCCTACCGGACAGTGTGCGGATCGGATGCTCCACCCGACGCCGCATGCACCATCTTCGCGCATTCGGGCGAGGAGCGGGTTGATCGCCCTCGCATGGACAGTCAAGAACTGCGGCCGTACGCCACGCCGCCGTCCTTGAAATCAAGCACCCCGGGCTGTCGGAGGGCCGCAGCTCTGCATCGTGGACGGGGGGCGCGAGCCCAGGGCGGCGCCCACCGCGGGCCGACTCAAGCCACCGAGCCCGGGCAAGGTCTAGCCTCACGTCGTATGGAGGGTGCGCCAGGAAGGTTGCAGGTGCAGCTCGCCGCGGACCCGGTCAGTGTTCCGGCCGCGCGTCGGTTCGTCGTCGACGCGCTCACCGCGTGGGGCGAAGGGCGTCACGTCGAGGACGGCGAGCTGGTGGCGAGCGAGCTGACCGGCAACGCGGCCCTGCACGCGGGTGCTCGCTTCATGTACGTCACGGTGGAACGGAGCGACGACGCTCCCGGAGTGCGGGTCGCCGTCGAGGACGACGGTCCGGTCGGTGCGGACGCCCTGCACGTCCGGACACCGGCTGTCGCGGAGGGCCCCCTCGACTGGACAGACCTGCCGGCCACCGGCCGGGGCCTGGCGATCGTCGCGGTCCTCGCCGCGGAGTGGGGTGTCGAGGAGACGCGTCGGGGCAAGCGGGTGTGGGCACGTCTGGTCGAGCCCGGTGCGGTCGGCGAGCTGCGCGAACCACAGCGACCCGGCACCCGCGCCGACGCTTCGCTGGACGAGGAGCTGCCGCCGGGCTGGACCCTGGTCCGGCTGGCCGGATGCCCGGTCGAGCTCAGCCTGCAACAGGACCGTCATCTCGACGAGCTCGTGCGGGAGCTGCAGCTGCTGGGCGCCGACGAGGGACGACCGGAGTCGACGACCCTCGCGCACGAGATCCGCGACCTGCTGGTCTCACCGGCGCACGCCCGCGTCGTGGGCCGTCGGACCGCCGAGCGAGCACGCGAGGAGGGGAAGGAGACGGTGGACGTGGAGATGGCGATGCCGCGCGAGCTCAGCGCGCTGATCGTGCGGCTGCAGAGTGCCGTCGCGCGCGCAGACGAGCTGTGCGAGGACGGCCGACTGCTGACCCTGACGTCCTCTCCTCAGCTGCGCGAGCTGCGCGCCTGGATGACGCACGAGATCGTCGCGCAAGCCGACCGCGGGGCGACGCCGACGCCGTGGGACCAGTGGCCGGGCCGACTCCTGCCCGGATGATCCGTGCCACCCGCGCGCATCCGTGTGCGCGGGACGGGTACAGCGTCAGCGAGGCAAGGAGATGACCATGAGCAACCATCAGGACGAGCCCACCGACCAGCGGCCCGAGGACGAGACCGAGACCGAGACCGAGACCGGTGGTCCCGGGGCAGAGATCGGCCGCTCCGACGGCGAGGGGAGCACCTTCGAGCCGGAGGAGGATCCCGAGGGGCACGCCAGCTGAGCGCCGTCGCCAGCCCCTCAGGCGGGGGTGTCGGCGTGGTCGTGGGACCGGTCCTGGTCGACCACCGCGAGCGCAACAGCGTGATCCCCGAAGCCCTCGCCGCCGCCGGTCTCGACGTCCGGCTGACCGACCTGCCGGTGGGCGACTACGTCCTCGGAGCCGGCCTGGCGATCGAGCGCAAGGGCCCCGAGGACCTGGGGGCCTCAATCCGCGACGGTCGGATCTTCGACCAGGCGGTCCGGTTGCAGTCGGCCTTCGCCCAAGCGGTGCTCCTGGTCGAGGGAGAACCGCGGGGGATCGCCGAGGATGCCTGGCGCGGCGCGGTGTGCCGCCTCGTCGAGGACGGCTTCACCGTGCTGCACAGCCTGGACGCCGACGACAGCGCCGCCTGGATCATCCGGCTCGCCAAGCGTGCCCGCCGCGCCGGGCCGACGACCCCCACCCACGGCCCCCGTCGAGCACCGCGCCATCCGTCCGCGCAGGCCGAGGCCATGCTGTCGGTCGTCCCCGGCATCAGCACCACGATGGCCCGCAGCCTGCTGGCCGCGTACGGCACCCTCGCCGAGGTCGCGGCAGCCGCACCGGAGGGCCTTCGTCGCCATCCCGGCATCGGTCGCGTGCGCGCGGCCCGGCTCGCCGAGGCACTGCACGGGGACTACGTCGCACCCGTCGACCGCGACCCCGAACCCGCGCGGCCCTCCCGCGGTGCCCGACCCGCGCGGCGTTGGATCCTCGCCGACCCGGACCCCCGCGCGGAGCTGCAGTCGTTCGACCGCCGAGCCATCGCGCTGCGCGCCCTCCAGTCGGCTGCCGAGGGCACCCAGCTGATCGACGGGCTCACCGGCGAGGTGGTGGCGACAGCCGGCCGGTCGTGACGTCGGGCCCACCCCTCGAAATCGGTCCCCGGCGCAGAGGGCCCGGCCCCACACTGGTCCCATGCTGGGCATCACCGACCTCCCGACCTACCTCGTCGGCCTGGTCCTGATCATCCTGCTGCCGGGCCCGAACTCGCTCTACGTCCTCTCCGTCGCCGCGCGACGCGGGGTCCGCAGCGGGTACGCCGGGGCGGCGGGCGTGTGGACGGGCGACGCGGTCCTCATGACGCTGTCCGCGGCCGGCGTGGCGTCGCTGCTCCAGGCCAACCCCGCCGCGTTCGCCGTCGTGAAGTGGGCCGGCGCGTCGTACCTGCTCTGGCTCGCGATCGGCATGCTCCGCGCGGCCTGGGCGATGTGGCGCTCGCGCGTCCCCGTCGCCGACCAGCTCGCCGACGCCGCCGTCGAGGCCGGCGTGGAGCCGCAGGCACGCGGCGAGCGGCCGTACCGTCGCGCCCTGGTGATCAGCCTGCTCAACCCCAAGGCGATCCTGTTCTTCGTCGCGTTCTTCGTGCAGTTCGTGGACCCGGCGTACGCCCACCCGGTCCTGTCCTTCCTCGTGCTCGGCACGCTGGCGACGCTGGCCAGCGCGGCGTACCTCAGCATCCTGATCGTCGGCGGCACCCACCTCGCGGCCGCCTTCCGCAGGCGCAAGGCGCTGTCGGCGGGCGCGACCTCCGCGGTCGGTGCGGTGTTCGTCGGGTTCGCGGTCAAGCTCGCCCTCGCCTCCGCCTGAGCGGCTTCAGGCAGGTCTCGTTTTCAGGGTCCTTCGCCTCTGGTGCGCCCGGGTGGGGACGCAGAGGCTGGACCCAGGAGCTCCCAACGGAGGTGGCACCCGTGAACAGTCATGAAGAATTCGAGAAGGCCGCAGCGGCGCGTGAGGCTCGTGACGCCGTCGGAGGGCAGCAACGCCCGAGCAGCAAGGGCGACGAGGTCAAGGCAGCCCTGATGCACTACCTCGCCACCGAGTCGTTCCGCGAGCGCACGGGGTCCTCCCGCGCCGCCGACGAGGGCGAGCGGCCGGACGCCGACGAGGCGTGAGCTCGGCTCACGGGCTTCGAGGCTCGTCGACCGCGCGCTCCACCCACCTGCACGAGTGCCGGCTGGGAGCGGCTGGGACAATCGAGCCCGTGACCGCGCCCCGCCGACCCGGCCTGCTGACCGACCTCGGCGCGGCGGCCCTGGCGCTCGTGCTGGTCGGCATCGCGGGCATGCTCGGGAAGTGGCAGTACGACGCCTGGCAGGCGTCGCGCGAGGCCGAGGCGCGCGACCTCACCGGGATCGCCCCCGTGCCGCTGGGTGACGTGATGGGCAACGACGACCCGTTCCCCGCCCCCGACCTCGGGCGCCCCGTCGAGGTCGCCGGCGAGTGGCTGGACGGCGGCTTCTGGGTCGCCGACCGCGACCGCGGGGACGAGCCCGGCTACTGGGCGGTGGCCCCGCTGCAGACCGGCGACGCGGCCGTCCTCGTCGTACGCGGGTGGGCGCCGCAGCCCGACGCCGACCTGCTCGTCGTGAGCGGTGCGGCCGACGTCACCGGCTGGCTCCAGGCACCCGAGGGCACCCTGGTCACCGACGACGACCCCAGCGACGACGTCTTCCCCGAGATCCGGGTCGCCGACGCCGTGCAGCGCGTCGACGTCGACCTCTACTCCGCCTACCTGATCAGCCAGGAGCCCGCGCCGGGCCTGGAGGAGGCCGAGCTCGAGGCGCTGCCGACGCCGAGCCGGACGACCGGGATCCGCAACCTGCTCTACGCGGTGGAGTGGTGGGTCTTCGGTGCCTTCGCCGCCTTCATCTGGTGGCGCTGGCGGCGTGACGTCACGGCCCGGCAGCTGCCCTCGCCGACGGCCGGGTAGGCGGCGCCGGATACCTTGGGCGCCGTGTCCCGCAACCTCACCGCCTACCGCGTGATGGCCGCGATCGTCGGCGTCCTGCTCGTGGTGCTCTGCCTGGTCGGCGTCCCGCTGGCCAACTTCGACGGATCCCCGATGTGGGGCGTCTTCGACAGCACGCCGACGTGGGTCGCCACCGGCTCCGACGCCCAGCACGTGGGCGAGCTGATCACGACCTACCTCGGCGTCGCGCACGGCTGGCTCTACATGATCTTCCTGTTCAGCGCGTTCCTGCTGTCGCGTCGCGCCGGCTGGGACCTGCCGTTCACGCTGGTGACGCTCGTGTGCGGGACGATCCCGCTGCTGTCCTTCTGGGCCGAGCGTCGCGCGACCCGGCGCGTACGGGCCGAGCACCCCGCGCTCGCCTGAGCCACCACCGAGGGTCCGCGCCCTAGAGTCGACGCCATGGTCACCGCGTTCGTCCTCGGCGGCGGCGGTGTCCTCGGCGCCGTCGAGGTCGGCATGCTGCGCGCGCTGCTCGAGCGCGACCTCGTCCCGGACCTGGTCCTCGGCACCAGCGTGGGCGCCCTCAACGGCGCGATGGTGGCCCGCCAGCCCGACCTCGGGGTCGTCGAGCGGCTCACCGAGCTGTGGATCGCGACGGCCGAGAGCCGCGCCGTCTACGGCGACCGCCCTCTGCGCACGGTCCGGCGCGCCGTGTCGACCGGCACCCACATCTACTCCTCCCAGCCGCTGCGCACGCGCCTCGAGGAGGAGTTCGGCGAGACCCGCTTCGAGGACCTCCCGGTGCGCCTCGAGGTCTGCGCGGCGAGCATCGAGCGCGCGGCCGAGCACTGGTTCACCAGTGGCCCGATCGTCCCGGCGGTCCTGGCCAGCGCCGCCGTGCCCGGCCTCCTCCCGCCCGCCGAGGTCGACGGGGAGCACTTCCTCGACGGCGGCCTGGTCAACTCGATCCCGGTCGGGCGCGCGGTCGAGCTGGGCGCGACGCGCATCTTCGTGCTCCAGGTCGGGCGCATCGACCGGCCGCTGAAGGCGCCGACGCGGCCGTGGCAGGTCGCCCGGGTGAGCTTCGAGGTCGCGCGGCGGCACCGCTTCATGCGGGAGATGGCGTCGATCCCCGCGGGCGTCGAGGCGCACGTCCTCCCGGCCGCGGGCACCTCGGCACGCGACGACTCGCTGCGCGCGCACAGGGACTTCGCCGGCGTGCAGGGCCGCATCGACGCGACGTACGCCTCCTCCCGGGCCTACCTCGACGAGCACCTCGGCCGGCCATGAGCCACCCCGTCGTCTGGGCCTTCCGCCGGCTGGTCGTGGCGCCGGCCGTGGTCGCGCTGACGGCGCTGATGTGGGTGACCCTCCCCGGCTGGCTGCTCGTGGCGGCAGCGCTCGCGCCGGTGCTGCCGGGCCGCTGGCGCGCGCTGCGCGTGCTGTGGCTGGTGCTGCTCTACGCCACCCTGGAGACCCTGCTGCTCGCGGTCCTGCTCGGCCTGTGGCTGGCGAGCGGCTTCGGCTGGCGGATCCGGTCGCCGTACTTCGCGGGCATCCACTACGACCTCGTGCAGGGCACGCTCATCGTCTTCGTCCGCGAGGCCCGGCGCGTGCTGGCCCTGCGCATCCGCACCGACGGCCCCCACCCGTCGCGGGTGGCGGACGGGCCGGTGATCGTGATGTGCCGCCACGCCGGCCCGGGTGACTCGTTCATGCTGATGTACGCCCTGCTGCACTGGTACCACCGCGAGCCGCGCGTGGTCCTCAAGAACACCCTCGCCTGGGACCCGGCCATCGACGTGATCCTCAACCGCGTCCCGGCGCGGTTCATCTCGCCGAACCCGGCGGCGGGCGAGGACCTCGAGTCGCAGATCGCGTCCCTGGCGACGGGCCTCGACGCCAACGACGCCTTCGTGATCTTCCCCGAGGGCGGCAACTTCACCCCGCAGCGCCGCGACCGGGCCATCGCCCGGCTCCACAAGCTCGGCCTGGACCGGATGGCCGTGCGCGCCGAGGAGATGGTGCACGTGCTGGCGCCCCGGCCGGGCGGCGTACTGGCAGCGCTCGAGGCCGCACCCGACGCCGACGTGCTGATGGTGGCCCACACCGGGCTCGACCACCTGCTGACCGTCGGCGACCTCTGGCGCGAGCTGCCGATGGACAAGCAGATCACCATGCGCTGGTGGCGGGTCTCGCGCGAGGAGATCCCCGCGGACCGCGAGGAGCGCATCGACTGGTTGTTCGGGTGGTGGGAGCGGATCGACGCCTGGGTCGAGGAGAACCGCCCGGCCTGAGGCCCCTGAGCCACCCTGGCCTCGACTCGGAGCGGTGTCCCACCCACATCCGCGGGTCCCGGAACGTCGCTGGGCCACCGCTCACGGCGGAAGCGGCCAGGGACACGACTCGGGCGGTGCCCCACCCACGTTCCGCACGACGCGGAGGTGGGTGGGACACCGCCCGGAGCGGCGTACGGGGTGGTGCTACTTCTTCCTGGGCACGTCGTCGATGTCGATGACGTCGGCCGGCGCGTCGGGCGTGGTGGCCTCGTGCGCCTCCTCGACCGAGTCGCTGATCGCCTCGCCCGGCTCGCCGCCGCCGGTGTCGTCGGTGGCCGGCGGGTCGACCGTGACGACGTCGTCGGCCGTGACCTCCGCGGGCAGCGGGTCGGTGAGCGGGTCACCACCGGGGGCCGCGGAGGTGGTCGCCGGCGAGGCGGGCGTCGGGGGCAGGGTGGACGTGGTGGTCGTCGTCGGCGTGGACGGCTTGGGCGGCGCCGGGGGCACGTAGGTCGACTGCCAGTTGGCCTCGGCGTCCTGCTTGCCCTTGAGCTTGCTGAACACGAAGCCACCGAGAGCGAGCAGGCCGGTGACGAGCAGGAGTTTCTTGAGCTTGCCGCCCTTGGGCTCGGGCTCGATGCCGCGCAGCTCGTTGACCTTGGCGGCGGCGAGGTCGCGTCCCTCGGCCGCACGCTCGGAGGCGAGGGCGGCCGCGACCGCGGCCTTCTCGGCGGCGTTGGCGCGCGCCTCGGCCAGCAGCGGGGCGGCCTTCTCGCGGGCCTCGGCCGTCTTGGCGGCAGCCACCGCGGCACCGGCCGTCGCCGCTCCGGCGGCGCGCGTACGGCCCTCCTCGATGAGCGGCGTGGCCTTCTCCCGGGCGTCCGTGATGACGGGCCCGGCCTTGTCGACGGCCTGCTCCCACGCAGACTCCAGCTGGGGGATGACGGTGTCGGTGACGGTCTCCGTGACCTGCTCGACGTAGTCGTGGGCCCGGTCCATCAGGGACTTCTTGCGGCCGAAAGGCATGCGTGACCTCCTCAGTCAGTGTGTCCCCATCTCACCACGGCCATCCTGAGGCGACCAGCCCCGTCCGGGTGTGGGAGGCGCGTGGCAGGATCGGGTCGCACACAGACATCACTCGAGAGGCACATCCCATGGCCGACCTGAAGGCGACCCTGAAGACCAACCGGGGCGACATCGTCATCGACCTGTTCCCGAACCACGCCCCCGAGACCGTCGAGAACTTCGTCGGCCTGGCCGAGGGCACCAAGGACTACCGCGACGACGCGGGCCGCAGCGGCGAGAAGTACTACGACGGCCTCGGCTTCCACCGCGTCATCGACGGCTTCATGATCCAGGGCGGCTGCCCGCTCGGCACCGGCACCGGCGGCCCGGGCTACACCTTCAAGGACGAGATCCACCCCGAGCTCGTCTTCGACAAGCCCTACCTGCTCGCGATGGCCAACGCCGGCCCCGGCACCAACGGCTCGCAGTTCTTCATCACCCTCGGCGCCACCCCGTGGCTCAACCGCAAGCACACGATCTTCGGCGAGGTGGCCGACCAGGCCAGCCGCGACGTCGTCGACGCGATCGGCAGCGCCCCGACCGGTGCCATGGACCGTCCCAAGGACGCCGTGGTCATCGAGTCGGTCACCATCGAGCGCTGACGCCCGCCTGACCTGACCGACCCGCCGACCCGATGACCCAGCCGCCCGAGAGGCCGACTGAGGACCAGGCCGCGGCCGGGGTGCCGACGTGCTACCGGCACCCCGACCGCGAGACCTGGATCCGCTGCCAGCGCTGCGACAAGTCGATCTGCCCCGACTGCATGCGCGACGCCGCGGTGGGCTTCCAGTGCCCCGACTGCGTCAAGCAGGCCAACAAGGGCTCACGCCAGAACCGCGCGCTCTACGGCGGTGAGCGCAGCGCCGACCCGCGGCTGACGTCCTACGTCATCATCGGCATCAACGCGCTCGTCTGGCTGGCGATCACGGCGACCGGCGGCGGTCGCTCCCGGCTCGTGGACCTGCTGGCGCTGCGGCCCAACGGCTACTGCGCGCCCGGAGACGGCTTCGTCTACGACCAGACCCATCCGCTCTGCACGACCCCGGGCGTCCGGGAGGCGGCAGGCGTGGCCGACGGCGCCTGGTGGCAGCTGATGACCAGCGTGTTCACGCACGTCGAGATCTGGCACCTGGCGCTCAACATGTTCGCCGTGTTCATCCTCGGGCCCACGCTCGAGGGCATCGTCGGACGCACGCGGTTCCTCGCCGTCTACATCATCAGCGGGCTGGCCTCGTCGGCCCTGGTAATGTGGCTCAGCTTCGAGTACGGCGCGACGGTCGGCGCGTCCGGCGCCATCTTCGGCATCCTCGGCGCCCTGCTCGTGGCTGCCCGCAAGGCACGGCTCAACGCACAGTGGCTCGTCCAGAACCTGGTGCTCGGCGCGGTCATCACCGTCGTCGGCTGGCGGATGATCTCCTGGCAGGGGCACCTCGGCGGCTTCCTCGGAGGCGTCGCAGCGGCGGCGATCGTCGCGTACGCCCCGCAGGCCCGCCGCTCCCTCGTGCAGTGGGTGGGGCTGGGCGTCCTCGCGGTCGTCCTGCTCGTCCTCGCGCTGGCGCGCGCCGCGTCCCTCGTCTGACCGCGCGCGCACAGCCCCCGCCCCCGTCGTACGACGTGGTGGCGGGGGCTGTGTCGTTCGCGCGTGCACCCACCCCAGCGTCGTACGAACCGCCACGTACGGGGTCGGATCTGCATGACGCAACCAGGGCCGGATTTACCCACAGGTGTGCACACAGCTGTGGACAACTACACCGGTGTAATTCTCCACAGGAGTTATCCCCAATGTGGACAACCGAGCGTGTGGTCGAGAAGGCGCCGGCGCGTACGGATCCGCCGGCGGGGCCCGGGATCGCCCGGGAAATCGACTCGAGCGGTGAGAGAGACGCCTTCCCTTCCCCAGGAAGGCGCCTCACTCACCGCTCGAGGCGACGAATGGATCCGGCCCGGATCGCCGGGCCGAGCTCATGGAGCTGAGGGAGAACCTACTCCCACTTGGTGGCGAAGCTGAACCCGACCGCCATGAAGGCGATGCCGACGACGAGGTTCCACTGGCCGAGGTCGTTGAAGACCCACAGGCTGGAGAGGTCGTCGGAGAAGACGTAGAAGGTGCAGATCCAGATCAGGCCCACCAGGAAGCAGCCCAGCATGCCGGCCACGACCCCGCGACCGCGGCCCAGCGGGGTCGACGGGTGAGCCGAGACCATCAGGCCGACCATGAGGAGCCCGAAGCCGATCACGTAGTTCCAGCGACCCAGGTCGGCGACGGCCTTCGGGCTGCCCTCGACGGGCGGGAACGCGAGCGGGTTGCCGCGGGCCTGCGCGTAGTAGAAGACGAGCCAGGCGATGCCGGCCACGATGAGGAGCAGGGCGACCAGGAACCTGGGGGTGAAGAGGCTGCTCTTCTCCTCGGTGGTGATCGTCTTGGACTTCGACACTGCTGCTCCTGTGGCTCGGCTGATCGGTCCCGGCGAGTCACGGCGCCGGCTGCGGGCGCCGCGGCGACCGCCGGGGGGTTAGCGTAGTCGTCATGCCGCCCCCGTCCCACTCGTCCCCCGCGCGTCGCCGCGCCTGGCGGTTCGCGACGCCAGTCGTCGTGCTGCTCATCGGGGTGCTCTTCGCGGTCAGCGCGGAGCAGAGCGACGGCCTCGACCTGCGCGGTGGCAGGCTCACCGACCTCGCCTCGGTCGTCCGTGCCGAGCGCGACGAGGCGGGTGAGCTCACCGAGCAGGTGGCGACCCTCAACGCCGAGGTCGAGGCGCTCAGCACCCAGCTCGGCGACCGCTCCGTGGGGCGGGTCCAGGAGAAGATCGCGACCCTCGTCGACCCGGCCGGGCTGACGGAGAAGGCCGGGGCGGCCGTCCAGGTGACCCTCGACGACGCCTCCGAGGAGGCGCGGCTGGCCTACGAGGGCAACCCCAACGACCTCGTCGTGCACCAGCAGGACATCCAGGCGGTCGCCAACGCGATGTGGAACGCCGGTGCTGAGGCGGTCACCATCCAGGGCCAGCGGCTCATCTCCACGACCGGCATCAAGTGCGAGGGCAACCAGGTCACCCTCCACGGCCTGCCCTACTCGCCGCCCTACGTCATCGTCGGCATCGGCGACCCGGCCCGCCTCGAGGCCGAGCTGACCACCGATCCGATCCTCGCGACCTACCGCGACTACACCCAGATCGCCGGCGGCGGCGTCTCGTGGGACATGGTCGGGCTCGAGGCGGCCACCGCCCCGGCGTACACCGGCCTGCTCGACCTCACGTACGCCACCCCGATGGCCGACTGACCGACCTCGCCCCGGCGTACGGATCCGCGCGGGTGGTCGGGGGTTCGCACCCGAGTTGCGTGCTTATTGGTGGAGATCTCTACCGATAAGCAGGGCGGTCACCGGATATCCGGTGACTCCAGCCCCGGGCGGCCGGCCCATCACCTCAGCCACCCGGCTGGCGGGGCACCGGGGTCTCGGTCGGGGTCTCGGTGGGAGGCGTCTCGGTCGGCGGAGTCTCGGTGGGAGGCGTCTCCGTGGGGACCTCGGGCACCTCCGGCTCCTCGTAGGCGGAGACGAAGATGGTGATCGTCGCGCCCTGGTCGGCCGTTCCACCGGGCGGGATGATCTGGTCCACGACCGTCCCCTTGGGCTCGGTCGACGCGGGGTCGATGCGCACGTCGGGGACGAAGCCCGCCTCACGGATCGCCCGCTCCGCCTCGCCCTGCCTGAGCCCGCGGACGTCGGGCACCTGCTCGGGGCCGTCGGAGAACACGAGGGTCACCGTGGTGCCCTCGGCCACCGACGTCCCGGCGGCGGGATCGGTGCTCAGCACCTGGAAGCGCGGCTCGTCGGAGTCCTCCTCCTGGAAGCGCACCTTGAGGCCCTGGTCGAGCATCGCGGCCCGCGCGTCCCGGCGCAGCGTGCCGACGACGAAGGGGACCTCGACCTCGGGGCGGCCGACGGAGACCACGAAGTCGATCGTGCTGCCGGGGTCGACGAAGGTGTCGCGGGCGGGGTCCTGCGAGATGACCCTGTCCGCCTCGACCGTCTCCGAGGTGTCGGGGCTGATCTGGCCGACGCGGAAGCCTGCGTCGACGATCGCGAGGCGTGCCTCCTCCTCGGTGAGGCCGACGAGGTTGGGCACGGCGTCGCGCTCGGGGGCCTCATCGAAGAGCATCCCGTTGAGCAGGTAGGCACCGCCGGCGAGGAGCGCGAGGAGCAGGAGGCCGCCGAGGATCCACAGCCCCGCGCGGCCACGGGAGGGCTCGTCGCGCCGCGGGGGCGGGGCCGCCGCCATCGTCGAGGTCGCGTCGGCCGGCGGCACCGGGGGTACGTACTGGGTGTCCGCGGGCGGCGGCACGACCGCGGGCGCCTGGATCGGGTGCCCGGACAGGTAGCGCTCGATGTCGGCCTTCATCGCCGCGGCGCTCTGGTAGCGGTCCTCGACGCGCTTGGCCAGCGACTTCATCACGATCGCGTCGATCTCGGGGTCGAGCTGGTCGTCGAGGTCGGACGGCGGGGAGGCCTGCTCGCGCACGTGCTGGTAGGCCACGGCCACGGGGCTGTCGCCGACGAACGGCGGGCGTCCGGTGAGGAGCTCGTAGAGCAGGCAGCCGGTGGAGTAGACGTCGGAGCGCGAGTCGACCGTCTCGCCGCGCGCCTGCTCGGGTGAGAGGTACTGGGCGGTCCCGACGACGGCCGCGGTCTGGGTCATCGTGGAGGACGCGTCGGAGATGGCCCGCGCGATGCCGAAGTCCATGACCTTGACGTCGCCCGAGGGCGTGAGCATCACGTTGCCGGGCTTGATGTCGCGGTGGATGATGCCGGCGCGGTGGCTGTAGTCGAGCGCCGACAGCACGCCGGCGGTGATCTCGAGCGCCCGCTCGGGCAGGATCTTGCGGCCCTCGCGGACGATGTCGCGGAGCGTACGTCCCTCGACGCACTCCATCACGATGTAGGGCTGCGCGACGCCGGAGCCGTCGGTGGCCATCTCCTCGCCGGTGTCGTAGGTCGACACGATCGCGGGGTGGTTGAGGGACGCCGAGGACTGGGCCTCGCGGCGGAACCGGGCCTGGAAGGTGGCGTCGCTGGCGAGGTCGGTGCGGAGTCGCTTGACCGCGACCGTACGGCCCAGGCGCTGGTCCTTGCCCTTGCGGACCTCGGCCATGCCGCCGCGTCCGAGGAGCTCGCCGAGCTCGTAGCGGCCGCCGATCAGTGTCGGCTCCGACTGCGTCATCCCTCGTCGTTCCCTTCGTCATCCTTCTGCTGGCCGGGCGGGACCTTGGCCCAGTAGCTGACCGTCACCGTGTCGCCCTCCTGGAGCGTGCCACTCGGCTCGACCGACTCCACGATGCCCTCCGGCTGGTCGCCGGGGTTCTCCAGCTCGACCGGCGTGGGCTCGAGGCCGAGGTCGCGCAGCTCCTTCTCCACGTCCTTGCGGTCGCGACCCACGTAGGCCGCGGGGTCGACCTCCACCGTGGCGGCCTCCGGCTCGGTCGGGGTCTCGGACGGGGTCTCGGTCGGCGTCTCGGTGGGCGTCTCGGTCGGGGTCTCGGTCGGGGTCTCGCTGGGGCTGTCGCTGCGGGTCTCGGACGGGGAATCGCTCGGCGAGGTGGTCTCGCCGGTCGACCCGCTCGGCTCGGCGTCGTCGCGGGTGCCGAGCCAGATCGCCAGCAGGACCGCGACCAGCACCGCGGCGATGCCGAGGAGCAGCGGCCACGGTGTCGTACGCCTGCGCGAGGCCGACGCGGGCGTGGGCGCGGGCGTGGGCGCCGGTGCCGGGGTCGGGACCGGACGAGCGGCCGGCATGACCTGCGTGGAGCTCCCGTCCTCAGCCACCGCGGGGGCCGCGACGGTGGCTGCGGCGCCGGCGACCGACGCGGGGTCGCGCAGCGCGCGGGCGAAGGCCGCGCCGTCGGCGAACCGCTCCTCGGGCGCCTTGGCCAGCGCCCGGCGTACGACGGCCGCGAGGTCGGCAGGCACGGTGTCGGGCAGCTCGGGGACCGGGTTGCGCAGGTGGGCGACGGCGGTCGCGACGGGCGTGTCGGCGACGAAGGGCTTGCGCCCGGCCAGGCACTCGAACGCCACGACCGCGAGGGAGTAGACGTCGGACGCGGCCGTGGCCGTGCCGCCCTCGGCCTGCTCGGGGGAGATGTAGGCGGGCGTGCCCATCACCTCGCCCGTCTGCGTGAGGGCCATCCCCTCGGCCGCCCGGGCGATGCCGAAGTCGGTGACCTTGACCCGGCGGTCCGGGGTGACGAGGAGGTTGGCGGGCTTCACGTCGCGGTGCACGATGCCCGCCGCGTGGGCGACGCCGAGCGCGACGGCGGCCTGGGCGAGCAGCTCCTGCGTGGCCGCGGGGTCGAGCGGTGCGCCCGGACGCAGCAGCGCGGACAGCGGCTGGCCCTCGACGAGCTCCATCACCAGGTAGGGGCGCGGGGTGCCGGAGCCGTCGTCGAGGGACCCCTGGCCGTAGTCGAAGACGGCGGCGATGCCGGGGTGGTGCAGCGCGGCTGCGTGCCGGGCCTCGGTCTCGAACCGCGTGCGGAAGAGCGCGTCGTCGGCGTACTCGCTCTTGAGCACCTTGACCGCGACGGGCCGGTCGAGGACCGTGTCGCGCGCTGACCAGACCTCGCCCATCCCGCCGGTGGCGATGCGGGACTCGAGGACGTAGCGCCGGGCCTCGTCGACGTGGCCGCCCGGCGCGAGCGCGGTCACTGGTTGATCACCGCCTCCATGACCGACTTGGCGATCGGGCCGCCGAGGCGCCCGCCACCGATCTCGTCGGGCGAGGTGTCGCTCGACTGGACGAGGACGGCGACGGCGACCTGGGGGTCGTTGGCGGGCGCGAAGGAGACGAACCAGGCGTACGGCGGCCGGTCGCCGGTGGACTGGGCGGTGCCGGTCTTGCCGGCGACGTCCACCCCGGGGATCTGCGCCGGGGCGGCCGTGCCGTCGGCGACGGTGGCGACGAGCATCTCGGTGAGCTCGTCGGCGGTGGTGCTCGAGATCGCCTTGCTGATGCTCTGCGGGTCGGTGCGGTCGAGGACCGACAGGTTGGGCGCCCGCACCTCGTCGACGACGTAGGGACGCATCACGTCGCCGTCGTTGGCGATCGCCGCGGCCACCATCGCCATCTGCAGCGGCGTCGCGGTGACGCTCGACTGGCCGATGCCGGACATCGCCGTCTGCGGTGCGTCCATGTCGCGGGGGTAGAGCGACTCGGCCTGGCCGCCGAGGTCCTCCAGCGAGGTGGAGTTGAAGCCGAACGCCTCGGCCTGGTCGGCCATCGCCTCGGTGCCGAGCTCGTTGGCCAGGCTGAGGAAGGTCACGTTGCAGGAGACCTGGAGGGCCTGCGTCATGGTGATCCGGCGACCACCGCAGTTGCCGCCGTCGTAGTTGCCGATGGTCGTCGTCGACTGCGGGAGCTGGAAGCGGAAGCCGCCCGGGACCATCGACTCGGCGTCGTAGTTGCCGGACTCGATCGCCGCGGCCGCGGTGATCAGCTTGAACGTCGACCCCGGCGGAAGGGTCGTACCGATCCCGCGGTTGATGAGTGGCTCGCGCGGGTCGTTGTTGAGCTGCTGGCCGAGGTCGGCCACCGCGCCGAAGTCGTGGGAGGCGAAGTTGTTGGGGTCGAAGGTCGGCGTCGACACCATCGCCAGCACCCGGCCGGTGGTTGGCTCGAGTGCCACGACCGCCCCCTGGGCGTCGCCGGGCAGCGCCTCCAGCCCCGCCCACGCGGCGTCCTGCGCCGCGGCGTCGACGGTGAGCTGGACGTTGCCGCCCTTGGGGTCGGTGTTGCTCAGCAGGTCGACCAGCCGGGTGACGAACAGCCGCGAGTCGTCGCCGGCCAGCACCTCGTTCTGGGAGCGCTCCACCCCGGTCTGGTTGAACCAGGAGAAGTAGCCGGTGATCGGTGCGTACTTGAGCGGCTGGGAGTAGGTGCGCTGGAACTTGTACTGGTCGTCGGACGGCACGCTGCGCGCGATCGCCTCCTTGCCGACCAGGATCGCGCCACGCTCGCGGGAGAACGTGGCGGTGATGATCCGGCGGTTGCGGGGGTCGTCGGACAGGCTGTCCGCGCGGACGTACATCAGGTAGGTCGCGTTGACGAGCAGTGCCATGAAGAGCACGAGGCAGAAGACCGAGACGACGCGGATCGGCTTGTTCATCGAAGCTTCACCACCTGGGTGCTCTCGCTGTCGGCGCCGGAGTCGTCGCCGGGCTCGAGGCGGGGGGCGGGGCGGCGGGCCTGGTCGGAGACGCGCAGCAGGAGCGCCACCACGACCCAGTTGGCCACGAGCGAAGAGCCGCCGTAGGACAGGAACGGGGTGGTCAGGCCGGTCAGCGGGATGAGCCCGGTGACGCCACCGATGACGACGAACACCTGGAGGGCGACGATCGCGCCCAGGCCGACCGCCAGGAGCTTGCCGAAGCCGTCGCGCGAGATCAGCGCGATGCGCAGCGCCCGCTCCACGATGAGGCCGTAGCAGAGGATGATCGCCATGACCGCGGTCAGGCCGAGCTCCTCACCGATGGTGGACACGATGAAGTCGGAGTAGGCGAACGGGACCCGCTCGGGGAAGCCGTTGCCGAAGCCGCGGCCGATCAGGCCGCCCCAGCCCTGGCCGAACAGCGCCTCGACGAGCTGGAAGCTGCCGGGTGACTCGTCGTAGTAGTCCATCGGGTGCAACCAGAAGTTGAAGCGGTTCTGCACGTTGCCGACGAAGGTGTACGCCGCCAGTGCGCCAGCCCCGAACAGCAGGCCACCGACGACGAGCCAGCCGGGCCGCTCGGTGGCGACGTAGAGCATCACCAGGAACAGTCCGAAGAAGAGCAGCGAGGAGCCCAGGTCGTTCTGGAGGACCAGGATCATCATCGAGACGCCGAACATCGCCATGATCGGGCCGAGGTCGCGCCCGCGCGGGAGGTCGACGAAGACCACCCGCCGACCGGCGAGCGCGAGCGCGTCCCGGTGGAGCACGAGGTAGCCGGCGAACGCCATCACCAGCATCACCTTGGCGACCTCGCCCGGCTGGAAGCTGAAGCCGGCGACGTTGATCCAGATGCGCGCGCCGTTGATCTCGCGGCCGATGATCGGGAGGAAGGGGAGGATCAGCAGCACGATGCCGGTGAGGCCGGCCGTGTAGGTGAACCGCTGGAGCACGCGGTGGTCGCGCAGCAGGACGAGCGTGGCGATGAACAGCACCACGCCCAGCGTCATCCAGGTCAGCTGCTGGCGGGCGAACGTGTGCTGGTCGAGGCCGTTGGCCTCGTAGGTGAGGTCGAGGCGGCGCAGCACGGCCAGGCCGAGGCCGTTGAGGGCGGCCACGAGGGGCAGCAGCACCGGGTCGGCGTACGGCGCGACGAGGCGCACCGTGACGTGCGCCCCGACGATCAGGGCCGTCAGCCACCCGCCGTAGCCGACCAGGTCGGCGGGCACGACGCCCTCGATCCCGAGGCCGACGGCGGCGTAGGCGCCGATGCCGACCAGCAGGGCGAGCACGAGCAGGAACAGCTCCGCGCCCCGGCGCCGCCGGTGCACGAAGCCCATCAGGGCTCCGGTCTGACTCATCGTCTCGGCTCCCGTCACTCTGGGCTGACGTCCTGGCGCGCGGCGTAGTTGTCCACGGTCAGGCGGGCCTCGTCCAGGTCGTCGGCCTCGATGCCCTCGCGCACCGTCTCGGCGTCGATGTCGCTGAGCCGGTCGAGCTCGACGTCGGTCGTCTCGTAGGCGTGGGAGAGGGAGATGCCGGGCAGGTCGGCATCGACGCCGCGGAAGATCGCGACCCGGCCGTCCTGCTCGGCGACGTAGAACTGCTGCTGGCTCCACGACCAGCCGGCGGCGAGGACCACCCACGCCAGGCCGAGGAGCACGGCCACGATCAGCAGCCGGCGCAGCACTGGATGACGGCTCGGCTCGCGCGGTGCGTAGCGGGCGGCCTCGGGGTCGATCGGGTCGGCGACGTAGGCGCCGGGCGGCACGTCGTCGGGGACCGTGGGGATCTCGCCGGTGTCGCCGGAGCGGTGGCCGCGGAAGAGACCGCCCACGGCGCCGCCGAGCGGCATCCGCCGCGGCAGGTCGGCGGCCGCGCCCACGAGCAGCGGCGCGAGGTCCTCGGGCGGCGCCTCGTCGGAGACGTCGGCGACGATGCAGGTGACGTTGTCGGTGCTGCCGGCCTCGAGGCTCGCGCGTACGAGCTCGACGGCGGCGAAGTCGGGCGTGCCGCTGGAGAGGATGTCGGCCATCTGCTCGTGGCTGAGGGTGCCGCACGCGCCGTCGCTGCACACGAAGACGCGGTCGCCGGCCTCGGCGGGGAACTCGAAGAGGTCCGGCTCCTCGTGGCGTACGCCGTCGAGGGCCTTCAGGATGAGGTTGCGGTGCGGGTGGGTCCGCGACTGCTCCTCGGTGATGCGGCCCTCGTCGATGAGCGACTGGACGAAGGTGTGGTCGTGGGTGAGCTGGCGCAGCTCGCCGCGGCGGTAGAGGTAGGCGCGGCTGTCGCCGATGTGGCCGATGCCGAAGCGGGTGCCGTCGAAGAGCGCCACGGTCGCGGTGGTGGAGGTGCCGTTGAGGTCGGGGTCCTCCTCGACGAGCTCGGCGATCCGGTCGTCGGCGCGGTGCACGGCGCCGGCCACCTGGCCGAGGATGTCGTCGTCGGGCTCCTGGTCGAGCTTGCGCAGCGCCTGCACGGCGGTGCTCGAGGCGAGGTCGCCGCGCACCGCACCGCCGACGCCGTCACAGACCGTGAGCAGCCAGGGCCCGGCGTAGCCGCTGTCCTGGTTCTCGCGGCGCACGCGTCCGACGTCGGAGATCGCGGAGTAGTGGAGGTACATCACTTCCGCAGCTCCAGGATGGTCTTGCCGACGCGGACCTGGACGCCGAGGCCGATGGTGGTGGGCTGGGTGATGCGGACCGGGCCGACGTAGGTGCCGTTGGTGGAGCCGAGGTCCTCGACGAACCACTCGTCGCCGCTGGCCGCGACCCGCGCGTGGCGGGTGGAGACGTAGTCGTCGTCGAGCTTGATCGCCGCGTCACTGCCGCGGCCGATGAGCAGCGGGGCGTCGGCGAGCTCGGCGCGCGCGCCGGCCTCCGCGCCCTCGACGACGAGCAGGTGCGTGGGTGCGCCCCGTCGCGGCTTCCGGGGCTTGCCGTTGCCCTTGCGCTGCGGAGCAGGCGCGCCGCCGCGGGCGGTCTCGGGGACCCGCGCGCCGAACATGTCGGAGCGGATGACCGAGATCGCCGACAGCACGAAGATCCAGAGGATGGCCAGGAAGGCCACCCGGATCAGGAACAGGGTCAGCTCAGACATTCCAGCCCCCGGCCTCGTCTCGTCCGCCGTCGATGCGTACCGTCATCTCGGTGTGGCCGATCTTGATGGTCGAGCCGTCACGCAGCCGCGCGCGGGGCACCTTGGTGCCGTCGACCAGGATGCCGTTGGTGGAGCCGAGGTCGACCGCCTCGACGCCGTCGATGCTGACCTCGAGCTCGAGGTGGCGCCGGCTGACGCCCGGGTCGTTGATCCGCAGGTCGGCCTCGGTGCCACGACCGATCACCAGGCCCGGGGGGCGGAGCGGGTGCCGCGTGCCGTTGACCTCGAGGGTGGCGTGGGAGGAGCGCGTACGGGTGCGCTGGTCGTTGTCGGTCACGCTCGCCTGCGCCTTGGAGCGGATCCGGAAGCGACCGGTGGTGAGGTCGTCGGCCGACTCGAACGCGATGCTCACCGGACCGGTGAAGACGTAGCCCTGGGCGTCGGCGTGGTCCTGGAGCTGGTCGACGAGGTCCTGCTCGAGCGCGCGGCCGAGGCCGACGATGCGCTCGAGGTCGGTGCTGGACAGCTCGACGTGGAAGTCGTTGGGCACCAGGCGGCGCTGACGGCTGAGCACCTGGGCGTTGTTGTCGCACTCGCGCTGGAGCGCCGCGGCGATCTCGACGGGCTGCACGGCGCTGCGGAAGGCGCGGGCGAAGACGCCGGAGATGACGGTCTCCAGCCGGTGCTCGAATCGCTGCAGCGGGTTCATCGTCGGGCCTCCTCTCGTCGCGCTGGGTTCGCACCGTGGTGGCGGGCAGGCTTCACAGACCGCCCGGCCGGTGCGGCCGAGCGTACCGGCCGGGCGTCGGTGCGCGCGGGTGCCGCCCCGTCGAAGGGGTGGTCGGCCGGCGGCCGGCCGGGCATGAGCGGGACGTCATGGCGGGCGGTCGCCCCGGCCGCCGGCGGCCATGACGTCATGGGCGTACGTCATGGCGCCCGGTCGTACGGACGAGGCGACAACCATGACCTCCGGGCGATTGGGAGGCCACGTCGGGCGTGGGGTAGCCTGAGCCCGCTTCTCGCGCGAGTGGCGGAATAGGCAGACGCGCACGGTTCAGGTCCGTGTGTCCGAAAGGACGTGGGGGTTCAACTCCCCCCTCGCGCACCACCACCTTCGAAGGCCCCGGACCCAGATCCGGGGCCTTCGTGCTTCCCCGGGTCTCCAGCACTCACGATCGAGGCGGTGGCTGAACCGTCCCGACCTCGTCCCGGTCAGTCGCCCACGACGCGGGACAGGCCGTAGACCACGGCGATCGTCACCAGGGCGATCGCGGTGCCGGGGACGGCTCCGTGCCGGAACCCGCTGATCCTCGCGCTTCCATAGATGATCCAGCCGATGCCGGCCGAGAAGGCTGCGAGCAGGACCCACGGAAAGGTGCTCTCGGCGTCCCAGCCATCGGGTCCCACCATCGTGACCGCGGTGGCGAGGATCCCTGCCACGACCCACGGCGCGACGAGCAGGGCCAACCCGGATGCCCAGCCGAGGGCGCGCCCGTCGCGTTCCCGGGCCGAGTCGTCGTGACGGCCCGTCGTGGTCATGCCTCCACGGTCCTCCCGGTGGGTGACGCCCGGAAGGGCCCAAGTGCCTTGGGCACGGGGGCTGGCTGGCCCATGATCGAGGGATGGCCGAGCCGACCGACTCCCCGACCGATGACGAGAAGTGGCTGGTCGTCGACGGACGCCGCTGGCGGCGTACGGATCCGGCGATCCCTGCCGACGAGCTCGCGCGGCTGAAGTCCCACCTCGGCCGCGGCCGGTCGGGCGTACGCACGGCGCGCGACGACGCCGAGCTCGCGGCCACCCGCCACCGGACCCGGCTGGCCAAGGTCGGCCTCGGCGAGCGGGGCACGCCGTGGTGGGAGCAGACGGCCGCAGAACGACGCGAGCGCTGGGAGTCGGCGCTGGTGGAGCTGGACGCCCTCGACGAGTGAGGGCTGCTCGTCAGCTGGCACCTCACCCGAACAGGTCGGCGGTGATCTGCTCTCCCTCGCCGATGTCGCGCACCGCGACCCCGTCGAGCCCGGACGTCGACGAGACCGCGCCCGGCAGCAGCTCGCTGCCCAGCACGAAGGTCAGCTCGAAGCGGCCGGCCGCCTGGGCGTCGGCCAGCGACTCGCCCGCGCCGATCGGTCCCGCCGCCACGAGGACCTCCTGCATGCCTTCGGCGTCCGTCGTCGCGGACTCCGTCGGCGTCGGTGACGGCGAGGTGCCGTAAGGGACGGGCTCGGGGTGCTGGTCGAAGTCGTCGGGCACCCCTTCCTCGAACGAGGTGTACGGCACGACTGGCGTCACGAGCGACGGCAGGGCGAGCACCACCAGGCCGCGCTCGTCCACGCAGGTCGTCGACAACGGCTCGCGGTCGTCCCGCCGCACCGGGTCGGACTCGAGCGCGAGCGCCTGTCCTTCGAGGTGTTCGTGATGGCGGGCCGCTCCACCCGAGACGAGGCAGTCCAACGGACCGGTCGGGGAGTCGACCGTGGCCATCGACGCCTCGTCGACGTCGGTCGCGAGGAGAGCGTCGGCGACCGAGCCCTGGGCCCGCACGATGGTGCCCGAGGTGAGGACGAAGGCGTCCATGCCGTTGTTGAACAGGTGCGGACCGCCGTTGCTCGGCTGCTCCCCACCGACCGCGGTGCAGGAGTCGTCCGCGACCGAGCAGACGACGAAGGGGCCGATGTCGAACGGGCCGCCGCCCGTCACACGGGGATCGAGGTGCAGCTCGTAGACGTCCGGCGTCCCGGCCCCCATCGACACCGTCACGTGCTCGGGGCTCCGGGCGATCTCGATGCCCATGGCCGGCACCTGCACTGTGTACGACGTCGCGGCGAGCCCGGCGACCCGCTCGCGCAGCTCCAGGACGTCGTCCGCCGTCGCCGCGCGTACGTCGCGGTAGGTCGGCTGCCACGCGTCGTAGTCAGCGGCCTGCACTGGGTCGGGTTCCTGCGTTGCGGCGGCCGACTCGCGGGCCGTACCGGACCGCGCGGGCTCCTCCTCGCACGCGGACAGCCCGCCCGACAGGCACACCGTCAGCGCCACCGCGCACAGGCCCGCCCGTGCCGCACCCCCGTACATCGGTCCAGTGAAGCACCGGCCGACCGGACGCGACCTCGTTATCGGCATACTCGCCGCCGTGACCCAGCAAGCACCGCAGCCCTCCGCCGAGCGCCTCGCCGAGCCGATGCGGTCACGCTGGAGCGCGAGCGTGTACGACGACGCGCACCGGCTGAGCGACGACGAGATCGAGACCCTGCTGCACGCCGCCCAGTGGGCGCCGAGCGCGGGCAACAGCCAGCCGTGGCTGCTCTTCGTGTGCGTGCCCGGCACGGCCAACCACGACCGGCTGGTCGCGACCCTGAGCCGGGGCAACTCCGGGTGGGTGCCCCGCGCCTCGGTCGTGCTCGTCACCGCCGCGCACGTGCGATCCGGCGACGAGGCGGACGCGCCGGCGTTCAGCGACTACGCGCTGTACGACGTGGGCCAGGCCGCGGCCCACCTCACCCTCCAGGCGACCGCGATGGGGCTGCACGCCCACCAGTTCGCGGGCTTCGACCACGACGCGCTGGCCGAGGCCCTCGGCGTACCTGCCACCCACCAGCTGCTCACCGGCATCGCGGTCGGCGTCCCGGGCGACCCTGCCGAGGTCGACGAGCGCACCGCCGCCCGCGACCACCGCGACCGTGTGCGCAAGCCGTTGGAGGAGTGGGTGTGCCATGGCCGGTACGACGAGTCCGGCGTGACAGCGCCGCTGGCAGACTCTGGGGCATGACCACTCTCTCCGACTTCTCGGCGACCGCGATCGACGGCACCGACACCGACCTCTCGCAGTACGACGGCAAGGTCGTGCTCGTCGTCAACACCGCCTCGCAGTGCGGCTTCACCGGCCAGTACAAGGGCCTCCAGCAGCTCCAGGACACGTACGCCGACCAGGGTCTGGTCGTGCTCGGCTTCCCGTGCGACCAGTTCGGCAACCAGGAGCCCGGCAGCGAGGCGGAGATCTCGGAGTTCTGCGAGCGCAACTTCGGCGTGACGTTCCCGCTGTTCTCCAAGGTCGACGTCAACGGCGACCAGGCGCACCCGCTCTTCGAGTGGCTCAAGGACGCCAAGGGCGGCCTGCTCGGCAGCAAGATCAAGTGGAACTTCACGAAGTTCCTCGTCGGCCGCGACGGCCAGGTCATCGACCGGTACGCCCCGACCACCGAGCCGGAGAAGCTCAGCAAGGACATCGAGAAGGCGCTGTGACGCGCTAGAGGGTCGGGGCGTCCGGGCCGACCCGCTCGGCGAGCCACTGCGCGACCTGCGCCTCCGAGGGCGTCAGCCCGTCGCTGATCACGTGGGGCGCGACACGGGAGAAGTAGTCGGTGACCATGGTGTCGGACTCGCGCACCAGCATCCCGGCGGCCTCGCCGTCGACGATCCACGACCCCAGCACCACGCGGTTGCCCTCGAAGCTCGGCAGCTCGGTGTAGGCCTGGTAGACCCAGCCCTCCGCGCCGTAGCCGCCGGGCATCACGACGTCCTCGAGCATGTCGTCGAGGTGGATGCGGATGTTGTCGCCCTCGCGCCCGTGCAGGGGCTTGGCGACCCAGCGGTCGAGGTCGCGCGGCTCGTCGAAGTAGGCCGGCAGCAGCAGGCGGTGGCGCGGGAAGAGCTCCCACAGCACGGGCAGGAGCGCCTTGGTGCTGAGCAGCACCTTCCATGCGGGCTCGATCCACTTCGTGGGCCGCGCCTCGGCCCGGTCGACGACGAAGCGGCCGAACGGCTCGGCGAGCATCTCCTCCCAGGCGTACAGCTTGAACGCGTTGCGCAGCGGCTCGTCGTGGACGTCGCGGAAGTCGCGGGTGTCGGGGTTCCAGCCGACCTCGGCCACCGGGTGGGCCAGGGCGAGCCAGCCGGCCTGGACGGCGGTGTCCATGAGGTAGTGGACCGTCATCTCCATCTCGCCGCCGTCGTAGGAGTCCTCCTCGCCGAGGTCGTAGAGGAAGTGCAGGCGGTCGCCGTCGAAGTGGCCCGAGCGGCGCAGCTTGCGCCAGCCGGCGACGAGGCGGTCGTGGACGGAGTTCCACTGGTCCATCTCCGGCATCACGTCCTCCATCCAGTTCCACTGGATGATCCCGGTCTCGACGAGTCCGGTGGGGGTGTCGCCGTTGATCTCGAGCATCTTGATCGACCCGTCGGCGCCGTACGCCAGGTCGAAGCGCGCGTAGAGGGCGGGGTCGCCCGCCTCGACGGAGCGGCGTACGACCTCCAGCGAGCCGGGCGGCAGGCCGAGGCGCTCGTCGGTCATCGTCGTGGCCATGTGGGTGACGGCCTGCAGGCACATCGCCCACAGCTCCTCGGTCGCGGCCTCGAGGGCCTCGACCTCCTCCATGGTCACCTCGTACCAGGCGTCCTCGTTCCAGTAGGGCAGCTCGGAGCCGTCGGGCATCTTCGTGACCGGGAAGACCAGCCCCTGCTCCACGACGGTGTCGCGCCAGCCCTCACGCGCCCGCGACCGGTGCCGCCACATCTGTCGGTCCCTGCCCGCTCAGGCGATGCTGGCGCACACGATGGCGCCGACCGAGAGGGCGACGGCCGCCGCGACGTGCGCGAGGGGGCGTACGGGGCCGGGCTCGGTGACGATCTGGCGCAGGTTGCCCGGGGTGATCGCCTCGACGGCGAAGAACATCAGCGTGTTGAGGGCGATCCCGACCACGCCGAAGGACACCGTCCACCCCAGCGCCCAGCCGAGGGAGGTCGCGCCGTTGGTCCAGATCGCGGTGAACAGCACCGCGGCGTTGGAGACCAGCCAGGCCGACGTCACCACGGCGGCGCCCTTGGAGTGGGCGTGCACCGACTCGTTGCCGTTCTCGTCGACGCCGCGCAGGTGGGTGCCGAGATGACCCGGGGTGGCCAGGTCGAGGACGTAGTAGGCGACGACGAGCATCGCGCCGCCGACGAGGGCGTAGGCGACGGCGTGCAGCAGGGCGTTGATCAGGTCGGTCACGAAGGTCTCCTGGGAGCGGGGCTGACGAGTGGGTCGGGACGGGCGGGTGGCTCAGCCGAAGCCGCGCGAGCTGCCGCCGAACCCGCCCTTGGTGGTGGCGGACTTGACGGTGGAGCCGCCTGTGGTGGGCAGGCCGCCGCGCTGGACCGTGCCGTTGAGCGAGCTCCCGCTGAAGGTGCCGCCCGAGGTGGTCTGGCCGACCGCGGGGATCCGCGAGCTGGCGCCGAGGTAGTACCAGAAGAAGCCGGAGCCGCCGCCGTTGTAGTCGGAGTCGTCGTCGCACTGGTCGTCGTCGACGCGCTCCTGGGTCTCGGGGTCGACGCACACCGCGGCGTAGTCGGCGCTGGAGGAGCACCCGGTGAGGCTGCTGGCCATCAGCGCGGTGATGCCCAGCGAGATGCTGGAGGAGCGCATGCGGCGGCGGGTGGGCGTGGTCATCGGGAGCCTCCGGAGGGGTCCTGGTCGTGCTTGGGCTGGAACATCGCGAGCATCTGCTCGGCGACGTCGACGGTGGCCGCGTCCGCGGCCTCGTGCTCGGCGAGCCGCTGCTCGAGCCACTCGCGACCGTGCTGCGCCTCCAGCGAGGCGAGCGTGAGGTGCTCGAGGCGGTCGATGCGCTCGTGCACGTCCTCGAGGACGGTCGCCACGGCGAGCGACTCCTTGTCGAAGACGAGGTTGGCGATGACGTGGCCGATCGCGATGGGCACCAGCACGAGCATCGACACGATGAGGAGCGCGCCGACGGCCCGACCGGTCGTCGTGGCGGGGTAGAAGTCGCCGTAGCCGACCGTCGAGCCGGTGACGATGCCCCACCAGAGGCCCTCGATCGGGCCCTTGTCCTCGAGCAGGGCGTAGACCAGCGAGCACGCCACCCAGATGCCGACGATGAGCAGCACCAGCAGGTGCGGCGCGTTGACCAGCGCCTGCAACGGACGGATGACGAACCCGAGTCGTCGCGCGACGACCGCGTCCGCCTCGTCGACCTCGTCGGCCACCTCGGCCATGGCGTACCCCCGTTTCCCCCGCGCTGTCGCGGCGACTATAGGACTTCCCCGGGTCCGGCCGGGCAAACCCCCGCGAGGCCGCGCCGGGTCAAGGCACCAGGTCGGCGTACTCCGGGTGCTTGTCGAGGTAGGCCGCGACGTAGGGGCAGACGGGGTCCACCGACAGGCCGCGCGCACGGGCGTCGTCGAGCGCGGAGCGCGCGAGCGTGCCGGCGTGGCCCTGGCCGTTGAAGGCGGGCAGCACCTCGGTGTGCATGAGACGGACGAGGTCGCCGTGCAGGCGGTAGTCGATGAAGCCGACCAGCTCGTCGCCGGCGCGCAGCTCGTAGCGGTGGTGGTCGGGGCTGTCGATGAACTCTGTGTCCACAACCCGAGCCTAGACCGAGGTGACTTGCCCGTAACCCTGCGAGCGGGGGAGGGTCTGGGGCATGGCAGCAACCGCGTCGTCGTACTCGATCACCATGCGGTTGTACACCGCCCCCGACCACGGCGTCGTCGGGGCCGTCGCCACCGCGATCTCCCACGAGGGTGGCGTGGTGACCGGGATCGACGTCGCGGAGTCGCGCCACGACCGGCTCGTCGTCGACGTGACGTGCTCGGCTGCCGACGCCTCCCACTCCCAGGAGCTGGTGGCCGCGGTCGACGCCGTCGAGGGGGTGAAGGTCCACAAGGTCAGCGACCGGACCTTCCTGCTCCACCTCGGGGGCAAGATCGAGGTCACCTCCAAGGTTCCGCTGCGCACCCGCGACGACCTGTCCATGGCCTACACGCCCGGCGTCGGCCGCGTCTCGATGGCGATCCACGACAACCCCGAGGACGTCCGCAAGCTCACCATCAAGGGCAACTCGGTCGCCGTGGTCACCGACGGTTCGGCGGTGCTGGGCCTGGGCAACATCGGGCCCGGCGCGGCCCTGCCCGTGATGGAGGGCAAGGCGGCGCTGTTCAAGCGCTTCGCCGACATCGACGCGTGGCCGATCTGCCTGGCCACCCAGGACACCGACGAGATCGTCAAGGCCGTCGAGATGATCGCGCCCGGCTTCGGCGGCATCAACCTCGAGGACATCGCCGCGCCGCGCTGCTTCGAGATCGAGCGTCGGCTGCGCGAGTCGCTCGACATCCCGGTCTTCCACGACGACCAGCACGGCACCGCGATCGTGGTGCTCGCCGCGCTGACCAACGCCCTGCGCTGCGTGCACAAGGAGCTCGCCGACGTGCGCATCGTCGTCTCCGGGGCCGGCGCCGCCGGCACCGCGATCGTCACGCTCCTGCTGGCGGCCGGGGCGGGCGACGTCGTCGTGGTCGACCGCGAGGGCGCGCTCTCGGCCGACGACGACACCCTGTCGGAGGCCCACCGCGAGCTGGCCGCCGCCACCAACCCGCGCCGCGCGACCGGTTCGCTGCAGGAGGTGCTCGCCGGCGCCGACGTGTTCGTGGGCGTCTCCGCCCCCGGCATCCTCGCCCCGGAGTGGATCCCGACCATGGCGGAGGACCCGATCGTCTTCGCGCTGGCCAACCCCGACCCGGAGATCGACCCCGCCGAGGCCGACAAGCACGCCGCGGTGGTGGCCTCGGGTCGCTCCGACTACCCCAACCAGATCAACAACGTGCTCGCCTTCCCCGGGGTGTTCCGCGGCCTGCTCGACGCGGGTGCCTCCGAGGTGACCGTCGACATGCTGCTGCGCGCGGCCCAGGCGATCGCCGACACGGTCAGCGCCGAGGAGCTGCACGCCGCCTTCATCATCCCGAGCGTCTTCCACCCCGACGTGACCAAGCGGGTCGCCGCCGCGATCAGCGGCCGCGAGTCCTGACGTACGCCGGCGCCCGCGCGGCGCCGTACGGGTCGCGGGGCGCCGGCGTGAGGGGCGACTTGGAGGGGAAGTCCGACACTTCGTGGGGGTTGTGAAGGCCTGCAGGTGACGGACTCCCCGCTCGAGCGGGGAGTCCCCAGGAGGCCCGGCCCCGCCCCCGGATCAGCCGGTCACCTTGCGCGGCCACCAGAACTTCTCGCCGAGGGTCAGCGCGAGGGCGGGAACCAGCACCGTGCGGACGACGAGCGTGTCGAGCAGCACGCCGACGAAGATGATCGCGCCGAGCTGGGCGAGCACGACCAGCGGCAGCACGCCGAGGACGGCGAAGACCGCGGCGAGCAGGATGCCGGCGCTGGTGATGACACCTCCGGTGGCGGTCAGCGCGCGGAGCATGCCCGTACGGGTGCCGTGCTCGCGTGCCTCCTCGCGGGCGCGGGTGACGAGGAAGATGTTGTAGTCGACGCCGAGCGCGACGAGGAACAGGAACGCCAGGAGCGGCACCCCGGTGTCCATCGCCGGGAAGTCGAAGACCCACTGGAACAGCCACCAGGACGCGCCCATGCTCGCGGCGTACGTCGCCAGGACGGTCGCGACGAGCAGGAGCGGCGCCACCACCGAGCGCAGCAGCAACAGGAGCGCGCCGAGCACCAGCAGCAGGATGAGCGGGAGGATCAGCAGCCGGTCCTTCGCTGCGTAGTCGGCCGCGTCGAGCGCCTCGGCGTCACCCCCGCCGACGTGGGTGTCGTCGAGGTCGGCGACCGCGTCGCGGACGTCGAGCACCACCGCCTGGGCGGCGTCGCTGCCGGGTGCCGCGTCGGGCACGGCGTCGATCCGGGAGATGCCGTCGGCGCTGGTCGAGATCCGCGCGGAGTCCACCCCGTCGACGGCCTCCACGGCGGCGAGCACCTGCTCGGGCTCGGCGCGGGTGACGACCTGCACCGGGTCGGAGGTGCCGGCGGGGAAGGACTCGCCGAGGCGCTCGGCGGCCGCGATGGCCTCGGGCCGCTGCAGGAACTGGTCCGCCGGGTCGAGGCCGGTGGTGATCGACGTGGTGCCGACGGCGAGGAGGGCGAGACCGGCCACCGTGCCGACCACGAAGGTGCGCGGGCGACGGGCCACGGCGTCGCCGACGCGGCGCCACACGCCGCGCGAGTCGACCAGCACGGGGTCGCCGACGCGGGGCACCCGCGGCCAGAACACCCACCGGCCGAACAGCACCAGGGCGGCGGGGAGCACGACGAGCGCGAAGGTCGCGGCGACCACGACGCCGATCGCGCAGGCGAGCCCGAGACCGCGGGTCGTCGGGATCGCGGAGAGCAGGAGGGTCAGCAGGCCCAGCACCACGGTCGTCGCGCTGGACACCACGGCCTCGAAGGTGCGCGAGAGCGCCCGTGCCATGGCCTCGTGGCGCGAGTCGGTGGTCTTGAGCTCGTCGCGGTAGCGGGAGATGAGCAGCAGGGCGTAGTCGGTGCCCGCACCGAAGACGAGCACGCTCAGGATGCCGACGGTCGACTCGTCCCAGGCGACGCCCACCACCTCGAGCACGTTGGTGGCGACGATGGCTGCGAGGCGGTCCGCGATGCCGACGACGGCCAGCGGCACCAGCCACAGGACCGGGCTGCGATAGGTGATGATCAGCAGGAACGCCACGATCGCGGCGGTGGTGGCGAGCAGCCGGATGTCGGCGCCGTCGAAGACCTGCCCGATGTCGGCCTGGATCCCGGCGGGCCCGGTCACCTGGACCTCGACGCCGTCCGGGGCGTCGTCGCGCAGCTGCTCGCGGAGCTCCTCGACCCGGTCGATGTTGTCGGTCGCCGAGGTGGAGGTCACGGGGACGGCGACGAACGCGGCCGTCCCGTCCTCGGACACGACGACGGGGGACTGCTGGCCTTCGCCTCCGGGCGGACCGTCGGGAGCCCCGCCCTGGCCCTCGCCGCCGGCCGCGGCCAGGAGGGCCACCCCCTGCTCGGTGAGCTGGCCGCGTACGGACTCGTCGAGCTCACCGGACTCGGCCGTCCACAGCACGATGGCGACCTGGCCCTCGTCCTCGGGCAGCTGCTCCGCGAGCTCGACGGCGAGCGTGCTGTCGGCACCCGCGGGCAGGGTGTCGACCGGGGACCCCTCCCGCTCGCCCTCGGGCAGGAACGCGATCACGGCGAGGGCCATCAGCAGGGGTACGAGC
This sequence comes from Nocardioides sp. BGA-UO-ETr-FS32, assembly GCF_059567905.1. Lineage (NCBI taxonomy): Bacteria > Bacillati > Actinomycetota > Actinomycetes > Propionibacteriales > Nocardioidaceae > Nocardioides > Nocardioides sp. BGA-UO-ETr-FS32. Next base: position 591,328 of record NZ_JCAQOX010000017.1, on the reverse strand, counting down.
GCCACGAGCCACGCGAGGCGAGGACCGGCGATGGCGCGAGCGGGCGCGGGAATGTGGTGGGACACGGGAATCCTCGGGCTGGGAGAGATCGCTAGGGAAGGTAATTGCTAACCAAGTTACTTATCAAGTTAGCGGTAGACTGGGTACGGTGGCAAGCCGAGGCACCGCCACCCCGGGCGCCGCTGCGCACCCGAACCCGACACCCATCAGAGAGCACTCGCGTGACCGACCAGCACCAGCCCGACGCTGCCCCCGCGTGGGTCGAGCGCGGTCAGGAACGCGCGCAGCCGCCGACGCTCCTGGCGCTGCGCGACCTCGTCGCGGCGGGGAGCCGGGTCACCCACGTGGTGGCCCGCCGGGCGGGTCTGAGCGAGACCGAGCTGGTGACCCTCGAGCACCTCAGCCGCGAGCAGATCGGTCCCGCCGAGGTGGCGCGACGCCTCGAGGTGTCGACGGCGGCCGCCACCGGCATCGTCGACCGCCTGGTCGCCCGCGGCCACGTCGAGCGCCGTCCGCACGAGCTCGACCGCCGGCGCACCGACCTCCACATCACCGACTCCGGGCGCGGCGAGGTCGTCGGCCACCTGATGCCGATGTTCGCCGCGCTCGACCGGCACGACGCCTCCTTCAGCGAGGAGGAGAAGGCCGTCGTCGAGCGCTACCTGCGCGGGGCCGCCGCAGCCTTCGAGCGGGTCCTGGAGCCGTAGGCCCGAGGAGCCGTACGGGACTCAGTCCGGGCTGCCGGCCTTGCGGTGGGCGACGAGCGCGGCACCGACGATGCCGGCGCGGTTCTGCAGGGTCGCGGGCACCATCTCGGTCTCGACCTCGATCAGGTGGCCGAACTTGTCCCACGACTTGCTGACGCCGCCGCCGACGACGAACAGGTCGGGGGAGAACAGCCGCTCGAGGTGGCGGAAGTAGGCGGTGAGGCGCTCCGACCACGCCTCCCAGGTGAGCCCCTCGCGCTCGCGCGCGCTGGTGGCCGTGGTGACCTCGGCGACCGCTCCGTCGAGCTCGAGGTGGCCCATCTCGGAGTTGGGGACGAGCTGGCCGTTCCAGATCATCGCGGAGCCGATGCCGGTGCCGAGGGTGATGACCATGACGAGGCCACCGCGGCCCTTCGCCGCGCCGTACTCGGCCTCGGCGAGCCCGGCGGCGTCCGCGTCGTTGACGACGTGGACCTCCCGGCCGAGCGCCTCGGTGAAGATCGCGTCGGCGTCCTCGCCGATCCACGACTTGTCGATGTTGGCGGCTGACAGCACGACGCCCCGGCGGACGATGCCCGGCACCGTCACCCCGACGGGCCTCGTCGAGACGGGGAAGCTGCCGACGATCTCGCCGAAGACCCGGGCGACCGCTTGCGGGGTCGCCGGCTTGGGGGTGTCGATCCGGACCCGGTCGTCGGCGAAGTCGCCGACCGCGAGGTCGACGGGGGCGCCCTTGATGCCCGTGCCGCCGAAGTCGATGCCGAAGGGGTGTTCCATGGCGCACAACCTATCGCCAGCCGCGCGACGGTGTGACGGGGGCAACACCCGACGAGACACGCCGGCGATGCGGCCGGGACCAGACCGGAACGCCTGACGGTCGCCGCTCCCCGGCACTAGCCTCCGTCCATCACGCTCGCGGGGGCGTGCGTGGTCGGTCGGGGGCGGAGGCGTCGATGGGGAGAGTGGCCAGGGTCGCGGCGTTGCAGGGGCTCGCCCTCCAGCTCGCGGGCGACGGACGTTTCGAGGAGTCCCTCGCCACCCTCCAGGAGGCCTTGGCCCTGGCCGAGCGGCTGCGATTCGGTGCGGCGCCCTTCGTCCGGCCCGACCTCGTGCACACCCGTGCCCACGTCCTCTTCGACGCCGGGCGGTGGGAGGAGGCGGCGGAGACCGCGCGGGCCTCGGCCGCGGCCCGACGCGAGCGCGGTGCGTTCGACTCCGACCAGCTCTCGCGCCTGTCCGACTCCCTCGAGCTGCTGGCCAACGCGTTGACCCGGCTGCGCCGTCTCGACGAGGCGGACGCCATCAGCGCCGAGGTGGTGACGATGCGCGCCCGGCTGCCGTGGCCGGACCGGGCGCGAGCGCTCCTCAACCGCGCCGCCCTGCTCATGGAGGCCGGTCGCCACGAGGAGGGGCTGGCAGTCGCGACCGAGCTCGTGCGCGGCGCGCCGACCCGCGCCGGCGGCCCGGACCTGGGCGACCCCGCGCTCGTCGACGGGCTGGTCAACCTCGCCGTCCTGCTCCGCCTCAACGGGCGCTGGCGGGAGGCGGTCTCCGTGCAGGCGCTGGCCGTCGACCAGCTCAGGCTCGCTGCTGCCGTCGGGGGGACCGCAGCGTCGGCGGACCTGGCCGTGGCGCTGGCCAACCAGTCGCTGATGCACCTCGAACAGGGTCGGCCCGACGAGGCCGAAGGTCCGGGGCAGGAGGCCCTCGAGATCAGGGAGCGCCTGGCCCGCCACTCGGCCAGCTACCTCGAGGACCTCGCCGACAGCCTGAACAACCAGGCCATCGTGCTGGACCGGCTGGGGAGGGCCGAGGCGGCCGAGGTGCTCGCGAGCCGGTCCGTGGAGCTGAGGCGTCGGCTCCACCAGCAGCACCCCGCCGCCCAGGAGCGCAGGCTGGCCAACGCCCTCGGGACGCACAGCCACATGCTCACCGTGTCCGGACGACCCGAGGCCGGGGTCGTGACGGGCCGCGAGGCCGTCGACCGCCTCAGCAGGCTGTACGCCGGGGACCCCGTCGCGACCGCACCGTGGCTGGCCGGCGCCCTGGACTCGCTGGCGGAGGCCGGTGCCGCGGCCGGCTTGGACGCCGAGTGCCTGGCTGCATCTCGCGATGCAGTGGACACCGGGCGGCGGGCGGCGGCGGCGAACCCGAGCGGCTTCGGCGGGACGTACGCCGAGATCCTGCTGGAGTGCGCGGAGCGCTGTCGCCCCCTCGCCGGCGGCGACCCGGACGAGTGCCGGGCGTGGGTGCGCGAGGCCGTCGACCTGCTCACCGGCCTCGGCGCCGACGAGCCGGAGGCGTACGAGCTCCTCCTCCGACGCGCCCGCGGGGCGCTGGCCAGGTGGGAGGCACAGGACTGACGGCTTGACAGAAAGTCACCTCTTGTCAACGAGGTTTACAGATCGTATGGTCCTGTAAACCCCACGGCAGGAGGTCCTGATCATGGCCGGCTACCCCACCCGACTCGCCCCGAGCGGCACGGTGCCCGAGGGCACGACGGAGCTCTGGAAGGACCGCAAGCGCTACCTCTGGCTGATCGGCCTGGTGGTGCCGAGCCTGGCGTTCGTCGCCTTCGGCGGCTACCTCGCGACCGGCTGGAGCGTCTGGTTCTGGATCGGTCCGATCGTGATCCTCGGCATCGTGCCGACGATCGACCTGGTCGCCGGGCTCGACCGCTCCAACCCGCCGGACGACGTGATCGAGGCGCTGGAGCAGGACCGCTACTACCGCTGGATCACCTACCTCTTCCTGCCCATCCAGTACGCCGGCTTCCTCGGCGCGATGGCCGTGGTCGGCGGCTGGGACTACTTCGGGCTGCTCGCTGACCAGCCGTTGTCGACGCTCGACAAGATCGGCATGGCCGTCTCGATCGGCTGCATCGGCGGCATCGGCATCAACACCGCCCACGAGCTCGGCCACAAGAAGGAGGCCAACGAGCGCTGGCTGTCCAAGATCGCCCTCGCGCAGGTCTTCTACGGCCACTTCTACATCGAGCACAACCGTGGCCACCACGTCCGCGTCGCGACCCCCGAGGACCCCGCGAGCGCCCGGCTGGGCGAGAACTTCTACCAGTTCTGGCCCCGCACGGTCGGGGGCTCGCTGAGGTCGGCCTGGCGCCTGGAGAAGCGCCGGCTGGCCCGACGCAAGCAGAGCCCCTGGCGCCTCGACAACGACGTCCTCAACGCGTGGCTCATGTCGGTCGTGCTCTGGGTCGCGGTACTCGCCGCCTTCGGCATCGAGGTGCTGCCGTTCCTCGTGATCCAGGCGGTCGTCGGCTTCTCGCTCCTCGAGGTCGTCAACTACATGGAGCACTACGGGATGCTGCGGCAGAAGGTCGGCGAGGGCGACCGCCAGCGCTACGAGCGGGTGCTGCCCAGCCACAGCTGGAACTCCAACAACATCGCGACCAACGTGCTGCTCTACCACCTGCAGCGCCACAGCGACCACCACGCCAACCCGACCCGGCGCTACCAGACGCTGCGCGACTTCGAGGAGAGCCCGGTGCTCCCGACCGGGTACGCCGGGATGATCGTCCTGGCGATCGTCCCCGCCGTCTGGCGCCGGGTCATGGACCAGCGCGTGGTCGACCACTTCGGCGGCGACGTCTCGCTCGCCAACATCAGCCCGCGCAAGCGTGAGAAGTACCTCCGGCGCTACGACGCCGCCGGGTTCGCCGCCCGCGCCGCGGCCGAGCGCGCCGCCCAGGAGGCGCTGCCGGGTGCGGTGGTCGAGGTGCTCGCGGCCCGATGCCCGAGCTGCGAGTACGTCTACGAGGTCGCCGCCGGCGACGAGCACGAGGGCTTCGCGGCCGGCACCGCCTGGGCCGACATCCCCGACGACTGGTGCTGCCCGGACTGCGGCGTGCGCGAGAAGGTCGACTTCGTGCCCTGTGAGCCCGAGCGCTCGGTCGCCTGACGATCCGTACGCCGGGGGCTCCTAGACTCCACGCATGCCCGACACCACCCGCGACCGCATCGTCGCGGCGGCCGTCGAGATGACGACCTCCTCCGGGTGGGCGTCGGTCACGATGGCGCGCCTCGCCGAGGCGGCCGGGGTGAGCCGGCAGACCGTCTACAACGAGGTCGGCTCCAAGCCGGCGCTGGCCGAGACGATGATCCTCGAGGAGCTGACGCGCTTCCTCCAGGTCGTCGAGCGGGCCTTCGACGCCCGGCCCGACGACCTCGCCGGTGCGATCGAGCTGGCCGTGTCCGACGTGCTCACCTATGCGCGCGCCAACAAGCTGCTGCACGCGGTGGTCAGCGCCACCCACGGCGCCGACACCGAGCTGCTCCCTCTGCTGACGACCAACGCCGCCGGCCTGCTCGGCGTGGCGAAGGAGGTCATCAGCGCGCGGGTGGCGCCGTACGCCCCGGGCATCGACGCCGCCCACCTCGACCCGGCGATCGACATGGTCGTCCGGGTGGTGCTCAGCCACGTCATGCAGCCGTCGGGATCGCCGGAGAAGACCGGCGCCGACATCGCGTGGCTGGCGGGGCAGGTCCTGAGGGGCTGAGCGGAGGGGACGGCCGCAGCGCTGCGGCGACCGTCCCCCTGTCACTCGCGTCCGGTCACTCGCTCTCGCTCTCGTGGTCGTCGTGCAGACCACCGGACGGGCACCCGGCCGTCGTGCAGAACGTGCCCTCCGGGCCCGTCGGCTCGGGGAGCGGGACCGACTCGGGCACGGGCTCGCCCACCACCCCGTTGACGTCCTCGGTCGAGTACGCGTACGTCAGCGCCGCATAGGCGATCAGGTCGCTGTTGACGTCCAGCGCCGTGTTGCTGTTGTTGGCGAAGGTGTCGCACGCCAGGTGGTAGCACGGGTCGAACTGTGCACCCGCCGTGCCACCCCAGATCGCCTGCTGGGCCGGGGTCTTGACGACCTCGGCGCCGGTGAACAGGCCGCCCGACGGGATCCCGGCCTGGATGAACGCCTGGTAGTCGCTGCGACCGGAGTACTGCGCGTCGTCGTAGCGCTGGCCGAGGGAGGTGTAGACACCCTCGAACAGCTCCTCGATCGCCTCCGATCCGGCCGGGATCGGCACGCCGGCCGGCGCCGGGAACGTCGACTCGTTGGCGTCGTAGGTCATGAGGACGTAGTTGGGCGAGCCCACCATGTCGTAGTTGAGGTAGAGCGCGATGCGGTCCCGCTCGGCCTGCGAGAGGTCGGTGACATAGGCCCTCGAGCCGAGCAGGCCCGCCTCCTCGGCTCCCCACCACGCGTAGCGCACGGTGTTGACGGGCTTGACCTTGGCCATCTGGAGTGCGGTCTCGAGCAGGGCGGCCGAGCCCGAGCCGTTGTCGTTGATGCCGGGTCCGGACGTGACGCTGTCGAGGTGCGCGCCGCTCATCACGACGTTGTCAGGGTTGACGACACCGCGCATCTCGGCGAGCACGTTGTAGTCCGTACGGGTCTCGCTGGGCAGGACGCGGACACGTGCCGTGGCGCCGGGCTGGGACAGCGCGACACCGGCGGCGAAGCTGGCGCCCACGACCGGGATCGTGACCGGAGCCGGGGACGGGTTGAGGGTGCCGATGATGAGGCCCTCCCGCGTCGGGTCGTTGCCCTGGTTGAAGATGACGACGGCCTCGGCCCCGGCGACCTGGGCGTTGACGGCCTTGATCGCGAAGGCGCAGGTGCCGCGCTGGACGAGGGCGATGTCGCTGGGACCGGAGAGGTCGAGGCCGGCGAAGTCGGCGGCCTCGCAGCCGCTCGTGCTGTCCCGCGGCGGTGCGAGGGCGAGGTCGACCGGGACGACGGTGCCGGTGACGTCGCCGTTGCCGGAGCCGGTGAAGGTGCCGGTCGCGTAGTCCGCCGTCACCGGGGTGAGCTGGCGCAGGAGGGCGGGGAAGACGAACTGGAAGTCGAAGGGGTCGAGGGTGACGGTGTAGCCGGCGGCACGGAGCTTGTCGGCAACGTACGCGACGCTCTCGGCGTACCCCTGGGTGCCCGCCACCCGGCTGCCGGGGTAGTACTCGTCGTCGTTGGCGTCGGCGATGCTCTGGAAGGCGGCCTGGTGCCCGCGCACGCCCTCGACGGTGACGCACTCGAGAAGCTTCTCGTAGGTGTTGTTGGTGCGCTTGAGGCACGACGGTGGCGGGGCGGCCTCGGCGGGTGCTGCCGCACCGGCCCAGGTGAGGACGCCGGCGACGAGCGCCAGCGCGAGTGGGCCAGCGGCGCGCGAGGCGCGCCGGGGCGATGACGTCGAGAGGTTCATGGGGTCTCCTGACCTGCCGTGCGCCCGTCGGGGGTGGGGGTGTGGGGGTGGCGGACGTCTCTCGCGATCAAACGACTGCCCCCGGAAGCGGTCAAGGACGGAGCGGGTCGCTCTAGACCGCACGTCCGCTCACCGGTGGCGCCTAGCCTTGCGGCGTGAGCACGGTCTCCTGGGGTACGCCGACCGCCCGCGCCGTCGTCGCCGCCGCGACCCTGGGGTCGGGGATGACGCTCCTGGACGGCACGGTCGTCAACGTCGCGCTCCGCACGATGGGCGAGGACCTCGACGCGACGCTGGCGCAGCTGCAGTGGATCACCAACGGCTACTTCCTCTCCCTCGCCTCCCTGATCCTGCTCGGCGGCTCGCTGGGCGACCGGCTCGGCCGGCGGCGGGTCTTCGTGATCGGCACCGTCTGGTTCGCGCTGGCCTCGCTGCTGTGCGGCCTCGCGCCGACAGCGGAGGTGCTCGTCGTCGCGCGGGTGCTGCAAGGCGTCGGAGGCGCCCTGCTCACCCCGGGGAGCCTGGCGATGATCCAGGGCGCGTTCCGCGCGGAGGACCGCAGCCGGGCGATCGGCGCCTGGTCGGGCCTCGGCGGGATCGCCGCCGCGCTCGGGCCACTCGTCGGCGGCCTGCTGGTGGACCACGCGTCGTGGCGGTGGATCTTCCTCATCAACCTGCCGCTCGCCGCGGTGACCGTGTGGCTGGCGCAGACCTGGGTCCCGGAGACGCGCGACCCGCGGGCGCAGGGACGCTTCGACGTCGCCGGTGCCGTGCTGGCCGCCCTCGCCCTGGCCGGCACCACGTGGGCGCTGACCGACGCCGGCGGGTCCGCGACCCTCTGGGCGGCGGCGGGCGGTGTCGCCGCGGCAGTGGCCTTCGTCGTCGTCGAGCGCCGGTCCCGCGAGCCGATGGTGCCGCTGGGCCTCTTCGCCGACCGGACCTTCAGTGCCGCCAACCTGATGACCCTCGTGGTCTACGCCGCCCTCGGCGCGATCCTGTTCTTCCTCGTCCTCCAGCTGCAGACGGTCGGCGGCTACAACGCCCTCCAGGCCGGCCTCGCGACGCTGCCGATCACCGCCTGCATGCTCTTCCTCGCGGCCCGCGGCGGCGCGCTCGGCGAGCGCATCGGACCGCGGATCCCGATGACGTTCGGCCCGCTGGTGATGGCGGTCGGCACCCTCTGGCTGCTGCGGGTCGGGCCCGACGTGACCTGGTGGCGCGACGTCGCTCCCGGGCTCACCGTCTTCGGCCTCGGGCTGGCGCTGATGGTCGCGCCGCTGACCGCGACGGTCCTGGCGGCCGCCCCCGACGAGGTGGCGGGCGTCGCCAGCGGCATCAACAACGCGCTGGCGCGCGCCGGGTCCCTGCTCGCGGTCGCCGCGCTCCCCATGGCGGTCGGCCTCGCGGGCGACGACTACCGCGACCCGGCGCTGTTCGACACGGCGTACGGCTCCGCGGTGATCGCCTGCGCCGGCCTGCTGGTCGTGGGGGGCGTCGTCTCGTGGTTCACGATTCCGCACCGCGTCCAGACACCGGCTGCCTAGGGTCTGGGCATGCGCGTACGACGGGGAGCCGGGGCCGCGGCGACCGCTGCCCTCGCGCTGGTGCTCGTGGCGTGCAGCGATCCCGCAGCCCGCGAGGAACCGGACGCCACGCCCGCCACCCCGGTCGGCGAGCCGACGGAGCGGGCCTCGACCGCGCCCGTCGCCGACCCGGCCCATGCCGTCGACCCGCCCGGCGAGCGCGACGGCCGGCTGTGGAGCGCCGACATCCTCGTGCAGTGGGACAAGACCATCGACGACGAGCTGCTCGAGCGCATCGAGAAGCTGCGCGGCGTCGCCCACACCGAGCGCATCGGCCTGGGCCAGGTCAGCCTGGAGAATCGCCTGCTGACGGTGGCCTCCGTCGACCCCGGCGGCTACCGCAACTTCACCCGCGCCGAGGTCGCCGACTTCCAGGAGGCGTGGGACCGCGTCGCGGGCGGCGAGCTGGTCGTCGACCCCAAGGTGGCCAAGCGCCTCGCGGACGAGGACGAGATGATCCAGCTCGGCAACGACGACGCCGCGCCGGTCCTGCACGTGGGGGCCTACACCCCCCAGATCCCGACGATCGACATGGTCGTCAACACCGCATGGGCCGCCGACATCGAGATGGCGACGGACAACGGGCTGCTGATCTCGACCGACGGCACCACCCCCGCCACCATCCGCCGGCCGCTCGAACGGCTGGTGGGCAAGGACGCCTCGGTCCAGATGCTCGACGTCGCGTCGCGGCTCGGGCTCGACCCCGATGCCAAGCTCACCGCGATCCCGACCGGCGGCACGCTCGGCAGCCTGGTCGGCACGTTCCGCTACACGGTGCTCGGAGGTGGGCGGATCGCCCCCGACCCGGCCTGGGTCAGGGCCAACATCCGCACCGAGGTGGTGCCCGTCCTCGGCAGCGTCACCTGCCACAAGGACCTGTTCCCGCAGCTGCGCGCCGCGCTGCTGGAGGTCCAGCAGCGCGGGCTGGCCGGCGCGATCGACCCGCGCCAGTACGCCGGGTGCTACTACCCGCGGTTCATCGCGAACACGACCACGCTGTCCAACCACTCCTTCGGCCTCGCCCTCGACCTCAACACCGCGGGCAACCAGCGCGGCACCGTCGGCGAGATCGACCGCGACGTCGTGGCGATCTTCAAGACGTGGGGCTTCGCCTGGGGCGGCGACTGGCGCTGGACCGACCCGATGCACTTCGAGCTCAGCGAGGTCAAGGCCGTCGGCTAGCGCGGGCCGGCCGAGCCGTGCTTCGCACCCGGGTTTCGTGCTTCTCGGTAGAGATCTGTACATGGAAGCAGGGCGGTCACCGGATAACCGGTGACTCCGGCGTGGCTAGGGTCGGCGCATGCGCGCAGTCCAGGTCGTCACGCCCACCGGTCCCGCCGACGTCGAGGTGCGTGAGGTCGAACCGCCGACCCCGGGACCCCACGACGTGCTCGTCGAGGTGCACAGCGTCGGCGTCGCGTTCCCCGACCTGCTGCTCAGCCGCGGGGAGTACCAGTTCAAGCCCGAGCCGCCGTTCACCCTCGGCGTCGACTTCGCCGGCGTCGTCCTCGACCCCGGCTCGCCGGAGTCCAGCGGCTTCACCGTGGGCCAGCGGGTCGCGGGCGTCAACCTCCACGGCGGGGCGGCCGAGCAGGTCGCCAACCCGGCGATCTTCACCTTCGCGCTGCCCGACGCGCTGTCGTACGACGAGGGCGCGGCGCTGCCGATGAACTACCTCACCGCCCTGTTCGCGCTCGAGGAGCGCGGGGGTCTGCGCGAGGGCGAGACGGTCCTCGTCCACGGGGCAGCGGGGGGCGTCGGATCGGCCACCCTCCAGGTCGCCAAGGGCCTCGGCGCCCGCACGATCGCGGTCGTCAGCACCGAGGAGAAGGCCGCCTTCGCCCGGGCGGCGGGCGCCGACGAGGTCGTCATCGGCCCGGACTTCAAGGACGCGGTCAAGGAGCTCACCGGCGGCACGGGCGTCGACGTGGTGCTCGACGTCGTCGGGGGCGACGCCTTCACCGACTCGCTGCGCTGCCTGGCCGAGCAGGGCCGGGTGCTGGTCGTCGGGTTCGCCGCCGGCCAGGGCATCCCCGAGGTCAAGGTCAACCGGCTGCTGCTCGGCAACACCGACGTCCGCGGCATCGGCTGGGGGGCGTACGCCATGACCAGGCCCGGCTACATGCAGCAGCAGTGGCACCGCCTCGCGCCGATGATCGAGTCCGGCGTGGTGAAGCCGCCGATCGGCGCGACCTACGACCTCGCCGACTTCGGGCAGGCGCTCGTCGACATGGACGAGCGCCGCACCCTCGGCAAGTCGGTCGTACGGGTGCGCTGACCTCAGCGCACCACCCGCAGCTTCGCCTTCTCGGGGTAGTAGCTGCGCTTGGTCGCCCTGACGGTGATCCGTCCGGGACGCGCCTGGCCGGGGAACCGGATCGCGCAGCGTCCGGCACCGTTGGTGGTGCAGCGGCGGCCGCCGGCGCGGACCTTCACCCGGGCCACCCCGCCGTCGACGTCGGTGACCTTGAAGACGACCCGCTGCGTCCGGCCGACCCGCCACCGGCCCGGCGTGGTGCGCAGGGTCATCCGGGCCAATGCCGACATCGCGTGGACACGGCTCGGGTCGCCGGCGTCGTTGCCGGTCAGCAGCAACTCGGAGCGCAGCGCGCCCGCACTGCTGACCTCCAGCCCGAACGTGCTGTAGAGGTCGTCGAGGAGGGTCGGCCTGCGGTCGACGGTCCAGCCCCGCGCCGAGACCCGCGACACGCGGGGCGTGTAGCCGATGGGCCCCTGCGCGGCCAGCCACAGGTGCCCGTCCGGCAGGACCGCGAGCGAGACGTTGTTGGGACCGTCCATCCCGCGCACGCGGCGGATGCGGTTGGCGAAGACGTCCCACAGCACGACCCGCGAGTCGATCGTGTAGGCCGCGACCACGCCGACGCCGGGCCGGTCCACCACGGCCATCGGCTGGCCCGGGTTGGTGTAGGCGCCGGGGGCCCTGACCGCCGCGCCGAGGGACGGCCAGACCTGCCGGGCATAGATCCCCGCCCCGCGGATGGACTGGTAGACGACGTAGACCGCCGACCCGGACCTGACCAGGGACGCGCCGTAGACGTCGTGGTCGGTGAACTCCTGCACCGTCGCGGTCGGCACCGCGGCCTCGGGCACCGTCCCGACGTTCCAGTGGAACCCGCCGGTGTCGCCGTAGCCCGTGATCGGCGTGCCGTCGGGCGTGTACGCCATCGTGACGCCGCCGTCGCTGGTGCTCCGGGCGAGCACCTCGCGGGGCACGACCCAAGAGGTGCCGCCGTCGACGGAGACGGCGGTGTAGACGCCCTTGTAGGTGAAGAAGTTGGCCGTGTTGCCGTCGATCGTGCCGCGGAACGCCAGCCGGAGGCTCCCGTCGGCGTTGACCCCGAGGTCGACCGGCGTGCTGAGCTGGGCCCAGCTGGTGGAGAGGACGCGGGTCACCGGACCCTGCGAGCCGCTCGGGGAGATCGTGGTGTGCTCGTAGTTGTGGGTGCCGTCGGGGTTGTCGACGATCCACACGACGTGCTGGGAGCCGTCCGCCGTACGGGCGACCGCCGCCTGGGCGAAGTTGGGCGAGGCGCTGGCGGTCAGCGGGCTCCACGACCGGGTGCCGACCCGCTCGGCGGTCCCGGCGCTCCCGGGCGGGGCGGCCAGCGCGGTGGCGACGAGGCCGCCGGCGGCGAGCAGGGCGAGCGTGCGCGTGCGTCGGAACATGGGTCCTCCCGATCGAATCCGTCCAAGGCTCCCCAGCCTCACCCATCCGGTCGGGTTTGCCACGGGTGCCAGCACGTGGTCTGGACCAGTGCGGCGAGGCGGGCGTCAGCGGTGCGTCTGGGTGCCGGGGTTAGGGTCGGCGCGTGACGATCCTCGACGCTGCCCGCGACGGCATGAACCCCGACATCCGCCCGCAGGACGACCTGTTCGGCCACGTCAACGGCCGCTGGCTCGACGAGACGGAGATCCCGGCCGACAAGTCGAGCTGGGGCGCCTTCATCGCGCTCGCCGACGCCGCCGAGCAGCAGGTCCGCGACATCATCACCGAGCTCGCCGACCGGCCGGCCGACGAGCTCGACGAGGACGAGCGCAAGATCGGCGACCTCTACGCCTCCTTCATGGACACCGAGACGATCGCCGCGAAGGGCCTCGAGCCGATCCGTGGCCTGCTCGACCGCGCCCACGCCATCGCCGACCTCACCGAGCTGGCGGCCTTCCTCGGCGTCTTCGAGCGCACCGGCGGCCCGGGCCTGTTCGGCTCCTACATCACCCCCGACCGCGCCGACGCCTCGAAGAACATCGTCTACCTCGCCCAGGGCGGCCTCGGCCTGCCCGACGAGTCCTACTACCGCGAGGACAAGTTCGCGGAGATCCGTGAGAAGTACCTCGCCTACCTCACCACGCTGCTCACCCTCAGCGAGCACGACGACCCGGCAGGCGCGGCGGCGCGCGTCCTGGCGTACGAGTCCCGCCTGGCCGAGGGCCACTGGGAGGCCGCCGAGACCCGCAACGTGCAGAAGACGACCAACCACAAGAGCCTCGAGGAGCTGCGCGAGCTCTGCCCGGCCTTCGACTGGATCACCTACGTCACCGGCCTCGGCGGCACCGAGGAGACGCTGCGCCGCTCGATCGTGATGCAGCCCGACTTCTTCTCCCACCTGTCCACGGTGCTCGACGAGACGCCGATCGAGACCTGGCGCGACATCCTCCACGTCCGCGTCGTGCGCAGCTGCGCCCCCTACCTGCCCGACGCCTTCGTCGAGGCCAACTTCGACTTCTACGGCCGCACCCTCAACGGCACCCCCGAACTGCGGGCCCGCTGGAAGCGCGGCGTCGACTTCGTCGAGGGCGCGATCGGCGAGTCCGTCGGCAAGGTCTACGTCGCCCGCCACTTCCCGCCGACGTCCAAGCAGATGATGGACGAGCTGGTCGCCAACCTCGTCACGGCCTACCGCCGCTCGATCGAGGCGCTCGACTGGATGGGCGAGGACACCAAGCAGAAGGCCTACGACAAGCTCGACCGCTTCTACCCCAAGATCGGCTACCCGGAGGAGTTCCGCGACTACTCCGCGCTGACGATCTCCCCCGACGACCTGATGGGCAACGTGGCGTCGGCGTCGGCGTTCGAGACCGACCGCCAGCTGGAGAAGGTCGGCCAGCCGGTCGACCGCGACGAGTGGCTGATGCTGCCCCAGACCGTCAACGCCTACTACCACCCCGGCACCAACGAGATCTGCTTCCCGGCCGCGATCCTGCAGCCGCCGTTCTTCAGCCCCGACGCCGACGACGCCGAGAACTACGGCGGCATCGGCGCCGTCATCGGCCACGAGATCGGCCACGGCTTCGACGACCAGGGCGCCCAGTACGACGGCGACGGCAACCTGCACGACTGGTGGACCGCCGACGACAAGAGCGCCTTCGAGGCCAAGTCGCAGGCGCTGATCGCCCAGTACGACGCCTTCGAGCCGCGCAACCTCCCGGGCGAGCACGTCAACGGCAGCCTCACCGTCGGCGAGAACATCGGCGACCTCGGCGGCCTGACGATCGCGCACAAGGCCTACGTCATCAGCCGCGGCGGCGACGCGCCGATCGAGGACCGGCGCACGCTCTTCCTCAACTGGAGCCACGTGTGGCGCACCAAGCGCCGCAAGGAGCAGGAGCTCCAGTACCTCACCATCGACCCGCACAGCCCCGCGGAGTTCCGCGCCAACATCGTGCGCAACCTCGACGAGTTCCACGAGGTCTTCGAGACCGCGCCCGGTGACGGCCTGTGGCTCGAGCCGGAGGGCCGCGTCCGGATCTGGTGACCTTCGACCCCCTGACACGGGGTCCGCGCCTGCCTAGGCTGGTGGCATGGTGAAGAAGGAAGCCCACATCACCGGCGGGATCGTCGTGGGGCACGACGGCTCACGCGCCGCCGCCGCTGTCGTACGTCGCGCCGGCGACCTCGCTCGCCGGCTGGGGGTCACCCTCCACGTCGTGCGCGTGTGGAACGTGACGACCGCCCCCCGGCCGGACACGATGGTCGGCGGCTACGTCCCTCCCTTCGCCGAGTTCGAGCAGGCAGTCGTGACCGACCTCAAGGCCGACTGCGCCGCCGCCGGGCTGGGCGACGACGTCGACATCCAGCTCTACGCGCTGCGCGGCCAGGCGACCGAGCGCCTCATCGACGCGTCGGCCGGCGCCGAGATGCTCGTCGTCGGCACCCGCGGAGCCGGCGGGTTCAAGGGCCTCCGCTTCGGCTCCACGGCCACCCAGGTCGTACGCCACTCTGCGGTCCCGGTGCTGGTGGTCCCCAACAGCCCGGAGTGAGCTGCATCGGCCCGGCGCCCGACGGACCCGTCGCGAGTTCCGCGATCCCGGCTCCGGCGCTGTTCAATGGCCGGGTGACGTTGCCGGGACACGACCAGTCCACCTACCGGCTCCGCATGGAGTGGGGACCGACGGGTGCGGAGGTGGTGTCCGCCGACTACGCCGTCGTGGTCGACGTGCTGTCCTTCACCACCACCCTGAGCGTCGCGGTCGAGCGCGGCATCGAGGTGTTCCCCTTCCGCTGGCGCGACGCGCGCGCCGCCGAGCACGCCGTGCGCCACGGCGCGACCCTCGCGGTCGGCCGCTTCGAGGCGCTCTCGCGCGATGACGCCCGGCACGTGTCGCTGTCCCCGGCGAGCCTCGCCGAGGTCGAGGGGATCGAGCGGCTGGTCCTGCCCTCACCCAACGGGTCCACGATCGCCTTCGCCCTCGCCGACTCCGGCGCGCAGGTCGTCGGCGCGTGCCTGCGCAACGCCGCGGCCGTCGCCCGGTGGCTCGCCCCCCACGTCGCCGACGGGGCCAGCGTCGTCGTCGTGCCCGCGGGGGAGAGGTGGCACGACGACACCCTCCGCCCGGCCGTCGAGGACCTGTGGGGTGCCGGTGCGGTGCTCACCGCCCTGGACGCCGAGGCCGAGGCCGCGGCCAGCCCCGAGGCCCGCATGGCCATGGCGGCCTGGCAGGCGGCGGTGCTGCCCCACGACCTGCTCCACTGCGCGGGCGGTCGCGAGCTCGGCGAGGCGGGGTTCGTCGCCGACGTCGAGATCGCCGCCCGGTGCGACGTAAGCGACGTCGTGCCGGTGCTGGTGGGCGAGTCGTTCCGTGACGCCGCCGACCTCGCCCCGCCGGCGCCGCGGTTGCGCCGCGTCGGCGACTGAGCAAACCCCGCGCACGCGCGGCCACGTACGCCTAGCATGCTGCCCGCGACGAGGGGGTGCGCGTGATCGAGGTGCTGGGGCCGCTGCAGGTCCGCCGTGACACGGGCGGCGAGGCCGTGGACGTCGGCTCGCCGCGACACCGCGAGGTGCTCGCCGCGCTGCTCGTCGACGCCGGTCGCGTGGTCTCCACCGACACCCTGCTGGAGCGCGTGTGGGGCGATGCGGGCCGCGGAGCCAGCACCTCCAACCTGCACGCCGTCATCTCCCGCCTGCGCGGCCGGCTCTCCGGGGCCGGCATCGACGTCGCGATCGCGACGGCGCCCCCCGGCTACCGGTTCGACCCACCGGAGGCGGTCGACGCGACGCGCTTCCAGGACCTGCTCGCACGCGGGCGCCGGGCTGCGGAGGCCCGTGACCTGCCGGCCGCCCACGACCTGCTCGACGAGGCGTTGCGGCTGTGGCGCGGTCCGGCGTACGCCGACGTCCGGCTGCCCTTCGCCGAGGTGGAGGCGGCCCGGCTGGACGGGCAGCGGCTGGCGGCCTGCGAGCTGATGGTCGACGTCGAGCTGGGGCTGGGCCGGCTCGCGCCTGCCCTCGACCGGCTGCCGGGCCTCGTCGCGGAGCAGCCTCTTCGCGAGGCCTTCCGGCGCCAGCAGATGCTGGCCCTCTACCGGGCAGGCCGGCAGGCCGAGGCCCTGGAGGTCTACGCCGCCCTGCGCACGCTGCTGGCCGAGGAGCTCGGCATCGACCCGGGCCCCGAGCTGCAGGAGCTGCACCAACGGGTGCTCGCCCAGGACGAGGAGCTCGGGGCGACCCCCGCGGTGGCGGACGCTTCCGCCCCCACGGCGTACGTCGTCGCCAGCCCGGCCGCTCCGCTGTGGTACTCCGAGGTGGTCGTCCCCGCCGACGAGCTCGTGGGCCGCGACCACGACGTCGCCCACCTGCGCGACGTGCTGACCGCCTCCTCCCAGCGGCTCGTCACGGTCACCGGCGTCGGCGGCGTAGGCAAGACCCGGCTCGGACATGCGGTCGCCGAGGCGTCGCGCGACGCCTTCCCGGACGGTGTGGCGCTGGTGTCCCTCGCCCCGATCGCCGACCCCGACCTGGTGCTCCCGACCGTCGGGCGCGCCCTCGGGCTCAGTGCCGCAGAAGGACTGGACCCGCTCGACGCCGTCGCGCAGCACCTGCGTTCGCGACGGGTGCTCGTGGTCCTGGACAACTTCGAGCACGTCGTCGACGCCGCACCTGCGCTGGCGCGACTCGTCGCGGTCTGCCCGCGACTGAGCGTGCTGGTGACCAGCCGCACGACGCTGCGGGTGCGCGGTGAGCTGCACTACCAGCTGTCGCCCCTCGACCTCCCGGGCTCGGATGACGACGTACCGGCCTCGGTCGCAGGGTCCGCGTCGGTGGCACTGTTCGTGGACCGCGCGCGTGCCGTGCAGCCCGACCTCGCCGTCGGCACCGGCAACGCCGCCGCCATCGCGGGCATCTGCCGCCGGCTCGCCGGCATCCCGCTCGCCATCGAGCTGGCCGCGGCGCGCACCCACCTGATGAGCCCGGCCGCGATCTGGGAGCGGCTGGACCGGGTCATGGAAGGGTCGGGGGCCCGCGACCTCCCGGCCCGGCAGCGGACCATGCGCAGCGCGATCGACTGGAGCTACCAGCTGCTGGCGCCCGAGCAGCAGGAGCTGTTCCGGCGGCTGGCCGTCTTCCACGGCGGCTTCACCCTGGACGCTGCCGAGGCGGTGCTGCGCGACGACCCGGACACCCTCGCGCTGCTCGAGGACCTCGTCGCCCACTCGCTCGTGCTGCGCGACGCGGACCACCCCGGGACGGTGCGGTTCCGGCTGCTGGAACCGGTGGCGCAGTTCGCCACCGAGGTCCTCGCCGCCGATGCCGACGAGGAGCGCGACGCCCGCGACGCCCACCTCGCCCACTTCCTCCGCCTCGCCGAGGAGGTCGAGCCCGGCTACCGCGGGGACGGCACCCGGGACGCCCTCGCGACCACCGAGCGGGAGCACGCCAACCTCGTCGCCGCGATCGAGTGGGCCCTGTCGTCCGGCCAGGGCGACCTGGCCGGGCGCACGGCGTGGGCGCTGTGGCTCTTCTGGTGGTTGCGCGGACGGCTGCTCGACGGCCGCCGGCTGCTGCAGGGTGTGCTCGCCCAGGACGTGTCCGCCCCGGTACGCGTCCGCGCCCATGCCGCCCTCGGGGCCATGGCCTTCGCCCAGGGCGACATGGCCCTGGCCCGGAGCTGGTGCACGGGGGTGCGGCTGGCGCGCCGGTCCGGCGACCTCGAGGGCGAGGCCCACAACCTCGCCGGTGAGGGGCTCGTCGCCCTGGCCGAGAACCACCTCGACGAGGCCGAGCTCCGGTTCGTCGAGACGGTGCGCCTGACCGAGGAGGCGGGCCTCGCTGGAGAGTGGCTGTGGACCCTCGCGCACATCTGGCAGGCCACGATCCGGCTGCTGCTCGGCTTCCCCGAGCACGCCGTGCCGCTCCTGGAGGAGGCGCTCGCCGCTGCCCGCAGCCGCAACGACCCGCTGGCCATCTACATCGCGCTCTTCACCTCCGTCCAGGTGGCGGTCAGCGTCGGCGACCTCGCGACCGCGCGCACACAGCTCGAGGAGGGACTCGCCCTGAGCCTGGACACCGGTGACATGGCCAACCTCGCCTACTTCCTCGAGGCGCTCGCCGTCGTGGAGTCGCAGGAGGGAGACCACGAGCGGGTCGCGGTGCTGCACGGGTCCGCGGCGCGACTGCGCGAGTCCGTCGGCTCGAACGTCTACGGCTACTACCAGCCAGACGAGCAGCTCCTCGCCGCCGCCATCGCCGCCGCACGCGCCCACCTCGGCCTGTCGTACGACGACGCCGTCGCGCGCGGCCGCAGCCTGGGCGCGGAGCCGACCGTCGCGTACGCCACCGCGCGTCGCTCCTCCCGGGTCGACTGAGCCGCGCGCTGGTCGGGAGCCGCAAGGTCCCGCAAGCCAGCCGCAGGGGAACCACAAGGTCGTCCCGCCACCGTTGGTGCTCCCGGCGAGGTCCGCCGGGACACCGAACGCCGGCAGACCGACGCCATGAGCACCACCACCGACGCCACCGATGCGAGCACCGACGCCCGCTGGCTGCCGGCCGACTGGACCCACCCCGTCCACGTCCCGGTCGACGCCGGCCACCACCTGCGCCCGATCCGCGCCACCGACGTGGACCTCGACCTTCCCGCCGTGCACGGATCCCGTGACCGGCTGTGGTCGATCTACGGCCGCGCCTGGGGCTGGCCGCCGGTCGGGATGACCCGTGACGAGGACCTGGCCGACCTGGCCCGGCACGAGGCCGAGGTCGTGGCCCACGAGTCGTTCAACTACGCCCTCTTCGACACCGCGGAGACGCGGCTGCTCGGCTGCGTCTACGTCGATCCGCCGGAGAAGGTCGGCGCGGACGCCGAGATCTCCTGGTGGGTCGTCGACGAGCTCGTCGGCAGCGACGTCGAGGCCGCGCTCGACGCGCTCGTGCCCGCCTGGATCGCGGCCCACTGGCCGCTGGAGCGGCCCCGCTACGTCGGGCGCGACCTGACGTGGGACGCCTGGCTCGCCCTGCCCGAACTGCCGACCCCGTCCACCGAGACGGCCTGAGAGGACCCGACATGCCGACGAGCACCCGACCATCCCCACCCCTCCCTCACGCAGCACACACGTCCGAAGCCACGAAAGGCACACCCATGAAGAAGCTCCACCTGGTCCTGACGGCGATGACGACCGTCGCCGCCGGGCTCCTCGCGCCGCTCTCGCCGAGCGCGGCCGCCACCGCCTGGAACGACGGGTTCCACGACGAGGACACGATCATCAGCTGCATCACCGGCAGCCCGGCCACGGGCGTCTCGGCCAACGTCGGCTGGTCCTCGCCCACCGGTCAGGTCCCGAAGGTCGGCGAGAAGTTCTACCTCCGCGGCTACATCGGCCTCGTCGGCCTGCCGTGCAGCGGCAAGGTCGGGGTCCTCCCCGAGATCATGGTCCCCACCGGCGTCGAGTTCGTCGACGAGGACCTGCGCTGGGACCTGACCCCGGCGGGCCAGGAGCAGGTGCTGACCACCGACCCGCTGGCCTTCGACCACGGCGTCAACGGCGGGATCCTGATGGGCAACGCCGACTACACGCCGTTCACGCTGCGCCAGGGCGACATCCTGGAGTTCCAGTTCCCCGTCCGGGCGACCCGTGAGCTCAAGGGTCCGGCCACCCAGCAGCCGCAGTGCCAGTCCCGCCTCGACGGCGACGCGCCCTGCCCGATCAGCCAGGCCGGCGACCACCTGCAGATCGCCTACACGGTCACCGGGCACGGCGGGGACAAGTCCTACGTGACACCGTTCGTCGGCCTCTTCGCCAGCGCCGGCACCACCACCCCGCCGCCGACGACCACGCCGACCACCACGCCGACCACCACGCCGACCGCCACGCCGACGACGACGCCCGCTCCGGGAGCCGGCAAGGCGGCGTCGACCACCCGGGCCACCTGGAAGCCGTCGTCGTCGCGCAAGGGCAAGGTCACCGTCGTCGTGTCCTCGTCGGCCACCCCGACCGGTGCGGTCGTGATCAAGGACAAGGGCAAGGCGATCGCCAAGGCGGTCCTCAAGCCCTCCCAGCGGGGCCGGATCACGCTCACCCTCCCGCGGATGCGCAAGGGGACCCACACCCTCGTCGCCTCCTACCGGGGCTCGACGACGGTCTCGGCGTCGTCGTCCGTGAAGCGCACCGTCCGGCTGCGCTGATCCCCCGAGGACGCCCTCGTCCGGGTCCCCCACCCGGACGAGGGCGCTCCACACAAAAACTGACCGTTCGGTCTGGTGCGGGCTGCACGGTGTCCCTACTGTGATCGGGGCCACACTCGGGTGGCCCCTTTCTCGGAGGACCCAGATGAATCGCACGTCCCGTCTCGCCGTGCTCGGCACCGCCCTCGCCGGCCTGCTCACGCCGCTCCTGCTCCAGCCCGCCCAGGCCGCCGCCCCGTCGTACGTCGCCCTCGGCGACTCCTACGCCTCGGGCACCGGCACCCGCTCCTACATCGCCGACGGCACCAGCTGCCAGCGCTCGACGTCGGCCTACCCCAGCCTCATCGCCGCGGCGCGCGGCTACGCGCTCAACTTCCGCGCGTGCTCGGGGGCGACCGTCACCGACGTCACCAACACGCAGCTGTCGGCGCTGACGGCGTCCACGAGCTATGTCTCGATCTCCGTCGGCGGCAACGACGCGGGCTTCGCCGACGTGCTGACCGAGTGCGCCCAGCCCTGGTGGTCGAGCAACTGCGACGGCGCGATCAACACCGCCCAGTCCTACATCACCAACACGCTGCCCTCCCGCCTGAGCACGCTCTACGCCGCCATCCGCAGCCGCGCGCCGTACGCCCGGGTGGTCGTGGTCGGCTACCCGCGCATCTTCATGGGCGAGGACTGCAACGCCTTCACCTGGTTCTCCCCGGCGGAGCAGACCCGCCTCAACCAGACGGCCGACCTGCTCAACTCGCGGCTGTCGACGGCCGCGTCCGCCGCCGGCTTCTCCTTCGGCAACCCGACCAGCCGCTTCATCGGCCACGCGGTGTGCGACGCCGACGAGTGGATCAACGGCCTGTCCAGCCCGATCAGCGAGAGCTACCACCCCAAGGCCACGGGCCACTCCGGTGGCTACACCCCGACCGTGAGCCCGCTGCTCACCGGCGCCACCGTCACCGTGACCGCCGCCGTCGTCGCCGAGTCGTCCGCGAGCGGCGAGGAGCACGCCGCGCTCCAGCGCCAGTACGCCGACACGGACCGCAGCATCGAGCCGGAGTCCTTCGTCGCCCCCGACCTCACCACGCCCGAGGCGCGCCGCGCCGCCCGCAGGGCGGGCATCGACATCGAGAGTTTCCTCGCCCGCAGCCAGCGCGCGGCGAGCTGACCCCTCGGGCCGTCGCGGTAGTCCAGTGGGCAGTGGTTGTGTCGGCCGACGATCCCCAGCCGCTTTCCACTGGACTACCCGCCCCGCCCCGCCCGGCCCTGTGGATGCGCCGGTGCGGGCGTCGGTGCCGGTTGGTAGACAGGGGGCATGACCACTGCCACCGCCGTCCCCGACGACGTACGACGCTCCGCGCGGGAGGCGGCCGAGCGGCACCTCACGGCGCTCGTCGGACGCGACGACGCCGTCCTGCGCGAGGACCAGTGGGCCGCCATCGAGGCGCTCGCGGTCGACCGGCGGCGTGCGCTCGTCGTCCAGCGCACGGGCTGGGGCAAGTCTGCGGTCTACTTCGTGGCCACCAAGCTGCTGCGCGAGGGCGGGGCCGGGCCCACCGTGATCGTCAGCCCGCTGCTCGCGCTCATGCGCAACCAGATCGCCGCCGCCGAGCGCGCCGGCATCCGGGCGGTCACGATCAACTCCACCAACATCGACCAGTGGCAGCCCATCCACGACCAGATCCACGCCGGCGAGGTCGACGTGCTGCTCGTGAGCCCCGAGCGGCTCAACAACCCCGGGTTCCGCGACGAGGTGCTGCCGCGGCTCGCGGCGACCTGCGGCCTGCTCGTGGTCGACGAGGCCCACTGCATCTCCGACTGGGGCCACGACTTCCGCCCCGACTACCGCCGGCTCCGTACGCTCCTCGCCGAGCTGCCGTCCGGCATCCCGGTGCTCGCCACGACGGCGACCGCCAACCAGCGGGTCACCGACGACGTCGCCGAGCAGCTCGGTGTCCATGCGGACGGTGCCGCCGACTCGCAGGTCCTCGTGCAGCGCGGCACCCTCGACCGCGAGTCGCTGCGCCTCGGTGTCGTGCAGCTGAAGACCCCCGAGCAGCGTCTCGCATGGCTGGCCGACCACCTCGCCGAGCAGCCGGGCTCGGGCATCGTCTACTGCCTGACGGTCGCGGCGACCCAGGAGGTCGCGGGCTACCTCCGCGAGCGCGGGCTGGAGGTCGCGGCCTACTCCGGGCAGACCGAGCCCGACGAGCGGCACGCACTCGAGCAGGCCCTCGTCGACGGCCGGGTCAAGGCCCTGATCGCCACGAGCGCGCTCGGCATGGGCTTCGACGCGAGCCTCGGCTTCGTGATCAACCTCGGGGCACCGCAGTCTCCGGTCGCCTACTACCAGCAGGTCGGCCGTGCCGGCCGCGGCACCGACGACGCGACGGTCGTGCTGCTCCCGCAGGTCGAGGACCGCGACATCTGGGCCTACTTCGCCTCCCTCGGCTTCCCGCGCGAGGAGCAGGTGCGCGAGACGCTCGCCGCCCTTGCCGAGACCGACCGGCCGATGTCGACCGCGACCCTCGAGACCCGCGTCGAGCTCGGCCGCAACCGGCTCGAGTCGATGCTCAAGGTGCTCGACGTCGACGGCGCGGTCCAGCGGGTGCAGGGCGGCTGGGTCGCCACGGGTCAGCCCTGGACCTACGACGCCGAGCGCTACGCCCGCGTCGCCGAGGCCCGCGAGCGCGAGCAGCAGGCGATGCTGGGCTACCTGCGGACCACCGAGTGCCGGATGCGCTACCTCCGCGAGCAGCTCGACGACGTCGGTCCTGATGGTCGTGCGACCGATTGCGGACGCTGCGACAACTGCGGCGGCGTGACGCTGTCGTCCGCGGTGAGCGAGGCGGCGGTCGCCGAGGCCGGCCAGCGCCTGTCGCGGCCCGGTGTGGTCCTCGAGCCGCGCCGGATGTGGCCGACCGCCCTGGCCAACCTCGGCCTCGACCTCAAGGGCAAGATCGCCGCCGGCGCCGAGCCGGGCCGCACGGTCGCCCGGCTCACCGACCTGGGCCACGGCCAGGCGCTGCGCGCGCTCTTCCGCGAGGACACCCCCGACGGACCCGTCCCGCCCGGGCTGGCGCAGGCGGTGATGGACGTGATGAAGGACTGGTCGTCGGAGTGGACGTCGCGGCCCGACGCGATCGTCGTCGTCGAGTCGGCCACGAGGCCGACGCTGGTCGGTGACCTCGCCGACGGCCTGTCGCGCGTGATGCAGGTGCCCGTCGTCGGCACCTGGGCGATCCGCGACGCCTCGGTCCCCCCACGGGCGGGGCAGTCCAACTCCGCGCAGCGCGTCGCCGCCGTACGCCGCCGGGGCGGGCTCGACGCCGAGGTCCCGCCGGGCGCGACGGTCCTGCTCGTCGACGACCAGGTGGCGAGCGGCTGGACGCTGACGGTCGCCGCCACGGCGATCCGCGCGGCGGGTGCCAACGCCGTGCTCCCGCTGGCGCTGGCGACCCAGGGCTGACCGACGGCGTCGTCAGGCGATCGCGTCAGGGGGCGGTGGCGACGGCCTGCTCGAAGTAGCTGCGCTCGAGGTCGCCCTTCAGCAGGTCGGGGCGTTCGGCGACCTCGGCTGCGAGGCGCTGGAGCAGGGGCTGGAGCGAGTCGACGTAGAAGCGCGACACGAGGATGGTGCCGCGACCGGTCGTGAGGTCGCCGGAGAGGAGGATCCTCTCGCTGGGCATGACCTTGCCGCCCTCACCCGTGTAGCGCACCTTGACCTCGGTCAGGTCGGCGAAGGCCACCCGCTGGCGCACCTCGCCGCCGCTCACCACCGACACGGCCTCGTCGGAGACGTAGGTGTGGCGGGTGAGGATGCTGCGCACGAGCAGCAGCGGCACCACGACGAGCACGAGCGCCATCACCGCGGCCATCGCCCACGCGCCGAGCGCAGTGCCACCCGACTCGCCCAGCGCCGTGCGGGCCGTGCGCACGACCGGTACGGCGAAGACCAGCGCCGCGATGAGCAGGAACCACACGAAGGTGTGGCGCTGCGGAAGTTCCGTCCCGAGTCCGTCCATGTTTCGCAAGCATAGGGAGGGGGGAGACAGGAGGTGGACCACCCATCGGACGCACCACTCCCTCAGGAGCCACCATGACCATGTCGCGACTCGAGGCCGTGCTGGCCACGATCGACGCGCAGGCCGACGCCGCCCTCGCCAAGCTCGACCAGGCCCAGGAGTTCGCCACCCGCAGCGAGCACCTGGCCGTCGAGGGGAGGTCGGCCGACCGGATCGCCACGGTGACCGTCGACGGCACCGGGCAGGTGCAGGCGATCGTGATCGACGACGACGTACGCCACCTCACCGGGTCGCAGATCGCCGCCGACGTCCTCGACGCGCTGCGCCAGGCGCAGCGCCGGCTGAGCTTCCACGTCGAGCAGCTCGGCACCGAGATCTACGGCGCCGGCTCGCCGTCGGTCGAGGAGTTCTCGCGGGCCTACCGCGACCGCTACGGCTACGAGGAGGACGAGGACAGATGAGCGAGATCTTCATCGACCCGGGCGAGATGCGCGCCCACGCGAGCCGGGTGCTCGCGCTGTCCGGCAGGGCAGGCGACGCCACCGCCGCGGCCAACCAGGTGAGCTTCACCTCCGGCATGTTCGGCAGCATCGGCTCGCTGCTGGTGGGCCCGTTCATGCTGCCGCTGCAGGGCGCGGGCCAGGTGGCCGCCTCGACCATGGAGGGGGCACTCGGTGACTGCGCCGAGACGCTCAAGGGCCTCGCCGACACCTTCACCTTCATCGACGAGACCGTCGGTGAGCACTTCGACGAGATCGGCAGGCGGATCCGATGAGCGCCCTGGTCGCCAGCCCCGGTGACACCGACCGCGGCGCCTTCACCAACTTCGACTCCTTCGCCAACGGCACCAACGGCCTGAAGATGATCGACGGGGCTGCCGACTCGGCCTCGGCGTTCTCCCGCGGCGACTGGATCGAGGGCACGATCAACGGCGTCAGCGCGGCGCTCGACGTCGTCGGGATGATCCTCAACCCGCTCGGCACCGCATGCTCGATGGTCATCAACTGGATCATGGAGCACTGCGGCCCGCTGCAGGACTGGCTCGACGAGCTGCTCGGCGACCCCGGGGTGATCAAGGCCGGCGTGCAGACCTGGAGCAACGTCGGCGACCACATGAGCGGCCTCGGACCCGACTTCCGCTCCCTCGTCGCCACCGACACCGGCGCCTTCTCGGGCCTGAGCATCGATGCCTACCGGACCGCGGCGGACGCCATGGTCCACGTGTTCGACGCGCTGTCCAAGGTGGCGTACGGCGTCTCGGCCGGCGTCGAGGTCGCCGGCGGCCTGCTGGCCGGGGTGCGCGACTTCATCCAGGGCCTGTTCTCCGACCTCGTCGGCAAGGCGATCGGCGCCGTGGCCCAGTCGGCCCTGACCCTGGGCATCGCGGCTCCCGCCGCGCTGACCTCGCTGGCCAACACGGCGCGATCGGTGCTGGAGCGCTGCCGGAAGTTCATGAAGGCGCTCGCCGAGTCCCTCGACGAGATGGCCGCGCTGCTCAAGGACATCTCGCCGGCGCTCGAGGCCACCACTCGGGGCCTGGCGGACGTCCTCAGCAAGGGCACCAACATGCCGACGGACCTCGTCGTCGCGCTCGGCAAGGGCACCACGGGCGCCGACAACGCCTAGTGGACCGAGTCGGCGCCTCCGCACGCTGTGACGTGCGCGGATGCGCCGACTCTGTGTGTGAGGGTCAGTGACCCATCATCGCCGTCGGGTCGACCGGTGCGACCTTCGTGCGCGGGAGGAACGCGGCCGGGATGAGGCAGCACGCGACGAGGACGGTCGCGACGATGAAGACGGTCGCGAACGCGTCGGCCATGTCGCTGGTGACCAGCTGCTCGAGGTTGCCGAGCTGCTCGGGGGAGATGCCGAAGCGGTCGAGGATCGCGGCCACCTGGGTCTGGTCGTCGCCTGCCTCCGCCAGCTTCGTGCCTGCTGCGACGAAGCGCGAGTCCTTCAGCTCGTTGGTGAGGATCACCGAGAACAGCGCCGTGCCGATCGAGGCGGCCACCTGCTGGGTGATGTTGAGCAGGGTGGAGCCGCGGGCCACGTTGTGCGCGGTCAGCGTGGCCAGCGCGGCCGTCATGATCGGCATCATCGTCGCGCCCATGCCGAGGCCCATGATGAACAGGGCGCCGAGGATGTAGGTGTAGGACGTGTCCGCGCCGATCAGGGTGAACATCGCCATGCCGACCGTGATCACCGTGATGCCGGTGAGGACGATCTTGCCGGGGCCGATCCGGTCGGCGAGGATGCCGGCGACCGGCATGGTGAGCATCGCGCCGACGCCCTGCGGGGCCAGCAGCCAGCCGGTGAACAGGGTGCCCTCGCCGCGGACCTGGATGAAGTAGAGCGGGAAGAGCAGCGAGGCGCCGAAGAAGGCGATCGCGAAGAGGGTCATCGCGATGATCGCGACCGTCATGTTCTTGTTCTTGAACAGACGCAGCTCCACGAGCGGGTGGATGTTGCGCCGGGCCAGGGCCCACGGCACGAACGCGACGATCAGCGCGAGGCCGACGACCATCGGCACCAGCACGCGGGCGGCCAGGGCCGTGCCCTCCTCGGGGATGGAGCTCACGCCGTAGAGGAACGCGGCGAGGCCGGGCGACAGCAGCACCATGCCCAGCCAGTCGAACGTCTCCGACGGCTCGACGTGGTCCCGGGGCAGCACGATCAAGGCGTAGACGATCGCGGCGATGCCGATCGGCAGGTTGATGAGGAAGATCCACTGCCACGAGGCGCTCTCGATCAGCGCGCCGCCGATGATCGGGCCGAAGATCGGGCCCAGCAGCATCGGGATGCCGAGCACGGCCATCACCCGGCCGACCCGCTCGGGGCCGGCGGCGCGGGTCAGGATGGTCATCCCGAGCGGCATCAGCATGCCGCCGCCGAGGCCCTGGAGGACGCGGAAGAGCACCAGCATCTCCAGCGACGTCGCCGCCGCGCAGAGCACCGATCCGATGGTGAACAGCAGGACCGCGAGGAGGTAGAGGCGCTTGGTGCCGAAGCGGTCGGCCGCCCAGCCCGTCAGCGGGATGACGCTGGCCAGGGCGAGCGTGTAGCCGGTCATCGTCCACGCGACCTCGGCCGCGGTGGCGTCGAACTCCTCCTGGAAGGTGTTGAGCGCGACGGAGACGACGGTGATGTCGAGGATGGACATGATGGCGCCGAGGACGACCACGCCGGCCACCATCAGGACGCCCTTGTCGAGCTTGTCGGAGTGCTCCGGCGCGAGGCCGCCGGGTGGGGTCTGGGTGTCGGTCACCCGCCCACGGTATGGGTGGCGTAGGACAACGACGTAATTGTTTTCGCGGTGGTCTGCATCACCCTCACGGGTGGGCGGCGGGAGTGCCGTCGAGATCCTCGATCCGGGCCAGCGACGGCCCGCGCACGGCCTGGAGGTCGCGCGCCACCGTCTCCACCTCACGCATCACCCGCAGGGTGTTGCGGCAGGTGAGCCGGGCGAGGTCGCCGGAGGACCAGCCGCGCTCCGCCAGCGCGGCGAGCAGCGCCGGGTAGGTCGAGACGTCCTCGAGCCCGGCCGGCAGGGTCTCGACGCCGTCGTAGTCGCCGCCGAGCCCGACGTGGTCGATGCCCGCGACCTCGCGTACGTGCTCGACGTGCGCCACCACGTCGGCCAGCGTCGCCGTCGGCTGGGGGCGCTCGAGCACCCAGGCGCGCTCGAACGCCGCGAACCGTGGCCCGTCGGCCTCGGAGACTCCCCCCTCCGCCGCGGCCGCGACCAGCTCGCGGTGCGCCTCGGCGCAGGCGGCGTTCACGAACTTCGGCACGAAGGTCACCATGCACACGCCTCCGCCGCGGGCCATCGCCTCGAGCACGTCGTCGGGAGCGTTGCGGGGACTGTCGGTGACCGCCCGCGCGGAGCTGTGGCTGAAGACCACCGGCGCCTCGCTGACCTCGAGCGCCGCGCGCATCGTGTCGGCGGAGACGTGGGAGAGGTCGACCATCATGCCGAGGCGGTTCATCTCCCGCACGACCTCGCGACCGAAGGCCGTCAGCCCGCCGGCGACCGGGGCGTCGGTCGCGGAGTCGGCCCACGGGGTGTTCGCGTTGTGGGTCAGGGTCAGGTAGCGCACGCCCAGCTCGTGCAGCTGGCGCAGCGTGCCCAGCGAGCATCCGATCGAGTGCCCGCCCTCCGCCCCCACCAGCGAGGCCATCCGGTCGGTGGCCCAGGCGTCCTCGACCTCGTCGGCGGTGGTCGCCCACGCCAGCTGGTCGGCGTACCGGCTCGTCAGCATCCGGGCCGCGTCGACCTGCTCGAGCGTGGCGCTCACGGCCGCGTCGCCGGTCAGCAGCGTCGGGACGTAGACCGACCAGAACTGGGCACCCATCCCGCCGGCCCGCATGCGGGGCAGGTCGGTGTGGGTCGGCGTGCCGCCGGTGCCGACGTCGAGGCGGGAGAAGTCGTACGCCGCCTCGACGCGCGCGGTCCAGAGCAGGTCGTTGTGGCCGTCGATCACGGGGTGGGCGGCCAGCAGGCCGGTGAGGTCCATGCCTCCCGACGCTAGCAACCGGGAACTCCCTGTCGGTGCGAGGCGTTAGCGTCCTGTCGTCCGCTGTCGAGCGGGCCAGAGAGGTTGTGCATGAGCTTCGTCCCGGTCACCGGTCCCGCCAGGCTGCTGGCGGGTGAGCGGCCCCGGGACGGCTCCGTCGAGTTCACCGACGACCGGCGCACGATCGTGCTGCCGATCCGCGGCGCCCTGCCGGTGCTCGGCAAGGTCCGCGGCCAGCCCGACGCCCATCCGTCGGTCGCCCTGCTGGCCGGCGCCGCCCTCCTGGGCCTCCAGCTCGTGGCCTCGGGGCGGTTCGCCCCCGACCCCGAGGGCCGGCACTGGCAGGTCGCCGGCCTCGACGCCGACGACGAGCGCCGCATCGGCGAGCTGGCGCGCTCGCGTGCGTGGGACGGCTTCGACGAGGCGACCGCGGAGGGGACGGTGCGGGCGGTGCTCGACGCGGTCGTCGACACGATGCCGCGCACGGCCCCGGGCCGCTCCCGCCACCGGGGCCCGGCCGTCCCGGCCCGCCCGCCGGAGACCCGCAGCCCGGACGCCTTCAGCGACGAGCTCCAGCAGCGCATCGCCCGGATCCGGGCCCGCGGTCGCGACGACCGGCCGCACCTGGTGTCGATCTCGTTCCGGATCGAGGCCGACGAGGAGGAGCTGGTCGCCGGCGCCGTACGCCTCGTGCTCCAGGTCCACGCCGTCGACAACGCCGCGCACGTCGCCGACGCCTCCGAGCTGTGGGCCGACCCCGGCCCGGACGCGGCCCACGGGTTCGGCGAGCGGGCCCGCACCCACGCGGCGATCGCCCTGCGCTCGGCGGCCGACGCGTGGCCGGTGCTCGACCGGCTGCTCGACCTGCGGGTGCCCGACGAGATCGTCCTCGACTCCGACGAGATCCTCTCCCTCCTCGACGGCGGAGCTGCCGCGCTGACCGAGGCGGGCCACCCGGTCATGTGGCCGAAGTACCTCGACCGCGAGGTCACCCAGCGCGTCGAGCTCGGCCACCAGAGGTCGACCGCCACGCGCGAGGAGGCGCTCCAGGACGGCCTGTTCGGTCCGCAGGCGCTGTTCGGCTTCGAGTGGCAGCTCTCGCTGCACGGAGAGGAGCTCACCGACGACGAGATGGACGAGCTGGCCCACACCACCAGCCCGATCATCAAGCTGCGCGACAACTGGGTGGCGGTCGACTCGGCAGTCATCAAGCGGGCGCGCAAGCGGCTCATCCGCACCGTGACGCCGGTGCAGGCCCTCGCCGCGACCCTCACCGGGGTCGTGGACATCGAGGACGCGCCCTACGAGGCCGTGGTCGGGGCGAGCCTGCTCAAGGTCCGCGACCGGGTGCGCGACGCCGTCACCGGCGACCTGGTCGACGTGCCACCGGCCCTGCAGGCCGACCTCCGCGACTACCAGCGCCGCGGGCTGACCTGGCTGGCCGAGCTGACCTCGCTCGGGCTCGGCGCCTGCCTCGCCGACGACATGGGCCTGGGCAAGACGATCACCGTGATCGCGCTGCACCTGCACCGCGCCGGTCTCGATACACCCCGCTCGTCTATCGGTGGTCGAGTAGGCGGCGACGAAGGAGCCGGCGTATCGAGACTCGCGGGGCACTCGACCACCGAGTCACAGGGCGGGCCGACGCTGGTGGTCTGCCCGGCGTCGCTGCTCGGCAACTGGGAGGCCGAGATCCGTCGCTTCGCGCCGGGAGTCGACGTACGCCGCCACCACGGCAGCGCGCGCGACCTCGACGGCGTCACGAGCGGCTTCGTCCTGACCACCTACGGCACGATGCGCAACGACGCCGCCCTGCTCGCCGAGGTGCGGTGGGACCTCGTGGTCGCAGACGAGGCCCAGCACGTCAAGAACTCCCGCTCCAGCGCGGCCCGCGCGCTGCGCACCATCCCGAGCACCGCCCGCGTCGCCCTCACCGGCACCCCCGTCGAGAACGACCTCACCGAGCTGTGGTCGATCCTCGACTGGGCGATCCCCGGCCTGCTCGGCAGCCGCAACGCCTTCCGCAAGGTGTGGGCAGGTCCGATCGAGTCCGGGCTCGAGCCGACGAAGGCACGGCAGTTCGCCGACCTGATCGGGCCGTTCCTGCTGCGCCGGCGCAAGTCCGACCCCGGCGTCGCACCCGAGCTGCCGCCCAAGACCGAGACCGACCACGTCCTCGGCCTGACCCGCGAGCAGGTCGTCCTCTACGAGACGCTCGTGCGTGACTCGATGCGCCGCATCGAGGAGGCCGACGAGGAGACCCGTCGCGGGCTGGTGCTCAAGCTCCTCACCGGGCTGAAGCAGATCTGCAACCACCCCGCCCACTTCCTGCGCCAGCCCAACCCCCGGCTCCGCGGCCGCTCGGAGAAGCTCGAGCTCCTCGACGAGCTGGTCGGCACCGTGATGGCCGAGGACGGCGCGGTCCTCGTCTTCACCCAGTACGTCGCGATGGCCGACCTGCTCGTGCGGCACCTCGCCACCGCCGGCGTGCCGCACCAGCTCCTGCACGGCGGCACGCCGGTGCGCGGTCGCGACGCGATGGTGGCGCGCTTCCAGGCCGGCGAGGTGCCTGTCTTCCTGCTCTCGCTCAAGGCCGGCGGCACCGGGCTCAACCTGACGCGCGCCGACCACGTCATCCACTTCGACCGCTGGTGGAACCCCGCCGTCGAGGACCAGGCCACCGACCGGGCCTACCGGATCGGGCAGACCCGCCCCGTCCAGGTCCACCGCTTCGTCACCCAGGGCACCATCGAGGAGAAGATCGCCGAGCTGCTCACCCGCAAGCGCTCCCTCGCCGACTCGGTCCTCGCCCGCGGCGAGACCGCGCTGACCGAGCTCTCCGACGACGAGCTGCGCGACCTCGTCGAGCTCCGCCGATGAGCGGTCCCACGAGCGCCGCCGTCACCCACCCCCGCTTGCCGGCCCGCCGCGGGGGCGGCGCCGGGACGTGGTGGAGCAAGGCCGTGGTCCGGGCGGTGGAGGAGGCGGCCTTCAGCGTCCAGGACCTGCGCCGGGCCCGTACGCTCGCCCGCGCGGGCGCGGTGGGCGCCATCACCGTCTCCGACGGCGGAGCCGTGGCGGCGGTGGCCGACGGGGACGACGCGTTCACCGTGGAGGTCACCGTCCCGGTGCTCGACGAGGGTGACGCGGCGGCGTTCGCCGAGCTGGTGGCGGCCGAGTCCGGGCGGATCGGCGCCCTCCTCGCCGGGCAGCTCCCGCACGCGTTCGTGGAGGCGATCGAGGAGGCGGGCGTCGAGCTGTTGCCCTACGGCGGCGAGCTGGGCTCGGCGTGCACGTGCGACGGCTGGCTGGACCCGTGCCCCCACGCGCTGGCGGTGCTCACGCAGCTGGCGTGGCTGATCCAGGCCGATCCGTTCGTGCTGACCCACCTGCGCGGCCTCTCGCGCGACCGGGTGCTGCGCGACCTGCACCGGCTCGCGCAGCCCTCCGACGCCGCGCTGGCCGGTGAGTCTCCAGGAGACTCACGGTCGGGGGAGGCGCTGGACGACCTGGTCGTGGCCGAGGACGCCGCCGTACGAGCCGCCCGGCTGCTGCACCGCGAGGACCCGTTCGACTCCTGGTGAGCGCTGGGCCGCGGCTGCCCTCCCCGCGGGGGCCGTACGGGGTGGCGGCGGGTTGCGGGTCGGTGGGTATGGGTGTGCGATGTGCCGCCACCCACGCCGGGGGCCGTACGGGGGTGGCGGCGGGTTGCGGGTCGGTGGGGTGTGGGCGTGCGATGTGCCGCCACCCACGCCGGGGGCCGTACGGGGTCAGCGGGCCTCGGTGGTGGTGACGGGGCGCGCGCCGAGCTCCTCGTCGAGCCGGAGCAGGCCGGGTCCGTCGTCGTCGATCATCTTGAGGCGGCCGACGATCTCCTTGACCGTCGCCTCCTCCTCGACCTGCTCCTCGAGGAACCAGTTGAGCAGCGGTCGCGAGTCGAGGTCGCCCTCGGACTCGGCGAGGCGGTAGAGGTCGCGGATGGAGGCCGACACCTTCTCCTCGTGGGCCAGCGCCGCCTCGAAGGCGTCGAGGACGGAGCCGACGGTCGGGCTGGGCGCGGACGTGGCGCCGATGCGCGGGTGGTTGTCGCGGTCGGCGACGTGGTCGATGAGCTTGTTGGCGTGGACGATCTCCTCGTCCGCCTGGTGCCGCAGCCATGCGGCCATGCCGGTGAGGTCCATGATCTCGAGCTCGATGGCGAGCTGGCGGTAGACCAACGACGCCTGGAGCTCGAGCGTGATCTGGGCGTTGAAGGCGTTCTCGAGGGTCTCGCTCAGCTGCATGGGCTCACCCTATCGGGGGGACGAGCGCCGGCCGCGGGGTCTGGTCAGGCGAGACCGAGCGCGCCGTGGGCCATGTCGCGCAGCACGTCGTGCATCTGCGGGTCGGGCAGCCGGCCGCTGTGCGGGGTGGAGTTGAGCAGCCCGAAGAGCACGTGGGCCCGGGTGCGCGACGCCTCGGGACTCAGGCCGGGCTCGAGGCGGCGTACCTGCGTGGCCCAGATGTCGACGTAGGCGCGCTGGAGCGCGCGGACCCGCTCGCGGGCCTCGTCGGGCAGGTTGCTCCAGTCGCGGTCCTGGACGACGATCAGCGCGCGGTGCTCGAGGGCGAACTCGATGTGCCACTCGACGAGCGCCTCGAGCGCCTCGCGGGGTCCGGCGGCGCCGGCGACGCGCGCCCGTCCCTCGGCGAGCAGGGTCTCGCTGATGGTCACCAGCATCTCGGCGAGCATCGCGTCCTTGGACTCGAAGTGCTTGTAGAGCGCGGGACCGGAGATCCCGCAGGCCGCGCCGAGCTCGGCGACCGAGACGCCGTGGAACCCGCGGGTGGCGAAGAGCTCGGCCGCGATGTCCAGGATCTGCTGGCGGCGAGGGGTCACGACGTCGAGGTTAGTGCCTGCTAACCCGTCGCGCGGTGCGCGCGGTGCCGGGAGCGCCATCCTGCGCTCCGGCACCTCCCAGACTGCCAGCGGAATCACACGCGTCTCCCCATCGCTCCCCGTGCTGCCAGTGGGCCGCACCCCCGCAGCGGCCCACTGATCCCCACGATCAGCGCACCCTTCGTGCACGACAAATAGTACGCGCGACACCCCGAGGAATGAGTGGTGCCAGCACCACTGTGGTGTAAAGAAACGTCGACCGCGCGCCCCAGGGCATCGGAATCAGGTGTGTGGGCGGTCCGACAGGGGCGCGACGCAGTGGTGCCTGCTCTACCGACGGGTGGCGGGGGGCGTGACTACAGTGCGCCCATGTCGCAGATCCGGGTGGTCCTCGCCGAGGACGGAGACCTGCTCCGGGCGGGGGTGCTCGCGCTGCTCGACCCCTACGAGGACATCGACGTCGTCGCCACCGCCACGAGCCTCCCCGAGCTGCTCGCGGCGGTGGAGGAGCACCGGCCCGACGTGCTCCTCACCGACATCCGGATGCCGCCGGACTTCACCGACGAGGGCGTCCGCGCGGCGGGCGAGCTGCGGCGTACGCATCCCGACGTGGGCGTGGTGGCGCTGACGCAGTACGCCGACGTGGAGTACGCCCTCGACCTCGTCCGCGAGGGCAGCGACGGCCGTGGCTACCTCCTCAAGGAGCGCGTCGCCGACGTCGACGAGCTCGTGGCGGCCCTCCACACCGTCGCGGCGGGCGGATCGGTGATCGACCAGATCGTCGTCGACGCCCTCGTGGAGACCGGCACGCGGCGCCACGACTCGCTGCTCGACCGGCTCACCCCGCGCGAGCTCGAGGTGCTCTCGATGGTCGCTCGCGGGATGACCAACGCGGCGATCGCCGCGGAGCTGGTGATCACCGACCGGGCCGTGGAGAAGCACATCAACTCGATCCTGACCAAGCTCGACCTGCCCGCGGACGCCCCGGTCCACCGCCGGGTGGCGGCGACGCTGGTCTTCCTCAGCGAGGCCGGTGTCGGCGGCGGGGTCGCGCCCCGCCGATGAAGGGGCTCCTGTCGGGCTGGGACAGCCTCGACCCGGCGCTGCGGTGGTTGCTGCGCATCAACCTGATCGCGCTCACCAGCGCCACCCTCCTGCTCGGGGCGGCGTACCTGCTCGGCTTCCGGCACACCGCGGTGGAGATCGACCTCGGCGTGATGGTCGTGTCGATCGTGCTGATGCTCGTCACGCCCCCGCTGTGCCGCCGCTACGGTGCGCCGGCCGCGATCGTCGGTCTGACGCTCTCCGCGCTCCTCTTCGCCGTCGGCGGCACGTGGGCGACACCCAACCTGAGCCCGCTGACGGCGCTGGTGACCCTGGTCCCGCTGCTGGTGGGCTTCCCCTACCTCGGGCGTCGCTGGATCCAGGCGCTCAGCGTGGTGGCGGTCGTCGGCAGCGCGGCGGTCGCGGCCCTGGCCGAGTGGCGGCGCGTGGAGGGGGTCAACGAGCTGTGGTGGGTCAACGCCGTCGTGATCGCGGCGTCGCTGCCGGCCGGCGTCGCGGTGGTGGTGTTCCTCGTGCGCGACGCCTACACGCGCCTGCAGGACCAGTCGGCCCAGCTCGTGGAGTCCCGTACGCGGATCGTGGAGGTGGCCGACGCGGCCCGCCGCAGCCTGGAGCGCGACCTGCACGACGGCGCCCAGCAGCGCCTGCTCGCGATGAGCGTGACCATCGAGCGCGCCCGCAAGGAGCTCCTGGCCGGCCGGCACGAGGGCGCCACCGCGCTCCTGGGGCAGCTGGCGGCCGACAACCGCGAGGTCGTCACCGAGCTGCGCGAGCTGGCCCGCGGCATCTACCCGCCGCTGCTGAGCGAGCGCGGCCTCGTGGCGGCGCTGCAGTCGACCGCGCGCCGCTCGACGGTGCCGGTCACGCTCGACGTCGCCGACGTCGAGCGCACCGGCCGCCAGGTCGAGGCCGCGGCGTACTTCTGCATCCTCGAGGCCCTGACCAACGCCGCGAAGCACGCGGACGCCACCGAGGTGCTGGTGACCGTGCGCGGTCGCCCGCACCTGTCCTTCAGCGTCTCCGACGACGGGCGCGGGTTCGACCGCGACCGGGTGGTCGCCGGTGGACTGCTCGGCATGGAGGCGCGCGTCGCGGCCGCCGGCGGCCGGCTCACGCTGGAGACCGCTCCCGGCCGGGGCACCGCGCTGCGCGGCGAGTTCCCGGCGGACCGACCGGCGTGATGGACAGCGCAGGTTAACGATCGCTAACCTGTGCCGGTGTCCGAGCCACTGACTGCCCCACCCACCATGCGCGAGCTCGTCGACGACCTGCGCTCCCGGCTCGCCCGCGTGCGCCGGGGCGGGTCGGACGCCGCCCGGAGCAAGCACACCGACCGCGGCAAGCTGCTGGTCCGCGACCGCGTCGACCGGCTGCTCGACCCGGGTAGCCCCTTCCTGGAGCTGGCTCCGCTGGCTGCGTTCGGGATGTACGGCAAGGACGGCGACGAGTACGCCGTCCCGTCCGCCGGCGTCGTCGGCGGGATCGGCCGCGTGTCCGGGCGCGAGTGCGTGGTCGTGGCCAACGACGCGACCGTCAAGGGCGGCACCTACTACCCGATGACGGTCAAGAAGCACCTGCGCGCGCAGACCATCGCCGCGGAGAACCACCTGCCGTGCATCTACCTCGTCGACTCCGGCGGGGCCTTCCTGCCGATGCAGGACGAGGTGTTCCCCGACCGCGAGCACTTCGGCCGCATCTTCTTCAACCAGGCGAACCTGTCGGCGAAGGGGATCCCGCAGATCGCCAGCGTGATGGGCTCGTGCACCGCCGGCGGGGCGTACGTCCCGGCGATGTCGGACGAGACGGTGATCGTGCGCAACCAGGGCACGATCTTCCTCGGCGGCCCGCCGCTGGTGAAGGCCGCGACCGGTGAGGTGGTCTCGGCCGAGGACCTCGGCGGCGGCGACGTGCACGCCCGTACGTCCGGGGTGGTCGACCACCTCGCCGAGGACGACGCCCACGCGCTCGCCATCGTGCGCTCGATCGTCGACACCCTGCCCGCGGCCACCCCGGTGCGCACGCCGGTCGCCGACGTCGAGGAGCCGCACGAGCCGCCGGAGTCGCTCTACGACGTGGTCCCGACCGACACCCGTACGCCCTACGACGTGCGCGAGGTGATCCGCCGCGTGGTCGACGGCAGCCGGTTCCACGAGTTCAAGAAGCTCTACGGCGACACCCTGGTCTGCGGCTTCGCCCGGATCCACGGCCACGAGGTCGGCATCGTCGCCAACAACGGCATCCTGTTCAGCGAGTCGGCGCTCAAGGGCGCGCACTTCATCGAGCTGTGCAACCAGCGCAGGATCCCGCTGGTGTTCCTGCAGAACATCACCGGCTTCATGGTCGGTCGCGAGTACGAGAACAAGGGCATCGCCCGCGACGGCGCCAAGCTCGTCACCGCGGTCGCGTGCAGCGTCGTGCCGAAGTTCACCGTCGTCATCGGAGGCTCGTTCGGCGCCGGCAACTACGGCATGTGCGGGCGGGCCTACGACCCGCGCTTCCTCTGGATGTGGCCCAACGCCCGGATCTCGGTGATGGGCGGCGAGCAGGCGGCGTCCGTGCTGGCCACCGTCCGCACCGACCTCGAGGACGAGGAGGCGGTCGAGGCGTTCAAGGCGCCGATCCGCGAGCAGTACGAGACCCAGGGCTCGCCCTACTACGCCAGCGCGCGGCTGTGGGACGACGGGATCATCGACCCCGCCGACACCCGCCGCGTGCTCGGCATGGCGCTCGCCGCCACGGCGTACACCCCGATCCCCGAACCCCGCTACGGGATCTTCCGCATGTGACCGCCTTGGTCTCGACACGCTCGTTCCTCGCTGCTCAACCAGCGGCGGCGCCAGGCCCGTGTCGAGACCGAGCCAGCGAAGCTGACACCAGGAGCACCCATGAACACCCTCTTGATCGCCAACCGCGGCGAGATCGCCCTGCGGGTCATGCGTACGGCGCGCCGCCTCGGCTGGCGCACGGTCGCGATCCACACCGACCTCGACGCCGACGCGCCGCACGTGCGCGCCGCGGACCGGACGGTGCGGGTCTCGTCCTACCTCGACATCGACGAGGTCGTCGCGGCCGCCCGCGAGTCCGGTGCCGGGTTCGTGCACCCCGGCTACGGCTTCCTCTCCGAGCGCGCGCCGTTCGCACGGGCGCTGGCCGACGCCGGCATCACCCTGGTCGGGCCGTCGGGCGACGTGATGGACGCGATGGGCCGCAAGGACGCGGCGCGCGAGGTGGCGCTCGCCGCCGGCGTACCGGTCGTGCCGTCGTACTCCCTCGCCGACGACCCCGCGACGTATGCCTACCCGGTGCTGGTCAAGGCCGCGGCCGGCGGCGGCGGCAAGGGCATGCGCGTGGTCCGCTCGGCCGACGGCTACGCCGAGGCGTTCGCCGCCGCGCAGCGCGAGGCGCTGTCGTCCTTCGGCGACGACACGATCCTGGTCGAGAAGTACGTCGAGTCCGGCCGCCACATCGAGGTGCAGGTCATGGGCGACGCCCACGGCACCGTGCTGCACTTCTTCGAGCGCGACTGCTCCACCCAGCGCCGCCACCAGAAGGTGCTGGAGGAGGCGCCGGCGCCCACCATCAGCGACGAGCAGCGGGCCGCGATCACCGCCTCGGCCGTCGCGCTCGCGCAGCAGTGCGGCTACACCGGTGCCGGGACCGTGGAGTTCCTCCTCGACAACGCGACCGGCGAGTTCTACTTCCTCGAGATGAACACCCGCCTCCAGGTCGAGCACCCGGTGACCGAGGAGGTGGTCCGGGTCCGGACGGGTGCGGCGAGCGAGCGGGTCGACCTCGTCGAGCTCCAGCTGCGGGTCGCGACCGGTGATCCGCTGGGCATCGACCAGTCGCAGGTCACGCTCGAGGGGCATGCCATCGAGGCCCGCGTCTATGCCGAGGACTCCTTCAACGGCTTCCTGCCCCAGGCGGGGCGTACGTCGATCGTGCGGTGGCCGTCCGCCGACGGTGTCCGCGTCGACCACGCCCTCGAGCCCGGGCAGGAGGTCAGCACCTCCTACGACCCGATGCTCGGCAAGGTCATCGCGTGGGGCCCGGACCGCGAGGCCGCCCGAGCGGCGCTGGTGGACGCGCTCGGGGAGACCGCCATCCTCGGCATCACCACCAACACCGGCTTCCTCCGCGCGCTCACCGCGTCCGACGAGTTCCGCGACACCACCATCGACACCGCCTGGCTCGACCGCCACGAGGTCCCGGCGCCCGACGCGGAGCAGGCGCGGGTCTTCGCGGCCTGGACCGAGGTGCTCCTCGAGACGGTGGGCACCACCGGGCCGTGGCACGCCGACGGCTGGCGGATGGGCGCGGACCCCGCTCCTGACACCCTCGTCCTCGGCACCGACCTCGTGGTCGTCGACCGGCACCTCGGCACCGTGACGCACGACGGCCGCACCCACGACGTACGCCTCGTGTCCGCGGCCGACCACACCGTCCACCTCCTCGTCGACGGCCGCGCCGAGCACGCCGTGCTCAACGTGCAGCGCGACTTCGTCGACGTCGTGCACCGCGGCCAGCGGTGGCTGTGGGAGCGGCCGGACCCGTTCGGCGACCACGCCGCGGGCGCCGGCGACGGCACGCTGCTCGCCCCGATGCCCGGCACCGTGCTCGCGGTCAACGTCACCGAGGGCCAGGCCGTGGCCGAGGGTGAGACGCTGGGGGTGATGGAGGCGATGAAGATGGAGCTCGCGCTCAAGGCGCCCTTCGCCGGCACCGTGACGTCGGTCGGCGCGGCCACCGGCGACCAGGTCAAGCTGGGCGCCCTGCTGTTCGTCGTGGAGGCCTCGGATGACTGACCTGCCCATGACCGTGCCCGCCGACGCACTCCCCGAGCGGGTCACGATCTACGAGGTCGGCCCCCGCGACGGCCTGCAGAACGAGCAGGCGATCGTGCCGGTCGAGGTCAAGGCGGAGTTCGTGCGCCGCTTGGTTGCCGCCGGCCTCCCGATCGTCGAGGCCACGTCGTTCGTGCACCCGAAGTGGGTGCCGCAGCTCGCCGACGCGCACCTGCTGATGACGGAGCTGGGCGAGGCGGGCCGGCACCTGCCGGTGCTCGTGCCCAACGAGCGAGGCCTCGACCGGGCCCTCGAGCTCGGCCTGGAGCACATCGCGATCTTCGGCAGCGCGACCGAGACCTTCGCGACCAAGAACCTCAACCGCACCTTCGACGAGCAGTTCGCGATGTTCGAGCCGACGGTCGCGCGCGCCCGCGAGGCCGGCATGGACGTCCGCGCCTACGTCTCGATGTGCTTCGGCGACCCGTGGGAGGGCGCGGTGCCGATCGAGCAGGTCGTCACCGCCGGCACCCGCCTGCTCGACCTCGGCGCGAGCCAGCTCAGCCTCGGCGACACCATCGGCGTCGCCACCGCCGGTCACGTGAAGGCGCTCGTCGGCGCGTTCGTCGACGCGGGCGTGGGCACCGACCGGCTGGCGATGCACTTCCACGACACCTATGGCCAGGCGCTCGCCAACACGTACGCCTCGCTCGAGGCCGGCATCACCACCTTCGACGCCAGCGCCGGCGGCCTCGGAGGCTGCCCCTACGCCAAGTCAGCGACCGGCAACCTCGCCACCGAGGACCTGGTCTGGATGCTCACCGGCCTGGGGATCGATCACGGGGTCGACCTCGACGCGCTGGTCGCGACGAGCACGTGGATGGCCGGGCAGCTGGGTCGCCCGAGCCCCAGCGCCGTCGTACGGGCGCTCTCGGGCACCGCGGGTTGAGCGGCGCGACTCCGACTCGGGCACAATCAGCGCCATGAGCCGCGTCGTCCACCTGCACATCGGCGCCCCGAAGACCGGCACCACCTATCTGCAGGACCGGCTCCTGCTCAACAGCTCGACCCTCGCCCGGCACGGCGTGACCATCCCCAGCCGCCGCGGCGGCCGGTCCGACATGTTCCACTTCCGGGCCGCGCTCGACCTCCTCGAGCAGGACTGGGGCGGTGCGCCGGGGCACGCCACGGGGGCGTGGGACGCGATGATGCGCAAGGTCCGCCGCGCCGACGGCAACGTCATCATCAGCCACGAGATCCTCGCCGGGGCCAAGCCCGAGAAGGTCGCCAAGGCGATGAACGACCTCGCCGGCGACGAGGTGCACATCGTCTACTCCGCGCGCGACCTCGGCCGCCAGCTGCCGGCCGCGTGGCAGGAGTCGATCAAGCAGGGCCGCAAGTGGCCCTTCCGCCGCTTCCTCACCAAGGTCGAGCGCGGCCAGACCTGGTTCTTCAACGCGATGGACCTGCCCACCGTCCTGTCCCGGTGGGGCGCCAAGGTGCCGCCCGAGCGGGTCCACGTCGTCACCGTCCCGCACGACCGCGGCCCCAACGGCGACGAGCTGTGGCTGCGGTTCTGCCGCGCGTTCGGCATCGACCCCGCATGGGCGCCGCTCGACTCCGAGCGCGACAACCGCTCGCTCGGCATCGCGGAGACCTCCCTGCTGCGCAAGCTCAACCGTCGCCTCGAGCTCGGCGTGTGGCGCGACCCGGCGTACGACGCCCTCATCCGCGAGCTGCTCGCCCAGCAGGTGCTCGTCTCCCGCAAGGCCGTGCCGGTCCGGCTGCCGCCCGACCGCTACGACTTCGCCGAGCAGCAGGCCGACCTCTGGATCGACTGGATCAAGGGCTCCGGTGTCGACGTCATCGGCGAGGTGGAGGACCTGCGCCCCCGCCGTCCCGCCGAGGACGAGACGTGGAAGGACCCCGACCGCGTCCGGGCCAAGCTCGAGCTCGGGGCCGCCCTCGACGCGCTCACCGTGATGACCCAGGAGGCGGCCAACCGCGCGTCGGCCGAGTCCGTCAGCGCCCGGCTGCGCGACACCGCCCGCCGACTGCGCGACCGTTGACCGCCAGGAGGTCGGGGGTGGAGCCGGGAAAGGAGCCGGACCTGGCGCGAGCGCACGGCTGGGTCGCCCACCTCCGCGCCGGCGGCACGACCCCGTGGCGGGCCTGGACCGCCGACGCAGACCCAGCGACGCGGGCGGTCCCCGGTGCCCAGCAGCTCGAGCTGCTGCGCCGGGTCAACTCGGCCGCCGACGGACCGATCCCGACGGCGCTCGTCGACCGGGTGCTGACGGCGCCGGCCGCCGGCCGCGGCAAGGCCGACCTGCCGCTGATCGGGCTCCCCGCCCCGTCCTACGGACCGCGACCGGTCGACCCCTCCCGGATCGACCCCCACGAGCTGCTGCGGGTGGCGAGCGTCCTGCTCGCCGACGACCTCGTCGACCTCGGGCCCGACCGCGTGCCGACGAGCTGGGCACGGCCGTGGCGCCGCCGGTTCCGGCTGGTCGGTGACCCGCTCGTCACCGTCGCCGCCCGCGAGCACCTGCTCGGCCGCGGCCGTCCCGAGGGCGGACCGCGCCCGTTCGTCGTGGCCGTCGGCGCCCCGCTCGACGACCTCCTCGCCCACACGTGGACGCAGCGCTGCTTCGAGCACGGCAGCAGGCCGTGGGGCGACTGGCTGCGCTTCTGGCGCGAGCGCGACCAGCTCCCCGCGCGCGTGGACCTCGTCGACTCCGTACACCGCTGGGGCGGCCGCCGCCCGTTCGTCCGGGTCGTCACCGACCTCGCGCAGCTGCCGGGCCAGGTCGGCGTACGCCACCTGCCGGCCGTGCGCACGCCGGGCGCCGACCAGGCCGAGCTGGCGCGCCGGATCGCCGCGGTCGTCGGGCTGCGGGCGCCGGTCGCCGAGCGGCCCGCCCTGATGCGCACGCTCCAGCGACGGATCCCCGACACCGGCGTCGCGCCCGTCGGGGTGCCGGCCGCGGAGCGGGACTGGGTCGCCGCCTCGGCTGCCCGGCTCGGCAGGCACCTGTCGCGCGCTGGCTACCCTGTCGTCGGCGACCTCGCCGATCTCGCGCCCCGGGCCGCCGTGGACGTCGCGGCGGGTGCCGACGACCAGCGGGTGCTGGACCTGGCGATCGCGATGATCGTCGACCCGACGTGGCGCACGGAGAGGCAGGTGGAGCGGTGAGCAGGCGGGTGCTGCTGCACGTGGGCTGCCCGAAGACCGGCACGTCC
Organism: Nocardioides sp. BGA-UO-ETr-FS32; assembly: GCF_059567905.1. NCBI lineage: Bacteria > Bacillati > Actinomycetota > Actinomycetes > Propionibacteriales > Nocardioidaceae > Nocardioides > Nocardioides sp. BGA-UO-ETr-FS32. The sequence continues at coordinate 548,400 of NZ_JCAQOX010000017.1, read as the reverse complement.
TACCTCCAGGACGTCCTCTTCCGCAACCAGTCCGTGCTGCGCGAGCACGACATCCTCTACCCCGCCGACCGCTTCGACGCCCACTTCCTGGCCGCGCTCGACCTGATGACGCTGCCCTGGGGCGGCATCGAGACCGAGGCCGTCGGCGCCTGGGACCGGCTCGCCGAGCAGGTGCGGGAGTGGCACGGCACCTCGATCATCAGCCACGAGATCTTCGCGCGCGCCACGCCCACCCAAGTCGAGCGCGCCCTCGACTCGCTGGGCGACGCGGAGGTCCACCTCGTGCTGTCGGTGCGCGACCTCGTGCGCCAGATCCCGGCGGAGTGGCAGGAGAACGTCAAGCACCGCAGCCACATCACCTACGGCCGGTTCCTGCGCACGATCCGCGACCCCGAGCGGGACTCCCGGATCGGGTCGTGGTTCTGGGCGGTGCAGGAGATCCCCGACATCCTCGAGCGGTGGGGCGCCTCCCTGCCGCCCGAGCACGTGCACGTGGTGACGCTCCCGCCGTCCGGGTCGGACCGGGGCGAGCTGTGGCGCCGGTTCTCGCGGGCCTTCGGCCTCGACGACCTGCCGCTCGACCTGACCGCCGAGCGCGAGAACCCATCGCTCGGCGTGCCCGAGACCGCGCTGCTGCGCACCGTCAACGAGCGCGTCACCTCGATCATCGCCCCGCCGGACTACCGGCCCCTGGTGCGCGAGACGCTCGCCCACCAGACCCTCTCGCGGGGCGTGGCCTCCGCCCGGCTGGGCCTGGCCCCGGCCGACCACGCCTGGGCGCGGGAGCTGTCGCAGGGCTGGATCGACGTGCTCGCCGCGCGCGGCTACGACGTCGTCGGCTCGCTCGACGACCTGCTCGGCCCCGAGCCCGGCCCGTACGCCGACCCCGACGCGGTGGGCGCCGACGAGCTGCTGCCACCCGCGCTCGACGCGATCGGTGCGCTGCTGGTCGAGGCCGCACGGCTGCGTGCGGTGGAGGAGCGTCTGCACGAGGAGCTGCGGGAGGCGCGCGAGGAGCGGGACCGGGCCCGCCTCACCCCGGCGTACCGCGCGAGGCGAAAGGTCGTCACCACGCTCGAGGGCAGTCCCGCAGGTCGCGGCACGCTCGACGCCTACCGGCGGCTGCGCGGGCGCACCGGCTGACGGAGGCCGCGGATCGCCCGGTCACGTCGTGACCTTCGACCCTGACGCGGTCCCGCCCGCAGACCTACGGTGGAGTCGAGGGCACCTGCCCGAGTGCCGAGCGGGCCCTCGGGAGGTGAGTTCGATGATGACGACACCGTCGCACGCCCACCGGGGCATGCACTGGGCACCCGAGACCCGGATGGGGTCGTGGGCGCTGTCCCTCGCCGGACTGGCCCTCGGCGGCACGGTCGCTCTCGCGATCGCCTTCGCGACGGGGCTGGAGCCGGCCGAGAGCTTCTCCGACAACTGGCTCCTGACCGCTGCCGGCTTCGCGATCCTGGCGAGCGCGGCTGGTTCCGCCGTGACCGGCGCGATCGCGCGGATCTCTCACCACGACCACGCGTGGTCGGTGGTCGCCGCCGTCGTCGTCGGCACCATGCTGACCCTCCTGACGCTCCAGCAGGTCGCGGAGGGCCTGGGCTGGATGAGCGGCTAGCGACGTCCACCTGTCAGTGACCGTCGACGGAAGGGGAGCGTGATGTTTGCCAAGGTCGTGAAGTGGACGGGCCTGGTCCTCGGCGTCGGCGTCGGTCTGGCCGGTGGCATCTTCGCCGCGGGCTATGCCTTCACCGACTGGCCCCTGTGGGTCGCGGCGGCGGTCACGGCCCTGTGGGTCGTACCGATGGTCGTCTTCAGCGCCCACGCCCTTCGCCGCCCCGAGCCCGCTCGGCGCGCCCTTCTCGTCGCCGCTGCGGGAGTCACCCTGTTCGCCGTCGTCGACGCGTTCTTCGACGTCATCCCGAGTGACGACTGGGGCCCGGTGGTGACGGTGATGGACCTGGCGCTGGTCGTCCCCGTGAGCTTCCTCGCCGTACGCCGGACGGGTCGGGCCGGGATGCTCCTGGTGGGCGTCGCGCTGGTCCAGCTCGTGGCGCTGGTCGTCAACGTGGTCATGCACGAGACCGGCGCCCTCCCCCCGGGCCCGGGGTTCGCGAACGCGGGCGTCGTGCTCTGGATGCTGGTGGTCGGGGCCCTGTTCCTGCTGGCCGGGCCGCCGGAGCGAGGTTCGTCGCCCGGCGGCCCCGCAACGCCGCATGCCGACGGCGCGGCGAACGACGAGTCGAAGAAGGTGTCACCATGACGCACGTACGCTCCATCGTCGCCGTGGTCGCGGCGGCCGTCCTGCTGCTGGCTGGTTGCGGGGAGGACGGCGACGGGCCGGGACCGTACGGTGCCTCGCCCTCCGCCTCGCAGGTGGCGGTCCCGACCGCCGAGGAGCTGGCCGCCGCCCTGGTGACGACGGACGCCTACGAGGGCACCTGGACCGTGAACGTCCCCCCGGACGAGGAGGCCGCGGTCAGTGGCGTGGTGTCGGAGGCCCAGCAGGAGATGCTGCCGAGGATGGAGTTCTGCGAGGAGGCCAGCGAGGAGTCCCGTGCGGCCGCGGAGGCTCTGAGATGGCAGGCCTTCCGGCAGCTCGACCGGACCGAGTCGGATCCCGTCGACATGGCTGCCGGTGATCGACGTGGCCACCTGGTCTTCGTCCAGGAGTTCCTGATGGCCGGCGAGCCCGCCGAGGTGGAGGCGACCTTCGAGGCGCTGCGTGACGGGATGCGTGCCTGCGAGGGCGACTTCCCTGCCGGGGAGGAGGGGGCCGGCACGGTCGAGCCGATGACTGTCCCTGCCGTGGGCGAGGACCGCTACGCGGAACTGACGACCATGGAGGAGGCCGGCGGCGGGGCGTACTGGTTGCTCCACAACGCGGTGGTGCGCGACGGGCCGGTCCTGATGAGCCTGCAGGTGGTCGACATCGTGGTGGGTGAGGGCGTGCAGCCCTCCTTCACGACCGAGGACGTCGGCACGTTCCTCACGACGGCCGTCGACAGGCTGCCGTAGCCGTCACGGGCCGGCCGCGGTCAGCGCCGGCGCGGCAGCAGCTCGCGGTCGGCGTAGCGGCCGATCCGCCAGGTCGCGAAGCCGTCGGCACCCATGCCCACGACGCCGCCGATCACGGGCACCTTCCGGCCGACCGTGGTCGCCAGTCGCTTGCCGGCCACCCGCGTGATGATGTCGGTCGCGACCACCGCGGAGATGGTGCCGTCGATCGTGGGGTCGTGGACCGGGGCCGTGGCGAGCGCCATGGGCGTGCTGGGCAGCTTGCGCTTCTTGACCATCTCCGCGACCTGCTCCTCGCCGAGCAGCAGCGCGAGGATCGCGTTGCGCACCCGCGGGTCGGTGAGGTCGTGCCCGCGGAGGTGGGCGATGCCGGCGACCATCCGGCACTGGATGATCGCCAGCCCGGTGATGTTGGCCGGGATGGTGACCGCCATGGTGACCACGCCGCCCACGTTGGTCGCGAAGCCCTGCGCACCCGCGATGCGCACGTTGTTCTCGATGACCTCGTGGATCGCCCGCTCGACGTTGCCACGCTGCTCACGCAGCTGCTTGTCGGCCGCGACGGCCGCTGGGGGGAGCGGCCCGACGCCGTCGATCGCACGGTTGAGCGCCTCACGCACGAAGCCGCTGGTCAGCCCTGGTGCGAGCTCCTGGATGCGCGGCGCGAGCTGGCGCCCGACGGTCTGCTTCAAGCCCATGCCCCGATCCTACGGCCGGGTCGGTCGCCGACGGCGCGACGGCGTACCGGGGTGAAAGGTTGTTCGCTACCGTGCGAATCGTGCCCATCGCCCCCGCTCCGACGCCGTGGGCCTTCCCCCCGCACTCGACGTGGGACCCGGACGACGACCTCGTCGCCCTGGGCGCCGACCTGGAGCCGGGCACGCTCGTGACGGCGTACGGCCTGGGCCTGTTCCCGATGCCGGTGACGCTCGACGCCGAGGAGCACCTCGGCTGGTTCTCCCCGGTGGAGCGGGGCGTCCTGCCGCTCGACGGCCTCCGCGTCTCCCGGTCGCTGCGTCGCTCGGTGCGCGACTACGAGATCCGCGTGGACTCCGCGTTCGACGAGGTCATGGCCGCGTGCGGCAGCCCGGACCGCCCGGACGGCTGGATCACTCCCCAGTTCCGCCAGGCCTACGGCCGGCTGCACCGGCTCGGCTGGGCGCACTCGGTCGAGGCGTGGCGCGACGGCAGGCTGGCCGGTGGCCTCTACGGCGTCGCGGTCGGAGGACTCTTCGCCGGGGAGTCGATGTTCCACCGCGAGCGGGACGCCTCCAAGGTCGCCCTCGTCGCGCTCGTCGACCGGCTGCGCGACGAGCACGCCGACCGCCGCGTGCTCGACGTGCAGTGGCAGACACCGCACCTGGCCTCGCTCGGAGTCGTACGCCGTCCGCGCGCCGAGTACCTCGAGTCCCTCCGCCTCTGCCTGGACCTCCCGCTGGCCGCCGCCTTCCGGCTGGACGATTGAGGACGACCACGGGAGGGTAGGCGCGAGCGTGGCGCGACGACGCGTCCGACCAGAGGGGATCTCGATGACCAACCGGACGACCATCCGTGCCCGCCTGACCGTGACCAGCGCCGTGCTGCTGGTCGGCGCCGTCACCGCGGCCTGCGGCGGGGGTGGCAGCGGCGCCCCGGGCGACGCGAGCGAGGACGGGTTCTGCGAGGCGGCCAACAGCCTGCTGACCGACCTGATGCCGGAGGACATGACCACCCCGGAGGTCCCCAGCGACGAGGACATGGCCCAGGCGGTGAAGGACTGGGGCACCCGGATGGAGGAGGTCGGCACGCCGGAGGACATCTCCGACGACGCCCGCGCGGGGTTCGAGGCCGTCCTCGACCAGATCGAGGAGATCGACGCCTCGGACTTCTCCGCCGAGAACCTCGAGGAGCTCGGCGACGGCGGTGCCGAGGCGTCCGAGGAGGTCCAGCGGCAGGCCGAGGCCTTCGGCGACTACGTGACCGACACCTGCGGCGACCCGATGGACGACATCGAGATGCCGGAGCTGGAGCTGCCCGAGACCACCGAGTGAGCCGATTTCCCGGTCCGCGGCCACGGCTGCGGCCCGGGCCGTACGATCGACGCACGGGCGAGGCAGAGGGAGGGTGCGGCATGGCGGTCACACGCGTGGGCAGGATCTGCTCGTTCTGCGGCGAGCCCGGAGGTCCCGGCACGGACCTCCCGCTGGTCGGCGGCCTGGGCGCCCAGGTGTGCGCCCGCTGCATCGACGACTTCCACGAGACGCTCCACGACGAGGAGCTCATGGCGGCCGCCCGCAGCACGTTCCCGTGGGAGTCGATGACCGACGCCGAGGTGCTCGCCACCCTGCCGATGATCATGGCCTCCGCCGAGCAGAACACGGCCTTCGCCCACGAGTGGGTCGACCTGCTGCGCACCCGCCAGGTGTCGTGGGCGGAGATCGGCCGCGCCCTCGGGGTGTCGCGCCAGGCCGCGTGGGAGAGGTTCGCCCGCAAATCGGGCGACAAGGGCGCGACTGCGTGAGACGATCTTCCGCGTCAGGGTAGTCTTGACGTCGAGAGGTGTCGGGCGGGCTTCACGGGGGTGAGTCCGACCGACACCTCTCGTGCGTCCGGGTCCGGCCCCGCCGCGCGGCTACTTCAGCAGCCTGGACATCCGCCGGTCCGCGAGCGGCTTCCCACCGGTCTGGCACGTCGCGCAGTACTGCAATTCCGAGTCGGCGAAGGACACCTCGCGCACCACGTCGCCGCACACCGGACACGCCTGGCCGGTGCGGCCGTGGACGGCGAGGTTGCTCTTCTTCTCGCCCTTGAGCTCGCTGGCGGCGAGCCCGCTCGAGCGCTCGACCGCGTCGCCGAGGGTGCCGCGCACGGCGTCGTACAGCGTCTGGAGCTCGGCGTCGTCGAGGCTGTTGGCCGGCTTGAACGGCGACATCCGCGCGGCGTGGAGGATCTCGTCGGAGTAGGCGTTGCCGATGCCCGCGATGATCGACTGCATCCGCATGACCCCCTTGATCTGCTTGCGCCCCTCGGCCTCGAGGATGTGGCGCAGCACGTCGATCGTGAAGTCGTCGGAGAGCGGGTCGGGGCCGAGCCGTGCGATGCCCTCGACCTGCTGCGGGTCACGCACGACGTAGATCGCCAGGCCCTTCTTGGTGCCGGCCTCGGTGATGTCGAGGCCTGGCTGCACGTCGAGGTCGGGGTCGTCGATCACGATCCGGGCGGCGAGCGGGTTCTTGGGGTTGGGCCGGGCCGGCAGCTCGGGCACCTCGTCGCGCCACCGGATCCACCCGGCGCGCGCGAGGTGGATGACCACGTGCACGCCGCTGGCGTCGATGTCGAGGAACTTGCCGTGGCGGGTCACGTCGTCGACGAGCGTGCCGTGCAACGCCTGGAGCGGCGGGTCGAAGGTCTTGAGCGCACTGAACGCGGTCAGGTCGACGCGGCTGATCGCGCGGCCCACGAGGCGGCCGCGCAGGTCCTGGACGAGGGCTTCGACCTCGGGCAGCTCGGGCACGATGCCGAGTCTAGGCACGAGCGCCCCTTGGCAGCAGGCCCCGACGGGGGTCACCATGGGTCATGGTCCAGCCGCGCACGCTCCCGCGCACCGGGGCGGTCTTCCTCGACCCCCGCGGTGAGGACCGCTCGCTGCGGGTCACCTGGCACCAGGAGCCGCAGCTCGTCGTGCTGTCGCTGTGGCGCGACAACGTGTGCGCCGGCACGTTCCGGCTCTCCGCCGACGAGGTCCCGGACCTGATCGCGCTCCTGCGCCGCGGGCTCGACGAGGCGTACGACGCGGCGCGCGAGCGGGTCGAGCGGGTCGAGCGGGTCGAGCGGCCCAGCGAGGCCGGCTGACTCGCCGACTATCCGGCAATCTAGGGAGCGGCCTAGATTCACCGATACGGTCTGATCGTGGACCCGATCCGGAATCCGTACGCCCCCGGCGCGGGCCAGCGCCCGCCCGAGCTCGCCGGCCGTGACGAGCAGCTCGCTGCCTTCGAGGTCGTCCTCGAGCGGGTCGCCAAGGGTCGCCCGGAGCGCAGCCTGGTGCTGACCGGTCTGCGCGGTGTCGGCAAGACGGTCCTGCTCAACGCGCTGCGGGGCACCGCCGTACGCAAGGGCTGGGGCACCGGCAAGCTCGAGGCCCGGCCGGGCCAGGGGCTGCGCCGTCCGCTGAGCAGCGCGCTGCACCAGGCCGTGCGCGAGCTCGGGCACCGCGACGAGGACTCGCTCGACCACGTCCTGGGGGTGATCAAGTCCTTCGCCCACCGCGACGCCGGCTCGGGCGCGAGGCTCAAGGACCAGTGGAGCCCCGGCATCGACGCCCCGGCCGTGCGCGGGCGCGCCGACTCCGGTGACATCGAGATCGACCTCGTCGAGCTCTTCACCGACCTCGGCGGTCTCGCCGCCGACGTCGGCAAGGGCGTCGGCATCTTCATCGACGAGATGCAGGACCTCGGCGCCGACGACGTCTCGGCGCTGTGCGCGGCCTGCCACGAGCTCAGCCAGTCGGGCCTGCCGGTGATCGTGGTCGGCGCGGGCCTGCCCCACCTCCCCGCCGTGCTGAGCGCCAGCAAGTCCTACAGCGAGCGGCTGTTCCGCTACCAGCGGATCGACCGGCTGGCCCGCGAGGCCGCGGATCGCGCCCTCGAGGCGCCGGCCGCCGAGGAGGAGGCGGCGTACGAGCCCGGCGCCCTCGCCGCGATGTACGACGCGACCGGGGGCTACCCCTACTTCATCCAGGCCTACGGCAAGGCCGTGTGGGACCTCGCCCCGCGCTCACCGATCACCGCCGCCGACGTCGCGGTGGCCGCGCCGGAGGCCGAGTCGGAGCTCGCGGTGGGCTTCTTCGGGTCCCGCTACGAGCGGGCGACGCCGGGGGAGCGCGACTACCTCATGGCGATGGCGGACGTCGCCGTCGCCCAGGCCGCCGACGGCGAGGCCGAGGGCGACGCGGTGCTCAGCTCCGACGTGGCCGCCGCGCTCGGCAAGAAGCCGCAGTCCCTCTCGCCGGCTCGTGACTCGCTGCTCAAGAAGGGGCTCGTCTACTCCGGGGAGCGCGGGCGGATCGCCTTCACCGTCCCGCACTTCGGGCGCTACCTGCGCGAGCGCGGCTGAACCTCCGCTGCTCCCCGAGCGGTGCCCCACCCACATCGCCGAGCCTGGAAATGTGGCTCAGGCACCGCTCACGCGGGGGGCGGCGGCGTACGCAGCTCCCGCGGCAGCTCCTCCAGCAGCCGCAGCCACAGCTCGCTCGCGGTCGGGTAGGACGCCACGGCGTGGCGCAGGACGTGCACCGGGACGCCGCCGGTGATCGCGACGGTCGCCGCGTGGACCAGCTCGCCGGCCTGGACCCCGACGAAGGTCGCACCGAGCAGCAGGCGCGACCGGGCGTCCACGACGAGCTGCGCGTCGCCGACCACGTGGTCGCGGAGCAGGCCGGTGCCGGCGGCCGACGAGGTGGGCACCCGCGAGACGACGACGTCGTGACCGGCCTCGCGGGCCGCGGCCTCGGTCAGCCCGACGCTCGCGACCTCGGGGTCGGTGAAGACGACCTGCGGCACCGGTGCCTCGCGGTCGGGCTCCCACGCGACCTCCCCCGCGGCCGCGGCGGCGATGCGCGCGCCCACGAGCCGCGCCTGGTGCTTGCCCCAGTGGGTCAGCGGCGGCCCGCCGCTGGCGTCGCCGATCGCGTGCAGCCACTCCGGCAGGCGACCGGAGGTCACGTCGTCGGCGGTCAGGTCCACCGAGGAGAGGCCAAGGTCGTCGAGCCGCGGCTCGCGGCCGATCGCGAGGAGCACCTCGTCGGCCTCGAGGTCGCCGGCCGACGTGGTCAGCGTGACGGTGCCGCCGTGGATGCGTCCGGTGCCGGTCGCGGCCGGATCCTGCCGGCGTACGGACTCGACCGACGTGCCGAGCAGGACCGTGATCCCGCGCTCACGCAGGCTCGTCAGCACCGCCTCGCCGGCGAACGGCTCTGTACGCGCGAGCAGCCGCGGGCCGCGCACGACCAGGGTCACCGCCGAGCCGAGAGCGGCCATCCAGGTCGCCGCTTCGCACGCGACCACGCCGCCGCCCACGATCACCAGGCGCTCGGGCACCTCCACCACGCCGGTCGCGTCCCGGGAGCTCCACGGGAGAGCGGCGGCGTAGGTCTCCGGCACTCGCGCCGCGCTGCCGGTCGCGATGACCACCGCCTGACGCGCCCGGACCAGCCGGTCGCCGTCGGCCGAGGTGACCCGTACGGTGCGCTCGCCGGCGAGCCGGCCGTCGCCCCGCAGCACGGCCAGCGCGGCGCCCTCGGCCCACGTCTGCTGACCGGAGTCGTCGTAGTGCGACACCCAGGCGTCGCGACGCTCGAGCAGCGCCTTCGGGGCGACGTGGGCGGTCGAGACGCCGGGCAGGTCGGCCGTCATCTCGGCGACCGCGACCGGACGCAGCAGCGCCTTGCTCGGCATGCACGCCCAGTAGCTGCACTCGCCGCCGAGCAGCTCGTGCTCGACGATGGCGGCGGTCATCGCCGTGCCCTCGACGGCGTACTGCGCAGCGTTCTCCCCGGCCGGTCCGCCGCCGATCACGACGACGTCGTACTCCAGTGCGTCCATGCTCGCGAGACTACGGGCCAGCCACAGGTGGTCGTCGCTTGCCGGTTCAACTACACTCGCCGCGAGGGGAGTACCCCACCAACGCTCGTCGGTCACTACGGCGCCTCAGCAGGCGCCCCGGCGAGCGGCCGTCTGTCGCAGGCGGCGGGGGAGACCTCAGGACATCCATCCTGAGGAGACCCATGTCGTCCATCGCGTCCCCCACCCTGTGGTTCATCACCATCGGCGTGGTGATCGCCCTGCTCGTCGTCGACTTCATCGCCACCCGCAAGCCGCACGAGGTCTCGATGAAGGAGGCCATCGCCTGGTCGGCCTTCTACATCGCACTGCCGCTGACCTTCGGCCTCTACGTCTGGAACGTCCACGGCGGCGACCGCGGGCTCGAGTACTACACCGGCTACCTCGTCGAGAAGACGCTGAGCGTGGACAACCTGTTCGTGTTCATGCTGCTGCTCGCAGCGTTCGCCGTGCCCGAGGTGCTCAAGCAGCGGGTGCTGCTCTACGGCATCGTCGGCGCGCTGGTGCTGCGCGGCATCTTCATCGCGCTCGGCGCCGCCGCCCTGTCCCGCTTCGACTGGGTCTTCCTGGTCTTCGGCGCGATCCTGCTGCTCACCGGCGTCAAGCTCCTGCGCGACGCGATCAGCGGTCACGACCACGAGGTCGACGTGGCCGAGCTGCGGGTCGTCAAGGTGATGCGGCGCTTCATGCCGGTCAGCGACGAGTACGAGGGCACGAAGTTCACCGTCGTGCAGAAGGGCACCCGCGCCCTGACGCCGTTCGCGCTCGTCACCGTGGCCGTGCTCGCGACCGACGTCGTCTTCGCCGTCGACTCGGTTCCCGCCGTCTACGGCATCACGGGCGACCCCTACCTGGTCTTCGTGACCAACGCCTTCGCGCTCCTCGGCCTCAGGGCCCTCTACTTCGTGCTCGAGGGCGCGCTCGGCGCCCTGGCGCACCTGAGCTACGGCTTGGCCGCGATCCTCGGCTTCATCGGCTTCAAGCTGGTCCTGCACTGGGCGCACATGGTGTGGCCGTCCGTCCCCGACGTGCCGACGCTCACCTCGCTGTTCGTGATCCTCGGCATCCTCGCCACGACGGTCGCCACGAGCCTGTACGCCAACCGGCGCGCGAAGGCGGCCGATCCCGACGACGACAAGGTCGCCGTCCCCTGAGGGCCTCGTCGGGCGGCGTGCGCCGGCACCATCGGCGTGCGCCGTCCGAGAGCGCCCGGCTGGTCTGGACCGCGGCCGGGCGGGGGACCGCGCGATGCCCACGTGGTCCACGTCGCGACCACACGCCGGTAACAACGACAATGCCGGCGCCCCACGGGCCTACGCTCCATATCACTGGAATCCGCACCAGCGTGGGAACGACACGGCGGAATCAACAGCCCTGTGGGGGGTGGCACGATGCTTCGACAGTTGCTCGATCCGACGGACGACGTCCTGACGCACCGCTGCATCCTGCTCATCTGTCCGGTGTGCACCGACCTCGACCGCACGATGTCCGGAGACGTCGCGGACACGGAGGTGCCGATGTTCGCCCTCCTGTGCGGCACCGTCGGCCTGCCCCTCGACAACCCGACGTGGTGGCCCGACGGGATCCCCCGCACCGGGTTCGCGCAACCGACCGTGGACCTGCTCGAGCGCACCCTCCGCGCCCTGCGGACCTCGCTCGCCCCGACGATCGCGGGCTGACCGCGAGGTCGGACTCAGTCGACGGTCAGCATCGTCGCCCCGAGGCCGATCATCATCGTGCCGCCGGAGGCGCTGAGGGTGTCGAGGCGCTCGGGCCGACGGGCGAACCACTGACGGGCCGTGCCGGCGGCGAGGGCCCAGACCGTGTCGGAGGCGACGGCCATCGCCGCGAAGACCAGGCCGAGCAGCATCGTCTGGAGCGCGACCGGTCCGCTCGGGTCGGTGAACTGCGGCAGGAACGCCACGAAGAACACGATCGTCTTGGGGTTGGTCGCGCCGACCGTGAAGCCGATCCGGACCGGGTGCCCGCGGCGTACGGGCGCCGACGCCGCCATCGCCAGCCGCGCGTCGCTCCGGTGGCGGATGGCCTGCACGCCGAGCCAGATGACGTACGCCGCGCCGAGCACCTTGACCGCCGTGTACGCCGTCGCGCTCGCCGCGACGACCGCGCCGAGGCCGACGGCCACGAGGGCGGCCTGGACGAGCAGGCCGAGGCCGTTGCCCGCCACGGACAGCAGCGCCTCTCGGCGACCCACGGTCAGGGCACGGCCGATGGTGAAGAGCAGGCTGGGTCCGGGGACCTGGATGAAGAGGATCGAGGCGACCAGGAATGTCACCCACTGGCTCGACGACGGCATGGCCCCAGTGTGGGACCACGCCGCCGTCGGTGTCGCGGGGGTTTCGATCGCGGGGATCGGCCCCGGCTGATCCGGCTCTGGCACATCCGACCTCCAGGGGGCACGCTGGTGGCATGACAGCAGGCATCGACCCAGCGGTCGCCCCGTCCGGCCCGGGCTGCGTGGAGTGCGAGGAGGCCGGCGGCTGGTGGGTGCACCTGCGCCGGTGCGCGCAGTGCGGCCACGTCGGGTGCTGCGACTCCAGCCCGTCCCAGCACGCGACCGCGCACTTCACCTCGACCGGCCACCCGGTGATGCAGAGCTTCGAGCCCGGCGAGGACTGGTTCTGGGACTTCAGCCACTCCGTCGGGGTGGTCGGCCCGCGGCTCGCCGACCCGCAGAGCCGCCCGGAGGACCAGCCCGTCCCCGGCCCCGCCGGCCGGGTGCCGGAGGACTGGCGCGACCACGTCCACTGAGCTGAGCTGGGCCCCGCCGAGGGCTCGGCTCAGGCGCTGCGCGCCCAGGCGGGCAGCCGCTGCACCCCGGCGTACGTCGTGCTCGAGACGGCGGCGGCCAGGAACGTCCCCCACGCCAGGTCGACCGGGACCAGTGCGGCGGGGAAGTCGCGGATCACCGCGAGGTTGGTGAGGTCCCACGTCGCGTAGGTGACGAGGCCGAAGAACGCGCCTGCCCCCGCGGCCCGCCGCCACGACCGCGCCGCCACGGCCGGGTGGATCACGAAGTAGACCAGGCCCGCGACGAAGAGCGCGTAGAAGGCGAACGCCGCTCCGACGTCGGGCGACGGCGCGAGCAGGTCGCCGAGGTGGCGGGCGTAGAGGTCCTCGGCGATCGTGCCGAGCCAGATGAGGTCGAGGACGCAGAACACGACGGCGGCGACGACGTACTGCGCGACCCACGACATGGCGTCAGCATGACACCGGCGCCGGGCGTGTCGTGGGGACACGCGGGCTCGGGCCGACGTGGGGTCAGCAGCCGAGCGCGTCGAAGGTGAAGTCGCTGAGGAAGACGGCCTGCTGGCCCCTGCCCGAGGCGTTCCAGTAGTCGAGCCGGAAGCCGCTGACCGGCCGGGGGTAGGTGACGGCGAGGTTGCCGCGGTCGTCGGCGCTGTCACCGGCGGGGATGTCGTCGTCGTACATCTGCCACGGCGAGGCCTGGGTTCCAGCGCCCACGACGTAGAGGTTGCCGCCGCCCCGGCTCGTGGCGACGGCCGTACGCACGCCGGTCAGCTCCACCTGGTCGCGGTAGTCGTTGCCCGACAGGACGCGGCGTACGCCGGGACGGCGGTGCTGGCCGCGACGACCGGGACGGTCCACGCGACGGTGCGCACGACGTTGCGGCGCGACGGCATGGTGGTGCTCAAGGTTGTCCTCATCTCCCGCGCAACACCCCGGCGTATCCCCACACGCACACGATCGGGTGCTGCTCTCCGGGGAGGTAGCCATGCCGCGGGCCGGACGGGGCCGAATCAGGACTTCCGTCGCGGGTCCGGTCCAGACCGCGCACGAGATGCGGGCACCCGCGAGGACCTCCCGCCGACGGGCCGGGGGACGTGCCATGCTCAGCGCATGCGTCGTACGCCGCGCATCCGCCGCCGTCCCCAGCGCCCCACCCGGCCGCAGGTGGTCGCCCACCGCGGGAGCAGCCACGAGACGGCCGAGCACACGCTCGCGGCCTATGTGAAGGCCCTTGACGAGGGCGCCGACGCGCTCGAGTGCGACGTCCGGCTGACCGCCGACGGCCACCTCGTGTGCGTCCACGACCGCGACCTCCGGCGTACGGCCGCCACGCCGGGCCTCGTGTCGACGATGAACCTCGCCGAGCTCGACGAGCTCGACTTCGCCTCGTGGAAGAACCCGTGGTCCGAGCTCGACGACGAGGCGCCCGACCGCGACCCCGAGCACGGCAAGGTGCTCACGCTGCGCAAGCTGCTGGAGACGGCCGCCGACTACGACCGGCACGTCGAGCTGGCCGTCGAGACCAAGCACCCCACCCGCTACGGCGGGCTGGTCGAGCGACGGCTGGTGGAGACGCTCGGCGACTTCGGCTGGGACCGCGCGGGCTCCCCGGTCCGGGTGATGAGCTTCTCCGTCAACGCCGTCAGCCGGGTCCGCCGCCTGGCGCCCGACCTCGACGTGGTGCTGCTCGTCGACAAGGCGCACCACTGGCCGGTGCTGCGCCCGGTCGTCGGCGACGACTGGATCATCGGCCCCGGCATCGACGAGCTGCGCGCCCACCCCGGGCTCGGCCGGCACCTGGTGAAGGCCGGCCGCGAGATCCACGTGTGGACCGTCAACACCGCCGAGGACCTCCAGATCTGCCTGGACCTCGGCGTCACCGCCGTCATCAGCGACCGGCCGGCCTACATGCTCGAGCTGCTGTCCTCCGCCGGTTGAGCGGTCCTCGTGCCCGACTAGGGTTCGGGCATGGCCAAGAAGTCCCGCACCCGCACCTCGTCCGCCCCCGCCGCCGGCGAGGTCGGACCCCGCCAGCCCTGCCCGTGCGGCTCGGGCAAGCGCTACAAGGCGTGCCACGGCGCTGCCGGCGGCGCCGCGCCGACCTTCGTCTCCCGCCCGTTCGAGGGGATGCCGAGCGAGTGCGACGTGATCGCGCTCCGCGAGCTGGTCCCCGCGGCGACCGCCCCGCTGACCCTCGAGGACGGCAAGCGCACCGTACGCCTCGCGACCCTGCTGCCCGGCGCCGCTCCGGCGATGGTGCGCGAGTCCGGCGACGTCTGGCTCGGCCTCCAGGTCCAGCACTCCTACGGCAACCCCGCCCGCGACCTCGGCGCCGTCCTCGAGGCCGCGCTGGCCACCGAGGAGCCCGGCATCGTCGGCCTCATGTCGGCGCCGGGCGAGGGCCCGAGCATCCAGGACCTGATCACCGACGAGTCGCTCGACATCACCGTCCACGACGGCTTCGAGTACTGGATCGACGACATCCCCGAGCGCGACGCGAGCATGGAGGCCGCGCTCGAGCAGGCCAACGGCGGCGTGATGCCGACCAGCCGGCTCACCTCGGTCGAGGCGGCGTACTGGACCCACGTCGGCACCAAGGAGCACCTGCGCTGGGTGATGCCGCACCCCGAGGACCAGCTTCTCAACGCGCTCGCGCGCCTGCACGCGGCCGGTCAGGACTCGGTCGCCGAGGGCTCGCGCTTCGTCGGCATGTTCCGCGCCCACGGCCTGCTGGCACCGGTCTGGGACCTCCCGGTCGGCACCGGCGCCGAGGTGCTCGAGGAGCCGGCTGCCCGGTTCGCCGCCGACCTCGAGGAGGCGTTGAAGGGCGGCGACCTGAGCGCCGCCGAGCGGTCGGCACGGGCAGGACTTGCCAACCGTCAGGTCACGATCCGGTAAGACGCGCTCCACCAGCCGGCCACCAACCGGCCACGTGGCGAACACAACCGGGCCAACGGTTGTGCGGGCGCTCACGAGCGGAGTAGATTCGTCCTCGCCCGGTCGTTGTTGTTTCCCCCGTCAACAACGACCGGGCTTTCACATTTCTCCGCGCCCTCGGTCGTCCCCGTGGCGGCCGCGCACCCGCCAGGCCTCGAGGTTCTTGAAGCCCTTGGCCGAGACCCGGCGCAGGCGTCGCCAGCGCCACGGCGAGTCCTCCTCGCCGTCCTCGTCGTGGGCGGTCAGGGCCTCGTGCACGCCCGCGTCGACGAGCACGCTGCCGGGACGGGCGGCCGAGGTCAGCCGGGAGGCGGCGTTGACCGTCGACCCGAAGACGTCACCGAGACGGCGTACGACCGCACCGTGCGCGATGCCGGCCCGCACCGCCGGGAACGGGTCGTCCTCGTCGGCCCCGCGGGCGGTCAGCGCCAGCGCCACCTCGACGGCGGCGACCGGGTCGGCCACGGTGAACAGCACCTCGTCGCCGATGGTCTTGATGACCTGGCCGCCGCGGTCGACGACGAGGGTCGTGGTGTCCTGCTCGAAGCCGTCGACCCACGCGACCAGCTCGGCGCCGTCGAGGCTGCGGCTCTGCGTGGTGTAGCCGACGATGTCGACGAAGCACACCGACATCTGCGCCTCGCGGCTCGTGAGCGTGCCGGCGTCCTCGAGCAGGTGCTGGGTCGCGCTGGCGAGGTGGCGGCGCCAGACGTACGCCTGGAGCGCCTCGACGCGCGGCAGGACGTCGGTCGCGAGGTCGGTGAGCCCGTCCGCGGGATCGCCGGCCTCCACGGCCAGCCCGGCGAGGAGCGTGGTCTGCCACTCGGCGAGGCGGGCGAAGCTCCGGCCCCACGTGCGGACGAGTGCCGCCTGCGAGTCCGGGGGCAGGATGCCGATCCGGACCAGCTCGGCCGACAGGCGCAGCGCCTCCACGTCGCTCTCGG
Source organism: Nocardioides sp. BGA-UO-ETr-FS32 (assembly GCF_059567905.1). Taxonomy (NCBI): domain Bacteria; kingdom Bacillati; phylum Actinomycetota; class Actinomycetes; order Propionibacteriales; family Nocardioidaceae; genus Nocardioides; species Nocardioides sp. BGA-UO-ETr-FS32. The sequence continues at coordinate 532,127 of NZ_JCAQOX010000017.1, read as the reverse complement.
CGAAGGCGACGTCGTCGTCGGCGTGGTGCGGGAAGCCGAGCTGGTGCCACAGGGTGACGGCGAGGTCGAGCGGCACGCCTGCCTTCTCGGCCACCTGCACCCGCGTCAGGCTCGGCGCCTCCCCGAGCAGGTAGGCCTCCATCGCCTCCGCGACGTCGGCCGGCACGTCCAAGGACTCAGCTCCGTTCGCGCCCCGCCGCGGCAGCCCGCAGCGCGGCACCGAAGGTCGGGATCTCGTCGGCGAGCTCCTCGAGCCTCTCGCTGGTGAAGTGCACGACGCTCAGCGGCGTCAGCGCCACCACGGTGGCCGAGCGGAGCGTACGGTTGACGATCGCGGTCTCGCCCACGACGGCGCCGGGGCCGAGGGTGGCGATCTCGACGCCGCCCTTGCGGACCGACACCCGGCCGGAAGTGATGAGGTACGCCTTGTCGGCGGGGGTGCTCTCCGCGATGGGCGACCAGCCCTGCGGGAGCGTCAGCGCGCGACCTGCGGCCAGGACGCGCTCGGCGTCGGCGGGCGGCAGGGCCTCGAGGATGGACTCAGTCATGCCACGTCAACGATCCACCGGGGCGAACGTGATGCCCGGAAACAGATTCGGTCAACAGGTGTGCACTGGGCTGTGGACGAGCGTCCGCTCAGTCGGCGCGCAGCGGCTCCCGGGAGATGGGGCAGCTCATGCAGCGCGGGCCGCCGCGGCCCGAGCCGAGCTCGGAGCCCGCGATCCGGACGACCTCGATGCCGGCGTCCTCGAGCCGGTCGTTGGTCTCGTCGTTGCGCTCGTAGGCCACCGCCACCCGCGGCGCGAGGGCCAGGGTGTTGTTGCCGTCGTCCCACTGCTCACGCTCGGCGGTGACCGGGTCGAGGCCGGTGTCGATCTGGTGCAGCGTGTCGATCTGCATGGCCTTGGCCGCCGCCACCAGGAACGGCTCGGACTCGCTGACGCTCAGCGACAGGTCGGACTCGCCCGACCCGGGGTCGTCGAGGGTCACGGTGAACGCGCGGAGCGTGTCGGCGACGTTGGGGTACATCACGACCTTGTCGACGTCGACCATCGTGCAGACCGTGTCGAGGTGCATCGTGGCGCGCTCCTGCGCGATCGGCACGGCGAGCACGGTGTGGGCGAGGTCGGCGTGGAAGACCTGCCGGGCCAGCCGCTCGACGCCCGCGGGAGTCGTACGCTCGCCGACGCCGACGGCGATCACGCCGGGCGCGAGCAGCAGCACGTCACCGCCCTCGACGTGCTCGTTGTGCCAGCCGTGGATCTTGCGGGTGCCGGCGAAGCGCGGGTGCTCGGTGTAGATCAGCTCGGTCAGCTGCGTCTCGCGCTTGCGGGCCGGCATCGCGAGGCTGGTGACCGCGACCCGGTCGCGGACCCACACGCTGGAGTCGCGGGTGAAGAGCAGGTTGGGCAGCGGGTCGATGAGGAAGTCGTGCGGGTCGAGCAGGCTGGTCACCAGGCCGTGGCCGCCCTTGACCTCGTCGTTGCGGATGCCGGCGGTCAGCACGCCGGTGAGCTCGGCCGGCGAGCAGTCGCGCAGCGCCTGCGCGAGGTAGCGGCGCATGGTGTCGCCGAGGTGCAGCCCGGACAGGGCGCTGGTGATGGCGTGGTTGCGGGCCAGCTCGCTCTCGAGGGTCTCGGTCAGCAGCTCGGTCAGGTAGAGGACCTCCACACCGCGGTTGCGCAGCGTCTCGGCGAAGGCGTCGTGCTCCTCCTGCGCCCGGCTCACCCACGGGATGCCGTCGAAGAGGAGGCGGTCGTTGTTGCGGGGCGTCAACCGCTTCAGCTCGTTGCCGGGGCGGTGGAGCATGACGGTGGCCAGGCGGCCGACCTCGCTGTCGGCTCCGTGAGGGGTGGTGACCATGCGGCGGACTCTATCGCTCGTCGTCCGGTCCGCACGTGCGGCGGATGTCGCCCCCGATCTGGTCGTCGGGGGGCCACACCCGCCGCACGTGCTCACGCCGCGTCGGCGTGGCCGGGGAAGTGGGCTCGCCACGCGTCGCCCAGGTGGAGCGGTACGCCCGGCAGTCCGCGAGCGAGCAGGACACGGTGGACGCGTCGAACGGTCTGCCCGGGGGTGGCGTAGATGCCGGAGCTGATGACGGGCAGCAGCCGCCACTCCGAGTCATCGATCGCGTCACGTCGTTCGAGGTCGGCCTCCCATGCCCCCGGGACGAGCACGTGGAGCTTGCCGTTGAACTCGACGGCCACCTTGACCGCCGGATAGCTCAGGTCGTACTTGCGGATCACCTCGCCCGACTCGTCACGCACCTTCAGGTTGACCTGCGGCTCCGGCAGCCCGGCCAGCACGATGAGCATGCGGAGCCTCGTCTCCATCGGAGAGTCGACGTCGCGCCGGACGTAGGCAGCAGCCCGTCTCGCCCGTGACGCGGCCTTGTGCCGGACGTCGGCGCAGAACCGGACCAGCTCATCGGGGGTGAAAAACCTCCGCCGGACCATGGCGTCCCCGAGGATTACGATGTCGACCAGCGTGAGCAGCTCGGCCATCTCGACGAACAGCATGAGCGGCTCGGTGACCCGCACACCGGAGACGACCCGCGTGGCGGCGTGCCGGCCGACGTGCACCCGCACGCCGCGATGACGGCGCCGGAGGCCCGCCTGTCGGACGCTGACGTGCTCGTCGGCGATCGTCGGGACCGGGAGTTCGTAGACCCGTGCGGCCGAGGCGTGGCTGGCCCAGGCCGCGCCGGCGTACGGCAGCAGGGCGGCGCGGGCGCGTACGCGCGGGGTGACGATCGTCGTCGAGGCGACGTAGGTGCCCGGCAGCACCACCCGGAAGCCCGGCCCGCGCAGCGCCTTGGGGGTGACCCCCGCGTCGAGAGCCGTACGGCGCAGGAACGGCGTCCTCGGGTCGAAGTCCATCCCCGGATGGTGCCCGGATCTCGCCCGAGGCCGTCGGCGTCATCCACAGCCCCGCGCACGTGCTGCGGGTGTGGCCCTCGAACGGCCGACCTGAGGGCTGGATCCGCAGCACGTGCGGCGGGCTCAGGCGCCCGCGGCCCACTCCTCGCGCAGCAGGGCGTACTCGTACGAGCTGGTCCAGGTGCCCTTGGACCAGAAGTCCGCGACCCGGTCGACCTCGCGCCGCATCCCGAGCCGCTCGCAGAGGGCGGCGGAGCGGTCGTTGCGCGCGTCGAGGTTGGCGACGATCCTCCGCAGGCCGTAGTGCTCGAAACCCAGGCGCAGGATGGCTCGGGCGGCCTCGGTCGCGTAGCCGTGGCCGCCGAACCCGGGCAGGACCGTCCAGCCGATCTCGCCCTCACTGAGCCCCGTGCCCTGGAGGTGGAGCATCGAGTCGCCGACCACGGTGCCGTCGTGGGTGGCGACGGCGAGGCTGATGAACAGGCCGTCACCGAGCTCCGTCCGGCGACGGACCATCTCGCCGACCTCGGCGCGGTTCATCGGCCGGCTCAGCAGCAGGCTGGTCCACTCCTCCGAGGCCCACCCGACGGCGAAGGCGTCGGCGTCCGGGGGCTCGTAGGGACGCAGCACGAGCCGCTCGGTGCGCAGCGGCCAGGCCGGCGGGGCCGGGCTGAGGAACTCCGCGCGCGGCGCGTCGACCCACTGCTCGCGCGAGGTCGGCCCGCCGAAGCGGAGCCGGTCGTACGCCGTCATCGGCCGCAGCATCGAGTCCAGGCCGGGCACGCCGAGCACGCCGTCGACGGCCTCGCCGAGCATGCCGCGCGCCACCGGGTCGTGCGGGTCGCGGCGCAGCAGGTCGACGGCCGCCGCGGCCTCGGCGATCCGCTCGGCCTTGTGCTTGATGCGCATCGGGAGGACCTCGCGCAGGCAGACGTACTGCCCGGACAGGTACGCCACCCACTCCTGCTCGCCGGTCTCGGGGTCGCCCTCCCAGAACGCCACGAACCAGTCGTGCAGCCGGTCGATACCGCCGGCGATCTCGGCCGCCCGGCCGTGGTCGGCCGGCACCATCGGCGTGCCGTCACCGAGGACGTACGACGGCAGCGGCAGGCGGTCGGCCAGCATCAGCTCCATCGCCTCGACGCTCGCCGGGACGAAGTGGGCGCGGACGTAGGCGTCGTCCTCCGCGGTCATCGGGTGGTCGCCGTTGACGGCGGCGAAGCGGTCGTGGACCGACTGCTTCAGCGTGTCATCTCCCACACGGTCAAGGCTGCCATGAAGACGCAGACCGACGCACCGACATAGTGCAGGACCGAGAGGCGTACGCGCTGGAGGAGCAGGCGGCCCACGATCACGGCCAGGCCGGAGACCGCGAGCAGGGCGCCCCACGCGCCGAGGAAGACCGACACCGGGTCGTCGTACTTGGCGACGAGCGAGATCGTCAGCAGCTGGGACAGGTCACCCCACTCGGCGGCGAAGAGCACGAGGAACGACGTCGCCACGACCTTGAAGCCGTGCGCGCCCGATTCGGCCTTCGCGGCGTACTCGTCCTCCTGCGCGCCCTCGTCCGTGTCGGCGGTGCGGGCGGCGCGGAACAGGATGATCGCGCCGATCACGAACATCAGCGCCGCGACCACGTGGACGAGCTGGTCGGGCAGGAACGACGCGGCCGTGCCGAGCCCGACCGCGACGCCGGTCTGGACGAAGAAGGCGAGCGCGACGCCGATCCACACGAAGAGCGGGCGCATCTTCGTCGACATCACCAGGGTGGCGATGAAGGTCTTGTCGGGGAGCTCGACGACGAAGATGGCGCCGAAGGCGAGGGCGACCACGAGGAGATCGATCACCGGGCGAGTTTGTCAGTCACTCCGCACGGAAGGCGTCGGCGGGGTAGACGCCCAGGACCTTGACCTCGGTGGTGAAGAAGGCCAGCTCCTCCAGCGCGTTGCGCACCGGCGGGTCGTCGGGGTGGCCGTCGACCTCGGCGAGGAACTGGGTGGCGGTGAAGTGGCCGCCGACCATGTAGGACTCGAGCTTGGTCATGTTGACGCCGTTGGTGGCGAAGCCGCCGAGCGCCTTGTAGAGCGCGGCGGGCAGGTTGCGCACGTTGAAGATGAAGGTCGTCACGACCGGCCCGTTGCCGGTGGGCGCCTGCTCGAAGTCGCGCGAGAGCACCACGAACCGGGTGGTGTTGTGGTCCTCGTCCTCGATCTCCTCGCGCAGCACCTTGAGGCCGTAGATGTCCGCGGCCAGCGGCGGCGCGATCGCGGCCTGGGTCGGGTCGCCCGACTCGGCCACCTCGCGCGCGGCGCCGGCGGTGTCACCGGCGACCACGGGGGTGAGGCCGAGCTCGCGGATCACGCCACGGCACTGTCCGAGGGCGTGCACGTGGCTGTGGACGGTGCGGAGCGAGTCGATGCTGGCCTCGGGCAGCGCCATCAGGGAGAACTGGATGCGCAGGAAGCGCTCGCCCACGATGTGCAGGTCGGAGGTCGGCAGGAAGTGGTGGATGTCGGCGACCCGGCCGGCGATGGAGTTGTCGATCGGGATCATCGCGAGGTCGGCCTCACCGCCCTCGACGGCGGCGAAGGCGTCCTCGAACGACGCGCACGGCAGCGGCTCCCACTCGGGGTAGGCCTGCTGGCAGACCAGGTGGGAGTTGGCGCCGGGCTCTCCCTGGTAGGCGATCCGTCGAGCAGTCACGTCCGCGAGTGTGTCACCTCCGGCCGTGTCCGACCGGCTGTGACCGTCCCCCGAACATAGGGTCGCCCCATGCTCGCTGTGGTTGCCGTCGCCCTCGCCGCCGTGTCCTGCGTGGTCGCGGGCCTCGCCCTCCGCCGTACGCCGTCGCGCCCCGCCGCGGACGGGGTCGACGCGCTGCCCGAGGACGTCCACGGCCTCCGGCAGGAGGTCGCGGCCCTCAAGGCCGAGAGCGCCGACGCGCTGCGCCACCTCTCGGTCGTGCGCTACGACGCGTTCGGCGACGTCGGCGGACACCTGAGCTGGAGCCTGGCCGTGCTCGACGACGCCGGGCACGGGGTCGTGCTCACCTCGATCCACGGCCGCAGCGAGGCCCGGACCTATGCCAAGTCGATCTCCTCGTGGTCGTGCGAGCAGCAGCTCTCGCCCGAGGAGGAGGAGGCGATCGAGCACGCCCGCCCCCTTGGCAGCTGAGCCGCGAGCGGAGCGAGCACTCAGATACCTGAGGCCACCTCCGAACCTCAGCGTGGCACGCGCACCAGCAGCCGCCCGTGGATGCACTCCATGTGCAGCTCGCGACCCTCGCCGATGGAGTCTCCGTCGAGCTGGCGGGGGGTGTCGGAGGAAGCCTTGACCCGGACGCGGGAGCCGGTGCGGCGGTCGAGCGTCTCGTCGACGATCGTGCTCTTGGCCAGCACGCGCATCGCGACGGTGATCCAGGACAGGAACTGGCGCGGGTGGATGATCACGACGTCCAGGATGCCGTCGTCGATCGTCGCGTCGGGCAGCAGCGGCATGCCGGCCTGAAGGAAGCCGACGTTGCCGACCACGACCGTACGGGCCCGGTGGACGGTGGGCTCCTGGTCGTCGATCTGGATCTCGACCTTGATCGCGGGGAACATCAGCGACTTCAGGCCGGAGACGACGTAGGCCACCCAGCCGATCTTCTTCTTGATGTCCTCGTTGACGCCCTCCATGATCGCGGCGTCGAAGCCCATGCCGGCCATGACCATGAAGTGGGTGTCCTCGATGCCGTCGCCGCCGACCTTGACCAGGTCGATCGCGCGGTCCTGGCCGTTGAGCGCGACGTCGATCGCCGAGCGCAGGTAGAGCGGGATGTCGAGGTTGCGGGCGAGCAGGTTGCCCGTGCCGGCGGGGATGATCCCGACCGGGATGCCGGTGCCGGCGAGCTCGGCGCAGACCTCGCGCACGGTGCCGTCGCCGCCGCACACCATCACCAGGTCGGCGCCCGAGACGGCGGCCCGCTCGGCCATGCCGGTGCCCGGGTCCTCGACGGTCGTGTACTGCCAGGTCGGCTCGGACCAGCCGGACTCCTTGGCCATCGCGCCGACGATCGCGCGGAACTGGCCGACGTCCTCGACCTTGATCGGGTTGAGGATCACCGCCAGCCGCCTCTGCGAGGCGTAGACCTCGGGCAACGGCTCCGCCCTGGCCGCGGTCGAGCGCGGTCGCGGGTCGATGAAGGCCAGCGCCAGGAAGAAGACCGCCAGCGCGAGCAGCGTCCCGCCGATGACGTCGCTCGGGAAGTGGCGCCCGAGCAGCACGCGGTCCGCCCCCACCAGCAGCCACCAGGCCACGACCACCGCGAAGCCGAGGCGGCGCAGGCTCGCCCTGCGTACGAAGAGCACGAGCAGCATCACGAGGATCACCGAGAAGGCTGCGACCGAGGACGCGTGCCCGGACGGGTAGCTGTTGTTGACGTGGCTCCCCAGGGCGTCCTGCCAGTCCGGCCGGTCGCGGCCGAGCCAGAGCTTGAGACCGGTGGTCGCCAGCGCCGTCACGGACATCACCACGACCGCCAGCACCGCGGCCCAGCGCTGGCGGCGCAGCAGGAGGGCGCCGGCGAGCAGCACGGTCAGGACCGTCATCCCGATGGTGCCGAAGGCGACCTCGACCACCCGCAGCACGTCGATCAGCACGGCCTGGTCGTCGGCCCAGTCCTCGAGCCGACGACCCTCGACGTCGACGTTGTCGAGCGGCGACCGGTCGCGGGTCACCAGGTAGGCGAGGACGCCGAAGAGCAGCGCGGCCACGCCGGCCCAGGTCAGGCTGCGGGTGCGGGAGGCGGGAGTCACCCGCGAAGTATGCCCACACCAGAACCGGCGCCCCACGCCCGGACGGATAGCCTTGCGCTGTGATCGACCCTCGCCTGCTCCGTGACGACCCCGACCGCGTACGCGCCGCCCAGGCCAAGCGCGGGCTGTCCGACGACGTGGTGGACCGGGCGCTGGCGGCCGACTCCGCGCGACGCCAGGCGATCGCCGACTTCGAGGCCCGCCGGGCCGAGCAGAAGGCCAGTGGCGCGCTCGTCGCGAAGGCGCAGGGCGAGGAGAAGCAGACCCTGCTCGCGCAGGTCAAGGAGCTCGCCGCGGGCGTCAAGGAGGCCGAGGCGGCCCGTACGAGCGCCGAGGCCGCGTGGGACGAGGCGATCAAGGCGATCCCCAACGTCGCCGACGACGCCGCCCCGGCCGGCGGCGAGGAGGACTACACCGTCCTCGAGCAGGTCGGCACGCCCCGCGAGTTCGACTTCGAGCCGCGCGACCACGTCGAGCTCGGCCAGCTGCTCGGCGCCTTCGACCTCGAGCGCGGCGCCAAGGTCAGCGGCTCGCGCTTCTACTTCCTCACCGGCATCGGCGCCCAGCTCCAGCTCGCACTGGTCAACATGGCCATGGACCAGGCCCGCGCGGCGGGCTTCGTCCAGGCAGCCGCGCCGTCGCTGGTGCGCCCGCGCGCGATGGAGGGCACGGGCTTCCTCGGCCAGGCCGCCGACGACGTCTACCGGATCGAGGGTGAGGAGCTCTACCTCGTCGGCACCTCGGAGGTGCCGATGGCGGCCTTCCATTCCGACGAGATCCTCGACGCTGCCTCGCTGCCGCTGCGCTACGCCGCGTTCAGCCCGTGCTTCCGCAAAGAGGCCGGCTCGCACGGCAAGGACACCCGCGGCATCTGGCGGGTGCACTGGTTCGACAAGGTCGAGATGTTCGTCTACACGACCGTCGAGGAGTCGTACGCCGAGCACCAGCGGCTGCTCGAGTGGGAGAAGGAGTTCCTCGACAAGCTCGAGCTCTGCTACCGCGTGATCGACACCGCCGCCGGCGACCTCGGGCTCAGCGCGTCGCGCAAGTTCGACTGCGAGGCCTGGATCCCGACCCGCCAGGGCTGGGGCGAGCTCACCTCGACCTCCAACTGCACCGAGTTCCAGGCGCGACGCCTCGACATCCGCACCCGGGTCGAGGGGCGTACGACGCCGGTCGCCACCCTCAACGGCACGCTCACCGCCGTGACCCGCGCGATCGTCGCGATCCTGGAGACGCACCAGAACGAGGACGGCTCCGTCACGGTGCCGCAGGCGCTGCGTCCCTACCTCGGCGGCCTGGAAGTGATGAAGCCCCTTGTCAGCTGAGACGCGAGCGGAGCGAGCCGCTCAGGTGCCTGAGGACCGTGTGAACCCCAGCGATGCGGCTGCCTGGCGGCCCAAGGTCGTCGCCCTCGACATCGACGGCACCCTGCTCAAGTGGGTCGACGGGCAGACCGAGGACTACGAGACCATCACCGAGCCGGTCTACGACGCGGTGCACCGTGCCCTCGACGCCGGCGCCCACATCGTGCTGTCGAGCGGGCGCTCGCCGCACGGCATGACGCGGATCGCCGACCTGCTCGACATCCCGCGTGAGGAGGCCGACCAGCTGTGGGTGGTGGCGTCCAACGGCGCGGTCGTCTTCCGCTACCCGCCGATGGAGGTCGTCCACGAGGAGACCTTCGACGCGGCGCCGGCCGTGGCGGCCGTGCTGGAGCACCACCCCCGCGCGCTCGTCGCCGTCGAGGAGCGCGAGGTCGGCGGCTATCGGGTGAACCGGGTGTTCCCCGAGGGCGAGCTGTCCGGCGAGCAGCTCATCACCCACGTCGACGACATCGTCGGCGAGCCGGTCAGCCGCGTCATCGTCCGCGACCCCGAGGCCACCGCCGACGACTTCATCGAGCTCGCCGCCAACCTCGGCCTGCACGGCACCGACTACGTCGTCGGGTGGACCGCGTGGCTCGACCTCTCGCCGGTGGGCGTGTCCAAGGCCTCGGGCCTGCAGCACGTCTGCGACCGGCTCGGCCTCTCCGCCGCCGACGTCCTCGCCATCGGTGACGGTCGCAACGACATCGAGATGCTCCGCTGGGCCGGTCGCGGCGTGGCGATGGGCCAGTCCGTCGACGAGGTGAAGGCCGCTGCCGACGACGTGACCGCGTCGGTCAACGACGAGGGCGCGGCGGTCGAGATGTCGCGCTGGTTCCCGCAGGGCTCCTGACCGTGGACGCCGGGCTCACCTTCACCGCCGAGCTCTGGCGGTGGACCGCGCGCAAGGAGTCGGCCGACTCCGGCTCGTGGTGCTTCGTCACCCTGCCCGCCGACCTCGCCGACGACGTGCGCGAGCGCGCCGGCGAGCCGCGCGGCTTCGGCTCGGTGCGCGTACGGGCACGGGTCGGCGAGACGGAGTGGGACACCAGCGTCTTCCCCGACGCGGCGTCCGGGAGCTTCGTGCTCCCGGTGAAGAAGGCCGTCCGCACAGCCGCCGGGGTCACGGAGGGCGACGAGCTGACCGTCACGCTCACCGTCCGGGACGGCGCATGACCGACACCCCGCGCCTCGTGGCGACCGACCTCGACGGCACGCTGCTCGACTCCGGGGGCCGGGTCTCGGCGCGCACCCGCGCGGTGCTCGACGAGCTCGACGCCGCCGGGGTGCCGGTCGTCTTCACCACCGGCCGACCGATCCGGTGGATGGAGGAGCTGTGGGAGGCGGTCGGCGGGCACGGCCTCGCGATCTGCAGCAACGGGGGGATCGTGTACGACGTCGGGGCGCGCGAGGTGCGTGACTTCAGCGCGGTGCCCCGCGAGGTCGGCCTGGAGATGGCCGAGCTGGTGCGTGCTGCGGTGCCGGGCACGCTCTTCGCGGTGGAGCACACGGCGGGGTGGGCGAGCGAGCTGTCGTTCCCGCGGCACCCCGACGACCGCGACTCCCACCAAGGGTCGTGGGAATCGATCTGGACCGACGACGTGGTGAAGGTGCTGGCCGTCCATCGCGAGCACGAGCCCGAGGACTTCTGGCGCCGGGTCCAGGACGCCGTCGGGGACCTGGTCACCACGACTTGGTCCTCCACGCACGCCCTCGTCGAGATCAGCGCCGCGGGCGTCACCAAGGCGACCACCCTGGCCACCGTCGCCGCCGAGATGGGGCTGGGGCCCGAGGACGTCATCGCCTTCGGTGACATGCCCAACGACCTGCCGATGCTGGAGTGGGCGGGCACGTCCTACGCGATGGCCAACGCGCACCCGTCGGTGCAGGAGCTCGCCGACCACCTCGCGCCGCACCACGACGAGGACGGCGTGGCCGCGGTGCTGGCCGACCTCTTCGGTCTCTCGTCCAGTCCCTCTCGATAGGCTGCCCGCCATGATCCGCGCCGTACGCCTCGCCGCCGCACTGCTGTTCGTGTGCCTGGGCCTGGTCGTCACGGTCCAGGCGCCCGCGTCGGCGGAATGCACGTGCAAGCCGGGCCGGCTCGAGCAGCAGGTCGAGCGCGCCGAGGCGGTCTTCATCGCCACCGTCGACAACGTCGAGGTCGCCGGCAACGACCACACCTACGACGTCACCGCCTCGCGGGCCTACGAGGGCTCGCCGGAGCGCTCCACCCAGGTCTTCTCCGCCGGCGGCCGCAACGCCTGCGGCCTCGGCGAGCTGGGCGTCGGCACGTCCTACGTCTTCCTCGCCACCGGCACGGAGGCCCCCTTCGAGGCCGACAGCTGCAGCGGCACGAGCGTGGCCAACCCGACCAAGGTCGCCAAGATCGAGAACCTCCTCGGCGAGGGCACCTCCGTCGAGCCGCCCCCGCCGCCGACGGCCGTGCGCACGCTGGTCGAGGACTCCCCGCCCGCCGGCTTCGCCCGTACGGCCGCGCCGGGCGCCGCTGCCGCGATCATCGGCCTGCTCGGCCTGGTCGTCGTACGCCGTCTCGGGCGCCGCTGACCCCTGACCCGCCACCGGCGGTAGTCCGCTGCAAAAAGCCGGTGCCGGACCGCCCAGGACCGGCCTTCTGCAGCGGACTACGCAGGGCAGGGGCGCGAGGGTGTGGACAGGCGGGGCGGGGGCGGGGCGCCGCCAGCGTCAGAGGTACATGCCGCCGCCGCGGCTGCCCGCGGGGTCGTCGGCGTCCTCGGTCGGCATGGTGGGCATGCCGGGCGGCGTCTCCTGGGTGTGCCGGCCGTGACCGGCGGGCAGCGCGCGGCGCATCTGCTCGAGCTGTGCGCGTGAGGCCATCTGCTGGGCGTAGATCGCGGTCTGGATGCCGTGGAAGAGACCCTCGAGCCAGCCGACGAGCTGGGCCTGGGCGATCCGCAGCTCGCCCTCGGAGGGGGTGCCGTCCTCGGTGAACGGGAGCGAGAGCCGCTCGAGCTCCTCGACCAGCTCGGGCGCCAGGCCGGTCTCGAGCTCCTTGATCGAGGCGGCGTGGATGTCCTTGAGCCGGTTGCGGCTGGCCTCGTCGAGCGGCGCGGCCTTCACCTCCTCGAGGAGCTGGCGGATCATGCTGCCGATGCGCATGACCTTGGCCGGCTGCTCGACCAGCTCGGTGATGTGGCGCTCGCCGTCGCCGTCGCCATCGTCGCCGGCCACCTGTGTCATCGCCGGCAGGGCGCTCGCGGGGATGGTGCCGATCGGCTGGCCGTCGGGTCCGACGACCACCACCTGGTCCTCGCCCTCGGCGGGGCCTGCGGCGGGCTCGGGCTGCTGCTGCTCGCTCATGGCGCCAACCCTAGTCGCGCGCCCGAAGTTCGCCTCGGCGGAGGCCATGGCGTACGAGCGGTGAGTGACGCAGGTTCTGGGCGCGGGAAACGTGTCTCACTCACCGCCGCGCCCACACCGCCCGGAGCGGCGGTGAGTGACGCAGGTTCTGCGCGCGAAAAAGTTGTCTCACTCACCGCTCCGCGAGGTCGAGCAGGACGTCAGAGGGTCAGGACGATCTTCCCCGCGCGCCCGCCGTCCTCCATCAGCTGGTGCGCGCGGGCGACGTCCTCGAGCGGCATCGTCGTCTCGACGATGGGGCGTACGCGACCGCCCGCGACGAGCGGCCAGACGTTCTCGACGACCCCGCAGCAGATCTGGGCCTTCTCGGCGAGCGGGCGGGCCCGGAGCGAGGTCGCGGTGACGGAGCCGCGCTTGCGGAGCAAGGCGCTGATGTCGAGCTCGCCCTTGGTGCCGCCCTGGAAGCCGATGATCACCAGGCGCCCGTTGGTGGCGAGGGCGGAGACGTTGCGGCCGAGGTACTTCGCGCCCATGTTGTCGAGGATGACGTCGGCGCCGCCGGCCTCGGTGAGCACCTCGACGAAGTCCTCGTCGCGGTAGCTGATCGCCCGCGTGGCACCCAGCGAGCGGCACAGCTCGAGCGTCTCGGGCGAGCCCGCGGTGGTGAACACCTCGGCGCCGCGCGCCGCCGCCAGCTGGATGGCCATCGTGCCGATGCCGCCGCCTCCGCCGTGGACGAGGAAGCGCTCGCCCTCGTCGAGGTGGGCGGTCATGAAGACGTTGGACCACACCGTGGCCGCGACCTCCGGCAGGCAGGCCGCCTCGACCAGGGAGACGCCGGCCGGCACCGGCATGACCTGTCCGACCGGCACCGCGACCCGGGCGGCGTACCCGCCTCCGGCGAGCAGCGCGCACACCTCGTCGCCGACCGACCAGCCCTCGACGCCCTCACCCAGCTCGGCGATCCGGCCACTGCACTCGAGGCCGATGATGTCCGAGGCGCCAGGGGGCGGGGGGTAGAAGCCCTGCCGCTGGAGGGTGTCGGCGCGGTTGACCGCGGTCGCGACGACGTCGACCAGTACCTCGCTGGCGCCCGGTCGGGGGTCGTCGACCTCGCCGACGGACAGGACCTCGGGGCCACCGTCACCGGTGGTCACGACTGCGCGCACGGAATCAGTCCTCGTACTCGTCGTCGGTGTGGTCGACCGTCGAGTCGTCGGGCACGTCGTCGTCGATGTCGTCGGGGTCCGGTGCGTCGGCGGGCCGGTCCCAGCTCTCGGCGAGCAGCTGGGCCTTGGCGGCCAGCCGCTCGATGGTCTCCGGGTCGGCGTCGCGCGCGCCGGCAGCGACGCCGAGGAGGTACGCCGTGATGGGTGCTGCGGTCTTCTGCACGTTCTGCGCCGCCGTGCGGGCGATGTCGAGGACCAGGCCCTCGTCGACCTCGGTCTCGACGTCGAGGACGTCGCTGAGCTCGTCGATCCAGTCGTGGAGATTCACGGTCCCAATGTCTCGCACCCCACCCGGGTGCGGCAAGGGAGCCGGCGCTCAGCGGCCCAGGTCGCGCAGGTCCGCCCACGAGTCGACGTCGACCGCCTCGTCGCCGGCCGACACCACCTCCGCCAGGTCGAGCGGGGCGAGGAGCCGGTGCAGCGCCATCCCGTGCTGACCCTCCAGGTCCGGGCGTACGGCCGCCAGCCGGGCCGCGTCGAGCACGCCGGCGAGCTGCCGGCGTCCGTCGGCGCCGACGAGGAACGCCCCGTCGCGACCCGCCGCCGCCTCGCGCAGGCGCCGCATCGTCGCCGCGGTCACCCGGGGCATGTCGACCGCCAGCACCCCGACGAGTCGCGGCGCGCGCAGCAACGCGTCGACGCCGGTGAGCAGCCCGGCGACCGGGCCGCCGCGCGGCGGGTCCTCGGAGACGAACGTGACCGGCCGCTCGGTCCGGACGCCGGCCGGTCCCACCACGACCACCTCGTCGGCGTCGAGGAAGGCGTCGACGGCGTACGCCAGGAAGGTGCGCCCGGCGAGCTCGACGCCCGCCTTGTCGACCCCGTCCATCCGCGCCGCCGTACCGCCGGCGAGCACCACTCCGCAGAAGCCGCCCGCGGCGAGGTCGAAGTCCATGCCTGCATCGTGTCAGTCTTGGCTCCATGAGCGATCAGCTGCGCGTGCGCGTCCACCAGTGGGCGAGCGGGCTCGATCCGGCCGACAACCGTGTACGCCTGGCGCAGGGCGTCGGGCCCGGCGCGGACCTCGTCGTCCTCCCGGAGGCCTTCGCCCGCGACTTCGGCGAGGCGGGGTCCGACGTCAGCGGCTACGCCGAGGCGCTCGACGGACCCTTTGCCGGCGAGGTCGCCCGCGTGGCCGCCGCCACCGGCTCCACCGTCGTGGCCGGCATGTTCGAGGCCTCGGAGGACCCCGCCCGGCCCTACAACACCCTCGTCGTGGGCGGTCCGAATGCGACGGCCTACCGCAAGATCCACCTCTACGACTCGTTCGGCTACCGCGAGTCCGACCGCCTGACGGGCGGGCCGCTCGAGCCCGCCGTGGTCGAGGTCGCGGGCTGGCAGGTCGGCTTGATGACCTGCTACGACCTGCGGTTCCCCGAGCTCGCGAGGCGCCTGGTCGACGCCGGCGCCGAGGTGCTGGTCGTGCCGGCCGCCTGGCTGCCCGGTGAGCGCAAGGTCGCGCACTGGCGCACCCTGCTCGCCGCGCGGGCCATCGAGAACACCTGCTTCGTCATCGGTGCGGGCCAGCCCGAGCCGCGCTACGTCGGGCACTCCGCGGTGTTCGGGCCGCTGGGGGACACGCTCGTCGAGGCGGACGGGCACGAGCAGGTCCTCGACGCCGTGCTGGAGCGCCGCGACCTCGACGAGGCCCGCCGCACCAATCCGTCGCTGGCCAACCGTCGGCTGTAACCTCCTCCGTCGTGTCTTCCCCCTCCTCCGACAGCCCCCGCGGGTCCTCCCGCGGCAAGCGGGCTGCCGAGCGGCCGCCCTCCCGGCTGCGCCGCAACCGGAGGGCCGACACGTCCCGGGCGCGTACGGCTCCGGCCCCCGCGCCGGCCGCAGCACCGCCCCCCGAGCGGACCTCCGTCCCGCCATCGCCGGCCCCGGCCGCGACCGCCGCGACCGCCCCGGCACCGGCACCGTCACCGGCGCCGGCCGCCTCGCCCGAGCCGGTCGAGGTCTTCCCCGACGGCCCGCGCCGCTCGCTGCTGGCCTTCTGGTTCCTGGTCCTCGTCCTCGGCGCCGCCGCGCTGGGGTGGTCGGCCGTCTCGGGGGCGTTCAGCGACCACGAGCCGATCAGCGACCTCGCCCCGGTGCCGGAGTGGCTGGACGGCGCCGGCGCGGTCGCCGTCGTCACCTCGCTGTCCTGGTTCCTCGCGACCCGCACCGCCGGTCGCGCCGTGATCTCAGCCGGCCTCGCGCTGGCCCTCGGCGTCGCCAGCCTCGTCGTCGGCGGCCGGGTGCTGCCCACGGGCGCCGCGGTGATGACGTGCGTCGTCGGCAGCGTGTACGCCGTGATGGTCACCGTCCCGGCGGTCACCGGGCTCAAGGCGATGCGCGAGGCCCTCGTCGCGGCCCTGGTCGCCATGGTCACGGCGTTCGCGGCGGTGGGATTCGAGCCGACCGTCGCCACCGAACGCTTCGAGATCGTCGCCCTGCTCCTCGCGCTGGCCCTCGTGCTCGCGATCGTCTACCGGCTCGGCGCGGGACTCCACGGCCTCGGCCGCCGCGGGATGATCGTCGTCGCGATCGGGCTCGGCGTGCTCTTCGCGACGCTCGCCTACGCCGAGCTCCTGCGCCGCTACGGTGCGCAGACCTTCGTCTCCTCGGTGCTCGACTTCGCCGACTGGACCTCGGCGCGCATCGGCGCCTTCCCGCGGCCGCTGGTCGTCCTGCTCGGCATGCCGGCGCTGGTCTGGGGCACCCACGTCCGCGCGCGCCGCCGCCAGGGCTGGTGGTTCTGCGCCTTCGGCGTCGCCGCCACCGTGCCGCTGGCGACGGGCCTCGTCGCCCCCGACAGCTCCTACCTCGAGGCCGGCCTGCGCGCGGCGTACTCCGTCGTCCTCGGCCTGGCCGTCGGCTACCTGGTGATCCGCGCCGACCTCGCGCTCACCGGTCCCAAGGGCAAGCGCGGGCGCCGCGCCGAGGAGGCCGGACCGCACCGGCCCGAGCCGCGCCGCTTCGCCGAGCTGTGACGAGCGATCCCGGCGTACGCCCGGGTAACCGCTAGCGTCGACCGCATGGCCCGCACCACCTCCCTCGAGATCGTCTCCGAGCTGGTCGCCAACGTGCTGACCATCGAGGTCGCCGAGGGCGATCGCGTCGAGGCCGGCGACACCGTCGTGCTGCTGGAGTCGATGAAGATGGAGATCCCGATGCTCGCCGAGCGCGGCGGCACCGTCACCGCGGTCAAGGTGACCGTCGGCGACGTCGTGCAGGACGGCGACGTCCTCGTCGTTGTGGACTGAGCCCTCGTCGCGGTCGGACCCGCCCCCTACGCTCCTGCCCATGACTCCCGCGCGCGCCCGCACGGTGCACCTCGTGGTCGCCGCCGTCGCCTGGGGAGCCGTCGTGTTCCAGCTCGCCCTGGTCCTGGGCGGCTCGGCCGTCCTCGTCGAGGAGGACCCACCCGGCAGGGGCGAGAGCATCTACCGCTTCTTCGCCTACTTCACCATCCAGAGCAACCTCCTCGTCGCCGTCGCCTCCACGGTGCTCGCCCGCGACCCCGCGGCGGACCGGCCGTGGTGGCGCGTGGTGCGGGTCGCCGGCCTGGGAGGGATCACGGTGACCGGGGTGGTGCACTTCTTCCTGCTGCGCCCGCTCCTCGACCTCGACGGAGCGGACTGGGTGGCCGACAAGCTGTTGCACATGGTCGTGCCGGTCCTCGCGGTCGCCGCCTGGGCGTGGTGCGGCCCGCGTCCGCGCGTCCACCTGCGCGAGATGGCGTACGCGCTGTGCTGGCCGGTCGCGTGGGTCGTCTGGACGCTCGTCGTCGGGCAGGTCGACGGCTGGGTGCCCTACCCGTTCCTCGACGCCGGCGAGGAGGGCTGGGGAGCGGTGGTGATCGCGTGCGTGGGGATCACGGTGCTGTTCCTCGCCGTCTTCGCGCTCTACGGCTGGCTCGACCGGCGGCTGCGGCCGGCGCCCGCTGGGCCGCGACATGCCTGACGCCCGGATCGACCGGTGGTCGCGACGCATCGTCCACCCGCGCCTGACCCTCACCACCACCGACGTCGAGGCCACGCTCCGGCAGGTCGAGGCGTGCCTGGACGACGAGGGCTTCCGCAGCACGCCCGCCGACGACGGGTTCCGCGCGAAGCGGCGTCCGTGGCTCTCCTGGCTCGCCGCGTCCCCCGAGAGCTGCTGCGTGCTCGTCGTCGAGCCGACGTCCCCGAGCACGGTCGTCGTCGACGTCGAGGGCACCGGCAACCACCCGGCCCCCGACAGGGTCGCCGAGGCGCTCACCGACGCCGTACGCCTCCTCGCCTCCGCCGGCGTCGAGGTGCAGGCGGGCGAGTGGCAGGCCGTGCCCTGAGCGGACCGCCCTTCCGGGTGCCCCGCTAGTGTCGAGGAATGGAGTTTCGATACCTCGGCAACAGCGGACTGAAGATCTCTGAGATCACCTACGGCAACTGGCTGACCCACGGCTCCCAGGTCGAGAACGACGTCGCCACGCAGTGCGTGCGGGCCGCCCTCGACGAGGGGATCTCGACCTTCGACACCGCCGACGTCTACGCCAACACCGCCGCGGAGACCGTCCTCGGCGAGGCGCTGAAGGGCGAGCGTCGCGAGTCGCTCGAGATCTTCACGAAGGTCTACTGGCCCACCGGGCCGGGCGGCAAGAACGACACCGGCCTCTCCCGCAAGCACATCATGGAGTCGATCAACGGCTCGCTCGAGCGGCTGCAGACCGACTACGTCGACCTCTACCAGGCGCACCGCTACGACGTGGAGACCCCGCTCGAGGAGACGATGCAGGCCTTCGCCGACATCGTGCGCCAGGGCAAGGCGCTCTACATCGGCGTCAGCGAGTGGACCGCCGACCAGATCCGCGCCGGCGTGGAGCTGTCGAAGGAGCTCGGCTTCCAGCTGATCTCCAGCCAGCCGCAGTACTCGATGCTCTGGCGCGTCATCGAGGACGAGGTCGTGCCCACGTCGGCCGAGCTCGGTGTCTCGCAGATCGTGTGGAGCCCGATCGCTCAGGGTGTCCTCACCGGCAAGTACAAGCCCGGCCAGGCCCCGCCGGAGGGCTCTCGCGCCACCGACACCAAGGGCGGCGCCGACATGATCTCGCGCTTCATGCGCGACGAGGTGCTCTCCGCCGTGCAGGACCTCGAGCCGATCGCCAAGGACTGCGACCTGACGATGGCGCAGCTCGCCGTCGCCTGGGTGCTGCAGAACGACAACGTCGCCGCCGCCCTCGTCGGCGCCTCGCGCCCCGAGCAGGTCGCCGACAACGTGAAGGCAGCAGGCGTGAAGCTCGACGCCGACGTCATGAAGCGCATCGACGACGCCCTCGGCGACGTCGTCGTGCGCGACCCGGCCAAGACCGCCGAGGGGATGCCGAAGACCCGCGTGGTCTGACCGCGGCCGGGGTGGCGGCGTGCGCGGCTCAGGCCACCCGCGTCACCCGGTAGCGCACGAAGGCAGGCACGGCGAGCGCCGCGAGGACCGTGAAGACCACGACCAGCACGCCGCCGCCGGCCGCGGCGACGGCCACTCCCGTGGCGGCCGCGGCGGCGCCGTGCGCGACGTCGGCGACCCGGGGGCCGCCGGCGACCACCACGATGAAGATGCCCTGGAGCCGACCGCGGACCGCGTCGTCGGCAGCGGCCTGCAGCATCGACGTACGGAAGGCCGCCGACGCCATGTCGGCGGCGCCACCCACGGCGAGCATGAGGACGGCGAGTACCAGGAAGAGCCCCGGCGCGAAGGGCGCGAGCAAGGCCGCGACGCCGAAGCCGACCATCGCCAGGCCCCACACGAGGATGCACACGATCACCGCGAGGCCCTGGCGCTCGACCCCCGAGACCCACCCGGAGAGCACTCCGCCGACGACGGCCCCGGCCGGGATGGCGGCGAAGAGCAGCGCGAAGGCGAGGCCGCCCTCGCTCGGACCGCCGAAGGCGACGTCGGCCATCTCGGGGAACAGCGCCCGCGGCATCCCGAACACCATCGCGATGATGTCGACGACGAACGACATCATCAGCACGGGCTGGGTGCGCAGGTAGCGGAAGCCGTCGACGACCGCGCGGATCCCCGGCGTCACGGTCGCGCCCATCACCGGCAGGGGTGGGAGGCGTACGACGGCGCCGAGCGTCGCGAAGAGCGTGAGGGTGTCGAGCAGGTAGAGCCACGAGAACCCGATCAGCGGGATCAGTGCCCCGCCGACGAGCGGACCGGCGATGCCGCCGGCCTGCATGACGGTCATGTTGAGGGAGTTCGCCGCGGGCAGCAGCTCCTTGTCGATGATCCGCGGCAGCAGCGCCGACCGGGTCGGCTGGTTGACCGCGAAGAACGCCTGCTGCACCGCGAAGAGCGACAGCAGCAGCCACACGTCCTCGGCGCCGAGCGCGGCCTGGAGCCAGAACCCCGCGCTCGTCCCGATCAACCCCACGGTCGTGATGAGCAGCAGCGTCCGCCGGTCGAAGACGTCGGCGAGCGCCCCGCCCCAGAGCCCGAAGACCACCAGCGGGACCAGCCCGAAGACGCCGGTCAGCCCGACGTACGCCGAGGAGCCGGTCATGGCGTAGATCTGTGCGGGCACTGCCACGACGGTCAGCTGGGCGCCGATCACGGTGACGATGTTGGCCCGCCAGAGGCGCTTGAAGTGCGGGTTGGCGAGCGGGCGGGTGTCCGCCAGCAGCCGCTTCTCCACCCGCGCAGGCTAGGCGACCACGTACGGGACGCCCGCCGCAGGTCGTGTCGTGGGAACCCGGCGTGGGTCTATCATCGCTCCATGACGATGAAAGCCATGGGGGACGAAGCCGCGGGCCTGACGGCGGCTGCCTGCCTGTTCCACGGGTTCTCGGACCCGTCACGGCTCTCGATCCTGCGCCACCTCGCGCTCGGCGAGCACCGGGTCGTCGACCTCACGGCCCACCTCGGCCTGGCCCAGAGCACCGTTTCGAAGCATCTCGCGTGCCTGCGGGACTGCGGCCTGGTCACCTCGCGCCCGCAGGGGCGGGCGTCGATGTGGTCGCTCGAGCACCCCGAGACCCTCATGGAGCTGATGACCTCGGCCGAGCGGCTTCTCGGGCTGACCGGGTACGCCGTCACCCTCTGCCCGACCTACGGTCCCGACGCGCTCCACGGGGAGGGCTGATGGTGGCGCAGGTGGCCGATCGCGTCCGCCTCGGCCGCCGGGCCCGGCTGCTCGCGGCCGCCTCGGTCTCCTACAACCTCGTCGAGGCGGTCGTCGCGATCTCCGCCGGTCTCGTCGCCGGGTCCGTCGCCCTCGTCGGGTTCGGTCTCGACTCCCTCGTCGAGGTGTCCAGCGGGCTGATCATCCTGTGGCAGTTCCGCCACCCCCTGCCCGAGTCGCGCGAGCGCGTGGCGCTCCGGCTGATGGCGGGCTCCTTCTTCGCGCTGGCGGCCTACGTCGGCTTCGAGTCCGTACGTGCCCTGGTCGTCGGGCACGACCCCGAGTCGTCCCCGGTCGGCATCGGCCTGGCCATCGCCTCCCTCATGGTCATGCCCGTCCTCTCCCGGGCCCAGCGGCGGACCGGCAAGGCCCTCGGCTCCAACGCCGTCGTGGCCGACTCGACCCAGACGCTCCTGTGCACCTATCTATCGGCCGTCCTGCTCGTGGGCCTGCTCCTCAACGCCACCCTCGGGTGGTCGTGGGCCGACCCGGTCGCCGGTCTGGTGATCGCCGCGATCGCGATCAAGGAGGGCCGCGAGGCGTGGCGCGGCGAGGGCTGCTGCGGGTCGACCGGCTCCGCCGGGACGCACCCCGCCGGCGCCTGCGCGTGCGGCACCGGCTGCGCCTGCGAGTCCGAGGCGGGCGGGCACCCGTCGGACTCCGACGTCGTCGGACCGGCCGGGGGCACCGTCCTGCCGCTCGGCGGGGCTGCGGCTCAGACCAGCGACGACCAGTAGGACCAGAACCGCTCGAGGACCAGCAGCACGACAAGCAGGAACGTGCCGAACACCAGCGGGCCGCGCCAGTCCCGCAGGATGCTCGCCAACCGGCCACCGGGCGGCGCACCGAGCACGCCGGCGGCCGCGTTGCGCGCCGTGACGTACCAGAACAGCGGGATGACGACCGCCCACACCACCATGCAGTAGGGGCACAGCGCGCCGATGCGGTAGAGGCTCTGGAAGACCAACCAGGCGACGAAGACCAGTGCCACGGTGACACCCGCCTGCAGGCCGGCCCAGTACCACCGGGCCAGCCGGGCCCCGGCCAGCAGCGCGGCGCCGGTCGCAACGACGACGGGGAAGGCGGCCACGCCGATCACCGGGTTCGGGAAGCCGAGCAGCGACGCCTGCGCGGACTCCATCACGTTGCCGCAGCTCAGGACGGGGTTGATGCTGCACGTCGGGACGTAGCCGCTGTCCTCGGCGAGGCGGATACGCTCGATGAGCAGCACGGCCGCCGCGACCAGGCCGACGAGGCCGCCGACGACGAGGCCGATCGCGAGCGGACGTTCACGGGGCTCGCCGGTGGTGGCGTACGTGCTCATGGCGAGCGAGTCTCCTCGGTGCGGGGTCATGTCGCCCCCATCCTCCGGCATCTCGCCAACCGAGGTGAGACACTGTCCGGGGCGCGCGACCGACGCGAGGCCGGGGGACAGGGGTCCGCGTGACAGAGGCAGCGATCGAGCGGTCGGTGACGCCCACCCTCGCCAGGACCGCCAACGTGCTCGCCAAGGGTGCGCTCGTGCTCCTGCTGGCGTTCGCCGTGGCCTATCCCGACCAGGCCCACCTGCGTGACAAGGCCGCCGGCATGCGGGCGATCGGCTACCCGCTGATCTCCTTCACCGTGCCCTTCCTGTGGTGGACGCTCTGGCGCGACCGCATCTCCTTCCCGTGGCTGCCCGACCTGCTGATCACCATCACCTGCTTCACCGACATCCTCGGCAACCGGATGGACCTCTACGACACGGTCGTGTGGTTCGACGACTGGATGCACTTCATGAACACCGGCCTCCTCGCCGCCGCCTTCGTCCTGCTGACGCTGCCGCGCGACGTCGGTTTCGGCCGCGTGCTCGAGCGGGCCCTCGCCTTCGGTGCGACGGCTGCGATCGCCTGGGAGGTCGCGGAGTTCTTCGCGTTCATCAGCCGCTCGACCGAGCGGGAGTTCGCCTACGCCGACACCCTGGGGGACCTGACCCTCGGCGCCGCGGGCGCCGTCGTGGCCGCCGTCGTCATCCACCGGTCCTGGCGGCGGGGACAGCTGCGGGATCCGCGACCGCTGACCTGAGGGTGTCTATCCTCGAAGGACCGGGATCACCGTCCCGCAACCCCTCGAGCACCAGGAGCGCACCATGTTGGGATTCCTCGTCGCCGGTCTGGTCATCGGAGCCCTCGCCCGCCTGATCAAGCCCGGCAAGCAGGACCTCGGACTGCTCGCCACCCTCGGCCTCGGCCTCGTCGGATCGCTGATCGGCGGGCTGATCGCCCAGTTCTTCGGGACCGGTGACATCTGGGAGCTCAACGTCATCGGCTTCGTCCTCGCGGTCATCGCGTCCGTCCTGCTCATCGGCGTCGCCGAGTCGGTCGCAGGCCGGAACAACACGGCAGCCTGAGGGGCGTACGGTCGACGTGGTCAACTTCGTCGACCTGAAAACTTGACTTAAGTGGGCATGACGCGGTTCGGTGCACCCGTGTCCGGTCCCCAGCGTGTTGCGCACGACGTCATCCCGCTCCGCGAGGCGGCGCGGACGTGGTTCGCGATCTCGCTGCAGACCTTCGGCGGACCGGCGGGCCAGATCGCGGTCATGCAGCGGGCGCTGGTCGAGGAGAAGCGCTGGATCGGGCAGCAGAGGTTCCTCTTCGCCCTGTCCTACTGCACGCTCCTGCCCGGGCCCGAGGCGCAGCAGCTGGCGACGTACGTCGGCTGGCTGCTCAACGGCGTCAAGGGCGCTTTCGTCGCGGGCGTGCTCTTCATCCTGCCCGGGGTGGTGGCCCTCCTCGCGCTCTCCGCCGTCTACGTCGCCTACGGCGAGACGACCTTCGTGGAGTCGCTCTTCCTGGGCCTGGCGCCGGCCGTCATCGCGATCGTCCTCCAGGCGGTCGTACGCGTGGGCCGCAAGGGGCTGGGCCATCCGGCGCTCGTCGGGCTCGCCGCCCTCTCCTTCCTCGCGCTGACCTTCTTCGACGTCCCCTTCCCCGCCGTCGTGCTCGCTGCCGCGATCATCGGCTGGGTCCTCGGACGTCGCATCCCGACGTTCACCCGGCCGCCCGCCGCAGCCGTAGCCGCAGGTCCGCCGCCGCTCGTCAGCGACGACGCCCTGCACACGGAGCGGCCGTCGACCCGACGGGCAGCGACCATCCTGGTCGTCGGGCTCGTCGCGTGGTTCGCACCCGTCGCGCTCGCGGGTGCGTTGTTCGGCACGTCGAGCATCTTCGTCGACCAGGGCGTCTTCTTCGCCGGCGCTGCGCTGGTCACCTTCGGCGGCGCGTACGCCGTCCTCGCCTACGTCGCCCAGCAGGCCGTGGAGGTCTACGGCTGGCTGGCGCCGGGCGAGATGGTGCGCGGGCTCGCGCTGGCCGAGACCACGCCCGGACCCCTCGTGATGGTCGTGCAGTTCGTCGCGTTCGTCGGCGCGTACCGCGCACCCGGCGACCTCGATCCGTGGGTGGCGGCCGTGCTCGCCGCGGGGTTGACCACGTGGGTGACCTTCGTGCCGTGCTTCCTGTTCATCCTCCTGGGGGCGCCCTACGTCGAACGCCTGCGCGGCAACCGCGACCTGGCTGCTGCGCTGGCGGGGATCACGGCCGCGGTGGTCGGGGTGATCGCGAGCCTGGCGCTCTTCTTCGCCCTCCACACGCTCTTCGGCGAGACCCGGCACCTCGTCGCCGGACCGCTCGACGCCGAGTACCCGGTGCTCTCCTCGGTCGACTGGGCAGCGCTGGCGATCACGGCGCTCGGTGGGGCACTGGTCTTCTGGCGCGGCTGGTCGGTGCTCCGGACCCTCGGTGCCTGTGCGCTGGCCGGGGTCGTGCTGGGGCTGGCGCTGGCGGCCTGACCCCCGGGGCTGGGAGCCGACTGACAGGATCGTCGCCATGGCAGGCGAGTCGGCACAGAGGCACGGGCTGTCCGCATGGGTCGCGGCCGCGCTGGTCTTCGGCTCGTCCGCGGCCGTCCTCGTGGTCGAGCTGGTGGCGCTCCGCCTGCTCGCACCCCACTACGGGCTGACCCTCGAGACCAACACGCTGGTCATCGGGATGGCCCTCACCGCCATCGCGGCCGGCACCTGGGCCGGCGGGTGGACCGCGGACCGGGTCGCACCGCGACCCCTCCTCGGGCCGCTGCTCGGTATCTCGGGCGCCGCGGTGGCGCTGACCCCCGCGGTCGTACGCGGGGCTGCCGCCTCGGGCGACGCAGGCCTGCTCCTCCTCGCGGCCATGCTGTCGATCCTCGTGCCGGGGGTGCTGCTGTCGGCGGTGAGCCCCGTGGTCATCAAGCTGCGGCTCACCAGCCTTGCCGAGACCGGCACCGTCGTCGGGCACCTGTCCGGGCTTGGCACCGTGGGGGCGATCGTCGGCACCGTCGTGACCGGGTTCGTCCTCGTCTCGCGGGTGCCGGTGAGCGGGATCCTCGTCGGACTCGGCGTCGCGCTGCTGGTGACGTCGGTCCTGGTCCAGGTGTCGGGGCGGCGCGGCCGCGGTGACGCGGTCCTCGGCCTCGTGGTGGCGCTCGCCGGCCTCGGCGCGGCGGCGGCGCCCAGCGGCTGCGACGTGGAGACGACCTACCACTGCCTCGCGGTCACCGAGGACCCCGACCGGCCGGACGGCCGCGTGCTGGTGCTCGACGGGCTGCGGCACTCCTACGTCGACCTCGACGACCCGACCCACCTCGACTTCGCCTACATCAAGGCGATGGCGTCGGTGCTCGACACCGCCTTCCCCGCCGGCGATCCCATCGCCGCCCACCACCTCGGCGCCGGCGGGCTCACGCTGCCGCGCTACCTCGCGGCGACCCGGCCGGGCACGGCGAGCACCGTCTCCGAGATCGACGCCGGCGTGGTCGAGGCGGACCTCGAGCTGCTCGGCGGAACCCTTCCCGACGGCGTCGAGGTCGACGTCGAGGACGGCCGCCTCGCCATCGACGACCTCGACTCGGGCGCGCTCGACCTGGTCGTCGGCGACGCGTTCGGCGGCGTCAGCGTGCCGTGGCACCTCGCGACGGTCGAGGCGCTCGGCGGCCTCGAGCGGAGCCTGGCCGCGGACGGGGTCTACGTCTCCAACGTCATCGACCACGGCCCTCTCGACTTCGCCCGCGCCTACGTCCGTACGTCGGCGGAGGTGTTCGACGAGGTGGTGCTGCTCGCCGCCCCGGACGTCCTGGCGGGCGACGACGGCGGCAACCTCGTCCTCGTCGCGTCCGGTGCGCCGGTCGACCTCGACGCCGTCACCGCGTCGTTCGCCGAGCGCGACCTCGACTGGAGCGCGATGTCCGGCGACGAGCTCGCCGCGTGGGCGGCCGACGCCCCGGTGCTGACCGACGACTACGCGCCGGTCGACCAGCTGCTCACGCCGTACGGCCGGTGACCGTGTCGCCGCGGACCGGGTCCTATGAGTCCTCGGGCAGGCACATCCGGCTGACGTACGGGACGACGTCGGCGATGGACTCGACCATCCGCGTCGGGCGGTAGGGGAAGTTCTCCACCTGGTGCCGCTCGGTGGCGCCGGTGGCCACGAGGATCGTGCGCATGCCGGCCTCGAGGCCGCTGATGATGTCGGTGTCCATCCGGTCGCCGATCATCACCGTCGTCTCGGAGTGGGCCTCGAGCCGGTTGAGCGCGCTACGCATCATCAGCGGGTTGGGCTTGCCGATGTAGTAGGGCTGGCGCCCCGTCGCGGTGCTGATCAGCGCCGCGACCGAGCCCGTAGCGGGGAGCATCCCCTGTGCGCTCGGACCGCTCGGGTCCGGGTTGGTCGCGATGAAGCGGGCGCCGGCCGCGATGAGGCGGATGGCGCGGGTGATCGCCTCGAAGGAGTACGTACGGGTCTCACCGAGCACGACGTAGTCGGGGTCCCGGTCCGTCATCACGTAGCCGATGTCGTGGACCGCCGCGGTCAGGCCGCTCTCGCCCACGACGTACGCCGAGCCGCCCGGGCGCTGGTCGTCGAGGAACTGTGCGGTCGCCAGCGCCGAGGTCCAGATCGACTCCTCGGGCACGTCGATCCCGCTGCTGCGCAGCAGTCGCACCCGCAGGTCGCGAGGGGTGAAGATCGAGTTGTTGGTCAGCACCAGGAACGGGACGTCGTTCTCGCGGAGGGCCGCGATGAACTCCTTGGCGCCGGGGATCGGGTCCTCCTCGCGCACCAGGACCCCGTCCATGTCGGTGAGCCAGGTCTGGACGGAGCGGGAGTCGGTCACGGTGCCATTGTCGTGCACAGAAGGCCGGAGGTGCGATCGACGACACCATGCAGGCAGTTCGCGCTCGAACCTGCCCGCGTGAGCGTGGAAGTCGCCGGCGGGTCCTCGAACTGCCTGCATGGTGTCCAGGACTCAGCGAACGGGTCCGGCGACGCGGCCGCTCATCGCACCGGGTGGCTGCGCTCGAGCCTGGCGCCCTCGACGTCCACGTCGGGGAGGATGCGGTCGAGCCACCGCGGGAGCCACCACGCCTTCTCACCCAGCAGGTGCATCGCGGCCGGGATCAGCAGCATCCGTACGACGAACGCGTCGAGCAGCACGCCGAAGGCCAGTCCGAACCCGATCGGCTTGATCGTCGCGTCGTGGGAGAAGACGAAGCCGGCGAACACCGAGATCATGATGATCGCGGCAGCCGTCACGACCGCGCGCCCGGCGTGGAGCCCGTGCTGCACCGCGACGCGCGCCGACGCGCCGTGGGCGTACGCCTCGCGCATCCCCGAGACCAGGAACAGCTGGTAGTCCATCGCCAGGCCGAAGAGGATGCCGGTGGCGATGATCGGCAGGAAGCTCAGCACCGGGCCCGGGGCGTGGACTCCGAACAGGTCGGCGAGGAACCCGAGCTGGAAGATCGCGGTGATGCCGCCGAAGGCCGCCAGCAGCGACAGCACGAAGCCGAGCGTCGCCGTGAGCGGCACGAGGATCGAGCGGAACACCACGATCAGGATCAGCATCGAGAGCCCGACGACCAGCACGAGGTAGGTCGGCAGCACGTCGGCGAGCTGTCCGGAGATGTCGATGTTGGCGCTGGCGTTGCCGGCGACCCCGAGCGTCGCCTCGCTGCCGTCGACGGTCTGCGGCCTGAGCTCGCGCAGGTCACGGACCAATTCCTCGGTCGACTCGCTGGAGGGCGCTCCGTGGGGGACGACCTGGAAGGCCAGCGAGGTGCGGTCCACCGAGGCGCCGATGGGCACGACCGCCTCGACCGACCACAGCCGGTCGATGGCCGTGCCGATGGCGGCCTGCTCGCGGAGCACGGCGTCCTCGCCCTCGCCGACGGGGCCGGCGAGGTCGGCGACGACGAGCAGCGGCCCGCTGGACCCGTCGCCGAACTTCTCCGCCTGCACCTCGTAGGCCCGGAAGCCGGACGATTCCGGGGGCTGGGTGGAGCCGTCGGGCAGCCCCAGCCGCATCTGGGTGGCGGGGGCGGCGACGAGGAGCAGCGCCGCGATGCCGAAGCCGAGCACCCAGCAGGCGCGCATCGTGCCCATCGGGCGGTCGCGCTCGGTGATGGCGTCGTCGTGGGCGCGCTCGCCGGCGGCGAGCCGCTCGCGCTCGCGACGGCGCAGGATGCGCATCCCGACGAGAGAGAGCACGGCCGGGGTGAGCGTGACCGCCATGAGGATCGCGACCAGGACGGCGACGGCGCCGACGGTGCCCATCAGGCCGAGGAAGCCGACCCCGGTGATGTTGAGCGCGAGCAGCGCGACGATGACGGTCACGCCGGCGAAGACCACCGCGTTGCCGGAGGTGCCGTTGGCCAGCCCGATCGACTCGTGCAGGCCGGCGCCCTGCTTCAGCTGCCGGCGGTGGCGGTTGATGATGAAGAGCGAGTAGTCGATGCCGACGGCCAGGCCCAGCATCACGCCGAGCACCGGGGTGACCGAGACGAACTGGACCAGGCCCGAGAAGGACAGCGACGCCAGCGACGCGACCCCGACGCCGAGGAGCGCGGTCACGAGCGGGAGCGCGGCGCCGACGAGGGTGCCGAGCATGACGGTGAGCACGATCGCGGCGATCACGACGCCGGCGATCTCGCCAGGCCCGAGGATCGAGGGGACGGTCTGGGCGATCTCCTGGGACGGGTGGACCTCGACGCCGTCGACGTCCGCGTCGGCGACGAGGTCCTCGATCTCGGTCTTGGTCTCGACCTCGACCTCGTTGATCGGCAGCGAGAAGACCACGTTGGCCACCGCGGCGGAGCCGTCCTCGGAGACCGTGCGGAACTCCGAGGACAGCCCGGACAGCGTGGCGCCCACCTCTAGCCGGGGCCTCTGCTCCTCGATCCGGGCGAGCCCGCGGTCGACCTCGGCCTGCCCGTCGTCGAGCTGCTGCTTCGCGGCCGCGAGCTGGGAGCGTACGGCGGCCAGCGTCCCGTCCTCGCGGGCCTGCCGGCGCTGCTCCTCGAGCGCGTCGCGGCCGGCGTCGATCTGCGCCTGGGCCCCGTTGAGCTGACTGATCCCGTCCTGGAGCTGCCGCTGGCCGTCGGCCACCTGCTCGGCCGACTCGTCGACCCGGGCCTGGGTGGCGAACGGGTCGGTGACGTCCTCGATCCCGTCGACCTCGGCGATCCGGTCGAACAGGTCGACCAGCGCCCGCTCCTGCTCGGCCGTGAACACCTCGCCGTCGGTCGTCTCGGCGACCAGCGAGCCGTTGCCCGCGCCGGTGCCCTCGAACTCGTCCTGCAGCTGCTGCGAGACCCGTGTGGTCGGGGTGTCCGGGAGGGAGATCGACGAGGACAGCGCGCCCGCGAAGGACACGTACGTCACGGCCGTGACGGCGAGGAGGGCCAGCCAGGCGCCGATCACGGTCCAGTGGCGGCGGGCCGCGAAGCGACCGATGCGATAGAGGAGCTCAGCCATGTCGGCGGGCCTTTCGGAGGAAACGGGAGCGGTGGCGGAGGGGGCGGGGGAGCGCCGTCAGTCGTCAGTCGGGGCGGCCCACGCGGAGGTGGTCGAGCAGGCGGTCGAGGAGGCGGTCCCAGTCGGCACGCGCGTCGTCCGGGACGTCGGGCGGGAGGTCGGGGTGCTGCTCGATCCAGAGGTCGGCGAGCGTGTTGATCCCGCTGAACATCAGCGCCAAGGTCAGCTCGAGGTCGAGGGCGTCGAGGTCGGGCGCCCGCTGCTGCAGGTGCTCGCGCAGGCGGCCGCCCACGTGCTCGAAGGCGGTGCGCGCGATGTGCTGGGCGCGCTCGTCGGCCGGGGCGGGAGCGCCGAGCACGCAGTGGATCGACGCGATCGCCCGCGGCAGGTCGACGCCGCGGGCGGACTCGGCGACCGCGGCCAGGACCGTACGGCCGTCGGCGGGCGGCCCGGCGCCAGGTCGGGTGGGAGCGTCGGGGAGGGCGGCGATGCGGCGGTCGACCTCGTCGAGCAGCTCGGTGGTGGTCTCGACGAGGAGCTGCTCGCACGCGGCGACGAGGAGCTGGTCGAGCCCGGCGAAGTGGTTGAAGACCGTCCGCCGCGACACCCCGGCGCGCAGGGCGACCTGGTCGACGGTGAACCCGTCGGACCCGTGCTCGGTGGCCAGTGCGCGGGCCGCGTCGATGATCGCGAGACGCCGCTCCGCGCGCAGTGCGCTGCGCCCGTCGGGCGGCGGGTTCGTGGTCACCCCGTCATTGTTGCACTCAGTGCAAAGAGTTCGGTCATCCGCGGAGACGGTGGCCGACCTGATGGGGAAGTCCGACTGTTGGTGGGGGTTGTGAAGGCCTCGAGGTGGTGGAGGGGGACACAACCCCCACGAAGTGTCGGACTCCCCCTCCAAGTGCCGGTCCCGGTGCAGTCGCTACTCAGAAACGCAGCGGCACGGCCCCTGCGAGGACCGTGCCGCGATTTGCGTTTGTCGATGCTGTCGGTTCCGCCGCCACTGGGGGGATCCGTACGTCGGCGGGAGGTCGGCGTGCGGGGACGGCGGGCGGGCTGGACGGAACGCGGCCGTCCGGCCCTACCGTCAGGGGGACGGTGCCCACCCGGGGTCGTGACGGCGGTCCAGGGATGGTCTGGACCAGTGGGTGTGCGTCAGGGTCGCGCGACCCGTCCGCTCAGCATCTTGTTGCCCGACCACACGTTGCCCGGCTTGGCGTCCCAGTCGTCGGCGTTGCCGGCCCACGACTTGCCGAAGAGATTGTCGACGATGCGGATGCCACCGGCGTCCTCGCCGTTGAACTTCAGCGAGAACCAGGAGACGTCGCCCGGGAAGTAGTTGTGCTTGATCACGTTGTTGCGCGGGACTCCGAACTCCTCGTACATCGTGAGGTTGCCCGAGCAGCCGCCGTCGCTCGTGGCCGGGTCGCGCTCGCACCAGATCGTGTTGTGCTTGAGCTTGCCGTTGCGCAGGATCCTCAGGCCCGAGGCGTGGGACGAGCTGCCAGTGACGAAGGAGCGCTTGATCTTGCAGGCGTTGTGGCACTGGCCGCCGGAGTAGCTGCCGTGCAGGTAAGAACGCTTGACGACGAAGTGCGACACGCCGATCGGTCGGAAGTCCGGGACGCTGGAGCTGTCGATCTCGGAGTCGAGCACGGTCACCCGGGTCGGGCCGGTGCCCGCGGGGTCACTGTCGTCCGCAGCGCCGGCGTAGACCGAGCCGTTGATCTTCGAGCTCTGGATCACCACGCCGGTCGTCCGGATCTCCAGCTGCGGGCAGGTGATCAGCTTGTTCTTGAGGACCTTGCCGGCCCTGGTGATGGTGCAGGAGCCGGTGTACGGCTTCAGGTTCGTGCCGGCGGGTACGCCGACGCTGCTCGGGGTCGGCGGCCACACGCGCGAACGCGCGTTGGTGGATGCCTTGGCATCCGCGGCGTCGGTGGTCGCGGCGGCGTCGGTCGAGGCGGCGCCCGACGGAACGACGAAGCCGGCATGGGCGCTCGCACCTCCGAGGAGGACGGCGGTCGCGGCCAGCGCGGTGGCGATCAGGGACAGACTGGGACGAGGGAATGTGGACGTGCGGGAACGGGAGAGACGCATGTGCTCCGTGTTTCGATGCGGGGGAATTGGAGGGTGATTCTCAAGGAATTCTCAAGAATCCGGGCGGCGTCCTTCAAAGTCAAACGCCAGGCATCTCCCATATGGGGGAAATGCGCACACCCGCCCTCGGCCCGGGCGACGCTGTCACGCAGCAACCGGTGCGGACCTGCTCCGGTCCCGGCGCACGTCGAGGTGCTTGAGGCGCATCGCGGGACGCTCGACGAGTAGCCAGGACGCCCAGGCCAGGGGCACGGTGATCGAGATGGCCAGCGCGATGTGCGCGGCGACGCCGAGGCCCGGCGCGAACCACTCCAGGAGGACCTGCACGGGGAAGGCGTAGATGTAGACGCCGTAGGACACGTCGTGGCGTTGTGCCCACCGGGCGGGGATGACCGCGCCGGCCCACAGCAGGGCGTAGGCGAGCGGCAGGCCGCCGGCGACGTGGACCCAGCCCGTGAGGAGCAGGAGGCCGACGCAGACGAGGGACACCGTCGCCAGGCGGGCGTCGACGGGCACCCGGTCGGCCAGGAAGTAGAAGACCATGCCTGCGAGGAAGTACGTCCCCAGCCTGGCCAGCTCCAGGAACAGGTCGGTCGTGATCCCCCCGGGTCCGAACAGCCACCACACGGAGAGGGCCCCGAGGACGTACAGGACGGCCGAGACCGTGGCGGGCCGTCTTCGTGCCACTCCGATCGTGAGCAGTACGCCCGCCGCGATGTAGGCGACGAACTCGAACCACAGGGTCCAGAGCGAGCCGTTCCACGCCCAGCCGTCGACCGTGCCCGGCATCGTCCACGTGAATTGCCTCAGCGCCGAGTTGGTGGCCATGTAGCGCACGGCTTCCGAGGCGCTCCACGTGCCGCCGCCGAGGGTCGACAGCGGGGCGGCGACCAGGGCGACTGCAGCCAGCACTACCCAGTAGGCAGGCAGGATCCGCAGGCAGCGGTTCCACAGGAAGCGGCCGAAGGGGAGGCGCATGCGCGAGTGGGCGATGAGGAATCCCGAGAGGCAGAAGAACCCCGGGACGGCGAGGAGGACCACTGACTCCAGCCACGCCGGTGCTGCGCCCTCGCGACCCACCGGCCACGCGTGACCGACGATCACGGATGCGGCCAGCACCAGGCGGAGGAGGTTGAGCGAGTTCGGCCGCTCGAGGAGGGCGCTCCGCAGGGTCATGTCGCCACCGTAGGCACGGTCGTGGCCGCGGTCGCACGGGCCGCGTCGGCTATACCCCAGTCGGGCGACTTGCAGGAACGACGATCGGGCCGGTCCGCGGAGGACCGGCCCGATCGGTGGCGGTGACGGAGGGATTTGAACCCTCGGTGGACTTGCGCCCACAAACGCTTTCGAGGCGTTCTCCTTAGGCCGCTCGGACACGTCACCGCGCCGAACGTTACCGGAGTTGCCGCGCAGGCCGGAAACCGGCGGCGGTCCCCTGTCCACACATCCGGCGAAGCCATGGCCAGCGGACCTCCTGAGCGGTAACTTGCGGCGCACGCCTGTGCTCGCGCACCACGCGAGCAGGAAGGAGGGGTCAGTGGCCGCCGTACGCCGTGTCCGCGACCTCGCCCGCGCCGCGCTCCCGAGGAGCGTGGGGGAGCGGTTGCCGGCCGCGCCGCCGCAGGAGGTCACCGAGCTGCTCCACGACAAGCGCTTCCAGCGGGCGGTCGCACGTGCCGCCGAGGAGCAGGGACGCGTGGAGGAGGAGGTCTGGGCTGAGGTCAAGGGCTACCTCCACGAGATGTCGGCCGCGCACGACGAGCGCGCCTCGCAGGGCTGGGCCCGGATGGGTGACTGGTTCCTGCGCGCCTACGACGTGCTCGTCGACGAGGACCAGATGCAGCAGCTGCGGAAGGTCGACCGCTCGCACAGCCTCGCCCTCGCGTTCAGCCACCGGTCCTACCTCGACGGCATGGTCATCCCCAACGTGCTGATGGCGCGGCGCTTCTCGCCGACCTACACGTTCGGCGGGGCCAACCTCAACCTGCCGGTCATCGGGTCGTTCGCGAGCCGCACCGGACTGATCTTCATCCGGCGCTCGACCCAGGAGATCCCGGTCTACCGCCTCGCCCTGCGCTCCTACATCCGCCAGATGGTGGCCAACAAGCGCAACCTGGCCTGGTCGATCGAGGGCGGGCGTACGCGCACCGGCAAGCTGCGGCCGCCCGTGCACGGCATCCTCAAGTACCTCACCGACACCGTGCAGGGCGAGGGTGAGGGCGACCCCTTCGCCGAGGACGCACCGGACGTGCAGGTCGTGCCGGTCTCGGTGGTCTACGACCAGCTGCACGAGGTGTCGCTGATGACCGAGGAGGCCCGTGGCGCCAACAAGACGCCGGAGGACTGGCGCTGGCTGGTCCGCTTCGCCCGGCTGCAGCGCAACCGCCTCGGCCGGGCCTACCTGACCGTCGGCGAGCCGTTTTCGCTGCGCGAGCGGATGGACGAGCTGGCCGCGGAGGGCGTCACCGGCCACCAGGCCGTCGAGCGCGTCGCGCTCGACATCTCCCACCGCCTCAACCGCGCCACCCCGGTGACCACCACGGCGATCGTGTCGCTGGCGCTGCTCGGCGCCGACCGCGCGCTGACCGTCGACGAGGTGCTGGAGACCGTCGAGCCCCTCGCCGCCTACATCGAGGCGCGCCAGTGGCCCGTCGCCGGCGCCGCCGACCTCCGGGACCGCTCCACCATCCGCCGCGCGCTCGCCGAGCTGACGCAGAGCGGCGTGCTGACGGCGTACGACCGGGGCACCGAGCCGATCTGGAAGATCGGCGACGACCAGCACCTCGTCGCCGCGTTCTACCGCAACACCGTGATCCACATCCTCGTCGAGCGGGCGATCGGCGAGCTGGCGCTGCTCACCGTCAGCGAGCTCGAGCCCGGCGCCGAGCTGCCGCCGGGCGGGGAGCTGCAGGTGGGCTGGGAGGAGGCGAAGCGGATGCGCGACCTCCTCAAGTTCGAGTTCTTCTTCCCCTCGCGCGCCGGCTTCGAGGACGAGCTGCGCACCGAGCTCCGCCTGCTGGTGGGCGAGGGCGTCACCGAGATGACGCCGGTGCGGGCGCGCGAGCTGCTCGTCACCGCCCGTCCGCACCTCGCCCACCTCGTGCTGCGGCCCTTCCTCGACGCCTACCTCGTCGTCGCCGACCGGCTCGCCGACCACGGCGACGGGCCCGTCGACGAGAAGGACCTGCTCGCCGACTCCCTCGCGGTCGGGCAGCAGTGGGCGCTGCAGCGGCGCGTCGCCAGCGAGGAGTCGATCTCGCTCGAGCTCTTCCGCACCGCGCTCGCCCTGGCCCGCCACAAGGGGCTGCTCGAGGCCGGCGAAGGGGTCGGCTCGGCCCGCGAGGCGTTCGCGGCGGAGCTCCGCGACACGGTGCGGCGGGTCAACATCATCGGCGAGATCGCGGGCGACACCGCGACGGTCGGCCACCCCGAGCCCGAGCCCCGCCAGCAGAGGGAGCGCGTGTGAGCGGGTTGTCCGCGGCGGCCCAGGAGGCGATCGACGCGATCGAGGCCGGTCCTCACGGGCCGTCGGTCGGCGCCTTCTTCGACCTCGACGGCACGCTCGTGGCTGGATACACCGCCGCCACCTTCTACGGCGACCGGCTCAAGGGCCGCGACGTCTCGCCGGCGGAGTTCCTGCGTACGGTCGTCACCGCCGTCGACGGCGAGCTCGGCGGCGACCCGACCCGCATCGCCCACGTCGCGTTCTCCGCGATGCGCGGCGAGTCGGAGGAGGCGTTCGCCGACCTCGGCGAGCGGCTGTTCCGGTCCAAGATCGCCGGCACCATCCGCCGCGAGTCCCGCGCCCTCGTGATGGCCCACCAGCGGGCCGGGCACACGGTCGCCGTCGCGTCGGCCGCCACGAAGTACCAGATCGCCCCGGTCGCGCGCGACCTCGGCGTCGAGCACCTCGTCTGCACGCAGCTCGTCGTCGAGGACGGCCAGTTCACCGGCGCCACCGACGGGCCGATGCTGTGGGGTCGTCACAAGGCCAGCGGCGTGCGCGCCTTCGCCCGCGAGCACGGGATCGACCTCGCCGAGTCCTACGCCTACGGCAACGGCTACGAGGACGTCGCCTTCCTCTCCTCCGTCGGCATCCCGACCGCCCTCAACCCGCACCGCGACCTGCGCGCCGCCGCCGCGCGCCTCGGCTGGCCGGTGCTCGACCTCAGCGACCCGGTCGGCGGCTCGCTCGTCGCCGCCGGCCGTACGCTTGCCGCGCTCGCCGGGATGAACGCCGGCGTCGGCGCGGGGCTGGCCTATGGGATCGCCCGCGGCAACCTGCACGAGGGCCGCAACGCCGCCGTACGCCTCGCGACCCGACTGCCGATGGCCCTGGCCGGCGTGTCCGTCGACGTGCTGCACCAGGAGCGGCTCTGGACGCACCGCCCGGCGATCTTCGTGGCCAACCACCAGAGCGCGCTCGACATCCCGGTGCTCGGCCGGCTGCTCGAGCGGGACTTCACGATCGTCGCCAAGAAGGAGGCCCGCTGGGACCCGCGCGCGATGGTGGGGTCCTTCGTCATCGACCCGGCCTGGATCGACCGCGGCGACTCCGAGTCGGCCCGGGCCACGCTCGACGGCGTCGTCGAGCGGATCCGCTCCGGCACGTCGCTGATGATCTTCCCCGAGGGCACGCGGTCGGCGACCCCCGTGCTCGGGCCGTTCCGCAAGGGCGCCTTCCACCTCGCCGCCCAGGCCGGCGTGCCGGTCGTGCCGATCGTGCTGCGCAACACCGGCGAGCTGATGCGGCGCAGCTCGCTGGTGCTCAACCCGGGCGTGGTCGACGTCTGCGTGCTGGAGCCCGAGACCGACTGGAGCACCGACGGCATGAGCGAGCGGATCGCCGACCTGCGCGCGTTGTTCGAGGAGACCCTCGCGAGGTGGCCATCATGACCACACGCTCGACCAGCGAGGACTTCGAGCGCTGGGGCGGCGCGGCCGCCTGGTCCGCCGGCACCGAGCTCACGCCGATGCAGACCTTGCTGTGGCGGGCCGAGCGGCACCCGGTGCAGTCGTCCACCAGCACCGTCGTCATCGACCTCGACCGGGCGCCCGACTGGCAGCGCTTCGTCGCCGCCACCGAGTGGGGCACCGGGCTCGTCCGCCGCCTCC
Source organism: Nocardioides sp. BGA-UO-ETr-FS32 (assembly GCF_059567905.1). Classification (NCBI taxonomy): domain Bacteria; kingdom Bacillati; phylum Actinomycetota; class Actinomycetes; order Propionibacteriales; family Nocardioidaceae; genus Nocardioides; species Nocardioides sp. BGA-UO-ETr-FS32. The sequence goes on along the minus strand of NZ_JCAQOX010000017.1, from coordinate 495,324 downwards.
GCCAGCACGTCGTCGAGCCCGTCGTCCCCACCGCCGCCCCGACCTGGGCCGACGACCCGACCTTCGACCTCTCCTACCACCTGCGCCGCGAGCGGGTCTCGTCCCGCGAGGAGATGCTCGCCGCCGCCGCCCAGGTCGCGCTGCGTCCCTTCGACCGGTCGCGGCCGCTGTGGGAGGGCGTGCTCTTCGAGGGGCTGCCGGAAGGGGCGGCGTACGTCCTCAAGATCCACCACGCGCTGGCCGACCCGCTCGGCACCGTGCAGCTGCTGTCGATGCTCCAGTCAGGCCGGCGGGCGCACACCGCGCGCAAGCCGGTGGGGGAGGACCAGGTCGCACCTGCTGCCGCCGATCCCGTCGACCTCGCCGTGTCGGGCTTGCGCACCGACGTGGCGACGCTGCCCGGGTCCGCCCGGGCGACGGCGCGCGCGCTCGGGCTCGCGGCAACCCGGCCGCAGGCCGTCCTCGCCTCGACGCTGCGCTACGGGGCGTCGGTCCGCCGGCTGCTCACCCAGACCGCCCCGCCGTCGCCCGAGCTGTCACCGCGCACCGGCAAGCAGTGGTCGTTCCTCACCTTCGACACGCCCCTCGACCCGATCCGCACCGTCGCCCGGCAGGGGGGTGGCACGCTGGACGACGCTGCGGTCGCGCTCGTCCTCGGCGGGCTGCGCCGCTACCACCTGCGCCGCGACAGCCCCGTCGGCGAGATCCCCGTCGGCGTACGCGTCTCGCTCGACCGCGCCGACGACCTCGGCAACCGCTTCGCGCAGGCGATCATCTCCGGCCCGCTCTCCATCGACGACCCGGTCGACCGGGTCGCCGCCGTGCGCGGGGAGGTGCTGTCCCTGCACACCGAGCGGGCCCTCGAGGTGCTGGACGCCGCGGCGCCGCTGATGAACCGGATGCCGTCGTTCGTCGGGGCCTCCGCCCTCCGTACGGCTGCCGCCCCCGACGCGTTCGTGCTCACGCTGCCCGGCCCTCCGCGCAAGCGGTTCATGGCCGGCGCCGAGGTGCAGGGGATGTACGTCCTCGGGCCGCTGCCCGGCGCGGCGCTGACCGCCTGCCTGGTGACCTGCGGCGACACCGCGTGCATCGGCGTCAACGTCGACGCCAGCGCAGTCACCGACCTCGCGGAGCTCGAGGAGTGCCTGGCGGAGGAAGTCGCCGCCTTCGCTGTCTGAGGCACCGCCCGCTCCTAGGGTGGCCACATGAGGTCGTCGAGGTTCTCCCCGCTGCGGGAGTCGATGTGGTTCGTCCCGGGCCTCATGGTCCTCGGTGCGGTGCTGGTCGCCCAAGGTGTGATCTGGGTCGACCTCTGGCTCGACGAACGCGCGCTCGACGTGCTCCCGGACTCCTTCCTGCTCGGCGTCGAGGGCAGCCGCGGCATCCTCGTCGCGGTCGGGGGCTCGGTGCTCGCGGTCGCGGCGACCACCTTCTCCATCACGATGTCGGTCATCGCCACTGCGTCGTCCACGTACGGCCCCCGACTGGTGCGCAACTTCATGGCCGACCGCAGCAATCAACGGGTGCTCGGTCTCTTCGTCGCCACCTTCGTCTACTGCCTGATGGTGATGCGGCGGGTCCAGGACGCGACCGACGGCATCACGTTCGTGCCGCACGTGGCGGTGTACGGGGCGCTCGTGCTGGCACTGGCGAGCGTCGCCGCCCTGGTCTACTTCCTGCACCACATCTCCGACGTCATCCAGGTCTCCACCCTCATCCGTCGCGTCCGCACCGAGCTCGAGGGGGCGGTCGACGCCGTGTACGGCTCCGGCGCCGAGGACCGGGTCGCGGCCGGCCCGCTCGGCGCGGCAGACGCCGTTGTCATCGCCCCGCGCTCGGGGTTCGTCACGTCCATCGATGCTCCGACGCTGGCCCGGGCGGCCGAGGGCCTCGGCGTCGCCGAGCTCACGGTGACGCCGGGCACCCACGTGATGGCAGGGGAGCCCCTCGCCCGCGTCCGGGGCGCGGAGGAGGAGATGAGTCGTCTCGTCGTCGAGCACGTCCACATCGGCGACACCCGCACCCCCGCCCAGGACGTGGAGTTCGCGGTGCAGCAGCTCCTCGAGATGGCGGTGCGCGCGGTCTCGCCGTCGACGAACGACCCCTACACGGCTCGCAACGTGGTCGAGGAGCTCGCCTGCGGCCTCGTCCCGGCGATGCGGCACCCCGCGCCGGGAGCGGGGTGGGCCGACGGGGAGGGCGTGGTGAGGGTGATCTGGCCGGTGCCGTTCGGGACCGCGCTGGTCGACCTCGTCTTCGACGACCTGCGGAACTACGCCGCCAGCGACCCCGCCGTCGTGCACGCGTCGCTGCGGCTGGCCGCGCGGATCGCCCGGGTTGCCGGTCCTGACACCGTCGTGCGCCTCCACGAGCAGGTCGACGCCCTCCTCGACCGCGCTGCGCGGCAGGGCGTGCCCGAGATCGACCTCGGCCGGCTGCGCGCCGCGCGCGAGGATCTCCTGGCCGTGCGCGAGTGAGGGGCGCGGACCGTCAGGGGCTCGTCGGGCCGACGTAGTAGAGCATCCGGTAGTCGACGCCCTCCTCGACGTTCACGAAGCCGTGCCGCTCGTAGAACCGCCGGGTGTCCACGTCGACCTCGTCGACGCCGATGTGCATCTCCGGCGACCCGAGCTCGCGCGCCAGGCTCCGGCACAGGCCGAGGACCTCGGTGCCGATGCCGTGCGAGCGGAGCGCGGGCACCACGTAGAGCTCCTCGAGCTGCGCGACCGGGCCGTCGAACCAGATGGCCGGGCGGAGGCTGACCAGCGCGAAGCCGACGGGCTCGCCCGCGCCGTCCTCGGCCAGCACCGCGACGATCTCGGGGAGCACGAGCAGCCGGGCGAACCGGGCGGCCAGCACGTCGGCGTCGTCGGTCTCGGTGTCGAACTCGGTGTTGAAGTCCCACAGCAGCCGGCCGAGCACGTCGGCATCGGCGACGCCGGCCCGGCGTACGGTCGTCATCCGACCTCCTGCGAACGGTGGCGGGCGAAGAAACCGTCGAGCAGGGCCGCCGACTCCTCGGGGAGCACCCCGGCCACGACCTCGGGACGGTGGTTGAGGCGGCGGTCGCGTACGACGTCCCACAGCGAGCCGACGGCGCCCAGCTTGTCGTCGTACGCCCCGAAGACCACCCGGTCCACCCGGGCGAGCACGAGCGCGCCGGCGCACATCGTGCACGGCTCGAGGGTGACGACGAGCGTGCAGCCGGTCAGCCGCCACTCGCCGCGGGCGGCCGCGGCGGCGCGCAGGGCGACCACCTCGGCGTGCCCGGTGGGGTCGGCGTCGGCCTCGCGGGTGTTGTGGCCGGTGCCGATGACGGTGCCGGTCTCGTCGAGGACCACGGCGCCGACCGGTACGTCGTCGGCGGCCAGCGCGGCCTGCGCCTCGGCAAGGGCCAGGCGCATCGGTGCTTCCCACGTCATGCGGAAGTGAGTCCCACGGCGTCGTCGAAGAGCTCGCCGAACCCGAGGCGACGGGCGATGTCGGAGAGCATCTCGTCGGGGTAGAGCTCGACGTCGTCGAGCAGCGCGCCCAGGTCGATGGCGTGCAGCCCGAGGTCGCCGAGCAGGTCGAGGTCGCCGGCAGGCACCTCGACGTCGTCGTCCTCCGGCGGCGGGAGGCCGAGGAAGTCGATCGCCGACTGGGCGAGCTCCCACTGGTCGGCGGCGGTGACGTCGGAGAGCAGCACGCGCGTCCGCGCCCCGGACACCCGTACGAGCACGAAGAAGTCCTCGTCGACGGCGACCATCCCGACGGCCCCGTCCTCGCCGGAGACCTGGCGGAGCGCGTGGCTCAACGCCTCGATCGTGTCGAAGGCGGGCGAGGCGATCTCCCGCACCTGCCAGTCCCCGTCCTCCAGGAACGCGGCCAGCGCGAAGTCGACCTCGCCGTGCTGCTCGGACATCTGACCTCCCTCCACCAATGTCGCAGAAAGCCCCGGGTGCGCCAACCCTCTTCGGCGTCTCGATCGGCGCCCCGCTCGCCCACTAGGGTGGCCCCCATGCGCCTGCACGTGGTGAACCACCCCCTCGTCTCCCACAAGCTCACCGTCCTCCGCGACCAGGACACCGACTCGCCGACCTTCCGGCGACTGACCGACGAGCTGGTCACCCTGCTGGCCTACGAGGCGACCCGCGAGGTGCGTGTCGCCCCGCTGGACATCACCACTCCCGTCGGCCCGACCACGGGCGTCTACCTCGCCCAGCCCAAGCCGATGGTCGTCCCGATCCTCCGCGCCGGGCTCGGCATGCTCGACGGCATGATGCGGCTGCTGCCCACGGCCGAGGTCGGCTTCCTCGGCATGGTCCGCAACGAGGAGACGCTCGAGGCCTCGACCTATGCCGAGCGGCTGCCCGAGGACCTCTCCGGGCGCCAGTGCTACGTCCTCGACCCGATGCTCGCGACGGGCGGCACGCTCGCCGCCGCGATCCGCTTCCTCACCGACCGCGGCGCCGACGACATCACCGCGATCTGCCTGCTCGCCGCGCCCGAGGGCGTCGCGAACCTGGAGAAGGCCCTCGACGACCTCGACGTCCCCGTCGCCGTCGTGACCGCGGCCCTCGACGAGAAGCTCAACGACAAGGGCTACATCGTCCCCGGCCTCGGCGACGCCGGCGACCGGCTCTACGGCGTCGCGCACTGACGCTGGCGGCGTACTCGTCCACAGCCTCCCGTCCCTCCTCCCGATAGTCCGCTGCGTTCCGCCGCTCCTGGCACGCCTGCCACCGGCCTTTCGCAGCGGACTGTCCAGCGGGGTGTGGATGGAGACCGGGCCCCGACACGTGGCGAGCGCCACCTGAGACACCGGTGACAAGGCGCCCGGTTTCGATACGTTGTGCCCGGCCCGCACGCCGCTCAGGTCACGAACCGGACCCGAGCCCCCACCCAGGAGGCACGCAGTGCGCATCGGCATCCCACGTGAGTCACGACCCGGCGAGACCCTCGTCGCAGCAACGGCGAAGACGGCGTCACAGCTCGCCGCGCTGGGCTACGACGTCGTGGTCGAGCAGGGCGCGGGCGAGGCCGCCGACCAGCCGGACCCGGCGTACGCCGACGCGGGCATCGCGGTCGGCACCGCCGAGGAGGTGTGGTCGAGCGACATCGTGCTGAAGGTCAACGCACCGACGGACGAGGAGATCGCGCGCCTGCGCCCCGGGGCCACGGTCGTCGGCCTGATGGCGCCCGCGCGCAGCCCCGAGCTGGTCGAGCGGCTCGCCGCCGCGGGGGTGACCGCGCTCGCGATGGACGCCGTCCCGCGTATCTCGCGCGCGCAGTCGATGGACGTGCTGTCGTCGATGGCCAACGTCGCGGGCTACCGCGCGGTGATCGAGGCCGCCCACGAGTTCGGCCGGCTCTTCACCGGCCAGGTCACCGCGGCCGGCAAGGTCCCCCCTGCTCGCGTCTTCGTCGTCGGCGCCGGTGTCGCCGGCCTCGCCGCGATCGGCGCCGCGGGCTCGCTGGGTGCGATCGTCCGCGCGTTCGACGTACGCCCCGAGGTGGCCGAGCAGGTCGAGTCGATGGGTGCGGAGTTCGTCACCGTCGACATGGAGCAGGAGGTCTCCTCCGACGGCTACGCCAAGGAGATGACCGCCGAGCAGGAGGCCGCCACCGCGGCGATGTACGACGAGGAGGCGCGCGCCGCCGACATCGTCATCACCACCGCGTTGATCCCCGGCCGTCCCGCCCCGCAGCTGGTCTCCGCCGAGACGGTCGCGGCGATGCGCCCCGGCTCGGTGGTCGTGGACATGGCCGCGGCCAACGGTGGCAACGTCGCCGCCACGGTCAAGGACGAGCGCGTGGTCACGGCCAACGGAGTGACGGTCCTCGGCTACACCGACCTCGCCGGCCGCCTGGCCGCGCAGACCAGCCAGCTCTACGGCACCAACATCGTCAACCTCCTCAAGCTGCTGACGCCGGAGAAGGACGGCGTGCTGACGCTCGACATGGACGACGTGGTCCAGCGCGGCATCGCCGTCACCCGGGACGGCGAGACGATGTGGCCGCCGCCGCCCGTACAGGTCTCCGCGGCACCGGCCGCGCCCGCCGCGCAGGTGGTGGAGAAGGAGCCGCTGGCACCGCCCGACCCGCGCCGGAAGTGGTACGCCGCCGGCCTGGCGGGGGTGCTCTTCGCGCTGCTCGCGGCCTTCTCGCCCGGGGAGTTCCTGGGTCACTTCACGGTGTTCGCGCTGGCGGTGGTCGCGGGCTACTACGTGATCTCCAACGTGGCCCACGCCCTCCACACGCCGCTGATGGCCGAGACCAACGCCATCTCCGGGATCATCCTGGTCGGCGGGATCCTCCAGGTCGGCACCGCCAGCAACGCCCTGATCCTCGTCCTCGCGGCGATCGCCGTGCTCGTCGCCAGCATCAACATCTTCGGTGGCTTCCTCGTGACGCTGCGGATGCTCCAGATGTTCCGGAAGGGCTGAATCCCGTGACCGACTTCCTCACCTCGGAGCACCTCTACGGCTTCATCCAGGGTGCCTACATCATCGCGGCGCTGTGCTTCATCGGCGCGCTCGCCGGCCTCGCGCGGCACGAGACCGCCAAGCAGGGCAACATCCTCGGCATGGCCGGCATGGCGCTGGCCCTGGTCGCCACGGTCCTGCTGATGGCCCAGCAGAACGAGCTGACCACCGACGCGCCCTCGTTGGGTGTGGCCGTGCTGGTGGTGGCCGCGATGATGGGCACCGGCGCCGTCATCGGGGCGTGGCGCGCGCGCACCGTCGAGATGACCGGCATGCCCGAGCTCGTCGCGCTGCTCCACTCCTTCGTCGGTCTCGCCGCCGTGCTCGTGGGCCTCAACTCCTACCTCCAGCACGGCGCCGGTCACGACACCGTCCACGACGTCGAGGTCTTCATCGGCGTCTTCATCGGTGCCATCACCTTCACGGGCTCGATCGTGGCCTTCCTCAAGCTCAGCGCGCGGATGAAGTCCTCCCCGCTGATGCTGCCCGGCCGCCACTGGCTCAACCTGGCGATCATCGTCGTCTCGCTGGCGCTGGGCGTGTGGTTCGCGCTCGTCGAGGGCGACGACGGCGACGGGATCGGCATCGTCCCGCTCCTGGCGATGACCGCGCTCGCACTGGTCCTGGGCTTCCACCTCGTCGCCGCGATCGGCGGCGGCGACATGCCGGTGGTCGTGTCGATGCTCAACAGCTACTCCGGCTGGGCCGCGGCCGCCGCGGGCTTCATGCTGGGCAACGACCTGCTCATCATCACCGGCGCGCTGGTCGGATCGTCCGGTGCGATCCTGAGCTACATCATGTGCAAGGCGATGAACCGCTCCTTCGTCAGCGTCATCGCCGGCGGGTTCGGTTCCGACGGCGGGTCCGCGGGCGAGGACCGCGACTACGGCGAGCACCGCGAGATCCAGTCCGACGAGGTCGCCGAGCTCCTCGCGCACGCGTCGTCGGTCGTGATCACGCCCGGCTACGGCATGGCGGTCGCCCAGGCGCAGTACCCCGTCGCGGAGATGACGAAGAAGCTGCGTGACAAGGGCGTCGACGTGCGGTTCGGCATCCACCCCGTCGCCGGCCGGCTGCCGGGCCACATGAACGTGCTCCTCGCCGAGGCCAAGGTGCCCTACGACATCGTGCTCGAGATGGACGAGATCAACGGCGACCTCTCCCACACCGACGTCGTGCTCGTGATCGGCGCCAACGACACCGTCAACCCGGCCGCCCAGGAGGAGCCCGGCTCACCGATCGCCGGCATGCCGGTGCTGGAGGTGTGGAACGCCAAGGACGTCGTGGTGTTCAAGCGCTCCATGGCCACGGGGTACGCCGGGGTGCAGAACCCGCTGTTCTTCAAGGACAACACCCAGATGCTCTTCGGCGACGCCAAGGACAAGGTCAACGAGATCGTGGCCGCCCTGGGCTGAGCGGCTCGGGGGCCGCGGCGGTCGAGCCCCGCACCACCAGCTCGGGACGGTGGAGCACCTCGCCCGCGTGCGGCTTGGACCCCGCGATCTGCTCGGCGATCTCCAGGCTCGCCGCCTGGGCCAGTGCCTCGGCCGGCTGCCGTACGGTGGTAAGCGGCGGGTCGGCGAACTCCATCATCTGGCTGTCGTCGCTGCCCACCACCGACAGGTCCTCGGGCACCCGCAGCCCGCGTCGCCGGGCGGCGCGGATCACGCCCAGGGCCATCACGTCCGACCCGCACACGATGCCGGTCACGCCCCGGTCGATGAGGGCGTCGGCGGCCCGCTGGCCGCCCTGCACGGAGTACGCGGTGGTCTCGACCAGGTCCTCGGCATCGAGGTCGTCGGGCATCAGGCCGCGCTCGGTCATGAGCTCCAGGAACGCCCGCCGCTTGCGCTGGGCCGGGACGTAGCGCAGCTGCCCCAGCGCCGCACCGATGCGGCGGTGGCCCATGTGCTCGAGGTGCTGCACCGCGAGCTGGACGGAGGCGACGTCGTCGGTCGAGACGCACGGTGCGTCCAGGCCGGCGAGCGCTCCGTTGACCAGGACGATCGGCAGACCGAGGTCCATCAGGCGCTGGTAGCGCGCGGGATCGCTGTCGACGAGGGCGTGCACCCCCGAGACGAACACGATGCCGGCCACGGAGTGCTCCATCAGGATGGCGACGTAGTCGTCCTCGTGGACGCCGCCCAGCGTCTGGCTGCACAGCACCGTCGACAGGCCCGTGCGGGACAGGTGGACCTCGAGGTGGTGCGCCAGCCGCGGGAAGAACGGGTTCTGGAGCTCGGGGATGACCAGGCCGACCAGTCCCCCCGCCCGCGCTCGCAGGCGTACGGGGCGGTCGTAGCCGAGCACGTCGATCGCGGTGAGCACCTGCCGGCGGGTCTGCTGGCTCACGCCGGGCCGCTCGTTGAGGACGCGGCTGACCGTGCTGATGCTCACGCCGGAGCGCTCGGCGATCTCGCTCAGCCTGATGGTCACGAGGGACACCTTAGTGACGAGGACCACTCCGCGGGGGCCTGACTGAAAAAAGTTGCAGCGCCTTCCCGTTCCTGCAAATCCGCTGCTACGGTGTGGCGACCCTCACACCTGCCGCACCTTCTGAAGAGGATTCACCTATGCGCAGATTCGCCCGCACCCTCGGCCCGGCGGCCGCGGTGATGCTCGCCATGACCGCCGCTGCCTGTGGCGGTGGTTCCGGCTCGAGCTCCGAGTCGTCCGGTTCCGACAGCACCTCGAGCCCGAGCGCCGAGGGCGGGGACGGCGGCGGCGACGCCGACCTCCTCGTCTGGACCGACTCGCTCAAGATCGACGCCGTGAAGGAGGTCGCGGAGTCCTTCGGCGAGTCCAACGGCATCACCGTCAAGGTGCAGGCCATCTCCGAGGACCTCCAGGGCAACTTCGTGACCGCGGACGCGGCCGGCAACGGCCCCGACGTGGTCGTCGGTGCCCACGACTGGATCGGCAACCTGGTGCAGAACGGCGCGATCGAGCCGCTCAACCTGACCCCCGACGAGCTGTCCGGCTACTCCGAGAAGGCCGTGCAGGCCACGACCTACGACGGCAAGCTCTACGGCGTGCCCTACGGCATCGAGGCGCTCGCCCTCTACCGCAACGCCGACGTCGTCCCCGACGAGCCGGCGAGCATGGACGAGGCCATCGCCGCCGGTGAGCAGGCCGTCAAGGCCGGCGACGTCGACTCCGCGCTCAACCTCCCGGTCGGCGAGCTCGGCGACGCCTACCACATGGAGCCGATCCTGACCTCGTTCGGCGGCTACATCTTCGCCTACGACGAGGGCACCGGCTACGACGCCCAGGACGTCGGCATCGGCAAGGAGGGGTCCGTCAAGGCGGCCCAGGAGATCTCCCGCCTCGCCAAGGCCAAGGTGCTGCGCACCTCGATCAGCGGCGACAACTCGATCGCGCTGTTCACCAGCGGCAAGGCCGCCTTCCTCGTCTCCGGCCCGTGGGCCCTCGCCGACGTCAAGAAGGCCGGCTTCGAGTACGCCATCCAGCCCGTCCCCGGCTTCGAGGGCCAGGAGGCCGCCGAGCCGTTCATGGGAGCTCAGGCCTTCATGGTCGCCGCCAACGGCAAGAACAAGGACATCGCGCAGGAGTTCGTCAACAACGGCGTCAACAGCGAGGAGTCGATGATGACCCTCTTCGAGGGCACCCAGCTCCCGCCCGCCATGACCGCCGTGCAGGAGCAGGTCGACGACCCTGACCTGACCGTCTTCACCGAGGCTGCCAACGCTGCCGCCCCGATGCCCGCCATCCCGGCCATGGCCTCGGTGTGGGAGCCGCTCGGCAAGGCCTACTCCGCCATCGTCAGCGGCAAGGACCCGGTCGCCACGATCAAGTCCGCCGGCGACACCATCAACAAGAACATCGCCGACGCAGGCTGATCCCAGGGGGATCCCCGGTGGGCGGCCGTCGCCGCCCACCGGGGCCCTGCCCAGCCTCCGTGCTCCACCCGGCCTCGACGAGGCCACCAGTCCTACCCGGCCCCGCTCGGACCCTGAAGGGCAGCTGACATGGCGGACCTGCGCGACACGATCGACAGCCAGAAGGACCCCGACGCGGACGGGTCGTCCCGCTTCGGGTTCACCAAGCCCGGCCGTGACGGGATCCCCGCCCTTCTCGTCAAGGTCCTCTTCCTCGGCGTCGTCATCGGCACCGCGATCGCGCTGACGCCGGCCCTGGTCGGCGAGCGCTCCTGGGCGTTCCTCGTCGGCATCTGGGCGATCACCGTGGTCCTGGTCGCGACGTACGCCACCGGGCGCGCGCTGCCGGCGAAGTACCTCGTGCCCGGCACGCTGATGCTCGCCCTCTTCGTCGTCTACCCGATCGTGCTGACCGCGCAGACGTCGTTCACCAACTACGGCGACGGCACCCGCAACGACAAGCAGACGACCGTCGACCAGGTCGTCGGCTCGTCGGTCGTGCGGTCCGACGACTCGCCGCAGTACAACCTCACCATCGCCACGGACGGTGACCCCGAGTCAGGGCCCTTCACCTACTTCCTCGTCCCGCAGGACGACCCGGAGACCGTCTTCGAGGGCACCCCGGAGGGGCTGGAGGAGGATCCCGGCGGCGTCACCGTCGACAACGGCCGGGTCACGGCGGTGGACGGCTACACCGTGCTCGACATCCGCCAGATCAGTGCCGCCGCCGACGCGCTCGACGAGATCGCCGTGCCGACGGAGAGTGGCAACTTCATCGTGCGCGACGGCACTAGCGAGGCCTTCGAGGGCGCGCCGACGCTCGTCTACGACGAGGATGCCGACACCATCACCGACACCACCAGCGACACGGTCTACACCGCCGAGCAGCAGGGCGACCGGGAGTTCTTCGTCGACGAGGAGGGGCAGCGCCTCTCCGACCAGTCGTGGACGGCCAACGTCGGCTGGCGCAACTACGAGCGGATCTTCACCGACAGCCGCATCAGCAGCAGCTTCTTCAGCATCTTCGTGTGGACGGTCGTCTTCGCCACGTTCTCCGTGATCGGCACCTTCCTGCTCGGCCTCTTCTTCGCCATCGCGCTCAACGACCCGCGGGTGCGCGGCCAGAAGGTCTACCGGGCGCTGCTGATCCTCCCCTACGCGATCCCCGGCTTCATCTCGTTGCTGCTGTGGTCGAGCTTCTACAACCAGGACTTCGGCCTGATCAACGACATCACCGGCCTCAACATCAACTGGTTCGGCGGGGCCACGACGGCCAAGATCGCGGTGCTGCTCACCAACCTCTGGATGGGCTTCCCCTACATGTTCCTGGTCAGCACCGGAGCCCTCCAGGCCATCCCGGACGAGCTGAAGGAGGCTGCCACCATCGACGGTGCGGGCGGCCTGGCCGGCTTCCGGCGGATCACGCTGCCGTTGCTGCTCGTCACCGTGGCGCCCCTGCTCGTCGCGACGTTCGCCTTCAACTTCAACAACTTCGGCGCCATCTTCCTGCTCACCGGTGGTGGGCCCTTCACCCCCGACAACCCCACCGCCGGTGGCACCGACATCCTGATCAGCTACACCTACCGCCTCGCCTTCGGTGCGGGCGGCGTGCAGATCGGGTTCGCCGCCGCCGTCTCGGTGGTGCTGTTCGTGGTCACCGGCCTCATCGCCGCGCTGCAGTTCCGTGCCACCCGCTCGCTCGAGGATGTGAACTGACATGACCGATGTCCAGGGACCGCTCGCCGGCGCGACCCTCGCCACCGACCGCAAGCGTCGACGGCGGGGCGGCGACCCCGCTCCGAAGGTCAAGCTGGGGGCCAGGCGCTGGTTCCGCGAGATCGGCTGGCGCCACCTCGTCGGCGTCATCGCGGTCGTCTGGGCGCTCTTCCCGGTCTCCTACCTGGTCTCCGCCGCGCTCAACCCGCTCGGCAACGTGGTCACGTCCACGCTGATCCCGCAGACCTTCAGCCTGACCAACTTCACCCAGCTCCTCGACGAGCAGCCCTTCGGCACGTGGGCCCGCAACAGCATCATCGTGTGCGTGGTCGTGGTCTTCGTCCAGCTGCTGTTCAGCGCGCTGGCGGCGTACGCCTTCAGCCGGTTCCGCTTCAAGGGCCGCCGCGGCGGCCTCCTGGCCCTGCTGCTGATCCAGATGTTCCCGCAGTTCCTCGCCGCGGTCGCGCTCTACCTCATGTTCACCGACCTCGGCGCGGTCATCCCGGCGATCGGGCTGGACACCCTGGCCGGCTACATCCTGATGATGTGCGGCGGCTCGCTGGGCCAGGTCTGGCTCATCAAGGGCTTCTTCGACTCGATCCCGATGTCGCTCGACGAGGCCGCGATGATCGACGGCGCCAGCCACGTGCAGGTGTTCTTCCGTATCATCCTGCCCCTCGTGCGGCCGATCCTCGCGGTCTGCGGCCTGCTGGTCTTCGTCGGCGTGATCGGCGAGTTCCTGATGGCCTCGATCTTCCTGCGCGACTCCGGCAACAAGACCCTCGCGACCGGTCTCTACGGACTCATCGACGCCGATCGTTCCAACAACCTCGGCGTCTTCGCGGCCGGCTCGATCCTCACCGCCATCCCCGTGGTGCTGCTCTTCCTCTACCTCCAGCGGTTCATCGTCGGCGGCATCACCGCCGGCGGTGTGAAGGGCTGATCCGCGTGGCCGGAGCTCCCGACCCGCTCGACCCGCACCACGACGGCTCCCCGACGTACGTCGACGGCGCCGGCGCGCGCCTCGGCGACGAGGTGACCCTGCGCGTACGCGTGCCGCACACCGCGGACGGATCGCCCGGGGCGAGCCGGGTGGTGCTGCGCGCCGTACGCGACGGCGAGCCCGCGGTCAGCAACGCCGAGCAGGTCTCCGAGGACGCCGCCGGCACCTGGTGGGAGGTCGGGCTGCTGCTGGTCAACCGGGTGACGTCCTACCGCTTCCTGGTCTCGCGCGGGCCTGCGGACTACCGCTGGCTCACCGCGACCGGCGTGCACGCGCGTGACGTCGCCGACGCCGGCGACTTCCGCATCAGCACCGACCACCTGCTGCCCGACTGGGTCGCCGACGAGATCGGCTACCAGGTCTTCCCCGACCGCTTCGGCCGCACCGAGACCGGCGCCCCCGTCCCGGACTGGGCCATCCCGTGCGAGTGGGACCAGCCGGTGGTGCACAAGGGACCGGACGTGCCGTTCCAGTGGTACGGCGGGACGCTCGACGGCGTCGCCGAGCACCTCGACCACCTCGACCTGCTGGGTGCGACCCTGCTCTACCTCACCCCGGTCTTCGAGGCGTGGTCCACCCACCGCTACGACGCCGTCTCCTTCGACCGCGTCGACCCGCTCCTCGGCGGCGACGAGGCGCTCGAGCGCCTCGCCGATGCCGTCCACGACCACGGCCTGCGCCTGGTCGGCGACCTCACCACCAACCACACCGGCGAGCACCACGACTGGTTCGAGCGGGCCCTCGCCGACCCGTCGTCGCCGGAACGCTCCTTCTACCGCTTCTCCGACGACTACGAGCACGGCTACGCCGCGTGGCTCGACATCCCGAGCCTGCCCAAGCTCGACCACACGTCGGCCGAGATGGCGCGCCGGCTCTACGCCGGCCCCGACTCCGTGGTCGCCCACTGGCTGCGCCGCGGCCTGGACGGCTGGCGCGTCGACGTCGCCAACATGACCGGCCGCTTCGGCGGTGACGACCTCGCCCACCAGGTCGCGCAGGAGATCCGCCGCACGATCCACGACGTGTCGCCCGACGCGTGGCTGCTCGCCGAGCACGGCCACGACGCGACCGCCGACCTCACCGGCCCCGGCTGGCACGGGACCATGGACTACGCCGGGTTCACCCGCCCGCTGTGGTGCTGGCTCAACGGCGGTGCCCCCGGCGGTGAGGGCTTGCCGCACGGCCTCGACTACCTCGGCCTCCCCGTCGACATCCCCGTCCTGCCTGCCTCGGCGGCGGTCGCCACCATGCGCGAGGTGCACGGGTCGATCCCGTGGACCTCGTGGCAGGGCTCCACCATGCACCTCGACTCCCACGACACCCCGCGGTTCCGTACGGTCACCGGCGGCGGCACCGACGGCGGCGTCGACCTCGACGGCCGCGGGCGCGACCTGCACCTGGTCGGGCTGGCACTGCAGATGACCATGCCGGGCGTGCCGGTGGTCTTCATGGGCGACGAGCTGGGCCTGACCGCGGTCGACGGCGAGCACGCCCGTACGCCCTTCCCCTGGGACCGCTCCGAGACCTGGGACCAGCCGACCCTCGAGGCCTACCGCCGCTGGATCGCGCTGCGCCGCGAGCACGTCGCGCTGCGCCGAGGCGGCATGCGGTGGCTCCACGCCGGGGAGGACTCGATGACCTTCCTGCGCGAGCACCCCGACCAGACGGTGCTCGTCCACGCCGTACGCCGCCCGTGCGCCGCGGTCGACCTCCCCGCGCACGCCCTGGGGCCCGAGACCGCCCTCACCACCCTCGCGGGCTCCCCGGCCGAGGTGGCCGGCGGCACCCTCACCCTCCCCGGCGGGCCGGGCGTCTCCGTGCACATCGTCGGGTGAGCACCCGACCGACGAGCACCCGACCGATGAGCACCGACCCGCTCGAGCGGCTGCGTGCTGCCGGCTATCCCGTCACGCACGAGGTCGGGCGCGGCATGGAGGGCGTGGTGGCCGCCCTCGACGACGAGCGCGTCGTCAAGGTGTGGGACCGGCGTCCGCGCGTCGAGGTCGACCGGCTGCGCGCCTTCTACGACGCGGTCCACGACGGTCTCATGGAGGCCGGCGTCGAGCTGGCCGTGCCCCGCATCCTCGACGTCGGCGAGGTCGACGGGCTCGTGGTCACCGTCCACCCCCTGCTGCCGGGACGCGCGGAGGCCGACGCCGGACCGGGGCCGGTCGTGGAGGTGCTGGCCGGTCTGTCACACGTCCCGGTGCACCCGGACATGGCGGTCCTGCCGGTGCCGGACGGCGAGCGGCCGTTCGATCCTTCGGTGCCGTTCGCGATCTCCCTGGCCGACCTGGTGCTGCGTCGCGCGGAGCTGCTCGGCGACCTGCTGCCCGACGGGGTGGCCGAGCGGATGGCGGAGGCGCTCCGAGCGGTGCCGGCCGTGCCGCCGCGGCTCGTGCACGGCGACCTGGGTCCGGTGCACGTCCTGCTCGAGGGTGGCCGCCCGGTCGGGCTGCTCGACTTCGGCTACGTCTCCACGGTCGGCGACCCCGCGTTCGACGCGGCGGTGGCCGCCTGCCTGCAGGACATGTTCGGCCCCGGAGCCGCCGCGGCGACGGCCGCCTTCGACGACCTCGCCGTACGCCGCTTCGGCCACGACCCCGCGGTGCTGGTGCTCTACCGCGCGGCGTACGGCCTCGTCACGGCGAGCTGCCTCGTCGGGCACCCGGGCAGGCACATGGACTGGTGCCTGGACCTCGTCGACGCCTGGGCGGGCGTCTAGCCCGCGACTCGATCGGCAGGAGCCGGGATGCAATCGAAGAGGGTGCTGCTCTGCTTGGCGGTGGCGTGCCTCCCTGCCAGTGGCTGCGAGAGTCTGGGGGGCGGGCTGGACATCGTCAACGAGACCGATCAGCCGTTGTACAGCGTCGAGGTGATCCCCCCTGACGGTGGACGGTGGCGCTACACGATCAACGACTGCAGCGACGGCGATCTCACCGCCACCGCCGAGGACGGGACTGTGTTCGCTGAGCTCACCGAGAAGTGGTGCCCGGGTCAGGTGTGGACCATCACCGGCAAGGGCGAGAGCTCACTCAAGGACGGATGAACCCGGGCCCGCGCCGTGACCCCGTGTGGAAGCCCGCTCATCGGCAGCTGCGGATGCTCGAGGCGTCAACGCCGAGGCCGGACCTCAGAGGTGCACGCCCGCGTACATGCCGATGAGGTAGGTGACGCCCATCGCGAGCACGCCGCCGCTGACGTTGCGCAGGACCGCGGGCAGCCGGGGGCTGAGCCCGATCCTGGCGCTGACGAAGCCGGTGAGCGCGAGGGCAGCGACCACGCTCAGCACGGTGACCAGGATCCGCGTCCCGGGCGGCACGAAGGCGACGATCAGCAGCGGCAGCAGCGCGCCGACGGTGAAGGCGAGCATCGAGGCCCACGCCGCGTGCCAGGGGTTGGTGAGGTTGTCGGGGTCGATGCCGAACTCGATGTCGGCGTGGGCGCGCAGGGCGTCGTGCTCGGTGAGCTCGCGCGCGACCTGCGCGGCGGTCTCCTCCGAGAGGCCCTTCTCGACGTACATCTTGGCGAGCTCGCGCTCCTCGGTCTCCGGCATCTGCTGCAGCTCGGTCTCCTCGAGATGGAGGATCGACTTCTCGGAGTCGCGCTGGGTGCTGACCGAGACGTACTCGCCCGCCCCCATGCTCAGCGCGCCGGCGGTCAGGGCCGCGATGCCGGCGATCACGATCGTGCCGCTGTCGTCGGTCGCGCCCGCGACACCCATCACGACGCCGGCGGTCGAGACGATGCCGTCGTTGGCACCCAGGACGGCGGCGCGCAGCCAGTTCAGCCGCGTGCCGACATGGTCGCCCAGCTCGTCATGGAAGTGCTGGGGCTCCTCGTCGGTTCCGATCTCCAGGCTCACCGGACCATCGTCGCGCGCGGGGGTGGGCGTCGCAACGAAGGTGAGGCTGCGCTCAGCGCTCAACGCTCAGCCGAGGGCGTACGTCCCGACGACCTCGTGGCGTGGCCGCCGGCGCGGGCCCTCGCCCAGGTGGGACGCCACGAGGGCGAGCTCGGTGACCTGCCAGCGCGGGGCGTCGGCGTACGCGTCGAGGAGCCGGACCCACGAGCTGACGTTGGCCGGTCGTCCGAGCCGCGCGAGGGTCAGGTGCGGGTGGAACCGCTGCCCGTCGACGCGGGCGCCGGCGCGGGACACCGCAGCCCGCGCGGCCGCGGCCAGCTGGTCGAGCGCGGCGTCGTCGTCGGGCTCCAGCCCGGCCCAGAGGACGCGTGCCGCGTCGGGGTGCGGGAAGGCACCGCCTCCGGCGACGCGCATCCCGAACGACTGCCGCCGTGCGGCCGCGTGCGCCAGCAGCTCGTCGAGCTCCTCCAGCGACCGCTCGGGCACCGACGCCGCGAACGCCAGCGTCACGTGCCACTGCTCGGGCGTCGACCAGCGGAAGGCCGCAGCCTCCCGGCGTACGTCCAGGAAGGCGTCGAGGTGCTCGACGACCTCGACCGGCGGGACGATGGCGACGAACATCCTCATCGGTCTCGATACGCCCTTCTGCGACTTCGTTCCTCAGTCGCGGGTCCACTCGACCTGGCCGAGCCCACGCGCCGACCTCGTTCCTCGGGCGTCGCTGCTCGTCTCATCAGAGCCCGAGGTCGCGCCCGATCAGCATCTTCATGATCTCGTTGGACCCGGCCCAGATCTTGGTGACCCGGGCGTCGCGCCAGGCGCGGGCCACGCGGTACTCGTTCATGTAGCCGTAGCCGCCGTGGACCTGGACGCAGTGGTCGAGGACGTCGTTCTGGACCTGCGAGGTCCACCACTTGGCCTTGGCCGCGTCGACGGGGGTCAGCTCCTTCTTGGTGTGCGCGATGACGCACTGGTCGACGAAGGCCTGGGTCACGTCGACGCGGGTGACCAGGTCGGCGAGGA
Source organism: Nocardioides sp. BGA-UO-ETr-FS32 (assembly GCF_059567905.1). Lineage (NCBI taxonomy): Bacteria > Bacillati > Actinomycetota > Actinomycetes > Propionibacteriales > Nocardioidaceae > Nocardioides > Nocardioides sp. BGA-UO-ETr-FS32. The sequence goes on along the minus strand of NZ_JCAQOX010000017.1, from coordinate 477,351 downwards.
GGAACTGGGTGTTCTGGAAGGCGCCGATCGGCTGCCCGAAGGCCTGGCGGTCCTTGGCGTACTGGACCGTCTCCTCGAGGATCTGCTTGGCGTGGGCCAGGTTGGTGATGGCCGAGCCGAGCCGCTCCTGCGGAAGGAACTGCATCATCGAGATGAAGCCGGTGTCGAGCGGACCGACGAGGTCGGCCCCGGAGACGCGGACGTCCTCGAAGGCGAGCTCGGCGGTGTCGGACTCGTCCTGACCGACCTTGTCGAGCACGCGCCCGACGCTGAAGCCCTCGAGGGTGGTGTCGACCGCGAAGAGCGAGATGCCCTTGGCCTTCTTCTCCGGGGCGGTGCGCGCCGCCACGAGGACGATGTCGGCGGAGCCGCCGTTGGTGATGAAGGTCTTGGACCCGTTGATGATCCAGTCGTCGCCGTCACGCACGGCGGTGGTCTTGAGGTTGGCGAGGTCGGAGCCGCCGCCGGGCTCGGTCATGCCGATGGCGGTGACGATCTCGCCGCTCGCGCAGCCGGGCAGCCAGCGCGCCTTCTGCTCGTCGTCGGTGAGGTGGACGAGGTACGGCACCGTGATGTCGGCGTGGATGCCGACGCAGCTCGGCAGGGTCATGTTGACCTTGGCCAGCTCCTCGGTCAGCACCGCGTTGAAGCGGTAGTCGCCGGCCTCCGAGCCGCCGAACTCGTCGGGGATCTCGAGGCCGAGGAAGCCCTGCTTGCCGGCGGCCAGCCAGAAGTCGCGGTCGAGGCCGTGGTTGTCGGCGTACGTCTCGAGGTGCGGGGTGACCTCGCGGTCCAGGAACTGCTTGACCGAGGCGCGGAAGGCCTCGTGGTCCTCGTCGTAGATCTCACGCTTCATGCGGCCTATGTTACCCGCGAGTCACCAAGCCGCGACCCATCATGCCGAAGAGGGCCACGGGCGGGCCGGATTGGGCGTACCGTCGCGACGTCGGACTCGTGAGGGGGCGATCACACTGGTCAGGGACGACGACGGGGTGTGGGCGCGTCCACGCGGGCAGGCGTGGGGCAACGAGGCCCAGCGTGCGGTCCTCCACGCCGTCGCCGAGGACATCGCCAAGCGCACCCAGCACAAGGTCGTGGCCATCGAGGCCCTGCGCTCCGACGGCTTCCTCGAGTTCGTCGCGATCGCCGGCGACGACGCGGCCCGCGACAAGATGCTCGGGCAGGCCTCACCGCTGGCACTCGACCACATCCATGCCCTCGGGCAGGAGATGGACGGCTGGCGGCACATCCCCAGCGAGCGCCTCGACGACGTCACCCGCGCGTTCCTCGACGAGTACGGCCACAAGCCGGACACGCCTGCCTCGGGGCTGCCCAACGGGTGGGACCCCGACGACCAGCTGGTGCGCCTGCTGGAGAACGAGGACGGCGAGCTGCGCGGGCTGCTCTACCTCGACGAGCCCCATTCCGGCCTGCGTCCGACGCCCGGGGTCGTGGCGGCGATCAACGCCGAGGCGGGGGTGCTGTTCGAGGCGATCGTCAGCATCGTCGAGCGCGAGCTCTACGGCGAGCAGGTCCGCATGGTCACCGCGGCGCGTCGCGCCATCGACACCGTACGACCCGGCCTGGGCGTCGAGGAGCTGGTGGCCGAGCTGTCGCGTGCCCTGGGCGAGGCCCTCGACCTGGCCACCGTCGACGTGGTCGTGGCCGGCTCGGTCGTCCCGGGCCTCGAGGACGACCGGCACCACATGGGCGAGGTGATGCGACGCCAGTGGGACCGGCGCGGCCACGTCGTGGTCGAGCGCGAGCGGACCTGGAGCATGCAGGAGGAGTCGGTGGAGACCCCGCCGTCGCTCACCCGGATGCTCGACACCTACGACCTCGGGTCCGGTCTCCTCGTCCCGATCGGGGCAGGCGAGGAGTACCTCGGCACACTGGCGATGGGCCGCGCGGCCGACGCGCCGCGCTGGATCGCCTCGGAGATCAACGCCGTCACCGTGGTGGCGGCCGACCTGGCCCGGCTGCTCCTCGAGGCCCGCCTGGGCGAGCGTGAGCGTGCGCTCAACGCCGAGCTGCGCGGGGTCAGCGACTACCGCCGCGACATGGTCCTGACCCTCGCCCACGAGCTGCGCAACCCCGTCAGCGTCCTCTTCACCCACCTCGAGCTGCTCGACGAGGAGTCACCGGCCCAGGACGCGCGCGAGTCCCTCGATGCGCTCGGTCGGGCCGCGCGGCGCATCGAGGACATGGTCGAGGACCTGATGGCGCTCGCCTCGGTCAGCGACCCGGAGGCCGGCACCTCGACGACCGAGGTGGACCTCTCCGCCCTGGTCCACGAGTGCGCGGAGTTCCTCGCGCCGATGGCGACCCTGTCGGGGGTCGAGTTGCGGCTCGCGGTCGCCGACGACCTCGTCCTCACCGGTGAGCCCGCCGCGCTCCAGCGCATGGTCACCAACCTGCTCTCCAACGCGTTCAAGTACACCGAGTCGGGGGGACGGGTGAGCGTGGACGTCGCGCGCACGGCGGCCGACGGGGTCGACGGCGTACGGGTCACGTGCGCCGACACCGGCATCGGGATCCCCGCCCACGAGGTCGACAAGGTCTTCACGCCGTTCTTCCGCTCCGGCAGCGCGGAGGCGCGCAGGCGCCCCGGCACCGGTCTGGGCCTGGCGATCATCGATCGGGTGGTGACCGCTCACCACGGCACCGTCCGGCTGACCTCGGAGGTCGGCGAGGGGACCACCTTCACCGTGTGGCTCCCGCTCGCCCCACCCGCTGAGGTGGGCTGAGCACAGCACCGGGCAACAGTTCGTCCACAGCCGGGGTCAAGACCTGCGGAAACCCGCCCGGCCGCTTGGCCCCGCGCCTACCATCCCAGTGGCGGGTGGGGAGGACGAGTGCGCCATGGAACAGGGGCAGAAGGGGGAGCGCAGGACGCGCGACCTGAGCTGGGGTGATGCACGCGCCCGCGCGCTGATGCACGCCCTCGCCCGGGACGCCGCCACCCGCGCCGGCTTCCGCGTCTGCGCCATCGAGGTGGTCCGCCCCAAGGGCCTGCTCGAGTTCGTCGCTATCTACGGCGACATGACCAGCGCCGCGGAGCGGCTCGGCACCGCCTCGCGGCTGTCCGACATGCAGCAGGTCTTCGCCGTCGGTGAGCCGTTCGGGCTCTTCATCTGGGTCCCGGAGGAGAACTTCTCCGACGAGCTGCGCGAGCAGATGGACGGCGTGATCGTCGTCCCCGACATCCCGGTCACCGGCGAGGTCGGCGACTGGCACCCGATGGACATGCTGGTCGCCCGGATCCTCGACGAGCGCGGCGACCTCCGTGCCCTGCTCTACCTCGACGTCCCCGTCGACTCGCGGCGTCCCGACAAGGAGCGGCTCCTCGAGGTCTCCGACGAGCTGGCGATGACTCTCAACTCGGTGCTCACCGCGATCGAGCGCGAGGAGTACGCCGACCACATGCGGGTCATCCGTGCCACGCGCCGCCTGGCCCGCTCCGACCCGGCCCGCCACGACGTCGGGCACCTCCTGCGCGAGGCCCGCTCCACCCTGCTCGGGGCGCTGTCGGTCGACGAGCTCGAGATCCGCGTGTTCATCGACGAGGACGTCGAGGCCCCCGACAGCCTCGGCCTCCAGGTGGCGCCCGAGGTGCGCCGCGCGCTCGACGAGGCGGCCGCACGAGCCTGGGTCGGCCAGCACGTGCTGGTCATCGAGCCGGAGAACGTCTGGGGCGACGCGGAGCTGGCGGCGTACGCGCCGTGGTTCAGCGACGCGCTGCGTGCCGCCGGCTTCGAGGCGGTCGTCGTGGCGCCCGTCGGCGTCGACGACGAGGTGCTCGGCATGCTGATGTGCGCGCGCCGCACCGGGTCACGGCGCTGGACCGACGGCGAGGGGGTCGCCGCCCTCGAGCTCGGGCACGACCTGGGCCGCGCCATCGCCAACGCCCACGCCACCCAGCGCGAGCGGCGCCTGCTCGGCGAGCTGCGCGAGCTCGAGGAGTCGCGGCACCGCTTCCTTCGCGAGCTGACGCACGAGATCAACAACCCGATGACGGTGATCGCCGCCAACGCCGAGTTCCTCGCCGCGAGCGAGTTCGTCGACGAGCGCGACCTCAAGCGCGCCCAGGCCATCCTGCGCGGCAGCGAGCGCCTGGGCGACCTGCTGCAGGGGCTCGCGATGCTCTCCCGCGTCAGCGACCCGCAGTCCCCGCCGGCCATGCAGCACACCGACCTCGTCCCGATCGTCGAGGAGACGCTGTCGGCGATGACCGCGGTGGCCGAGCGCGTCGGCGTCACGCTGCACCTGGTCGGCGACCTCGGCGAGGCGGTGGTCCTCGCCGACCCGCGCGAGATCGCCAGCGCCGTCACCAACCTCGTCGACAACGCGGTCAAGTACTCCAACCCCGGCAACGAGATCTGGATCGGCATCGAGCGGCGTGCCGACGGTGGCCTGTCCTTCGCCTGCAAGGACGAGGGCATCGGCATCTCCGACTCCGACCAGGCCAACCTGTTCGCGCCGCTGTTCCGCTCGACCAACGAGGAGGCGCTGATGCGCCCGGGCACCGGGCTGGGCCTCGGCATCGTCCGGGAGATCATGCAGCGCCACGGCGGCAGGGTCGAGGTGGAGTCGACGCTCGGGCGCGGCACCTGCGTACGCCTGCACTTCCGCCCGCTCAGCTCCGGCGAGCCGGACGACGACCCGTCGCCACGCGACTCGACGAGCTGGGTCGTCGGTTCCTGAGGCCGGTCAGGGACGGATGACGTCCTTGCGGGGAGGCGCCTCGACCTCGACGTCGACGTCGAACTCCGAGAACGAGAGGGTGCCGCCGTCCTGCATGGAGGTGGACTCCAGCTTCACGACGTGGTGCGGCGCCTCGCTGAGCACCCAGGTGTTCTCGTCGTGGGCACCGCCGGGGGAGGCGGTGAGCTGCACGGCCTTGTGGCCGTCGATGGTGGTCTCCTCCACGACGCTCGCGGGGACCGGGTCGTCGACCTCGTCCCGCTTCGAGCGGCCCTTGCCGGCGCCGTCCTCCTGGCCGAAGTCGACGACCTCGAAGGTCGCGAGCAGCGCGTCGAAGTCGCAGAGCCGCGTCGCGGTACGGCCGTCGAGCTGCAACCACGAGCTGCTGAGGCGGTCGAGCACCTGCCGGGGCACGGACCCGCCGCCGAGGCGGTTGAAGGCGCCGGCCTCGCCCTTGACCCAGGCCCGGTTGCCGATGCGACGGATGTCGAGGTGGCTGCCGCCCACCCGCAGCGTGCCGGCGCACCGGTCGTCACGGTCCATGCTGAGGTCGACGAAGAACTGCTCGCCGCCGTCGCGCACCTGCCCGGTCATCCGCAGGCTCGTCACCTCCAGCATCGCCTCGCTGGCGGCGACGACGATCGCGTCCCCGTCCTGCTGGGCGAAGTCGCTGGTGGTGAAGTCCTCGTACACGCTGCACCCGGCGGTGGTCGCCACCAGCGCCACGGTCGCGGCCACCCCTCGGATCACGCGCATGGGTCCCCCTCGTCCTGAGCCGCTCGATCTCATCACGGACCACGGCGCGCCGCAGGCGATCGCCGCAAGTCAGCCGAGCAGCTCCTCGACCCACTCCGGCACGAGCCGGCTCGCCGGACCGCGGCGGGACTCGGCGAAGTCGGTGGCGCCGGAGCTGGGCTCGAGGTTCAGCTCGAGGGTGCGACCCCTCGCCCAGTGCACGAACGCGGCGGCCGGGTAGACCGTGCCCGAGGTGCCGATCGAGACGAACAGGTCGCACTCCCACAGCGCCTGCTCGACGACGTCCATGCCGTAGGGGACCTCCCCGAACCACACGACGTCGGGGCGCAGGGTCGCCGACCCGCACCCGGGGCAGGGCGGAGAGTCGACCAGCGGACCGTCCCACGCGTGCCGTGCGTCGCAGGCCGTGCACCACGCGGACTGCAACCGGCCGTGGATGTGGTGGACCCGACGCGAGCCGGCGCGCTCGTGGAGGTCGTCGACGTTCTGCGTGACCACCAGCAGGTCGTCGCCGAGGGCGTCCTCGAGGCGTACGAGGGCGTGGTGGGCCGCGTTGGGCTCCACCCGGGAGAGGGCGGCTCGCCGGGCGTCGTAGAACCGCTGCACCAGGTGCGGGTCGTGGGCGTACGCCTCCGGGGTGGCGACCTGCATCGGGTCGTGGCCCTCCCACAGGCCGCCGGAGTCGCGGAACGTGGTGAGCCCGCTCTCGGCGGAGATGCCGGCGCCGGTGAGCACGACGATCCTCTGGTGGCGGGACATGCCCCAGTCCTACCAGCCCGTCACCCGTAGGGGTGCGCGCACATGGAGGTGGCGCCGCGACTCCGGTAGACAGGCGGGCATGACGGACGTGGGAGGGATGTCGGACGCTGTCGCGTTCGTCGGCGACTGGACCGGGCAGCTCGTGGCGACGTCGGTGCACGCCGGGCACGCGCTGCGGCCCGAGATCGCCGAGGCGATGGTGCTCGACGAGGCCGAGCGGTTCCGCGAGGAGGACCCGTTCACCGACCGGCTCGCCGCTGTGGTCCCCGACCACGTGGTGACCTCGCGGTCCCGCTTCGAGGCCGACCTCAACCGGCCGCGCCGCGAGGCGGTCTACCGCACGCCCGAGGACTGCTGGGGGCTCGAGGTGTGGCGCGGCGGCGAGCTCTCCGACGAGCTCTTCGAGGGCAGCCTCGCGACGTACGACGCCTTCTACGACGCCCTGGCGCCGCGGCTCGACGCCGTGGCCGAGCGTGGCCCGTTCGTGCTGCTGGACGTGCACTCCTACAACCACCGTCGCGACGGCGCCGACGAGCCGCCCGCCCCGGCGTCGGAGAACCCCGAGGTCAACGTCGGCACCGGCAGCCTCGACCACGACCTCTTCGGCCCGCTGGTCGAGCGCTTCACGGGCGACCTGCGCGACGCCTCGCTCGGGTGCGGGCCGCTCGACGCCCGCGAGAACGTCGCGTTCGAGGGGCGCAACCTCGCTTGGTGGGTCCACGACCGCTACCCGCGGGTGGGCTGCGTGCTAGCGCTGGAGTTCAAGAAGACCTTCATGGACGAGTGGACCGGTGAGCTGCACGCCGACCGGTTCCGCTGCGCCCAGCAGGGGCTCGCGGCGGCCCTGCCCGGGCTGCTCGACGAGCTGGCCCTGCTGCGATGAGCGACGACGCCGACGATCCCCGGGCCGACGCGGGGCTCAGCGCCGCCGACCTCGCCGTCGACCACCGGCTCTCGCTGCTCGCCCAGAGCTACCGCTTCCTGCTCGACATCACGCCGGTCGACGCCGACGACCTGCGCGACGACTTCCTCGAGGGCCGCCAGCCCGACCCGCCCTTCACCTATCGCGAGCTGGAGACCGATCCGGCCGTCATCCGCGCCGAGCTCGACGACATCGACCCCGGCGCCGTCGAGGACCCGGTGCTCGGCCAGCTGCTGCGCGCCAAGCACCGTGAGATGGAGCTCCAGCTCGACATGCTGGAGGCCCGCGACACCGACGACTTCCTCCCGCTCAGCGTGGAGCTGTACGGCGGGGTGTCGCCGTCGCTGCGCAAGCAGGCCGAGGGGCTGCTCGCCACGATCACCCGCACCGAGCCGACCGACGAGGCCCTCGACGCCGAGGAGTTCCTCGCGATGGCGGAGGCCGAGATCGCGCGCTACCGCGACGAGGACCCCGACCTCGACATGCACGCCGAGATCCGCTCCGACGTCAACGGCGTCATGGTCTCCGGCGACGTGCTGCTCATCGGCCCCGAGACCAAGGTCCAGCGGCCGCGGGCCCAGGCGCTGCTGCACCACGAGGTGGGGACCCACCTGGTCACGCAGGCCAACGGCAGCCACCAGCCGATCAAGGTGCTCGGCGTGGGGCTGGCCGGCTACGACGAGACGCAGGAGGGCCTGGCCGTGCTCGCCGAGATCGCCTGCGGCGGTCTCACCGCCTTCCGCCTGCGGCAGCTGGCCGGTCGCGTGGTGACCGTCCACCGGCTCGTCTCCGGCGCCACGTTCGCCGAGGCGCACGAGGCGCTGGTCGCCGACGACTTCCCGAGCGGCAGCGCGTGGACCACCGTCATGCGCGTCTACCGCTCCGGCGGGATGACCAAGGACGCGATCTACCTGCGCGGGCTCGTCGAGCTGCTCGACCACCTCGGGTCGGGCGGCTCGCTCGACCAGATGTGGCTCGGCAAGTTCTCGCTGCGCGACCTGCCCCTCATCGGCAACCTGGAGGAGCGTGGACTGCTGCGCCCCGCCCGCGTCCTGCCGCGCTACCTGCTCGACCCGTCCGCCCACGACAACCTCGCCCGGGCGGCCGGCACGGACGACCTCAGCACACTCCTGGAGGAACAGCCATGAAGATCGGATTCGTCGTCAACGACATCGCCACCGAGAAGGCGGAGTACACCACCAACCGCCTCGCCATGGCGGCCAAGGAGATGGGCCACGAGGCCTGGTACATGGGGATCGGCGACTTCGCCTACGAGCCCGACGGGTCGCTGAGCACCAAGGCCCGCGCCGGCCAGGCCAAGTCGTACAGGTCGCTCGAGCGGCATCTCGCGGACGTGCAGAAGCCCGACGTCGAGCAGCTCATCGGGATGGACGAGTTCGACGTGGTGATGCTGCGCAACGACCCGGCCGACGACGCCGAGTCCGACCCGTGGCGCAACAACGCCGGCGTCGCGTTCGGGCAGCTCATCGCCTCCAGCGGGGTGCTCGTCGTCAACGACCCCACCAGCCTGGCCAACGCGCTGTCGAAGGCCTACTTCCAGCACTTCCCCGAGATCGTCCGCCCGCGCACGCTGATCTCGCGCGACGAGGACATGATCGAGGAGTTCATCAAGGACCTCGGCGGCAAGGCGGTGCTCAAGCCGCTCCAGGGCTCCGGCGGGGCGGGCGTCTTCCTCGTCGACCGCAAGGAGGCGCCCAACCTCCAGCAGATCATCGAGGCCATCTCGCGCGACGGCTACGTCGTCGCCCAGGAGTACCTCCCCGAGGCGGCCAAGGGCGACGTGCGAATGTTCGTGATGAACGGTCAGCCGCTCACGGTCGACGGACAGTACGCCGCGTTCCGGCGTACGCCGTCGACGAAGGACATCCGCTCCAACATGTCGGCCGGCGGCAAGGCCGTGAAGGTCGCGGTCACCGACGAGATGCTCGAGATGGTCGAGGTCGTGCGGCCCAAGCTGGTCGCCGACGGCATGTTCCTGGTCGGGCTCGACATCGTGGGCGACAAGCTGATGGAGATCAACGTCTTCAGCCCCGGCGGACTCGGCAGCGCGCAGGCGCTCACCGAGGTCAACTTCGCGCCCGCGATCATCGCCGAGCTCGAGCGCAAGGTGAAGATCCGCCAGCACTACCCCGAGATCGACAACTGCCGCCTCTCGACGAGCTGACGCCGAGGGCTGGAGACCTCTGTCCCCACCCCTTTGTCCCCACCCCTCTCGATAGTCCGCTGCGAAATGCCGCTCCGGAGGCCCCCCGCACCGGCTTTTCGCAGCGGACTACCCAAGCGGCCTGTGAATCAGTAGTACCAGGGGAAGGGCGACCAGTCGGGGTCGCGCTTCTCGAGGAACTGGTCGCGACCCTCCTGCGCCTCGTCGGTCATGTAGGCCAGGCGCGTCGCCTCGCCGGCGAAGAGCTGCTGGCCGACGAGGCCGTCGTCGAGAAGGTTGAAGGAGTACTTCAGCATCCGCTGCGCGGTGGGGGACTTGCCGTTGATCTTGCGGCCCCAGTCGAGGGCGACCTTCTCGAGGTCGGCGTGCTCGACCACGCGGTTGACCGCGCCCATGCGGTGCATCTCCTCGGCGTCGTACTCGTCGGCGAGGAAGAAGATCTCCCGGGCGAACTTCTGACCGACCTGCCGCGCGAGGTAGGCCGAGCCGTAGCCGCCGTCGAAGGACCCGACGTCGGCGTCGGTCTGCTTGAAGCGTGCGTGCTCGCGGCTGGCGAGGGTGAGGTCGGCGACGACGTGCAGGCTGTGCCCGCCGCCGGCGGCCCAGCCGGGGACCACGCAGATGACGACCTTGGGCATGAAGCGGATCAGCCGCTGGCACTCGAGGATGTGCAGGCGAGCGAGCTTGGCCTTGTCGATGGGGTTGGGCGGAGCGCCCTCGTCCACGTGGCCGTCCGTCTCGTACTGGTAGCCGGCCCGGCCGCGGATGCGCTGGTCACCGCCGGTGCAGAAGGCCCACTTGCCGTTCTTGGCGCTCGGGCCGTTGCCGGTGAGGATCACGCAGCCGACGTCGGCGGACGTGCGCGCGTGGTCGAGCGTACGGAGCAGCTCGTCGACGGTGTGCGGCCGGAACGCGTTGAGCACGTCGGGGCGGTCGAAGGCGATGCGTACGGTGCCGTGCTCGCGGGCCCGGTGGTACGTCAGGTCGGTCAGGTCGTCGAAGCCGGGGACGGTGTCCCAGGCCTCGGGGTCGAAGATCTCGCTGACGCCCTCGATCGCACTCATGCCCGGGAGGGTAGCCGTGCCGCCGCGGAAGAAGTGTGCCCGCCTCGGCGTTGGACAGGCATGGCACTGACTGGAACATATGTCCCGAGCACCGCCCAGTGGGTCCGCGACCAGGTGGCGGAGTACGAGGCGAGCAACGGCGAGAGGGCGAACACCCTGCGCGACACCGGCTACCCCATCGTGGTCATCACCTCGGTCGGCGCGAAGTCGGGCCACCTGCGCAAGAACCCGGTGATGCGGGTCGAGCGCGACGGCGCCTACCTCGCGGTCGCGTCGCTCGGCGGGGCCCCTCAGAACCCCGAGTGGTACCACAACTTCGTCGCCCATCCCGAAGTCGAGCTGCAGGACGGCGCGGAGAAGCACGTCTACAGCGTGCGGGTCCTCGAGGGCGAGGAGCGCGCCGACTGGTGGCAGCACGCCGTAGCCACCTGGCCGACGTACGCCTCCTACCAGGAGAAGACCGACCGGGAGATCCCGCTCTTCCTGCTCGAGCGCGCCTGACTCAGGTCGGCTGCCCGGGGTCCGGCTCGACCTCGTCGACGACCGCCTCGTCGTCGAGGTCCTCGTCGTGCACGATCGTCTCCTCGTCGGGGTCGACGTGGGCCGGCGCCTCCGGCTCGAACGGGTCCTCCGGGTCTGTCGCGTCGTCTGGGAGAGCCGCGTGCTCACTCATGTCCGTGTCCTCTCGTCAGGTGGGGGCGTGCGTACCCCCATCCGACCGCGTCGTGGGCGCGCGCGCAACGGCCCCGTGCGCAACGGCCTTGAGCCCTTCCCGCCGGCGGCTCCCGGCCCCACAATGACGCCGTGACGACCACGGTGCCGACCCGCTCGGCCTTCGACGACCCGGTCGACGCCCCACCGGCGAGGTGGATCGGCGCGCTGGTGCTGCTCAACCTCGGCCTGATGGCCGGCTGGTTCGGCCCGATCCAGGTGCTGCTCGCCCAGCAGGCGGCCGACGTCGCCGCTGTCGAGCCGGGCGGGATGAGCAAGGAGGCGCTGCTCGCGGTCGTGCTGTTCTCGGGTGCGTCGGTGTCGCTCGTCGCCAACCCGGTGTGGGGCGCCTTCAGCGACCGTACGCGCTCGCGCCTCGGACGCCGGGTGCCGTGGATCCTCGGCGGTGTGGTCCTCGGCGCCGCGTCGCTGCTGCTGCTGTCGGTGGCGGAGAGCGCGCTCTGGATGGTCGTCGCCTGGAGCCTGGTGCAGCTCGCCCTCAACGCCGCCTGGGCAGGCGGCGTCGCGGCCGTGCCCGACCAGGTGCCGGTCCCCCGGCGTGGACTGATCGGCGGCTTGATTGCCATCGCCGGCACCGTCGGCGTGCTGCTCGGCATCAAGATCGCCGAGGTCACCGGGTCGATCGCTCAGGGCTACGTCACGATCGCGGCCGTGATGCTGCTGCTGTCGGTGCCCTACCTCGTCGGGTCGCGCGACATCGCGCTGCCGGCCGACCACCCGCTCGAGCCGATGGACTGGAAGCGGCTGGTCCGCTCGTTCTGGGTCTCGCCTCGCGAGCACCCCGACTTCGCCTGGGCGTGGCTGACGAGGTTCCTCGTCAACCTCGGCAACTGGATCGCCCTCAACTACCTCTACTACTTCCTCACCGACGGCCTCGGGTTCGGCGACGACGACGCGACCGCCCGGCTGGGCGTCCTGGTCCTGATCTACGGCGGGTGCACCGTCGCCACCACTGTCGTGGTCGGGCACTGGAGCGACCGCGTCGGCCGCCGCAAGGTCTTCGTGATCTGGTCCGGCGCGTTGATCGGCGCCAGCTCGCTCGTCCTCGGGCTCTGGCAGGCCTGGCCCGGTGCACTGCTCGCCGCGGCCGTGCTGGGAGCCGGGTTCGGCGTCTACCAGGCCGTCGACTTCGCGCTCATCACCCAGGTGCTGCCCGGAGCCGTGGACCGCGCGAAGGACCTCGGCGTCATCAACATCGCCGCCGCGCTGCCGCAGGTGCTCGCCCCGGCCATCGCCGGCCTGCTCCTCGTCGTCGTACGCGAGCTGGGCGGGTCGGTGGCCACGCAGGGTGAGTCCTGGTCGCTGGGCTACGGCGTCGTCTACATCGTCGGCTTCGCGTTCTGCGTGCTGGGCTCGGTCTTCGTCACCCGGATCCGCTCCGTGGCCTGACCTCCGGAGACTCGTACGGCGCGCGATCAGCGGTGAGTGACGCAGGTTCTGGGCGCTGAGAAGGTGTCTCACTCACCGCCAACGGCGTGCGGGCGAGGGTAGATCCTCAGGTGCGGCTGATCGTGATCGCCAGGCCGAGCAGGTGCTCGAGGCGGGCGAGCTCGGAGTCGAGGAACTCCGGACCGCCGCGGCGGCCCATCAGCACGAGGTCGTCGCCGAACGGGGCGGCGCACTCGACGTAGACCTCGTCGCCCGGCAGCCGGGTGGGCACCGCGACCGGCTGGACGTCGTACGCCGAGGGTGCCGCGTCGGTCGCGTGCACGACGGTGCCGCCGTTCTCACCCGGGGTCACCCGGGCCGCCCAGTCGACGCGGAAGGCGATCGGCAGCAGCTCGACGAGCCGGTCGCGCGCGGTCGAGGGGTCCTCGGTCAGCGCCTCGACGACCTCGAGGTCGAGGAAGAGGTTGCCGCCGGCGGCGTAGCGACTGATCCACAGCACGCTCACGCCGTCGAGCACGGAGCAGGCGGAGATGATCGAGTCGGGCATCGTGCCGGAGGGGATCTCGAGCAGCACGTCGTCGACTGCGAAGCCGTCGTGCTTCTCGACGATCTCGATCGCCTCGATGTCGCCGCCGGCCTCACCGATCGCGCTCGCGACGCGGCCCAGCGACCCCGGGACATCGGGGAGCTCGACGCGCATCAGGTAGGGCATGCCACGAGGCTAGCGGTCGCGCGTGTCCGCCACGTTTCAGGCATCCGACAGGCGGGCGCGCAGCCCGCTGGCCCGCAGCGCCTGCCGCGCGATGGCCGCGCGCACCGCCGACTCCGAGCCGATCACGCGCACCTTGCGCTGCGCCCGGGTGACCGCGGTGTAGAACAGCTCGCGGGTCAGCAGGCGCGACTCCTCGTCGGGCAGCAGCACGGTGACCTCGTCGGCCTGGCTGCCCTGCGACTTGTGGATCGTCATCGCGTGCATCGTCTCCACGTCGCCCAGGCGCGAGGGGGCGAGGTCGAGCGAGCCCACCCCGGTCGCGATCGCGGCCCGCGGTCCTGACGGACCGGCGACGACGACGCCGGTGTCACCGTTGTAGACGCCGAGCGAGTAGTCGTTGGACGACACCAGGATCGGGCGGCCGGGATAGGCCGCGTCGTGGACCGGCACCCCGGTCTCGGCGGTGAACCACTGCTCGATGCGACGGTTCCAGTGGCGTACGCCGAAGGGGCCGTCCCGGTGCGCGCACAGCAGGCGGTGCCGGTCCAGCGCGGCGAGCGCCCGCGTCGCGTCACCGGCGGCGGCAGCGTCGTGCACGGCGAGGGCGTGGGGCAGCACGGCCGACCGGATCGTGCTGGCGGGGTCGCCGTCGGCCACCCACTCGACGGCCTCGCCCCCCGACCGGAGCGCGTCGATGGCGGCGTCGGCGTCGCCGAGCCGCAGCGCCTCCGCGAGCCGGCCGATCTCGGCGCCGTAGCGGTGGGCGGTGCGCAGCGCGGCGACCGGGCTGTCGTCGCGGTGCTCGTAGCCACGCACGAGGTCGGTCAGCACGGCGCCGGCGTCGACCGAGCTGAGCTGGTCGGGATCGCCGACGAGCACCAGACGTGCCTCGGGGCGTACGGCCTCCAGCAGTCGGGCCATCATCGTCAGCGACACCATCGACGCCTCGTCGACGACGACGAGGTCGTGCGGGAGCCGGTTGCCGCGGTGGTGGCGGAAGCGGGTGCTGTTGCCGGGGTCCTGACGCAGCAGCCGGTGCAGCGTCATCGCCGAGACGTCGGCCAATCGGGCCCGGTCGGCGTCGCCGAACCGGGCCGCGGAGGCGCGCACGGACTGCTCGAGACGTGCCGCGGCCTTGCCGGTCGGGGCCGCGAGCGCGACGCGCAGCGCGACGCCGGTCGCCTCCGCCTGCTCGACGAGCGCGGCCAGCAGGCCGGCCACCGCCGTGGTCTTGCCGGTGCCCGGACCGCCGGTGACCACGGTCGTGGCCCGGGTGGCCGCACGCAGGCAGGCGGCGCGCTGCTCGTCGGCCTCGGCGCCCGGGAAGACCCGGGCGAGGGACTCTGCCAGCAGGTCGCGGTCGACGACGTGCGCCACCAGCGCGCGGCTGCGCAGGTCGTCGAGGACCTGCGTCTCCTGCTCGTGGTAGCGGTCGAGGTAGACCAGCCCGTGCTCGACGTGCACCACCTCCGCGGCGACCAGGGGACTCGCCGAGACGCTGCTCGCCCACCCGTTCGGTGCGGGCCAGGGGAGGTCGAGGTCCGGCAGCGAGCCGGGCACCGCGGCCAGGTCGAGGCAGACCGATCCGTGGCGTACGGCGCGCACGGCCAGCCCCACCGCGAGGAGGACCGCCTCGTCGTGCTCGCCCACCAGCCTGCCGAGGGTGGTCGCGACGTGCACGTCCGCCGCGGTGAGCACGCCTGCGGTGTTGAAGGTCGCGAGGAGGCCGGTCGCCGCGAGGGCGAGGTCGCGGTCGTGGGCGTCGAGGGGTTCGAAGAGGTCGCTCACGGCACCGTCACCCCCGCGCGTACGCCGTCGAGCAGGTCGGACAGCTCCTCGACGAGGGCGACGGGCGGGCGCCACGAGAAGACGCCGCACGGCATGCCGTCGACGACGGGCGTGTCCGGCCCGCACATCCCGCGCAGGTAGAGGTAGAGCACGCCGCCGAGGTGGGTCTGCGGGTCGTAGGCCGGGAGCCGCCACCGCAGGAAGCGGTGCAGGACCACGGTGTAGAGCAGGGCCTGCAGGGGGTAGTCGGAGTGCGCCATCGCCTCGTCGAGCATCTCGGGCCGGTAGTCGTGGGCGGTCAGCGGCTGGTCGAGCGGACCCAGCCAGTTGGTCTTGTAGTCGACGGTCAGGAACCGCTGCGCCCCGTCCACGTCGAGGCGCAGCACCACGTCGATCGACCCGGTGAGGTAGCCGCGCAGCGACTGCGCCGCCAGGTCGGGGTCGGCGTCGAGGGCATCGGCGTAGACCCGTACGGCGTCGCCCTCGGGGAGGTGGCGACGCAGCAGCGGGGCGAGGTCGCCGAGGCGTACGTCGGCGGCGGGCGCTGCCGTGTCGCCGCCCGCCAGCGGCACCTCGAAGTCGAGCTCGCGCAGGCGGTCGGGCAGGCCGAGCGACAGCAGCGTCCGGTCGGCGGCGAGCGGCCCGAGCGGGCTGCTGCAGACCGCGACCAGCGCGTCGGCCAGCTCGGCCGGGTCGAGCTCGACCGGCCACCACACGAGCTGCTCGTCGATGAGCCGCAGCAGCTCGCCGCGGAAGTCGTCGGCCGCCGGGTCGGCGTGCTCGAGCACGGCGTGCACCAGCGAGCCGAACGTCGCGCCGACCGGCAGCGTCGCCATCGGGGACGGCACGGACGCCGCAGCCGGGAGCGCGGTCGCGGCAGCCGCGTCGCCCAGGTCGTCGGCCGAGACGGCGGAGTCCTCGTCGGGCACGTCCTCGGGCTCCGACAGCGAGGCCGCGGCCGCGTGCGACGCGCTGGCCGCGGAGAGCGACGAGTAGGAGGTGCGCCGCCAGGCGGTGTCGACCGACCGGGTGAACTCGCGCACGGCGAGGGCCTCGGTCGAGCGCTGCAGGGGAGTGGGGTCGGGCGGGACGAGCGTGGCGAGCTCGACGCTCGGGCCACCGGCGTCCTGCCAGGCGGCCAGGATGGTCATCAGGCGGTCCTCGTCGACCAGCGCCTGGCTGTCGGGGACGGGGGCCATGCCCGGCCGCCGCCCGAACAGCACCCGGTGGAGCGGGGAGTCGGGGGTGTTGCGCTCGGCCGCGGCGTACCAGGCGACGACCTGCGACTGCGCGCGGGTCATCGCGACGTAGAGCAGTCGCAGCGACTCACCGGCGTCCTCGCGCCAGTGCCGGGCCACCGCCTCGCGGCGGAAGGCGCTCGGGCCGCCGACGTCGCGGCAGCGCTGGCCGTCGTCGTCGTGGTAGAGCGGAACCGCGGGCTCACGCCCGGTGTAGCGGTTCCACAGGGTCGGCAGGTAGACGACGGGGTACTGCAGGCCCTTGCTGCCGTGGATGGTGACCAGCTGGACGGCCTCGGCGTCGGAGTCGAGGCGCCGGGTGCGCTCGGAGGCGACCTCGAGCTTGTCGTCGGCGACCTGCTCGCGCAGCCAGGCGAGCAGGCCGACCAGGCCCAGGCGCTCCTCGGTGGAGACCCGCAGCAGCGACTCCCCGACGTGGCGCAGGTCGGTGAGGGTCCGCTCGCCGCCGACGCGGGCCAGCACCCGCGCGGTCAGGCCCTCGGCGGCGGCGACCTCGACGACGGCGGCGACGCCGCGCTGCGTGAAGACGTCGGCCAGCCGGCGTACGCGGTCGGCGAGCCGGTCGGTCAGGTCGTCGCCCCCGGCGTCGAGCGACGCGGCGGTGTGGCCGAAGAAGGACGTGAGCGCCGCGGCGCGGACGCGGTCGGCGCGGTGCGGCTGCTCGAGCGCCTCGAGCAGGGCGACCCACTCCCCGGCCGCGGGGGTGTGGAAGACGGACCCGCCGGCGTTGACCACCGACGGCACGCCCACCTGCGCGAGCGCGTGCTGGACGGCCTCGAGCTCGTTGCGGCGAGCGGCGAGGACCGCGATGTCGCCGGGCCTCAGGTCGCGACCGTCGAAGGTCGGCCGCGACTCGATGAGGCGTTTGATGTCGTGGGCGGTGTCGGTGATGACGTGGTCGCGCCACAGCGCCACCGGCGGCTTGGAGCGCGGGCCCTTGCCGATCTCGGCCCGTCGCACGACCCGCAGCCGGAAGGGCGCGCCGGCCCCGTGCAGGCGGGCGGAGGTGCGGTGCGCCTCGACCGGGTGCACGACGATCCGCTCCTCGCCGAGCCGGGCGCCGCGCAGCACCGCGTGGACGGAGTCGAGCAGCGGCCCGTCCGAGCGCCAGTTGACGCCGAGGGTCTGGACCGTCGCCGCCGTCTCCGAGGCCTGGAGGTAGGTGACGATGTCGCCACCGCGGAAGGCGTAGATCGCCTGCTTGGGGTCGCCGATCAGCACCATGGTGGTGGTCTCGGAGAAGGCCCGCTGGAAGACCTGCCACTGCACCGGGTCGGTGTCCTGGAACTCGTCGATCAGCACGAACTTCCACCGGTGCTGCATGCGGAGACGGGCCGGGGCGCGCTCGTCCTCGAGCGCGTCGGCGAGCTGGCTGAGCAGGTCGTCGTAGCTGAGGATCCCCAGTCGTCGTTTGCGACGCTCGACCTCCTCGAGCACGTCGGTGGCGAACCGCACCCGCATCGCGGCGGCCGAGTCGGGGGAGGCGGTGAGGGCCGCGGCGGGCTCGACGACGGCTCGTGGGTCGCCGACGACCGTACGCGCCAGCTCGAGCGCGGCGGCGCGGGTCCAGGGTGGCTTCTCCTCCTGCCCGAAGCGCGCGAGGTAGAGGTCGTCGACGGTCTCGGTGGTGAGCTGCTCGAGGTCCTCGACGAGGGTGGCGGCGGCGTCGGTGTCGCCCGCGACGCCGAGGCTGCGCAGCACGAGCTGGCAGAACTGGTGGATCGTCGCGATGGTGGCGGCGTCGAACGACACCAGCGCCGCCGTCAGCCGGTCGAGGCGGCGGGCGACCTCGTCGGCGGGAGCGTCGAGCAGCCAGTCGTGCAGTCGGTTGGCGGGGTCGCGGAGCGCCGGGTCGGCCAGCAGCTGCACGGCCTCGTCGAGCTGGCGGCGTACGCGCTCGCGCAGCTCCTGGCTCGCGGCCCGGGTGAACGTGACGACGAGCATCTCGTCGAGGCGCACCTCGCCCGAGGCGACCTGCTTGGCCACGAGCGCCGCGATGGTCCAGGTCTTGCCGGTGCCGGCGCTGGCCTCCAGCAGGGTCGTGCCGGGGTGGAGGTCGGCGGCGATGTCGAAGGTGTCCGTCACAGTCCCCTCAC
Source organism: Nocardioides sp. BGA-UO-ETr-FS32 (assembly GCF_059567905.1). Taxonomy (NCBI): domain Bacteria; kingdom Bacillati; phylum Actinomycetota; class Actinomycetes; order Propionibacteriales; family Nocardioidaceae; genus Nocardioides; species Nocardioides sp. BGA-UO-ETr-FS32. Next base: position 458,985 of record NZ_JCAQOX010000017.1, on the reverse strand, counting down.
CTGCTCGTGGCCGCCGTCGATGAGCGGGCTCCAGAGTCGCCACGCGTAGTGGCCGAGGCGGTGCGGCCCGTCCTCGCCGTCGCGGAGGCCGGCGGCCAGCAGGTCGTAGTCGGCGGCCTGGCCGAAGGCGCGCACGTGCCAGACGTCGGCGTCCTCCTTGGGGAATCCCGAGTCGTTGAAGCGGGGCGTCTCCCACTCCGCGCGGGCCCGTACGTCGGGGTCGCCGTCGCTGCCCGCCCGGACGCGGCGGAACTCCTCGGCCCATGCGAGCGACGTCCTGACCGGGAGGGGCAGCGGCTCGCAGCGGCCCGCGTCGTAGAGGGCGACCAGGTCGCGCAGCCACTGCTGGGCCTCGTGCTGGGCGAGCGGCCCGACCTGCTGCACCTGCCCGCCCGAGCGGTGCTTGCCGATGGTGTGCACGGTCCAGTTCTCGTCGGGCAGTCCGGCGCCGAGGGCGAGGGCGTTGATCCACGAGGCGAGCCGGTGCTTGGCGCCGAGGTTGGAGAACGAGACCGCGACCGCACGGTTGCCCCACACGTTGCCGACGGTGCCGGAGAGCCGGCGTCCGCCACCGAGCTCGATGTCGACGTCGAGGGTGCGCCGCGGCCCGCTGCGCAGCGACTGGGCCGTCTCGACCAACGGCTTGACGTTGGCCACGATCTCGCGGAGCACGCCGACGCCGAGCGCCGCGGGCGGGAGGGACCCGCTGAGCTGCTCGACCAGCATGGCGTCCTGCGGGTTGGCCCCGGACATGACGTGGGTGACGATGCGGTCGCCGATCGCCCACTTGTCCAGCCCGTCGAGGCTGATCGGGATCGCGTCCTCGACCTCGTCGGCGTCGTAGGGGCGCGCGATCCGCAGCCGCCGGAAGAAGCCGCGCACCGGGTGGGCGAAGAAGTCCTGGAGGTCGGCCAGCGAGACGTCCGGCGGGGTCGGGTCGGCGGCCGGCAACGGCGTCGGCACGAGCACGGTGACCGGCTCCCGCTCGCGCCGCGCGGCCGTGGCGCCGGCAAGCGCGAGGCGGTCGAAGGTGAACGGGCCCGACCCGCGCAGCCGGCCGACGACGAAGTTGGCCTCGTCGAACGGCTGCAGCGGGTGGTGGGTCAGCACGTGGTCGCGCACCGGTGCGGCGACCGTGCGGTCGAGCGCGTCGAGCAGCTCGCCCAGCGGCACCGCGGGCGGGCGCTCGGAGCCGGTGTGCTCGCCCCTGCCGGTGTAGGTGATGACGAGCTTGTCGGTGGCGGCGACGATCGCGTCGAGGAACAGCTGCCGGTCCTCGGCGCGGAGGTCGCGCTCGCCGGTGCGGGGCCGTCGGGCGAGCACGTCGTCGCCGTCGACGGTCGACACCCGCGGGAACACGCCGTCGTCGAGGCCGACCAGGCACACGACCCGGTGGGGCACCGACCGCATGGGCACCATCGTGCACACGGTGAGGGTGCCGGTGCGGAAGTTGGCGCGGGTGGGCCGGCCGCGCAGCCGCTGCTGGAGGAGGGCGCGTACGTCGGCCTGCCGCAGCAGGGTGTCGGAGTCGCCGGCGCCGGCGGCGATGCGCGCCACCTCGCGGTCGAACTGTGCGACCTGCCAGACCTCGGTCAGCGGCGTCGACGTGAGCCGGTGCACGGCGTCGGACAGCGCGGTGGTCCAGTCGGTCACCGTCCGCGCGCGCTCGGCGGACTCGACGAAGGCGTGGATGCGCTCGACGAGCTCGGCGAAGCGCCCGACGAGGTCGAGGTCGCCGTCGCTGACGTCGTCGACGGGGACGGTGCCGGACACGTGGCGGTGGTCCAGGCCCGACATGGCCGCCCCCAGCAGCACCCGTCGCATCCCGGTGACCCAGGTGTTGGCGTCGAGGCCGGCCAGCCCGAAGGCGCCGCGCTGGTCGGCGTCGTAGCCCCACCGCACGCCGCTGACGTCGACCCAGTGGGTGATGCGCTCGAGCTCCTCGTCGCCGAGGCCGAACCGCGCCCGCACCGGGTCCGCCCCGGCGACGTCGAGCACCTGGCTGGCCGTCATCCGGCCCCGGACGAGCTCGACGAGCTGGGCGGCGAGGGCGAGCAGCGGGTTGGTCGCGGCGAGCGACCGGTCGGCGAGGCGTACGCGCAGCTGGTGGCCGGGGTGCCCGACGCCGTCGCCGGCGACCTCGGCCATGCCGAACGACGCCGAGATCAGCGGTGCGTAGGTCTCGATGTCGGGCACCATCACGAGGATGTCGCGCGGCTCGAGCGTCGGGTCGTCGTCGAGGAGCCCGACCAGCACTTCGCGGAGCACGTCGACCTGCCGGGCCGCGCCGTGACAGGCGTGCACCTGGACCGAATCGTCGCCCGCGCCGGGCGTGCCGCGTGCGGCGCGCTCGCCGGCGTCGGGCGCGCGGTTGGCGCGGAGGTCGTGCTGGAGGAGCCCCAGGAGCGTGTCGGGGGTGGCCGGCACCCGGCCGGCCGTCTCGGCGGGCAGGTCGCCGAGGGTCCGGCGCAGCTCGCGCGAGTCGCGACCGAGCGACCCGAGCAGCGGGTGGCCGACGACCTCGGCCGAGGTGTCGTGGGCGCGGGGCACCTGCCCCTCGCGGGCGGCGGGCTCCAGCGCCGCCCACAGCGCGGTCGAGGCCTGCGGCAGCCACAGGTGCACGTCGCGCAGGGTGCCGAGCGCGGCGAGCAGCGACACCTCGGTCTCCGGCAGCCGGGTGTGGCCGAACAGTGACAGGCGCGAGGGCAGGTCGAGGTCGTCGCCGCCGGCGCACAGCCGCTCGACCGTCTGCGCGTGGCGTACGTCGGGCGGGGGAGCGGGCACCGCGTCGAGCAGTCGCCGCCACAGCCCGGCCTGCCACACGAGGTCGGGGTCGAGGTCGGCTCCGGCGCCGTCGCGGTCGCGCCCCTCGCGCCAATCGGTCAGCAGGGCCGGCCGCTGGACGGCGTAGGAGGAGAACAACCCGGCCAGGCGCCGCGCGACGGCGTAGCGACGGGCCGAGCGGTCGTCGCCGGGGTCACCGCCACCGAGGTGACGGGTGAGGTCCTCGAACCCGGCGGTGCCCATCACGTCGTCGATGACCGCGAGCAGCGGCCACGCGAGCCGGTCGGGACTCCACGGGTCCTCGGCATCGCGGTCGAGGAGCATCGAGACCAGCGAGTGCGGCGTCACGAAGTCGACACCGGCGCACACGCCGTCGCCGCCGCGGTCGCCCACGCCGAGCCGGTGCGAGATCCGCTGGGTGAGCCAGCGCTCGACGCCGCGGGCCGGCACGACCACGACCTCGCGGGCGAACGGATCGGGCAGGGGTGTGACGAGCAGGTCCGCCAGGCCGTCGGCGAGCGCATCGGTCCGCTCGGCGGTGTGCAGGTGGAGGCTCACGGCGCCCACCCTATGAGCGCCGACCGACACCGACCGCCGGAGACGGCCGCGGAGGACGCGCCGGGGTCAGCGGACGTAGAGGTAGACCGCCGCCAGGAGTGCGAGCGCCAGGATGATGCCGATCACCGCGCCGGTCACCATGACCGGCCGGCCGCTCTGGTTCGTCGGGTCGACGTCGTCCGGGTGGTGGAGGGGGTCGTGGCCGTGGGTCATGACGAGCCCGTACCCCCTCGCCGGTGACGTCATGCACCGGCGAGGGCGGTACGGGCTCTGCGGGGCGGTCAGCCCTTGAACGCGTCCTTGACCTTCTCGCCGGCCTGCTTGAGGTTGGCGCCGGCCTGGTCGCCCTTGCCCTCGGCCTCGAGCTTCTCGTCGTCGGTGGCCTTGCCCGTGGCCTCCTTGGCCTTGCCCTTCATCTCGTCGGACTTGTTGTCGATCTTGTCGTCCAGACCCATGTCGTCTCCTCCTGTGAGGTCGGTGCGGACCGGGTGGCCCGATTTCCAACCTGCCACGCGGGTGCGTCGTCAACGACACCCGTCCGGGTGGGCAGGAGCGTTCAGGCTGCGGGAGGCAGCGTCGGACGGGGGGCGTCGGCGGTCGGGCTGAGCTGCGCACGAGGGCGCTCGGGCGGCGGGGTGTGCTCGATCTCGTCGGCACGGAGGGCGTCCATGCGCCAGATGACCGCACACCCCACGATCGCGACGATGATGGCGGCGGTGCTGATGAGGATCACGCTGACCATGGGAGTCTCCTGATGTCCGGGGTGTGGGCTGGATGAAAACCTCTACACACCTGTATAAGTTATTCCTGCACACCTGACAAGAGGTGTGGCAGGGCTTCTTCAGGAGGGTTGTCATGTCGGAGGGCTTCAGCATCGGTGTCCTGGCGGCGCGCGCCGGGGTCACGCCCGGCACGCTGCGCACCTGGGAGAACCGGTTCGGCTTCCCCAGCGGCGAGCGCTCGGCCTCGGGCCACCGTCGGTTCACCGACGCCGACGTCGACCTCGTCCGGCGGGTGCTCGAGGTGCGCGACGGCGGCCTGCCGCTCCAGGTCGCCATCGACACGGTCGTCCGCGACCGGGAGGTCGAGGGTGAGCGCTCGGTCTTCGCGGCCGCGGCGGCAGCGACCCCCGGCGTACGTCCGCTCCGGCTGGGGCGCCGCGCCCTCATCGCCGCGTCCCACGCGGTCGAGGACGAGTGCCTCGCCCGCGGCGACCGTGCCGTCGTGCTCGGTGCCTTCCAGCTCGGGCACCGCTACGCCTCCTCGCGACACCGCTGGGAGGAGCTCGGCCGGACGGCCGCCTGGGCGGCGGTCGTCGCGGACTTCGACGAGGAGACCCCGGCCGACCTCACGGCGTCGCCCGTCCGGTGCCAGCTGCCCGGGGACTCACCCCTGCGCCGGGAGTGGGCGGTCGTGTGCCTCGGCGACTCGTACGCCGCGCTGGTCGCCGCGTGGGAGGTGCCGTCCGGCGCTGCGGAGCCGGCCTACGAGGCCGTCATCAGCACGCACCGAGCGGTCGCCATCGCCGCGGCGCGCGTGCTCACGGGCGTCGTCCGGACCGCGGGCGGAGAGGTACCGGCCAGCGCCACGCGCCTCGTCGACGCCGTCCGTCCCGCGCCCGCCACCTCCTCGGTCGACGCCGACCGCACGTGGCTGCGCGCCCTGTCCGAGCTCGGGCCGCGCTGACCGGTCAGTGGTTGCGGAGGGCGTCGATCAGCTCGGCCTTCGACATCGAGGACCGGCCCTCGATGTCGAGCTCGGCCGCGCGCTTCCGCAGCTCCTCGACCGTGCGGTCCTCGTAGTCGGTCGCCTCGCCGCCGCGCTCGCCGACCTTCGACCGGCCCTGCGCGGCGGAGGCGTTGGCGATCCGCGCCGCCTTCTCCTTGCTCGCCCCGTCGTCACGCAGCGCCTCGTACACCTCGGCGTCCTTCACGGACGGGCCCGGGTCTGCCTTCTTCTTCTGTGCCATCACTCCACGGTGCCACCCGTCGTACGGCGTCTCCTCACCCGTGAGGGGGTGGGCGAGTGGCGCCGTCCGAGTAGCGTCCGGGGGATGTCGAGGTCAGAGCGCGACGAGACACCCCAGGAGCGGGCGGACCGCAACTGGAACGAGCTGCTCCAGGAGCTCCGGGTCAGCCAGACCGGCGTCCAGCTGCTGGCGGGGTTCCTGGCGACGCTGCCTTTCCAGTCGCGCTTCGAGCTGCTCGACGCGTTCCAGCGCGGCTGGTACGTCGGCCTGCTCGCACTGGCCTTCACCACGGTCGGGGTGATGCTGGCGCCAGTCGCCATCCACCGCCGGGTCTTCCAGAAGGACTCCAAGCCCGAGCTCGTCCGGGCCGCCCACCGGCTGACCGCGGCGGCACTGGTGCTCATCGCCCTGCTGCTGGCCGGCATCCTCTTCCTGGTGGTCGACGTGGTCTACGACCGCACGTGGGCAGCGGCGATGGGAGGGGGCGCGGTGGCCGTGCTCGCCGTGCTGCTGGTGGGGGTGCCGCGACGGGTCGACGCGAGCTAGCTGGCGCCTAGCGCGGCTGGCGGTCCAGGCACGAGCGGAGCTGGTCGACGGTCTTCTTCGCGAGGATCGGCAGGTAGGCCTGCACCAGCGGCGAGGCGAGCCGCGAGAGCCCGGAGAACCCCATCTGCGCGGTGTAGGTGACCTCCGACCCCGAACCCGAGGCGCGGACCTCGAAGACGTCGTGCCCCTCGAACTGCTCGTTGGTGCCGCGCAGGTGGACGCGGGTGGGAGGTGCGAGCTCGACGGTCGTGTAGGTGATCTCGACCTCGCGGCCCAGGAAGGACGAGACGTTCCGGTAGGTCGTGCCGACCCCGCCGTCGCCGCCGGTCCGCTCGCAGGTCTTCGTGCCCGGGTCCCAGGCCTCGGCGTTGCGGAAGTCGGCGAGGTAGGCGTGGGCCGCCTCCGGCGGGGCGGTGGTGGTGAAGGTGCGCGTGATGGACGGCATGGAAATGACGCTAGCCAGCGTCTCCAATCAGCACCGAACCTGCCCCGGTGGACGAGCACCTACCTAGGGGCGGTGCGGTCTGTCCACGGTTTGTCCTACGTTGGGGGCATGGCCAAGAAGACGACACGCACCTCCAGCACTTCCCAGGTCACCAGCGACTCCGACGCGCCGCTGACGGTCCCGGGACTGACCACCGAGACGGGCCACTCCGTCGCCGAGGCGCTCCAGATGCGCGTCCACGCCCTCAACGACCTCGCGCTGACGCTCAAGCACGCGCACTGGAACGTCGTGGGCCCGCACTTCATCGGCGTTCACGAGATGCTCGACCCGCAGATCGACGGCGTGCGCGACATGGTCGACGTCCTCGCCGAGCGCATGTCGACCCTCGGCGTGCCGCCCAACGGGCTGCCCGGTGCGCTGGTCGCGGCCCGCACGTGGGACGACTACGACCTCGACCGCGCCGACACCGCCGCCCACCTCGCCGCCCTCGACCTCGTCTACAACGGCGTCATCGAGGACCACCGCGCCGCGATCGAGGCGGTCGGCGACGACGACCCCGTCACCGAGGACATCCTCATCGGCCAGAGCGCCGACCTCGAGCAGTTCCAGTGGTTCGTGCGCGCCCACCTGCAGGGCACGAGCGGCGCGCTGGTCACCGAGGACGCCCAGAGCGAGGTCGGCGCCGCGCGCAAGGCCTCCCGAAAGCGCTGACCCCCCTCCGCGCCCCGCTCACCGCGCCACGGGCAGCGCGACCTCGGGACGTCGCCGGGACATCTGCCCGATGTCCCCGGGACACCGGGAGCCGCAGGGTCGAGCCATGACCACACACACCACCCAGTCCCCCGTCCACTCCTCCTCACCCTCCACGGCCACCGGCGACACCCGGCCCGTCGGTCGGGGTCGGCGCTCGCTGCTGGTCCTCAGCGGCCTGCTGGCCTGCGCGATCCCGACCGTCTTCACCGTCACCATCACGGGCATGCTCGTCACGGGCACCGACGCCGACCACCGGTTCCACCAGCTCACCGGGCAGGGCCTGATCCTCTGCGGGCTGTGGCTCCTGCCCATCCTCGCCCTGCTCCGCGCCGGCTGGCACGGCCGTCGACCGAGCACCGCGGCCGGCCTGGCCCACCTCGTCCTGATGGCCGCCGGTGCCGGGTGCGCCGTGGCGGCCCAGGGGGGCGGTGCGCCAGTGCTCATGGCGATGATCGGGATCCCCGGCGCGCTGCTGTGGGCGACGCTGCCGCTGCGACCGCGGCTGCGCGTCCCGGTCCAGGTCGACCCACTGCTCGCGCCGGTCGCGCTGGCAGCCAGCGCGGTGCTTCTGCCCTTCGCGGTCGACCAGGTCGCCCTCCAGAACGCGTCGACCACTGGCTACCACGCGGAGAACCCGCACTTCTTCGACATGGCCTGGATCTCGATCGTCCTGGCCGCCCACGCGCTGTTCGCCGCTCTGCTCCCCGCAGCCCGGGCGCTCGCGGTCGGCTTCGCCGCGGCGATGGTGGTCCTGGGCTCCGCGGGTCTCGCCCTCGGTGAGAGCACCCCCTGGTCGCTCGCCGTCCTGGCGTGCGGAGCCCTCGCCGCGGCCGCCTCGGTCGTCGTACGCCGCCAGGCCGCGCGGAACTGACCTCGCGCGGTGTCCGCCCGACCTACACTCCGCCACGTGCAGCCAGCGTCGCGATCCCGGTCACGCTCCGTGACCGCGGTCGCGGCGCTCGCCGCCGTTCCGGGAGTCGGTGGCGGGCTCCTGGCCCTCGTCCTCGCCGCGGTCCTCGACACGTGGGACCTCGCGGTGGCCGGAGAGGTCCCGGTCGACGTGGTCGTCGCCGTCTCCTACCCCGTGACGGCACTCGTCGTGCTCAGCTCCCCAGCACTGCGACGCGGGGGGCGCGCGCTCGCCTGGATCCTCATGGTCGCCGGAGCGTGCGCGGGGGTGGCTGCGCTGGCCACGGTCTGGGCCCAAGCGGCCGCGGAGCCCTCGCTGGCCACCGGCATCGCGGTCATGCTGCTGACGAGCATCTGGGTGCCGGGCTTCCTCTCGCTGCTGACGCTCGTCCCGCTGTTCTACCCCGACGGCCTCCTGCCGGGCAGGCACTGGCGGTGGGCAGCCGGCGCCGCCGGGACCGGGCTCGTGCTCCTGACCGTGGGCCTGGCGATCCATCCCCTGACGTTCGAGGGTCGCACCGATCTCACCAAGCCCGTCACCGACCTGACGGTGTCGCGGGGACTGACCTGGGTGGCCGTCGCGCTGCTCGTGCCGGCCGGACTCGCCGGTGTCGCCTCGCTGGTCGTGCGCCTGGTCCGCAGCCGGGGTCTCGCGCGCCGGCAGGTGCTCGTCCTCCTCGCCGCAGTGGGGGTCCTCATCGCGGTCACCCTCGCCCAAGGCCTGCTCCCGTCCCCGGTCGACATCCTCGCGCAGGCCTTCGCCGCGGCACTCGTCCCGCTCGCGATCGGGGTCGCCATCACCCGGCACGGCCTCTACGAGATGGACGTCGCCGTACGCCGGGCACTGGTCGCCACGAGCCTCGGCACGTGCCTGGCCGGGGCCTACCTCACCCTGTTCGCGCTGCTCCAGGCGCTGCCGCAGCACCAGTCCGCGCTCAGTGCCGCCGTCGCCGCAGGCTTCACCGGCGCGCTGATGCAGCCGCTGGCGAGGCGGCTGACCGCCGGCGTCGACCGGATGTTCTACGGCGACCGGGCCGACCCCTTCGCCGTGACCAGCGCGCTCGGCACCAGGCTCTCCGAGGCCGGCCTCGACGTCGCGCTGGTGCCGCAGCTGCTGGTCGACACGGTCGTGGAGACGCTGCGGCTGCCCGGTGCCCTCGTGTGGCTGTCGGGCGACAGCATCGAGCGGCCGGTGGCCGCCGCCGGCACCACGGATGACCAGCGACCGGCCGCCTTCGAGCTGCGGCACCGAGGTGACGTGGTGGCAGAGCTCGACGTGTGGCCCCGCGCGGGCGAGCACTCGCTGCACCCGCGCGACGAGGTGGTGCTGCGCGGCCTCGCCGACCAGGTGGCCCCGGCCGTGGCGGCGCTGCAGCTGCACCAGCAGCTCCAGCGCAGTCGCGAGGACCTCGTCGCCGCGCGGGAGGACGAGCGCCTCCGCCTCCGGCGCGACCTGCACGACGGCCTCGGCGCCACGCTCGCCGGCGTACGTCTCCAGGTCGAGACCGCACGGGACCTCGCCGAGCAGCCGGCGGTCGACCGCCTGCTCGACTCGGTCGGTGCCGGGGTGGCGCAGGCCGTCGCCGAGGTGCGCGCGATCACCGACGGCCTGCGACCCGCGGCCCTCGACGAGCTCGGGCTCGCGCGCGCCCTGTCCGCGCTCGTCGACCGCGTCCGCGCACCCGGGCTCGAGGTCGAGGTGGAGATCGACGAGCACGTCACCGCCGACCCCGCCGTCGAGGTGGCCCTGCACCGCATCGCCGCCGAGGCGCTGGCCAACGCCGTACGCCACTCCGCGGCCACGAGGATCCGCCTCGACGTCCGGGACGGCGCGCAGGTCGAGCTGCGGGTCAGCGACGACGGCGTCGGCATGACGGCAGCAGACGGCTCGACCACCGGCTCGGGCCTCGGCCTGGAGTCGATGCGGCAACGCGCCGAGGAGGTCGGCGGCACGCTCGACGTGCTCACCTCGGACTCGGGCACCACCGTCCACGTACGTCTGCCGCACGCTGTAGGAGACCTCCGATGACCACCGTCCTGCTCGTCGACGACCACCCCCTGTTCCTCGACGGTGTCCGTGCGGCCCTCACCGGGGTGCCGGACGTGGTTGTCGTGGGTGAGGCGCACGGCCGACGCGAGGCCGTGGAGAAGGCCGCAGCCCTGCGCCCCGACGTCGTGCTGATGGACCTCAACCTGCCCGACGGCTCGGGCATCGACGCGACCCGCGAGATCCTCGCGACGGCACCCGACACCGGCATCCTGGTGATCACCATGTCCGCGGACGACGACGCCGTGGTCGCCGCCATGCGAGCCGGTGCCCGCGGCTACGTCGTCAAGGGGGCCGGCCGCGCCGACCTCCTCCACGCCGTTGCCACTGTCGCTGCCGGGGGAGCGGTCTTCAGCCCGGCCGTCGCGGCGCGGCTCGGCAGCTGGTTCAGCGGTCTCGCCGCGCAGCCCGGACGAGAGATGTTCCCCCAGCTCAGCGAGCGCGAGCGGGAGGTGCTCGACCTCGTCGCCCGCGGCTTCGACAACCGCCGGATCGCCCGCGAGCTCTTCCTGTCGGAGAAGACCGTGCGCAACAACGTCTCGGTGCTGCTCGGCAAGCTCGGGGTCGCCGATCGTGCCGAGGCGATCGCCCGGGGCAGGCGTGCGGGGCTGGGTCAGGATCCCGGCTGAGTGGCGCGGCGCTCGCCCGACAGGAGCACGTCGACGAAGTCAGCGGCTGCGGCCTGCGCGTCGACGTCCACGACCACGTCCAGCAGGCGCCCCGTCGGCGTCCTCGTTAACCGGCCGTCGACCAGGCCCACGCGATGCGGCTCGATGCGGAACAGGTCGGGCCGGGCGAGCATCACCAGAGTGCCGGCGTCGCCGACGAGGTGCGCCCGGCGAACCGCGAGCAGCTCCGCGGCGAGCTGCGCTCGCGGCAGGCGTGAGGAGCGCAGGCGCTCGATGTCCTCGGGAGCGACCCGCACCCGCTCGAAGACCTCCACGACGTACAGCGTGGTCGGCACCTCGGCACGCAGGACGGAGGCCGTCGCGTCCGGGTCGTGACCCGCGTTGAGGTCGGGCTCGCCCCCGACGAGCAGCTCGCCACCGACCAGGACGAGGGCCTCGGCCGACTGTGCCAGCGTGGGGAGGTTGGTCATCGGCGCCAGGCCGACGAGGGTGACCGGCCCGGCGGCGGCGACCGTCCGGACGAGGTCCGCCGGCCGGCTACCGGGCGTACGAGGAGACGGAGGGACACTCACCCCGCCGAGGCCGTCGGCACCGTGGTCCGTCGGGCCCTCGCGCGGACCGCGTCCCGTCGTGGTGGTGGACGCCCCGACCGCGATCGGCACGCTTCTCGCGCCACAGCGGGCGAGGACCGAGGCAGAGTTGCTGGCCGCGAGGTCTGCGGACACGTTGCCGGACACCGTCGTCACGCCGCAGAGGTCGAGCTGCGGGCTCGCCACGGCGTACAGCAGGGCCAGGGCGTCGTCGATGCCGGTGTCGACGTCGAGCACCACCCGCCTCGTCGACGGGTCACGTGGCTCCTGCACGTCGCCACCCTAGGCACGGACTCCTGCTCTCCGCTGCAGGCGGATCCGCCCCGGGCAGAACGCCCTGTGGTGCCGGCCCGAGCGGCGTCACTGTGGGGGCCATGACCACCCACACCACCCCGGACCGCATCGAGGACGAGCTCGTCCGCCGCCTCATGCACCAACGCATCATCGTGCTGGGGGAGGAGCTCGGCGAGCGCAACGGCAACCGGCTGATGCACCAGCTGCTGCTGCTCTCCGCCGAGGACCCCCGCGCCGACATCAGCCTCTGGATCAACTCGCCGGGCGGGTCCGTCTCGGCGATGCTGGCCATCCACGACGTGATGCGCCTGGTCCCCAACGACGTCAGCACGATCGCCATGGGCATGGCGGCCAGCGCCGGGCAGTTCCTCCTCTCCGCGGGCACGCCCGGCAAGAGGTACGCGCTCCCGCACGCCCGCGTCCTCCTCCACCAGGGCTCCGCAGGCATCGGCGGGACTGCCGTCGACATCGAGATCCAGGCCGACGACCTACGGCACACGCGCGACACCGTCCTCGGCCTCATCGCCGAGCACACCGGCCAGGACCGCGACACCGTCGAGCGCGACTCCCGCCGCGACCGGTGGTTCAGCGCCGAGCAGGCGCTCGCGTACGGGTTCGTCGACCAGCTGGTCAGCAGCATCGACCACGTCGCGCCCGGGCGGTCGCACGCGCTCGGTCTGGCGGGTGCGCGATGAGCGGCTACCCGATCCCGTACGTGGTCCAGCAGACCCCGCGCGGTGAGCGCACCCTCGACCTCTACTCCCGGCTGCTGTCCGAGCGCATCGTCTACCTCGGCACCGAGATCGACGACGGCGTGGCCAACGCCGTGATCGCGCAGATGCTGCACCTCGCCTCGGAGAACCCCGAGCTGCCGCTCAGCCTCTACATCAACTCACCGGGCGGCTCGATCTCGGCGAGCCTCGCGATCTACGACGCCATGCAGTTCGTGAAGCCCCGGGTCGAGACCGTGTGCGTGGGCCAGGCGGCGTGGACCGCGGCCGTGCTGCTCGCCGGCGGAGCGCCCGGCAGCCGGGCGATCCTGCCGCACGGGCGGGTGGTGCTCCACCAGCCCGCGACCCAGGGCCGCGGCACGGTCCCGGACCTCATCCTCGAGGCCGACGAGGTCGCCCGGGTCCGGCTGGTGCTCGAGGAGATCCTCGCCGAGCACACGGGGCGCACGACCGAGCAGGTCCGGCAGGACACCGACCGCACGCTCGTCCTCCCGGGGCAGGCCGCCGTCGACCACGGGATCGTCGACACCGTCCTGCGCGAGCAGGTGCCGGCGCTGGCGTGAGTCAGGCGGCGAGCGCCAGGGCGTCGGGCCGGGCGACTCGGGTGGCGAGCTCGCGTACGCCCAGGTCGAGAGCGCCGGCGATGGCGTGGAGCATCTCCGACGACGGGTCCTTGAGCCCGCGCTCGACCTCGGAGAGGTACTGCATCGAGACGCCCGCCCGCCCGGCGACGTCGACCAGTCGCTCGCCGCGCTCCGTACGCTCGCGGTGCAGCTCTCGGCCGACGAGCTCGCGCCACAGGGGCTCGGGCGCCTCGACCGCCTCGCCGGCCGGTCGATCGGGGAACCGCAGGATCTCGCCCATGGACCGAACCTAGCCAGCCCGGTGGGCTGCCGCCCACCGGTTCTGCTGACAGCAGAACGACGGGTGTCTGAGCGGGTTAGTGTCGAGCGTGATCCGGACCGCGCTGCCGCTCCTGCTCCTCTCCACCGCGGTTGCGGCGACCCCGCTGCACACCGCGGCGACCGCGGCCGCTGCACCCGACCACACGCTGGTGGTCTCCGGCACCGGTGTCGCGACCTACCCGGCGTTCGACCCCGACGTGGAGCGCTACGCCGCCACCACCACCCCGGAGACCGCCGGGAGCCTGACGATCACGGCCACCACCACGGACCCGGCGGGCCGGATCTGGATCGACGGGGCGCCCGACCCGGACGGGACAGCCACCGTCACCGGCCTCGAGGACGGCGACGAGGTGGCCGTCTTCATCGACGACGCGGCCGGCCGGTCGGTCCACGCGGTGGTCTACCTGCCGCACGGGTTCCCCGCGCTGACGACGCCCGTCGCGTCGTCGCGAGCGACGCCGGGGCACGTGCTGATCACCCCCAACCGGTTCGCCAACGACAGCGACACCTACGAGGCGGCGGTCGACGCGCGCGGCGTCCCTGTCTTCGTGCACGCCAACCGCGACTCCGCCTCCCAGGACCTCAAGCCCACCGGCTTCGGTGGCTACACCGTCTTCCGCGACGACGTCAGCGGCGACGCTGCCGGCTCCCGGCTGGTCCAGCTGGACGAGGCCTTCGAGCCGGTCCGGGAGGTACGCAACATCGGCCTGACCACGGACGCCCACGACGCCATCCTCCGCGAGGACGGCAGTCGGATCATGGCGGCGTACGAGCGCGACCCGGCCAACCACGACCGGCAGGACGCCGTGCTCCAGGAAGTGGATGCCGCCGGCGAGGTGGTGCGCACCTGGAACTCCGCAGACCACTTCGCGCCGGTCGACCCGACGCTCACCGGGCCTGCCAGGGACGCCGCGATCGCCGCCACCGACACCATGAACCCGTTCGTCACCAATCCCACCACGGGCGCGGAGACCATGCGTCTGGACTACGCGCACATCAACAGCTGGGAGCTGGTGGACGGCGGCCAGAACCTGCTGCTCTCCTTCCGGCACACCAGCTCGGTGGTCAAGATCGCCTGGTCGGACGCCGAGGACCGCGTCGACGGCAGGGACTTCGGCGACGTCGTCTGGCGCCTCGGCGGCAAGTTCAGCGACTTCGACTTCGTCGACGACCCCTACGCCGGTCCGTGCGCCCAGCACACGGCGAGCCAGCTGGCCAACGGCAACATCCTGATCTTCGACAACGGATCGCCCTCGCCGACCAACGGCCTCTTCAACGACGCCGCGATGTGCCCGGACCCGGCGGACCCGGCCGGTGAACCCGTCGGTCGCCAGTTCACCCGGATCACGGAGTACGACCTGGACGCCGAGGCCGGGACCGCGCGCCTGGTGTGGGACTACACGCACCCGGTCGACGGCGGTGCCGAGTGGTTCGCCCTGTTCGCGGGCGGCGTCACCCGGCTCGACAACGGCAACACCCTGATCAGCTGGGCCTCGGCGAGGAAGGCCATGGTCACCGAGGTCGAGGCCGTGACCGACGAGGTGGTGTGGCAGCTCGAGGACGACCGCAGCCACGGCCTGTCCACGCCCTACTTCAGCTATCGCGCGGTCAAGCACCAGGTCGCCGACGCCATCGACCCCACCGTTCTCCTCGAGGCACCCGCCGACGGCTCGGTGCTCGACCTGGGCAGCACAGTGCGGGTCGCCCAGCAGTGCCGGGACCGGGGCGGCTCCTCCCTGCGGGAGTGCACCAGCACGGCGACCTCCGGCCTGCTGGACACCAGCCGGTCGGGACCGCTGACGCTGCAGGTGGTCGCCGTCGACGGCGCCGGGAACCGCACCGTCGTGACCCGTGGCTACACGGTCTCCGGACCTCCGTCCGTCCCGCCCGCTCCTCAGGCTCCCGCGGACCCAGCACGGCCGGACGCCGTGGTGCGCGCCCCGGGCGGGTCGTGGGTCGGCGACGGGCAGTACGCCGGGCGCCAGCGGGTGCGGACCACGCTGCGCCGGGCGAGCAGGACGGTGCGGGTGCGCCTGCAGAACGACGGCGGCACGGCGACCGACCTCCGGGTGCGGGGCACTTCTGGCAACCGTGCCGTCCGGGTGCGTTACTTCGTGGGCTCGGAGGACGTCACCCGCCAGGTACGCCGGGGGCGCCTCCGGCTCGAGGAGATGGCTGCGGGCGAGCAGGTCGTGCTGCGGGTGAAGGTCTTCCGGCGAGAAGCAGCCCGGTCCGGTGACAGGCTGAGGATCCGGGTGGGTGCCGTCGTCCCGGGCCGGCCCGACCTGGACGACGCGGTGCAGACGGTGGTCCGGGTCCGCGGTGGGCAACGCTGATCGAAGCCTGCGATCGGCCAGACGCCGACGGGCCATCCGGCCCACTAGCGAGGGGTCCTCCGGACCTGCCGCAACCGCGCGCACGGGGCCATCGTGGGTGACACCGACGAGCCCAGGAGGTCCCCATGTCCACCGACCAGTACATCCAGCACGACTGGCCACCCGCCGTCTTCGCGCTCATGCTCCTGGTGATGGCGGTGTTCGTCGTCATCGGCATGGGCGCGTTCCTGATCGGTGCCAACCGCGAGCTGCGCGGCTTCACCGCGCGCCACGCCGGCCCGGACGCAGAACAGCCCGGTCGGAACGACCGGGCTGTGTGACCTGCGCGCCTGTAGGGATTCGAACCCCAAACCTTCTGATCCGTAGTCAGATGCTCTATCCGTTGAGCTACAGGCGCCCGTCCGAGCGGGCCGACCGGCCTGCGAGGACTGGACGAGGATAGCCGACGTACTCAGGACGAGCGAAATCAGGGACCGGAGCGCGGCTGGGACCTTCGTCGCGCACTCGGGACCTCTGGCCCCCGCCGCAGCCCTTCACGGTGCCCTAGTGTGCCTAGCACCCGCACCGCGGCGAGGCACCGCCGCACAGACGAGAGGCAGCGCGATGGCAGATCTCGAGGCAGTCCTGGACGAAGCCGGGCTGACCAACCCGCAGGTCCGTGAGTTCGTCAAGGAGTACGCCGAGCTGACCGGCGCGGAGCACGTCGAGGTGGTCAACGCCTCCGACGACGCGCGGCTGCTCGAGGAGGCGGTCGCCGCCGGCGAGCTCCAGCGGGCCGGCGAGGGCCGCTACTACTCCCGCAGCTACTACAAGGACACCGCTCGCTCCGAGGAGCGCACGATCGTCGCGACCAACGACGAGAAGGACAGGGGCGTCTACAACAACTGGCGTCCGGCCTCGGAGATGAAGCCGATGCTCCACGACCGGATGCGCGGCGCGTCCGAGGGCAAGACGATGTACGTCATCCCCTACCTGATGGCCCCGGCCGGCAACCCGCTCGAGCCGTGGGCGGCCGGCGTCGAGCTGACCGACACCCGCACCGTCGTGCTCCACATGATCCGCATGGCGCGCGTCGGCGTGCAGTTCGTCAACGACCTCGAGGACCCGGACTCCTTCGTCCGTGCGGTCCACGTCACCGGCGACCTCGAGCACCTCGGGCAGGGCACGCCCGACGACCAGCGCTACTTCGTCACCGTCGCCGACGAGCGCACCATCCTGCACTTCGGCTCCTCCTACGGCGGCAACGCGCTGCTCGGCAAGATCGCGCACGGCCTGCGGCAGGGGGCGTACGACGGCTGGGCGAGCAGGAAGTTCCTCGCCGAGCAGTACATGCTCATCGGCATCCACGACAAGGAGACGGGCCGGACCTACCACGTCTGCGGTGGCTTCCCCAGCGCCTCCGGCAAGACCAACCTGGCGATGATGGCGGCGCCGGAGGCGCTCGGCGACCGCTACCACGTGTCGTTCTACGGCGACGACATCGCGTGGCTCTGGGTCGACGAGGAGTCCGGCCGGCTGATGGGGATGAACCCGGAGTACGGCGTGTTCGGCGTCGCCAAGGACACCAACGAGACGACCAACCCCAACGCACTGGCCTCCATCGAGGAGGGCACGCAGGCGATCTTCACCAACGTCGCCTACAACCCGACCACCGGCGAGGTCTGGTGGGAGGGCCGCACGCCGAAGCCGCCGACCAACGTCAAGGGCTGGCTCGACTGGACCGGCGCCCCACTGGCCGACCGCAAGGACAACGACACCGCCGCTTGGGCGCACCCCAACAGCCGCTTCACCACGACGCTCGACAACGTGCCCAACATCGCGCCCGACTACGACGCGCCGGCGGGGGTGCCGATCGACGCGATCATCTTCGGAGGCCGTACGCGCGACCGCGAGCCGCTGATCCGCGCGATCACCGACCTCGCCGAGGGCGTGTACGACGGGCTGACCCTGGGAGCCGAGGCGACCTTCGCCGCCGAGGGCGTCGACGGCCAGCTGCGCTACGACCCGATGTCGAACCGTCCGTTCATGGCCTACGGCGAGGGCGACTACGCGCGCCACTACCTCGACGTCGTCGGTGCGGCGAAGGAGCAGCCGATCTTCGCCCACGTCAACTGGTTCCAGAAGGACCCCGAGGACGGCCACTTCCTGTGGCCGGGCTACCGCGACAACCTGCGCCCGCTGCTCTGGCTGCTCCAGCTCAAGAACGGCGAGGTCGGCGGACGCCGTACGGCGGTCGGCATCATCCCGACCGAGGAGGAGCTGGACCTCACGGGCATGGACGTCCCGGTCGCGGACCTCGAGCGCATCCTCACCATCGACAAGGAGCGCTGGCAGCAGGAGATGGGCTTCCGTGAGGAGCACCTCACCCAGTTCGAGCGGATGCCCGAGGAGATCTGGGAGGCGCACCGCCGGGTGGCCGCCGACCTCGACGCCGAGGACTGATCAGGCCCCGTCGTGACCCGACCGCCACTAGGGTGGTCGGGTGCGACGTCCTGTCTCGGAGACCCCCGCACGAGGGTCCGGCCGCCCCGACCTGCGGCGCGGCACGCCCGCGCTCGCCTGGCCGTTCGGCATCGTGGCCGCGCTCGGCCTGTTCACCGTCCTCCTGCCGCCCTACGAGCGACCTTGGTGGGTGGTCGGTCTGGCCGCCCTCGCCCTGGTGTCCTCCGCGCTGGTCTTCGTGGCGAGCCGGCGCCGCAGTGAGCGGACCTGGCTGGACCCGCTGGCCGCCTACCTGCTCTTCCCCTTCGCCGGCCTCGTCAACGACGCCGCCGGGGCGGGGTCCGGAGGCTCGTCCTCGGGCATGACGGTGCTGCTCCTGCTGCCGATCCTGTGGCTGGCGATCACCGGCACCCCGCGTCAGCTCTGGATCGCGAGCGGCCTGTCCGTCGCCACCCTCGTGATCCCGGCCGTGTTCATCGGTCCGCCCGCCTACGTCGTGGGTGACTGGCGTCGAGCCCTCATGTGGGGTGCGGTCGCCGTCGTCATCGCCCCGATGCTCCAGCGCATCGTCCGCGACCTCGCGCGGCAGACCCGGCGCGCACGAACGGCCAGCGAGCGGGTCGAGCGGCTCTTCGACGACGCTCCGCACGGGGTGGCGCTCCTCGACTCCCAGGGCTCGATCATCCGAGTCAACGTGTCGATGGCGGTCCTGCTCGGACTCGAGCCGCCGGAGATGGTCGGGCACACCCTCGGCGCCTTCGAGACGCCCGGGGAGGACCGCATCCAGGACCACCTGGGCCGCCTGATGTCCAACCGCGGTGACTCCCTCGACGCCGAGTGCCTGCTGCGCGACTCGGGCGGCAACGACGTCCACGTGGCACTCAGCAGCACCGTCGTGGCAGATCCCGAGATGGGCCAGATCGTCATGGTCAACGTCGTCGACATGTCCGACCGTCGGCGCTACCTCGACCGGCTCGCCCACCTCGCCGACCACGACGTCCTCACCGGCCTGGCGAACCGGCGACGCTTCGACACCGAGCTGCAGCGCCACCTCGACCGGTGCCGGCGCCACGGCCCGGCCGGGGCCCTGCTGCTGCTCGACCTCGACAACTTCAAGCAGGTCAATGACTCGCTCGGGCACAACGCCGGCGACGAGCTGCTCGTCAACATCTCCGGGCTGCTGCGGCGGTCCATCCGCAACACCGACGTCGTGGCGCGCCTGGGCGGCGACGAGTTCGCGATCCTGCTCACCGACGGCGACCAGGCAGCCGCCCAGCGGGTGGCCGACCTCGTCGTCGAGCGCATCGGCGCCCACGCCTCGACCCTCGACGGCGTGGCGCGCCGGGTCACCGCGAGCATCGGCGCGGTCACCTTCCAGGCGGCATCCGAGCACGCCGCCGACATCCTCGCCCTCGCCGACATGACGATGTACGACGCCAAGGAGGCCGGCCGCAACCAGGCCGCGATCCTCCCGGAGGGCGACACCCGTGGCCCGCGGGCAGCCGCACGCCTGCAGTGGCAGAGCCGCATCGAGGACGCCCTCGAGCACGACCGCTTCGAGCTGCACCTCCAGCCGATCATGGACATCTCCGACGGACGGATCAGCTCGGCCGAGGTGCTCCTCCGGCTGCGCGACGACGACGAGCTCGTCCCGCCGTCACGGTTCGTCTACATCGCCGAACGGGTCGGGCTGATGCCCCAGGTCGACGCCTGGGTGGTCGACCACAGCCTCGAGTTGCTCGCCCGCCTGCGTCGCGACCACGACCCCCACTTCGAGCTGGAGGTCAACCTGTCGGGTCACTCCATCGGCAACCCCGAGATCGAGCGATCGATCGTCGACTCGCTCGCCCGGCACGACGTCGATCCCTCGGCGCTCATCCTGGAGATCACCGAGACCGCCGCGGTGGCCGACGTGGCCCTCGCCCGCGACTTCGCCGCGCGGATGACCGACCTCGGGTGCGCCTTCGCGCTCGACGACTTCGGCGCGGGGTTCGGGTCGTTCTACTACCTCAAGCACCTGTTCTTCGACTACGTGAAGATCGACGGCGAGTTCGTCGCGCACGTCCACGAGTCGGCGGTCGACCGCACCATCATGCGTTCGATCGTCGGCATCGCCCGCGACCTCGGCAAGCGGACCGTCGCCGAGTTCGTGTCGGACCCCCAGATCCTCGACGTGTGCCGCGAGGAGGGCGTCGACTTCGCCCAGGGCTACCTGATCGGCAGGCCGGTGCCCTACGACGAGTTCGTGGAGCAGTTCCTGCCGGCTGTCGTCGGGACGGCATCGCACGACTGACCGCGGCGGACCTGCCGTGGATCCAAGGAGGCTCGGGGACGACATGCAGTGGCTGCAGCGATCAGTGGGACTGGCGATCATCGGCACGGCTGCGCTGGGTGCGGTGGCGCTGTGGGTGGCCGTGGCCTCCAGCGACCCTGATGTCGGCCGCTCCCCGGACGAGGGCGTCCTCTTCGGCATCTGGCGCGTCTTCTACGACACCGAGATGCCGTCCCCCCGGGTGCTGCTCGCCGCGGTGGGCGTGGCCCTGCTGCTGGCCGCAGCCGTGGCCGGCCTCGAGCGTCGCCTGCTGACCCGGGCGCGTCGCAGCGAGGACGGCAACCGGATGCCGCTGGCCCCGAAGCTGGTCATGGCCGAGACCCGTGGCCAGTACGCCGGACCCGTCACCATCACCGTCCTCATCCCGGCCCACAACGAGGAGGGCTGCATCTCCCAGACCCTCGACTCGCTCCTCGCGCAGTCACCGCCGCCGACGCGGGTCGTGGTCGTCGCCGACAACTGCACCGACGGCACCGTACGGCTGGCTCGCGAGGCGGGCGTCGAGGTGTTCGAGACCGTGGACAACCGGCACAAGAAGGCCGGCGGCCTCAACCAGGCGCTGCGCGAGATCCTGCCGGGCCAGGGTGACAACGACTGCGTGATGGTGATGGACGCCGATACCACGCTGGACCCGGGGTTCCTTGCGGGGGCGACCCGGCGGCTCACCGACGACCGCGCACTGATGGCGGTCGGCGGCCTCTTCTACGGGGAGGACGGCCTGGGCCTGATCGGGCAGTTCCAGCGCAACGAGTACACCCGCTACCAGCGCGACCTGCGCCGCCGTCGCGGCCGCGTCTTCGTGCTGACCGGCACGGCGTCGGTGTTCCGGCCGCGCGCGCTGAGGGCGGTCGCCGAGGAGCGCGGCAAGATCCTGCCCGGCGTTCCCGGCGACGTCTACGACACGGTCGCCCTCACCGAGGACAACGAGCTGACCATCGCGCTCAAGACCCTCGGCGCGCTCATGGTCTCCCCACGCGAGTGCACGGTCGTCACCGAGGTGATGCCGTCGTGGAGCGCGCTGTGGGCCCAGCGCCTGCGGTGGCAGCGCGGTGCGCTCGAGAACCTCGGTGCGTACGGCCTGCGCCCCCAGACCTTCCGCTACTGGATGCAGCAGCTCGGCATCGGCTACGGCGTCATCGCGCTGGGCTCCTACCTGCTCCTCATCGTCCTGATGGTGCTGGCGACGTCGACCTGGGTGTGGTTCCCGTTCTGGATCGGCATCGGCCTGGTCTTCACCCTCGAGCGCGTGGTCACCGTGTGGCGCGGGGGCTGGAAGGCCCGGCTGCTCGCGCTCTCGCTCTTCCCGGAGCTCTTCTACGCGATGTTCCTCAACGTCGTCTACGTCAAGGGCATCTGGGACCTCACGCTGGCCCGCGAGGCGGACTGGAAGCACATCGTCCAGCCCGACTCCGGTGCACGGACGGGAGTCTGAGGTGGTCACTCTCACCGCAGCAGTCGTGCCGATGGGCGTCCTGCTCCCCGACAGCATCCTCCGCAACGAGCTCATCGCCGTCCTCGCGGCCTTCGTGGCGATCAACACGATCGTCTACGTGACCCTCGCCGTGGCGAAGATCCTGCCGAAGCTCTACCTGCGCGACCACCTCAGCGCCCGCAACCGACGCTCGGAGACGCGCAGCATCGACCCGGACGCACCGATCTGACGCCGAGCGCTCTCGCCCCTACGAAAGGACACTCCGGCGAGTGATTAGGTAATGCCTATCAACTCACTGTACTTTGGTGACATCGTCCTGTTCCCTGCGGAGGAGTCACCGTGCAGAAGCTCGTCATGTTCGCCCTCGTGGGCGTCGCCGCCCAGCTCGTCGACGGCAGCCTCGGGATGGCGTACGGCGTCACCTCGACCACCCTGCTGCTCATGATCGGCACCAACCCGGCGATGGCCTCGGCGATGGTGCAGCTCGCCCAGCTCGGCACGACCGCGGCGTCGGGCATCGCCCACCACTCCTTCGGCAACGTCGACTGGCGCGTCGTCCGCACGATCGCGCTCCCGGGCGCGATCGGCGCGTTCGTCGGCGCCACGCTGCTCGTCAACATGCCGGTCGACCTGGCCAAGGTCGTCATGTCCGTGCTGCTGCTCGCCCTCGGCTCCTACCTCCTGGTGCGCTTCACGGTGAAGGGCTTCGACTCCAGCCGCGTCGGCCAGCCGGTCGGACGCAGGTTCCTGGTGCCGCTCGGCGGCGTGGCCGGCTTCGTCGACGCGACCGCGGGCGGCGGCTGGGGCCCCATCGGCACTCCGGCGTTGCTCGCCAACGGCCGGATGGAGCCCCGCAAGGTCATCGGCTCGGTCAGCACCTCGGAGTTCGTGGTCACCCTCGCCGCCTCGGTCGGCTTCCTCGCCGCCCTCGGCTTCGCCGGCATCCAGTGGCAGATCGTCGTCGGCCTGCTGATCGGTGGCGTGGTCGTGGCTCCCTTCGCCGCCATGCTGGTCAAGGTCATCCCGGCGCGGATGCTCGGCTCCCTGGTCGGTGGCCTGATCGTGCTGACCAACACCCGTACGCTCGTCAACGCCGACCTGGTCACCGTGCCCGGCGCAGTCGCCATCGGCCTCTACCTCACGATCGCCGCGGTCTGGGGCCTCGCAGTGAGCCACTCGTGGCGCGCCCACAAGGCCGACACCGCCGAGCTCGCGGGGACGCGCGAGAGCGTCGTGGCCTGACCCGGCCGGCGTTTCTTCTGCCGGGAATCGACGGAAGTCGGCGTACCGGAAGGTAGCGAGACCCGCGTCACACGTCTGTGATCGATCCAATATGTGCGGCCATTCACTCGGGCTAGCGTCCCCGCAAGTCGCCGACAACGAGGCCGCGCGAACCAGCCGCTACGCACGCTGAAGGAAACGGTCATGACCGCAACGATCGACACCCAGACGACCCCGCCGACCACCCACTCGGGCATCCTCGCCTGGGTCACCGAGGTCGCCGAGCTGACCCAGCCCGCCTCGATCCAGTGGTGCACCGGCTCCGACGAGGAGTGGGCGCAGCTCACCGCCTCCCTCGAGGCGAGCGGGACGTTCACCCGCCTCAACCCCGAGGTCATGCCCAACTCGTTCCACGCGGCCTCCGACCCCACCGACGTGGCCCGCGTCGAGGACCGCACCTACATCTGCTCGGTCGCCGAGCGCGACGCCGGACCCACCAACAACTGGATGGACCCGGAGAAGATGAAGGAGCTCATGCGCGGGCTCTACGCCGGGTGCATGCGCGGCCGCACGATGTACGTCATCCCGTTCGTGATGGGTCACCTCGACGCCGAGCAGCCGATGTTCGGCATCGAGATCACCGACTCCGCCTACGTCACCGTCTCGATGCGCGTGATGGCTCGCATGGGCACCGACGTGCTGCGTCGGATCGAGGAGCTCGAGGCCGCCGGTGACGACCCCCAGTGGGTCCCCGCCCTCCACTCCGTCGGCATGCCGCTCGAGCCCGGCCAGGCCGACGTCGCGTGGCCGTGCAACGACACCAAGTACATCGTGCAGTTCCCCGAGGAGCGGATGATCTGGAGCTTCGGCTCCGGCTACGGCGGCAACGCCCTGCTCGGCAAGAAGTGCTACGCGCTGCGCATCGCCTCGGTGATGGCGCGCGACGAGGGCTGGCTCGCCGAGCACATGCTGATCCTCAAGCTCACCTCGCCCCAGGGCGTCACCAAGTACGTCGCCGCCGCCTTCCCGAGTGCGTGCGGCAAGACCAACCTGGCCATGCTCAAGCCGACGATCCCCGGCTGGAAGGTCGAGGCCATCGGCGACGACATCGCCTGGATGCGCATCGGTGAGGACGGCCGCCTGTGGGCGGTCAACCCCGAGTTCGGCTTCTTCGGCGTGGCTCCCGGCACCAACGAGCACACCAACCCCCACGCGATGGAGACCATCCGCAAGGGCAACTCGGTCTTCACCAACGTGGCGCTCACCCCCGACGGCAACGTCTGGTGGGAGGGCCTGGAGAACACGCCGGCCGAGGCCACCAGCTGGAAGGGCGAGCGCTGGACCCCGGAGCTGGCCGAGGAGACCGGCGAGCTGTCCAGCCACGCCAACAGCCGCTACTGCACCCCGATCAAGCAGTGCTCGATCCTCGCCGACGAGTACGACGACCCGCGCGGCGTGCCGATCGACGCGATCCTCTTCGGTGGCCGTCGCAAGACCACGATCCCGCTGGTGACCGAGGCCCGCGACTGGAACCACGGCACCTTCATGGGCGCCACCCTCTCCTCCGAGACCACCGCTGCCGCGGTCGGCGCGGTCGGCGTGGTGCGCCGCGACCCGATGGCGATGCTGCCGTTCATCGGCTACAACGCCGGCGACTACTTCGGCCACTGGGTCGGCATCGGCAAGGACAACGACGCCGCCAAGCTGCCGAAGATCTTCTACGTCAACTGGTTCCGCCGCGGTGACGACGGCGGCTTCCTGTGGCCGGGCTTCGGCGAGAACAGCCGCGTGCTCAAGTGGGTCATCGAGCGCATCGACGGCCAGGCGGCCGCGGTCGAGACCCCGATCGGTCACGTCCCCGCGCCGGGGTCGCTCGACATCGACGGGCTCGACCTGTCCGAGGACGAGCTCGCGCAGGCCCTCGCCGTCGACGCGGAGGAGTGGAAGGCCGAGCTGCCGCAGATCGAGGAGTGGTTCGCGAAGTTCGGCGACGACCTCCCCGCCGTGCTCTGGAGCGAGCTCGACACCCTGAAGGCACGCCTCGGCGCCTGATCGCCGGCACGTCACGTGCCAGGACCCGCCCCTCCGGTCGTACGAGGAGGGGCGGGTCCTGCGGATTTCGTGGCCGGGTGACGTCGGCGCATGTGGCACCATCCTCCCGACGGGGACGTCGGAGGAGCGAGAGGATGTGCCATGCCCCTGGGGCAGCAGGAGCGGATCGTCTTCGAGGAGCAGTCGACTCCCCTCTACGAGGAGATCGTCGCCTCCGGGGGCATCGACGCGACGGACAGGCGCATCGCGGCGCGGGGCGAGCTGCACGCCGCCTTCGAGCTGCTCGTCGACGTCGGTTTGGTGTCCCGCAGCGACGACGGCCTCACGTGGCGCGCCGTGGACCCGGCGGCCGTCCAGGCGCAGGTGGTGGCCCCGCTCGGCCAGCGGGGCGCCGAGCTGATCGCCGAGTCGGCCCACTGGGCCCAGGCGTTCATCACGCTGTCGCACGCGTGGCGGCGCTCGCCGAGCGCCGTCGGCGGGCCGTTCGCGGAGATCCGCGGTGAGACCATCGCCCACTTCCTCGCGTCGATGGTGAGTGACGCCGAGGAGGAGCTGCTCACCGCACAGCCCCAGGACCGGCGAGGCGTCAAGCAGCTCGGCGAGGCCGGTGCCCGCGAGATCGCCGCCCTCCGGCGCGGGGTCAAGATGCGTACGCTCTACCAGCACGCGGCACGGCGCGGCGCCGACACCCGCAAGTACGTCTCCGCGGTGACCGCCGAGGGGGCCGAGGTCCGCACGCTCGACGAGTTCTTCAACCGTCTGATCGTGGTCGACCGCCGGATCGCCATCATCCCCAGCCACCAAGGCCTCAACGTCGCCATGGTGATCAGCGAGCCGTCCATGGTGGGCTACCTCGTCGACATGTTCGAGCGCCACTGGGAGCGCGCCAGGCCGTTCACGAGCAGCGAGACCTCGCTGATGCGCGACATCGCCGCCGAGCAGCGTGCGATGACGATCCGGATGCTCCTCGAGGGGCGTGCGGACCCGGCCGGCGCCAAGCGCCTCGGGGTCAGCCCGCGTACCTACGCCGCCTACGTCGCCGACCTGAAGAACGAGTTCGAGGTGGAGACGCGCTTCCAGCTCGGCTACGAGATGGGCAAGCGCGGCATCTCCGGCCGCGAGACCGACGCCACGGCCGACTGACGGCGGCGTCGCCCGCCGTCACGCCGGCCGGTCGGAGAAAAGGGACGAGGGCAGCAGCTCCGAAAAGCTGCTGCCCTCGCTGCCGGGACTCGCCTGTGGGGGAGGCTGCCGGACCAAACTCGTGGGGGGTTGAGGGGTCCGGGTCCCGGCACTTTCACTGCGTGCACATCATGGCACGTCCGATCAGCGGAAGTTCTTCTTGTAGCCCCACGTGGTGTCCATGGACTGCGTGCTGGCGCCCTTGACCTTGTAGCCCCACGTGGTGTCGGCGTTGGCAGGGCCGGCCCCGATGCCGACGAATCCGAGCCCGAGCGCGGCCACGAGGGCGGCGGCGGCGATGCGGCGTACAGGGGTCATTGCTCTTCACCTCAGGTTGTGTCACAGGGGATGACCAGATGATTGTCTCCCACCTCCGCAGCCACGTCGCGCCGATGCGACTGCAGGTCTGTGCATTGCAGGTTCCTGCAAATGCAGGCGGGGGACCGATGTCGGCCCCCTCCCGCGAGAGGGGGCCGATCGGGGCGGAGGCGGAGGGATTTGAACCCTCGATGGGGTTTTAGCCCCAAACCCGCTTAGCAGGCGGGCGCCATAGACCGGACTAGGCGACGCCTCCATGCCCGTCGAGTGCCGGGCGCACAGAAGGTTACAAGGCGCGGCGGGTCCGCGCCGAATCAGGTCACCACTTGCGCAGGCCGTGGCCGCGCTGGAGGTGCTCCTGGATGTCACGCACGAATGCCTCGCGGTCGACCGCGAGCATCTCGACGGGGATCGTTGTGGTGCGGCCGTCACGCAGGCGCAGCACGACGACGGGTGCGTCGGCGATCGTGGTGGTGACGGCGTCCTCGACGTCCTTCCAGCGGCCTGTGGCCGCGCCGACCCCGCGTACCCATTGCACCCGGTAGCCCTCGGCGGTGAGCCGCACGACCCAGCCCTTCTGCCGCCAGGTCCACCAGGTCGCGGTCAGCAGCACCACCGTGAGGAGCACGGGCACCAGCAGGAACACGGTGTGCAGGTCGAGGACCGCGATCGCCAGCGTGCTTACCAGGATCAACGCGGCGACGGCGACCAGCACGACGCCCAGCAGGCGCGCGGCGATGGCCGGGGCGAGGCGGTGGACGGTGGCTGGCTCGGTCGTCACGCCGAGATTTCATCACGCGCAGGTGCGGTCGGCCCGGTTGGGTAGAGTCCCGCGGTGTGCGGCGCCCCGGCGCCGTACGAGGAGGGGTGCCGGAGCGGCCGATCGGAACCGCCTTGAAAGCGGTCGTAGGGAGACCTACCGCGGGTTCGAATCCCGCCCCCTCTGCAGAGCATGAGCGAAGCGAAGGCTCCGCAGAGGCATCTTGAACCTCAGCGAAGCGACCCGCGGGGGCGTCGGACGGGTGTGGCGGCTGCTGAGGCCTTCGCGCAGCGAAGGCCTCAGCAGGGGCTGCTTGCACCTCAGCCCGGACGGGCACGAACCGCCCGGTCAGCGGCCCGGACGGGCACGAACCGCCCGGTCAGCGGCCCGGACGGGCACCAACCGCCCGGTGGGCGGGCCGTAGGCTCGACCCGTGACGACGACCTGGTTCGCCTCCGCCGACGACGCGACCACCCGCCTGCGCGAGGCCGGCTACCTCACCGACGACGCGACGGCGCTCACGGCCTACCTCGCGGGCGCGCTGGAGAAGCCGCTGCTGGTCGAGGGCCCGGCCGGGGTCGGCAAGACCGAGCTGGCCAAGGCGGTGGCGCGGGCGACGGGCGCGGAGCTGGTGCGGCTGCAGTGCTACGAGGGGCTCGACGAGGCGCGCGCTCTCTACGAGTGGAACTACAAGAAGCAGCTGCTGCGCATCCAGTCGTCCCAGGGCCACGACGCCACCTGGAGCGAGACGCACGACGACATCTTCACCGAGGAGTTCCTGCTCACCCGGCCGCTGCTCAGCGCCATCCGGCGCGACGAGCCGACGGTCCTGCTGGTCGACGAGGTCGACAAGACCGACGTCGAGGTCGAGGGCCTGCTGCTCGAGGTGCTCAGCGACTTCCAGGTCACCATCCCCGAGCTCGGCACGGTCAGCGCCACGCGGCGTCCCTTCGTCGTGCTCACCTCCAACGCCAGCCGCGAGCTCTCGGAGGCGGTGAAGCGTCGCTGCCTGTTCCTGCACCTCGGCTATCCCGACGCCGAGCGCGAGCGGGCGATCGTCACCAGCCAGGTCCCCGGCCTCGACGACCGGGTCGTCGCCCAGCTCGTCGACGTCGTCGTACGCCTGCGCGAGCTCGAGCTCAAGAAGGCGCCGTCGATCGCGGAGTCGGTCGACTGGGCCCGCACGCTGGTCGCCCTGGAGATCGGCGACCTGGACGAGGCCACTGTCGCCCGCACTCTGGGGGTCGTGCTCAAGCACGCCTCCGACCAGCAGCGGGCCGTCAAGGAGCTCAAGCTGGCCCTCTCATGACTCTGCTCGACACCCACATCGGCTTCGTGGAGGCGCTGCGCTCCGCCGGGCTGTCGGTGTCGCTCGCCGAGGGTCTCGACGCCATCAGCGCGCTCGAGAAGGTGCAGTGGCACGACCGCGAGACCGTACGCGCCGCGTACGCCGCGACCCTGGTGAAGCGGCAGCCCCAGCGGGTCACCTTCGACGCCGTCTTCGACATCTGGTTCCCGCGGCTCATCGGCAGCGGGGTCGCCGGGGACGGGCTCGAGCCGGTCGCCGGCCCGCAGGACACCGGTCCGCAGCTGGAACGCTTCCGGGAGGCGCTCGCCGACGCCCTGGCCGCCGGCGACGTGCAGGCGCTGCAGGACCTCGCGGTCGAGGCGGTGGCGCGGTTCGGCGCGATGCCGGGCCGGGGGCCGGGCCTGTCGAGCTGGTCGGCCTACACGTCGCTCCAGCGGGTCTCGCCGGGCGAGCTGATGGAGCGCCTGGTGCGCGGGCTCCTGGCCGACGGGATGGATCCCGACCAGGCCGAGCGGACCGCGGGGCGACGCATCGGCGACTTCACCCGACTCGTCGAGGGGGACGCCCGCCGGCGGATCGCGGAGGAGAAGGGCCCCGAGCACGTGGCCGGCGTGACGGTCCGCCCGACCATCGACCGCCTCGACTTCACCGCGGCCCGGCGCAGCGACCTCGAGGAGATGCGGCGCGAGATCTATCCCCTCGCTCGCCGGCTCGCGGCCCGGCTCACCAAGGAGCAGCACGCGCGGCGACGCGGACCCCTCGACGTACGCCGCACCGTCCGCGCCTCGATCGCGACGGGCGGGGTGCCCCTCGAGACCCACCACAGGCCCAGGCGGCCGCACCGCACCGACTTGGTGGTGCTGTGCGACGTGAGCGGCTCGGTCGCCAACTTCGCGCAGTTCACCCTCATGCTGGTGTTCGCGTTGCGGGAGGCCTTCAGCGGCGTCCGTGCCTTCACCTTCGTCGACGACGTCGTCGAGGTGAGCGACACCTTCCGGCCCGGCGCCGACGTGGTCGAGGTGATGGAGTCACTGGCGGCGAGCATCTCGCAGGCGGCGCTGTGGGGACGCACCAACTACGGCAGGGCGCTGACCCGCTTCGCCGAGGAGCACGGCGACGCGATCGGGCCGCGGTCGTCCCTGCTCGTGCTGGGCGACGGGCGGTCCAACTACAGCGACCTCGCCCTGCCCGTCCTGGCGGACCTCGCCGGCCGCGCGCGGCACGCCTGGTGGCTCAACCCGGAGCACCCGCGCCACTGGGGCACGGGGGACAGCGCGGCCGACCGGTACGGCGAGGTGGTGCCGATGATCGAGTGCCGCAACCTCGCCCAGCTCGGCGAGTTCGTGCACGAGGTCGTCCAGCCTCACCCGGCCAGGTAGCCGAGGTCCTGCATCCGGGTGATCTCGGCGCGCAGCTCGGGGTGCTCCGCGGTGTCGGCCGCCTTCGCCCCGGCGACGTAGAGGGGCGTGCCCTCCGCCTCGCCGCCGTCGAAGACGACCGTGAGCCGGTTGGCGGTCCGGGCGTTGATCAGCGAGCCGAGCAGCGCGACGGGGTCGGAGCGGTCCTCCAGCGACAGCACGCGGGTGGCCTCGGGGATGCGCGGGACCTGGGCCGACGGGGCGCCGGCCGTGACGACCTGGTCGACGACGAAGCGGTCGGACGTGGCGGTCGCGGCGATCTCGGCGGCGATCGTGCCCCCCGCGGCCGAGCCGACGAGCATCACCCGGGCGTCGTCCTCGGTGACGGCCTGCTCGATCGCGCGGATGACGTGGTCCGTCGAGGTCGTCGGGTCGGCACCGACGAGACGCAGGCGCCCGGGCTCGTGGCCGAGCGTGCCGGGCAGGTAGGCGATGTAGCGACCGGTGCCGACCCGTTGCACGCTGATCCGTCGGTCCTCGGCCAGCAGGTTGGCCATCAGCTCCTCCAGCGAGCGCGGCGCGGCGCCGGAGTGGGTGCCGACCTCGGCCTCGGGCTGGCTGGCCTCGACGAAGGAGCCGGCGGAGTCGCGGAAGGCGGAGATGGCGTCGGTGCCGAACGGCTCGACGCCGATCGCGCGCAGGCCGCCGCGCGCGGCGTGGCTGGCCTGGTCGGAGGCCAGCACGCCCGCGGTGAGCAGCGAGCGCATGTGCAGGCCGTCGAGCAGACCACCGCCGCCGGAGAGGTGGTCCATCAGGTCGGGGTTGTTCTCGGCGAGCTCGTTGAGGTAGGCGGTGACGCCGTCGCGGTCGAGCGTGTCGGTCTCGATGAGGCCGGCACTCACGATCGCGCCGCCGAGGGCGACCTCGGGTGCGAGGTAGCCGATGGCGCGACCGGCGATGGAGCCGAGGGTCTTGTAGGCGGCCTCCTGGAGCTCGTCGATCCAGCGGTAGGTCAGGACCGTCGCGCGGACGACGAGGGCGTCCGCGTCGAGCTCGACGGACCGGGTGAGGAGTCCGTGCTTGCCGGTGGTGGCGGCGCGGATGTCCTCCTCCGCCTGGCCCCACGTCGCCTTCGACAGCTCGCCGGAGTCCACCACGTCGTCGTCGCCGAGGATCTCGGTGCCGAGCCGGGCCCGGGTGCGCATCTCGTTGCCCGAGGAGTCGAAGAGGTCGGCCAGCGCCAGCATCTGGTCGTACTTGTCGGCGGCGACGCTCGCCGATGCGTCCTCCGGGGCGTCGGCGTCGTGGGTGCGGGGGATGTCGAGGTCGCTCATGACGACGGCTCCTCTCGGAGGGCGACCTGGGCCAGCACGGGCGCGAGCTCGGTGGCCAGGTCGTCGGGGTCCACCCGTACGACGGCGACGCGGGCGACGTCGTCGTGGCGGGGGGTCAGGGAGTGCCAGCCGTCCTTGAGCAGCACCCACGACACGACGCCGACCGACGTCGTGGCGCGGTCGGAGACCTCGGCGGCGAGGATGCGCATGCGCCCGCGGCTCTCGGCGTGCACCGCCGACACGGCGGCGGCAGCCTCGGCGTCACCGAGCTCGTCGCCGTCGGCGACGACCGCGCCCCCCGACTGGCCGACCAGCACCGGGACGAGGTCGGAGCGGCCCGACCGCAGGGCCTCCCCGACGGCGTCGGCGAGGGCGTAGGGGACGTCGAGGACCTGCGGCACGTGGGAGGGGCCGATGGGCAGGTCCTCCGGAGGGGCGGTGACGCGGGCGAGCTCGGTGGTCCACTGCTCGACGGGGAACCAGGCGAGCTCGAAGACGATGCCGTCGCACGTGGACAGGCTCGCGACGGCGCTGCCGGCCTGGCGATGCCAGGCCTTCACCTGGGTCGCGCCCGCGGCGACGTCGATGTCGAGCGCGAGCCGGGGCGTCGCCAGCAGGCCGACCGCGCCCACGACGCCCGGGTCGGCGCCGTCGTCGGTCACGAGGCCGCGGCGCCGCAGCGTCTCGTCGGGGTCGTGCAGCGTGCTGAGCGCGTCGGAGTAGGCGGTGTCCTCGACGGCACCGCGACCCTGGCCGAGGCGACCCGACAGCGAACCGGCGCTGCTGGCCTCGTCGGCGTCGGGCAGCACGTCGAACGGCAGGGGCGCGCCGCCGGCGAGCTCGGCCACGAGCCGCAGCTCGGGCAGGGTGAGGGCCAGGCGCCGGGCCATGCCGTCCAGCAAGCTGGTCGGCGGCGCGGGCGGCGTGGTCAGGTCGATGGTCACCATGTCAGAGCCCCGGGAGAGTGACGGTCAGCCAGTCCTTGTGACCGGCGGGCGGAGGGTCGAAGGCCAGCAGGGCGGCGTCGGTCGGGTCGGTCCCGGAGGGGGACGCGTCCGGGCCGGCTGCCTCGCTGGCGCGCGTACGGGCATCCTCGACGAGCGTGCCGGCCTTGTGCGCGCGGACGTCGATCGCCTCCTTGAGCGTGTCGACCTCCTGCAGGTGGCGGGCCAGGGAGTCGGCTGCGGTCTCGTGGTGCCCGGCGGCGGCGCGGAGGTGGTCGGCACGCTCCTTGATGCGCTCACGCATGGCGTCGGCCGCCTTGCCATGCCACGGGACGGCCTCGGCCTGCGCGACGAGACGGGCGGCGAGGGCGCGGATGTCGCCACCCTGCTCGCGCAGCTGCGCGACGCGCTTGCGCCCCGCGGCGGTGTCGCCGTACATCGATCACACCCTTTCGTCCGTGGCTGCCTACCCGGTGACCGGGCCCGCCAAACGTCCTTCCGGCGACCTGATTGTGCCCCAGTCGGCCGCCCGACCGGCCCGGGGTCGTGGCGTCCACCGTCGACGAAGGCCGCCGTCCGACCCCTTCGCGGCCGATAGGATCGACACCGGTCCCGAACCCGCGAGCGACACGAGGTGTGCATGACGTTCGACGTCCACCAGCTCGACGTGTTCGTGCTGGTCGGAGCGGTCGTGACGCTGGCGGCGATCCTCGCCGTACGGGTGTCCGCAGGGGTCGGGCTCCCGTCGCTGCTGTTCTACCTCTTCATCGGGGTGCTGCTCGGGGAGGGCGGCCCGTTCGGGATCCAGTTCGACGACGCCCAGCTCGCCCACGCGCTTGGGTTCGGCGCCCTCGCGATGATCCTCGCCGAGGGTGGCCTCACCACGGACTGGCGGCAGATGAGGTCCAGTGTCCGGCTCGGCACGTCCCTGGCGACCGTGGGCGTGGCGGTCTCGGTCGCCGTGGTCGCGGTCGGCGCCCACTACCTGCTCGGACTGCCGTGGGAGCTGGCCGTCCTGCTCGGCGCGATCTGCTCGCCGACCGACGCCGCGGCCGTGTTCTCGGTGCTGCGGGCCCTGCCGCTGCCCAAACGCCTCACCGGCGCGCTCGAGGCGGAGTCCGGGCTCAACGACGCCCCCACGGTCGTCCTGGTGGGCATCATCTCCACCGGCGCGGTGGGGGAGTCGGGGCTGCTCGAGACCGCCGGCATCATCGTCTTCGAGCTCCTCGCCGGCGGCCTCGTCGGCGCCGCGTGCGGCTTCGCCGGCGCGTGGGTGATGCGCCGGGTCGCGCTGCCGTCCTCGGGCCTCTACCCGCTCGCGGTGCTGTGCCTGGCCTTCACCGCGTACGGCGCCTCCTCAGCCCTGCACGCCTCCGGGTTCGCCGCGATCTACGTCGCCGCGCTCATCCTCGGCAACAGCGAGCTGCCGCACCGGGTCGCGACGCGCTCGTTCGCCGAGGGCATCGCATGGCTGGCGCAGATCGGGCTGTTCGTGATGCTGGGGCTCCTGCTGTCGCCGAGCAGGATCGACCTCGACACCGTCGTGCAGGCGCTCGTGACCGGCCTCGTCCTCACGCTCGTCGCGCGTCCCCTGTCGGTACTGGTCAGCAGCATCGTGCAGCCGATGGGCCCGCGCGACCTCGCCTTCATCTCGTGGGCGGGCCTGCGCGGCGCGGTGCCGATCGTGCTGGCCACGATCCCGCTGTCGGAGGGGGTGGAGGGTGCCGACGACCTCTTCGACATCGTCTTCGTGATGGTCGTCGTCTACACCCTGCTCACCGGCCCCACGCTGCCGTGGGTCGCGAGGCGGCTGCGGGTGGCGCGACGCTCCGAGCCGCGGGGGCTCGACGTGGAGGCCGCGCCGCTCGACAGGGTCGCCGCCGACCTCCTCCAGGTCACGATCGCGGCGACGTCGAAGATGCACGGCGTCGAGGTCGGCGAGCTGCGGCTGCCCCAGGGGGCGTCGGTCTCGCTGGTGATCCGTTCCGGCGAGGTGCTCGTCCCGGAGCGGCGTACGGTCCTGCGCCACGGGGACGACCTCGTGGTGGTCACGCCCCGCAAGCTGCGGGAGGCCACCGAGGCCCGGATGCGGCAGGTGTCGGAGAGCGGGCGCCTCGCGCTGTGGCTCGGCGACCCGTCGCGCCGCGACAAGGACTAGCGGGGCGTCACTCCGAGCCGGTGGCCCGGCAGTAGGTGGCGTCGGCCTTGGCGACGACGGACTCGACCTGCTTCTTGCGCAGCGCCTGGAACTTCTCGCCGACCACCACGACGACGCCCGGGCCCAGGGCGTCCCCCTGCACGACCTCGGCCCTCTTGAACTGCCGCTTGACGAGCAGGACCGCGGGGTTCGTCGGGTCGGCGGACCAGATCTGGGTGGTGGCCGCGGGCAGGGGGGAGTCGCCGACGTCGCCCGCGACGAAGCCGCGCTCGCCGAGCTGGGCGCTCGTGGCGCCGGCGAGGCCGCTGCGGCCACTGCCGTTGAAGACGCTGACCACGACCTGGTCGCGGCGCACCTCGGAGCCGGCCGTGACGGTCTCGTCCTCGCAGATCGCGACGGGCTCGTCCTCGGGGAACGGCTCCGTCAGCGCGGACCAGCCCCACACGGCCGCGACGAGCACCAGCACGGCGAGGACCGCGAGTGTGAGGGCGGACTTGAGGGCGCCGCTCATCACTCGCCCGCCTGGTGCACGCGCGCGTGCAGCACGCTGCGCTGCTGGAGCGCGGCGCGCAGGGCGCGGTGCAGGCCGTCCTCGAGGTAGAGGTCGCCGCGCCACTGCACCACGTGGGCGAACAGGTCGCCGTAGAAGGTGGAGTCCTCGTCGAGCAGGGTGTCGAGCCTGAGGGTGTCCTTGGTGGTCACCAGCTCGTCGAGCCGCACCTGGCGCGGGGGCAGGTCCGCCCAGCCGCGCGAGTCCAGCCCGTGGTCGGGGTAGGGCCGGCCGTCGCCCACCCGCTTGAAGATCACGCCGGTGATCATAACGACGCATCCGCGAGACCCCTCGCCACGCTCCTCGTGCTGGTGAGGTCGCGGGTCTCGATACGCCCGTCGCGACCTCGTGCCTCGGTCGCGGGGCTACTCGACCTCCCTCGCCACGCCCCGCGCGACTCCGTCGCTCGCGGCTAGGCTCGTGACATGACCGAGACGCCGAAGGCCGAGTCGACGCCTGCCGAGTCCGCCGCTCCCACCGACCCGATCTCGGAGGCCGTCGCCGCGGGCTACCGCTTCGAGGGCCCGGCCCTCGAGCTCGGCGGCCTGATGCTCGACGCGGAGAACCTCGGCGACGTACGGATCCGGATCCCGCTCGGCATGCTCAACCGCCACGGCCTCGTCGCGGGCGCCACCGGCACCGGCAAGACCAAGACCCTCCAGCTGCTCGCCGAGCAGCTGAGCGCCAACGGTGTGCCCGTCTTCGCCGCCGACATCAAGGGCGACCTGTCCGGCATCAGCGTCCCCGGCGAGCCCAGCGACAAGCTGGCGGCGCGCACGGCCAGCGTCGGGCAGGAGTGGACGCCGACCGGCTTCCCGACGGAGTTCTACGCGATCGGCGGCCAGGGCATCGGCGTGCCCGTCCGGGTCACGATGAGCGCGTTCGGCCCGACGCTCCTGGCCAAGGTGCTCGGCCTCAACGAGACCCAGGAGTCCTCGCTGGGCCTGGTCTTCTACTACTGCGACAAGCAGGGCCTGCCGCTGCTCGACCTCGCCGACCTGCGCGCCGTCCTGCAGTACCTCACCGGCGACGAGGCCGGGAAGGCCGAGCTCAAGACGATCGGCGGGCTCTCGCCGCAGACGGCCGGGGTGATCCTGCGCGAGCTGGTGGCGTTCGAGGCGCAGGGAGCCGACGTGTTCTTCGGCGAGCCCGAGTTCGAGACCAAGGAGTTCCTGCGCACCACCGAGGACGGTCGCGGCATCGTCAGCCTCCTCGAGCTCCCCAACCTCCAGGACCGGCCCGCGCTCTTCTCGACCTTCCTCATGTGGCTGCTCGCGGACCTGTTCCACGACCTGCCGGAGGAGGGCGACCTCGACAAGCCCAAGCTGGTCTTCTTCTTCGACGAGGCGCACCTGCTGTTCAACGACGCCTCCGACGCCTTCCTCGACCAGATCGCGCAGACCGTACGCCTCATCCGCTCCAAGGGCGTCGGCGTCTTCTTCGTGACGCAGTCGCCGACCGACGTTCCCGACGACGTGCTCGCGCAGCTCGGCTCGCGCATCCAGCACCAGCTCCGCGCGCACACGCCCAACGACGCCAAGGCGCTGAGGGCGACCGTCAACACCTACCCCACGAGCGCGTACGACGACCTCGGGGAGGTCATCACCACGCTGGGGATCGGCGAGGCCGTCGTCACGGTCATGAACGAGCGCGGCGCCCCGACGCCGGTCGCGTGGACCCGGCTGCGGGCGCCCGAGTCGCTGATGGACCCCGCCGAGACCTCCGCGATGGAGGCCGCCGTCGCCGCGTCCCCGCTCACCGCGAAGTACGCCGAGGCCATCGACCGCGAGTCCGCCCGCGAGCTCCTCGCCAAGAAGCTCGAGGAGGGCGCGCGCAAGGCCGCCGAGGACGCGCGCGTCAAGGAGATGGCGCGCGAGCAGAAGAACGCGCGCGTCACCGAGAAGTCGACGCGCAAGCCCGCGGCCGAACCCGACTCGATGATGGAGACCGTCGTGAAGTCGACGGCCTTCAAGGACTTCATGCGCACCGCGGCCCGGGAGATCGCCCGGGGGATGTTCAAGAGCGGCCGCCGCTGAGCGGGATGCTGGAGTCCCCGGATATCCGGTGACCGCCCTGCTTACAGGTACGGATCTCTACCTGGAAGCACGAAACCCGGGTGCGAAGCCCCACGCCCCGCGTACGCCCCGCTCCCGCCGGCCGGGCCGCCGCGGGCGGTCACATCGTCGGATCGAGCCAGGCCAGCTGCGCGGTCTGGGTGCCGCCGTCGCGGGTGACGACGCGCGCGCGACCCTCGGGTGCGGGCTGCGGGCGGAGGTTGCCGATGAGGACGCCCTCGTCGCGGGGGCCGGACAGCATCACGCCGGGCATCGCGAGGTCGCGCAGCGACTGGATGACGGGCTCGTAGAGCGCGCGGGACGCGCCACCCGTACGCCGCGCCACGACGACGTGGAGGCCGACGTCGCGCGCCTGCGCCATCAGCGGCTGCAGCGACGAGACGGGGGACGACTGCGCCGTGGCGACCAGGTCGTAGTCGTCGACCACGACGAACACCTCGGCCCCGGTCCACCACGACCGGTTGCGCAGCTGCTCGGGCGTCACGTCGGGACCCGGGATGCGGCCCTCGAGATAGCTCGCGATGTCCTTGAGCGTCGGCGTGGCCTGGGTGGCGGAGGTGAGGTAGTTGAGCAGGTACTCGTCGGGCACCTCGCCGAGCATCGACCGGCGGTAGTCGACGAGGACGATCTGCGCCTCCTTGGGGGTGCGCGTGCGCATGATCTCGTGGACGTACGTCCGCAGCAGGGCGCTCTTGCCCGACTGGCCGTCGCCGAAGATCAGCATGTGCGGCTCGGCGTCGACGTCGAGGCCGATGGGCGCGAGCTCCTTCTCGTTGATGCCGAGCAGGATGTGCTTCTCGGGCACCTGCCGGCGCACGGCGTCCTCGCGGACCGCCTCGAGGGTGACCTTCTCGGGCAGCAGGCGGAGCTTGGGGCCCTGCGGGCCCTTCCACGCCGCCGCCACCCGGTCGATGAGGTCGTCGACGCCGTCGCCGAGGGTGTCGGGGTCGCCGTTGCCGTCGATGCGCGGCAGCGCGCCGAGGAAGTGCAGCTTCGACGGCACCAGGCCGCGTCCCGGGCGGCCGACCGGCACGAGGGCGGCGACCTTCCGGTCGACCTCGGAGTCGAGCGGGTCGCCGAGCCGCAGCTCGAGCTTGGAGCCGAAGACGTCGCGCATGGCGGCGCGGAAGTCGGCCCAGCGGGTGGAGGCGGTGACGATGTGCAGGCCGAAGGTGAGGCCGCGCGCGGCGAGCTGCTGGATCTCCATCTCGAGGTCGTCGAACTCCGCACGCAGCGTGCTCCAGCCGTCGATGACGAGGAAGACGTCACCCCAGCCGTCGTCGGCGCGCCCCTGCGTACGCCGCGAGCGGTAGGTCTCGATGGAGTCGATGCCGTTCTCGCGGAAGTAGGCCTCGCGCCGGTCGACGATGCCCTCGACCTCCGCCATCACGCGGCGCACCACGTCGGGCTCGGAGCGCGTCGCGACACCGGAGACGTGCGGCAGCCGGGTCAGCGGGGCGAACGTGCCGCCACCGAAGTCGAGGACGAAGAACTGCGACTCCAGGGGGGTCGTCACGAGCGCCATGCTCGTGACGATGCTGCGCAGGAGCGTGCTCTTGCCCGAGCGCGGACCGCCGACGACGGCGACGTGGCCGGCGGCGCCGGTGAGGTTGAGCGTCATGGTGTCGCGGCGCTGCTCGCGCGGGCGGTCGACGGTGCCGAGCGGGATGACCAGGCCGGGCACGTTGCGCCACTGCGGCGAGGTCAGGCCGAGGTCGGGGCTCTCGACCAGGTCGGGCATGAGCTCGTCGAGGGTGTCAGGCACGTCGAGCGGCGGCAGCCACACCTGGTGCGCCTCCGGTCCCTTGCCGATCATCCGCTGGACGGCGATGTCGAGCAGCGACGGCTGCTCGCCCTGCTGCTGCGGCTGCGGCGTCGCGACCTCGGTGACCTCCTCGGTCTCGAGCGCCTGCACCTCGGAGATGGTGAACGGCAGGATGCCGCGGATCGCGCCACCCTCGTCGCGGGTGACCCGGGTGCGGCTCGACGGCGGTCCCGAGACGTACGCCGCCTTGAACCGCAGCAGCGTGGACTGGTCGGGCTTGAGGTAGCCGAGGCCAGGAACGGCCGGGAGCTCGTAGGCGTCCGGGACGCCGAGCACCGCGCGGGACTCGCCCGCGGAGAAGGTGCGCAGGCCGACGCGGTAGGACAGGTGGGACTCGAGGCCGCGCAGGCGACCCTCCTCCAGGCGCTGCGAGGCGAGCAGCAGGTGCAGGCCGAGCGAGCGGCCGAGGCGGCCGATGGCGACGAAGAGGTCGATGAACTCCGGCTTGGCCGACAGCATCTCGGAGAACTCGTCGACGACGATGAACAGCGACGGCATCGGCTCGAGCGGCTCGCCGTTGGCGCGGGCCTTCTCGTAGTCGCGGACCGAGGCGTAGTTGCCGGCGTCGCGCAGCAGCTCCTGCCGGCGCGTCATCTCACCGGACAGGGCGTCCTGCATGCGGTCGACGAGGGTGAGCTCGTTGGCGAGGTTGGTGATGACAGCGGAGACGTGCGGCATGTCGGCCATGCCGGCGAAGGTGGCGCCGCCCTTGAAGTCGACGAGCACGAGGTTGAGCTGCTCGGACGAGTGGGTCATCACCAGGCCCAGCACCAGCGTGCGGAGGAACTCCGACTTTCCGGAGCCGGTCGCGCCGATCACCAGGCCGTGGGGTCCCATGCCCTGCTGGGCGGACTCCTTGATGTCGAGGTGGATCAGGCCTCCGGAGTCGCCGATGCCGATCGGTACGCGCAGCCGGTCGCGGGCCGGCCGGGGACGCCAGGCGGCCGCTGGGTCGTAGGCGAAGATGTCGCCGAGGCCGAGGAGGTCCATGTGGTCGGGGGTCGTCGAGGTGATGTCGACGGCGCCGCCGGCGGACGCGGACTCGGCGCTCGCGGTCTTGAGCGGGGCGATGCGACGGGCGAAGGCCTCGGCGGTGGCGATGTCGCACTGGTCGGCCAGCGCCTTGATCGGCTCGCCGCGCAGCCGCAGGGCCTGCACCGGCCGCTTGCCGAGCTCGTCGGGGGCGTCGGCGAACTCCAGGCGCAGGCGCGTGGAGTCCTCGAGCTCGTCCCAGCGGCTCGGCAGGTCGAGGAGCGTCACGCCATGGAGGCCGTCGGGCGGGACGATGTGGTTGCCGGGAGGCAGGTGGCCCCCGTCGATGACCAGCAGGATGTGCGGCGTCGCCGCGCGCTCGTCGGCGCCGAAGCGGGGCCGGTCGCTGAGGTCGGGCGGGAGCAGGTTGCCGAGGTCGTCGAGCGACGTCGACACGAGCCGCATCGGGCCGACGGCGTCGACCTCCTGGGTGCTCTGGGCGTGGGGGAGCCACTTCACCCAGTCCCAGTGGGTCAGGTTCTGCTCGGAGCTGAGCACGGCGACGATGAGTTGGTCGGGGTTCTGGAAGGCCGTCGCCGAGCAGATCATCGCGCGGGCCGTCGAGCGGACCTCCTCGGCGCCGCCGCACAGCTCGATCCGGTCGAAGGCGCGCAGGTCGATCGACGCCGGCAGGTTGGGCTGCAGGCGGTGCACGACCAGCAGCCGGTGCAGGGCCGACGCCGCGGCGGGGTCGACCTGGTCGACCGGCGCGCTCTCCGGCGGTACCAGCTCGAGCGACAGGGGCTGCGAGCACAGGCCGTAGCGCACGTGCAGGAAGTTGTCGTCCGAGGCGGTGTGCTCCCACAGCCGCGTACGGTCCTCGGCCAGCGAGGGCAGGGCGGACGGCTCGGGATGGTGCCAGTTGAGCGCGCGACGCTGCTGGTCGGCGGCCTCACGGGCGACCTTGCGGATGTTGCTGAGGTAGCGGAGGTACTCGGTCCGCGAGCCGGTGACCTGCTGCGCACGCTGCTTACGCTGGCGGTCGATCTGCACGATGATGAAGCCGAGCGTGGCGAAGAGGAACATGCCGGCCGCGAGGAAGCTGCGGCTGCGGTTGGCGCCGCCCATCGTCGCGACGAGCACGATCGAGCCGAGGCTGCCCAGCATCGGGATGGCGTTCATCAGCACGCCGCCGGCGCCCTCGCCCTCCTGGAGCTCCGGCGGTGGCTGCAGGACGATCTGGCCGCCCGGCATCTCCGGCTCGTCGAGCCGCTGTCCGCCCCGCAGTGTCGTGCTCACGCATCCCCCGTCGCCTCACCCGATCAAGTCGCGACGATGATAGGTGTGCTCCTGCGGCGCCGCGACTATCGTGCGTGCAGAAGCGCCCGCCCGATGCACGCGAAGGGGGAATCCGTGTCGGACGTCGCGATGTCCAGCGCTGCTGGGGCGACCATCCCACTGAGCATCCACGGTCCTGCCGGGGTGCTCGACCTCGTCGTGCCCACCGGTGCGACCCCGGTCGACGTGGCGCGCGAGTACGCCAGGCAGGCCGCCGAGACGGGGGAGGTGAGCGGCATCCCGCTGCTGCAGACCGCCCTCGGGGAGCGGCTCAACGCCGCGGTCCCGCTGGGGGAGGCTGGCGTGCAGGCCGGTGACGTGCTGGTCGCGACGACCGGAGTGCACCGTCCGCGCAGGGTGACGCTGCTCGAGGCCGCCAAGAACGCGCCCGAGTCCCCCGAGCTGGCGTCGTTGATCGCCACGGTCGCCGCCCTCGTCGCCGCCCTCGCCGGCTGGTACGCCGCGCGCTCGGACGAGGAGACCGTACGCACCGTCGCGGTCGGTCTGCTGCTCGCCTGCGCCCTCGTGGGTGCGCTCCCCGTCGGTCGCCACGCGCGCCAGCGCGCGGCCGCTGCGCCCGCCTTCGCCGCGGCCGCCGCCTTCGCCGCGCTCTACGAGCCCGGCGTCCACCTGCTCCCCGCGATCCTCGGCGCGGCCGGCATGTCCGCGGCCGTGGTCGCCGGCATCGGTCGCGCCCTCGCCGTGGCCGGCGACGAGGTCAGCACGGTGTGGATCGTCAGCGGCCTCACCGTCTTCGCCTGCTGCGCGCTGCCGGCCATGCTCGGCTGGGACGCCCGCGTCGCCTGGACGCTGCTCGTCCTCGGCTCGATGATGGCGGCGCGCTTCGCGCCCTCGCTCGCCGTCGACGTGCCCGACGACGCGCTGCTCGACCTCGACCGTCTCGCCGTCACGGCGTGGTCGGCCCGCGACAGCCAGCGCTCGGGACGGCGGGGTCGCATCGTCGTCTCCGCCGCCGCGATGGAGCGCCTCGTACGCCGGGCCTCCCGCATCGTCACGGCCGCGGCCGCCGCGATCCTGGTGACCGTGGTCGTCGCCAGCCCGCTCCTGCTGCACAGCGCGAGCATCGACCTCGACCGCATCGGCGCCCGCTGCCTGGTGTTCTTCGCGGGCTGCTCGCTGCTGCTCGCGGCCCGCTCCTACCGGCACGCGGCGGCGCGCGCGCTGCTGCGGCTGGCCGGGCTCGGCGCACTGTCGGCGCTCGCGATCCACCTCGTCGCCGGGCCGGCCGCCGGGCACGTCGACACCTTCTTCTACGTCGTCGTCGCCCTGGGCGTCATCGCGCTGGTCGCGGCCGTCGCGACCGGCCGTGGCTGGCGCTCGGTGTGGTGGTCGCGCCGGGCCGAGGTCGCGGAGTCGCTGTGCGGCAGCTTCGCCTTCGCCGCCGCGGTCGTCGCGGCCGGCGTCTTCCGCCGCCTGTGGGAAATGACGTCGTGATGTTTAGCCCCGATTTCGTCGGGTAGATGCCCGTCAGCGCGGGGGGCCGGGACGTCTCCCCGAGCACCGGACCACAGTCCAGTCCAGTGGATCACCAACACACGAGAATCTCGGTCGGTTCGGCCGCCGAGGGAGAAGGATCTTTCCATGAGCGAGATGTACGGCCAGACAGAGAAGGCCCTCTCCAAGGGCGCCGACTTCGTCGACCAGGCCCGCGGCGACGTCAAGAACAAGTGCGGCGTCCTCTCCGGCAACATCCAGACGATGATGGGTGGATGGGGCGGCCAGGGTGCCACCGCGTTCAACAACCTGATGATCGCCTGGGACCAGAAGCAGGAGACCATCCTCAAGGCCCTCGACCAGCTCGCGGCCTCGATGAAGGAGACCGAGCGCGACAACGTCTCGACCGACGAGGCCCAGTCCGCCACCCACGCCAACCTCCAGGGCCGTCTCGGCTGACGCCGGCACCCGACATCTGAGATCTAGGAGATCGAGACATGACTTTCGACGGAATCAAGGTCCAGCACGGCAGCCTCGACGCCGGTGCCGCCGACGTGATGAAGGCCGCCAAGGAGATCGAGGCCCGCCTCGACCAGCTCGAGAACGACCTCAACCCCCTCAAGTCGGACTGGAACGGTAACGCCAAGATGGCGTACGACCAGGCCAAGGCCAAGTGGGACCAGGCCATGCAGGAGATGACCCTCCTGCTCCAGCAGGCCAGCCAGGGTGTCGACGCGTCCAACGCCGAGTACAAGGCCGCCGACGCTCGCGGTGCCAACCGCTTCTGAGCCACACGCGCGATCGCTCGAGGCCGGTCGTCCCTCCGGGGATGATCGGCCTCGCGGCGTCCCGGGAGCCGCTTTCGCCTAGGCTGCTCCCCGTTCAGTGCCCCGGCCCCTCGGGCGGGCGCAGGTGCACCACACACAGGGGGAAACACCAATGAGTCAGGGGTCCTCGGTCGCCTCGGGCCTGGTCCGGGTGACCATCGCCTCGGGGTCGCGCCGCGTCGATCTGGTGCTGCCGGGCTCGATCCCGGTCGCCGAGCTCGTCCCCGAGCTCGCCCGATCGGTCGGACTGCTCGACGCCTCCACCGTCTACGGCGGCTACCGCCTGGTGACGCAGGAGGGCCGCATCCTGGCCAACGACGCGGGCCTGACGATGCAGGGCATCGAGGACGGCGGCCTGCTCACCGTCACCGCCGGCGTCGACGACA
The DNA here is from genome assembly GCF_059567905.1 of Nocardioides sp. BGA-UO-ETr-FS32. Taxonomy (NCBI): domain Bacteria; kingdom Bacillati; phylum Actinomycetota; class Actinomycetes; order Propionibacteriales; family Nocardioidaceae; genus Nocardioides; species Nocardioides sp. BGA-UO-ETr-FS32. The sequence continues at coordinate 415,219 of NZ_JCAQOX010000017.1, read as the reverse complement.
AGGCGCCCCGGGTCTACGACGACGTGGTCGAGGCGATGGCCGACGTCGTCGAGAACGAGCTCAAGCCGTGGGAGGCCGCGGCCGGGCGGCGTACGGCGCTCGGTGCCGGCAGCATCCTGCTGGGCCTCGGCGCCCTGGCCCTCCTGCTCCGGGGCGAGAGCCTGCTCGGCGGCGTGGCCGCCTCCGTGATCGCGGCGCTGCTGGTCGTCGGTGGCATCGTGCTCGCCCGCGCCCAGCGCGAGCCCGAGGCCGGCGTGGTCGTCTCGCTGCTGGCCGCCCTCTACGCCGGCGTCGCGGGCCTGCTGCTGGCCCCGGGCGAGCTGCCGGAGTGGAGCTGGCCGCTGGACGACGCGTTCTTCACCGACCCGCTGCTCTTCGCCGGCATCGGCATCCTCGCGGTCGGCCTGGTCGCCGTGGTGGGCCTCCAGGACGGCCGGCCGCTGGTCATCCCCGCCATCGTCGTGGGCGCGGTCCTGGTCGCCAGCTCGGTCCTGATCCGGGTGGCGTCGCTCGAGCCCGACACCGTCTTCACGGTGCTCCTGACCCTCGTGGTGCTGGCCGGCAGCATCTTCCCGTGGCTCGCGCTCGGGGTCACCGGCACCAACGTCGACCAGCTCTACTCGCTGCACGACATCACCGCCGACCCCGACGAGATCGATCCCGAGGAGGTGGCCGGCGACGCCCGCACGGGCCACGAGATCCTGCTCGCGGTCTCGGCCACCGTCGGCACCCTCCTCGTCCTGTTCGCGCCCTTCGCTGTCGGCCGCGGCGTCTACGGCACGGTCCTTGCCGCCGTGTGCTGCTTGGCCGTCATGTTCCGCACCCGCCAGTACCGCACCGGCGCCGAGGTGCTCGCGGGCCTGGTCTCGGGCATCCTCGGCCTGGTCTCGGTCGCCCTCTCGATGCTCCTCATCCACGACGGCTGGCGCGCGGGTGCCGCGATCGGGCTGGCCGGCATCGGCGCCGTGCTGCTCTCCCTGACCCTCGTGCCGGCGTCCGCGTCCGTACGCCGCGGCCGGATGGGCGACATCGTCGAGACGGTGACGCTCCTCGCGCTGCTGCCGCTGATGGTGCTGGCGGCCGGCTTCGTCTCCGCGGTGGCGGGCTGAGGCGGGCTGAGGAGACATGGCGACCAAGAAGGACCTCGTCGAGGCCCACGCCTTCAGCCGCCGCCGCCTGGTCACCGCGTTCGTCTCGGGCGCCCCGGGCGGCCGCGAGGTCGAGCCCGTACGGCCCGGTCGGGTGCTGATCGGCGGCGTCGCCCTGTCGGTGCTGCTCCTGGCCGGAGCGGCGATCGCCGGCTTCCTGCTCGGTCGTCCGCCCGCGCAGTGGCTCGACACGGGCAGCTTCGTCATCTCCAAGGACACCGGCGAGCAGTACGTCGTGCTGCGCGCCGGTGACGACCCGATGCTCCAGCGGGTCCCCAACTACGTCTCGGCCCAGCTCCTGCTCGGCGAGGACGAGCTGACCCCCTACACCGTGCGCGACAAGTACATCCGCACCGTGCAGCTCGGCCCGGACCTCGGCATCGACGCCGCGCCGGCCGGCCTGCCCGCCGCGGACGAGCTGGTCGACGACGGCTGGACCGCGTGCACCGGCGCCGGCGTCGGCATCAAGCTGGCCGTCCAGCAGACGCCGACCGTCGAGGACCTGGTCGAGTCTGCCTTCCTCGTCCAGAGCGACGGCGCCCAGTGGCTGATCGCCACCGCGCCCGCCGTCGGCAACGAGCAGGGCACCGCCTACCGCTTCCCCATGCCGGCCGACGAGACACAGGCCTCGACGCTGGGCAACCGGCTCGGCTTCGGTGCCTCCGCGACCGAGGTCGACGAGGCGTGGCTCAACCTCTTCCCGCTCGGCGACGAGCTGGAGCGCGACTCCTTCGGGGTCACCCGACGCGGCGAACGGGTCCCCTACGGCAGCACGGGCACCGACCTCACGCGCTTCCGCATCGGCGACCTCCTGCTCTCCGACACCGGTGCCCACTACCTGCTCGGCGACGAGAAGCCGGAGCGGCTCAGCGACTTCGACGCGATGGTCTACGGCGTGGTCGGCGAGGCAGCCCGGGAGGTCCCCGAGGACCTCGCGGCGTCGTTCGCCGACCCCAAGACCCCCGCTGAGTGGCCGGACAGCGTCCCGCAGGCGATCGCCAACGGCGCGCTGTGCGCCGAGCTGCACCCCGACGCCCGGTCGACCGCGTCCTTCAGCCTGGCGACCAACCCCACCGGTGCGGCCGACCCGGCCGAGGTCCGGCAGGGACGTCACGCCGTCGAGGTGGAGCCGAGCGCCGGGGCGTACGTGCTCTCCGGATCGGGCGTGGCGGCCGACGCCGGCATGCCGTTCGTCATCGACACCAAGGGTGCCAAGTACGAGCTGATCGGTCCCGAGGTGCCGGACTACATCGGCTACGCCGACGTCGAGCCGCCGCTGGTGCCGAGCTCGTGGCTGGAGTTCTTCGAGCAGGGAGTGCCGCTGTCCACCAACGCGGCGCGACGCGTGCCGGCGGACGCGCCGCCGCCGGAGGACTCGACGGCGGACGCCGGCTGATGGCTCGCTCGCTGCTGCGTACGACGGTCGCGGCCGGCGTGCTGGCCGCCTCCGCGGTCCCCGTGTGGGCCGGACCGGCCACGGCCGACCACCCCGCGCCGTGCCTCCCCGGCGAGGTCCCGGGCTCGGAGCGGCTCGCCGACACCCACACCGAGGACAACCTCGCCCTCGACCGGATGCACGTCGAGCAGGCGCAGGAGCTCGCGTCGGGTCGCGGCGTGAAGGTCGCGGTCATCGACAGTGGCGTGGTGCCGATGGAGGGCCTCGCCCGCGTCGGAGGGGTCGCGATCCCCGGTGTCGCCAACGCCTTCCTCTCCGGGCACGGCACGATCGTCGCCGGTCTGATCGCCGGACCGCGGGGCGTCGCCCCCGATGCTGAGGTCTTCGACGTCAAGGTCTACGACGCCGACGACGCCGACACCGCCCAGGGCGAGCGGCCGGTGACGTCCGCCGGCATCGTCGCCGGGATCGAGGCCGTCATCGACGCCCAGCCCCAGCAGCAGTTCGACGTCGTCAACATCTCCCTCGCGGTGCCCCAGTCGGACCCGAGGCTCGAGGCCGCGGTCGCCCGGCTGGTCGCGCTGGACCTCGTGGTCGTGGCAGCCGCCGGCAACGCCGACACCGACACCGACGACGCCGGGTTCAAGGGCACGCCCGACAGCGACGCCGACGTCTACCCGGCCGACTACCCGGGCGTGCTCGCCGTCAGCGCGGCGCCGCCCGGCGACGAGAACCCCAGCACCTACGTCCTGCCCAACGCGGACACCGACGTCGCGGCGCCGACGCTCGGCGCGATCTCCGTCAACGCCACGGAGCAGGTGTGCGTGGTCGAGCAGGTGGCCACCTCCTGGGCCGCCGCCGAGGTCAGCGGCATCGTGGCGCTGCTGCGCCAGCGCTTCCCGCGCGAGACCCCGGCCCAGCTCGTCGCCCGTCTCCAGGCGACCACCGAGGGGGCCGGTGTGCCACGCAAGGGGGAGGACGTCGTCGTCAACCCGTGGAACGGCGCGGGCGTGGTCCAGGCCCACGACGCGCTCACCCGCCTGATCGAGCCCGGTCGACAGGGCCGGGTCGAGGCCACCGTGCGGGAGACCCGGTCCGACACCCAGGCTCCGCCGGCCCCTGAGCAGGTCGACCTGTTCACCACGCCCCGCGCGATCCTGCTGTGGGCCGGGCTCGTCGCCGGGTCGCTGCTGGCGCTGGCCGTGATGCTGCGCCCGCTGCTGCGGCGTACGTGAGCCCGTTGCCCCGACGCCGGTGGGCACGGCGTGGTGGAATCGAGACATGACCGACACCCCGGACGAGCCGATCGCCGTCATCCTGGCCGGTGGCCAGGGATCACGGCTGTGGCCGATCAGCCGTGACCGCGCGCCCAAGCAGTTCCAGCCCGTGGTCCGCGACCGGCCGCTCCTCACCGGGACGATCGAGCGGCTGAGCGAGATCGTCGACCCGAGCCGGATCCACGTCTCCACCCGGGCCCGCTTCGCCGACGCGGCGCGCGCCAACCTCGGTCCGGTTCCCGCCGACAACCTGATCCTCGAGGAGGACCCCGCCGGTCCCGCGACGGCGTTCGCGCTCAGCATCGCGACCCTGTCGCACCGCTACGGCAACGTGCCCGCGCTGATCGCTCCGTCCGACCACCTCATCAACGAGGAGGAGGCGTTCAACGCCGCCTCCCGCGACATGCTCGCCCAGCTCGAGGAGTCGCCCGAGTCGATGGTCGTCCTGGGCGCCGAGCCCACCCGCTACGACCCGAGCCTGGGCTACATCCACACCAAGGGCGGCGACGGCGCCGTGGAGGTCATCGAGTCCTTCCACGAGAAGCCCGACCTCGAGACGGTCGAGGAGCTCAGCGACACCGGCTCCCTCTACTGGAACACCGCCTGCTACGGCGTACGGGTGGGTCGGGCGTGCGACGCCTACCGGACGGCGCTGCCGCTGATCTTCGACTCGATCGAGCGCTTCGCGCGCGGCCACACGTCCGACCAGGGCTACCGGGGCGCCACCATCGGCGGCCACGAGATCTACCCGCTGATGTGGGCGGGGATGGAGTGCCTGGTCGTGCCGCGGCAGCTCGGGTGGACCGACGTGGGCACCTGGACCCGGCTGGAGCGGGTGCTGCACGACCAGCGGGTGACCTCCATCGGCCCGGCGCTCCAGCTCGACGCCGAGGACACCCTCGTCGCCAGCATGGACGGGCGGCCGGTGGTCACCCTCGGCGCGCGCGGCCTGATCATCGTCACGCACGAGGACGCGGTCTACGTGCTGGACAAGGAGAAGGCGCTGGACACCGGCACCCTGGACCGCCTCCGTTCGCTCCTGGCGGCCAGCACGCGCGAAGATCTCCTCTGAACAACGCACCACCTCCCCGGCCTCCTCCCCAGGCCTCCCGTCGAAGGAACCCATGTCCCACGAGAACAGCCAGCACATCGTCGTCGTCGGCACCAAGCCCGACATCATCAAGCAGGCGCCGATCTACCACGAGCTGCGCGAGCGCGGTCACGACGTGGTGCTGTGCCACACCGGCCAGCACTACGACCACAACCTGTCGCAGTCGATGCTCGACGAGTTCGGCGTGCAGGAGGACATCAACCTCGAGGTGCGCGGCGGGGTGAACGACCTCGTGTCCGGCATCACCGCCAAGCTCGCCCAGTACCTGCGCGGATTCGCCGAGCGGGGCGGCTTCCCCATCACCTACGTCCACGGCGACACCACCACTGCCATGGCCGGTGCGCTGGCCACCTTCGGCGAGCGCCAGGCGCTCGTGCACGTCGAGGCCGGCCTGCGTACGCTCTCGCCGCGCCCCGAGGTCCTGCGCGGGTGGATCGAGCAGGGCGCCGACCTCGACTGGGCCTCGTTCCGCGACCAGTCGATCGACCGGGCCAGCTGGTCGAAGGGCAGCCGCGAGCCGTCCCCCGAGCAGTTCAACACGCGCGTCGCCGACGCCGGGGCCGACCTGCACGCCGCGCCGGTCGAGCTCAACCGCGAGTTCCTCCTCGACGAGGGGTTCGCCCCCGCGGCGATCGACGTCGTCGGCAACTCCGTCGTCGACGCGCTCGAGCAGGCGATCGCCGGCAGCGACAAGAACCAGGTGCTCGAGAAGTTCCCGCAGATGGGCGACGGCTCCTTCCTCCGCTTCTGCGTGCACCGCCGCGAGAACACGACCAACCGCGAGCGGTTCAACCTGCTCATGGACGCGATGGAGTCGCTGCTCGAGCAGGGCCACCACGTGCTGTTCATCCGCCTGCTCGGCACCGAGTCGGCCATCGACAACTTCGGGCGCCGGCAGTGGCTCGAGGACCTCGAGGCCAGGTACGGCGACGCGCTGATCTCGACGCCCGTGTGGGACAGCTATCTCGACGTGGTCGCCGCGATGTCGATGTGCGCGGTGATCGTGACCGACTCCGGCAGCATCGTGGAGGAGGCCAACGTGCTGGAGGTGCCGTGCGTGACGCTGCGCTTCGGCTCCGACCGGTCGGAGACCTTCCTCGCCGGCAGCAACTTCCTCGCCCCGCCGGTCGACAAGGACCTGATGACCAGCGTCATCCACCACGTCTTCGAGCACCGCGCGGAGCTGTCGTGGGAGCGCGTCTATCCCGAGAAGGCCTCGGCCATGCTCGTCGACGCGGTCGAGCGCCGCCTCGACGAGGGCAGCCTGCTGATCTCCGAGGAGTGGCGCTACGGGCTCAAGGCGAGGTTGCGCTGACGCCATGACCATCGTCCTCGGAATCGAGACGTCGTGCGACGAGACCGGCGTCGGCCTGGTCCGTGACGGCGTCCTGCTCGGCCAGGCGCTGGCCTCGAGCATGGAGGAGCACGTGCGCTTCGGGGGCGTGGTGCCCGAGATCGCGGCCCGCGCCCACGTCTACGCCATCGTGCCCACCATCCAGGCCGCGCTCGACGACGCCGGCCTGACCCTCGACGACGTCGGGGCCATCGCCGTCACCACCGGCCCCGGGCTGGCCACGGCGCTGCACGTCGGCGTGGCCGCGGCCAAGGCGATCGCCGCCGCGACGGGGCTCCCGCTCTACGGCGTCCACCACCTCGCCGGCCACGCCGCCGCGGACACGCTCGACCACGGCCCGCTCCCCGCGCGCAGCGTCGGCCTGATCGTGTCCGGCGGCCACACCTCGCTGCTGCACGTGCGCGACCTGACCCGTACGCCCATCGAGCACCTGTCCGACACCCTCGACGACGCCGCGGGGGAGGCCTTCGACAAGGTGGCGCGACTGCTGGGACTGCCCTACCCGGGCGGTCCGGTGATCGACCGGGTCGCGGCGGGCGGCGACCCGACGGCCGTACGCTTCCCGCGTCCGCTGACCGGGCGCAACGACTCCCGGCTCGGGTTCTCGTTCTCCGGCCTCAAGACCGCGGTCGCGCGCTACGTCGAGCGCACCCCGGACCTCGACGTCGCCGACACGGCGGCGAGCTTCCAGGAGGCCGTCGCCGACGTGCTGACCCGCAAGGCCCTGCTGGCCTGCCAGGACCAAGGCGTCGACACGCTCGTCATCGTCGGCGGGGTGGCGGCCAACAGCCGGGTGCGCTCGCTGGCGCAGGAGCGCTGCGACGCGGCCGGCATCGAGCTGCGCGTGCCGCGACTCAGCTTGTGCACCGACAACGGCGCGATGATCGCCGCCATCGGCGACCTGCTCGTCCGCGACGGTGCGAAGCCCTCGAGCCTGGACGTGACGGTGCACCCGACGATCGAGCTGCAGACCGCCCAGCTGGTCTGAGCGCCGTACGTACGCCGAAGGCCCCGCACCTGTTGGTGCGGGGCCTTCGTCAGCGGCGGAGGTAGGGGGATTCGAACCCCCGAGGGCTATTAACCCAACCCGCTTTCCAAGCGAGCGCCATAGGCCACTAGGCGATACCTCCGCCGAGGAGAGTACCGGTCGGTCCGGCGGGCGGTGAAATCGCGTGCCGGCCTCTGGGCCTGCCCCGGGTTTGGGCGGCCGTCGCGGGCTCGCCTAGACTCCCAGCAACCCCCCACGCGGCGTCACCTCGCCCAACTCCCCCAGGGCCGGAAGGCAGCAAGGGTCAGTGAGCTCTGACGGGTGCGTGGGGGGCCTTTTCATGTCCGGACCCTGCGCGGTGGTCGCTGTGGGTGGGCACGGTTAGGGTTCACGACGTGGAGTCACCGCTCGCGCTCTATCGCCGCTACCGGCCCGAGACCTTCCAGGAGGTCATCGGGCAGGACCACGTGACCGAGCCGCTGCGAGCCGCGCTGGCGGCCAACCGGGTCAACCACGCCTACCTGTTCTCCGGGCCCCGTGGCTGCGGCAAGACCACCTCGGCTCGCATCCTCGCCCGCGCGCTCAACTGTGCGCAGGCGCCGATCTCCGACCCGTGCGGCGAGTGCGACAGCTGCCGCGACCTCGCCCGCGGCGGGCCCGGCTCGATCGACGTCATCGAGATCGACGCGGCCTCGCACGGCGGCGTCGACGACGCGCGCGACCTGCGCGAGAAGGCGTTCTTCGCCCCGGTGCGCGACCGCTACAAGGTCTACATCATCGACGAGGCCCACATGGTCACCACGCAGGGCTTCAACGCCCTGCTCAAGCTGGTCGAGGAGCCCCCGCCGCACCTGCGGTTCATCTTCGCCACGACCGAGCCCGACAAGGTGCTGCCGACGATCCGCTCGCGCACCCACCACTACCCGTTCCGGCTCATCCCGCCACGCCTTCTCAGCGACTACCTCACCCAGCTCGCCGGCGAGGAGGGGGTGGCGATCGAGTCGGCCGCGCTGCCGCTCGTGGTGCGCGCCGGAGCCGGCTCTGCCCGCGACACCCTCTCCGTGCTCGACCAGCTCCTCGGTGGTGCCGGTGCGGCCGGTGTGACCCACAAGCTGGCGAGCGACCTGCTCGGCTTCACGCCCGACTCGCTCCTAGACGAGGTGATCGAGGCGTTCGCCTCCCGCGACGGGGCCGCGGTCTTCTCGGTCGTCGACAAGGTCGTCGAGACCGGCCAGGACCCGCGCCGCTTCACCGAGGACCTGCTGCGCCGGCTGCGTGACCTCGTCATCGTCACCGCCGTCCCCGACGCGCCCGCGACCGGTCTCATCGACGTCTCCGAGGACGCCGGCGAGCGGCTGGTGGCGCAGGCCGCCCGCTTCGGCGCGATCGAGCTGAGTCGCGCCGCCGACATCGTGGCCGCCGGGCTCACCGAGATGCGCGGCGCCACGGCGCCGAGGCTGCTCCTCGAGCTGCTGTGTGCGCGGGTCCTGCTGCCGGGTGCCGACCACACCTCCGACGGCGTGATGGCCCGCCTCGAGCGACTCGAGCGCCGGATGGAGGTCACCGCCGCGCCGCAGGCGGCCGCACCGCAGGCAGCCCCGCCGCAGGCAGCCCCTCCGGCGGCCGCGCCACAGACGCCGCCGACGGCTGTCGAGGCCGCGGCCCCCGCGCCCACGCCGGTGCGCGACGAGCCGGCACCGCCACCGCCGATGCCGACGGTCCCCGCCGCCGCTCCTGCCCGGGCGCAGGACGGTCCCCCGCCCCCGCCCCCGCCGCCGATGCCGACCGGCCCACCCGCACACCAGCCGTCGCCCGCCGTCGCCGAGCCGGCTCCGGCCGCGGCCGCCGCAGGCCCGGACGCGCCGGTCGCCGAGCAGCCCGCCGGCCCCCGGGGCGGTCTGAGCCTCGTCGACGTACGCCGCCTGTGGCCCGACATCCTCGAGCAGACCAAGAACCGCCGCCGCCTCGCCTGGATGGTGCTCTCCCAGCACGCGCACGTGGTCGACGTCGACGGAGCCCGCCTGACGGTCGGCTTCGCCAACTCAGGCGCGCGAGACTCCTTCGTCAACGGCGGCTGCGACGAGATCCTGCGCCAGGCGGCGATCGACGTCGTCGGCATGGACTGGCGTGTGGAGTCGATCGTCGACCCCTCCGGCGCCGCTGCCGAGGCCCCCGTCGTACGCCAGGCGGCCACCGACTCCCACTCCTCGCCCGCCCCCGCGTCGGCCCCTCAGCCGCCGGAGACCCCCGACGGCCCGCCCGCCTGGGTCACCGGCGAGGCCGCCGTGCCCACCGCCGAGCCCGTGCCTCCGGCCGCGCCACCCGTCTCCGCCGCCCCGGCGCGCGAGGCGCTCGAGGCGGCCCGCGCGGGCGGCGGTCCCGCCGAGCCGGCCGCGCCGGTCCGCTCGCCCGACGACGACGCCGACCCCGACGACCCCGACGCCGAGTCGGCGGCCCTCGACACCGAGTCGTTGCTCAGCCAGACGCTCGGCGCGAAGCTGATCGAGGAGATCAGGAACGACTGACCCATGACCACCACGACGCGGGAGACCCGATGACCCAGAACCCCTTCGACGCCCTCGGTGGCGGCGGCTTCGACATGAACGCCCTGCTCCAGCAGGCCCAACAGATGCAGCAGCAGCTCGAGGAGGCCCAGGCCAACCTCGCCCAGCAGACCGTCGACGGCACGGTCGCCGGCGGTGCCGTGACCGTGACCGCCAACGGCGTCGGCGAGCTGGTCGGCGTCACGATCCGCGCGGGCGAGTTCGACGGCACCGACCCCGACGACCTGTCGGACCTCTCCGACCTCATCGTCGCCGCCTACCGCGACGCCCGTGCCAAGTCCGAGGCCCTGGCCGGCGAGTCGCTCGGTCCGTTGACCGACGGTCTCGGCGGCGGTGCCGGCGGCGGTCTCGGCTTCCCGCCCCCGAGCCTGGGCTGAGGCGAACCCACTTGTACGAGGGTGTCGTCCAGGACCTCATCGACGAGCTCGGCCGGCTCCCTGGCGTGGGCCCCAAGAGCGCGCAGCGGATCGCCTTCCACCTGCTGCAGGCCGAGCCCACCGACGTACGTCGCCTCGCCGACGTGCTGATCGAGGTCAAGGCCAAGGTGAAGTTCTGCTCCACCTGCTTCAACGTCAGCGAGGACGACCGGTGCCGGATCTGCCGTGACGAGCGGCGCGACCCGAGCGTGCTGTGCGTCGTCGAGGAGTACAAGGACGTCGTGGCGATCGAGCGCACCCGCGAGTTCCGCGGCCGCTACCACGTCCTCGGCGGCGCGATCTCGCCCATCGACGGCATCGGACCCGACCAGCTCCACGTCAAGGAGCTCATGCCGCGCCTCGCCGACGGGACGGTCACCGAGGTCATCCTCGCCACCGACCCCAACCTCGAGGGCGAGGCCACCGCGACCTATCTCACGCGCCTTCTCCTGCCCATGGGGTTGCGCGTGACCCGCTTGGCGAGTGGACTGCCGGTGGGTGGAGACCTCGAGTACGCCGACGAGGTCACGCTCGGCCGCGCATTCGCCGGAAGGAGAGCAGCCCAGTGACTTCCGGATGCGCACATATCAGAATGAGGTCGATGCAGTGACGGACGCCGACAAGATCAGGTTCGAGGAGCAGATCGCCGACTCGGTGACGAGCTTCCTGCTCGCCCTGCGCGCGATCGCGCGCGAAGGCAACGGCGCGCAAGCGGTCTCGCTGCTCCTGCTCGAGATCAGCCAGGTGCTGCTCGCCGGCGCCCGGCTGGGGGCGCAGACCGACTTCGCCCCGCGCGAGGAGTTCCAGCCCGACGTCGGCCCGGAGGCCGACATCGACGAGCTGCGGCTGCGCCTGGCCGAGATGCTCGAGGGCGTCGACGCCTACACGTTCGTCTTCGACCCCTACATCCCCGAGCTCGTCGAGAGCCGGCTCTCCGACGACCTCGCCTCGATCGCCATCGACCTCGAGAACGGCCTGCGCCACTACCGTGCAGGCGACGTCGACGAGGCGCTGTGGTGGTGGCAGTTCTCCTACGTCAACAACTGGGGCAACCTCGCGGGCGCGGCGCTCAACGCGCTGCTGACCGTCGTCGCCCACGACCGTTTCGACACCGACTTCGAGGCCGACGCCGACGCGGTGGCCGTCGCCGATGAGATTCTCGGCGAGGCACCTGCCGTCCGCCCGTAGAATCGTCGGTGGCCTGGCGGCAACGGCGCCGGCAGGCACGCCAGAGCACCGCGGCCGCTGACGGCCGCACCCCGATCCCGAGGACCAAATCGTGGGCATTGTCGTGCAGAAGTACGGCGGCTCCTCGCTCGCCGACGCCGACGCCATCAAGCGCGTCGCCCGACGCATCGTGGACATCAAGAAGGCCGGGCACGACGTCGTCGTCGCCGTGTCCGCCATGGGCGACACGACGGACGACCTGCTCGACCTGGCCAACGGCGTCTCGCCGCTGCCGCCGGCGCGCGAGATGGACATGCTGCTGACTGCCGGCGAGCGGATCTCGATGGCGCTGGTCGCGATGGCGATCAGCGACCTCGGCTACACCGCCCGCTCGTTCACCGGCTCGCAGGCCGGGGTGATCACCGACTCGGTGCACGGCAAGGCCAAGATCATCGACGTGACGCCGGGTCGGATCACGCAGGCCATCGGCGAGGGTCACATCGTCATCGTCGCCGGCTTCCAGGGCGTCTCCGCGGACACCAAGGAGATCACCACGCTCGGCCGCGGCGGCACCGACACGACGGCCGTCGCACTGGCGGCGGCGCTCGAGGCCGACGTGTGCGAGATCTACACCGACGTCGACGGCGTCTTCACCGCCGACCCGCGCATCGTGCCGAGCGCCCGCAAGCTCAGCAAGGTCTCCTACGAGGAGATGCTCGAGCTCGCCGCGTGCGGCGCCAAGATCCTGCACCTGCGGTGCGTGGAGTACGGACGCCGCTACGGCATCCCGATCCACGTCCGTTCGTCGTTCAGCCAGCTCGAAGGCACCTGGGTCGTCAGCGACCCCCAGCTCAGCGGACCCAGCGAGGAAGACACCATGGAACAGCCCATCATCGCCGGCGTGGCCCACGACCGCAGCGAGGCCAAGATCACCGTCGTCGGCGTCCCCGACAAGGTCGGCGAGGCAGCACGGATCTTCGAGGCGCTGGCCGAGGCGCAGATCAACCTCGACATGATCGTGCAGAACGTCTCCGCGGCCGCGACGAGCCTCACCGACATCTCCTTCACCCTGCCGCGCACCGACGGCCAGGTCGCGATGACCGCGCTGGCCCGGATCCAGGCCGAGGTCGGCTACGACAAGCTCCTCTACGACGACAAGATCGGCAAGGTCTCGCTGATTGGCGCGGGCATGCGCTCGCACCCGGGCATCACCTCGAAGTTCTTCGCCGCCCTGGCCTCCGCGGGGGTCAACATCGGGATGATCTCCACCTCGGAGATCCGGATCTCGGTCGTCGTGGACGAGAGCTCGGTCGACGACGCCGTACGCGCCACGCACTCGGCGTTCGACCTCGATGCCGACGAGGTCGAGGCCGTGGTCTACGGGGGGACCGGACGATGACCGGGAAGGTGAACATCGGCGTCGTCGGCGCCACTGGCCAGGTGGGCGTCGCGATGCGCCAGATCCTGCTCGAGCGCGACTTCCCGGCCGACCAGGTCCGCTTCTTCGCCTCCTCCCGCTCGGCCGGGACCGTGCTGCCCTTCGGCGACCGCGAGATCACCGTCGAGGACGCCGAGACCGCCGACCCGGCCGGTCTCGACATCGCCCTCTTCTCCGCGGGTGCCACGACCTCCCGGGCCCTCGCGCAGAGGTTCGTGGACGCCGGGGTGGTCGTCGTCGACAACTCGAGTGCCTTCCGCAAGGACCCCGACATCCCTCTGGTCGTGGCCGAGGTCAACCCCGACGCGATGGCCGGCGTCATCGAGGCCGGGCGCGGCATCATCGCCAACCCCAACTGCACCACGATGGCCGCCATGCCGGTCCTCAAGCCGCTCCACGACGAGGCGGGCCTGACGCGTCTCATCGTCTCGACCTACCAGGCCGTCTCCGGCTCCGGCGTCGCCGGCGTCGACGAGCTCGCCGACGGCGTCGCCGAGGCGGGCGACAAGGCCCGCGAGCTGGCCTATGACGGCTCGGCGATCACCTTCCCCGAGCCGGTGAAGTACGTCGAGCCGATCGCCTACAACGTGCTCCCGATGGCCGGCTCGATCGTGGACGACGGGCTCAACGAGACCGACGAGGAGCAGAAGCTCCGCAACGAGTCCCGCAAGATCCTCGGCCTGCCCGACCTGCTGGTCTCCGGCATCTGCGTACGGGTCCCGGTCTTCACCGGCCACTCGCTCGCGGTCAACGCCGAGTTCGATCGTTCGATGACCCCTGCGCGGGCGCGCGAGATCCTCGCGTCCGCCGAGGGCGTCGAGCTCGACGAGGTGCCGACGCCGCTGAAGGCTGCCGGCAAGGACCCGTCGTACGTCGGACGCCTGCGGCAGGACCCGGGTGTCTCGGACGACCGTGGCCTCGCGCTCTTCATCAGCAACGACAACCTGCGCAAGGGCGCCGCCCTCAACACCGTGCAGATCGCCGAGCTGGTCGCCGCCGCGCGCTGAACCTGTCGGCCCCGGCACGGCCTGACAACCTCAGCGATCCCTGGCCAGCCGGGGGTTCCTGAACCTGTCGGCGCGTGCACGGCCTGACATCTTCAGCACGTGCCGGACACGATCGGTCAGTCCTCGCCCACGACGGCCGTGGTGACCCACCACGCCGCGCAGTAGGCGGCGACCGCAGCGACGGGGACCGCGAGGGCAGTCCACCACGCGTCGAGCGAGCCGAGCAGGAACACCATCACGAGCACGGCGAGGATGCCGACGGCGAGGACGCTCGTCGACCCGGCGTCGGGGACGGCGAGGACGCGCAGCAGCAGGCTGCCCGCCCAGGCGAGCACGCCCAGGACGACGACGAGCACCAGCAGGCCGGGCCCGCCCCCGCACGACGAGGTGCCACGTACGGCCTCGCAGCCCACCCCGGCCAGCCAGACGAGCAGGACGCCGAGGGCACCCACCACCAGTCCTGTGACGGCCGCGGCCGGCAGGCCGGCCAGCGAGACGGCGGGCAGCGGGCGGCGTACGCGGGCGGGCGGCTCGGGCTCGGGTGCCACGTCGGGCTCGCGGGCCGCAGCGGGGACGACCGGGGCGTCCTTCGTTCTCCGCCGCCGCGTGAAGGACGGCATCTCCAGCGAGGGGCCGTCGTCGGGCGTGCCGTCTGCCCTCGTGTCGTCTGCCGTTCCGTCTGCCATGGGGGCAGGGTGCCACATGACAAGGAGCCCCGGACCCAGTGATGTGGGTCCGGGGCTCCGGATGTCGGGCTGACAGGATTTGAACCTGCGGCCTCCTCGTCCCGAACGAGGCGCGCTACCAAGCTGCGCCACAGCCCGCCGCCCCGACCGAGAGAACTCGTCAGGGCAACGTCGGCGAGCATACCGGAGCGGTCAGGGCCTCCCGAAATCACCCCCGCCCATGGGCGGGGAGCGGACTGGCAGGGGAAGTCCGACACCTGGAGGGGTCTACAACCCCCACCCAGTGCCGGAGTCCCCGCTCGAGCGGGGACTCTGCGAGCGGGCGCGCGCCCACCCCGGGTCAGGTGGTGGGGACGAGCGTCAGCAGCGTCGCCTCGGGCCGGCAGGCGACGCGGAAGCGTACGTAGGGGTTGGTGCCGAGCCCGGCCGAGACGTGCATCCAGGCCGAGCCGTCGTCGCCGGGGGCGGAGTCGGCCGGGTGGCGGTGCAGGCCGCGGGCGCGCGCCGGCTCGAGGTCGCAGTTGGTCGTGAGGGCGCGACCACCCGGCAGGCACACCTGCCCGCCGTGGGTGTGGCCGGCGATGATCGCGTCGTAGCCGTCGGCGGCGAACTGGTCGAGGACGCGGAGGTAGGGCGCGTGCGCGACCGCGAGGCGTACGTCGGCCTCCGGGTCCGCGGGCCCGGCGACCCGCTCGAGGTCGTCGTACTTCAGGTGCGGGTCGTCGACCCCGGCGAACGCGATCCGGGTCCCGGCCACGGTCAGCGTCCCGAACCCGTTGGTCAGGTCGAGCCAGCCGGCGGCGCTGAGGCTGTCCTTGAGGTCGGGCCACGGCAGCTGCGGCGTCGAGGTGTTGCGCTTCCCGTCGTCGGGCAGCAGGTAGCGCAACGGGTTGCGCATGCCGGGGGCGTAGTAGTCGTTGGACCCCAGGACGTAGGCGCCCGGCACGTCGAGCAGCCCGCCGAGCGCGTCGACGACGACCGGCACCGCGCGCATGTGGGCGAGGTTGTCACCGGTGTCGATGACCAGGTCGGGCTCGAGGGCGGCCAGCCCGCGGAGCCACTCCTGCTTGGCCCGCTGGTCGGGGGCCATGTGGATGTCGCTGAGGTGCAGGACCTTGAGGGGCGCGTGCCCGGGCGGCAGCAGCGGGACCGTGACCTGCCGGAGCGTGTACTGCCGCGCCTCCCATGCGGCGTACGTCGCCACGCCTGCTCCGGCGAGGGCGCCGAGCGCGAGCGTGCGGCGTACGGCAGGGAGGAAAGGCATTCGCCAAGGCTGCCACAATGGGTTCCATGAGTGCCCTGAAGGACCGTCTCCGCGCTGACCTCACCGCCTCCATCAAGGCGCGTGACGACCTGCGCTCCTCGACCCTGCGGATGGTGCTGACCGCCATCACCAACGCGGAGGTCGCGGGCAAGGTGTCCCGCGAGCTCTCCGACGACGACATCATCGGCGTGCTCTCCACCGAGGCCAAGCGGCGCCGCGAGGCGGCGGTGGCGTTCGAGGAGGGCGGGCGCACGGAGATGGCCGCCAAGGAGGCCGCGGAGGGCGAGGTGATCGCCGAGTACCTCCCTGCCCAGCTCAGCGAGGCCGAGATCGCCGACCTCGTGAGCGCTGCGATCGCCCAGACGGGTGCCGCCGACGAGGGCATGCGTGCCATGGGCAAGGTGATGGGCGTCGTGACGCCGCAGGTCAAGGGCCGCGCCGACGGCGGTGCCGTCGCCGCTGAGGTGCGCAGGCAGCTGGGCTGAACGTCAGCCCCGGCCTCCGCCGTTGCCGTTGCCCCGGCCGCCGTTGCCGTTGCCGTTGCCGTTCCCGCCGCCACCGCCGCCACCACCACCGCCGGTGTTGTTCGTCGGCGGCGGCGGCGGGACGGTGCCGGTCGAGGTGTAGAGCGTGACGGTGTCACCGCTGCTCAGCGCCGTGCCGGCGGCGGGTGAGGTGTAGGCCACGGTGCCGGCGGGGATCTCGGAGTTGACCTGGCCGCCGTCGGCGACCGTGAAGCCGGCACCCTGCAGGGTGGCGGTGGCCGCCTCGACGCCCTGGCCGGCGACGTCGGGCACCGTGCTCAGGACACCGGCGATCTCGTCGCCGGGAGGCGTCTGGAAGTCCTCGTAGGGCAGCTTGGCCGAGATGGCCGCCATCGCGTCGCCCCAGATTGGGCCGGCGACGGTCGAGCCGAAGGCCTCGTAGATCGGGACGCCGCCCACGACCTGGCCGTTGAGGCTGACCCACTCGCCGAACTCGTTGGCGCCGGCGACCATCGCAGCCGTCGAGATGGTGGGGGTGTAGCCGGCGAACCACACTGACATGTTGTTCTGGTTGGTGCCGGTCTTGCCGGCCGACGGCTTGTCGATCGCGATGTTCTGGCCGAACCCGCCGGGCTCCATCACGCCGCGCAGGATGTCGTTGACGGCGTCGGCGGTCGCACCGGGCATGACCTGCTCGCACTCGGTCGGGAAGTCCTTGAGCACCCCGCCGGAGGAGTCGAGCACCTGGGTGACCGGACGCGGCTCGCAGTGCAGGCCACGGGCGGCGAACGTGGCGTAGGCCTGGGCGATCTCGAGCGGGTTGCTGTCGGAGACGCCGAGGATCCACGACGGCACCTTCTGCGCGAGCGGCACCTTGACGCCCATGTCGGCGGCGAGCCGGAGCGGCTCGCACATGCCGGTCTGGACCTGGAGCTGGGCGAAGAACGTGTTCACCGACTGCTGGGTGCCGGAGTAGAGGTCGAAGGTGCCCGAGCCGGTGGAGTTGGAGACGTTCCAGCCCTCACCGTCGCCGGCATAGGGGCCGTCGCAGTTCTCGAACTCCTCGTCGGGGATGTTCATCTCCTCCGGCGAGTTGATCGTGGTGCTCAGCGGGATGCCCTGGTTGATCGCCTCGGCGAGGACGAAGACCTTGAAGGTCGAGCCTGCCTGGAAGCCGTTGGCGTCGCCGTACTTCTTCGGGACGACGTAGTTGAGGTAGGTCTCGCCGCCCTGCTTGTCCTTGCCCATCGGGCGCGACTGCGCGATCGCGCGGACGTCACCGGAGCCGGGCTCGACCATCGCGAGGCCGCCGATGGCCTGGTCGGTCTGGAAGACGTGGCTCGAGACCGCGTCGTCGGCGCCCTTCTGCATGTCCAGGTCGATCGTGGTGTTGATCGTCAGGCCGCCGTTGTTGAGCGTCTGGCGACGCTCCTTGGGCGTGTCGCCGAGGACCGGGTCCTTGAGCAGCCAGTTGACGACGTAGTCGCAGAAGAACGGCGCCCGTGACTGCTGGCAGCCGTTGGGGGACGTCTCGATCTTGAGCGTCTTGCCGATCGGCTTGCTCTTGAGGCGCTCGGCCTTCTTCTCGGTGAGGATGCCGAGCTGCGCCATCCGCTCGAGCACGACGTTGCGGCGGCTCTCGGCCCGCTCGGGGTTGTCGATCGGGTCGTAGCCGACGGGGTTCTTCACCAGCCCGGCGAGCGTGGCCGACTCGAGCAGGTTGAGGTCCTTGGCGTTCTTGGAGAAGAAGTGGCGCGCGGCCGACTGGACGCCGAAGGCGCCGTCTCCGAAGTAGGCGATGTTGAGGTAGCGCTCGAGGATCCAGTCCTTGGTGTGGTTCTTCTCGAACGCGATCGCGTAGCGCAGCTCGCGGATCTTGCGGGCGTACGTCTCCTCGGTCGCCGCCTTGCGCTCCTCGTCGGTCTCCGCCTGGTAGAGCAGCGTCTGCTTCACCATCTGCTGGGTGATCGAGGAGCCACCCTGCACGGCCCCGCCGTTGGCCTGGTTGGTGATGAAGGCGCGCAGCGTGCCCTTGAGGTCAAGGGCGCCGTGGTCGTAGAAGCGGTAGTCCTCGATCGCGACGATCGCCTTGACCATCGGCCGCGAGATCGAGCTCAGCGGGACGTTGATCCGGTTCTGGTCGTAGAGCGAGGCGATGAGGTTGCCGTTGACGTCGTAGATGCGCGTCTTCTGCGACAGGTCCTTGGCCTCGAGGGACTCCGGGAGGTTGACCATGCCCTTGCTGACGTCCTTGGCCGCGACACCCATCAGGCCCGCGAACGGGATGGCGAGGCAGGCCACGAGCACGCCCATGACCACGGCGACGGCACCCATCACAGCGAGGTGGGAGGCGACACGACCGGCGTCGGGGCGTCCCTGCGGACGCTCGGAACGGGAGGACGAGCGTGTTGGCATGGGCACCAGAGTACGTGGAGGACGCATAGCACCTTCAATTCCAGCCGCGCAGCCGGATAGTCACATCGGACTATGCGAATTGAGCCACTCGGCCCTGTCTGGACCGGGGGCACGTCGTTTACTTTTCATGCGGAGTCGGGGATGGCCGCTATGGGGGCGGCCGACCGGCTCCGACACACACCGTGGGGTAAAAAATCATGTGGGTCGAGGACTGGGCGGCGCGCGCCGCATGCAAGGGCGACACGCCGGACGCACTCTTCGTGCGAGGTGCGGAGCAGAACAAGGCCAAGCAGGTCTGCGCCGGTTGCCCCGTGCGTACGGAGTGCCTGGCCGAGGCGCTGGACAACCAGATCGAGTGGGGCGTCTGGGGCGGCATGACCGAGCGTGAGCGCCGTGCGCTGCTCCGCCGCCGTCCCGACTCGTCGTGGCGCTCCATCCTGGAGACCGCCCGCACCAAGGTCGAGACTCCCTCAGTCACCGTCTGACTCAGGTCTGTCCGGCGAGCCCTTCGCCGATCGTGCGCAGGCCGTCGAGGTCGTGGACGTCCTCGGCCAGCGCCGGGACGAAGGCCGTCGGCACCTGGGGGTGCGAGGCGGCGAACCGCTCGCACAGGTGCTGCTCACGCTCGACGATCCGGACCCGGTCCGCGTGGAGCCGGAGCAGGCCGGCGGTGAGTGACGAGGAGTCGCCGGACCGCAGCCGGTCGGCGGCGGTGATCGCCGCCTCGGCCGACAGGTCGGTGCGTGCCGCCGGGCTGACGCGGTTGACCACCAGGCCGGCCAGCGGCATCTCGTCATCGGTGAGCCGGTCCACGAAGTAGGCGGCCTCGCGCAGGGCGTCGGGCTCGGGGGCGGCGACCACGACGAACGCGGTCCCGTCGGCCTGGAGCAGGGCGAAGGTCTGGTCGGCCCGCTGCCGGAACCCGCCGAAGAGCGTGTCGAACGCGGCGACGAAGGTCTGCATGTCACGCAGCACCTGGGCGCCGAGGACCTTGGTCAACGCGTTGGTGACGACCGAGAAGCCGGCCGTCATCAGCCGCGCCGGCCCGCGGGCCGGGGCCAGCAGCAGGCGGATGAAGCGACCGTCGAGGAAGCTGGAGAGCCGCTCGGGGGCGTCGAGGAAGTCCAGCGCCGAGCGCGACGGCGGGGTGTCGACCACGATCAGGTCGTGGCTGCCGTCGTCGAGCGCCTGCCGGTGGAGCTGGCCGAGCTTCTCCATCGCCATGTATTCCTGGGTCCCGGCGAACGAGCTCGACAGCGCGACGTAGAACGGGTTCTCCAGGATCTGCCGGGCCTTCTCCGGTGTGGCCTGGGACTCCACGACCTCGTCGAAGGTCCGCTTCATGTCGAGCATCATCGCGTCGAGCGAGCCGCCGGCCTCCGTGCCGACGCCCTGGACGGGCCGCGGGGTGTTGTCGAGCTGCTCGATCCCCATCGACTGCGCCAGCCGACGGGCCGGGTCGATGGTCAGCACCACGACCTTGCGGCCGCGCTCGGCGGCGCGGAGCGCCAGCGCGGCCGACGTCGTGGTCTTCCCGACGCCGCCCGACCCGCAGCACACGATGATCTCAGTGGTCCGGTCGTCGAGGAGCGCGTCGATGTCCAGCACTGGCGGGGTGAGTGTCATGCCATGCCCTGGTTCCGGAGCAGCTGGGCGAGCTCGACGAGCGCGCCGTGGTCGATGCCGGCGGCGATGCGCGGCAGCTCGTAGGTCGGCAGGCCCTCAGCCGCGACGAGCGTGCGCTGCTCGTCCTCGAGCTGGCGGCGTACGGCGTGGTCGCGGGCCTCGGCGACGAGCGACTCGACCAGCGCGGCGTCGACGTCGACTCGCGCGCGGGCGAGGTCGGAGGTGATGGCGGTGGGGTCGACCGCGTCGTCGCGCACCTGCGCGAGGGCGCCCGGGCTGAGTGCCTGCGGGCGGACGAGGTTGACCACGATCCCGCCGACCGGCAGCCCCGCGGCCCGCAGCTCGGCGATCCCGTCGGACGTCTCCTGCACCGGCATCTCCTCGAGGATCGTGACGAGGTGCACGGCGGTGCGCGGCGAGCGCAGCAGCTCCATCACCTTGTCGGCCTGCGACTTGATCGGACCGACCTTGGCCAGCCCGGCCAGCTCGGAGTTGACCCCCAGGAACTGGCAGATCCGACCGGTGGGCGGAGCGTCGAGCACCACGGCGTCGTAGGTGATCTGCTCCCGGTGGCGGTTGCCCCGGGGCCGCTGCACCGCCTCGTAGACCTTGCCGGTGAGCAGCACGTCGCGCACGCCGGGGGCGATGGTCGTGGCGAAGTCGATGACGCCGAAGCGGTCGAGAGCCTTCCCTGCGCGACCGAGCTTGTAGTACATCGCGAGGTACTCCAGGAGCGCCGCCTCGGCGTCGATGTGGAGCGCGTGGACCTGCCCTGCCCGGCCGTCCTCGTCGGGGGCGCCCTTGGCGATCCGCCGCTCCTCGTAGGGGAGGGGATCGACGTCGAACATCCGGGCGATCCCCTGGCGGCCCTCGACCTCGCAGAGCAGCACGTTGCGCCCCGCACCGGCGAGGGCGAGGGCGAGGGCGGCGGCGACGGTGGACTTGCCGGTGCCGCCCTTGCCAGTGACGACGTGCAGGCGCACCTTCGGCCAGTCGACGGGCCGGTCGGCGGGGGCGGTCACGAGCCCGAGGATAGCCAGCGGGTGGGCGGGCCGGGCGGGCCGTTCCTCGCTCGATCCCGCGTCTTCTAGACATCTGGCGACAACTTTTGCTTGACCAACGCACAAAAGTCTGCGAGCGTCGCCATCACACTCGTGACCCACGTCACAGCGCGACCTCACTCGCCGCCTGCCACCCCGCCCGCACCCTGGAGGCCCTGGGATGTCCACCACCCCGCGCTCGATCCCGCGAGGATCCACCGCCCGACGCTCGCGCGCCGGCACCGCCCTGCTCGCCGTACTGGCCCTCGTCGGCAGCGTGCTGCTCGGCGCCGTCGTCGCCGCGCCGGCGCAGGCGCACGAGGGCCACGGCCACGTGCTGCTCTTCAACGAGGCG
Organism: Nocardioides sp. BGA-UO-ETr-FS32; assembly: GCF_059567905.1. Lineage (NCBI taxonomy): Bacteria > Bacillati > Actinomycetota > Actinomycetes > Propionibacteriales > Nocardioidaceae > Nocardioides > Nocardioides sp. BGA-UO-ETr-FS32. The sequence continues at coordinate 393,482 of NZ_JCAQOX010000017.1, read as the reverse complement.
CCCGCCGGGCCGTGGCACGACGAGGCGATCGCCTATGGCACGCCCAAGATCAAGGCGGCGCTGGAGGCGGAGGGGATGACCGTCACGGTCTCCTCAGACTCCTCGGTCTTCACCGACGAGAACCTCGCGCAGTTCGACGCGATGATCGCCTTCCAGATCAACGGTGACCCGTGGACCGCGTCGGAGAAGGCCGCGATGGAGCGGTGGATGCAGGCGGGCGGCGGCATCGCGGCGATCCACAACGCCACCGACATGCGTGGCAACTACCCGTGGTGGGACGGCATGATCGGCGCGCTGATGCCCGGCCACTCGGCGCAGGACATCCCCGCTGTGGTCCGCAACGAGGACGTCACGCACCCCTCCACCGAGCACTTCCTGGGCACCGACAAGGTGACGCGGTGGATGCGCAACGACGAGTGGTACAACTTCGACCGCAACGTCCGCGGTGAGGCCCACGTCCTGCAGACGATGGACGAGTCGACCTACAACCCCGGCTCCAACGCCCAGGGCTACGACCACCCGATCACCTGGTGCAAGCCCTACGACGGCGGTCGCTTCTGGAGCACCGCGCTGGGCCACTTCCCCAAGAACTACGACGAGCCCGAGTTCATGGACATGATCATCGGCGGCGTGAAGTACGTCGCGGGCATCGACGACGGCGACTGCGGCGGCACCGTGTGGAGCAACTACGAGCGCATCCCGCTCGACCAGAACACCTCGGCGCCCTTCGCCATCGACGTCGCCGACGACGGCAAGGTCTTCTACACCGAGCTCGTCCGCGGCCAGCTGCGCATGTACGACCCGGTCAGCCAGGCGGTCACGACCGTGCTGTCGCTGCCGGTCTACTCCGGTGGTGAGGACGGCCTCCTCGGCGTCGCGCTCGACCCGGACTTCGCGACCAACGGCCACATCTTCCTCTACCGCTCGGCGGCCTCGCCCAACGACTCCTCCCCGGACAACTTCTGGTCGACAGTCTCCCGCTTCACCTTCGAGAACGGGTCCGTCGACCCCGCCACGGAGAAGGTGATCATCCGGATCCCCGCGCGGCGCCTGCCCGACGAGCCCGGCCACACCGGTGGCGGTCTCGACATCGACGACGCCGGCACCCTCTTCATCGGTGTGGGTGACGACGTCAACCCGCACTCCGAGCCGTCGGGCGGATACGCCCCGCTGTCCGAGCGCGCCGGCACGTTCCACGACGCCCGCGAGACCTCGGCCAACACCAACGACCTGCGCGGCAAGATCCTGCGGATCACCCCGCTCGACGAGCCGGGCGAGCCCGGCGCCGGCTCGAGCTACACCATCCCCGAGGGCAACCTGTTCCCCGAGTCCGAGGACGTCGGGCGCGACAAGACGCTCCCCGAGATCTACGCGATGGGCTTCCGCAACCCGTTCCGGTTCTCCATCGACAGCGAGACCGGCTGGCTGAGCATGGCCGACTACTCGCCCGACAACGGCACCGACGCCCCCGACACCCGGGGCCCCGCGGGCATCGCGGAGTGGAACCTCATCAAGAGCGCGGGCAACTACGGCTGGCCGCTCTGCATGGGCGGCAACCACAACGGCCAGAACCCCAACGGCGAGCCGTTCCGTGACGTCGACTACGGCAGCACCACGCCGCTCAACCCGCCGGTCGTGGGCGCCTACTTCGACTGCGCCAACCCGGTCAACGACTCGGTGCGCAACACCGGCCTGACCAACCTGCCCCCGGCTCGCGCCGCGGACATGTACTACGGCTACCGCCGGTCCTCGGTCGGCGCGATCCCGCAGGGCGGCGGCCTGGCGCCGATGGGTGGCCCGATCTACCGCTACGACGAGGCGCTGGAGTCCGACACCAAGTTCCCCGAGTCGTTCGACGGCAAGCCGTTCTTCTACGACTGGGCCCGCAACAAGATGTACAACATCCAGCTGAAGAGCCCCGCCGCCGAGCAGGGCTCGCAGGTGGAGAAGGTCAACCCGTTCCTGCCCGACGTGCCGTTCCTGGCGCCGATCGACTCCAAGTTCGGCCCCGACGGCTCGATGTACGTCCTCGACTGGGGCGGCGGCTACGGACGCGACAACCCCACGTCCGGCCTCTACCGCATCGACTACATCAGCGGCTCCCGCTCGCCGGTCGCCCGCATCGACGCCGCGCCCGACTCCGGCCAGGCTCCGCTCGAGGTGACCTTCGACGGCAGCGGCTCGACCGACCCCGAGGACGAGGCACTCACCTACGAGTGGGACTTCGACGGTGACGGCACCACCGACGCCACCGGTGCGACGGCCTCCCACACCTACACCTCGGAGGGTGTCTTCGACGCCCGCCTGACCGTCACCGACCCGGCCGGCAAGACCGGTACGACGACGGCGCCGATCACGGTCGGCAACACCCGGCCGGTGGTCGAGCTCGAGACCCCGCCCGACGGCTCGTTCTTCGACTTCGGCGACGAGGTCAGCTGGCAGGTCCAGGTGACCGACCCGGAGGAGGAGTCGATCGACCCGCAGGCCGTCGAGGTGCAGCCCGCCCTCGGCCATGACGACCACGCGCACCCGCTGGTCGCCTCCCGCGGCCTGACCGGCAGCACCCAGACCAGCGTCGGCGGCCACGCGGCGGACGAGAACATCTTCTACGCCATCGACGCCCGCTACACCGACACCGGGGGAGCCGGCGGTGAGAACCCGCTCCTGGGCTCCGACACGTCGGTGATCTTCCCCAAGCTGCGCCAGGCCGAGTGGTTCGACGGCAAGTCGGACACCGCCACGGTGGCACCCGGACGCGACCCGGCCGGCGGCGGCCAGGTCGTGGTCGGCAAGGACGGCGCGTGGGTCAGGTTCGAGCCGGTGAGCTTCTACCGGATCGACGCCTTCCACCTGCGCGTCCAGGCAGCGGCGGCCGGCGGCACCATCGAGCTGCGCAAGGGCAGCCCGACCGGTGAGGTCGTCGGGACCGCAGAGGTCCCGGCCACCGGCCAGCAGTTCCGCGACGTCGCGGTCGACGTGAGCGGGCTCGGCGACGAGACGATGGACCTCTACCTGGTCTTCACCGGGGCGGGCGACATCAAGCTCAACTTCTTCGAGGCCGTCGGCCAGGGCATCTCGCCCACCGCCAAGCCGGTCGTCTCCATCACCGAGCCGGTCGACGGCGCCAAGCTCGACCCCGGCGCCGAGGTGGCCGTGGCCGCCGACGCGTCCGACGCCGACGGCTCGCTCGCGAAGGTCGAGTTCTTCGCCGGCGAGACCAAGGTCGGCGAGGACGACACCGCGCCGTACGCCGTGACGTGGACCGCTCCCGCCGAGGAGGGGCTCTACGAGCTGACCGCGAAGGCGACCGACGACGAGGGGAACGTCACCACCTCGCGGCTCGTGCAGGTGCAGGTGGGCGAGCTGTTCGGCGACCTGATCCCCTTCAGCAACGTCAACGGCGAGTTCGAGCGCCTCGGCGCCGGCGCGTTCCGGATCTCCGGTGCGGGCAACAACGCCTGGCAGGGGGTCGACCAGTACACGACGCTGTTCAAGCCCGGCGGCGGTGACGACGAGTACGACGCGATCGTGCGGGTCGACGCCAGCACGCTGCTCAACAACTCCGGCAAGGCGGGACTCCTCATCCGCAACGACATGACCCAGCCCGGCGTCTCGCCCGGCTACGCCATGCTCGCGTGGCGCCGCGCCAACGGGATGGAGTTCCTCACCGACCCCGACGGCAACGGCCAGCTCAACGCGTCCGTCGCCGGCGGCACCAGCACGGTGCCCAAGTGGCTGAAGCTCAGCCGCCGCGGCAACGAGGTGTCGGCGTACTGGTCCAACAACGGCACGGCCTGGACCCAGGTCGGCGCCGCGGTCACCCTGGCCGGCATCGGCAGCACGCAGGACGTCGGCATGTTCATCATGGCCCACGAGACAGGCGTCCGGACGGCCGACTTCTCGCAGTTCGCGATCGACAGCGACCCGCAGGAGCCGGAGCCCGAGCCGGAGACCCCGAGCGAGCCGCTGAGCTGCGTCACCGGATCGATCTCCGACGAGTTCGACTCCCCGGCGCTGCTGCCCAAGTGGGCGATGCGCAACGCTCCCGGTGCACCGATCACGCAGGCCGGCGGCTCGCTCCGCCTGCCCGTCACGGCCGGTGACATCAACGAGGCGAGCCCCGGACCGGTGAGCTTCGCCGGCCAGCCGGTGCCCGCCGGCGACTGGACCGCGACCACGAAGATCACGCTGGACCACAGCTCGCACTGGCAGTGGGCCGGCCTGGTCGTGCACCAGTCGGACAACGAGTACAACAAGATCGGGTTCGTGCGGCACCAGAACGGCACCCGGTTCGTGGAGTTCCAGTCCGAGACCAACGGCTCGCGCACCACGCCTGCCGCGCCCGTCCTGGCGGCGGACTTCCCGAGCACGATCCACCTGCGGCTCACCAACGTCGCGGGCAAGCTCAGCGGGGCGTACTCCGCCGACGGGTCCGCCTGGACCGCGCTGACCGGCACGCTCGACCTCAAGACCGGGTCGGGCGCGCGGATCGGGCTGATGGCGGCCGGTGACCTCGGCACCACGCCGCGGGTCGCGGAGGTCGACTGGTTCCGGGTGACCCCGGACCGTACGGCTCCCGCGGTCGTGGCCGACGACGAGTTCGACGGCAGCGCGCTGGACGGCTGCCGCTGGGCGGAGTCGGTGCGCTACAACTCCAACACCGAGTCGGTGGCGGACGGTCACCTCAAGATCGAGACGGAGCCGGGCGACATCAACGGCAACAACCCGATCCAGCCGCGCAACTTCATCCTGCAGGACGCGCCCGCGGGTGACTGGGTGGCCGAGACCAAGCTCAAGGCCCCGCTCAAGCACCGCTGGCAGCTGGCCGGACTGCTGATGTACGGCGATGACGACAACTACGCCAAGGCCGACATCGTCGCCTACAACGCGCCGGGCGCTGCGCTCGACCTGCGGGCCGAGCTGGCCGCGGAGAAGGGCGGCACCGGCGTCGCGGGTGGCGAGCAGGTCAACATCCCCGACACCACCGAGAGCGGCTACTGGTGGGTGCAGGTGACCAAGGTCGGCACGACCTACACCGCCGCGGTGAAGTCGACCGCGGGTGCCTCGTGGACGCCCCTCGGTGACGGCATCACCTATGACGGACCGCTCAACTCCATCGGCCTGATGGCGATCGGTCCCGACCAGGAGGAGCCGGTCACGGTCGAGTTCGACCACTTCCACCTCGACGGCGGGGAGGAGCCGCCGGCCGACACGACCGCGCCGGTCACCACCGCCGGCCAGGCCGTGGTCGAGGGCGGCGTGCAGGTCACGTTGACCGCGACCGACGAGTCCGGCGGGTCGGGCGTCGCCTCCACCGAGTACCGCGTCGACGAGGGTGCGTGGACCGCCTACACCGGTCCGTTCACCGTCACCGAGGCCGGCACCCACACGGTCGAGTTCCGCTCGACCGACGTGGCCGGCAACGAGGAGGCGACGAAGAGCATCGAGGTCGTCGTCGAGTCTGCCGACGCGGACGCGCCGACCACGACCATCACCTGGTCGCCGGCCGAGGCCGACGGTGAGGAGGGCTGGTACGTCACCGGTCCGAGCTTCACCCTCGCCGCCGAGGACGACGGCTCGGGCGTCGCGTCGACCGAGTACCGCATCAACGGCGGCGCGTGGACGACGTACGAGTCCGCGGTGGAGGTCCCCGACGGGGAGCACACCGTCGAGTTCCGCTCGACCGACGAGGCGGGCAACCAGGAGGCGGTGCAGTCCTCGGAGGTCGCGGTCGACACCGTGACCCCGGCGACGGGCGCGACGCAGGAGAAGGCCGGCGACGGCGTACGGGTCGTGCTCGAGGCGACCGACGCCACCTCCGGTGTGGCCGTCACGGAGTACCGCGTCGACGGTGGCGACTGGAAGGCGTACGCCGACCCGGTCGTCGTGACCGGCGCAGGCGAGCACACGGTCGGGTTCCGCTCGACCGACGTCGCGGGCAACGTGGAGGAGGCGCAGTCCATCGACGTCACCGTCGACGGTCCGCCCGCCGACACCACGGCGCCGGTGACCACCGTGCGGACCGACCCGGCCTCGCCCGACGGCAGCGCCGGCTGGTTCACCACGGCTCCGCGGGTCACGCTCAGCGCGACCGACGCCGGGTCCGGGGTGGCACGCACCGAGTACCGCATCGGCAGCGGCGCGTGGACGGCGTACACCGCTCCGTTCGCCATCACCGCGCAGGGCCGCCAGGTCCTGGAGGTGCGGTCGGTCGACGAGGCCGGCAACGTCGAGACGGCTCAGTCGCGCGAGGTCGCGGTCGACACCGGTGAGCCGGAGGTCGCGATCTCCGGGATCCGGGCACGCACCTACCCCAGCCACCAGCAGGCGACGGTGGCGTGGACGGCGACGGACGCGACGTCCGGGGTCCGCGGCGTACGGGCGACGCTCGACGGCGAGGCGGTCGAGGCAGGCGAGTGGTCCATGTGGCTGCTCTCCACCGGTCGCCACGTCCTGACCGTCACCGCGACGGACGTGGCCGGCAACACCCGCTCGCAGACGGTGGTCTTCACCGTGCAGGCGACCGGGAAGTCGATCACCAAGGTGGTGAAGGCGTTGGCCGCCGACGACGAGGTCGGGCCGAAGCTCGCCAACAAGCTGCTCCAGGCCGACAAGGACGCCCGCAGGGCCGAGCGCTCCGGCGACCGCAAGGCGGCGAAGAAGGAGCTGAAGCAGCTGCGCAAGCTGGTCCGCACCAAGCTGGACGGGGAGCTGCGCGCGGCCCTGCTGGCCCAGGTGAGGGAGCGCCTGGCGAAGCGCTGACACGGCCCGCCGGCGCAGCACGGCCGGCACCGAGACTCAGCCGGGTCCGGGGGAGGTGCCTCCCCCCGGGCCCGGCTGATCCACACACCGGGACCCTGGATTGTGGTCCGTGCCCACACGGTGGCGTCGGTCACACGGCCGCTAGGGTCTCGGGCATGGACAAAGTGGTCTCTTCCGCGGCCGAGGCGGTCGCTGACATCCCGGACGGTGCGACCCTCGCGGTCGGCGGTTTCGGCCTCTCCGGCATCCCGTCGGTGCTCATCGACGCGCTGCTCGAGGCCGGCACGACCGACCTCGAGGCGGTCTCGAACAACTGCGGTGTGGACGAGTGGGGGCTGGGCAGGCTCCTGTTCGCGAAGCGGATCCGGCGGATGATCTCCTCCTACGTCGGGGAGAACAAGGAGTTCGCGCGTCAGTACCTCTCCGGCGAGCTCGAGGTCGAGCTGACGCCTCAGGGCACGCTGGCCGAGCGGATGCGCGCGGGTGGTTCGGGGATCCCGGGCTTCTACACCGCGACCGGTGTCGGCACCCAGGTCGCCGAGGGCGGCCTGCCGTGGAAGTACGACTCCGAGGGCAACGTGCTCGTCGCCTCGCCGCCGAAGGAGACCAAGGTCTTCTCCACCGCCGAAGGCGACAAGGAGTACGTCCTCGAGGAGGCGATCGTGGCCGACTTCGGGCTCGTACGCGCCTGGAAGGGCGACCGGCACGGCAACCTGATCTACCGGCAGTCCGCGCGCAACTTCAACCCGCTCGCCGCGATGTGCGGCCGGGTGACGATCGCGGAGGTCGAGGAGCTCGTCGAGCCCGGTGAGCTGGACCCCAACGACATCCACACCCCGGGTGTCTACGTGCAGCGCGTGGTCGCGCTGACCCCGGAGCAGGCGGCGGACAAGAGGATCGAGCGGGTCACGACGCGGCCACGGCCGACGGGTGCCGCTCCCGCTGACGACGCCGCGACGCACGGACTGGGAGGCTGACATGAGCTGGACGCGTGAGGAGATGGCCGCGCGGGCGGCCTCGGAGCTCAAGGACGGGTCGTACGTCAACCTCGGGATCGGGCTGCCGACGCTGGTGCCCAACTACGTCGCCGACGACGTGGAGCTGGTGCTGCAGAGCGAGAACGGCATCCTCGGCGTGGGGGCGTACCCCTTCGAGGGCGAGGAGGACCCCGACCTGATCAACGCGGGCAAGGAGACGGTGACGCTGCGCAAGGGCGCGTCGTTCTTCGACTCCGCGCAGTCGTTCGGGATGATCCGCGGCGGCAAGATCGACGCCGCGATCCTCGGGGCGATGCAGGTCTCCGCGGTCGGTGACATCGCGAACTGGATGATCCCCGGCAAGATGGTCAAGGGCATGGGCGGCGCGATGGACCTGGTCCACGGAGCCAAGCGGGTGATCGTGCTGATGGAGCACACCGCCAAGGACGGCTCGCTGAAGATCCTGAACGAGTGCGACCTGCCCTACACCGGCAAGCGCGTGGTGCAGCGGATCATCACCGACCTCGCCGTCATCGACGTGATCGACCCCGCCACGGGTGAGGTCGCCCCGTCGGGGACTCTCGGCGACCGGGCGCTGAAGCTCGTCGAGCTCGCCCCCGGGGTCACCGAGGACGAGGTGCGGGAGAAGACGGAGCCGGAGCTGGTCTGACGGCCGGCACCACTGCTCGGGGGCGCTGGCTGTCGCTCAGGGACCGTCGGACTGCGCGATTCGACAACCTGCGGTCCGCCGGTTGCGCCATCATCGAGGCCATGAGCATGCGGTGGCGCCGAGCGGTCACCGTGGGGTGCGCACTCCTGGTCGCCGCCTTGACGGGGTGCAGCGACGACACGTCGAGCAACCCCACCGTCGCAGGGGCCGGCGTCAAGGCGGTCCCAGTCATCCTCGCCGGCACTCCCGAGGGCACCGTGCCGTCAGTCTTCGGACACACCCGCGAGTCGGCCGGCATCCTGCTTGGTGAGCGAGGTCTGGAAGTGCGCTACGGCGAGCAGATCAGCTGTGACCCGGCGGGTCGTCCGGTAGGGACCGAGCCCGCCGCCGGGGCGTCGGTGTCGCCGGGAGCAGCGGTGACGGTCCTGTTGTCCCACCAGGCTGCCAACACCGACTGCGCAGCTGATGCTCGGCGGCCCTGGCGGTTCGTCGACTTCGCCACCGGCCGGGGCCCGGCTCCGCGTTTCACCGACGAGGTTCGCCTCTTCGTGGACGGTGTGCGGACTGGGACGATGTCCGCAGCGGACGCCGCTCGCGGCGCTTGGGGAGAAGACTCCGCGCTGGACATCCTTCGTCGTGGCAGCGAGCAGGTGTTGCGCGTCGGCGACTCCTACCGCACGCCCCAGCTGCAGGTCACCGCAGGCACTCCGCCCGACACCTGGTGCGGAGTTGCGCGGCCGCGAGACGTCGCAGATCGCGAGGCGCTCACCCTCAGCGTCGACTTCGCGGAAGGCGCCACGAGGTCGCGTTGCCCCGCCCGGGTCGCGTTGTACGAGACTGCCGGCGCCATCGACACCGTGGTCGCTTGGTCCGAGAGTGCGCACGGGAGTGACCTGGAACCGATCCCCGACGTGGTCGGCCTTCCCCTGACCGAGGCACGGGACGAAGTCACGGCTGCCGGGTACCCCACCCTGGTCGAGGAACAGGAAACGTGTCACCCGCGCCGCGACGTGGTGGAGCAGGCGCCGAGCCAGCGGGCCGTGGAGACGGACCGCGAGGACCAACCTGACTGGTACGGGGCGGTCACTCTCGTCGTGGAGGTCCCACACGCCGTCCGCGACTGCGCCGGGCTCGACGCGGCCGCGCGCGCGTTCCTGCGCTTCGCCCGGGGCGGGCCGCCACCGGCCTGGGCACCCGAGGTCCAGCAGCTGCTCGGCTACGCCCCGTGGGCCACGGTCACCGCGACTGCCGCGGACGATCCGGCCACGTGGTCGCTCTGCTCCGCGGGCGCGCCGGATGACTGCGAAGTTTCGCCCTGGGTCGTCGCTGGACGCGACGGTCAGGTCGAGACCGGTGAGTTCAGCGATGTGACTCGTCTTCCCGACGGCCAGAGCTGCGAGCTCATCGACCGCGGCGCTCTCCCCAGCGGTCTCCCCGTCGAACGTCAGATCGTGATGTACCCCGCCGAGCTGAGATCCTGCGACGACGACTGGGCGGTCTGGTTGTGGATCGACGACGAGGGACGGATCACCACCGTCAACCTGCTCGTGCCCGACCACTGAGCCTGAAGAGGACCTTTGCCTTCAGTCCCTTTCCGTGGCGCGCCTGCACCCCCGCCGTTCTCGGATCGGCGGGGTGTGGGGCGGGTTCATCGTCGGCGTGGTCGCGGGATGCCGGGCGGTGCGGGTGGTTCGCGGTCGGTGGTGCCGGTGCGGTCGCGTCGGTAGCGGTGGCCGTGGGGCGAGGTCCACTCGAACTCTCCGGGCGCGGTCATCTCGTAGCGCCAGGGCGAGTGGGTCTTGAGGCGGTGGTGGAAGCGGCACAGGCAGGCGAGATTGTCGGTCTGCGTGGGTCCGGGCTGTGGTCTGCCCTCGGCTTCGGCGTCGGGGTCGTAGGCGACGAGGTGGTCGACGTCGCAGGCCCGGGCCGGGCGGGTGCACCACGGGAAAACGCACGTGCGATCCCGGAGCTGGATCTGCTCGCGCATGCGGTCGGGGATCTCGTAGCCCGGGGCGGTGAGCTGGGCGTTGAGGTCGATGACCGGCTTGATGGTGACCTCGGTGCGCGAGTCGGCGCACCACGACTTGATCTGGTCGAGCAGGACGAGGCGCTGCCCGTTCTCCATCCGCCCGGTGGGCCCGAACACCGTGGTGTCGCCGGAGAAGCTGGCGTCGAAATGGGCGTGGATCACAACCTCGCGAGCGGCCGGCAGATTGTCGTTGCTCTCGTCGTCGCCATCGCCCTTGACTGCACCGTCCTGGAAGGCGAGGTCGAGCGCGGTCTGCGTCCGGGCGAGCTCACCGAGGGCCTTGGCGCGTCGTGCGTCGAGCGACAGCTCGGATCCGAGAGCCTTCTGGACCTCCGCACCGTGGGCCACGGCTCGGTCGAGGTCGAGGGCGTCGGCGAGGTCGACCTCCGCCTCGATGCGTATCGTCCCGGCGTAGTGGACGTCGTCCTTGTTCGCGGTGACATGACGCGGGTCGACGTGCTGCCACCCGTCCTCCGGATCCTTCGACGGGTCGGCGGTCGCGAGGTCGTACCGCTTGATCGTCTCCGCCACCAGCCGGTCGAGCTGCGCCGACCCGATCCTCCCTGCGACGGCGGCGACCTGGGAGTCGACGAAACCCGCCGCCTCGGCCGTGAGTGCGGGCGAGGAGTGGATGGTGACCTCCGCGACCGCGCGCGCCCGCCACGCCGGTACTCGCCCGGCGTGGACCTGGTCCCACAGCCGGGGCAGGCGGTGGCGGAGCTCGAGGGCGTGGCCGATGAGCTTCTTCGCCGCCATGGTGGAGATGCCGAGGGTGGTGCCGAGCTCGGCGACGCAGAACTCCGCCACCAGCGGGGCACCTTCGCCGGCGATGGGCTCCTCGTGCTCACACCCAGGGACGGTGAACGAGGCCGCGTCGTGGATCGACTCCGGCGGGTGCAGGTCCGCCCACCGGGCGGCAAGCACGAGCTGGTCGGCCGCGGCCCGGTCCTCGTCCGCCTTGCGGTCGCGGATCGCTGACAGCACGTCGGCGGCCGAGAGGTCGTCTGCGACCCCTCGTGCCTCCGCTGCCAGCGTATCGATCATGTGTTCGAGTCTACGGACACCAACCGACAGTGCCCATGAACAGTGGCCACGGCTGTTGATGGGTGCTGGCCAGCGACCTCGGAAGTGGTTTCGAGGCTCGCTGCGCTCGCACCTCAACCGCCGCGGAGGGTGCTACTCAACCCACCGAGGAGGAGGCGCGGTCCGGGAGCTGCTGGAGCGACCAGCCGTTGCCGTCGGGGTCGGCGAAGAAGACGAACCGGCCCCAGGCGAGCTCGTCGACGTCGCTGACCTCGATGCCGCGCTCGAGCAGCTCGGCGCGTACGGCGTCGGCGTCCGCCACCACCATCTGCAGGTTGTCGAGCGAGCCGGGCGCGAGGCGCGTCAATCCCTTGCCGAAGGCGATGGAGCAGGCCGAGCCCGGCGGGGTCATCTGCACGAACCGCACCTCGTCGCTGACCGTCTGGTCGTGGTCGACGTGGAAGCCGACCTTCTCGTAGAACTCCTTGGCCCGGTCGACGTCGGTCACGGGCACCATCACCAGCTCGAGCTTCATGTCCATGACCCGACCGTAGGGGCGATTCAGGTCACCTGATGTCCGCAAGGCCCACCGGATCGGGGGCCGCGCAGGCGTGTGAGCCTGCTCTCGTCGGGGAACATCGACCGGCGCCGGGTGGCTGAGGGAGTCGTACCGTCCTCAACCCCCTCTGGAGGCAGTCCTTCATGTCCCGTGCATTCGAGCCCCTCGCCGTCGGCCCCTGGAAGCTCCCGCAGCGCTTCGTGATGGCCCCGCTGACCCGCAACCGCGCCGGTGAGGGCAACGCCCCGACCGAGCTCAACGCGGAGTACTACGCGCAGCGTGCCGGCGCCGGGCTGATCGTCACCGAGGGGACCGCCCCCAGCCACGTCGGCCAGGGCTACCTGAACGTGCCGGGCCTCTACACCGACGAGCAGGTCGCCGGTTGGCGCCTCGTCGCCGACGCCGTGCACGCCCGCGACGGCGTGATCGTCGCGCAGCTCATGCATGCCGGTCGTATCGCCCACGCCGACAACAAGGACGGCGTCGAGACGGTCGCCCCGAGCGCGGTGCAGGCGCCGGGCGAGATGGTGACCGCGTCCGGTCCCCAGCCCCACGACGTCCCGCGCGCCCCCGAGACCGACGAGGTCGCCGGCCTGGTCGCCGACTTCGTCACCGCGGCCCGCAACGCCGTCGCGGCCGGCCTCGACGGCGTCGAGGTGCACGCCGCCAACGGCTACCTGCTGCACCAGTTCCTCGACCCGACGGTCAACCTGCGCGACGACGTCTACGGCGGCTCGCCGGAGAACCGCGCGCGCTTCGTCATCGAGGTCGTCACGGCCGTCGCCGACGCGATCGGCGCCGAGCGGGTCGGGCTGCGCCTGAGCCCGGCGCACCAGTTCAACGGCATCGGCGAGGAGATCGGCACCGACCTGACCGCCACCTACCGCGCCGTGGTCGACGCCGTCGCCCCGCTCGGCCTCGCCTACCTGAGCCTGCTGGCCAGCCCCCTGGAGCCGCTCGAGTCGCTGGTCCGCGACCTGCGCGAGCGCTTCGACGGCGTCGTGCTCCTCAACGACGGTTTCGGCGACCTCACCACGCTCGAGTCGGTCGAGCAGCTCCTCGAGACCGGGCTCGCCGACGCGGTGGTCGTGGGTCGGCAGTTCCTCGCCAACCCCGACCTCGCCGAGCGCTGGCGGGCGGGAGCGGAGCTCAACGCGCCGAACCCCGACACCTTCTACGGCGGCGGCGCCGAGGGCTACACCGACTACCCCACCCTCGAGCAGGCCTCCTGAACCCGGAGCTGACCGCTCCCGCGATCCGTCCGGTCGGCCCCAGCCCCCGTGGGGCCGGCCGGACTCAGGCCGTACGCGTCCGCGACGCCGCCAGCACCCCGAGCACCGCCGCGACGGCCGCGAAGGCGAAGACCGTCAGGAACGGGTCGAGGCCCTGCCGCTCGGCCGCCGCGAACGCGGCACCGGCCACCGACAGCGCCAGCGCGGCGCCGAGGGAGTCGGCCACCGACAGGGCCGAGGAGTTGAAGCCCCGGTCGCGGTCGGTCGACGCCTCCAGCATCGCCACCCCGGTGCGCGGATAGGCGAACCCCATGCCCGCGCCGGCGAGGACGTACGCCGCTGCCGGCAGGACGGCGGTCGGGCGGGCGCCGGCGTCGTGCGCGAGCACGGACAGCGCGAGCGCGGTCAGGCCGGCGAGCACGAGGCCCGTGCCGACCACCATCGCGCGGGTGTGCGAGACGCGTTCGCCAAGGCGGGACTGCACCTGGCTGGCGGCGGCCCACACGATCCCGACGCAGGTCAGCGCGATGCCGGCGCGGCCCGGCGACAGGTCCCAGTGCTCCTGCAGGACGTAGACGATGTAGGCCTCGGCGCAGAAGAAGGTCGCGGCCAACAGGCCGCGGGTGGCGACCACCGCCGGCAGCCCGCGGCGGAGCGTACGGCTGCCGGGCGGCAGCAGGCGGCCGAGCGAGACCCAGACCCCCGCCAGCGCAGCAAGCCCGCCGAGGGCGGCGACGCCGCGGGCCGAGCCGGCCAGCTCCAGCACGAGCACCGCCACGGCGCCGAGCCCGGCCCACCAGAGGCGTACGGACGGGGTCGTCACGCCCTCGGCGTGCGGCTCGAGCCCGCGCAGCGCCGGGGCGAGCAGCACCAGCGCGACGGCCACGAAGCCGACGGTGCCGAGGAAGACCCAGCGCCACGACCAGACGTCCGCGACCAGTGCCGCGAGCCCCGGGCCGAACAGCGCCGGCAGCACCCAGGCGGCCGCGAACGACGCGAAGACCGCGGGTCGCATCGCGGCGGGGAAGACCAGCCCGACGACGACGTAGAGCCCCACGGTGAGCGCGCCGCCGCCGAGCCCCTGCAGCACCCGGCCGGCGAGGAGGACCTCCATCGACGGAGCCAGGCCGCACACGAGCAGGCCGGCCGAGAACAGCGCCAGCGACGCCAGCAGCGGCACCACCGGGCCGGTACGGTCGCTCCACATGCCGGCGGCGACCATCCCGACGACCCCGCTCGCGAGCGGCGCGGCGAACGCGAGGGCGTACAGCTCGAGCCCGCCGAGGTCGCGCGCGACGGTCGGCATCACCGTCGTGACGGCCATCGCCTCGAAGGCGACGAACGCGATCAGGGCGAACATCGCGACCGTCGTCGCGGCGTAGGCGGGGGAGAGGATCCGCTCCCGCGGCTCGGTGGTGGTGGTCGTGCTCACGTTCAGGACGGTAGGACCTCAGGTGCACGTGAGGTCAATCGGAATATCCGCACCCTCGGTGGCGCTGGGCAGACAGTGACTGCCCTCTCCGTGCTCGACCTCGTGCCCGTCCGCAGCGACCAGACCACCGGCGACGCGATCGCCGCGTCCCGCTGCCTTGCCCAGGTGGCCGACGAGCTCGGCTACCGCCGCTACTGGGTCGCCGAGCACCACAACATGCCGGCCGTCGCTGCCACCAACCCGCCGGTCCTGATCGCGATGCTGGCCGCGGCGACCGAGCGGATCAGGGTCGGCTCCGGAGGCGTGATGCTCCCCAACCACGCACCGCTCGTGGTGGCCGAGCAGTTCGCGCTGCTGGAGGCGGCGCACCCCGGCCGCATCGACCTCGGCATCGGCCGCGCGCCCGGCACCGACCCCCTCACCAGGTACGTCCTGCGCGGCGGCAGCGCGGAGTCCGCGGACGAGGCGGTGGCGAAGTTCGCCGACTACGTCGAGGACGTCCGGACGCTGATGACGACCGAGGGTGTCGAGCTCCAGGTCGGCCCGCGCCGGCAGCCCCTGCGCGCGACGCCGTCGGCCCGATCGGTCGCCGAGATGTGGCTCCTCGGGTCGTCCGACTACTCCGCCCGGCTGGCCGCGGAGAAGGGGCTGCCGTACGTCTTCGCGCACCACTTCTCCGGCGAGGGCACCGCCGTCGCGCTCGACCTCTACCGCTCGTCCTACCGGCCCTCGCCCGAGCACCCCGAGCCGCGCACCTTCCTCACCGTCAACGCCGTCGTGGCCGAGACCGAGGAGGAGGCGCACCGCCGGGCGCTCCCCAACGTGCAGCAGATGATCGCGCTCCGCACCGGCGCCCCGCTCCACCCGCAGCGCCTCGTCGAGGACGCCGAGGCCGTCGAGATGACCCCCGACCAGCGCTCGCTGGGCCGCGCCATGGCCGCGCGCTGGATCGTCGGCTCGCCCGACCAGGCGCGTACGCGCCTCGAGGAGCTCGCCCAGCAGTACGGCGTCGACGAGGTGATGGTGCACCCCGTCGCGGGTGCGGCGCTCGGGGCCGACGTACGCACCTCGCCGGCCCGCGAGGAGACGCTGCGCCTGCTGGCGGGCTAGTGGCGCTCCTCGAGACCCACCGCCTGGCGGAGCTCCTCGGCGGCCTCGAGGAGTGCGGGGTCGTCGGCGCCGCGTGACTCCATCAGCGCGGCGAGGGCCTCGGCGAGGACGTTGAGCTTCTCCTGCATCGCCTCGGTGTTGCGGCGCCCGGCGTTCTCGAGCAGCACGAGCAGCAGCAGCGACAGCACCGCGGCGAAGGTGTGGATCGCCAGCTCCCACTTGGTGGTGGACTTCCACAGGGGGTAGCTCGCCGCCCAGATGACCAGCACCGCGACCACGACCGCGAAGAACGGCGCCCGGCTGATCGCCTTGGTCGACAGCTCGACGAACCTCTCGAACGGGTCGAGCCCGCTGCTCTTCTCGCGGCTCTCGGCCGCGTCGGTGCGCTCCATGTCCGGAATCTAGTGCCTGCCGAGGCCGGCGTCCCTCGCCCGGATGATCACGTCGGCCCGGTCGGTCGCCTGGAGCTTGGCGAGGATGCTGGTGATGTTGTTGCGGATCGTCTTGGGGGACAGGAACAGCTGCTGCGCGATCTGCGGGTTGGAGCGCCCCGCGGCGATCAGGTCGAGCACCTCGGTCTCCCGCTCGGTCAGCTCGGGGAACGGCCGCTCGGGACGGGCGGGCGGGGTCAGCACCTCCGCGATCCGTGCCGCCAGGGAGGCGCCGAAGACGACGCCGCCGCCGTGGACCGTGGAGATCGCCCGGACGATCTCGTCCTGCTCGGCGCCCTTGCGGAGGTAGCCTCGCGCCCCGGCCCGCAGGGCCGACAGCACGGTGCCGTCGTCCTCGCCCATCGTCAGCACGAGCACGCCGACGCCGGGGTGCGCGGCGACGACCTCGCGGGTGGCCTCGATGCCGTTCATCACCGGCATCTGCACGTCCATCACCACCACGTCGGGCCGGTGCTCTGCGGCCAGCGCGACCGCCTCGGCCCCGTCGGAGGCGCGGGCGACCACCTCGATCCCCGGCAGCGGGTCGAGCAGCGAGGCCAGGCCGTCGCGGTAGACCGGGTGGTCGTCGGCGATCAGCAGCCGGATCGGTGCGGTCATCGGGCGCTCCTCTCCACCCCGGAGTGGCGATCGGTGGGGACCTCAGTGTGGACGACCCCGGCGCCGTACGGGAGCACCGCGCGCACGGTCGTGCCCCCGCCCTCGGGGCACCGCACCTCGCACCGCCCGCCGAGCTCCTCGGCCCGCTCGCGCAGCGACAGCAGTCCCACCCCGGCGTTGACGTCCTCGGCGATGCCGCGACCGTCGTCGGCGACGGTGACCGTGAGCGCTGACGCCCCGGCCTCGAGGCGTACGTCGGCCCGGCGGGCGCCGGCGTGCCTGACCACGTTGGTCAGGGCCTCGGCCACGATGCGGTAGGCCGCCACCTCGACGGCGGCGGGCAGGCCGGACAGGTCCTCGGCGACGACCGTCACCTCGACCTCGGACCGCACCCGCTCGGCCTGCTGCCGCACGGCGGCCTCCAGCCCGAGGTCGTCGAGGGCCGGAGGGCGCAGGTCGTGCACGAGGCGCCGTACGTCGTCGAGCGCCTCGCTCACCTCGGTGCGGGCCAGCGCCACCAGGTCGCGGGCGCGGGCGGGATCGGCGTCGATCGCGTTGCCGGCGGCCTGGAGCCGGAGGGCGACACCGCCCAGCGCCGGACCGAGGCCGTCGTGCAGGTCGCGGCGGATCCGACGACGGTCGTCCTCGCGACCGATCACCAGTCGCTCGCGGCTCTCCTGCAGCTCGGAGGCGAGGAGCCGGGCGCGGATCGCGACGGCCGCCTGGCGGACGAGGTCGACGAGCAGCCCCTGGTCGCGGTGCGACAGCATCGACCGGAACCCCTGCACGGGCAGGACGAGGCGGCCGATGCGCTCGTCGCGGTAGGCGATGTCGATCTCCTGCACCTCGGCAGGCTCGGCGCCGTGCGCGGCGGACAGGCGGCCGCCGTCGTGGGTGAGCACCTCCACGCGCACGTAGCCCACCTTGAACGTGTCGGCGACCGCCCCGGCGAGGGCCGGCAGCTGCTCGTCCACGCTGCCGGTCGTCTCGAGCCGGGCGGCGAGCGACGACACCGCGCCGTAGCGGTCGCCGCGACGGCCCAGCAGCAGCCGGTGCACCAGCCCGCCGAGCCAGCTGCGGAGGGGGCCGTAGACGACGACCGCCAGCACCAGCACCACCAGGGCGACGTCGCGCTCGTCGAGCCGCTCCCCGAGGAGCGCGGTGCCGACGGCCAGCACGGCGAGGTCGACCGCGACGACGAACGCGGCCACCACGGCGGTCGTCAGCGTCCATGCCACGAGCGCGTCCACGTCCCCCACGTCGGGCCGCACCAGCCCGATCGTCACCGACACGGCCAGCGCCGCGACGGCCGTGCCGAGGAGGATCGAGGTCACTATGCCGCCGACGGACAGCCTGACGGCCGCCAGCACCATCAGCACGCACATGATCCCGGCCCACAGCAGCCACTTCAGCTGCGTGCGCTCCGTCGCCGACGCCTGCCGGTGGCGCACCCAGAGCAGCGCGACGGCCGCGACCACCGACCCGAGCGTCAATGCCTGCGCCACGACGAGCAGCCCCGCCCAGACGGCGTCCGACAGGGGCAGCGACACCAGCTGGGTCGACACGTCGGAGGGGCCGGTGTCGGCGAAGACCACGGCGTCGGGGGCCAGGACGAGCATGAGTGGCAGGGCGAGCGCCGCGACGAGCACCGCGACCCCCCAGGGCCGGGCTCGGCCGGGAAGCAGCCGTCCCGTGGGGTAGAGCGCGAGCAGCCACACCAGGCCGGACAGCAGCGTGGCGCCGAACCGGGCGACGTACCAGAGGGCGAAGGCCGTGCCCGGGAAGTCGTGGGCGTAGGCGTAGGTCGCCCATCCGGACAGCACGCCGTCGATCGCCCAGACGAGGCCCACCGCGGCCAGCACGCGTCCGACGGTGTGGCCGGGCCGGGCGTGCAGGACGATCGCGGCCGAGAGCGCCAGCAGCACCCCGGGCAGGACCGTGCCCGACGCGCTCCCCGTCTCCGAGGCCGCGCGCTCGGCCGCGGTGGTGGACAGGTCCAGCCAGACCGAGACGACCAGCGTCCCGACTGCGACGAGGCCGAGCAGCACCGAGCCCGGCCGCAGGCGTCGGGCGACGAGGATCGTGCGCGCGGTCGTCTGGGTCGTCACGGGCAGCAGTATCACCGCGGGCAGGTCCCGGTGTCCCGGGACCAGGGTCCCCTCGCGCAGGGACGGCCGAACGGGCCGACGTCGGGACCGCGCTCCCTGCCGTCCGGGTCGACCGGACGGCCAGTGTTCCGGCATGCCGCTCCCGCGGCGTCCCGACACCCGAACGAACAGGAGTCACGACCGTGACCGTCTCGCACACCCCCACTCCGGCCCGCTCCGACGTCGCCATCCCCGCGGCGGAGACCGGGACCCCGTCCCGTCCCTACCTCGTCCACGGCCGGATGCTCAGCCTCGGTGCCGTCGCCTGGTCGCTCGGCATGGCCTTCTTCGGCTTCGACCCCACCGAGACCGTGCCGCTGGCCCTGCACGGAGCCGGCGCCGCGCTCTTCCAGCTCGGGCTGTTCTTCCTGCTGCGGGTGCTCTGGAGGACCCGGGCGCTCGGAGAGGGCAGGCTCGCGCGGGTCGTCCTGAGGCTGGAGGCGGCGTTCATCGCGCTCGCCGTCTGCTCGACCTTCGTCGACGCGATCGCCGTCTCCGACCTGAGCAAGCCCTACTGGGCGGCGCTCGACGCCTTCTGGCCGCTGTCGATGCTCGGCATGTTCCTCATCGGAATCCGGATCGCGATCGCCGGACGCTGGCAGGGGGCCTCGCGCTGGTGGCCGATGGTCGCCGAGAGCTGGGCGGTCGTCTCGGTCCCGTCGCTCGTCCTCCTCGGCGAGACGGTCGGCCTCGTCGTGGCCTGCGTCCACCTGCTCGTCGGCTACACGGTGCTCGGCGTGCTGGTCAGCCGGAAGACGCACTGACCCCGAGCGCAAGCGACGAGCCTCGAAACCACGGTCCGCCGTGGTTTCGAGGCTCGCTGCGCTCGCACCTCGACCACCGGGAGCGGCCACGCTCACTCCAGCGCGAGCCCGGCCGCCGGCGTCACCCGTGCCGCCCGGCGGGCGGGCACGACGCACGCGGCCAGGCCGGCGAGCCCGGCGAAGGCGGCGACCGCGCCGATCTGCCACACCGGCACCGTGAACCCGGCTCCGTCCACGACGCCGGCCACCATGACCTGCACGCCCACCCACGCGAACACGAGACCGATGGCGGTGCCGAGGACGGTCGCGACGGACGACAGCAGCAGGCCCTCGACGGCCATCGCCCGCCGCAGCTGCCGGCGGGTCAGGCCCATCGCCCGCAGCAGCGCGTTCTCCCGGGCCCGCTCGAGCACGGAGAGGCCGAGGGTGTTGGCGATGCCGACCAGGGCGATCACGATCGCGACGGCCATCAGCCCGACGACAGCCCCGGTCAGGATGTCGACCTGCAGGTCGACCCAGGTGCGGTTGCCGAAGCCGCCGCCCAGCTCGGCGCCGGCCGCCCCGGCGAGCGCCGCGAGGTCGCCGGAGAGGTCCTCGGCGTCCGTGCCGTCGCCGGCCCGCGCCCAGACCGCCATCGGGCGCGGGTCGGGGTCGAGCGCCGCGAGCGTGGCCGGCGAGACCAGGCCCGCCCGGCCCCAGCCGCTGCCGGTCTCGACCTGCAGGGTGCGCTCGCGACCGGCGACCACGACGGTGAGCTCGGCGTCCTCCCACACCCGGTCGGCCGCGCGGGTCGGCAGCTCCTCGACGACCGCGTACGGCAGCAGCACGACCCCGTCCGCGGGGGCTAGATCGGCCGGGCCGCGCACGACTCCGGTGTCGGCGCCGGCACCCAGCAGCGGGATCTCCACCCCACCGGCCGTGGCCACGGTGCCGTCGAGGCTGCGCGCGTCGGTGACCCCGGTCGTCCCGGCCACCCGGTCGACGAGGGCCACCTCGAGCGGCGCATCGACGGCGGTGATCGTGGCGTCGAGGGGGTAGGACTCGTCCATGTCGCGGTCGATCGCGGTCCGCGACGACGCCAGCCCGGTCAGGATGGCCGTGGTGAGGGTGACGCCGACGAGCAGCGACGCCGCGGTGGTCGCCGTACGCCGCGGGTTGCGCACGGCGTTGCCGGTGGCGAGCCGGCGTACGGGACCGGCCGCGGGCAGGCGGTCCGCGAGCCGGATCAACCGCGGCACCAGCACCGGTCCCACGAGCAGCACGCCGACGAAGGACACGACGCCGCCCGCGAGCATCGCAGGCAGCGAGCTGGCGGCCACGGCGAGGGCGAGCAGGGCGCTGCCGCCCGTGAGGCAGAGCGCGGCGAGGCCGAGGCGCCAGCGCCCCGCGGCGGAGCGGACGTCGACCCCCGTGTCCGGTCGGAGCGCGGCCAGCGGGGCGACCCGCGTCGCCGTACGCGTCGGGAGCCAGGCGGCCCCGAGCGTGACGAGCGTGCCGACCGCGAAGGCCGTACCGGTCCACACGGGATCGAGCGCGGCCGGACCCATGTCGGTGAACCAGCGCCGGACGAGGGCCACCAGCCCGGTGCCGGCCAGCGCGCCGAGGACGACCCCGACGGCGGCCGCCACCAGGCCGAGTGCGAGCGCCTCGAGCCGGATCGCGCGGCGCAGCTGCCGGCGGGTCACCCCGACGCAGCGCAGCAGTGCGAAGTCACGCATCCGCTGGGCGAAGAGGATGGCGAAGGTGTTGGTGATGACCAGCACGCCGACGAAGAGCGCGATCGCGACGAAGAGCAGCGCCATGATCGCGATGACGTCGACGCCGCGCGAGATCTCCGCCTGGCGGGCGGCGACCCAGTCGGCGGCGGGCTCGACGGTGGCGTCGGGGGCGGCCGTACGGGCCTGCTCGGCCGACCCGCCCCAGGCGACCGCGTGGACCCAGAGGGTGTCCTCGAGGCGGCGCAGGTCGTCCCACGGCACGTAGAGCGCGGCGCCCATCGCGGCCGGGCTGTCGACCATGCCGACGACCTCCACGTCGACCGCAGCGTCCCCGGTGCCGACCCGCACGACGTCGCCGAGCCGGACGTCGTTGCTCTTGGCGCGGTTGACGTCGGCCAGGGCCTCGCCGGCCGCGGCGGGGAACCGTCCGTCCTCCAGGTCCTGCCACTGCATGCGCGGGTCGAGCGCCGCCTCCGCGACGTCGACGCTCGCGGCGAGCTGGACGCCGTCGCGGGTGACCGGCTCCATGGCGAAGCCGAGGGTCAGCGCCGGGACGCCGGTGTCGGCGGCCGCCTCGACGAGGCTGGTCACGTCCTCGGTGGTGGACGTCGTCACGACGTGGTCGACACCCCGCACGGGCGCGCCGACGTCGGCGGTCAGGCCGGAGCGGGTGGCGCCGGTGAGCATCCCGACGACCACGATGAAGGCCACGCCGATCGCCACCGCGACGGATGCGGCGACGTACCGGCGGGTGTGGTGGCGCATCGACGCCACGAGCACGGTGCGCATCAGGCGATCCGCCCGCGCAGCGCGGCGACCAGCTGGTCCTGGCCGGGGTCGGTGAGGTGGGCGGTGACGGCGCCGTCGTGGATGACGACGACGTCGTCGGCGTACGCCGCGGCATCGAGCTCGTGGGTCACCATCACCACGGTCATGCCGAGCTCGCGGACCGAGCGGCGCAGGTGGCCGAGCACCTCGGCGCTGGCCTCGCTGTCGAGGTTGCCGGTGGGCTCGTCGGCGAACACGATGTCGGGCTGGGTGACCAGCGCGCGGGCGATCGCGACGCGCTGCTGCTGGCCGCCGGAGAGCTGGCTGGGCAGGTGGCCGAGCCGGTCGGCGAGGCCGAGGACCCCGACCACCTGGTCGTAGCGGTCCCGGTCGACGGCTCGGCCGGCGAGCTCGAGGGGGAGCAGGATGTTCTGCCCGGCGGTCAGCATCGGGAGCAGGTTGAAGGCCTGGAAGACGAAGCCGATGTGCTCGCGGCGGAAGAGGGTCAGCGCGGTGTCGTCGAGCCCGGCGAGGTCGCGGCCGGCGACGGTGACGGTGCCGGAGGTGGCCGCGTCGAGGCCCGCGAGGCAGTGCATGAGGGTCGACTTGCCGGAGCCGCTCGGGCCCATGATCGCGGTGAAGCGGCCGGCCGGCAGGTCGAGGTCGACGCCACGCAGGGCATGGACGGTGCTGTCGCCGTCGCCGTAGGTGCGGGTCAGTCCGCGGGCGCTCGCCGCGGTGGCGGTGCCGGTCGGGGTTGTGGTGCCGGTGTCGAGTGTCGTCGTCATGGGGACAACGCTCGTCGTCGGCGGCCTCCCGATCGTCGGCCCGGGGCACGGACCTGCGGTCGGTCCGCGGTCGTACGCCGCGGTCCGGCGTACGACCTGGGGAGGACGGCGGACGGCGGGGTTTGCACCCGGGTTTCGTGCTTATCGGTAGAGATCTCTACCGATAAGCAGGGCGGTCACCGGATATCCGGTGACTCCAGCCCCCACCGCGCCTCACGCCCGGACGAGACCGGACTCGTAGCCCAGCACCACGAGCTGGACGCGGTCGCGCGAACCGGTCTTGGCCAGGATCCGGCCGACGTGCGTCTTCACGGTCGTCTCGGCGACGACGAGGTCGGCGGCGATCTCGGTGTTGGTGCGGCCGCGCGCGATGAGGGTGAGCACCTCGACCTCGCGCTCGGTGAGCGGGTCGAGCCGGTCGTCGGCCACCGCGGGCACGGCGGGGTCCGGCAGGGCGGCGAAGTGGTCGAGCAACCGGCGGGTGGTGCTCGGAGCGACGACGGAGTCGCCGGCCACCACCGACCGGATCGCGCCCAGCAGGTCGGGCGGGGCGGCGTCCTTGAGCAGGAAGGCGGAGGCGCCGGCGCGGATCGCTGCGAAGGCGTGCTCGTCGAGGTCGAAGGTGGTCAGCACGATGACGCGCGGCGCGCCGGGCACCGCCAGCAACCGCCGGGTGGCCTCGACGCCGTCGAGACGCGGCATCCGGACGTCCATCAGCACGACGTCGGCAGCGGTGACCGCGAGCCGCTCGAGCGCCTCGCCGCCGTCCCCCGCCTCGCCCACGACGACCATGTCGTCCTGGCTCTCGACGAGCATCCGGAAGCCGGCGCGCACCATCTGCTGGTCGTCGACCAGGAAGACGCGGATCGGTGTCGTCACGTCGTGCTCGCTCACAGCGGCAGCCTCGCAGACACCGCGAACCCGCCGCCGGGGGCGGGGCCGGCCTCCAGCGTGCCGCCGTGCACCGCGGCCCGCTCGCGCATCCCGGTCAGGCCCAGGCCGCGTCCGTCCGAGGCCGCGGCCGCACCGCGCCCGTCGTCGCGCACCTCCACCTCGACCGCTCGACCGACGGTGACCCGCAGCGCCACCACGGCTCCGGGGCCGGCGTGCTTGCGGACGTTGGTGAGGGACTCCTGGACGATGCGGTACGCCGCCAGCCCGACGCCGTCCGGGACGTCCGGGGCCGCCTCCGGGAGGTCGGCCTCAACCCGCATCCCGGCCGCGCGGGCCTCGTCGACGAGGTGGCGTACGTCGTCGAGGCCGGGCTGCGGCGCCACTCCGGTGTCGCCGTCGCGCAGCAGCCCCAGCAGCCGACGCATCTCCGTCAGTGCCTCACGCCCGGTGGTCGAGATGGTCTCCAGCGTGCCCACCGCGACGTCGGGGTCCTTGGCGGCGGCGTACCGGGCGCCGTCCGCCTGCACCACCATCACCGACAGGCCGTGCGCGACCACGTCGTGCATCTCGCGGGCGATGCGCGCGCGCTCGTCGCGCGCCGCCAGCTCCACCTCGCGCTCGGCGATCCGTTCTGCCTGCTCGGCCCGCGCGACCAGCGAGGCGACGAACCTCTCGCGTTGCTGCGCGGCGAACCCGAGCGCCCACGCGGCGGTGACGATCGCGCTGATGGTGACGACGTAGGGCGTGACGGCGGAGAGGGTGATCGTCGGGGCGCCGAAGCCGCCGATCCAGCTCCAGGCGGCCACGACCGCCCCGACGTAGCCG
The DNA here is from genome assembly GCF_059567905.1 of Nocardioides sp. BGA-UO-ETr-FS32. NCBI lineage: Bacteria > Bacillati > Actinomycetota > Actinomycetes > Propionibacteriales > Nocardioidaceae > Nocardioides > Nocardioides sp. BGA-UO-ETr-FS32. The sequence goes on along the minus strand of NZ_JCAQOX010000017.1, from coordinate 368,735 downwards.
ACGAGCAGCGCCGCCACACCGTGCGGTCGGGGGCCCCACCTGGCCACGGAGTAGGTCGCGACCGGGAAGGCCAGCTGGCCGAGGATCGGCAGGTCGTGGAGGGGTGCCTGGGCGGCACTCGCGAGGGCGACCGCCGCGAAGACCGCGCTCGGGTGGGCGCGGCGCCACCACAGCGGCGCCACCTGCGCTGCCGTCAGGAGGGCGGCGAGCGGCTGCCCGGTCAGCAGGTGCCCCATGAAGCCCGGGACGAGCAGTCCGAGGGTGAGGGACGCGTCGAACCACCACCGGCCGCGTGGGCCGAGCCGCCAGGGGTGGGAGTCCATGGTGCGGACCCTAGACGCCGGGTGCGGCGGCGTACGTCAGCCCACGGGAGGACGCCGGTGCGACCCTGGTGGCGCCCGAGTAGGGTGCCGACATGACCCAGTGGGAATACCAGGTGGCGCCGATTCCGCTCCACAACGAGGCCCTGATGCTCAACAACTTCGGCCAGGACGGCTGGGAGCTGGTGGCCATCCACACCAACGCCCAGGGCGGCCTGGTGGCCTTCCTCAAGCGTGCGAAGGCGGCCTGACGTGTCGGCCGAGGCCCGCCTCGCCGAGCTGGGGATCACCGTCCCGGAGGTCGTGCCTCCTGTCGCGGCCTACCAGCCCACCGCCCGCACCGGGAACCTCGTCTTCACCGCAGGCCAGCTGCCCGCGCGCGACGGCGAGATGATCGCGGTCGGCAAGCTCGGTGGCGAGGTCAGCGAGGAGCAGGGCTACGAGTGCGCTCGGCAGTGCGCCCTCAACGCGCTCGCCGCGGTGAAGGCCGAGATCGGCTCGCTCGACGACGTCAAGCGCGTGGTCAAGGTCGTCGTCTTCGTCGCCTCCACGCCGGACTTCACCGGCCAGCCCAAGGTCGCCAACGGCGCGTCCGAGCTGCTCGGCGAGGTCTTCGGCGACGCCGGCAAGCACGCCCGCTCCGCCGTGGGCGTCTCGGTGCTCCCGCTCGACGTGCCGGTCGAGGTCGAGATCGTCGTCGAGGTCTGACCCTCCGTGCAGCGACTCCCGCTCCCGGACGCCCTCGTGGCGCAGGCCCGCTCGTACGCCTCGGGCGAGGCCGCGCCCGCGGAGCCGCGGGACGCCGCCACGGTGGTGCTGCTGCGCCCCGGCACTGTCCGTGCGCAGGCCGGGCCGGAGGTCTACCTCCTGCGCCGGCAGACGTCGATGGCCTTCGCCGGCGGGATGTGCGTGTTCCCCGGCGGCGGGGTCGACCCGCGCGACTTCGACGACGAGCTGCTCGACCGCGGGCTGTGGGCCGGCCCGTCCCCGGCCGAGTGGGCGTCCCGCCTCGGCTGCGACGAGGCGAAGGCCCGTGCCTTGGTGTGCGCGGCCGTGCGGGAGACGTACGAGGAGTCGGGTGTCCTGCTCGCCGGTGCGCACGCCGACTCCGTCGTGGCCGACACCACCGGTGACGACTGGGAGGCCGACCGGGTCGCCCTGGAGTCGCGCGAGACGTCGTTGACCGAGTTCCTCGAGAAGCGCTCGCTCGTGCTGCGCACCGACCTGCTCGGCGCGTGGTCCGGCTGGCTCACGCCGGTCTTCGAGCCCCGCCGCTACCGCACGTGGTTCTTCGTCGCCCGGCTGCCCGAGGGCCAGGTCACCCGCGACGTGTCGTCGGAGTCGTCGTCGGTCACGTGGACCGGGGCGCTCGACGCCGTCGAGCAGGTCGAGCAGCAGCAGATCCTCATGCTGCCCCCGACCTGGCTGACCTGCCTCGAGGTCGGCCAGCACGCCGACCCCGACTCCGTGCTGGCCGCGGCGCAGGACCGCACTGTCGACATGTTCATGCCCGAGGTGGTCGCCGACGGTGACGAGTTCATCCTCTCCACGCCGCCGCACTACACCGAGTTGATGGCCGCACGATGAGCTTCACCCCACGACGTTCTTCTCCTCCGCTGCGCTCCCCCGAACAACGCCCCGGGGACCCCGAATGACGTGGAGCGGGGGCTCCTTCGGCGACACCGGCACCTGCGTGCTGGCCCCCAACGCCGACGTGATGACCCTCGACGGCACCAACACGTGGGTGCTGCGCGACCCCGACTCCTCGCGCTCGGTCGTCGTCGACCCCGGTCCCTCGATCGCCTCGCACCTCGACGCGATCGACGCAGCCGCCGGCGACGTGTCCGTGGTGCTGCTGACCCACCACCACGCCGACCACAGCGAGGCCGCCCGGGAGTACGCCGAGCGGCACGGATGCGGCGTACGCGCCCTCGACCCGGCCTACCGGCTCGGCTCCGAGGGCCTCGGCGAGGGCGACGTCGTCGCCGTCGGCGGCCTCGAGCTGCACGTCGTGGCGACGCCGGGCCACACCGCCGACTCGCTGTCCTTCGTGGTGCCGCAGGACCGAGCCGTGCTGACCGGCGACACCGTCCTGGGCCGCGGCACCACCGTCGTCGCGCACCCCGACGGCCAGCTCGGCGCGTACCTTTCCTCCCTCCAGCGGCTACACGCGCTCTGCGGCGAGCAGGGCATCAGCACGGTCTGGCCCGGGCACGGTCCGGTCATCGACGACGCGCTCGGTGCGCTCGACTTCTACCTCGCCCACCGCCAGCAGCGGCTCGACCAGGTCCGCGACGCGCTGCGCGACCTGCACGCGATCGCCCGGGAGGGCGGCAGCTTCCCCCACGAGACGCTGCCGCGCGCGATCGTCGAGATCGTCTACGCCGACGTCGACCCCGTGCTGTGGGGGGCCGCCGAGCTGTCGGTGCGCGCCCAGCTGGCCTACCTCAAGGGCGATTGACCCTTGCGCCGGCCCCACCGGAGGAGTGAGGTGGAGCCATGAGCAGTCCGCACCAGCCCGTCGTCGTCCTGTCCCGCGCCCTCGACCAGGCCGGCGACGCCCTCGCCGCCGTACGCGCCGAGGACCTCGACAAGCCGACACCGTGCCACGGATGGACCGTGCGTGAGCTCGCCGACCACCTGGCGGCCGCGCCCGAGCACTTCCTGCAGATGGCGCGCGGGGAGGAGGTCGACTGGACGGCCGGCACCGGCGTCGAGCCCGATGCCCTGACCGCGCACTTCCGAACGCACGCCGACGACCTCATCCACCACTGGCACGGCCAGTCCGACGAGCAGGCCGGCCAGGCCGACTGGCAGAGCGCCGAGCTCGGTGTCCACACGTGGGACCTGCTGCGCGCGACCGGCCGCACGATGCCGCTCGACGAGGAGGTGGCCGAGCGCGGCCTCGCCTTCATGCAGCAGGGGTTGACCGAGGAGAACCGCGGCGGCGCCTTCGGCCCGGCGGTGTCCGTGCCCGACGACGCGTCCGCGTACGAGCGTTTGGTGGCGTTCGCGGGCCGGGACCCGCGGGCCTGACCGTCGGAGACGCGCGGACAGAAGTCGGCCAACCGGTGCCGGGCCACGCTCGGCGGCACGGTGGTCTGCGAGGTTATGTCCGCGCGTCTACGCCCAGCGGCGCCACAGCAGGCGGAGCCCGAGCAGCACTGCGATGGCCGCGGCCACGCCCAGCCCGATGAACAGCGAGAGCTCGATCCCCAGCGGCGTCGGCGGGTCGTCGGTCGCGTCGCCGAAGTCGTGGGTCAGCGGTTGCGCCGAGGTGCCGTCGAGGTCGGGGATGAGGTCTACAGCGAGGCTCAGTGCGGCGGCGGGGATGTCGCGCGACACGATGCGATAGGTCCACTGCGACTCGGGGGCGTTGGGGGCGGTGAGGAGCGCGAGGTGCGGCCCCTCGACGTAGGAGCCGTCCGGCGCGTCGACGCGTGCCACGACGAGCGTGTCGGTCGCCCAGCCCAGTGGCCGTACGGTCGCGCCGTCGGGGTAGAGGTCGCTGGCGAGGGCGCGTTCGGTGAACCGTCCGCCGGTCAGGAAGTCGACCGCCGCGGCGTCCGCGCTCGAGGCGAGCGCGATGGTGTCCCCGGCGGGCGAGGCGGTGGCGGCGTGGTTGCGACCGCGTCGCCCGGCGTCGAACGCCGTCTGCTCCGACATCCTCATCCGCCCGTAGGCCCCGACGCGCGACCACTGGCGCGGCCCCTGGGCAAAGAACGTCACGTTGCCCTCGTCGTCGACGGCCGACCACTCCACCTGCTTGCCGGTCGTGGTCGTCTCCTGTGAGAGGACGCCGACGGGATCGACAGGCATCCGGCTCACGGCATCGTCGGCGAACCAGGTGAGCCACTGGCCCGAGGACGACCACGAGATGTCCTCGGGAGTGATCGAGCCTGCTGAACCGCTGGACATGAGCCGGGTTTCGCCGCTGACGAGGTCCACGAGCGCGAACCCGTCACGCGGCCGCCCCTCGGCGTCGGACTCGATCGTCCAGGCGAGGAAGGTCCCGTCGGGGTTGAGTGACAGCAGCCCGCCGTCCCAGCCCGCCAGGTCGAGAGCGTGGTAGCGCCCGTCCGCGGCCGTGACGAGCAGGGGTTGACCGTCCGACCCGACGAACGCGACGGACGCCGGCCCCACCGCGAGGTCGGTGGTCACCTCCGCGTCGCCCGGGTCCTCGATCCGGCTGGGGATCGCGCCGCCCTGCGGGACCTCGGACGATGCCGTACGCACCTCCCGGTCCGGCGCGGACCAGAGTGCGACGCCGCCGCCGACGGACGTCAGGACCACGATGACCGCAGCCACCACCAGCGCCTGGCCGCGGTGGCGCGCGGCCTGTCCGCGACGCCAGAGGTCGTCGGACACGGGGAGCGGGGTGACCTCGTCGGCCACGCGGTGCATCCGGGTGCGCAGGTCGTCGGTCATGCGTCTGCTCCGATCAGGTCGGCCAGCTCGGGGGCCAGCGTCCGTAGTCGCGCCAGGGCCTGCCGGGTCGTGGACTTCACGGTGCTCGTCGAGAGGTTGAGCGCACGTGCGGTCTCGACCTCGGTGAGGTCCTCGTAGAAGCGCAGCACCAGCACGGTCCGCTGCTTGGCGGTGAGGCGGGCGAGCGCCTGGTCCAGCGAGAGCCGCAGGTCGGTGTCGACGGCATCGACCGCGCCGTCGTGGCCGAGGAGCGGCGACTCGGCGATCCGTCGGCGGCGCCACCACGAGATGTTCTGGTGGTACATCGCGCGCCGGACGTACGCCTCGGGCGAGGTGTGGATCCGCTTCCAGTGCCGCGCCGCCTGCAACAGGGCCGCCTGCACGAGGTCCTGGGCGAGGTGGTGGTCACCCGTCAGCAGGTACGCCGTCCGTGACAGCGACGCTTGGCGTCCCGCCACGAAGGCGTCGAAGCCCGCCTCGTCCCCTGTGATCACGTCGAACCCCCTTCACGACGTACGACGCAGCCGGGCGTCGTGCCGGGTGGCAGTGATCCCGGAAAGTTCTCGACCGCCTCTGCATCGCGCGCCTGACCGCCGTACGGACCGAACGGCCGCCGGCGTCGGCGGCTGCCCGTGCGACACGGCGGCCCGGCGGTGTTCGGTCCGTACGACGTGCCGGTGACACGCGCCGTGTCGGAGGTCAGGTGCGGCGAGGAACCTTCAGCGGGCGCGGCGGGAGAGGCGCTCGAGGTCCATGATCACCACGGAGCGGGGCTCCAGGCGCAGCCAGCCGCGCGAGGCGAAGTCGGCGAGCGCCTTGTTGACCGTCTCGCGGGAGGCGCCGACCAGCTGGGCGAGCTCCTCCTGGGTGAGGTCGTGGTGGACGTGGACGCCGTCGTCGGCGGTGCGGCCGAAGCGGTCGGCGAGGTCGAGCAGTGCCTTGGCGACGCGGCCCGGCACGTCGGAGAAGACGAGGTCGGCGACGACGTCGTTGGACTTGCGCAGCCGCGAGGCGAGCTGCGACAGCAGGCCGCGGGCCACCTGCGGGCGGCCGTCGAGCCAGCGCAGCAGGTCGTCGTGGGACAGCGAGCCGAAGGAGGCGTCGGTGACCGCGGTGACCGTCGCCGAGCGCGGGCCCGGGTCGAAGAGGGAGAGCTCGCCGAACATCTGGCCGGGGCCCATGATGGCGAGCAGGTTCTCGCGGCCGTCGGAGGAGGAGCGGCCGAGCTTCACCTTGCCCTCGGTGACGATGTAGAGCTTGTCGCCCGAGTCGCCCTCGTGGAAGAGCACGTCGCCACGGCGGAGCTTGGTCTCGGCCATCGAGCCGCCCAGCGCAGTCGCCGCCTCGTCGTCGAGCGAGCTGAACAGCGGTGCCTGCCGGAGCACGTCGTTGTCCACGTCATTCCTCCCATTGGGGTGCGTCCCGTCCAGTGGTGCTCGGGATCCGGCACGATCCTAGCCGTGGTCCGGCTCACAACCGCGACTCCGCGCCACATGTGCGCGGTTTGCCGGCTTCGGCGGTGTCGGAGCCGGACCGTACGCTGGGCGCGTGCCCGCCCCCGCCAAGAAGGCCGCCCAGGTCGCGATCGCCAAGCCCGACACGTCACTGGTGCGGCGCGCACGCAAGGTCGACCGGATCCTCGCCGAGACCTATCCCGACGCCGCGGCCGAGCTCGACTTCACCAACCCGTTCGAGTGCCTGGTGGTCACCGTCGTCTCCGCGCAGACCACCGACCGCCGCGTCAACGCCGCCAGCCCGGCGCTCTTCGCCGCCTATCCCACGCCCGAGGCGATGGCGGCCGCTCCGCGCGAGCACATGGAGCAGCTGCTCGGCCCGCTCGGCTTCTTCCGCGCCAAGACCGACTCGCTGCTCAAGCTCAGCCAGGCGCTCGTGGAGCGCTACGACGGCCACGTGCCCGACCGGCTCGAGGACCTCGTCACGCTCCCCGGCGTCGGTCGCAAGACCGCCAACGTCGTCCTCGGCAATGCCTTCGACAAGCCGGGCATCACCGTCGACACCCACTTCGGTCGCCTCGCGCGCCGCCTCGGCTGGACCGAGGAGACCGACCCGGTCAAGGTCGAGCACGCGGTCGGCGCGCTGTTCCCCCGGCGCGACTGGACGATGCTGTCGCACCACCTCATCTGGCACGGCCGTCGCCGCTGCCACGCCAAGAAGCCCGCCTGCGGAGCCTGCCCGGTCGCTCGGCTGTGCCCGTCCTACGGCGCCGGCCCCACCGACCCGGTCGAGGCGGAGAAGCTCGTCACCACGCAGGGCCCCGCATGAGGAAGGCACTCCTCGCGCTGCTGGTCGCCGCGTCGCTGACCGCGTGCACCTCCGACGGCGACGGACGCATCGACGTACGCCCTCCCGACGTCGACGTCGACACGCCCGCGCTGCGGGAGGTCAAGGCACGCATCGGCATGGAGGACTGCCAGCCCGGCACCGGCGAGCCCGTCGAGGGCGGGCTGCCGGAGCTGACCCTGCCGTGCCTCGGCGGCGGTCCCGACGTCGAGCTCTCGTCGCTGCGCGGTCCCGTCGTGATCAACCTCTGGCAGGCCTTCTGCGAGCCGTGCCGCGAGGAGATGCCGGCGCTGGAGGAGTTCCACCAGCAGTACGGCGAGCAGGTGCCGGTGCTCGGCATCGACTTCAACGACGTGCACCCCGACGGCGCGCTCGCGCTGGCCGAGGAGACGGGGGCGACCTATCCCTCGATCGCCGACCCCGGCGGCGAGCTGATGGCCGAGGACACCTTCGCGGTGGCGCGGCGCGGGCTGCCGGCCTTCGTCTTCGTCGACGCCGACGGCCAGGTCGTGGCGCAGGACTCCGGCGGCGTGGAGTCCGTGGCGGAGATCAAGGCCAAGGTCGCCGAGCACCTCGGGATCACGCTGTGAGCAGCTCGCTGCCGGGCTGGCTGGCCCCGGTGGTCGAGGCGGCCTCCACGATCTCCGTCCACGAGCTGACGCGGTTCATGCCGCCCGAGGACAGCGACCCGCGGCGCGGCGCAGTGCTGATGGTGTTCGCCGACCGGGAGTCCGACCCCACCACCCCGGACGACCTCGCCCACCGCGGCGAGCTGCTGCTCACCGAGCGCAACCACCACATGCGCTCCCACCCCGGGCAGGTGTCCTTCCCGGGCGGCTCGCTCGACGAGGGGGAGACCCCGGAGGAGGCGGCGCTGCGCGAGGCGTACGAGGAGATCGGCCTCGAGCCCGCCGAGGTCGAGGTCTTCGGCCAGCTGCCCGAGCTGTGGCTGCCGCCGAGCAACTTCGCGGTGACGCCGATCCTCGGCTACTGGCGCGACCGCGGCGAGGTGCGGATCGAGAGCCCCGAGGAGGTCCACGAGATCCACCACGTGGCGATCGCCGAGCTGCTCGACCCGGAGCACCGGATCAACGTCCGGCACCCCAGCGGCTGGATGGGACCGGGCTTCCTGATCGGGCCCGACAAGGACGTCATCCTGTGGGGCTTCACCGCGGGGATCATCGCGCGGTTGTTCAGCTACCTCGGCTGGGCGGAGGACTGGGACCGGGCGCGGGTCCGTGACCTGCCCGACCACATGCTGCAAGGTGTCCCCAGGGGAACGGACCTCGCTCCCAACACGCCGCAGAACACCAGGCTCGAGGAGTAGGCCATGAACGTCCTCGACTGGTGCCTCGTCGCACTCGTGGGGATCTACGCGCTCTCGGGCTACTGGCAGGGCTTCATCACCGGCGCGAGCGCGACCGCCGGCCTGCTGCTCGGCGGCCTGGCCGGCATCTGGGTGGCCCCGGTCGCGCTCGGTGACGCGGCCCCGTCGCTGTGGGTCTCGCTGGGTGCGCTGTTCATCGTCATCGTCTCCGCCTCGCTCGGCCAGGCGCTCTTCCAGTTCGTCGGCGCGCGGATCCGCGACAGCATCACCTGGCAGCCGATCCGCGCCGTCGACGCCGTGGGCGGCTCGGCCCTCAGCGCCGTGGCCGTGCTGCTCGTCGCGTGGGCCCTCGGCGTCGCGGTCTCCGGCACCCGCATCGGCGCGATCACGCCGATGGTGCGCGACTCCGCGATCCTCGCCAAGGTCGACCAGACGCTCCCGACCGACTCCGACAAGGTGCTGCAGACCTTCAACAACGTCGTCGGGACGACCTTCTTCCCGCGCTACCTCGAGCCCTTCGCGCCCGAGCGGATCGTGGCGGTCCGGCGCGGCGACCCGCGGATGCTCACCGACCCCGACGTGCTCGCCGCCGAGTCCAGCGTCGTCAAGGTCCGCGGCACCAACGGCTGCGGCAGCGGCGTGGAGGGCACCGGCTTCTTCTACGCCCCCGGCCGCCTGATGACCAACGCCCACGTCGTGGCGGGCGTGACCCGCCCCGAGGTGGAGGTCGGCGGGACGTCGGTCACCGCGTCGGTCGTGCTCTACGACGCCGCGCTCGACATCGCCGTGCTGGCGCTGCCCGACACCGGGGTGCCGCAGCTCGCGTTCGACACCGAGGCCGAGCCGCGCGACCCGGTCGCGGTCCTCGGCTACCCCGAGGACGGGCCCTACTCCGTCGAGTCCGGGCGCATCCGCGCCGAACAGCGGCTGCGCTCGCCCGACATCTACGGAGACGGGACGGTCATCCGGCAGGTCTTCTCGCTGCGCGCGCTCATCCGCCCGGGCAACTCCGGCGGACCGATCGTGACCTCCGCCGGCGACGTCGCCGGGATGGTCTTCGCCGCCTCGGTCAGCGACCCCGAGACCGGCTACGCGCTGACGGCCGAGCAGGTCGCCGAGTCCGCGGCCGCGGGCCTGACCCGGGGCTCACCGGTCGACACCGGCACCTGCGTGCGCTGAGCGGCGCCGGGCCGTACGGCCTGGGTCAGCCCCGGCCCTTGAGGGCCTGCGGGATCTGCTTGCCCTGCTCGATCGCGCGCTCGGGCGCCTTGACCTGCTTGACCTGCTTGAGGCCGACCAGCCCGAGCAGCCCGGCGATGAGGAGGTAGAGCGCGAAGACGATCAGGAAGGCCCAGTGCAGGTCGAGGCCCTGGCCGTTCCAGTGGATGAAGTAGGCGATCGCGACCGAGAGCATGATGATCGCGAGCAGGCCGATGAACGCCGCCCCCGCGAACAGGCCGATGCCGACCCCGCCGTGCTTGACGCTGACCTTGATCTCGCTCTTCGCGAGCTGGATCTCCTTGGAGATCAGGCTCGAGATGTCCCGTTGCGCGTCCATGACGAGCTTGCCGAGCGTCGGATCGTCGTCCTTGACCGGTTCGTGGGACATCTGGTGGGACATGGTGCGGTCCTTCGGTGTACGCCGGGGGAGCTGACGCTGCGACCCTACCAACGGGTCTGCGCGCATCACCGCTCCGTCTAGACTGAGGTTCAGGTGAGCCGGGAAGTCTGGTCGGCCCGTGGTGATTCATCCGCGGTGACGGTTCCCCGACGACCCCCGAAGGATGCGCCGCCGCATGGCCTCAGCCCGCAAGCCCCAGGACCCCCGACCCGACGACGACGTGTGGCAGACCGGCCCGGTCTACATCGCGAGCGACAAGCCGCTGGCCCGTCTGATCGCGCGACCGATGCGCGAGTTCCTCCGGGTGGAGGCGGCCGGATCGATCCTGCTCCTCGTCGCCGCGGCCGCCGCACTGCTGTGGGCCAACAGCCCGTGGGCCGAGTCCTACGACGCGCTCTGGCACGCCCACCTGACGCTCGACGTCGGTCCGCTGCACCTCGACGAGTCGCTCCAGCACTGGGTCAACGACGCCCTGATGGTGATCTTCTTCTTCGTCGTCGGCCTGGAGATCAAGTACGAGCTGGTCAACGGCGACCTGCGCGACCCCAAGACGGCGGCCCTGCCGATCGTCGCCGCCGTCGGCGGCATGGTCCTGCCGGCCGGCCTCTACCTCGCGCTCAACCCGCCGGGCAGTGACGGCGGCGCCGGGTGGGGCATCCCGATGGCCACCGACATCGCGTTCGCGGTCGGCGTCCTCGGCGTCCTCGGGCGCCGGATCCCGTCGGCCGCACGGCTCTTCCTGCTGACGTTGGCGATCGTCGACGACATCGGCGCGATCCTCGTGATCGCGGTGTTCTACACCAGCGACCTGTCGCTGACCTGGCTGGCGATCGCGATCGGTCTGCTCGGCGCGATCGTCGTGGCCCGGGTGCTGCGGATCTGGACGGTCGTCGTCTACGCGATCCTCGGCGTCGGCGTCTGGTTCGCCCTGCTCGAGTCCGGGGTGCATGCCACCCTGGCCGGCGTCGCGATCGGCCTGCTCGCCCCCGCGAGGCCGCTGCTCAACGAGGAGGTGGCCCGCGAGTACGCCACCCGGGCGCTGCGCGACCGCCACCTCAACCCCGACGAGCTGGCCCGGCTGCGGTTCCTGCTCAAGGAGTCCGTGTCGGTGGTCGAGCGGCTCATCAGCTCGCTGCACCCGCTCTCGGCGTACGTCGTGCTGCCGATCTTCGCGCTTGCCAACGCCGGCGTCGAGCTGGGCGCGATCAGCGAGGTCTTCACCGAGCCGGTGGGCCTCGGCATCATCCTCGGCCTGGTCGTCGGCAAGCCGGTCGGCATCTTCGTGACGTCCTTCCTGGCCGTACGCCTCGGCATCGCGAAGCTGCCGGAGAACACCTCGTGGTCGATGGTGCTCGGCCTCGGCGCGGTCGCCGGCATCGGCTTCACCGTCTCGATCTTCATCGCCGGGCTGTCGTTCCCGGGCTCCGACCTGCTCACCGAGGAGGCGAAGATCGCGATCCTCATGGCCTCGCTCCTCGCCGCCGTGCTCGGGGTGGTCATGCTGCTGGTGAGCACGCGCGGCCGCACCTACGACGACCACCACGAGTCCGACGCCGAGCCCGACCCGGTGCGCGAGGCCCTCGAGAGCTGAGGGCCGCGGTCAGCCGGCCGACTGGCCGAGCGGGAGCCGTACGACGAAGCGGCAGCCGGTCACCGCACCGTCGGGACCGGTGTTGGTCACCTCGACCCGGCCGCGGTGCGCCTCGACGATGCCCTTGACGATGGCGAGGCCGAGGCCCGCGCGGGACGCGGCCGAGGAGTCGTCGGGGTCCTCGGGCGTGCGCGCCTCCGCGCCGCGGAAGGCGACCTCGAAGACCCGGTCGATGGTGCCGGGCTCGATGCCGCCGCACTGGTCCGCGACCGCGAGCTCGACCTCGTCGCCCACCACCCGGGCGCTGACGTGGACCGAGCCGTCGGCCGGCGTGTGCCGTACGCCGTTGACGATCAGGTTGCCGAGCACGCGGCTGAGGCCGGCCGGGTCGACCGTGACCTCGAGGCCCGACTGGACCTCGCCGCCGACCTGAACGCGGTGCATCCGGGCGACCGGGTCCGCGGCCGCGACCGCCTCGCTCACGAGGTCGCCGAGCAGGACGAGCTCGGGCTGGAGCCGCAGGACGCCTGCGTGGATGCGGGACAGCTCGAAGAGGTCGTCGACCATGCTCACCATGCGGTCGACCTCCCCGCGGATCTGGCGGTGGTAGCGCGCGGGGTCGTTGGCCAGGCCGTCCTCCAGCGCCTCGGCCATCGCGCGGATGCCCGCCAGCGGTGTCCGGAGGTCGTGGGAGACCCACGAGACCAGCTCGCGGCGGGACTCCTCGAGCCGCTGCTCGCGCGCCGCGGCCTCCTCCAGCCGCTCGCGCGCCGCCGCCAGCTCGCGGGCGAGCTCGCTGAGCTCGGCCGGCGCCTGCGGGGCCGGCTCGTCGGGCAGGCCGCCCCCCATGCGGCGTACGTGCTCCCGCAGCCGGCGCGACCACCGCACGAGCGCCTCGGAGAGGATCGCGGCCACCCCGAGCGACACCACGGCGCCGGCGAGCGTCACGAGCATGACGACCTGGAGGTCGTGGCGGGAGAGGAACATCAGCTGGGCGATCGCGACGACCCCCACCAGCACGGTGGTCACGGAGACGACCGCGACGAGGGCGAGCTGCCACCGCAGCGACCTGCTGCGCAGCAGCCAGCCCGCCAGCAGGCCGAGCGCGCCGACGACCGCGCCGCCCGCCACGGCGACCAGCACGACCTGCACCTGCTCGCTCACGACGCGGGCTCCCACCGGTAGCCGATGCCCCACACGGTGACCAGGCGGACGGGCTCGGTGGGGTCGGCCTCGACCTTGGCGCGGACCCGGCGCACGTGGACGGTCACGGTCGAGGAGTCGCCGAACGACCACCCCCACACCTGGCTCATCAGCTCCTCGCGGCTGAACGCCTGCCCGGGGTGGGTGACCAGGTGGGCGAGCAGGTCGAACTCGCGCGCGGTGAAGGAGCGCCGGGTCCCGCCCACCGTGACGGTGCGGCGGCGGTGGTCGACGACGAGGTCGCCGTCGGTGGTGGTGTCGGGCATCGCCGCCGCAGGGTCGCTGCCGCTGCGGCGCAGCACCGACTCGACCCGCAGGACCAGCTCGCGGGGGCTGAACGGCTTGGTGACGTAGTCGTCGGCGCCGGTCTCCAGGCCGACGACCCGGTCCTGCTCCGCGCCGAGAGCGGTGAGCAGGATGACCGGCACGTCCCCGGCCAGCCGGAGGCGGCGGCACACCTCGAGCCCGTCGAGGCCGGGCATCATCACGTCGAGCACCACCAGGTCGGCGCGGCGGTCCTGGTGGGCCGCGAGGCCGGACGCGCCGTCGGAGGCCTCGGCGACCTCGTGCCCGGCGGCACGCAGGTAGGACACGACCACCTCGCGCACCGTCTCGTCGTCGTCGACGACCAGCACCCGCGACATCTCAGGCCTCCCGTCCGCGACGCGCGCGCACCAGCCCGGCGACGGCGACGACGACCAGGGTCACGACGCTCAGCCCGGCCCACGTGGCGAGGTAGGGGCGGTCGAGCAGGGTCGGGTTGTCGGGCCGCGCGCCGAACCTGCCCAGCACAGGGACCGCCATCAGCGTCAGCCCACCCCACACCACGAGGGCGAGTGTGGCAGGTGCGTGCCACGGCCGGGGGAGCGTACGGCGCCCGAGGGCGACGCCGGCGAGCACCACCCCGGCGACCACGACGTCGTGCAGCACCACGCCCGCGGCGAGCCAGGCGGCGATCTCGACGAGCTGTCCGGCGTCCTGGCGGGTCAGCGCCAGCCACGCGCCGTACGCGCCGAGCGCCACGCCGAGGCCGCCCAGCAGCCAGCGCGCCGCGCTCACGTCGACACCTCCAGCGAGGAGACCCACTTGGTCTGGAGCACGCCGGGCCGGTTGGGAGCGATCACGCGGCACGGGAAGCCGTGGTCGAGGTCCAGCGGCTCGCCGGCCAGGTCGAGGGCGAGCAGGCTGCGCTCGTCGTCGGCGAACGCGGCCGGCAGCACCGTACGGATGAAGGGGCCGCGCTCCTGCAGCGAGGTGACAACGACGTCGGTGCCACCCGCCGCGCCTGCCGCGACCAGGACGTCGCGCACCCGGACACCGGACCAGCGCCCCTGCGCGCTCCACCCCTCCACGCAGGCGATCGGAAGGTCGACCGTGTGCTGGGGCAGCGCCCGCAGGTCGGCCAGGGACAGCCGGGCCGCCACCGCGCCGTCGACGCGTACGTCCAGCGCCCAGCCGGGGTCCACGGCGGTGGTGAGCACGCCGGCGGAGGCGGCCGTCTTGTTGATCGGTACGCCGCCGGGGCCCTCGCCGGTCCGGACGGCGAGCACGCTGACCCGGCGCAGCCACGGCACGGTGCCACCGGCCGTCGCGAGCACGGCGACCCCGGCGGCAGCCCAGGTGGCGCGCAGCAGCACCCGCCTCGACACCGCCCCCGCATCGCGGGTGCTCGGGCGGTCGAGCGACGTGTCGTCGACGTCCGCGCCCAGTGCGGCCCGGATGACCGGCAGCTTGACCGCGACGTGCAGCACGAGCGCGCCGATCGCGACCCAGGCGAGCGCGTAGTGGGAGGTGCGGAAGGAGAACTCGCGCCACGGGTACCACTGGGCGGCGTTGGCGAGACCGGTCGCCAGCTGGAAGATCGCCGAGGCCACCAGCACGCCGATCGAGGCCCGCTCGAGCCCGACGACCAGGGCCTGCCGTCCCGCCCGCAGGTCGACCCGCTCGAACAGCCGCGGGTACACCGCCCAGAGCTTGACCAGCAGCAGCGGGACGGCGGCGCACCCGGTGACGACGTGCAGCCCCTGGGTCGCCCGGTAGCCCCAGGACGGGCGCGTCGGGAAGGGGATCGCCGGGGACGGCAGCTGGGCCCAGTGGCTGACCAGGCCGGTGAGGAAGCAGAGGACGAACGAGACGCCCAGCCACACGCCGACCCGTGCCGCGACCGCGGGGCTGCGCAGCCTCGAGGAGAAGTCGTCGGGGTGCGGGACCCTCATCACGGCCTGTCCAGCACGGCCGCCCAGCGGCCGTCGTCGTGCGGAGTGAGCCGGTGGACCGAGGCCACCAGCAGCCCCGCGGCGACCGCGACGGTCGCGACGTCGTCCACGGCGAGGAAGGCCCACCGGAACGGCCGGCTGCGGCCGTGCGGGAGCTCGAGCCGCGACCAGCCGGCGGACGACCCGGTGCCGGGACGGGAGACCTCGACCACGGCGCGGCCGCCGGGCCGCAGGAGCTCCCGGACCCGGCGCAGCAGGTGGGTGGGGTCGCCGGAGATACCGACGTTGCCGTCGGCGAGCAGGGCGGTGCCCCACCGGCCCTCCTCCGGCACCGCGTCGAAGACGTCCGCGACCACGGCCGGGGCGCCGCGGCGGCGCGTCAGCTGGACGGCCTCCTCGACCACGTCGACACCGAGCGCCTGGTGGCCGCGCCGGGTCAGCTCGTGGGTGAGCCGACCGGGGCCGCACCCGATGTCGAGGGTGTCGCCCTCGCACAGGTCCAGCAGGGCGTGGTCGGCCGGGTCGGCGTGGCCGGTCCACGACTCGACGGGCAGCACCGTGGACTCGCCGGAGGAGTGCGCGACCCGCGTCGGGGCGCCCCGCAGCGCCCACGTGAACGCCTCGGTGAAGGACAGCTCGGCCGTCACGACCGCTCCTCCCAGGCCCGGAAGGCCGCGGCGAACCGCGTGTGCGGCGCCAGCCGCGCCACCTCGGCTGCGTCCTCGACCGTGTCGACGTCCCCGAGCGGCGTCGTCGAGGAGACCCGGTGCCCGGCGCCGACGAGAGCGGCGTGGGTGTCGGCGTACGTCGTCGGCGTCGACATCGCCACCCGGGCCAGCGGTGCCGCCACGGCGGGGTCGTGCCGGGCGAGCGCCCACCACCCCCCGTCGGGGGCCGGTCCCAGGCACGCGTCGTGGTCGGCCAGGTCGTCGAGCACCCCCGCGAGCAGCTGCGCGGTCAGCTGGGGCGTGTCCATGCCGACCTGCACGACCGGGCCGGGGCCGGCGTCGAGGTGCGCGGCCGCGAGCCGGTCGGCGAACGAGGGGCCGCGCTGCGCGGTGACCCGCCAGCCCTCGACCGCCGCCACCAGCTCGGGGCCGCGGCTGGCGGTGGGCAGGTCGCCGGCCAGCGCCAGGTGCCCGCGGGCACCCGGAAGCGCGGCGACGGCGGCGATGGTGTCGAGGAGCGCGGCCGCGGCGAGGTCGGCGGCGACCTCGTCACCGGTCGCGACGGCGAGGCGGGTCTTGGCCCGCCCCGGCACGGGCGCCTTGGCCATCACCAGCACGGTCGGGCCGGTCACGACAGCACGCGCCAGAAGTCGCGGGCCGTACGGACGGTGCCGCTGACCGAGCCGGAGACCTTGGAGCGGGTGCCCTCGGCGCGGGGGTGGTAGTCGACGTCGTGCTCGACCACGCGCCAGCCGGCCCGGGTCACCGCCTGGAGCAGCTCGACCGGGTAGCCGAAGCGACGGTCGCGCAGCCCGAGGTCGAGCATCGCCTGCCGCCGGCACACCCGCATCGGCGCGATGTCGTGGGCCGTCATGCCGATGGTCCGTCGCAGCCACGCCACGATCAGCGCGTTGCCGGCGCGGGCGTGCCAGGGCCAGGTCCCGCGCCGGGTTGGCCGGCGGCGCCCGACCGCGAGGTCCGCGCGGCCCTCGCACACGTCGGCGAGCAGGGCCAGCAGGTCGGCGGGGTCGAACGACCCGTCTCCGTCCATCACGGCGACGAAGTCGTGGGTGGCGGCCAGCAGGCCCGCGTGCACGGCGGAGCCGTACCCCGGCACGGGCTCCACGACGACGCGGGCGCCCAGGCGCTCGGCCACCTCGGCGGTGTCGTCACGCGAGCCGTTGTCGACCACGACGACGGAGAACTCCCCGGGCACTCGGGAGAGCAGCGCGGGGAGCGCCGGTCCCTCGTCGCGGCACGGCAGGACGAGGTCGCACACGGCGGTGGCGCTGGTCATGCAAGCGAACCTAGCCAGCCGCGCGGTGCGGAGGACCCCCTCAGGGATTACGTGACTGTGACGGCTCGCAGGCGGGCCCGGACGCTCGGCCCGGCGCACCTAGGCTCGACGCCATGACCGCCCCGAGCACGTCCACCCGCGCGTGGGCGGGGCTGGGGCTGGCGGTGCTGGTGCTGCTCGCGTCGTTCACGGTGCCGGTCCTCGCCGGCTGGGACGTCGACGCCCGCAGCGACTCGCTGGGTGCGCCGCCGACCCACGGCCTGTGGCGCGCCAAGGTGGGACCCGGCACCCTGCCGGCACTCCTCCTCGCGGCGGTGGGCGTGTGGCGGGCCGAGGCGTGGGCGCGGACCTGGTCGTGGCGCCGGCTGCTCGTGGTGGCGTACGCCGCGTCGTTGGCCTGGCTGCTCGCGCTCGCGCTGGTCGACGGCACCTCGGGCCTGACCAGGGTCATGACCAACCACCACGAGTACCTGATCACCGCGCGCCAGGTGAGCGACGTCCCGGCGATGCTGCGGGAGTACGTCGACCGGATCCCCGCAGCGCACCCGGACAACTGGCCCACGCACGTGGCCGGCCACCCGCCCGGCGCGCTGCTGTTCTTCGTCGCGCTGGTGGGGGTCGGGCTCGGCGGGGACCTGGCCGCTGCTCTCGCGGTGTGCGTCGTCGCGGCCGGCATCCCGGTGGCGGTCCTGCTGACCGCGCGCTCGCTGGGAGCCGAGCACCACGGCCGGCTGGCGGCGCCGTTCCTCGTGCTCAGCCCCGCCGCGGTCTACCTCGCCGTGTCGGGCGACGCGGTGTTCACCTCCGTCACGGGCTGGGGTCTCGCGGCGCTCGCGGCCTCCGCGACGGCCGGACGCCGACGATCGATGGTCGGGTGGGGCGTGCTGGCGGGCCTGCTGCTCGGCTGGTGCGTGATGAGCTCGTACGGCCTGCCGCTCCTGGGCGTGATCGCCCTGGCGGTGCTGTGGCTGGCGCGGTCCTGGTGGCCGCTGCCGGTCGCGGCCGCCGCGGCGATGGTCGTCGTGCTGGCCTTCGCCGTGCTCGGCTTTGCGTGGTGGGAGGCCTACCCGGTGCTGGTCGAGCGCTACTGGGACGGCATCGCGGCGACCCGCCCCGCGGCGTACTGGATGTGGGGCAACGTCGGCGCGCTCCTGGTCTCGGCGGGCCCGTTGCTCGGCGCCGGTGTCGCCGTCGCGGCGCGGCGCCACACCGGCGGGGCGAGGACCGTCGCCGTGCTCGCGCTCGCCGCCCTCGTCGCGGTCACGATCGCCGACCTGAGCCGGATGTCGAAGGCGGAGGTGGAGCGGATCTGGCTGCCGTTCGTGCCGTGGCTGACGCTGTCGCTGGCGCTGCTGCCCGGCGGGTGGCGGCGCTGGGGCCTCGGCCTCCAGGTCGTCGCCGCGCTGCTGGTGCAGCACCTGCTCTACACGACCTGGTGATCCCTCACGCCCGCAGCGGCGCCGTCGCGAAGTCGGCGAGGCCGGTGTCGGGGAGCACCGAGGCGGTGAAGCCGAGGTCGCGTCGCGCCAGCTCGGGCGACGCGACGACGTGCCGCACGTCGCCGGGGCGGAAGCCGCCGGTCACCTCGGGCTCGAGCCGGCTCGCGCTCCCCGCGCTGACCCGGCGCGCCACGTCGAGGATCGTCACCGGGGTGCCGGAGCACACGTTGTACGCCGCGAAGCGGGGCACCGGCTCCGCGGCGACCTGCTCGATCGCGAGCACGTTGGCGCGGGCCACGTCGTCGACGTGGACGAAGTCGCGCGCCTGGCCGCCGTCCTCGAAGACCCGGGGCCGCTCGCCCCGCTCGAGGGAGGACCGGAACATGGCCGCGACACCCGAGTAGGGAGTGTCGCGCGGCATGCCCGGGCCGTAGACGTTGTGGTACCGCAGCGCGACCGCACCCGCTCCCGCCTGGCGCACCCACGAGGAGGCGTAGTGCTCCTGGGCGAGCTTGCTCGCGGCGTAGGTGCTGCGCGGGTCGAGCCGGGCGTCCTCGGGGACGAGGTCCCAGGAGAGGGCGCGGCCGCAGGCGGGGCAGTGGTTCTCGAAGTCACCCGCCTCCAGGGCGGCCACCTCCCGCTGCGGCGGCAGCTGGTCGCCGTGCTCGGGGCAGGTGTAGCGGCCCTCGCCGTAGACCACCATCGACGAGGCGAGGACGAGCCGGTCCACCCCGGCCTCGTGCATCGCTGCGAGCAGCGCCGCGGTGCCGAGGTCGTTGTGGGAGGCGTACGCCGGGAGGTCGCCGACGCGGACGCCCGCGCCGACCAGCGCGGCCTGGTGGCACACCACGTCGGTCCCGCGCAGCAGCCCGGCCCACGCGGGGGAGCCGGCGTCGCGGACGTCGAGCTGGTGCACCCCGTCGGGAGGTGTGCTGCTGCCGTGGGCACTGTCCAGCATCAGGTCGACGCCGACGACCTCGTGCCCTGCCTGGACGAGCTGGTCGCCGACGGCCGTGCCGATGAAGCCGGCGGCCCCGGTCAGCAGCACCTTCACCGGTTCGGCACCTCGTAGGTCAGGTCGACGCCGTCCCACCAGGTGCCGCAGGCGCAGCCGTCGGGATCGGGCAGGGTCTCGATGGCCGAGCCGAGGAGCCCGGTGAGCCGCTCGAGGTTGGCGCGGAAGAGGGCGAAGACCTCCTCCTGCCCGACGCCCTCGCCGGACTCCGCGCCGGCGTCCATGTCGGTCACCAGGGCGAGCGGGGCGTAGCACTGGCCCATCTCGCGAGCCAGGGCCGCCTCGGGGGCGCCGGTCATGTTGATGAGGTCCCAGCCCTGGTCGGCGTAGTGGCGCGACTCGGCGCGGGTGGAGAAGCGCGGCCCCTCGACCACGACCATGGTCCCGCCGGCCCGTACGTCTGCGTCCGCGCCGGCGAGCGCCGCGGAGACGCCCGGGCAGTAGGGGTCGGCGAAGGGCAGGTGCACCGCCCCGGACTCCACGAACGAGCCGACGCGGCGGTGGGTGCGGTCGACGAGCTGGTCCGGCACGACGAGGTCGCCGGGGGCCACGGTGTCGCGGAGCCCGCCGACGGCGCAGGGCGCCAGCACCTGGCGTACGCCGAGCGAGCGCAGCGCCCACGCGTTGGCGCGGTAGGGGATGCCGTGCGGCGGGTGGTCGTGGTGGCGGCCGTGCCGGGGGAGGAAGGCGACGGACCGGCCCGCCACCTCGCCGACCGCGATCGGGGCGGAGGGGTCGCCGTACGGCGTGGTGACCGCGTGCTCGGTCGCGTGGGGCAGGAACGAGTAGAAGCCGGAGCCGCCGATGACGGCGACCTCGGCGCTGGGTGCGCTCACCCGACCCACCCTAGTGAGCCGCCCGAACCCCGATATCTGAGGACGCCATGAACGGAATCACGGGTCGGATGCGTCCACCACGTCCTCAGACATCTCCTGGAGGTCAGTCCTCGGACGAGGCCGAGCCCTCCTTGGTCTTGATGAGGTCCATCACCGTCGAGTCGGCGAGGGTGGTGACGTCGCCGACCTCGCGGTGCTCGGCGACGTCCTTGAGCAGGCGGCGCATGATCTTGCCGGAGCGGGTCTTGGGCAGCTCGGGCACGACCATGATCTGGCGCGGCTTCGCGATCGCGCCGATCTCCTTGCCGACGTGCTTGCGCAGCTCCTCGACGATGTCATCGCCGCCGTCGCCCGCGGAGTCGCGCAGGATGACGAAGGCGCACACGGCCTGACCGGTGGTCTCGTCGGCGGCACCCACGACGGCCGCCTCCGCGACCTTGGGGTGCGAGACGAGCGCCGACTCGATCTCGGTGGTGGACAGCCGGTGGCCCGACACGTTCATCACGTCGTCGACGCGGCCGAGCAGCCAGATGTCGCCGTCCTCGTCGAGCTTGGCGCCGTCACCGGCGAAGTAGAGGCCCGGCCAGCGCGACCAGTAGGTGTCCTTGAACCGCTGGTCGTCGCCCCAGAGCGTACGGAGCATGGCCGGCCACGGCTCCTTGAGCACGAGGTAGCCGCCGTTGCCGTTGCCGACGGACGTCGCGTCGTCGTCGACGACGTCGGCGGAGATGCCGGGCAGCGCCTTCATCGCCGAGCCGGGCTTGCCGGCGGTGACGCCGGGCAGGGGGCTGATCAGGATCTGTCCGGTCTCGGTCTGCCACCAGGTGTCGACGACCGGGCACCGGTCGCCGCCGATGACCTCGCGGTACCAGACGTAGGCCTCGGGGTTGATCGGCTCGCCGACCGAGCCGAGCAGCCGCAGCGACGACATGTCGTAGCCGTCGGGGATCTCGCGGCCCTGCTTCATGAAGGTGCGGATCGCGGTGGGTGCGGTGTAGAGGATGCTGACCTTGTAGTCCTGGACGATCTGCCACCAGCGGCCCTTCTCGGGCGTGCCCTCGTACATCACCTGGGTCGCGCCGTTGGCCAGCGGCCCGTAGGCCATGTAGGAGTGCCCGGTCACCCAGCCCACGTCGGCGGTGCACCAGTAGACGTCGTCGTCCTTGAGGTCGAAGACCGCCCAGTGGGTGTACGACGTGCCGGTGAGGTAGCCGCCCGTGGTGTGCAGGATGCCCTTGGGCTTGCCGGTCGTGCCGGAGGTGTACATGACGTAGAGCGGGTGCTCGGAGTCGTGCATCTCGGCCTCGTGCTCGGCGGAGGCGCCGTCGACGGCGTCGTGCCACCACACGTCGCGGTCCTCGTGCCAGTCGACGTCCTGACCCGTACGCCGCACGACGAGCACGTGGCGCACGAGGTCGCCGGTCTTCCCGACGGCCTCGTCGACCGCCGGCTTCAGCGCGCTTGCCGCGCCGCGGCGGTAGCCGCCGTCGGAGGTGATCACCACGTGCGCCTCGCAGTCGGTGATGCGCGAGGCGAGGGCGTCGGCGGAGAAGCCGCCGAACACCACGGTGTGCGGGGCGCCGAGGCGGGCGCAGGCGAGCATCGCGACGACGACCTCGGGGATCATCGGCATGTAGATCGCGACCCGGTCGCCCTTCTCGACCCCGAGCTCGGTCAGCGCGTTGGCCGCCCGGGACACCTCGTCCTTGAGCTGGGCGTAGGTGATGTCGCGCGTGTCGTCGTCGGGCTCGCCGACCCAGTGGATCGCGACCTTGTCGCCGTTGCCGGCCTCGACGTGCCGGTCGACGCAGTTGACCGAGGCGTTGAGGGTGCCGCCGACGAACCACTTGGCGAACGGCGGGTTCGACCAGTCGAGGACCTGGTCCCACTTCTGCCCCCAGTCCAGGCGCTCGGCGGCCTCGGCCCAGAAGGCCTCGCGGTCGGAGTCGGCACGTGCGTACGCCTCCTCCTTGACGTTGGCGTCGGCCGCCAGGTCGGCCGGCGGCTCGAATCGACGGTCCTCGTGCATCAGGTTCGACAGGGTCTGCTCGGACAAGGCTCTCTCCTCGGGCGGGACTCGTGCGGGGCTCGTGCGGGATCAGGTGCGGGATCGGCTCTGGGATGAAGGTGGGGGGTGCGGGGCGGTGGCCGCCCCCCTCGCCGAACCTACTCCGGCTCGGCGAGGGGGTCACGGGTGAACCGTCCCGATGGTGGTGCTCGATCAGTGGTGCGTGGCGCCCTCGGCGCCCGCGCCGGTCAGGGCGCGGACCTCCAGCTCGGTGAAGCGGTCCTCCGCCGTCGGCTCCTGGCTGGTGATCGTGCCGATGTAGCCGAGCAGGAAGCCCAGCGGGATCGAGACGATGCCGGGGTTGTTGAGCGGGAAGATCGCCCAGTCGGAGTCGGGGAACATCGAGGTGGGCAGCCCCGACATCACCGGCGAGAGCAGCACCAGGCCCACCGCGGAGAGCAGACCGCCGTAGATGCTCCACGTCGCACCGCGGGTGTTGAAGCGGCGCCAGAACATGTTGTAGATGATCGCCGGCAGGTTGGCCGAGGCGGCCACCGCGAAGGCCAGCGCCACGAGGAACGCGATGTTGAGGCGCTGCGCCGGGATGGACAGCACGATCGCGATGGCACCGATCCCGAAGGCCGCGATGCGGGCGACCCGCACCTCGTCCTTCTCGCTGACCGGCTGGTCCTTCTTGAGGACCCCCTTGTAGAGGTCGTGCGCCACCGACGAGGAGCTGGCCAGGGTGAGACCGGCCACCACGGCCAGGATGGTCGCGAAGGCGACCGCCGCGATGAGGGCGAGCAGGATCGCGCCACCGGTGGACCCGTCGCCGCCGCCGACGGCCTCGGCGAGGAGCGGGGACGCCAGGTTCTGGTTGCCGCCCGCTGCCGGGTCGACGACCTCACGGTCGAGCAGTGCAGCCGCACCGAAGCCGAGGATCAGCGTCATCAGGTAGAAGGCGCCGATCAGGCCGATCGCCCACAGGACCGACTTGCGCGCATCACGCGCGGTCGGGACGGTGTAGAAGCGGATCAGGATGTGCGGCAGTCCGGCGGTGCCGAGCACCAGGGCCAGGCCGAGCGACAGGAAGTCGATCTGCGACGTCAGCGTGCTGCCGTACTGGAGGCCGGGCTGCAGGAAGGCGTCGCCCTTGCCCGAGTTCTCGGCAGCGGCGCCGAGCAGCGAGGACAGGTTGAAGTTGAACTCCGCGAGCACCAGCAGCACGATCAGCGCCGAGCCGAGCATGAGGAGCACGGCCTTGACGATCTGGACGTACGTCGTGCCCTTCATCCCGCCGACGACGACGTAGAAGATCATCAGGATGCCGACGCCGATGATGGTGATGTTCTTGATCGCCTCGCTCTCGACGCCGAGGAGCAGCGCCACGAGCGTGCCGGCACCGACCATCTGGGCGAGCAGGTAGAAGATCGAGACCACGACGGTCGAGACCGACGCCGCGGTGCGGACCTTGCGCTGGTTCATCCGGAAGGCGAGCTGGTCGGCCATCGTGTAGCGGCCCGCGTTGCGGAGCATCTCGGCGACGAGGAGCAGCGCGACGAGCCACGCGACGAGGAAGCCGATGGAGTAGAGGAACCCGTCGTAGCCGTAGACGGCGATGGCACCGGAGATGCCGAGGAAGGAGGCGGCCGACATGTAGTCGCCGCCGATGGCCAGGCCGTTCTGGAAGCCGGAGAAGGAGCGGCCGCCGGAGTAGAAGTCGGTGGCCGTCTTGGTCTGGCGGCTGGCCCAGAAGGTGATGCCGACCGTCAGCGCGACGACGGAGAGGAACAGGAACGTGGTGAGGAACTGGTCGCTCATGCCTGGCCCCGCTTCGCGTCGGTGCCGGCCTGGTCGCGGTAGGACTGCTCGAGGCTGCGGGCCAGCGGGTCGAGCTTGGCGTTGGAGTAGCGGCTGTACGTCCAGGCCAGCCCGAAGGTCGTGACGAACTGGAGGAGCCCGAAGATCAGGGCGACGTTGATGTTGCCGACGATCTTGGTGGCCATGAAGCCGCCGGCCCAGTTCGACATGATCACGTAGAGCAGGTACCACGCCAGGAAGGCGGCGGTGGCCGGGATGACGAAGCCGCGGTAGCGCTTCCTCAGCTCGGTGTACTCACTGGATGCGTGCAGCCGGTCATAGACCGGATCGTGGCGCGCGGCCTGGTCGGGTGCCTCGATGGTCACGGGTTCGTCCTCTCGCACTGCGGCTGGCGGCCACCTCTGTGTGACCGCGGTCACCGTGACACCGCTCACCTCCCGTCCGGGAGGGTCGCGTACGGCCCGGGCGACCGGTGGGTGCGGCCGGTCGCCCAGCGGTCGGCGGGGTACGACGAGCGGTCAGCGCAACTGGGCCAGGATCGTCGGGTCCTTGATGGCGTGGTCGCGGGCGAGGAGCACGACCTTGGACACGACCTCCGCCGTGCGCGGGTCGTCGTCGGCGAACGGCAGGAAGATCCGGCCGCGGTGCTGAGCGCTGACCGGGACGATGCACACCGAGCCGCCCGGCAGCCGGTGCACGGTGCCCGACCCGAGCTGCACGGAGTAGGAGCCGAGCGTGCCCTCGACGAACGCGTGGTGGCCGCTGACCTCGACGTTGCCCAGCGCCAGCATCTGCGCGGTCTCCTCGACGAGGCGACGCCGCAGCTCGACCGACGACTCGGAGGTCTCGGGATCGACGCCACCGGAGTGGGCGACGGAGACGACGAGGTCGAGGTCGCGCATCACCTCAGAGAAGAGTCGCGGCGGGACCTCGGTGAGCGGCACGGGGCCGTCACGTCCGACGAACCAGACGTCCTGGACGGTCGCGTCCTCCACCTCGGCGGGGGAGCCCCAGCCGTCGAGCACGCTGCAGAAGACGGTGAGCCGCTCGGCGTGGAAGGTCTTGATGAAGCCGACCTCGAAGTCGGTGACCCAGCCGCGGGACCGGAACAGGCCGGCCGCCTGACGCGCCTGCACCTGGTGCCCGGAGTAGCGGCGGGACCTGTCGACGACGGACCGTTCGGCGTCGGTGACGGTGTAGAGCTCGCGGAACACCTGCTTGAAGGGCTGGCGGCGGCGATCGGTGAAGACCCGGTGCTGGAGGTCGGGCCACGCGCCGGAGGCGAGCAGGTCGACGGGGTGCGCGACACGGACGGGAGATCCGTCGAGTGCGACGACCTCATCGTCGCCGGTGAGGACGTGGTGGGCGTCGTGGGCCAGGCCGAGGACGCCCTCCTCGCTGACGACGACGAGGCCGCGCAGCAGGGGAGCGAGCATCGGGTGGCCGAAGAGGTCGGCGAGCTCGGCGGTGCTGAAGGCGTCACCGGCCACGCACGCCGCCTCCAGCGATGCCCGCATCCGGGCACCCTGCTTGCGCAGCGCGCTGACCCGGGCCTTGAGTGCGGCGATCTCCGGGACCCGCTTCGCCGACGCGGCCGGCACCGACGCCAGCTCCTTCTCGCCGCGTCGTACGTCCAGCACCGGGCGCCCGTCCTCGTCGACGCGCAGCGTGACGGTGAGGTCGCCGTCGTGCGCGCTCAGGGACCCGGCGGCGAGGTCGGCGACCGCATGGGCCTCCATCGCCCAGACGAGGCGTTGGGGATCGCGGTAGCCGGCGGCACGGGCGAGGTTGTCCATGGCGACCTCGACGGCCGTCGACTCCGAGGTCCGTCGCTGCGACCCGGAGGACCGGTCGCCGGCCACCCAGCCGCGGAGGAACTCGTAGCGCCGCAGCACGACCGACTCGTCGCCGACCGGCAGCAGCCCGAGCGCGCGGACGGAGTCCTGGTGGCGCCTGACCTCGATGCGCTCGCGCAGGTCTGACTCGTCGACCGCGCCGAGCAGGGCGCGCGAGAACAGCTCGGCGCGCTTGTGCCCACCCGAGGAGGAGGCGTACTTGCTGGCAGCGAGGAGGGTCTCGAACCGCTCGACGCCGAGCTCGCCCAGCACGGCGGTGAACCACGCGACGTCGGTCGCCCCGCGGACCAGGTCGTCGGCCTCGAGGGGCGTGTGGCGGCTGACCTCGGCAGCCCACTCGTCGCGCGTCTCCCGCGGGACGGTCCACGAGTCGTCCTTGGTGTGCGCGTGCAGCCACCACACGGCCGACTCCAGACCCGGCCAGCCGAGCACGCGCTCGACGTGACCGGCCCACTGCGGGGCGTAGACCGCGACCTCGACGAGTCGCTTCTGCGGCACGCCGGCGAGGGCGGCGTCGACGGTCGTGTCGTCGTCCTCCGGGGCCGGCCAGCAGGCGCGGACGAGGCGCGACAGCGAGGCCTCACGCCCCTCGCCCCAGGCGTACCCGCGGGCGAACGGGCGCTTGCCCAGGGAGTCGAGGAGCCTGCGCAGGCGGTGGGCGCCGGGCACGCTGCTCACCTGGCGGGCGACCTGGCTGAAGGGTGTCGGCAGGTCGCCACGCTCGAGCTCGGACGCGACGAGCGCGTCCCGGACCTCGTCGACGAGCCCGCCGATGCCCGCCTGCTGCACCCACGCAGGCACGCGCCGTGCCGTGGCCTCGTCGAGCGAGCCGTCGCGGTGGTACGACCCGCCGAGCAGCGAGTCGACCACGTCGCCGCGGGTGGCGTGACCGGCCTCGTACGCCGCCAGCACGAGACGGGTCGAGGGCCGCCGGCGGTAGGGAGCGACCGGCACCCGGTCCGCGCCGTAGGAGTAGAGCCCCTGCTCGCGCTCGGGTGCGGCGACGTACTCCCCGTCCACCGGGTCGAAGGCCCCCTCGGGCTCGTCGATCCAGCGCAGGAGTCCCCACACGTCGGGGAGCAGCGGGGCCGGCAGCATCCCGCGCCGGTGGAAGTCGTGCAGTCGCTCGGCCCCGAGGGCGGGGAGCAGGTCGCGGCAGTCGTGGTCGCCGCGGCCCCACATCGAGCTGGTCACCGTGTCCCCGCGCTGGGCGTGCACGGCGAGCGGCCGCTGGAGCCAGCCGGTGTCCAGGTCGGACGCGACCTCGCGCACCGCGTCCACGTAGGGGCCGGCCCACGACGGTCGCAGGGACGTACGGGCCAGCGCCGCGACCACCTCGAAGGCGAGGGCCTGCTCCGCGCGGAAGGCTCGCGGCCACCGGACCGTGCCGAGCACCCGCCGGGAGCGCTCCGCGGCCCAGCCCTTGTCGTCGGTCGCGCCCTGGGGCCGGAAGTCGGCGAGCAGGAGGGCCTCCAGGCCGCCATCGGTGAGTCCGGCGGAGGTGGCCTCCCACCACGGCCCGAACACCTCCCACAGGGGCAGCTGGTCCTCGCCGACGTGCGGCAGCCACTGCACGGTGCCGAGGGGCTGGGGCTCGGTGTGCACCACGACCTCGGTGCGCTGGTGCCGCTCGAGGTGCTCGGCCAGGGAGTCCACGAGGTGCTGGACGTTGGCGGCCACGGCAGGGTGGGCCGCGGCGAATCCCGGCGGGGACGGGCGTCGTGGGGGCGTACGGTCCGCACCGCGGACGACGAGCACGCCCGCGGCGCTAGCCTGGTCCGGGGCGGGTCCGGTCCCGTCCGGGACCGTCGGGCTCGTGCCGGTCGCGGCTGCCAGCTCCTCGGCGCCGCGCTGCTGCTCGGCCGTCCCGGCGCGCAGGCGCTCGACGCTCGCGGCGATGCCCTCGGGTGCCTGCCGGGCGAGGAAGCGGAGTGCGATGGTGCGCTGGTCGGCGGCCTTGCGGGTCAGCGCGGCCTCGAGGGTGAGGGCTTCGGGCTCGGTGACCTGCTCGACGGCCGCGAGCGCCTTCGCCGCCTCCCCGCGGTTCCAGCTCGACAGGTCGGTGAGCGCGGCCATCAGGGCCGCACGGTGGGTCTCGGGGTCGCGACACAGGTCGTGCAGCCGCGCGGAGCGGCCCCGTGCGCTCGCCAGCTCGTGGGCGGGCGCGACGACGTGGTCGAGCTCGGGTCCGGTCGCGCGCAGGATCTCGTCGGCGAGGTGGGCGCGGCCGTGCCTGGACTCGCGCCTGCCGATCAGGCCGGTGGGCAGGGTCTGCGTCTTCTTCGGCAGGTCGGGCAGCGCTGCCACGAGCACCCGTGCGGTCTCGACGTCCAGCGTGGGTTCTCTATCGCCCGGCTGGGGGATGGTCGCCTCGACGGCGACGGCGGCCACCCGAGGGTCGGCGTCCGTGACGGCGGGAAGGGCCGCCGCGCGTGACGCCGGCAGGCGGATCTCGGCCAGCACGCGTACGGCGGCCAGGCGGTGCTCGGCCGAGTCGTGCCCGAGCAGGCCGCGCGCGGCGGCGACGCCGGCGTGGGCGTCGCGGAGGCTGGTGGCGTGGAGGGCGAGGTACGCCTCCGGCGCGGCGAGCGAGCCGGCGTCGGCGGGCGGTGCGTCGAGCATCGGCAGCCACACCTCGAGGTGGGCGCGGGCCTGCTTGTCCTGCCGCACCTCGAGCTCCTCGCCCCACCAGGTTCCGACCGCACGGATCGCGGAGGCGAACCGGGTGTAGCCCTCCTCGACCACCGTGGCGACGAACAGACGCCGGGCACCCGGGTGGGCGACGTCGGTCGCCTCGAGGATCGACTGGCGCAGGCCCTCCTGGCGGCCCGCCGTGCGGAGCAGACGGTCGAGCGCCTGCCAGGCCTCCGGGTCGGCACACCTGGCCAGGGCGCCGACGACGTCGTGGCTCATCCCGGCGACCTCGTCGCGTCCGGAGACGGCGTCGAGCAGGATGCCGCGCACCTCCGCGTCGCCCTGGTCGACCGCGGCCGCCAGCAGGGAGGCGAGGTGGCCGTGCGAGACGTGACCCGACCAGCGTGCCCACCACGCGGCCGGCTGGTCGTAGGAGCTGGCGAGGCGAGAGATGTCGCTCAGCTCGGCGGCCAGCCGTGCCGCCGAGTCCTCGGGGCGGCTGCTGCGGAACCCCCGGCGCCCCCACCCGCGCTGGTAGGGCTGCTGGGGACCGGCGTCCCACCAGTGCGTGAGGCCCTCGGCCAGCTGCGGCGACACCATGCGGAAGAGCCGCGACCGCTCGCGGTCCGACATCCCTGCGAGCGTGAGGCCGATCGACGCCGTCTCGTTCGGTCCCGCCGTCGCCCAGGCGCCCAGCCACGACACGACCCGGCGGCCGTCCGCCGAGAGCCGGGCCTGGTCGGCGAGCTCGCGCAGTCGCCGCGACTGCGGTCGCCGGAACTCCTCGAGGCGACCCCGCGCCTCCTCCCCCGAGATCACGCCTCAGCCCCCGGCGAGGGCGACCAGGCGCACGAGGCGCAGCCGGGTGTCGGCGGTGACGACGACCGGGGTGTCGAGGTCCTCCAGCTGCCGGTCGTCGAGGAACACGACGTAGAGGTCGTCCTCGAACGCCTCCCGGGCTCGCGCCCACGCGTCGTCGAAGGCCGGGGCCTGCTGGCGCGCACGGGTCCCGGCGGCGTACGTCCCGGTCTCCACGCCGCGGACCAGGTCGGCCGGTGTCAGCACCCGTAGCAGGCTGCGCTCACGCTGCCGCTCGTCGAAGGCGGCGAGCTCGGCGCGGACGAGGGCCCGGAGCACGTCCTCGAGGCGGTGCGTGCCCGGCTCGACGGGGACGTGGGTGTCCTCGAGCCGGTCCCGGCCCCCGACCACGCGGGCTTCGACGATCATGACGGCATCCTCGCCCATCCCGGGCGGTCGTGAGGGTGAGTTGGGCGTCTCCGGCGGCCGAGGAGTCGCCGGTTGGGGCCCCGTGCCGTAGAGTCGAGGGTGTTGAAGGGACGGAGCACCCAGCCGTCCTGGCCGCGCACGATGCGTGGCTCGTATCTCGTACTCCTGGTTTCGGTTCGCTGGACATCAGTACGCATGGATGTCTTCAGCAGTTCAGGGGCAGACAGCCCCGACACGAAACAAAGGAAATCATCATGGCTCAGGGCACCGTCAAGTGGTTCAACGCTGACAAGGGCTTCGGCTTCATCGCGCAGGACGGCGGCGGCGAGGACGTGTTCGTCCACTTCTCCGCGATCCAGTCCAGCGGCTACAAGTCGCTCGAGGACAACCAGAAGGTCGAGTTCGACGTGACCGCCGGCCCCAAGGGCCCGCAGGCCGAGAACGTCCGCGTCGTCTGACGTACGCACTTCTGAGGAGCCCCGACCGCAGCTGCGGTCGGGGCTCCTCGTTGTTCGGGGCAGGTGGTCGCGCCTGACGAAAGGTCGGGTCGCGCAGCGTCAGGCGCGACGATCCACCCGTGCCACGCTACGCGCGGGCGCGGTGCGTACGTAGTCCCCAGGTTGGGTAGCGACAGGCGGTCCTACCTCCCGTTCACGGTGAAGGCGTGGATCGCCTGCCCGGGCAGCTCGACGCCCAGGTTGTAGCCGCTGCCCCAGTAGAGCGCCCCGTCCACGGCGGCCGCGCCGCTGTAGCAGAAGTCGCCTGACGGGTAGTCCCACAGCTGGCTGCCGTCGCTGGCCTTGAGGGCGTACATGTGGCCCGCCGTGTCACCGGAGCACGCATAGACCACGCCTCGCGCCACGGTCACCGCGCCCGAGGCGGTGGCCGCCGCCGGGTTGGCACGGTCCCAGACCAGCCGGCCGGTGGCCGCGTCGAGCGCCGCCCAGTGGCCCTGGGTGATCGTGGTCCCGTCGCTCAGCGTCCACGACTTCTGGTCGGTGTTGGCCGAGGCCACGTAGATCCGCGACCCGTCGGTGGCCGAGCCCCACTGCAGACCGCCCGCCAGCCCCCCGGGAGCGGCCTGGGTCTTCCAGGCCACCGCCCCCGTGTCGGGGTCCAGGGCCCAGAAGATGCCCGACTTCTGGCCCGCGCCCACGAAGTCCCTGCCGCCCGTCCGCCACAGCATCGGGGCCTGTGCGAAGTCGTAGTCGGGTCCGGCGTTCTCGGGGCAGCCCTCGACCGGGTCGTCGTACCCCGGGACGGGGATGCCACAGGCGACGTTCCAGGCGTCGACGGGCAGCGCCCGCGTGGACCACTTCACCGCACCGGTGGTCGTGTCGAGCGCCACGATGGCGTCGAACATGTTGTCGGCGGGCACGCAGGCCGCGCGGTCCTCGTCCGTGGTCGCCGCCGCGACGCAGGCGGTCACCGAGTCGGGGATCGAGTAGTTGTTGCCGGTGGCGATGTAGACGGTCCCGCGCTTGGCGTCCACGGCCGGAGCGCTGCCCCACACGGCCGCGCCGGTGTACCCGGGCGGGGTCATGAAGGTCTTCCACTTCACCTGGCCGGTCGCGAGGTCCAGCGCCATGAAGAAGCCGCGGAAGGTCAGCGGGAAGCCGAACCGCACGAGCACCTCCTCGTTGGAGGCCGCGCCGATGTAGACCGTGCCGTCGGCGATGGTCGCCGACTGCGTGAGGATCGGGTAGCCGCCCTCCACCGTGGTCCTCCACAGCAGGGAGCCGTCGCGCTTGTCGACGGCGAACACCCAGCCGTCCGGGCTGAGGACCTTGCCGGCCTGGTCGCCGAAGACCAGCGTGTTTCCGGAGATGGCCGGCGTCGCCCGGGAGTAGTCCCCGAGGGGCGCCCCGTAGTCGGTGCTCAGGTTGGTCTGCCAGATGATCGCGCCGGTCGCGGCGTCCACGGCGTACAGGTTGCCCTTGTCGTCGGGCACGTAGACGACGCCGTCCTCCACGGCGGGGGTCGCCGAGACGTTGCCGGCGGTCGCCACCTTCCACTTCAGCGCCAGCTTCGCGGCGCCTCCGACGCCGATCGTGCTGTCACCGTTCCTCGTGTTCGCCAGGTCGTGACCGGCGCTCGGCCAGCCTGCCTGCGCGCCGACGGCGGCGGGTGCCACGAACAGCACTCCCGCCGCCAGCAGGGCCCCTGTGACCCTGGACAGCCTTCTTGCATGCATAGGAAACTCCCGTGCTCGTAGCGGATCGCGCCTGCGTGTGCGCGTGACGAACGTGGTGCGTTTCCCGACCTCGTACGAGCTCTACTCCCGCCCGTGCGCGGCGTCAACAGACCTTCCCGGCGGACCAGACCACGAACGGGCCCGCGCCTCGTGAGGTCGTGAGGAGAATGTGACGGTGCTGCCACCGCAACGGCAGTTCGCTCGTCACAGTCGGTGGCCACCCTCCTGTCATGAGCATGCAGACCCCCACCCGTCGTAGCCGCCGCTGGATCGAGGACTGGCGTCCCGAGGACCCCGACTTCTGGGAGTCCACCGGCCGCCAGGTCGCCCGGCGCAACCTGATCTGGTCGATCTTCGCCGAGCACCTCGGCTTCTCCGTGTGGCTGATCTGGAGCGTGAGCTCGGCCTTCCTGGTGGCGACCGGGTTCGACTACACGCCGCAGCAGCTCTTCCTGCTGGTGGCCCTGCCCAACCTCGTCGGCTCGATGCTGCGGCTGCCGTACACCTTCGCGGTGCCGAAGTTCGGTGGCCGCAACTGGACGATGGCGAGCGCGGCGCTGCTGCTCATCCCCACGCTCGGGTTCGCGTACGCCGTGCAGCGGCCGGAGACGCCGTACTGGGTGTTCTGCCTCATCGCCGCCACGGCCGGCCTCGGCGGCGGCAACTTCGCCAGCTCGATGGCCAACATCAACTTCTTCTACCCCGCGGCCAAGAAGGGCGCGGCGCTGGGCCTCAACGCCGCGGGCGGCAACGTCGGAGTCGCACTGATCCAGCTCCTCCTGCCCGTCATCGTCGGCGGCGCCGGGATCTTCGGCCTGGTCAAGGCGTCGGAGGGCGGGATCGACCTGCAGCGCGCGGCCTGGGTGTACGCCGGCCTCGCGGTCGTCGCGACGCTCGCGGCGTACTTCTTCATGGACAACCTGAGCACCGCGAAGTCCTCCCCCCGCGAGCAGCTGCAGGTCGTGCGCAAGCGGCAGACCTGGATCATGGCGTTCCTCTACATCGGCACCTTCGGCTCGTTCATCGGCTACTCCGCCGCCATGCCGCTGCTCATCAAGCTGAACTTCTGGGTGCCGGAGCCGGCGCCGCTGGGGACCGGCATCTACTTCGCCTACTTCGCGTTCCTCGGCGCCCTCGTCGGGTCGGCGACCCGGCCGTTCGGCGGCTGGCTGGCCGACCGCCTTGGCGGCGCGAAGGTGACGCTGGGCGCGTTCGGCGCGATGGTCGTCTTCACCCTGGCCGTGCTCTGGACGCTCGTGCAGCTCACCCCCAACCCGACCGCGGACCCGGCGATCGCGTCCGCCAACCAGTCGTGGTTCCCGTGGTTCCTGGGCTTCTTCCTGTGTGTCTTCGCCGCCACCGGCATCGGCAACGGCTCGACGTACAAGATGATCCCGGCG
Organism: Nocardioides sp. BGA-UO-ETr-FS32; assembly: GCF_059567905.1. Classification (NCBI taxonomy): domain Bacteria; kingdom Bacillati; phylum Actinomycetota; class Actinomycetes; order Propionibacteriales; family Nocardioidaceae; genus Nocardioides; species Nocardioides sp. BGA-UO-ETr-FS32. Next base: position 335,333 of record NZ_JCAQOX010000017.1, on the reverse strand, counting down.
ATCTGGCGCACCGAGGCCGAGCGCGCCACGACGCCCGGCACCCCCGAGCGCGCCGCCGCCCTGCTGGCCGGCACCAAGCAGGCCTCCGCCGCGATCGGCGTGATCGGCGCGGTGGGCGCCATCGGCGGGTTCCTCATCCCGATGGCCTTCAGCGCACCGTGGGTGGCCGACCCCATGTCCGCCACCAAGGGCGCCTTCCTGGTCTTCACCGCGTTCTACGTCGTCTGCGGCGCGGTGACCTGGGCGGTCTACCTGCGGCGGCCCGCCGAGGTCCGCGCCCAGAGCCTGGCCGGCGCCGGGATCTGAGCGGAGACTGGCGAGCATGACCGACACCCACTGCCCCTACTGCTCGCTGCAGTGCGGGATGCGGCTCACCGGCCGGCGTGCACCCGAGGTGTCGGCGTGGGAGGAGTTCCCCGTCAACCAGGGCGCGCTGTGCCGCAAGGGCTGGTCGGCGGCCGGGCTGTACGGCGGGCGCGAGCGGCTCACGTCGCCGCTGGTGCGCGACCGGGAGACCGGCGAGTGGTCCGCGGTGACGTGGGACGACGCGCTCGACCGGGTCGTCGCCGGGATCCGGGCGGCGCAGGCGGCGAAGGGGTCGGACGGTGTCGCAGTCTTCGGCGGTGGCGGGCTGACCAACGAGAAGGCGTACGCCCTCGGCAAGCTCGCCCGGGTCGCGCTCGGCACCTCGCAGATCGACTACAACGGCCGCTGGTGCATGTCGTCGGCCGCGTCCGCGGGCATCCGCGCCTTCGGCCTCGACCGCGGGCTGCCGTTCCCGCTGGCCGACGTGGAGGAGACCGACGTCCTCGTGCTCGTCGGCTCCAACCTCGCCGAGACGATGCCCCCCGCCGCCCGGCACCTCGACCGGCTGCGGGAGCGCGGCGGTCGCGTCGTGGTGGTCGACCCGCGGCGTACGCCGACCGCGGACCGGGCCGACCTCCACCTCCAGCCGGTGCCGGGCACCGACCTCGCGCTGGCGCTCGGGCTGCTGCACCTTCTCGTCGCCGGCGGCGCGGTCGACGAGGCGTACCTCGCCGAGCGGACGACCGGCTGGGAGCAGGTCCGCGACTCCGCCGCGGCCTGGTGGCCCGAGAGGGTCGAGCGGGTGACCGGGCTCGAGGCGCACGAGGTGCGCGCCCTCGCCGCGATGCTCGCCGGCTCGCCGCGCGTCATGGTCCTCACCGCCCGCGGCGCCGAGCAGCACTCCACCGGCTCCGACACCGTGCTCGCATGGATCAACGTCGCGCTGGCGCTGGGCATGGTCGGCAGGCGCGGCGCCGGCTACGGCTGCCTCACCGGGCAGGGCAACGGCCAGGGCGGTCGCGAGCACGGCCAGAAGGCCGACCAGCTGCCCGGCTACCGCCGCATCGACGACCCCGCCGCCCGTGCCCACGTGGCGGGGGTGTGGGGGGTGGAGCCCGACTCGCTGCCCGGCCCCGGCCGGTCGGCGTACGAGCTCCTCGACGCCCTCGGCACGCCCGACGGGCCCTCGGCGCTGCTGGTCCTGGGCTCCAACATCGTCGTCAGCGCGCCCAACGCCACCCACGTCACGTCGCGGCTGGAGTCGCTCGACCTGCTGGTGGTGTGCGACATCGTGATGTCCGAGACCGCGGCGCTCGCCGACGTGGTGCTGCCCGTGACGCAGTGGGCCGAGGAGACCGGGACGATGACCAACCTCGAGGGCCGGGTGGTGCTGCGGCAGAAGGCGATCACGCCCCCATCGGGCGTGCGGTCGGACCTCGACGTGATCGCCGGGATCGCCGAGCGGCTGGGGTCGACGGCCTCCTTCCCGACCGACCCGGAGGAGGTCTTCGCCGAGCTCGGCCGGGCGTCGGCGGGCGGGCCCGCCGACTACTCCTCGATCACCTATGACCGGATCCGCGCCGAGCAGGGCGTGTTCTGGGGCGGCGAGCGGCTCTTCGGTGAGTCCTTCGCCCACCCCGACGGGCGCGCGCGGATGCTGGCCGTCGAGCACCGCGGTGCCGCGGAGCAGCCGTGCGCGGACTACCCGGTCCACCTCACGACCGGTCGGGTGCTCGCGCAGTACCAGTCCGGCGCGCAGACCCGGCGCGTGCGCTCGCTGCCCGACGACGGGCCGTTCGTGGAGATGCACCCGCTGCTGGCCGGGCGCCTCGGCGTGGCGACGGGGGAGGCCGTACGCGTCGCGACCCGCCGCGGCCAGATGACCGCCCCGGCGAGGGTGGTGGCCACGATCCGGCCCGACACAGTGTTCGTGCCGTTCCACTGGATCGGCGCCAACCGGCTCACCAACGACGCCCTCGACCCGGCCTCGCGGATGCCGGAGTTCAAGGTCTGCGCGGCTCGCCTCTCCCTGGTCGGCCATGGCTGAGCGCATCCTGGTGGTCGGCGGCGGCATGGCCGCGGTCCGCCTCGCCGAGCACCTCGCGGACGACGACCGCTTCGCGGTGACCGTCCTGGCTGACGAGCCGCACGCGCCGTACAACCGGATCCTGCTCTCGGCCGTCCTCGAGGGGACCCACTCCCCGTCCGCGCTGACCCTGCGCTCCGAGGCCTGGTTCGCCGACCAAGGCGTCGAGCTGCGCCTCGGTGCGCGCGTGCTCGAGATCGACCGCGAGTCCTCCGAGGTCGTCCTGGTCGACGGGGAACGAATCGCATTCGACAGGCTCGTCCTGGCATGTGGATCGATCCCCACCCTGCCCCCGATCCGCGGTCTCGTACGCCGCGACGGCACGCTGCACCCCCAGGTCCACGCCTTCCGCTCGCTCGCCGACTGTCAGCGGCTCGACGAGGCCCTCACGCCGGGCACTCGCGCGGTCGTCGTCGGCGGCGGCCTGCTCGGGCTCCAGGTCGCCCGCGCGCTGTCGGTCCGCGGCCTGCGGACCGAGGTCGTCGAGGGAGCGGACCACCTGCTCGCCAGCCAGGTCGGCCCCGGGGCGGGTCGGATCCTCGCGCGCGACCTCCGGCGCCTCGGCACCGAGGTCTACACCGGCGCCCGCGCCGTACGCCTCACCGACGACGGACTGCGCCTCGACAACGGCTACGTCCTCCCGACGGACCTCGTCGTCCTCACCGCCGGTGGCCGCCCGTCAACCGCGCTCGCTCGTCGCGCGGGGCTGATGGTCGGACGGGGCGTGGTCGTCGACGCCACCCTCACCAGCGTCACCGACGACCGCATCCACGCGATCGGCGACTGCGCGGAGCACCGCCGGCGTACGACCGGGTTCGTCCCGCCGGCGTGGGAGCAGGCGGAGGTGCTCGCCCGCGTGCTGCGCGGCGAGGACGCCGCGTACGACGGCCGGCGCAGCGTGGCGCGGCTGCGGGCCACCGGGCTGGAGGTCGCCGTGCTCGGCGACCCCGAGCACGCCGAGGGCGAGGTCGTCGAGATGTCCAACCCGATCACCGGCTCGCACCGCCGGCTCGTGGTGCACGGCGGGCGGATCGTCGCGGCAGCGCTCGTCGGCGACCTCTCGCGCGTCGGGCTGATCACGCAGCTCTACGACCGCGGAACCCTGCTCGGTCCCGACGAGCCCGGCCAGCTCCTCCTGCCCGAGGCGGCGGACGCCCCGACACCACTGCCCGACGAGGCCGAGGTCTGCGCCTGCGCCGGCGTGAGCGCTGGCGAGATCCGCGCCTGCGGCACGGTGGGGGAGTGCGTCGACCGGACGCGTGCGACGACCGGGTGCGGCGGCTGCGCCGACGTCGTGCGCCGCCTGATCGAGAGCAGCCCGACGCCGGTCGCCGCACTGCTCGGTGGTTGAGGCGCGAGCGGAGCGAGCCTCGAGGCCGACAACTTCCGGGCGCCCGGCCTCGTCCCACCCCCATGCTCGCCAGGATCGTGCTCACCAGGGTCGTGCTCGGCGTCGCCACGGTCGTGCTCGGGTTCCTCGGCGGGGTGCAGCTGCAGCAGGTGGTGGCCGCGTCCGGGGAGCCCGAGCCAGTGGCCCGGGCGATCGACCCGAGTGCCCACGCCGACGAGGTCGTCTTCGAGGACTGCCCGCGCCTCCCCGCCGCGCCGCCCTACCCGGTCAACGACAACGGGATGACCTACGGCTCCGGTGCCGGGATCGACGAGGACGACCCGGGGCCGGACCTCGTCGCGGCGTACGGCACCAACGGCAGGTGCGGCTTCGTCCGCGCCACTGACCGCCCCCAGCCGGCCAGGACGCTCGCCCAGGCGCTGGCGAACCCCACCCCGGAAGGCCGGGACGTCCCGCTCTACGCGCAGGACGGGGTGACGGTGATCGGCACCTTCCGCAGCGGATAGGTCTTGACCTCACGTGCACCTGACCCAGCACGATCATCTCCATGACCGACGTCCAGGAGTTCCGGATCACGCTGACCGTCGACGACTTCGACGCCGCCGTACGCCTCTACCGTGACGCGCTCGGCCTGCCCGAGGTCGCCGACTGGAGCAGCGACCAGGGGCGCGTGCTGCTGCTCGACGCGGGCCGCGCGACCCTCGAGCTCTTCGACGAGGCGCAGGCTGCGATGGTCGACGACCTCGAGGTCGGGCACCGGGTCTCGGGCAAGGTGCGCTTCGCGCTCCAGGTGCCGGACGCGGACGCGGCCGCCACCTCCCTCGTCGCGGCCGGCGCCACCCCGGTCGCGCCCCCCGTCGACACGCCCTGGGGCGACCGCAACGCCCGCGTCGCCGCACCCGACGGGATGCAGCTGACGCTGTTCACCCTTCCCGACGCTGGTTGAGGTGCGAGCGCAGCGAGCCTCGAAACCGTGATGTCGGCGACACCATGCAGGCAGTTCGCGCGTCCGAGCCCGGTGTCCACGCTCAGCGCAGCCGTCGGCGTCGCGAACTGCCTGCATGGTGCCTGCTTCGAGCGGCCAGCCCTCACGGAGTCCTGATCATCCACATGGTCGGGTCGGGCAGCGGCTCGAAGCCGAAGCCCGCATAGACCTCGTGCGCGTCCCGGGTCGCCAGCAACGTCCGTCCGACTCCGAGCGCGTCCATCGCTTCGGTGACGGCCGCGACCAGTCGCGTGCCCAGACCGCGACCGCGGTGGTCGCGGTCGACGTACACGTCGCACAGCCAGGCGAAGTTGGCGTGGTCCGTCACGACGCGCGCGTACGCCACCTGCCGCCCGTCGCCGGTGAACGCGCCGAAGTTCAGCGAGTGCTCAGCGGCCGTGCCGACGGCCTCACGGGTGCGGCCGAGCGACCAGTACGCGTCGGTGCTGAGCCACTCGTGGACGAGGTCGAGGTCCATGTCGGCCAGCTCGGTGCGGATCTCGTGGTCGTCGTTCACTGGGGCATCATCGCCGACGGGCTGGACCGGCCTTGTCGCACGCCCGGAGCGGGCCGATCATGGGGAGATGGCCGAGATCGAGCTCGAGATCCAGCGCACGGTGCCGGCGCCCGTCGCCGAGGTCTTCGCCCGCCTGGCCGACATCGAGGGCCACAACCGCTGGGTTCCGGGCAGGGGCAGCATGTTCCGGAGGACGCGTCAGACGTCGCCCGGCCCCGTCGGGGTCGGCACGACCTACGAGGACGACACCCGCATGGGCCGGATGCCCGGCGAGGTGGTGGAGCACGACGCGCCCCGCCGCCTCGTCTACCACTGGTGGGACGCCGCCTCGTCCGGCCGCGTGAAGATGGAGGGCTGGCCGGGGTACACCCTTGAGGCCCTGGGGGAGAGGGAGACCCTCGTCCGCCACGACGCGCGGCTGCGCGCCAACGGGGTGTACGCGCTCGCCACGCCGCTGCTGCGGGTCTTCGCGCGGCGTGAACGGACGGCGACTCTCGAGGCGCTGGTCAGGTCGTTCGAGCCTGGCGCGAGCTAGCCGGAGGTCCGCTTCGTCGGGTGCGGTCGCCGCAGCGAGTCCGGCAGCAGCCGCGCCCCGGCGCCGGCCTCGCCGTGGACGTCGGCGGGGTTGGAGAAGGCGCACGACCGCAGGCTCAGGCACCCGCAGCCGATGCAGCCGTCGAGGCCGCCCTTGAGCCGCTGGAGCGCGGCGATCTGCTCGTCGAGGCGACGTCCCCAGTGCCGCGAGATGCGGTGCCAGTCGGCCTTGGTCGGCGTACGGCTGCCGGGCAGTCGTCCGAGCTCGTCGCGGATCTCCTCGATGCTGAGCCCGACGTTGGACGCTGCCCGGATGAAGGCGAGGCGGCGCAGCACGCTGCGCTCGAACCGCCGCTGGCCGCCGCCGGAGCGGTGCGCCTCGATGAGCCCCTCGGCCTCGTAGTAGCGGATCGCGGACGCTGCGAAGCCGCTGCGCCGCGTGATCTCACCCATGGACAGCAGATCCTTGGCATCCATCCGGCTTCACCTCTTGAACTCAAGTTCACTTCAACTTGAACCATGGTGCCATGACTGACGAGACGAGTGCACGGGTGGCCCTGGTCACCGGGGGATCGGCCGGCCTCGGGCTGGCCCTGAGCAGGGGGCTCGCGGGCCGGGGCTGGAGGGTGATCACGGACGGAAGGAGCGAGGAGAAGTTCAAGGAGGCCGATCTGCCGGCCGGGGTAACCGTCGTGGTGGGAGACCTCACCGACGCCGACCACCGGCAGGCACTGGTCGGCGAGGTGTCGGCGCACGGCGGGCTCGACCTGCTGGTGCACAACGCGAGCACGCTCGGTCCACTGCCGATGCGGTCGTTGGCCGAGGTCGACATCGCCGACCTCCAGCAGGTCTGGCGGACCAACATCGGCGGACCGCTGGTCCTCACCTCAGCCCTCCTGCCCTGGCTGCGAGAGGCGGACGGCGTGCTCCTCTCGATCAGCTCGGACGCCGCGGTCCACCACTACGAGGGGTGGGGCCTCTACGGCGCGAGCAAGGCCGCGCTCGACCACGTGACGCTGACCTACGGTGCCGAGACCGGGCTGCGGGCCTACGCGGTCGACCCCGGCGACATGCGGACGGCGATGCACCAGGACGCCTTCCCGGGGGAGGACATCTCCGACCGGCCGCTGCCCGAGACTGTCGTGCCGCGCCTCGTGGCGCTGCTGGACGCGCGACCCGCGTCGGGCCGCTACCGGGCGGCGGACCTCGGCGGTGACGTCCGATGACGCTGCTCCACGAGACCCCGCACACCCATTTCGAGGCGTCGTCCTTCGCGCCGCAGCCGCCCGAGGCGCGCGGGCTCGCCCGAGACGAGGTGCGGCTGCTGGTCGCGACGCCGGACGGCCTCTCCCACGGGCAGTTCCGCGACCTGCCCGACCACCTGCGTGCGGGGGACATACTGGTCGTGAACACCTCCGCCACCGTCGCAGCCGAGGTCGACGCCGACCTCGCCGGGCGCCCGGTCGTGCTGCACGTCGCCCACCGCCTCGACGACGGCGACAGCGTCGTGGAGCTGCGTACGGCTCCCGACGCGGCGCGGTCCGTGCTCGACGCGAGCGCGGGGGCGGTCGTCCGCGTGGGCGACGTACGCCTGACCCTCCGCTCGCCGTGGCCGGGCGAGGCGTCGTCGCCGACGGGTGAGGGCAACCGGCTCTGGCGCGCCTCGGTGCGCGGCGACCTGGACCGGCAGCTCGCGTGGAACGGGCGGCCGATCGCGTACGGCTACCTCGACCACCGCTACCCGCTCGCGGACTACCAGACCGTCTTCGGCACCCGCCCGGGCAGCGCCGAGATGGCCTCGGCGGGACGCCCCTTCACCACCTCGCTGGTGACCCGTCTGGTGGCCGCCGGCGTGCAGCTCGCGCCGGTCACGCTGCACACCGGCGTCTCCTCGCAGGAGGCCGGTGAGGCGCCGGGACCGGAGTGGTTCGAGGTGCCCGCGACGAGCGCGCGGGTGATCAACCAGGCGCGGGACAACGGCGGCCGTGTCGTCGCCGTCGGCACGACCGCCACCCGCGCGGTCGAGTCGTCCGTCCTAGGTCGGCACGTCGTCGCGAGCCGCGGGTGGACCTCGCGGGTGGTCTCCCCGGCCCAGCCGCCACGCGTCGTCGACGGCCTGATCACGGGCTGGCACGACCCGATGGCCTCGCACCTCCTCCTCGTCGAGTCGGTCGCCGGCACCCGCCTGACCCAGGCGGCGTACGACGCGGCGGTGGCCGAGGGTTACCTCTGGCACGAGTTCGGGGACTCGGCGCTGCTCCTGCGGCGCTGAGCGACCGTGGCCCCCCGGACGGGGATCAGCCGACACCGTCCGGGGCCCGCTCGTAGTGAGCGAACGCGCGCGTGAAGGAGGCTGACCCGTGGCTGAGGGAGCGCAGCTCGACGGCGTAGCGGCGCAGCTCGAGCTGCGGCACGTGCGCCCTGACCACCACCATGCCGGGTTGGTCGGCGGACTCGCTGCCGAGGACTCGTCCCCGACGTGCGGACAGGTCGCCCATGACCGTGCCGACCAGGGAGTCGGCGACCAGCACCTCCACCTCGTCGACCGGCTCGAGGAGGCACGTCCCGCCACGCGTCGCAGCGTCGCGCAGCGCCAGCCCGCCGGCCGTCTGGAACGCCATGTCGGAGGAGTCGACGCTGTGGGCCTTGCCGTCGGTCAGGGTCACCCTGAGGTCGACCACCGGGTAGCCGGTCTCGACCCCGCGATCCATCTGGGACCGGACACCCTTCTCGACCGAGGGGATGAACTGCCGGGGGACCGCACCGCCGACCACGCGGTCGACGAACTCGAACCCGCTGCCCGGCGGGAGCGGCTCGACCTCGATGGTGCACACCGCGTACTGACCGTGCCCTCCGCTCTGCTTGACGTGCCGCCCGTGGCCGGTGGCGGGCCGCGCGAACGTCTCTCGCAGGGGCACGAGGAGCTCGACCTCCTCGACTGCCACGCCGTACCGGTTCGCGAGCCGATCGAGCAGCACGTCGGCGTGGGCCTCGCCCATCGTCCAGAGCACGATCTGGTGGGTCTCGGGGTGGTGCTCGACACGCAGGGTGGGGTCCTCGGCAGCAAGGCGCTGGAGTCCCGGGCCGAGCTTGTCCTCGTCGCTCCTGGTCAGGACCTCGATCGCCACCGGCAGCGACGGGTCGGGCATCTGCCACGGCTGCAGCACAAGCGGCGTGTCGACCGAGGCAAGGGTGTCGCTCGTCTCGGCTCGTCTCAGCCGGCCGATGGCGCAGATGTCGCCCGCCGTCACCGCTTGCGCCGGTCGCTGGGTGTTCCCCAGCGGCACCGAGAGCGTCCCGATCCGCTCCACCTCGTCGTGGTCCGGGTGGCTCGACGCCGTGTCGCCCTCCACGGCCCAGACCGAGCGGTGCCCGGACACGTGGACGGTGGCGTCCGGCAGCAGGGTGCCGGAGAACACCCGGACCAGGCTGACCCGCCCCAGGTAGGGATCGGTGGTCGTCTTGACCACCTCCGCGAGCAGTGGGCCGGCCGGGTCGCACTCGATCGTCGGGCCCGGGCCGCCGGCGGGGGTGTAGACCGTCGGCACCGGGTGCTCGAGCGGCGAGGGGAAGGCGGACACGATGAGGTCGAGCAGCTCCCTGGCCCCCACTCCGCTGGTCGAGTCGACCGGGATGACCGGGTGCAGAGATCCCCTGGCGACAGCGAGCTCGAGGTCCCGGACGAGCAGCTCGCTGTCGACCTGCTCGCCGCCCAGGTAGCGCTCCATCAGGGTCTCGTCCTCGGACTCCTCGATGATCGCCTCGACGAGCGCTGCTCGCTGCTCTGCGTGCCCGTGGTCATCGGTGAGCAGATCGACGGCACGGCCACCCTCGTGCAGGTGCACCGGCAGCACCCGGTCACCGAAGGCGCTGCGCGCCTGGGCCACCACGCCGTCGAGGTCCGCGCGGGCGTGGTCGAGCTTGGTGACGACGACCACGCGGGGCATGGCCACGTCGGCGCACTCGCGCCACAGCGCCCGAGTCGGCTCGTCGACGCCCTCGTTGGCGGCGATGGCGAAGAGCGCACAGTCCGCGGCCCGCAGCCCCGCCCGCACCTCGCCCACGAAGTCGACGTACCCCGGCGCGTCGAGCAGGTTCACCTTCACGCCGGCATGCACCAACGGTGCGAGGGCGAGCGCGACGGAGCGCCGCTGACGGTGCTCGATGTCGTCGGAGTCGCAGACCGTGGTGCCCTCTTCGGTGCTGCCGGCGCGGTTCAGCACGCCGGCCTCGACCAGCAGCCGCTCGACGAGGGTGGTCTTCCCCGCGCCCGCCGCACCCACGACCAGGACGTTGCGGATCGCCTCCGGCCCGGTCGCGACCGGAGGACCGGCCTGGTTGACACTGCCGCCCGCGTCCTTGCTCACCGCGACGACTCCTCCCCCTTGGTCCGACACTGCGAGGTGTCCGCTCACTGTTCACCCGATCGATCTCGCGAGGCAAGGGCGAGCAGGCAGCTGGTCGCAGGACGGGCACCTTGACGAGTCGGGCTCGCCGGCGGTCTCCTGAACCGGAGGGGAGCCCAGGTCTGGACCCGTTGAAGGGGTGTGTCATGGACATGCAGGCGAATCGGATCGCAGAGTTCCGCCGGCTGCACGCGGCGGGCTGCTTCGTCATGCCGAACCCGTGGGACGCGGGGAGCGCGCGGGCGCTCGAGGAGATGGGGTTCGAGGCGCTGGCCACGACGAGTGCCGGACTGGCGTGGACCTTGGGTCGCGCGGACACCCAGGTCACTCGCGACCAGGTTCTCGACCATCTCCGTCTCATCGTCGGGGCGGTGACGGTGCCGGTGAATGCTGACTTCGAGGGCGGCTACGCGGTCGAGCCGGCCGAGGTCGCGACCAACGTGTCGATGGCTGCGGACACGGGAATCGCGGGGCTCTCGATCGAGGATGCCTCGGGCGACGAGGCCGACCCCCTCCTCGACCTCGACCTGGCCGTGCGCCGTGTGGCCGCCGCGCGAGCAGCCATCGACAGGAGCGGCACGAACATCGTCCTCACGGGACGCTCCGAGGGCTTCGTGTGTGGCCGCCCTGACATCGACGAGACCATTCGCCGGCTCGTCGCCTATGCCGAGGCGGGCGCGGACTGCCTCTACGCTCCTCGGATCGATGACCGCGAGCACATCTCGGCGATCGTGGAGGCGGTCGCACCGAGACCCGTGAACCTGCTGATCAATGCTCCGTTCATCACCGTCGCGGAAGCGGCGCAGCTGGGCGTACGCCGGATCAGCGTGGGGGGCACGCTCGCGCGCACCGCGTGGGACGGATTCCTGAAGGCCGCCGGCGAGATCGCGGACGCGGGGACGTTCTCGCGTTTCGAGCGCCTGCCCGACGTCGACGCCCTCATGGGTGGCTGAGGGCCGTCACCAGGAGCGCACCCACACGCAGTGCTCCGAGCGCCGCAGGTCCTCGATGGCCTCGGCCGGCAGGGGCTCCGACGCGTCGGTGATCACGTAGCCGAGATGATCCCGGGTCGACAGGTGCTGGTCGATCACGTTGTCGCCGGCGTCGGCGAACACTGCGTTGAGCCTGGCGAGCACACCAGGAACGTTGTGGTGGAGGACGCCCAGCCGGTGCCCTTCGATCAGCGAGGGCGGGAGGACCTGCGGGAGATTGACCGACAACGCCGTGCTCCCCTGGAGGGTGAAACCGGCGAGCTTCTCCGCCACGAACCAACCGATCTCCTCCTGCGCCTCCTGCGTCGATCCACCGACGTGAGGGGTCAGGATGACGTTGTCGAGGCCGCGCAGCACGGACTCGAACTCGTCGCCCTGAGCCTTCGGCTCGACCGGGAACACGTCGACCGCCGCGCCCGCGATGTGCCCGGACACGACATGGCTTCGCAGCGAGTCGTAGTCGACCACCATGCCGCGCGAGGCGTTGATGAACAGGGATCGTGGCTTCATGGCCGCGAACTCATCGGCGCCGAACAGGCCTGCGTTCCCGGGCCGGCCGTCGACATGGAGGCTGACCACGTCGGCGGTGTGGAGCAGCTCTGCGAGCGACGCCATGCGGCGAGCATTCCCGTGGGCCGGACGATCCGCCTTGTCGTAGAAGATCACCCGCATCCCGAGCGCTTCAGCGACGTTGGACAGCTGGGTGCCGATGTTGCCGTAGCCCACGATCCCCAGCGTGCGGCCCCGTACCTCGTGGCTCCCTCGTGCCGACTTGTCCCACACGCCGTCGTGCATCCGCTGGGTCTTCTCCGGCAGCCGCCGGGCCAGCGCGATGATCTCGCCGATCACCAGCTCGACCACGCTCCGCGTGTTCGAGTACGGCGCATTGAACACACCGACGCCCCGCTCCGCGGCCGCGACCAGGTCGACCTGGTTGGTGCCGATGCAGAAGCAGCCGATCGCCTCGAGCGCGGGAGCTGCCTCCAGGACCCGCCTGGTCACCGTCGTGTTGGACCGGATCCCGAGAAGCTGGACGTCGTCGAGCGACTCGATCAGCTCAGCCTCGCGCAAGGCTCCCGAGCGCACCTCCACCTCGTAGCCACGGGACCTCAGGACGTCCGCAGCCGTCGGATGGATGTTCTCCAGGACCAAAGCCTTCATGCCGACACGGTAGGGCAGGGCGGGGGAGGCGACGCGCGGGTCTCAGTCTCCGCCGAGCGACCGCAGCACGTGTGGAAGCTCGGCCGTGATCTCGTCGGCGAGGTAGCCGATGCGACCCCACCGAGCTGCCAGCACGTCGCCGGCCGCCGCGTGGACGTGGGTCGCCCAGACCGTCGCCTGCACGGGGCTCGCCCCGCGGGCGACGAGTCCTACCAGCGCCCCGGAGAGCACGTCCCCGCTGCCCGAGGTGCCCAGGCCGGTGTCTCCCGTCGAGACCTGCCACAGACCGCCGTCTGCTGCGACCCAGGAACCACACGTGACGACGGCGTCGAAGGCTCGGGAGACCCGGACCGTGGCCCGGTCGACGTCCTCTCCGTCGACCTCGTCCACGTCGACGAGACGAGCGAGCTCGCGGGTGTTGGGAGCCAGGACCAGGCGGCCGCCCAGCGCCTGGGCTGCCGCACGGTCGAGGTCGGGCAGTGCGGTGGCGGCCGCGGCGTCCAGCACGACGGGGACGTCGTCGGGCAGCACGCCGGCGATCTCCGCCAGCAGCCGCACGGTTCCACCGCCGCTCAGGAGGCCCGGACCCACGAGGACGGCGTCCGCCCGCCCGAGCTCGTCCTCGAGCAGCGTTGCGGCGCGTTCGCCGGTGATGGACCCCCGCTCGTCCTGCGGAAGAGGAAGGGTGCCGCAGACGGGCAGGGCCACCGCGAGCTCCACCGCGACCCCCTCCGCCGTCGCCACGGTCAACCGGCCCGCGCCCATCCGCAGCGCTGCCGTGCCGGCGAGGATGGCCGCGCCCGGCGTCGTGCAGGATCCCCCGACGACCAGCACCTGCCCACGCGCGTACTTGCTGCCCGACGGCTCGGGCAGCGGCCAGGAGCGCAGCAGGTCCGCGGTGACCAGCCGCGGTGAGTCGAGGCTGCCGCCGGCCGTGGCCGCATCGCGGGACTCAGGCATCGTCGTCCTCCACGTCGGCGTCGGCACCCGGCTCGTCCGTCACCCGCACGTCGTCCTCCCTGAGGTGGTCGTCGACGTTGTAGTCGGTCACGTCCCATCCGGTGGCGGAGTCCGGGTTGCTCCGGAGACGGCAGATGGCCGCGTTGCCGAGCGCGTTGTCGCGTGCGCGAGCGAGCACCTGCTCCTCGTCGAGCCCCTCGGCCACGTAGCAGAAGAGCAGCAGCACGACGTCGTGCCCGGTGACCAGGACCCGCTGGTGCTCGGTGGTGGCCAGGTCGGTCAGCACGGCGCGGACGCGCAGGGCCACGTCCGCCCAGGACTCGCCCCCGGGCGGGCGGTAGTAGAACTTGCCGAGCCAGTCGCGTCGCTCGGCCTCCTCGGGGTACGCCGCCCGGATGCCGGCTGCCGTCAGCATGTCGGTGACCCCCATGTCGCGGTCGCGCAGTCGCTCGTCCACGCGCTGGTCGAGGTCGAGGCCGCCGACCTCGAGGGCGATCTCGGCGGTCTCACGGGCGCGCCGGTAGGGACTGGTCCACACCACCTCAGGCCGCTCGTCCTCGGCCAGCGCGGCCAGCCACCGACCCACGGCCGTCGCCTGCTCGCGGCCGGTCTCGGACAGGGTGACGTCCGGGTCGCGGGCGGGTACGTCGATCCGCTCGAGGCCGTCGCGCTGAGCGGCCTCGGCGGCGACGTTGCCCTCCGACTGGCCGTGGCGGACGAGGATCAGCTGGGTGGACTGGTCGTGCTGTGGCATCGGGCCTCCGGTCGGAGTCTGGTGTGGCGCTCGGTCACGCGCCCAGTACCCAGATCTAGACTCCAGCCGCTCCCGGCGCCGTTCACCCGGCGCCGCCGTCCTGCTCCCCGGGGTCGCGCTGCGGCCGGAGCGGCAGGCGCACCTGCACGGCCGTCCTGCCCGGTCGCGAGTCGACCTCGATCTCGCCCCCGTGCCGCTCGACCACGATCCGCCGGGAGATGTCGAGCCCCAGTCCCGTCCCCCTGCCGACCTCCTTGGTCGTGAAGAACGGCTCGAAGGCGTGGGCGGCGACCTCCTCGGTCATGCCGTGACCGGTGTCGCCGATCTCGACGACCAGGTGGTGCGCGGCGGCGTACGTCCGCACGGTGAGCGTGCCTGAGCCGTCCATGGCGTCGACGGCGTTGTCGACGAGGTTCGTCCAGACCTGGTTGAGCTCGCCCGGGTTGGCGGTCACGGCTGGCACCGAGTCGTCGTACTCCCGCACGACGGTGACGCCGTCGCGCAGCTTGTGGCCGAGCATGATCAGCGTGCTCTCCAGGCCGTCGACCACACGCACGTCCTGCACGGCGGCGCGGTCGAGCTGGGAGTAGGACTTCACGGCGGAGACGAGGTCGGAGATGCGGCGGGTGGCGTTCTGCGCCTCCGCGATGAGCACGGTCGTCGTCACCGAGCTCGCCACCCACTCGAGCCCGGCCTGGAGCGGGGCACCCGGCAGTGAGGAGGCGGCGCGGTCGAGCCACTCGGGCGAGACCCCGGCGCCGGCGAGGGCCGGTGCGATCACCCATCCCCGGTCGATGTCGTGCTCGTCGAGCCAGTCGGTGAGCCGGTCCTCGAGGTCGGCGAGGGCGACGCCGGTGGGCGCCGAGGTGGGGTCGATCGAGCGCCGGAGCTCGTCCAGGGCGACGAACTGTGCCGCCGAGATCCCCTCCCCGGCGAGCCGCTGGAGCGAGGCGAAGACGTCGTCGCTCGACTGCTGGAGCGCTCCGACCGAGCGGACCGCTGCCGAGGCCGGGTTGTTGATCTCGTGCGCGAGGCCGGCGGCGAGGGTGCCCAGCGCGACGAGCGCCTCGCGCTGGCGGGCGTTGCTCTCGATGCGTCTCGCGGTGCCGATGAGGCCACGGAGGAGGTGGACGGCGAAGGGGAACCAGTCCTGTCCGACGCGACCCAGCTCGGACGCCGGCAGCCGGAAGACCCTGCTCTGCTCCATCACCCGCGCCGAGCCCATGTAGATGCCGTGCTCGTCCCAGGCGCGGAAGCCGCCCGCCCACTGGCCGGCGTCGTCCATGGTCGCCATGATCGCCTCCTCGTGGCCGATCCGGCGGACGAGGTCGATGCGGCCGGACAGCAGCACCCACCAGTCGTCGGCGGGTCGGCCCTCGTCGAAGAGGCGGGCGCCCGGCTCGTACGACTCCTCGCGCCCGGCGGCCGCGAGCTCGGCCACCTGGACGTCGGTGAAGCCGTCGAGGATCGGGACGGCGCGCAGCTCGTCGGCCAGCGTCAGCTCGGGGGTCGGGTCGGGGGTCATGTCGTGGCCAGGTAGCGGTGGACGAGGTAGACCGACATCGCGCCCTCGCCGACGGCGGAGGCGACGCGCTTCATCGAGTCGCGGCGTACGTCGCCCGCGGCGAAGACGCCGGGCACGCTGGTCTCCAGCGCGAACGGTCCTCGCTCCAGCGGCCACCCGTCGTCGGCCGGGAGGTCCGGCCCGGTGAGGACGAAGCCACGTTCGTCGCGGGAGACGACGTCGGCCAGCCAGTCGGTGCGCGGCGCCGCCCCGATGAAGACGAAGACCCAGCCGGTCTCGACCTCCTCGACCGTGCCGGCGCCCCGGTCGCACAGGGAGATCGCCTCGAGGTGTCCGTCGCCGCGGGCGCCGACGACCTCGGTGCGCAGCCGTACCTCGACGTTGGGCGCGGCCGCGATCCGCCCGACGAGGTACTGCGACATCGACGACTCCAGCGAGTCGCCGCGCACCACGAGCACGACCCGGCGGGCGTAGCGGGCGAAGTTGAGCGCGGCCTGCCCGGCCGAGTTGGCCGCGCCGACGACGTACACGTCCTCCCCGGCGGTCTGCGGCGCCTCGCTCGCGCTGGCGCCGTAGTAGAGGCCGCGACCGACGACCTCGTCGAGGCCGGGTGCACCGAGCCGGCGGTACGACACCCCGCTGGCGACGAGGACCGCGCGGGCCTCGATGTCGGTGGAGCCGTCGAGCAGCACCGCTCGCACCGGGCCGCGGGTCTCGAAGCCGACGACGTCGCGCGCCAGCACCATCTCCGCGCCGAACCGCGCCGCCTGCGCGACCGCGCGGTGCGTGAGGTCGGCACCCGACAGGCCCTTGGGGAAGCCCAGGTAGTTCTCTATCGACGCGCTCTGGGCGGCCTGGCCGCCGGGCGCGTCCCGCTCGACGACCACCGTCGACAACCCCTCGCTCGCGGCGTACACCGCTGCCGCGAGACCGGCCGGACCGGCACCGACGATGCACAGGTCGTAGAGCGGCCGCTCCGCCCGGGTGCGCAGGCCCAGCGCGTCGGCGAGCTCGACGGTGGTGGGGGAGCGGAGCGCCTGGCCGTCGGGCAGGGCGACCACCGGCACGTCGTCGGCGCCGGCACCCGCGAGCTCGAGCAGCCGGGCGGCCTCACTGTCCGCGTCGCCACCGTCGACCTCGAGCCAGCGGTAGGGCACGTGGTTGTGGGTGAGGAAGGTCTTGACCTCGATGGTCCGCTCGGACCACCGGTGCCCCACGACCCGCACCTCGGAGTCGCGGTCGGGGTGGTCGTTGGCCCAGTCGCGCAGGAGGTCGTCGAGGACGGGGTAGAGCCGGTCCTCGGGCGGGTCCCACGGCTTCATCAGGTAGTAGTCGAGTGCGATGTCGTTGATCGCGCGGATGGCGACGTCGGTGTCGGCGTACGCCGTCAGGAGCAGCAGCTTGGAGTCGGGCGACTGCTGCCGCACCGCCTGCAGCACCTCGATGCCGGTCATCCCGGGCATCCGCTGGTCGGAGAGGACCGCGGCCACGGGCCGGTCCTTGAGCAGCTGGTCGGCCAGGACCTCGAGCGCCTCCGGCCCGGACGTGGCGCGCAGGACGCGGTAGTCCTCGCCGTAGCGATGGCGCAGGTCGCGCACCACGGCGGCCACCACGGCCGCGTCGTCGTCGACCGCGAGGATGGCTGGCTTCGCCATCGGCACCTCCCGCACTCGACACCGGCAGAGCGTCGCCGTCCTCGGACGCTACTGCCGTGCGGGCGTCGCCGACAGGGTGGTCGAGACCAGTCCCGCCGGAGGTTCGGTCAGGTTTTCCGACGGGCGTGCCCGGTGCCGGGCGCCGCCGGGCGTGCCCTAGCCTCGGCCTGTGACGGGTTTGCTCGTACGGGTCCGGCGCCGCGACGGCGGGCCGTGGCTGCGACACCCCGCGCAGGTCGTCGTGGTCGCCTTCGCGCTGGCCGTCCTGGTCGGCACGGCCCTGCTGATGCTGCCGCAGGCGCGGACCGAGCAGGTCGGCGCGCCGTTCGTCGTCGCGCTCTTCACCTCCACGAGCGCCGTGTGCGTCACGGGCCTGGTCGTCGTGGACACGCCGTCCTACTGGTCGACCTTCGGTGAGGTCGTCATCCTCGGCCTGATCCAGGTCGGCGGCTTCGGGATCATGACGCTGGCGTCCCTCCTGGGACTGCTGGTCTTCCGCCGCCTCGGCCTGCGCTCGCGGCTGACCGCGGCGACCGAGACCAAGGCGACCGGCCTGGGCGACGTACGGACGGTGGTGAAGGGCGTCGTGGCGATCAGCCTCCTCTTCGAGGCCGTCACGGCGGTGTTCCTCACGCTCCGGTTCGCCTGGGGGTACGACGAGGAGTGGGGCCGCGCGGCCTACCTCGGCGTGTTCCACTCGGTCTCGGCCTTCAACAACGCCGGGTTCGCGCTCTACAGCGACAGCCTGATGGGGTTCGTGTCGGACCCGTGGATCAGCCTGCCCATCGCCTTCGCGGTGATCGCCGGCGGGCTCGGCTTCCCGGTGTGGCTCGAGCTCTACCGCCGCTTCCACCCGACGTGGGCGTGGAGCATGCACACCCGGATGACGCTCGGCGCCACGGCCGTCCTGCTCGTCCTCGGCACCGTCTTCGTGACGGCCAGCGAGTGGGACAACCCCGCCACCCTCGGGGCACTGAGCACCCCGGACCGGTTGCTGGCCGGCTTCTTCCAGGCCGTGATGCCACGCACGGCCGGCTTCAACAGCCTCGACTACGGCCAGATGCACGAGGGCACGCTGCTGGGCACGGTGATCCTCATGTTCATCGGCGGCGGCTCGGCGGGCACGGCCGGCGGCATCAAGGTGACGACCTTCGTCCTGCTGTTCTTCGCGATCCTCGCCGAGGTGCGCGGGGAGTCCGACGCCACGGCCTTCGGCCGTCGGATCGACCCGCGCGCCGTACGCCAAGCGTTGACCGTGGCGCTGCTCGCGGTGGGCGCCGTGGTCGCCTCGACGCTGCTCCTCCTCCAGCTGGCCGCGGTGTCGACGGAGGACGCGCTGTTCGAGGTGGTGTCCGCGTTCGCCACGGTCGGGCTCTCGACCGGCATCACCGCCGACCTCCCGACGGCGGCGCACCTCGTCCTCGTCGTCCTCATGTTCGTCGGGCGCCTGGGACCGATCACACTGGTGTCGGCGCTCGCGATGCGGGACCGCTCGCACCTGCACCGACTCCCCGAAGGAAGGCCCCTCATTGGCTAGGAACGACTCCCAGGGCGTCGTCGTGGTCGGTCTCGGCCGCTTCGGCCGCTCGCTGGCGCTCGAGCTCACCAAGGAGGGCGTCGAGGTCCTCGGCGTCGACGCCGACCCCCGCGTCGTCCGTTCGCTCGCCGGCCGGCTGACCCACGTCGTGGAGGCCGACTCCACGGACCTCGATGCGATGCGCGAGCTGGGCGTGGCGGAGTTCGACCGGGCCGTCGTGGGCGTCGGCACCAACCTCGAGGCGAGCATCCTGTCGGCCTCGGTGGTCCTCGAGCTCGGCGTCGGCAACGTGTGGGCCAAGGCGATCAGCCAGTCGCACGCGCGCATCCTCGACCAGATCGGCGTCCACCACGTCGTCCGGCCCGAGCACGACATGGGCAAGCGCGTCGCGCACCTGGTCACCGGCCGGATGATCGAGTACATCGAGTTCGACGACGGCTACGCCTTCGCCAAGACGCGGCCGCCGCGCGCCCTCATCGGCCGGAGCCTGGGCGGCTACGGCGTCAGGCAGGCGTACGGCATCACGGTGGTCGGGGTGAAGCCGTTCGGCGAGGACTTCACCTATGCCACCCCCAGCACGGTCCTGCGCGAGGGCGCCGAGATCATCGTCTCGGGCCCCAAGACCGCCGTGGAACGGTTCTGCGCCCTCGAGTACGACGCGGGGCCGCGCACCGAGCGGAGGAGCCCCGGCAGGCCGTGGTGACCACCCTGACCGGACCGAGCCGCCGTACGGCCGCACGCATCCTGGCCCTCACCTGGGTCGTCCTCGTCGCGGCCGCCCTGGCCCTGGGCCGGCTCATCACCGGACCGTTGTCGTCGGTGGTCGAGCCCCCCGACGACCGGTTCGTGCGGTGGCTGGCCTCCCACCGCACGCCCGCCCTCGACACGGCCGCGGCGGCGGGCAGCCACGTCGCGGACACGATCGTCGGCGTGGGACTGGCGCTCGTGGTCGCGCTCGTCGCCGCGAGGGCGAGGCGGTCGTGGCGCCCGGTCGTCTACTTCACCGTGCTGGTCGTCGGCTACCTCGTGCTCTACCTCGTCGTCACCCACCTCGTCCCGCGCGACCGTCCGCCGGTGGAGATCCTCGACCCGGGCCTGGTCCCCGACCACAGCTATCCGTCCGGCCACATGGCGACCGCGATCCTGGTCTACGGCGGCATCGCGCTCTGGGTCGGCTGGGTGCGGCCGGGGTGGCGGCGGTGGACCTGGCCGCTGTTCGTGGTGCCGCTGGTCGTCGCCCCCTCGCGGCTCTACCAGGGTGCGCACCACCTCACCGACGTCCTCGCCAGCGTGGTCTTCGCGACCACCTGGCTCGTCGTGGTGAGCCGCGTGCTCCTCGTGCCGCGGCCGGACCGGCGCGCTGAGGGGGCACCTGCCAAGGTGGGGACATGACTTCTCCCGTCGTCGTCGTGACCGGTGCCAACGGGTTCGTGGGCAGCCACGTCGTGTCCGCGCTGGGCGAGCGTGGCGCGACGGTGCGCGCCGTCGTACGCCGACCCGGCACCGCGGCACGGCTGCCGGGCGTGGAGGAGCACGTCGGCGACTTCGCCGATCCGGCCTTCGCCGCCACCGTGGTGGCCGGTGCTGACGCGCTCGTCACCACGGTGCACCCGCTCGGCGGCGACGCGGAGAGTCAGCGCCGGGTCGGGCTCGACGGCACGATGGTGGTCGCCGAGGCCGCGGTTGGTGCCGGCGTCCCCCTGCTGGTCCACGTGTCCACCGCCGCCGTCTACGACCGCAGCCCCGGGACCGGCGACGTCGACGAGTCGGGCGCGCTGGTGGCGGACGACTCGCCGGCGTACGACGTGGTCAAGCGCGACATCGACGCCGCTCTGGAGCGGCTGCACGGCACGACCCGGGTGCTGCTCCGGCCTCCGGCGATCCTCGGTGCGGGCGGCACGTCGGTGTGGAACACGGTGCGCCCCGGTCACCTCCGCGACGACGAGTCGCAGCGCCACGCCAACCCCGAGCAGTCCTTCGCGTGGGTGCACGTCGACGACCTGGCGAGCGTGGCGGCCGACCTCGCGACAGGCGCCATCGCCGTGGCCGACGACCCGTCCGCCGGACCCGTCGCGGGCGGGTGCACGCCCGTCAACATTGCGGCGGGCCCGGCGACGCAACGCGACTACCTCGCGGCGCTGGGCGAGGCGCTCGACTTCGAGCCGACCTGGGACGAGGGACCGGCGTGGACGGGGCGGATCCTCGCGGACCGTGCCGAGGGGTGGGGCTGGCGGCCGCGGGTCGACCTGCCGACCGCGCTGGAGGAGCTCCGTTCGGGGCTGAACGGCTGATCAGACGGCCAGCGCGACGAGGGCGACCGCCGGGAGCACCGACGATGCGATCGTCCCGCGGACGCTGCCGCCGCGGGGAAGCCAGTAGCCGAGCAGGTCGGCCACCGCCATCGCGAGCGACGACAGCAGCATGTAGGCCAGCACGGTGACCACCACGGCGGTGCCGACGGTCTCGTCGCCGCGGTTGACGATCCAGAGCCCGACCAGCCCGCCGACGCCGGCCAGCGCGTTGCGGGCGCCGATGCAGAACGACCACAGGTGCACATGGGCGATGCCGTGCGGCTCGATGCCGAGGAATCGCTGCACCCACGGCCGGTCGACCAGGAACGCCTCGAGCGGGAAGACGGCGATCAGCACCAGCGACGCCACGGCGGTGCAGACCTGCGCGAGGACGTCCATCACGCCACGCGCACGGAACGAGGTCGGGTCATGACGACTCCCCCAGGTGGTCAGTTTATCTGACCATAATGGTCAGTTGAACTGACCACTGTCAAGGGGCTGCAGGTTCGCCGCCCTGCATCCAACCGGCACCTCGTGCCGCCGGAACTGTCCGCCCACGTCTCGCCGAGCCGAGCCGACCTCCTTCCGCAAGACGGGTGTGGTGGAGGACAATCGACCTGGGCAGGAGGGAGTCGTCATGTCGTGGGCACGCATCTGGCCCAGGGCCGCCGTGATCGGCCTTCTCGTCGTGCCGGCGCCGCTCCTTGCCGTCGCCGCTGCCCCCGCCGGCTCCGACGCCCCTCGTCCCCTCGAGATCGTCTGGCAGGTGGACGACGAGCGTGGCGGCGATTTCCAGAGGCTCGTCGTGGACGCTCGCTCGGGGGACGTGCTGGCCCTCACCAGTTCCTGGGACTCCAGCCTGCTCCGACGTCTCGACGGCCGGACCGGTGCCGTCGAGTGGGCCGTCGAGGCGACTCGGATGAGCCGGGTCGCCAGTGATGGTGCGGGTGTTGCTGTGCTGGCGGGGCAGAGCGCGCAGGGTCAGACCCTCCTGTTCGTCTCCGCTGAAGGGGCAGTGCTCGACGCGGTCGACTCGCAGGTCGACGCCGAGGTCTACGACCTGGTGGTGGATCCCGGGACGCGGCGCGCCTGCAGCCTCGGCGCCCGCCGGCGCCGCGACACGGGACGGTTCTGGGTGACGTCGTGCTGGGCGGCTGACGGGACGCTGATCTTCTCTCGCGCCTGGAAGCCCGAAGGCGGGAACTCCCGACCCCACGCGCTCGCCATCGACCCGCGCAGCCACCGCGTCTACGTGGTCGGTGCGTCGGCCCCGTACGCCTCGCACAAGGTCGCGCGCCAAGACGCCATCCTGCTCGCCTACACGGCCGGCGGCCGTCCCTTGTGGCAGTCGCGGAGCGCGGGTGCGACCTCCCCGGTTGGCTTCCACATCCTGGTGGACCCTGCGCGGCGGCGGGTGCACCTCCTCGGCGAAACAACGAGGTATCAAGCCCCGATGACGCTCTTCTCGTTCGGCGCCGACGGGCGAAAGAGGTTCGCGAGGTCATGGGTAGGTCGTCAGTCCTGGCTCAAGTCGCGACTCGGGCTGACCTCGAAGGGCGAGGTGCTCGTCGCATCGGCCGCCTACCAACACGCGGAGGTGCGGTCCTACCGTCCTTCGGGTCGACTCATCCGCAAGAAGCTCGTGCGACTGTGGGTCCCGAGCGAGCAAAGGTGGGTCGACGACGTCGCGGTCGACACGCGTCGCGGGCTCGTGCACGTGCTCGCTGGCGACGGAGGCGACTACCCCGCATCGGCGGTCGCGACCCTCACGTCCCGAGGGCGTCTGGTGTCACGCGTGGAGGTCGACGACCGTGCTGTCCTCGGCGCCACGCTCGCGGTCCACGAGGCCAGCGGCCGCGTCTACGCCGGTACCACCCCGTTGCCCGAACAGACCCAGCGGATCACCGCGCTCCGGTAGGACTCCGCCGCGCCCCGCAACCGCCGGGGTCGGCCGTCCGGGTCGTACACCTCGATGCGGCCAGCCAGTAGCTGACACCACCACGTCGGGGGCCATGCTGGCCTCGCACTGACCTGTTCCGGTTGCGGGCGGGACCTTCGACCCTGACCGGGTCCGCGAGCAGTTCCTACCGTCGGAGCATGAGCCCTGTTGTTCGCCTGCTCGTCCGTGTCCCGCTGACAGTCCTGCTGGTCGCGACAGCACTGCCTGCTGCGGGCTTCGCCACTGAGATCCCCATTGCTGCTCACGCAGCTGCCCGCCCTTACGAGGTGGACTGGCGAGATGAGGCCACGATCATGGGAGACGGTCAACGCCTCGCCGTCGACCCCGCCTCAGGTGACGTCCTAGCCCTTTCCACGGCCTGGAGCGCCGGCCAGGTCGTACGCCGCCTCGATGGGCGCACCGGGTCTGTCGAGTGGGTGGTGGAGCTGTCAGGGGCGATGACCTACCTGGCCCTCGACCAGTCCTCCGGCCGCGTCGTGCTGGCCGGCTTCGACGATGGGGTGCAGCGGCTGGTGTTCGTCTCGGGCGAAGGTGCTGTCCTTCGGGATGTGGTCACCGATGTGACCGCCCGAGTGCTGGAGCTCGAGGTCGATGCGTCCTCCGGTCAGGTGTGCACGCTGGGGCCGAAGGGTGTCAGCACCACTGGGAAGACCTGGGTCACCTCGTGCTGGACGAGTCAGGGTGCGCCGGTCTTCTCCCATGCGTGGTCCCCTCCGGACGGCCAGTCGCAGCCCAGTGCACTCGCCATCGACCCCATCAGCCATCGCGTCTACGCGGCAGGCACGTCCAGGCCGTTCGGGGAGTACACCGGGCGCCGCGAGGAGGTCGTGCTGCTCGCGCACGATGCCGAGGGCACGCTGCTCTGGCAGGGCAGCAGCTCAGGAGCGGTGTTCCCGAGCTACGTAGAAATGTCCCTGGACCCGGGTCGCGGACGCATCCACCTGCTGGGCAAGCCTGCCTACGACGGCTGGGCGATGCGGCTGTTCTCCTTCGACGCCGAGGGCCGCAAGAGGTTCAGGACCGGCTGGCAGGACCAGGGCACGGGCTTCGACGCGGTGCTCGCGGTGACGTCCACCGGCGGAATCCTGGCCGCGTCGGTCACCGACCGCCGCGCGTCGCTGCGCTCCCTGAGTCCGCGGGGTGGCCTCCTCGACGCAGCCGTCGTCCGGCTCGTCGAGGGCGACAACGATGGGACCCTGCAGGAGGTCGTCATCGACCCGCGTCGCCGACGTGCCCACGTGCTGGCCGGTAACGGCTACCCGGACGACACGGCGCGGGTCCGGTCGTTCACGTTCGGTGGCAGACAGATCTCGCGCCCCCTCGTCGATCGCAGGAAGGACATCTGGTTGGAGGACATCGCAGTGCACCTCGCCAGTGGACGGGTCTTCGCGGCCACGACACGCTCTTCGACGAACAGCCATCGCATCACGGCGCTGAGCCAGTGAGCCGATGACGGCCCGAGGGCGCGGGTCGGCAGCTGGGCTCAGAACTCCGTCGTGCCCCGCAACCGCCGCGGGCGGCCGTCGGGGTCGTACGCGAGGCGGTAGACGGGCCGCGCCCACAGCGTCGTACGCCGCGACAGCCGGGGCGGCTCGTGCACCTCGATGCGGCTCCCGTCCGCGCCGGCACGCGAGGCCCAGAGGCTCAACGGGTCGTCGAGGTCGGTGAGCCGCGCATCGTCCTCCGGCAGGCCGAGGTGCTCGGCCCACAGTGACGCGCGGAGGTCGCGCGGCAGCACGCCGTCGGGGTCGACGACGGCGCAGGTGAGCTCGGAGTCGTGGGTCCACGAGCGGAGGTTGAGGTTGTCGGAGCCGATCGTCATCCACTCGTCGTCGACCACGCAGACCTTGGCGTGGACGTAGACCGGCGTGCCCGCGTCGTTGTGCAGGTCGAACATCGCGAAGCGGTCGCCGCCGGCCTCCTTCATCCGCTCCCACGCGATGCGCTGACCGTGCTTCATCGGGGGACCGGCGACCCTGCCGTCCTCCTCGGGGAAGCGCGGCACGACGGCGATGACCTGGAGGCCGGGCTCGCGGCGCAGCGCGTCGGCGAGGGTCGTGGCGACGACGTCGGACCAGAAGTACTGGTCCTCCACGTAGACCAGCCGCCGGGCGCGGTCGAAGGCCCGTGAGTACGCCCGCGCGATCGACCGCTCCCCGTCGGGCGCGAACGGGTAGCGGGGCCGCTTGAACGGGTAGGTGCGCAGGATCTGGACCTGGTGCCGGCCGGCAGGGGGCGGAGGGTCCCACCGCTCGGGCAGCCGCTCGGGGCGGCGCGGCATCCGGGCGATCCGGTGAGCGGCGGCGCGGTAGGGGTTGCGGTGGTCGAGCGGCGTCGGGTCGTCCCACCGCTCGGCGAAGGTGTCGAGCACGTGCGCGACCGCCGGTCCGCGGATCTCGGCCATCGCGTCGTGCCAGGGCGGCGCGTCGCCGTAGCGGTCGTCCAGCGGCGCAGCTTGCGGGTCACCGGCATGCGTGGCGTCGTCGCGCCGGCTGTAGCAGAGGTCGATCCCGCCGACGAACGCGACGTCCTCATCGGGCTTGCCCCTGCGGCGCACGACGAACAGCTTCTGGTGGTGGGAGCCGCCCTTGCGCACGCGTTCGTCGAGGAGGGCCTCGCCCCCGCACTCGTTGATGATCCGGCCGAGGTGGCTGTTCTCCTCGCTGTTGAGGCGTCCCGGGTGGGAGCGCCACATCAGCGCCCGCACCTCCACGTCGCGCGCCGCCGCCGCCCGCAGCAGCTCGGCGACGGTCGGCCCGTCCTCGGTGAGCCGCTCGTCGGAGTCGCCGCGCCAGTCGGTGAAGAAGATGCGGTCGCCGGCCTCCGTCGCCTCGACGAGCTCGACCAGCCGGGCGAAGTAGGCAGCGCCGTCCACGCGCGGAACCACCAGGTTGCCGCGGGTCCAGGGCCGCTCCGTCTCCGGCAGGAACCACTCGCTCACCCGCCCACGCTCGCACCCGCGCGGCCCGCATGTCGACGGTGTGCCACCCTCAGGGAGTGGCTGGAACCCGTGCCCTCACCACCGACACGCTCGGTGCGTGGCTGTTCAAGGCCACCGGCTCGGAACCCTCGACGCAGGCGCACCTGCGAACCGGCTTCGCCGACGCGGAGTCCTGGTGCGTGCGACCGACGTACCGCACCGACCTGGTGGACGCCGGGCAGCGGGTGCTGCTATGGGTGAGCGGGACGGCGGCCGGTGTCTACGCCCACGGGCGCACGACCGGTCCTGCACGCGACGGCGTGGTGCCCGTCGCCCTCGCCCCGCTCGACCCGCCGCTGCTGCGCTCGGAGCTCACCGGGCACGGCGACCTCGCCGGTCTGGAGGTGATCCGGATGCCCGCCGGCAGCAACCCGTCCTACGTCACCCGCGACCAGCTGCGCGCACTGGCTCTCCTCTGCCCGGAGCTGGCCGAGCCCGTGTGAGGTCGTGCCGGCCAGTTTTCACGCCCGAAACATTCCGGGAAGGCGCAGACAACATCCGCTTCCTACCGTCCTCGGCATGGCTACAGGCAAGCGTCAGCGGATCGTCGTCGTCGGGCACGGCATGGTGGGCCACCGGTTCGCCCAGGCCGCCGTCGAGCGCGGCCTCACCGAGACCCACGACATCGTGATCTTCGGCGAGGAGCCGCGCGAGGCGTACGACCGGGTCGCGCTCACCAGCTGGTTCGGCCAGGGCTCCGACGCGCTGTCGCTGCTGCCCGGGGGTGCGTACGACGACCCGCGGGTGCGGCTGGTCCTCGACAGCGTGGTGACGGAGGTCGACCGTGTCGAGCAGACCGTCACCGTCGTCTCCCCGCCGTCGGCGGTGCCCGACCTGCTGTCGAACCCGGGCGCCGTCACCGTGCACGAGTACGACGTCCTGGTGCTGGCCACCGGCGCGGCCCCCTTCGTCCCGCCCGTCGAGGGCCGCGGCAAGGACGGCTGCTTCGTCTATCGCACGATCGAGGACCTCGAGGCCATCAAGGCCGCCAGCGAGAGAGCGACCAGCGGTGTCGTCATCGGCGGCGGGCTCCTCGGCCTCGAGGCGGCCAACGCGCTCGTGCAGCTCGGGCTCGAGACCAACGTCGTCGAGATGGCGCCGCGACTGATGCCCGTCCAGCTCGACGGCTCGGCCGGTTCGACGTTGGTGCGTCACATCGAGAAGCTCGGCGTGAAGGTGCACACCGGTGTCCTCACCGAGGCCATTCTCTGGGAGCACGGCGAGGGTGGCGAGGCGGTCACCGGCCTGCGTGTGAGGCAGGCCGGCACCGAGGAGGGTGCCCCGACCGAGGTCGTCGACGCACAGGTCGTCGTGTTCTCCGCGGGCATCCGCCCCCGCGACGCGCTGGCCCGCGAGTGCGACCTCGAGGTCGCACCGCGCGGCGGCGTGCTGGTCGACGAGCAGTGCCGGAGCGCCGACCCCCGCATCTTCGCGATCGGCGAGTGTGCAGCGCCGGGCGGCACGATGTACGGCCTCGTCGCACCGGGCTACACCATGGCCGAGGTCGTCGTCGACGCCCTCCTCGACGGGCCAGGCGCCTTCACCGGTGCCGACATGTCCACCAAGCTCAAGCTCCTCGGCGTCGACGTGGCGAGCTTCGGCGACGCGTTCGCGACGACCGACGGCGCGCTCGAGCTGACCTACTCCGACGCGGTGGCCGGCGTCTACAAGAAGCTGGTCGTGAGCGAGGACGGAACCCGGCTCCTCGGCGGGATCCTCGTCGGCGACGCGTCGGCGTACGGCGTGCTGCGGCCGATGGTCAGCAGCGGGATGGCGCTGCCCGACAACCCCGAGCAGCTGATCCTCCCGGCCTCGAGCGGCGTGCAGCTCGGGATGCCCGACGAGGCGCAGGTCTGCTCGTGCAACGACGTGACCAAGGCCGACATCCTGCACGCGCTGACGGACGAGGGCTGCGAGAGCGTCGCCGACGTCAAGCAGTGCACGCGGGCCGGATCGACGTGCGGGTCGTGCGTCTCGACGGTCAAGAACATCATCGAGGACCACTTCGCGAGCGTCGGCAAGGTCGTCGACAAGGGCCTGTGCGAGCACTTCCGGCTCACCCGGCAGGAGCTCTTCGACGTCGTCGCGGTGCACGGCTACCGGCGCTTCGACGACATCGTCGAGGCCCACGGCACCGGTCGCGGCTGCGACATCTGCAAGCCCGCGATCGCCAGCATCCTGGCCAGCCAGACCAGCACCCACATCCTCGAGCCGGCGACCGCCGAGCTGCAGGACACCAACGACAAGTACCTCGGCAACATCCAGCGCAACGGCACCTACTCCGTCGTCCCGCGCATCCCCGGCGGCGAGATCACCCCGGAGAAGCTCATCGTCATCGGCGAGGTGGCGCGCGACTTCGGGCTCTACACCAAGATCACCGGCGGCCAGCGGATCGACCTCTTCGGCGCCCGGCTGGAGCAGCTTCCCGTGATCTGGCGGCGGCTCGTCGACGCCGGCTTCGAGTCCGGGCACGCCTACGGCAAGTCGCTGCGCACCGTGAAGTCGTGCGTCGGCTCGACCTGGTGCCGCTACGGCGTGCAGGACTCCGTCGGCCTCGCGATCGCGCTGGAGCTGCGCTACCGCGGCCTGCGCAGCCCCCACAAGCTCAAGGGCGGCGTCAGCGGGTGCGCGCGCGAGTGCGCCGAGGCCCGCGGCAAGGACTTCGGCGTCATCGCCACCGAGAAGGGGTGGAACCTCTACGTCGGCGGCAACGGCGGCGCGACCCCGGCCCACGCGCGACTGCTCGCCGGCGACCTCGACACGGCCACGCTGGTGGCCTACCTCGACCGCTTCCTCATGTACTACATCCGCACCGCCGACCGCCTCCAGCGCACGTCGACCTGGATCGAGCAGCTCGAGGGCGGCCTCGACCGGGTGCGCGAGGTCGTCGTCGAGGACTCCCTCGGCCTCGGTGCCGAGCTGGAGGCGGAGATGGCGCGGCACGTCGGCGGCTACGAGGACGAGTGGCGCGCGACGCTGGAGGACCCGACCAAGCTCGAGCGCTTCGTGTCCTTCGTGAACGCTCCCGGCACCCCCGACCCGTCGATCGCCTTCACCACCGAGCGCGACCAGATCCAGCCGATCGCGCCGGCCCTGATCCCGGTCGGAGCGCCCGCGTGAGCACCGTGACAGAGTCCAGGAGTTCCGAGTCGATGGCCCCCGTGTCCCTCACCCCCGTCTGCGCCGTCGAGGCGATCCCGCTGGAGGGCGGGGTGGCGGCACTCGTCGACGGCTCGGCGGTGGCGGTCTTCCGGACGTACGACGGCTCGGTGTTCGCGATCGGCAACGTCGACCCGTTCAGCGGGGCCTCGGTGCTCTCGCGCGGGATCGTGGGCAACCGCGGCGACGCTCCGGTGGTCAGCTCGCCGATGTACAAGCAGGCCTTCGACCTCCGCACGGGGCAGTGCCTCGACGACGACAGCGCGCGGGTGGCGGCGTACGCCGTCTCAGTCGTCGACGGCGTCGTGCACGTCGGGGGCGTCACGTGAGCACCCGCCCGCTCGAGGGCTTCCGGATCGGGGTCACCGCCGCTCGCAAGGCCGAGGAGCAGGTGGCCCTGCTGGAGCGTCGCGGTGCGACCGTCGAGTGGGCCGCGGCGCTGTCGCTCGAGCCCAACCACGTCGACCTCGCCGAGCTCCTCGCCGCGACCAAGGAGGTCCTCGTCGGGCCGGTCGACCTGTTCCTGGCGACCACGGGCATCGGCATGAAGACCTGGCTCACGGCTGCGTCCGAGGCCGGGCTGTACGACGAGCTGGTCGCCGCGCTCGGCGCCGCGGAGATCCTCGCGCGCGGCCCGAAGAGCGTCGGCGTGCTGCGGGCCAACGGCCTGCGCGAGCTGTGGGCGCCAGAGTCGGAGTGCTTCGAGGACGTCCTGGCCCACCTGCGCGGCCGCGACCTCACCGGTAAGCGGATCGTCGTGCAGGAGCACGGCCAGTCGCTGTCGATGGCCGCGCACGCCCTGCGCCGGCAGGGGGCCTCCGTCATCACCGTGCCGATCTACCGGGTCGCGTCGGCGGACGACCCGTCGCCGATGTTCCACATGATCGACCTCATCGCCGACCGCGAGCTCGACGCCGTCACCTTCACCTCCGCACCGGCCGTCGGCGCGCTGATGGAGGCGGCGTACTCCGTCGGCCGTCGCGACGACGTCGTCTCCGCCTTCCAGTCCGACGTCGTCGCCTCCTGCGTCGGGCCGGTCACCGCGGCGGCCTTCGAGATGTGGGGCGTCCCGACGATCGTCCCCGAGCGTTCGCGCCTGGCCGGGATGGTCAAGCAGCTCGAGACCGAGCTGCCGACGCGGCGCGACGGGGTCGACGTACGCCTCGCGGACGGACGCACCCTCATCGTCCACTCCGACTCGCTGCTCCTCGACGGCGTACCGGTCGAGCTCTCGCCCGCGCCGCTGTCCGTGCTCCTCGCCCTGCTGGTCAACCCCGGTCACGTCGTGTCCCGCCGCGCCCTCCTGGCCGCCTTGCCATCCGGGCAGGCCGGTTCGGAGCACGCGGTGGAGATGGCGGTCGCGCGGCTGCGGGCGGCGATCGGTACGAAGGCCGTGCTCACGGTCGTGAAGCGGGGATACCGGCTGGCGGTGGGGTGAACGCGCGGACTCCGGCTCCGTCAGGCGTGAACACCATGCAGGCAGTTCGCGGCGCGCGGCGGCTTGCTGAGCGTGGCCATCGTGGTCCGACACGCGAACTGCCTTCATGGTGCTCCTGAAATGCCGCCCACCGATCGCTGCGCGAGGATGGCGGCGTGAGGATCGAGGACGCGCTGCTGCGCGCGCAACAGGCCGCCGCTCCCGAGGTCGGCCGAGGCCGGCTGGCGGAGTACATCCCCAGCCTGGCCGCGGTGGATCCGCAGCAGTTCGGGATGGCGATCGCCTCGCTCGACGGTCAGGTGCACGTCATCGGGGACGCGGACGTGCGCTTCTCGGTGCAGAGCATCAGCAAGGTCTTCATGCTCGCGCTGGCGGTGGCTGCCGAGGGCGAGGAGATCTGGAAACGGGTCTCCCGAGAGCCTTCGGGCAACCCGTTCAACTCCTTCCTCCAGCTCGACCAGGAGGAGGGGAAGCCGCGCAACCCGTTCATCAATGCCGGCGCCCTGGTCGTGACCGACCGGCTGCACTCGCTGACGGGCGATGCGAGCGGCACCCTCCGTGACCTGATGAGGCGGGAGAGCGGCCGGACGGACGTGGACAGCGACCTCGAGGTGGCGCGTTCGGAGCTCGACGCCGGCCACCGCACGATGGCAGTCGCCCACCTGCTGGCCAGCTACGGCAACCTGGAGTGCTCCGTGGAGCAGGTCATCGACCAGTACGTCACGCAGTGCGCGCTGTCGATGACGTGCCGCGAGCTGGCACTCGCCGGGCTGTTCCTCGCCCGCGACGGCGTCCTGTCGGACGGGAGCCAGCTGCTGAGCCCGCGGGAGGCGAAGAGGATCAATGCGGTGATGCTCACGTGCGGCACGTACGACTCGGCCGGGGAGTTCGCCTACCGCGTGGGGCTCCCGGCCAAGAGCGGTGTCGGCGGCGGCATCCTCGCCGTCATCCCCGACCGCGGCGTCGCCTGCGTGTGGAGTCCTGCCCTCGGCCCGTCCGGCAGCTCCGCCGCCGGGCTGGCTGCGCTCGACGCGTTCACGACGTACTCCGACTGGACCGTGTTCTGAGGCGTGGACACCGCCCACGCACGGATCTACTATAGGTGTAGTTCCGTCGTGCGATGGGCTGCCCGAGGCGATGCGCATGGCCCGCGGGGGTCTACCGGCGCAAGCGGCTCATGGTCCCGACCCTCGTCGTGTTCGGTCGCCGCGACCGGCCGACGACCGAGGACCTGCTCTCGCGCGTGTGCCGCGACCCGGCGAGGTCGCCGACCTGGCCGTGGACTGGTTCGCGCCGGCAGCCTGACCTGCCTACGCTGCCCGGATGGCTGTCCGCTTGCACGCGCTGACCATCCTCGCCGCCGACCCCGAGGCGGCGGCGTCCTTCTGGGGCGACCTGCTCGGCTGGCCGCGTACCGGGACGGAACTGGCCTCGGCCCTCTTCGGCATCACCTTCGTCCGGTCGGACGAGCCGGTCGTCCTGCCCCATCAGGCCCACCTCCACCTCACGAGCAACGACTCGACCCAGGAGGAGACGGTCGCCCGCGCGCTGGCGCTCGGCGCGTCGCACGTCGACGTCGGGCAGCAGCCCGACGAGGACCACGTCGTGCTGACCGACCCCGAGGGCAATCCGTTCTGCGTGATAGAGGCGGGCAACAACTGGCTCGCCGGTACGCCGTTCCTCGGCGAGCTGGCCTGCGACGGGACCCGGGAGACCGGGGTGTTCTGGAGCGAGGCGCTCGGCTGGCCGCTCGTGCACGACGAGGACGGTGAGACGGCGATCCAGCCACCCGGCGGCGGGCCGAAGATCGCATGGGGCGGGCCGCCGCTCGACGAGCGCCACGGCCGCGACCGGATGCACCTCGACCTCGTGGCGGACGACATCGAGGCCGAGGTCGAGCGGCTGGTCGGGCTCGGGGCCACGGTCGTGTCGCGCGGTGACGACGTCGAGATGGCCGACCCGGACGGGAACGAGTTCCGCCTCCGCCGTTGAGGCTCGGGCTCCGCACGTGCGGCGGATTCGGCGCTAGCCGGCCGCGTCGCGGCGCTGGTTCTCGTTGTCGACGGCGACGGCGATGTCGTGGACCAGGCGCGAGTGCCAGCGCTCATGGGCCGCGAGGTCGTCGGTCAAGGCGTGGCAGTCGGGACAGGACATCGACGGTGATGGCTGCTCCATTGCGAGCTCCCTCCGAGCGGCGGTGCTCTCCACCGTGGCACGAATGGGAACGGACGTCCATCGGCAGCTCCTTCCCGCGAAGGACGCAGTACGCTGGAAGGCGTCCCTCGAGGTCGACGTCAATGTGGTGGATTGCCTGGCTGATCGCAGCCCTTCTCCTCGGCGTGGTGGAGTTCCTCACGCTGACGCTGGCGTTCGGCCTGCTGGCTGGCTCGGCCCTCCTCGCCGCGGTGGCCGCAGCGCTCGGCGCATCGGTCCCGGTCCAGCTGCTCGTCTTCGCCGTGGCGGGCGGGGTCGGGCTCGTGGCGGTCCGTCCCGTTGCCAAGCGGCACCTGGCGCTGCCACCGGTGACCCGCGAGGGCAGTGACGCCCTGGTCGGGCGGTCGGCCGTGGTCACCCGCGAGGTGAGCGCGACCGGAGGGGTGGTGCACGTCTCCGGTGAGGACTGGTCCGCCCGACCGTACGACGAGGACATGGTGATCCCGCCAGGGGTGCGGGTCGACGTCTTCGAGATCCAGGGTGCGACCGCGCTGGTGCACCCGCGCGTCCCCCTGCCCGACCCCCGAACCCGAGAGGAGTGAGCGAGATGGAGGTGTTGGTGCCACTGGCGGTCCTGGCCGCGTTGGTCGCCTTCCTGGTGGCCTCGTCGATCCGGATCGTGCCGCAGGCGAGGCGCTACAACATCGAGAGATTCGGCCGTTACCAGAGGACTCTCCAGCCGGGCCTGAACCTGATCATCCCGCTGGTCGACCGGGTGAACACGAAGCTCGACGTGCGCGAGCACGTCTACTCCTCGGACCCCAAGCCGGTCATCACGGAGGACAACCTGGTGGTCGCCATCGACACGGTCCTCTACTACCAGATCACCGATCCGCGGGCCGCTGCCTACGAGGTGACCAACTACCTCCAGGCGATCGACCAGCTCACCGTGACCACGCTGCGAAACCTCATCGGGTCGATGGACCTCGAGAGCACCCTCACCTCCCGGGAGACCATCAACGTGCGGCTGCGTGAGGTGTTGGACGACGCGACGGGGAAGTGGGGGATCCGGGTGAACCGGGTGGAGATCAAGGCGATCGATCCGCCACGGAGCATCCAGGAAGCGATGGAGAAGCAGATGCGCGCCGAGCGGGACAAGCGGGCGGTGATCCTCCAGGCCGAGGGACAGCGGCAAGCGCTGATCCTCACTGCCGAAGGCACCCGCAACAAGCTCATCCTCGAGGCGGAGGGACGTCAGCAGGCGAAGGTGTTGGACGCCGACGGCGAGGCACGGGCGCTGGAGCGGGTCTTCCAAGCGGTACATGCCAACGATGCCGACCCCCAGGTGCTGGCCTACAAGTACCTCGAGATGCTTCCCCGCCTGGCGGAGAACGGCAACGGCTACTTCGTGATCCCCGGGGAGCTCAGCGAGGCGATGCGGACCGTGACGTCGGCCTTCACCGCCGATCGCGGCGGCGCGGAGGCGGTGCAGGAGGCCCCGCCCGAGCGGTCGCAGGTCGAGGCCGAGGAGACGCGCCGCGAACGTGAACACCATGCAGGCAGTTCGTGGCCCGCTGCGGCTGGCTGAGCGTGGCGGCCGTGGTCCCGGGCGCGAACTGCCTGCACGGTGCTCCTTGGTGACGGCTCAGCGCTGGAGGTCGACCGCCTCGGGCGTGTGCAAACGCACCATGAACCGGCCCGCGTGGGCGGGGACCGAGGCGCGGGTCAGTCGCGAGACCACGACCATGGTCAGGATCGCCGCCGGGACGGACCACGCGGCCGGCTGCCCGAGCAGGGCCGACGTCCAGCCCGAGGACGCCGAGGTGGCGAGGGTCCAGGCGACGGCGACGCCCGACCCCAGCCCCCCGACCAGCAGCCCGGCGACCGCACCCGCGGGCGTCAGGCCGCGCCACCAGATCCCCAGCATCAGCAGCGGGGCGAAGGTCGAGGCCGTCACGGCGAAGGCCAGGCCGACGGTCCGCGCGACCGCGACGTCCTGGGCGGGCAGCGACATCAGCAGCGGCACCACCACCGCGATCGCCGCGGCCACGCGGAAGGCCGCGACCCCGCCGAGGCGGAAGGACCCCCACCGCCGCCCCGTCACGTCCTGCGACAGCACGCCGGCCACGGCAATGGTGAGCCCCGAGCTGGTCGACAGGAACGCCGCGAACGCGCCCGCGGTCACGAGCCCGGTCAGCACGGCACCCACGGCCCCGCCGACCATCAGGTTCGGGAGCTCGAGCACCAGCACGTCGGAGCGCCCCTCGACGAGATCGGGTGCATAGATGCGGCCGAGGGCGGCGTACACAGGTGGCAGGACGTAGAAGATGCCCAGCAGCGCCAGCACCGCGAGCGTCGTACGGCGGGCCGCGCGGCCGTCGGGGTTGGTGTAGAACCGCACGACGACGTGCGGCAGCCCCATCGTGCCGAGGAACGTCGCGACGATGAGGGAGTACGTCGTGTAGAGGCCGATGCCCCCGCCCGGCGAGGCGAGCGGGACCGACCACGAGCTCGGCGCGGCGGTCGTGGGGTCGGCCGCGCCGTCGGCCAGCCAGACGGCGAGCAGCACGAACACCGGGATGAGGAGGGCGGTGAGCTTGAGCCAGTACTGGAAGGCCTGCACGAAGGTGATCGAGCGCATCCCGCCCGGGCTCACCGACGCCAGCACCACCACCGCCACCACCAGCGAGCCGGCCCACGGCGGGGCCCCGATCGTCGAGCGCAGGGTGACGCCCGCCCCCTGGAACTGCGGCAGCAGGTAGAGCCAGCCGATCCCGACGACCAGCACCGAGCAGAGCTTGCGCACGCCGCGCGAGCCGAGCCGCGCCTCGGCGAAGTCGGGGAGCGTGTACGCCCCGGAGCGCCGCAGCGGGGCTGCGACGAGGACCAAAAGGACGAGGTAGCCCGCGGTCCAGCCGACGGGGTACCAGAGCATCTCGGCCCCGAACGTCAGCAGCAGCCCGGCGACGCCGAGGAAGGAGGCGGCGGAGAGGTACTCCCCGCCGATCGCGCTCGCGTTGAGCCGCGGACGCACGGTGCGCGAGGCGACGAAGAAGTCGCTCGTCGTGCGCGAGATGCGCAGCCCCCAGGTGCCGATGACCAGGGTGGCCAGCGACACGAGGGTGACGGCGACGAGGCCGGGCACGACGTCGGTCGTCACCGCGGGTCCACCGCGTCCGGCTCGTCCACCGACCCGACGAGGTCGGCGAAGTCGCGCTCGTGGTCCTCCGAGCGCCGGATGTAGAACCAGCCGAGCAGCACCAGCCACGGATAGGTCAGCACGCCCAGCAGCGCCCAGGCGAGCGGCATCTGCCCGATCCGCTCGTCGCCGAGCGACGGGAACAGGTGGAACAGCAGCGGCAGCATCCCCACCGTCGCGGCCAGCGCCGCGAGGACCCGCAGCGCGAGGAACAGCTGCTCGCGCAGAAGGGAGCGCATGAACACCTCGCCCAGCGCGGTCTCCGCGTCGATCTCGCGGGTGCCTGCGGAGCGTACGGCGTGGGCGCGGCGCCGCGGGGGACCGGTGACGCGTACGCGGGGTGGCGGCTGGTCGCTCACGGTGCGGCCGTCACGTCTCGCGCCTCGTCAGCACCGAGCGCAGCTCGCGCGTGTGGCGGCGGCTCACCGGCAGCTCGACGCCGCCGATCACGACGCTGACGCGACCGCCCTCGCTGCGCACCTCCTCGACGTGGGGGAGCGCGACCAGGACGGAGCGGTGGATCCGCACGAAGCCGGCGGGCGCCCACTGCTCGGCGAGCGAGGAGAGGGGCGTCCGGACCAGGTGCGAGCCCTCGGCGGTGTGCAGGCGGGCGTAGTCGCCCTGCGCCTCGACGTGGGTGATCTCGGAGCGGTTGATGAAGCGGGTCACGCCGCCGCGCTCGACGGGGATCTGGACGTCGCCGGACGGCGCGGGGCCGCCGGCCTCGACGACGCGGCGTACGGCCTCGGCGAGCCGCTCCTCGCGCACCGGCTTGAGGACGTAGTCGACGGCGCGCAGCTCGAAGGCCGCGACGGCGTGCTCCTCATGTGCGGTCACGAACACCACCGGCGGCGGGGTCTTGAAGCGCGACAGCACCTGTGCGAGGTCGAGCCCGGTCAGGCCGGGCATCTGGATGTCGAGGAAGACCGCGTCGACCTCCTCGGCCTGCAGCACCCGCAGCGCCTCGGTGGCGGAGTCGGTGCCGCGGACCTCACCGATGCGCGGGTCGCGGCCGAGCAGGAAGGTGAGCTCGTCGAGGGCGGGGCGCTCGTCGTCGATGACGAGGACCTTGAGCTGTGTCATACCTGGACCCCCGGGGCGAACTTGGGCACCCGCACGATCACCTTGGTGCCGGCGCCGGGTGCGGTCTCGACGACCAGACCGTAGTCGTCGCCGTACGCGTTGCGCAGCCGAGCGTCCACGTTGCCGAGGCCGACGGAGTCCATCGAGGCGTCACCGGCCAGCGCCTGGCGCACCCGCTCGGGGTCCTCCCCGGTGCCGTCGTCCTCGACCTCGAGCACGCACTCCTGGTCGAGATCGCGTGCCGTGATGGAGAGCCGTCCGACGCCGTCGGCCTTGTCGGCGCTGGCCTCGAGGCCGTGGCGCACGGCGTTCTCGACGAGCGGCTGGATGCACAGGAACGGCACCGCCACCGGCAGCACCTCGGGCGCGATCTGGAGCGTCACCTGGAGGCGCTCGCCGAAGCGCGCCTGCTCGAGCAGGAGGTAGCGCTCCACGGAGCGCAGCTCCTCGGCGAGCGTCGTGTACTCGCCGTGGCGGCGGAAGGAGTACCGCGTGAAGTCGGCGAACTCCAGCAGCAGCTCGCGGGCGCGGTCGGGGTCCGTACGCACGAAGCTGGCGATCGCGCCGAGGGAGTTGTAGATGAAGTGCGGGCTGATCTGGGCCCGGAGCGCGCGGACCTCGGCCTCCATCAGCCGGGTCCGCGACGCGTCGAGCTCGGCGAGCTCGAGCTGCCCGCTCACCCAGGAGGCGACCTCGTCGGCGGCGCGCACCAGCCCGCCGGTGGTGTGCGGCGCGCCGACCACGAGCGCTCCGACGAGCGTGTCCTCCACGACGAGCGGGCTCACGATCGCCTGCCGCACCTCGCAGCCGCTGTTGTCGCAGACCAGGGTCCGCTCGTCGACGATCATCGTGCGCCCGGTCTCGGCGACCTGCCGGATCGTGGCGGCGAGCTGTGAGCGGTGGTGCGCGCCGAGCCCGTCCCACGCGAGCAGCCCGCTGGTGTCACCCAGCCCGGCTGCCGGCGTGCCGAGCAGCGCGCGCAGGTGGCCCACCGACTTCTCGGCGCTGGCGGTGGTCAGGCCCTCCCGCAGCGCCGGGCTCGCGAGCGAGGCGTTGTGCAGCGCGCGGAAGGCGGCGCGGTCCGCCTCGCCTCCCAGCGACGTACGCCGCCATCTCCACGCCATGGCCGGAGACTAACCCCCGACGCGGGTGGGTCAGCGCTCGCAGGACCGCCGGACCTCGGTGCGGCACGTGTCGCGTCCGTTGCCACCGACCCCGATGTCGCGACCCGAACCGCCCTCGAGCGTGTCGGCGTCGCTGTTGCCGACCAGCCGGTCGCGTCCGCCCTGCCCGAGGAGCACGTCCCGCCCCGGGTCACCGCGCAGCAGGTCGGGACCGCCGCCGCCGCGCAGGTCGTCGCGTCCCTCGTCGCCGGCGAGCTGGTCGCGCCCCGCGGTGCCGACCAGGCGGTCGTTGCCGCGTCCGCCGGTGATCTCGGCCGTGCGTCGTCGGCAGTCCACCTCGGCCTCGAGGGCGCTGGCGTAGCGGGACCGGAGCACGTCGGCCCCGTCGTAGCCGCGGAGCACGGCGTCGCAGGAGTCGACCCGGACACGGTTCGGGCCGTTCGTGCCGTCGACGACCACGCGGCGGGCGGTGAGGCTCGCGTCCTCGAAGCCCGGCGTCGCGACGTCGTGGCCGGCGTCACCGCGGACGACGAGCACCCCGCCGCCCAGGTCGAGCGCGAACCTCGCGTCGGCGGAGGCGACCTCGAGCCGGTCGGTGCCGTCGCCGCCACCGACGCGGCTTCCCGGGGCGGGCGAGCCGCTGGTCGAGAACGAGTCGTCGCCCCCGGCGAGGTCGACTGTGAGCAGGCTGCTCCCGGTGCCGCTGTCGACCACCTTCTCGTCGACGTCGGTCCCGACGAAGGTGAGCGACCGACTGCCCGTGCGGGTCAGCCAGAACTGCTCGAGCCCCGTCCAGGTGGCGACCGTGGCGCCGCCGACCGAGGCGCTGCCGGCGACGTTGTCGACGACGACGTCCGCGGCTCCGGAGTCGAACGTCAGGACGTCGGTGCCACCTCCGCCGTGCAGGACGTCGGGTGCGGAGGAGTCGGGGACGAGGGTGATGCGATCCCCGAGGACGCCGCCGGCGTCACCGCCGGCGAAGGTGTCCGCGCCGGTCCCCAGGTGGGCCGCGACCCGGTCGATCGAGGCGGTGCCGTCGACGACGTCGTCGCCGGCGCCGGCCAACACCTCGACGCGGTCGTAGGGGAGGCCGGTCTCGAAGCTGACGCAGATCAGGTCGTCGCCGCCGAGGGCGTCGACCGACAGGGCGCCGTCGGTGACGATGACGTCCGGTCCCTCGGTGCCGACGACGCGGGTGCCGGGCGCGCCGACGATCGTGGCAGGCACGCCCCGGCAGGTCTCGCCGGCGGCGGTGGCTGCCTGCGTCGGGGTGAGCAGGCCCAGGCCCAGCAGGGCTGCGGTGGTCAAGGTCGTCGTGCGCATCAGTGCGTTCCTCGGCGGGTCAGGGTGGTCAGCGCTCGCAGCGCTGCTTGCGCTCAGCCTTGCAGCGGTCGCGCCCGGTGCCGCCGTCGGCCCGGTCGCGACCCTTGCCTCCGAGCAGCACGTCCGCGTCGGCCTGGCCGACGAGCCGGTCGTGGCCGCCGCCGCCGACGAGGCGGTCCTTGCCGAAGCCGCCCTTCAGCACGTCCTTGCCGGAGCCGCCCTTGAGCGTGTCGTCACCGCGGGTGCCGGAGAGCTTGTCGTCACCGGAGCCGCCGTTGGCGGTGAGGGTCTCCGCGCACCGGATGTCGGTCTCGAAGTTGGCGTCGTACTGCCGGCGGACCGAGTCGTCGCCGCCGCCGAGGCGTACGACGCCGGTGCAGGCGGTGAGGCCGATGTCGTTGCGGCCGTCGGTGCCACGCACGGTGACGCTCGGGGCGAAGAGGTCGGCGTCCTCGAAGTCCGAGGCCGTCACGACGTAGGGCGCGGAGGCCGCGACGCCCATCGTGCCGGCGGGCATGTCGAGGTCGATGCCGGCCTCCTCCGAGGCGAGGTAGATGCGGTCGCGACCGGGGCCGCCGAGGAGCCGGCTCGACGGGGTCGGCGGCGTCGGGCTGGACCACCGGTCGTCCCCACGGCCGAGCGTGACGTCGACCGTCGCGTCGTCGTAGGACCACCAGCTGACGGACTCGTCGGCGTCCGTGCCGACGAAGGTCATCCGCTGCGACCCCGCGGACTGGACGATCGAGAAGCCCTCGACGTTCGCCCACGTCGTGCGGACCTCGGCGGCGGAGGTGAGGCGTCCGACGGCGTTGTCGACGACCACGTCGCCGGGGCCGGTCTGGATGGCGATCGAGTCGGAGCCGCCCCCGCCGTCCACGGTGTCGACGCCGCCAGCGGCATCGGGGTAGTCGAGCTCGACCGCGTCGCCCGCATCGCCGCCCAGGAAGGTGTCCACGCCCGAGGCGAGGGAGGCGTGGACCTCCTGCCGCGGTGCGCCCGTCCCGTCGACCACGTCGTTGCCGTCACCGGCGCGGACGTTCACGGGGAAGTACTTCCCGGTGTAGGGCCCGGTGATGCAGACGAGGTCGTCGCCGCCCTTGGCGTAGACGGAGCGGGCGCCGTTGGTGAGGATCACGTCGGGCCCCTCCGTGCCGTTGACGGCATGTCCGGAGCCGACGATGGTCGGGGTCCTGCTCTGGCAGGTCTCGGCGGCACCGCTGGCGCTCGGGCCGAGCAGGGCCAGGGCAGGGGCGGTCAGGCTGATCACCGCTGCAGCGGTGAGGGAGGTCGTACGCCTCATCGCTCGCACCGTTCCTTGCGCTCGGCGACGCAGCGGTCCGGTCGTCCCTGGCCGCCGTCGGCCCGGTCGCGCCCCGTGCCGCCGATGAGCGTGTCGGCGCCGTTGGACCCCTCGAGCACGTCGTTGCCCGAGCCGCCCACGAGCCGGTCGGCCCCGCCGTGGCCCTTGATCCGGTCGGCGCCTGCGCCACCGTTCATCGTGTAGCGCTCGTCGCAACCCGGCGACGTCTCGAACCAGGAGTCGTACGAACGCCGCAGGCTGTCGCGGCCGGCGCGACCCCGTACGGTGCCCTCGCAGGCCGAGACGCCGAGGTCGTTGTGGCCCGTGTCCCCCGAGAGCGTGACGGTCCGGGCGTGCAGCTCGGCGTCCTCGAAGGCCTCGACGTCCGCCCCCGACGACGATGTGCCGTCGCTGGTGACGAGCCGCTGGTCCGCCAGGTCGAGGTCGAGGCTGGATTCGCGGTCCATGGCGTAGAACAGGTCCCGCTGGGCTCCGGCGTCGACGACGCTCCCGTCGAGGAGGGTCGAGCTGGTGGTGAAGGTGTCGCTGCCGCCGCGCATCGACGCCCGGACGACGCCGCGCTCGCTGTAGACGGTGAAGCTCTCGTCCGCCTCGGTGCCCTGGAGGTCGAGGTCGATCCGGTCCTCGTGCGTCGCCCACACGGTGAAGCCCTCGAGCCCGGTCCAGGTGAGGGTGGGCAGGCCGTCCTCCGTCTGCCGGCCCATCCCGTTGTCGATGGTGAGGGCGTGGACTGCTGTGACGACCGAGAGCACGTCGTCGCCCGGACCGCCGGTGACGGTGCTGCCGCCGGTGGCCGTCCCGCGATAGCTGAGGTAGTCACCGCCGTCGCCCAGGTCGATCACGTCGGTGTTCGCCGCACCGGCCTGGCCGCTGGTGAAGCTGTCGCCGCCGCCCCCGCCGAGCACCACGTCGTGGTCGGTGTCGACGTGCGAGTAGTCGGCCGAGCGCGCCCCGGTGTCGACGTACTCGGAGCCTGCACCTCCGTGGAGCGTGTCGGCTCCCGGCCCGAGGCTGCCGGACATCGGCCAGTCCGCGGCGGCGGTGCCGTCGACGACGTCGTCACCCGCGCCGGCGTCGATGTCGACCGGGCGGTAGCCGGATCGCTGGTCCGGTCCGGTGATGCAGATCAGGTCGTCGCCGCCGAGCGCCTCCACGTCCTGGCTCCGGTTGGTCACGATGACGTCGCGGCCCTCGGTCCCGACGATGTCGCGCCGCGGAACGCCGACGATGGTCGCCGCCTCCCCGCGACAGGTCTCGCCCGCGGCGGAGGCGGGGCCGACCCAGGTGGTCGGCGCGAGCAGGGCCAGGCCGAGCAGGCCGGCGGCGGTGAGTGGCGTCGTACGTCGCATGGGATCCCCCGAGGTCTCGTGTTTTCGTGCTTCCGGAGGTGTGATGCGCGCGGGGCCCCGAAGGTTGCGGACACCCGCTCGGACGTCAGCGGAAGTCGATGAGCAGCATGTCGGTGTCGGTGCCGTCGCTCACGACCGGCCCCTCGGGCTGCTCGTCGGTCGGGGAGGTCCCGGGCTCGTCGCGGTCGACCACCACCGCGCGGTAGCAGCGCGTGACGTAGGGGATCTGCATGCCGTCCATGCCCCGGCCGAAGTCGTCGTAGAACGCCAGCACCTCGGCGAGGTGGGTCTCCCGCTCCTCGTCGTCCATCACGGCGAAGCTCGAGCGCGAGCGCGCCATGTCGAGGATCGTCTCGCGGTCGATCTCCTGCCAGTGCTTGAAGCTCGCGTCCTCCATGAAGCCGAAGAGGTCGCTGTGCACGAGGTGCTCCGACGACGACGTGTCGAGGTCCTGGCGCCCCAGGATGGCGCCCATCCGCCGCACCCACGGGATCCGCTCGTCGCGGCTGTTCCACACCAGGGCCACGTGGCCGCCCGGCTTGAGCACGCGCGCGATCTCGGGGAGCGCGACCTCGTGGTCGAACCAGTGGAACGCCTGCGCGACCACCACCACGTCGACCGAGCGGTCGTTGGCCGGGATCTCCTCCGCGGTGGCGACCT
Organism: Nocardioides sp. BGA-UO-ETr-FS32; assembly: GCF_059567905.1. Lineage (NCBI taxonomy): Bacteria > Bacillati > Actinomycetota > Actinomycetes > Propionibacteriales > Nocardioidaceae > Nocardioides > Nocardioides sp. BGA-UO-ETr-FS32. The sequence goes on along the minus strand of NZ_JCAQOX010000017.1, from coordinate 292,523 downwards.
TGGCGCTCACCTCGGGGACCCGCTCGCGCAGCACCGCCAGCATCGCCTCGTCGGGGTCGGTGGCGAACACCGCGTGCCCCTGGTCGACGAGCTGGCGGGTCAGCTTGCCGGTGCCCGCGCCGAGCTCGAGGACGACCCGCGCCTCGCCGCCGGTCAGCCACGTGACCGCGTCGGCGGGGTAGGCCGGCCGGCCGCGGTCGTACGCCTCGGCGACGGACCCGAAGGACCGCGCGCGGTCGACGGGGGCGGGGCTGGAGGTGGGGTCGTCGCTCATCGGGGTCAGGCTACAAGCGGGCCCGCCGCCGGTGGCTCAGCGCCGCACCTCGCACCGCTTGCGCACCTCTGCCTGGCACACGTCGCGGCCCTCGGCGCCGTCGGCGCGGTCGCGGCCGGGGCCGCCGAGGAGCACGTCGGGTCCGCGGCTGCCGGTGAGCCGGTCGTTGCCGCTCCCGCCGAGCAGCCGGGCGCGCGGCTTGCACTCCAGCTCGGCGTCCTCGTCGAACTGCTCGAACGTCGAGAGCACGTCGCGTCCGCCACGACCCTCCACCCGCGACCGGCACGCGCCGACGACGAGGTCGTTGCGGGCCGAGGTGCCGACGATCTCGACGTCGCGGGCCATGACCAGGGCGTCCTCGAACCGTCGTGCCGGGACCGTGACCTCGGCGGACCGCTGGCCGGTGGTCAGCCTGCCCTTGCGCAGGTCGAGGTCGAGGTCCCCCTCGTCGGGCAGGGCGAGGGTGAGCTGGTCGCGTCCGCGGCCGCCGTCGTACGTCCCGCCCGCGGGCAGGGCGTCGGTCCGGATGAAGCGGAGGTGGTCGTTCCCGGCGCCCATCATGACGCGGTGGGGGGTCTCGGCACCCAGGTGGAGGTTCAGGGTCTCCGTGCGGCTGTCGCCACGGAAGGCGAAGTACCCCAGGCCGGTGGGCGCGTACACCCGGTACTCGGCGAAGCCGTCGAAGTGCAGGACGGGCTGCGCATAGACCGCAAGGGTGCCGGCACGACCGTCGAGCGTGACGAGCTCGCCCGCGGCGGGCTCGATGTTGAGGCTGCTGCTGCCGCCGCCGCGGATCTCTGTGGCCGCGGTCGGGATCCCCGCCCAGATGAGCTGTCCACTGCCCATCCGGACGTAGTCGTCGTTGGGCGTTCCCGGCTGGCCCGAGGTGACCGTGTCGCGGACCCGGCCGGCCGCTCCCGTGTGGATGACGTCCCGCTCCGCGTCCGCAGCCGGGGCGACGCCCGGGATCGGCTCCTCGCCGGCGTAGACCACGTCGAAGGCGGTCGATCCCGTGAACAGGTCGCTGCCCGCGCCGAGCCGCACCTGCGCGCCGAACCTCGTGGAGGTGGACGCGTCGACGACGTCGTCGCCCTCGCCGGCGTACACCTGGGAGGGCCCGCCGGTGACGCAGATCAGGTCGTTGCCACCGAGGGTCTTCACCAGGCTCGCCCCGTCGGTGAGGACGACGTCGGGGCCGTCGGTGCCGGTCAGTGCCTGTCCGGGGGTGCCGATCAGCGTCGCGGGCACGCCCTGGCAGGTGCCGGCAGCGGCAGCCGCGGTCGAGGTGGTGGCCGTGAGGGCCACCGCGAGCGACGCGGTCGTGAGCAGGGGAACGAGACGTCGCACGGTGTGTCCTTCGGTCGGTTGGCGGTTCTACTGGTCTGACGCCCGCCGGAGCCGTTCGGTTGTCACACGGTTACCGTCCTCCCCATGACCGACCCGCTCGCCTGGCTCACCGACCTCGAGGGCGTCCGCTCGGCCTACGCCGGCACCCGCGACGGGATCGACGTGATGCTGCGCGACCGTGGCCTGCGGCGTACGTCCCCCGAGCTGACCGCCGAGTCGCTGCTGCGCGGCGCCCACGCGAGCGCCGTGCTCGAGGGATCGGCGTCGACGCTGGAGCAGGTACGGGCGGGGGAGGCCGACGAGATCGCCGCCGACGCCGTCCGGCTGTCCGCCTCGATGCTCGCGCTGGCGCCGCTGCTCAAGACCGCGCCCCTGCAGGCGATCGCGCGGCTGCACACGGTGGTCGCGTCCTCGTCGCTGTCCCCCGAGGACCTCGGCCGCCCGCGTGACGCGGCCTCAGCCGACCGGCTGCGCGGGGTCTCCGAGCTGCTGTTGTCCGGAACGGAGGCGCCGGCCCTGCTCGTGGCCGCGATCGCCCACGCCGACGTCGCGACAGCGGCGCCCTTCGCCTCGCACAACGGCATCGTCGCCCGCGCCCTGGAGCGGCTCGTGCTCGTCTCCCGCGGCGTGGACGCCAAGTCGCTCGTGGTGCCCGAGGCCGGGCACCTGGCCCAGCGTGCGGCGTACGAGTCGAACCTGCGCGCCTACGGCAACGGCGGGCCGAGCGGGGTGCACGCCTGGGCGCTCTACGGCGCCGAGGCGTTCGCGGCGGGGGCCGAGGCGTCGCCCCTGCGCACCGTCTGACCCCGCACATGCGAGCGGCACCCGTTCACATGGATCGGGTGCCGCCGCTGACACGTGATGCCGTGGCTACCAAGCGTGCATTGTCTAATTGCTGCCTCGGGCAGATCCCGATCGGCCAGCACCCCATCGGATGGGTGGATCGCCGCGTGGGTACCTGGACCACGTGCTGCTGTGTAGTTCTGCTTCAGTTCTATCCCGGTCTCCGGCCACCTTCAAGCCTTGACTTTGGCGGGCCTCGGTGGGTTCCGCTCAGGCCTCGGTGATCCGTCGGCGCCGGTTCGCCCACAGGACGCCGCCAGCTGCCATGGCGCCCCCGACGGCCAGGGCGGCGAGCGTCGGTCGGGTGGCCGGCGCCAGCAGCCGACGGCGCAGGGCCACCGGTCGTACGAACAGCAGGACGGGCCACTCGCGTGCACCCGCGATGCGGCGCAGCTCCTTGTCGGGGTTCACCGCGAACGGGTGCCCGACGACCTCGAGCATGTGCACGTCGGTGACCGAGTCGCTGTAGGCGTAGCAGGCGTCGAGGTCGTAGCCGACGGTCTCGGCCAGGTGCTCGATGGCGCGCGCCTTCTCCTCGGCGTAGGCGTAGTAGTCGATGGTGCCGGTGTACTTGCCGTCGACGATCTCCATCCGCGTCGCGATGACCCGGTCCGCGCCGAGCAGCTGCCCGATCGGCTCGACGACCTCGGCTCCCGACGCGGACACGATGACGATGTCGCGACCGGCGGCGCGGTGCTCCTCGATGAGGGTCACCGCCTCGTCGTAGACCAGCGGCTCCACGATGTTGTCGATGGTCTCGTGGACGATCTCGCGCACCGTCGCCACGTCCCAGCCGGCGCACAGCTGCGACATGAACTCGCGCATCTTGTCCATCTGGTCGTGGTCGGCGCCGCCGGTGAAGAACATGAACTGGGCGTACGCCGAGCGCAGCATCGCCCGCCTCGAGATGAGCCCGCCCGCCTGGAACTCGCGGCTGAAGGCCAACGTGCTCGACTTGGCGATGATCGTCTTGTCGAGGTCGAAGAAGGCCGCTGTCGGGCGGGTCATGCGGCCATCGTAGGGGCCGTACGACCGCGATCGTGGGCCATCGACCGTCCACAGGTCCTCGCGAACGGCGCCCCTCCACAGGCCCGGGGCGTTCGTGCTGACCGGCGTCGGTGCCGGCGCGGACGCTCCTCGCATGCCCGTGCTGCTGATCACCCGCTCCCCGTCCGTCCACGAGTCCGTCGTCCCGCTCTGCGCGGCGGCGGGCATCGGCGCCGACGTCTGCGCCGACCCCGGCCCGTCGCTCGCGACGTGGCGCGAGGCCGACCTGGTCCTCGTGGGGTCCGACCTCGCCGAGCTCGTCGTCGCGCTCGCTCCCCCGAGACGGCCGGGGGTGCACCTCGTCGGGATGCCGCCCGACGACGCCGCCTTCCGCCACGCCGTGGCGCTCGGTGCCGACTCGGTGGTCGAGCTGCCCGAGGGGGCGCCGTGGTTGTCCGACGCGCTCGCCGACGTGGGCGAGCGGGGCTCCCCGGGCCGCCTCGTGGGGGTCGTCGGCGGCACGGGAGGTGCCGGCGCGACCACGCTGGCGTGCGCGCTGGCGCAGTGGCACGCGCGCCGGGCACCGACGCTGCTGGTGGACGGTGATCCGCTGGGGCCGGGTGTCGACCGGCTGCTCGGGATGGAGGACGTGCCCGGGGTGGGGTGGGAGGTGCTGGCGGAGACGTCGGGGCGGCTGGGCGCCGGGGCGCTGCGGGAGGGCGTTCCCCGCCGGGACCACCTCGGCGTCCTCACCTGGTCGGGCCTGAGGCGGCGGCTCGACGTGCCCACTGCCCGCAGGATCCTGCCCGCTGCCGTGCGCGGGCACGGCCTGGTCGTGCTCGACCTCGCCCGCCAGGGCGGTGCTGACCTCGCCGAGCTGGCCGACCGGTGCGACGACCTCCTCGTGGTCACCCCCGCCACGGTGCCGGGCCTGGCGGCCACCGCCCGCCTGGTCGCCGCCCTCGGCCGAGCCGGCCGGGCGGGGCTGGTCGTGCGCCCCGGCGGGCTGGGTGACGCCGACGCCGAGCGCGTGACGGGGCTGCCGGTCGTCGCCGCCGTCGCCGACCAGCGCGGCCTCGCCGCCGCGGTCGACCGCGGCCTCGGCCCACTCGCAGTGCGAGGTCCGCTCGCGAGGGCCGCCCGCGACCTCCTGGCGGAGGCGGCATGAGCGCGCCGACCTCCGCCTGCGCGGTCCCCGTGCCCATCCCCGTCCCGCCGGCGGTCCTCGACGACGTGCGTCGCCGCCTGTCCGGTTCAGCGGGCGAGCTGACCCCGCACCGGGTGGCGGAGGCGTTGCGGGCGTCCGGTTCCCCGGTCGGCGACGCGACCGTGCTCGCGGTCCACGACCTGCTCCGGCGCGACGTGCTCGGCGCGGGTCCGCTGGAGGACCTGCTCCGGCTGCCCGACGTCACCGACGTGCTGGTCAACGGCCCCGACGAGGTCTGGATCGACCGCGGCGCCGGCCTCGAGCGGGTCTCGGTGACCTTCCCCGACGACACCTCCGTACGCCGCCTCGCGCAGCGGCTGGCCGCCTCCGCCGGGCGACGGCTCGACGACGCCACCCCGCACGCCGACGTACGCCTCCCCGACGGCACCCGGTTCCACGCCGTGCTGGCTCCGGTGGCCCGCTCCGGGACGGTGCTCTCGCTGCGGGTGCCGCGGGGCCGGGTGTGGACGCTGCCCGAGCTGGTGGCCGCGGGGGCGGTGCCTCCGGACGGCGCCTTCCTGCTGGAGGAGGTCGTCGACTCGCGCTGCGCGTTCCTCGTCACCGGCGGCACCGGCACCGGCAAGACCTCGGTGCTCTCCGCGCTGCTGTCGCTCGTCGACCCCGGTGAGCGGATCGTGGTGGTCGAGGACGCCAGCGAGCTGCGGCCCGAGCACGCCCACGTCGTGGCCCTCGAGGGTCGTCCGGCCAACATCGAGGGGGCCGGTGAGATCTCGCTGCAGACGCTGGTGCGGCAGGCCCTGCGGATGCGACCCGACCGCCTGGTCGTCGGCGAGGTGCGCGGCGCGGAGGTGGTCGACCTGCTCGCCGCCCTCAACACCGGCCACGGCGGCGGCTGCGGCACGCTCCACGCCAACTCGGCCGCCGACGTCCCGGCGCGGATCGAGGCGCTCGCCCTCGCCGCGGGCCTCCCACGGGCGGCCGCGCACAGCCAGCTCGCCTCGGCGCTCGACGTGGTGATCCACCTCGGCCGCGGTCGCGACGGGCGCCGACGCGTCCTGGAGCTCGGCGTCCCCGAGCGGAACGACTCGGGCCTCGTCGTGCTGCGGACGGCGGCCACCTTCGAGCCCGACCGCGTGGTGCGGGGGCCGGCAGCCGGCACCCTGGCCGCGCGCCTCGGCTCGGGGGCGTGGTGACCGCCTGGCTCGCGACGGTGCTCGCCGCGCTGCTCGCCGGTGCGGCGGTCGCGACCCTCGTGCCACCGATCCGGTCCGGCTCCGCGCGCCGCGCTCCTGCACCACCGCGGCGGCCACCCTCCCCCTACGCCGCCCGGCGCCGCACCGCCGCCGACCAGGCCGCGGTGCTCGAGGTGTGCGACCTCCTGGCCGCCGACCTCGCGGCCGGGCGTCCGCCCGAGGCCGCGCTGTCCGCCGCTGCCGAGCGGTGGCCACCGCTCGGTCGGGTGGTCGACGCGCTCCGGCTGGGCGCCGACGTGCCCGAGGCCATGCGACGCGTCGCGGCCGAGCGGCGGGGTGCCGCGGACCTCCGGTGGGTCGCCGGCGCGTGGCAGGTCTCCCAGCACTCGGGGCACGGACTGGCAGCTGCGCTCGAGCGCACGGCCCGGGGCCTCCGGGGGAGACGACGCACGCGCCGTCTCGTCGACTCCGAGCTGGCGTCCGCCCGGGCGACCGCCCGCCTGGTCGCCTGCCTGCCCCTGGCCGTGCTGGTGATGGGGTCCGGCGCCGGGTCCGCCCCGTGGTCCTTCCTGCTCGGCACGCCGGTCGGATGGGCCTGCGCTGCTGTGGGGGTGAGCCTCATCGGCGTCGGGCTCTGGTGGATCGAGCGGATGGCCGACCGGGCGGCCGCGCCGTGACCTGGGTGTGCGCGGCCCTCGCCTCGGCCGCGGTCGCCGCGATGTTTTCGCCGCCGCCCCGGTCCGTCCGCGCCGCCAGCTCGTCGGGCCCCGGGCTGCGTCCGGTGGCGGTCGTCGGGGTCGCGATCGGCGCGTGGCTGCTCGTCGGCGGGTTGGCCGGTGTCGTCGTGGGCCTGGTCGCGGCCGTGGCGGCCCGTCAGGTGCTCGCAGGTGCGGAGCACGCACCGGACCGGCGCGAGCGCGCGGAGGTCGAGAGGACCCTGCCCCACCTCGTCGACCTGTTCGCCTCGACGCTGCGTGCCGGTGCCGAGCCGGTCGCGGGGCTGGCGCAGGTCTGTGCGGCACTGCCGGGCCCGGCGGCCGACCGGCTGGCCCCGGTGGTCGAGCGCGCCCGCTGGGGAGCCGGGGTCGACGCCTGGTCGGCGATCGACGACGACGACGCCCTGGCACCGCTCGCACGAGCCCTCGTCCGCTCGCAGGTGTTCGGCGCCTCCGTCGTCCAGGCCGTCGAGCGCCTCGCCGACGAGCTCGAGCGGGAGTCGCTGGCCCGTGCGGAGGACGCGGCGCGGCGGGTCGGCGTGGCGGCCGCCGTCCCGCTGGGCGTGTGCCTGCTGCCGGCCTTCATGCTGCTCGGCGTGGTGCCGACGGTGGCCTCGCTCTTCGGTGCGGTGGCGCCGTGACGGGCCGCAGGACGTCCACAGGGAGGCCTTTACGGGCGTCCTCCACAGCCTCGACGGCGGGGTCGTGCAGGAGGAGTCGGGTGCTCGCAGGCTGGGTCCCGGTCGGGGTTCATCGGGAGCCCCGCGACGACAGGGGAATCGATGAAGGTCCAGCGTCACGACAGGTCGGAGGCCGGCATCACCACCGCCGAGTACGCCGTGGGCACCGCAGCGGGGGCGGGCTTCGCCGGCCTCCTCTACACGCTGCTCACCGGGGCGTTCGGCGACCAGCTGCTGGAGCGGTTGTTCAAGCACGTCATGGGTCTGCTCGGCATCGGCTGATGGTCACGCGTGCTCGGCAGGAGCGGGGTGCGGCGACCGCCGAGCTCGCGCTGGGGATCCCGCTGCTGGTCGCGCTGACCGCCGGCCTCGTCTGGATGCTGGCGGTCGGTGCGGCCCAGGTCCGCGTCGTCGACGCCTCCCGCGAGGCCGCCCGGATCGTGGCCCGGGGCGACGACGTCGCCTCGGCCGAGGCGGTGGCCCTGCGGATCGCTCCCGAGTCCGCCGAGGTCACCATCCACGTGGGCGACGCGGAGGTCGTGGTGACGACCTCCGCGCGAGTATCCGGGCCGGGCGGTCTGATGGGGTCGCTGCCGGGCGTCACGGTCTCGTCGGAGTCCGTCGCGGTGGTGGAGCAGTCGTGAGCCGGCGCGACGACACGGGGGCGGCGACCGTGGTGGTGGTGGCGATGGCCGGCGTGCTGATGTTCGTGATGGTCGGCCTCGGCGCGGCCGGCGGACTGGTCGTGGCCCAGCGGCGCGCCCAGGCGGCCGCCGACCTCTCGGCGCTCGCCGGTGCGACGGCCGCTGGCGACGCCTGCACCGAGGCGGGCCGCGTCGCCGCAGCCAACGACGCCGCGCTCGACCAGTGCCGGCTCGACGGCGACGAGGTCAGCGTCGAGGTGTCGGTGCCCGGTCCCGAGCTCCCGTGGGCGTCGAGGTGGTCGCAGGTCCGGGTGACGGCCGAGGCGCGTGCCGGGCCCGGGTGAGCGTCAGGCCGGGGTGAGTCGGGCCGGGGTGGGTCAGGCCGGGTCGCGGCGCTCGGGGTCGTCCTCGCGGCGCTCGGCCTCGACCCGCTCGAGCTTCTCGTTGAGCTTGGTGAGCTCCTTGCGCTCCTTGCGGTGGGCCAGGGTGCGCCGGGTGCCCCACTTGAGGAGCGCGAAGCCCCACAGGATCGCGGCGCCCGCGGCCACACCCACGAGGAAGGACTCGAACGTCGTGACCTCGAAGCCGAGGAGCTCGCCGCCGGTGCCGGGCTCGCTGACGAAGAGGGCGGACAGCACGGCGATCGCGCCGAGGATCATGAGGCCGAGTCCGAGGATCACCATGGGGCCGAATCTAGCCCCATCCCTCGTCTCGGGGTGCACCCGCGAGGAGGGCGTCGAGCAAAGTGATGGCGCCGGCCTTGTCGAGGGGGTTGTTCTGGTTGCCGCACTTGGGCGACTGGATGCACGACGGGCACCCGTTCGCGCACTCGCAGCTCGCGATGGCCTCACGGGTGGCCGACAACCAGGTGGCGGCCGTGCGGAAGCCCCGCTCGGAGAAGCCGGCCCCGCCCGGGTGTCCGTCGTAGACGAAGACCGTCAGCAGTCCGGTGTCGGCGTGCCGGGCGGTCGAGACGCCGCCGATGTCCCAGCGGTCGCACGTCGCGAAGAGGGGGAGCAGGCCGATCGAGCAGTGCTCCGCGGCGTGGGCCGCGCCCGGCACGTCGAGCGCGGCCAGTCCGGCCTCGGCGACCACGTCGTCCGGCACGGTCCACCACACGGCCGTGGTGCGCAGCGTCCGCTCGGGAAGGTCGAGCGGGTCCTCCGACAGCACCTCGCCGCCGGGCTGGCGCCGCTTGAGGAAGGAGACGACCTGGTGCGACACGTCCACCTCGCCGAGCGCGAGCTCGCAGCCCGCCCACGACTGCCGCTCGCGGGTGGACACGACGCTGATGTCGGTGACCTCGCGGGCGGTGGTGCTGTACGCCGGCTCGTCGCGGCGCATGACCGCGACGTGGTGCTCGAGGTCGAGCTCCTCGACGAGCCAGGTCTCGCCCTGGTGGACGTACACCGCCCCAGGGTGGGCCTGGTTGTGGGCTCCGCTGGCGTCGACGGTGCCGACCACGCGCCCGGTGCCGGTCTCGATGAGCTGCACCGGCGAGCCGCCGGCCGAGCGGATGTCGGCGAGGTCGGCTGCTCGCGACCGGTCCGTCCAGAACCAGCCGCGTGGTCGCCGTCGCAGGAGGCCGAGGGAGACCAGCTCGTCGACGACCTCGCGGGCGGTCGGCCCGAAGAGCGGCAGGTCGGCCTCGGTGAGCGGCTGCTCCTGCGCGGCCGCGCACAGGTGCGGGCCCATGACGTGGGGGTTCGACGGGTCGAAGACGGACGCCTCGACGGGGGCCCCGATGAGCATCTCCGGGTGGGTCACCAGATAGGTGTCGAGCGGGTCGTCCTTGGCGACCAGGATCCCGAGCGCGTCCTGCGCACCGCGCCCGGCGCGCCCGACCTGTTGCCAGAAGGCCGCGCGGGTCCCGGGGAACCCGGCGATGAGGACGGCGTCGAGACCGCTGATGTCGATGCCGAGCTCGAGCGCGTTGGTGGCCGCCAGCCCGATGAGGTCCCCGCGCCGCAGCGCCGCCTCGAGCGCTCGTCGCTCCTCCGGCAGGTAGCCCCCGCGGTAGGCCGCGATCCGCCCGGGCAGCGACGGGTCGACCTCGGCGAGCAGGTCGGCGGCGGTCAGGGCCACCTGCTCGGCCCCGCGTCGGGACCGGACGAAGGCGAGCGTGCGTACGTCCTCGGCCACCAGGTCGGCCAGCAGGTCGGCGACCTCGGACGACGCCGCTCGCCGCACGGGCGCGCCGTTCTCCCCCGCGTGCGAGGTGAAGGGAGGCTCCCAGAGCAGCAGCGAGACCTCGCCGCGCGGCGAGTCGTCGCGGGTCAGGGCGACCACGTCGAGCCCCGTGAGCCGGGCTGCGGTGACCTCGGGCTCGGCGACGGTCGCCGAGGCGAGCACGAAGGTCGGGTGCGCGCCGTACATCGCGCACACCCGCCGCAGCCGGCGCAGCACGTGGGAGACGTGCGCCCCGAAGACCCCGCGGTAGTGGTGGCACTCGTCGACCACGACGTACTGCACCGAGCCGAGCAGCCGCGCCCACCGGTGGTGCGACGGCAGCAGCGAGCGGTGCAGCATGTCGGGGTTGGTGAGGACGTACTCCCCGAAGTCGCGCGTCCAGTCCCGCTCCTCGCGCGAGGAATCGCCGTCGTGCGCGGCGAGGCGTACGTCGAGCCCGAGCGACTCGAGCCCGGCGAGCTGGTCGTGGGCGAGCGCCTTCGTCGGCGCGAGGTAGAGCACCGAGGCACCACGCTCACCCCGGGGTCCTCGGGCCGCGCGGATCGCGGACAGCGCCGGCAGCTGGTAGGCCAGCGACTTCCCGGACGCCGTGCCGGTCGCCACGATCACGTGGTCGCCCGCGTGGGCCGCGTCGGCGGCCACCACCTGGTGCCGCCACGGACGCGCCACGCCCTGGGCGGCGTACGCCCCGCGGACGTCGTCGGGCACCCAGGCCGGCCAGTCCTCGTGGACCGCCTCCCGGGCCGGCAGCACCTCCAGGTGCCGCAGCCGGTCCTCGCGCCCGGGCACGCCGACGAGGCGACGGACCAGGGCGTCCACCGCAGGCGCGGGGCCGGGACGGGAGGGGCTCACCGGGCGCAGTCTGGCAAAGGCCGGGGACGTCGGCGGAGGGGGCGCCCACCGGGCATCGGCCCGGGATGTGGAGAGGAGTCCTGCGGAACCCTTGTGACTCGTGGTTTGATACCACCCGGAATGGAACAGGGGCACAGGTGTGCCCGCACCGCACTGTCCGAACGAGTTCGGGGACCGGGGAGCAGTCGTGGATCTCACCCTTGCGACACGCGAGGTGGACGGTCGTGCCGTCGTGGCCGTCGGCGGGGAGATCGACGTCTACACCGCCCCCAAGCTGCGTGACTGCATCACCGACCTGGTGAGCGCCGGCACCTACGACATCGTCATCGACCTCGAGGCAGTCGAGTTCCTCGACTCCACCGGCCTCGGCGTGCTTGTCGGCGGGCTCAAGAAGGTGCGCGCCCACGACGGCTCGCTCGACCTCGTGTGCACCCAGGAGCGGCTGCTCAAGATCTTCCGCATCACCGGTCTGGCCAAGGTCTTCACCATCCACGACGCCGTCGGCCTGACCCCCGGGGCCTAATCCCCCCGGCACCCACCCGGCCCCGCCGATCACCCCTCCGGACGTGTCCGGAGGGGTTTTTCACGTTCGAATCCGGAGGTGGACCAGATACCCGGTGTGGTGTCGGTCACCCTGCCCGGTGATCTGGGTCACGTCTGCGTAGACTCCGGCGCGTTCACGGATGTTTCCAGTGCTTGGCTCAAGTCCGAGGAGGACACGCATGACGGGGATCTTGCCCGCGGTCGTCGCGAAACCGGAGCTCGAAGGTGGCAACCTCGTCCTGGTCGTCGTCGTCGCCCTGATCGCGCTCGGCGCGCTCGGGATGGCCGCGATGTTCAGGTCGCAGGTGCTCGCCGCGGGCGAGGGCACCGACAACATGAAGACCATCGCCCAGGCCGTCCAGGAGGGCGCCAACGCCTACCTGCAGCGGCAGTTCCGCACTCTCGGGATCTTCGCCGCGGTGGCGTTCGTGGTCCTGTTCGCGCTGCCCGCCGACGACCTCACCGTCCGCATCGGTCGCTCCATCTTCTTCCTCGTCGGCGCGGGTTTCTCCGCCGCGATCGGCTACCTCGGCATGAGCCTGGCGGTGCGCGCCAACCTGCGCGTGGCCGCGGCGGCCGAGTCCGAGGGCCGCGACCCCGCCATGACGATCGGCTTCCGTACGGGCGCCTTCGTCGGCATGGCGACCGTCGGCCTGGGCCTGCTCGGCGCGAGCGTCGTCGTCCTGCTCTTCAAGGACGAGGCGCCGGTCGTGCTCGAGGGCTTCGGCTTCGGTGCCGCTCTGCTCGCCATGTTCATGCGTGTCGGTGGCGGCATCTTCACCAAGGCCGCCGACGTCGGCGCCGACCTCGTCGGCAAGGTCGAGCAGGGCATCCCCGAGGACGACCCCCGCAACGCCGCGACCATCGCGGACAACGTGGGTGACAACGTCGGCGACTGCGCCGGCATGGCCGCCGACCTGTTCGAGTCGTACGCCGTCACGCTGGTCGCCGCGCTGATCCTCGGCGCGGCCGCCTTCGGCGACAAGGGCCTCGTCTTCCCGCTGCTCATCCCCGCCATCGGCGCGCTGACCGCGGTCCTCGGCATCTACATCACCAAGCCGAGGCCCGAGGAGAACGGCCTCACGACCATCAACCGCGCGTTCTACATCTCGGCCGCCGTCGGCGCCGTGGCGTCGGTGATCCTCTCCTACGTCTACCTGCCCGGCGACTTCGCCGAGTTCGGCGAGTCCTTCGCCGGCATCGAAGGCGACCCGCGCTTCATCGCCAGCGCCGCGGTCGTCATCGGCATCGTCATGGCGGCGGGCATCCTCGCCCTCACCGGCTACTACACCGGCACCGAGTACCGCCCCGTCAAGGACGTCGGCAAGACCTCGCTCACCGGTCCCGCGACCGTCATCCTCTCCGGCCTCAGCGTCGGCTTCGAGTCCGCGGTCTACACGACGCTGGTCATCGGTGCCGCGGTCTTCGGTGCCTACCTCCTCGGTGGCGCGACCCTCACGGTGTCGTTGTTCGCCGTCGCGCTGGCCGGCTGCGGCCTGCTGACCACCGTCGGCGTCATCGTCGCGATGGACACCTTCGGCCCCGTCTCCGACAACGCGCAGGGCATCGCCGAGATGTCGGGCGACGTCAGCCCCGAGGGCGCGCAGATCCTCACCGAGCTCGACGCCGTCGGCAACACCACCAAGGCCATCACCAAGGGCATCGCGATCGCAACGGCGGTGCTCGCCGCGACCGCGCTGTTCGGCTCGTACGCCACGTCGGTGGCGGAGGCCCTCGCAGACGCCCGTCCGACCGAGACGGAGGTGGGCCTGCTGAGCTTCGAGGTCTTCAACCCCGCGGTCCTGGTCGGCGTGCTGCTCGGTGCGGCCGTGGTGTTCCTGTTCTCCGGCCTCGCGATCAACGCGGTCGCCCGTGCGGCCGGTGCGGTCGTCATGGAGGTGCGCCGCCAGTTCCGCGAGATCCCCGGGATCATGGAGGGCACCGGTCGCCCGGAGTACGGCAAGGTCGTCGACATCGTCACCCGCGACTCGCTGCGCGAGCTGGTCACGCCCGGCATCCTGGCCGTGCTCGCGCCCGTCGCCGTCGGCTTCGGCCTCGGCGTGACCGCGCTGGCCGGCTTCCTCGCCGGTGCGATCGGCGCCGGCACCCTGATGGCCGTCTTCCTGGCCAACGCGGGCGGAGCCTGGGACAACGCCAAGAAGCTCGTCGAGGACGGCCACCACGGCGGCAAGGGCTCGTCCGCCCACGAGGCCACGATCATCGGCGACACCGTCGGCGACCCGTTCAAGGACACCGCCGGCCCGGCCATCAACCCGCTCATCAAGGTGATGAACCTGGTCTCGCTGCTCATCGCCAGCGCCATCGTGTCGATGAGCGTCGGCGAGGACCAGAACGACGTCCTGCGGATCGTGATCGCGCTCGTCGCAGTCGCGATCATCGTGGGCGCGGTGGTCGTGTCGAAGCGGCGCGAGGTGGCCATCGCCGACGACGGCGACAACGCCGGCTCGTCGTCGTTCAGCCCGCACCACGCCTGATCCACCCGCAGCACCGTTCCAGACGTCATGGCGGCTGGTCGCTCCGGCGACCGGCCGCCATGACGTTGTCGGCGTACGTCATGGCGCCCGGCTGCTCGGGCGACCGCCGGCCATGACGTCACCTGAGAAGGTCAGCGCTCGCCGAAGTGGGGGCGGGTCAGCTCCTCGGTGAGCCCGCCGAGGGCGGCGTGGTCGTCGGTGTCGCCGACGTGCGGCCCTTGCAGCCACTGCGCGAACGACCAGATCTCCGACAGCCGCCACTCCAGGTCGAAGAGCCGCACCATCTGCGGGTCGTGGTCGACGTCGCGGCCCTCGTGCACGAGCGTCGCGAGGTCGCGCTCGCGCGGGGCGAGCAGCAGTGACTCCCAGTCGACCAGCCAGGTCCGTCCGCGAGCCAGCCACTGGTTGAGCACGTGCGGCTCGCCGTGCGTGACGACGTACGTCGCGGGGTCGGCGAGGGCGAGCAGGCGGGCGTGCTCCCGCGCCCAGCCGCCCACGGCGGACAGGTGCTCGACCACGAGCTCGCGCGCTGCGGGCCCCAGCGGGCCGGTCCACGGCCGCTGCAGCAGGTCGCGCAGGCGCACAGGTAGGTCGGGTGGGATCTCGGTCGACCACGCCCGCGCCGTCGCGGGCGCCGGTACCGCGTGGAGGACGGCCAGCAGGTCGGGCAGCTCGGGGACCGACTCCTCCGGCCGACTGCCCTCCAGCCACCCGGTCACACTCGCCGTACGCGCCCCGAGGGCCACCGTGAAGGAGCCGCCCGCCGAGGGCAACGACGGCCAGACGAAGTCCAGGCACAGGGCGGCCGCGGAGGCGTACGCCGCCTCGAGCGAGGCCTGCGTGTGCCGGGGCAGGTCGGGGTCGAGGGTCAGGAACAGCCGCGGCTCGCCCGCCACCTCGACCCGCCAGTGGTGGGCGCCCCAGCCCACCGGCAGGTGCTCGACGGCGTCGGCGCGCGGCTCCCAGTGCCGACGCACGAGCGCCAGCACCTCGTCGTCGGTCACGTCCGGAGGTCGCTCGAGCACCGCGTCATCCTCACACCTCGCGTCTGGGAGGCTGGCCCCATGTCGTCCGACCTCGACTTCACCGCCCCGCTGCGCGACGCCCTGCTCGCCGCCGACTTCACCTTCGACGCGGTCGCCGAGGCGATCGGCGAGGAGGCCCACCGCGCGCTCGGGCGCAACGAGACCCTCCCCGCCCTGCGGCGCACGAGGTCCGGCGGGCCGCTCGACACCCTGGTCCGGCTCTTCCTGCTCCAGGCGCCGGTGCCGCGCGACGACGCCGAGCAGGCCCTGCCCGGCCTGGTCGACCGGCTCTGCAACGCCGGGCTGCTCGAGCAGAGCGTCGGCGAGGTCGCTGCCCGCACCGACTGCCGCCCGTACGCCGCCTCCGAGGCTGGCATCGAGCGCGACCTGTGGGTGGTCTCGGACCTGACGCCCGGCCTCGACGGGGCGCCGGTCGCGGTGGGTCCCGACCACGTCCTCGGCATCTCGAGCGCGTCGACCAGCCTCGCGCAGCTGACGATGCGCGAGCCGGTGGAGCGCGCCCTCGACCTCGGCACCGGTTGCGGCGTCCAGGCCCTGCACCTCGCCACCCACGCCGACACGGTCGTGGCGACCGACGTCAACGCCCGCGCGCTCTGGATGACCCGGCTCAACGCCGCCCTCAACAACATCGCGGTCGACGTGCGCGACGGGTCGTTCTTCGAGCCGGTGGCGGGGGAGCGGTTCGACCTCATCGCCACCAACCCGCCCTTCGTGATCTCGCCGGCGACCGGCGAGCGGCTGGTCTACCGCGACTCCGGGCTGCCCGGCGACCGGGTCGTCGAACACATCGTGCGCACCGGCCCCGACCACCTCGCCGACGGCGGCTGGCTGCAGGTGCTGGCCAACTGGGCGATCGTCGAGGGCCGGCCGTGGGACGAGCGGCTCGGCTCGTGGCTGCGCGCGGACTGCGACGCGCTGGTCGTCCAGCGCGAGGTCCTCGATCCCGCGGCGTACGTCGAGCTCTGGCTCAAGGACAGCGGCCACCACGGCGGTCCGGACTACGCCGAGCGCTACGACACGTGGCTGTCGTGGTTGGAGGAGACGGGCATCGAGGGGATCGGGTTCGGCTGGGTCAACGTGCGCCGCGGTGGCAGCGAGACCTCGGGGACGCACGAGCTCCTCGAGTGGCCGTACGACGTCGAGCAGCCGATCGGACCGGCGATCCACGCCTGGGGCGACGCGGCCACCGGCCTGCGCGGGCTGGACGACGACGCCTTCCTCGCGACCACGCTGCACGCTCGCGAGGACGTCCAGCAGGAGACCGTCGGGCGGCCCGGCGCGGAGGACCCCGAGGCGATCGTGCTGCGACAGCAGCGCGGCTTCCGGCGCGCGCGGACGGCCGACACGGTCGAGGCCGCGATCGTCGGCGCGAGCGACGGCGACCTCACCCTGGGGCAGCTGCTCGGTGCCCTCGCCACGCTGCTGCAGCGCGACGAGGCCGGGCTGCAGGAGGCGTACGTCCCGGTCGTGCGCGAGCTGGTGGGCGAGGGCTTCCTCCGCCTCGGCTGAACCTGGACCCGGGGTAAGCCCGGGGTGAGCCCGGAGTGAGCCCGGGAGGGCCCGGCGGTGCGTGGTTCACCGCTGGGGGTGGAGGCGTGCGCGCTCGACTTGTGTCGACAGGCGAGCAAAAGACGCATGATCGTTGACGTGATCCCCGTCACGTGCCTACGTTGCTAGTCGGCTCCCCGCCACCTCCTCACCACTCGGGAACAGGAGAACCCCACATGTCTCACCCCCTCCGCGCAGGGCTCACGGCCGCCGTCGGCGCCACCCTCTGCCTGCCCCTCCTCGCCGTGACCACCGCGGCCACCGCCCACGACGGGCACGACGACACACCCCCGCCCCCGCCCGCCGGTGCGTTCCAGAAGGTCACCCTCAACGACCGTCCGGGCGAGGCCATCGACCTCGCGGTGCTGCCCGACGGCGACGTCCTGCACACCACGCGCGCCGGCGTGATCTGGCACAACGACGCGCGGACCGGCGTCAACAGCGTCGCCGGACGCATCCCGGTCTACCTCCACGACGAGGAGGGCCTGCAGAGCATCGCCCTCGACCCGGGCTACGACGGCAAGAAGAACCAGTGGATCTACCTCTACTACTCGCCGCCGCTCGACACCCCGGTCGACGACCCGGCGACCGCCTCGGTCAACGAGGGCGACGCCCCGGAGACCGGCACCGCGGCCGACTTCGAGCGCTTCAAGGGCCACCTGACGGTCGCGCGGTTCCGCTACTCCGGCGGCCAGGTCGACCTCGGCTCCGAGCAGAAGGTGCTCGACGTCCCCGTCGACCGCGGGATCTGCTGCCACGTCGGCGGTGACATCGTCTTCGACTCCGACGGCAACCTGATCCTCTCGACCGGTGACGACACCAACCCGTTCCAGTCCGACGGCTACGTGCCGCTCGACGAGCGCCCCGAGCGCAACCCCGCGTTCGACGCCCAGCGCACCTCGGCCAACACCGACGACCTGCGCGGCAAGATCCTGCGGATCACGCCGAAGGCCGGTGGCGGCTACACGATCCCCGAGGGCAACCTGTTCGCCCCCGGCACGCCGAGGACGCGCCCGGAGATCTACTCGATGGGTTGGCGCAACCCGTTCCGCATCGAGATCGACCCCGACACCGACGACCTCTGGGTCGCCGACTACTCGCCCGACGCCCGTACGGCCAACCCCGACCGCGGCCCCGCCGGCCACGGCAAGTGGGCGGTCGTCGACGAGCCGTCCAACTACGGCTGGCCCTACTGCGCCACGGCCGAGCTGCCCTACAACGACTTCGACTTCGCCACCCGCACGAGTGGCCCGAAGTTCGACTGCGACGCCCCGGTCAACGACTCGATCCACAACACCGGCCTCCGTGAGCTGCCGCCGGTGGAGCAGCCGGAGATCTGGTACTCGTACGGCCTCTCCGAGGAGTTCCCGGAGCTCGAGACCGGTGGCATCGGCCCGATGGCAGGCCCGGCCTACCAGTTCGACCGCAAGGCCACCAAGGGTCGCAACCCCGTCGCCTGGCCCGAGCGCTACGACGACACCCCGCTCTTCTACGAGTGGACCCGCGACTACATCAAGGCCCTCCACGTCGACGGCGGTGAGGTCGCCGCGATCGAGGACGTCGTCCCGGACATCGTCACCGACAACCCGATGGACATGGAGTTCGGCCCTGACGGCGCGCTCTACGTCCTGGAGTACGGCGACGGCTACTTCGCCGAGAACCCCGACGCCCAGCTCTCGCGCATCGACTACATCGGTGAGGGCGGCAACCGCAGCCCCGTTCCGGCGATCGAGGCCGAGCCGACGGTCGGCAAGACGCCGCTGACGGTCGACTTCTCCAGCGACGGGACGACCGACCCCGACGGTGACACCAAGCTGCTCTACGCGTGGGACTTCGACGGTGACGGCAAGGTCGACAGCCGCAAGGCCGACGTGAGCCACACCTACACCGAGGACGGCACCTACCGCGCCACGCTGACGGTGACCGACCAGGGTGGCCGCCGCGCCTCGGCCGACGTCGACATCATCGTCGGCAACGAGGCACCGGTCGTCGAGCTCGTCACCCCGGTGGCGGGCCAGGAGTTCAGCTTCGGCGACACCGTGACGTACGAGGTCAGGGTCACCGACGACCAGCCGGTCGACTGCAGCAAGGTCACGGTGACCTACGTGCTGGGTCACGACACCCACGGCCACCCGCAGACCACGGCGAACGGCTGCACCGGCTCCATCACCACGACGGTGCCCGGAGGCCACGACCCGGCGACCGAGGACCTCGCGGCCGTCTTCGTCGCGGAGTACACCGACGCCGGCTCCGAGCCCCCGCTCAGCGGGTCCGACGAGGTCGTCCTCGAGCCGACCGGCTGACACCCGCACCACCCCCGAGAGCTCTCCGAGAACCCCCGAGAAACCAGGAAGAAGGCAGCACATGTGTTACGGATATGACGGCGACGCCGCCCTGCGCGAGTCGCTCGAGAGGAAGGGCGCCAGCCGTCGAGGCCTGCTGCGCGGGGCCGCCGCAGGTGCGGCCGGCGCAACCGTGCTCGCAGCCGGCTCGCCGGCGCTGGCGGCCAAGCCCGGTCAGCACCCCGGCCAGGGCCACGGCCACGCCCACGGCCGCCACAAGGGGGTCCCGACCGACCTGATCAGCATCCAGCTCTACACCCTGCGGTCGAAGATGACGTCCGACGCCGAGATCCAGCTGATGCTCGACCAGCTCGCGAAGTTCGGCTACGAGCGTGTGGAGCGGGCAGGTCTCTACAGCTACACCGCCGCCCAGTTCAAGGCCGCGCTCGACGCCCGGGGCATCTGGGCCTCCTCGAGCCACGACGGCATCAGCACCACCGCAGGCGCCCTCGACCCGGCAAAGCTCAACGCGAAGCTCGACGTCGCCCAGACCTTCCGCCAGAAGTACATCAACGTGCCCTACCTCAACTCCCCGAACAAGAGCGACTGGCAGCTCTGGGCCGAGCAGATGAACACCGAGGCGGAGGCCGCTCGCAAGCGTGGGCTGCGCTACGGCTACCACAACCACGCCCACGAGTTCACGATCACGTTCCCCGACGGCACGACGCCGTGGGACGTCCTCACCAGCGAGCTCGACCCCAAGCTGGTCCACTTCGAGATCGACCTCTACTGGGCCTACACCGGTGGCGTGAACACGGGTGCGGCCGACCCGCTCCAGTTCGCGATCGACGTGGTCAAGTCGTCCCCGCTGGCGGTCCGGCAGTACCACGTGAAGGACCGCCACGGCGCCGACGCGGCTGCGCTCTACGACGAGCAGCCCGGCGACATGGCCGACCTCGGTCTCGGCGTGATCGACTTCCCGACGATCTTCAAGGCCCACCAGGTCGAGGAGTACATCGTCGAGAACGACAGCCCGGACTTCTGGCCGGCAGCGACCGCCAACACGGGCTTCCGCTACCTGGAGGGGCTCGACTTCTGACCCGTACGGCAGCCTGACGCGCTCGGGCCCCACGTCCTCGAGGCGTGGGGCCCGAGCCGTGCTGTGGACGGCGCGGAGTGGCGTTATCGGGATGTGGCGCTACCGTTGCGGCGCTGAGCAACATCGCAGCGCACAACTGAGGGAGCAAACAGAAGTGGCAAAGCTCGTCATCGTCGAGTCCCCGGCCAAGGCCCGCACCATCGGCGGCTACCTCGGCGCGGACTACGTCGTCGAGTCCTCGATCGGTCACATCCGCGACCTGCCCAACAACGCCGCGGACACCCCGGCCAAGATCAAGGACAAGCCCTGGGGTCGGCTCGCGGTCGACGTCGACAACGGCTTCGAGCCCTACTACGTCGTGCCCCGCGACAAGAAGAGCCACATCGCCAAGCTCAAGAAGCTGGTCAAGGACGCCGACGCCCTCTACCTCGCCACCGATGAGGACCGCGAGGGCGAGGCGATCGCCTGGCACCTCCTCGACGAGCTCAAGCCGCCGAAGGGCCTGCCGGTCCACCGGATGGTCTTCCACGAGATCACCCAGCCCGCGATCCTCGCCGCCGTCGAGAACCCGCGCCAGATCAACGACGACCTCGTCGAGGCCCAGGAGGCCCGCCGCATCCTCGACCGCCTCTACGGCTACGAGGTCTCCCCGGTGCTGTGGAAGAAGGTCATGTCCGGCCTGTCGGCCGGCCGCGTGCAGTCTGTGGCGACCCGCCTGGTCGTCGACCGCGAGCGCGAGCGGATGAGGTTCCGCGTCGCCTCCTACTGGGACCTCGACGCCACCTTCGACGCCGGCACCGGCCACGACCCGCGGATGTTCCCCGCCAAGCTCTACTCGATCGACGACGTCCGCGTCGCCCGCGGCTCCGACTTCGACAACACCGGCGAGCTCAAGGGCAAGGCCGAGCGCGTCCACCTCTCGCGCGCCGACGCCGAGGCGCTGGCGTCCGGCCTCGCCGAGGCGACGTACGACGTGCGCTCGGTCGAGTCCAAGCCCTACCGCCGCTCCCCGTACGCCCCCTTCCGCACCACCACGCTGCAGCAGGAGGCCAGCCGCAAGCTCGGCATGAGCGCGAGCGTGACGATGTCGGTCGCGCAGCGGCTCTACGAGAACGGCTTCATCACCTACATGCGTACGGACTCCACGACGCTCTCGGACGCCGCGGTCGGTGCCGCGCGTGACCAGGTGCGCGAGCTGTACGGCGCCGAGTACCTCCCCGACTCACCGCGCACCTACGCGTCCAAGGTCAAGAACGCCCAGGAGGCCCACGAGGCGATCCGCCCGGCCGGCGACACGTTCCGCACGCCCGCGCAGACCGGCCTGTCCGGCGAGCAGTTCCGTCTCTACGAGCTGATCTGGATGCGCACCGTCGCCTCCCAGATGAAGGACGCGGTCGGCAACTCGGTGACGATCCGCCTCGGCGGTGCCGCCGCCGACGGCCGCGACGTCGTCTTCAGCGCGAGCGGCCGCACGATCACCTTCCACGGCTTCCTCAAGGCCTACGTCGAGGACATCGACGACGCCTCCAAGCGCCGTGACGACGCCGAGACCCGCCTGCCCAACCTCACCCAGGGCGCGGCCGTGTCGGCCGCCTCGCTGAGCCCCGAGGGCCACGAGACCAAGCCGCCGTCGCGCTACACCGAGGCCACGCTCATCAAGGAGCTCGAGGACCGCGAGATCGGCCGCCCGTCGACCTACGCCTCGATCATCGGCACCATCCTCAACCGCGGCTACGTCTACAAGAAGGGCACCGCGCTGGTCCCGGCGTGGCTGGCGTTCTCGGTGGTCCGGCTGCTCGAGGAGCACTTCCCGCGGCAGGTGTCCTACGAGTTCACCGCCTCGATGGAGGACGTCCTCGACGAGATCGCGGGTGGTCGCAAGGACCGCGCCACCGAGCTCGGCGAGTTCTACTACGGCTCCGGCGACGTCGTCGGGCTCAAGACGCTGGTCACCGACCTCGGCGAGATCGACGCCAAGGAGATGGCGACCTTCCCGATCGGGGACGGGATCGACCTCCGGGTCGGCCGCTACGGCCCCTACGTCGAGGGCCCCGGTCCCGACGGCGGTGACGCCGCCCCGGTGCGGGCCAACGTCCCCGACGACCTCCCGCCCGACGAGCTCACCGTCGCCAAGGCCAAGGAGCTGCTGGCCAACCCCGCCGGCGAGGAGCAGGTGGTCGGCGACCACCCCGACACCGGCCTGCAGATCGTCGCCAAGAACGGCCGCTTCGGTCCCTACGTCACCGAGGTGCTGCCCGAGGACGCGCCCAAGAGCGCGAAGCCGCGCACCGGGTCGCTCTTCAAGTCGATGACCCTCGACACGGTCACGCTCGAGCAGGCGGTCAAGCTGCTCGACCTGCCCCGCATCGTCGGCACCGACGAGGACGGCACCGAGATCACCGCGCAGAACGGTCGCTACGGGCCCTACCTCAAGAAGGGCACCGACTCGCGCTCGCTCACCAGCGAGGACCAGATCTTCGACATCACCCTCGACCAGGCCAAGGCGATCTACGCCCAGCCCAAGCAGCGCGGCCGCGGCGCGGCCACCCCGCCGCTCAAGGAGCTCGGCAACGACCCCGTCTCCGGCCAGCCGGTCATCGTGAAGGCCGGCCGCTTCGGCGAGTACGTCACCGACGGCGAGTACAACGCGACGCTGCGCAAGGACGACACCGTCGAGTCGATCACCCTCGAGCGCGCGGCCGAGCTCCTCGCCGAGCGCCGCGAGCGCGGCCCGGCCAAGAAGGCGGCCAAGAAGGGCGCGAAGAAGGCCCCGGCGAAGAAGACCGCTGCCAAGAAGACCGCTGCCAAGAAGACCGCCAAGAAGACGGCGAAGAAGACGGCGAAGAAGGCCTGACGCTCCACTACGCTCCCCACAACAACGGGGGTGGGGAATGACGGTCACGACGACGCCGCAGGTGCGGTCGACGCACGACGAGTGGCGCGACCGCCGCTGGCGGCTCACGGGCGCGGTCATCGCCCTGTTCGCCCTCGCCACCGCGGCGCTGATGGTCACCACCGGCACCCGCCCCGCGACGTACGGCGACCTCCTCGCCGACGTGGCGAGCAGCAAGGTCGACGAGGTGCAGGTGCTCGGCCCCGACGCGCCGCAGGAGGGCGACACGGTCGAGCTGCGCTGGACCGTCCTCGGCGGGGTCCTCGACCAGTACGCCGTGGTGCAGGTGGAGAGCGACCCGCGCGAGACGCTGCGCAGCATCAACCCTGACGTCCGGCTCACGGAGGGCTCCCCGTCCGGGGGCCACACCAGCTTCACCTTCATGGGGTGGGGCGTGCCCTGGCAGGTCGGACTCCTCGGGATGGCTTCGTGGCTGGCCGTGCTGCTCCTCATCGTCGGCGGCCCGGAGCCGTGGCGTGCCACGCGTTGGGCCTGGGGGTGGGCGTGGTTGCTCACGGGGCCGCTCGGCAGCGTGGCCTACCTGCTCCTCGGCGGCCCGACCGGAGTCCTGTGGCGGCACCACGGGCACCGCAGGCTCACCGGCGGCTGGGCGTTCCTGCTCGCGTGGTTCCTCTTCGCGGGCTGGCGCGAGGCCAACGGCGGCTGACCGTCGTACGGACCGAACACCGCAGGTAGCGCCCGGCGTACGCCTGACGCGCGGGCCGCGACCGCCGTTTGGTCCGTACGACGGACTCAGAGCGTGACGGCGCGGTTGACCCAGGTGGAGGCGACCTCCATGCCGACCTTCTCGTAGAGCCCGCGGGCACCCGCCCGGGTGTCGGTGGACAGGTAGCAGCGGACGGCGCCGTGCTCCCGAGCGCGGTCGAACGCGTCGACGAGCATCGCCGGCGCCAGCCCGCGGCCGCGGTGGTCGGGCCGGACGGCGATGCGGGCGACGTACGCGCCGTCGCCGGACAGGAAGACGTGGGTGGCGCCGACGACCTCGCCGTCGGGGGACACGAGCAGGCGGAGGTTCCACGGCGCGTAGCCCGGGCGGTCCCAGACCCGGGCGCCGAAGTCCTCGAGGCTCATCCGGTCGCGCTCGGACCACTCGAGGAAGCAGTCCTCGACGAGGGTCCAGGCGGCCTCGCGGTCGGCGTCGTCGGCGTCGCGGATCGCGAATCCGTCCGGGAGCGGGCGGGCGGCGACCTCGCGGTCGGGCGGGAGCTCGAGGTCCCACGCGGTCCAGCGGACCTCGTAGCCGAGGTCGCGCATCAGCCGGTCAGCGGCGCTGCCCTCGGGGACCTGGGTCCCGATCCTGGCGGACCCTGCCGCACGCGCCTTCGCCTGCAGCCAGCCGGCGAGAGCCGTGCCGATCCCGCGGCCCTGGTGGCTCGGCAGCACCGCGGTGTAGGCCACGTCGGTGTCGGAGTGGTCCGCGTACGCCACCAGGCGACCGTCGTCGAAGACGCCCACGGTGCTGGCGGTGATGTCATAGCTCGGTCGCTGCCAGTCGGCGACGACGTCCTCGAGCGTCATCTCGCTCTCGCCGAGGTCGACGACCTCCTCGGCGGCGATGGCGGCGTGGACCGCCTCGGCGTCGGCGAGGGTCAGCGGACGGGTCGTGAGGCCGGCCGGGAGGCCGTCGAGGGTGGTCATGGCAGCAGTCTGCGCGCACGACCTTGCGGTTGGCTTGCGGCCGGCGCCCGGCGTACGGGCGGCGCCTGTCCCACCCCGCCCGTAGGGTGTGCGACGTGAGTGCAGGCGTGTATTCGGAGACCGGGCTCTTCGTGTGCTTCGAGGGCGGCGAGGGGGCCGGCAAGTCCACCCAGTCCCGCCTGCTGCACGACTGGCTCGTCGAGCGGGGCCAGACCGTGCTGCTCACCTTCGAGCCCGGCGACACCTCGGTCGGCAAGGAGCTGCGCCGTATCGTCCTCGACCCGGCCACGGGTGACCTGTCCGACCGCACGGAGGCGCTGCTCTACGCCGCCGACAAGGCCGAGCACGTCGACCACGTCGTGCTGCCGGCGCTCGCGCGCGGCGAGGTCGTC
Organism: Nocardioides sp. BGA-UO-ETr-FS32; assembly: GCF_059567905.1. NCBI lineage: Bacteria > Bacillati > Actinomycetota > Actinomycetes > Propionibacteriales > Nocardioidaceae > Nocardioides > Nocardioides sp. BGA-UO-ETr-FS32. The sequence goes on along the minus strand of NZ_JCAQOX010000017.1, from coordinate 267,672 downwards.
ATCACCGACCGCTACGTCGACTCGACCCTGGCCTACCAGGGCGCCGGCCGCACCCTCGACGTCGCCGAGGTCGAGGCGGTCGCCCGCTGGGCCACCGGCGACCTGCGCCCGCACCTGACCGTCGTCCTCGACCTCGAGCCGCAGGCCGGCCTCGACCGCTTCACCGGCCGCGACCGGATCGAGGGCCAGTCGCTGGAGTTCCACCAGCGGGTGCGCCAGGGGTTCCTCGGCCTCGCCGCCGCCGACCCCGACCACTACGTCGTCCTCGACGCGCGGGCGCCGATCGACGAGATCGCCGCGGCCATCCGCGAGCGGGTCGAGCCGATGCTGGGGCGCCCGTGACCACGCCGACCACCCAGCCGACGCGTTCGGTCTGGTCCGACCTCGTCGGCCAGCGTCCCACCATCGAGGTCCTCCAGCAGGCCGCCGCCGGGCAGGGCATGACCCACGCCTGGCTGTTCACCGGTCCGCCCGGGTCGGGCCGGTCCAACGTCGCCCGCGCCTTCGCGGCCGCGCTCCAGTGCGAGCAGCGGACCGGCTGTGGTGCGTGCGAGGCGTGCCGGCTCGGCATCAACGGCTCGCACCCCGACATCACCTGGGTGAAGTCCGAGACCTCGGTCCTCTACGTCGACGACATGCGCGACCTGGTCCAGTCGGCGGCCAAGTTCCCCGCGATCGGGCGCTGGCAGATCGTGGTCATCGAGGACGCCGACCGCCTCGGCACCCCGGAGAACCCCCGCACCGGCAACGCCCTGCTCAAGGCCATCGAGGAGCCGACGCCCAAGACCCTCTGGCTGCTGTGCGCGCCGACGGTCCAGGACGTGCTGCCGACGATCCGCTCCCGCTGTCGCACCCTCACCCTCTCGACTCCCGGCACCGACGACGTGGCCGCGTTCCTGCACCGCAACGACGGCATCTCCGAGACCATGGCCGGCTTCGCCGCCCGCGCGAGCCAGGGCCACATCGGCCGTGCCCGCGCGCTGGCGCTCGACGAGGAGACCCGTACGCGCCATCGCGAGGTGATCAGCATCCCGGCCCGCCTGACGTCGCTGGGCTCGTGCATGACCGCCGCGACCAACCTGGCCGAGCTCGCCAAGGAGGAGACCGAGGCGATCACCACGGCGGCGGAGAAGCGCGAGCTCGAGGAGCTCCAGGCGATCTTCGGCAGCGAGCGCAAGGACACCACCAGCCGTTCCTACCGCGCCGCCCTCGGCGGCCTGGAGAAGCTGCAGAAGCAGAAGGCCAAGCGGCGCGTGCTCGACGTCATCGACCGCGCCCTGATGGACCTCGTCTCGGTCTACCGCGATGCCATCGCGCTGTCCGTCGGCGCCCCCGGGATGCTCGTCAACGAGGAGCTGCGCGGCGACGTCGAGCTCCTCGCGCGCGCGGCCTCGCCCGAGGGGCTGCTGCGCATGATCGACGCGATCTTCACCGCCCGCGAGCAGATGCTGGAGTTCAACGTGCCCCCACAGCTGGCCCTCGAGTCCATGACGGTCGCCCTGCGGCTGCCCGGGGGCCGCTGATGCGCCGGGTCGTCGCGGTGCTGGCGGTGCTCGCGCTGGCGCTGACGACGTTCGTCGCGGTCGGTCTCGCGATCCGGGGCACCACGCCCGACGAGCCGCGCGCCCGACCGACGCCGTCGCCGACCACCCCGCCGCCGGCGACGGTCACCGAGGCGCCCGACCCGGCGCTCGCCGACCTCTACTCCCAGCGCATCGACTGGCAGCCCTGCGAGACCAACGGCGACCACGACTGCGGCCTCCTCACGGTGCCGATCGACTACGCCGAGCCGGAGGGCGAGACCGTCGAGCTGGCACTCCTGCGCGTCCCGGCACGGGGAGCGCGCGTCGGCTCCCTCGTGGTGAACCCCGGCGGTCCCGGCGCGCGCGGCACGACGTACGCCGCCGCCGGCAGCCAGGTCTTCCGCGAGCCGCTGCTCGACGGCTTCGACATCGTGGGGTTCGACCCCCGTGGCGTCGGCCGGTCTGCGCCGGTCGACTGCCTCAGCGACGCCGAGCTCGACGCCTACCTCGGTGCCGACCCGACCCCCGACACCGCAGAGGAGCAGGCCGCCTACCGCACGTCGGTGCTGTCGCTCGGCGAGAAGTGCGTCGCCGGGTCCGGGCCGATCGTCGGGCACGTCACCACCGCCGAGGCGGCGCGCGACATGGACGTGCTGCGCTCGGCGCTGGGGGAGGAGCAGCTGAGCTACTTCGGCGCCTCCTACGGCACCAAGCTCGGGGCGACCTACGCCGAGCTGTTCCCCGACAAGGTCGGCCGCTTCGTCCTCGACGGCGCCGTCGACGTCGGCCTCGACTCGCAGTCGCTAGCGCTGGAGCAGGCCACCGGTTTCGAGACCGCGTTGCGGGCCTACGTCCAGAACTGCCTCGACTCCACCGACAACTGCTTCCTCGGCGACACCGTCGACGAGGGCCTCGCCACGATCACCGGCCTGCTCGAGGAGATCGAGGCCGAGCCGTTGCCCGCCGGCGACCGCAAGCTGACGGTCGGCAACGCGTTCTACGGGATCATCACCCCGCTCTACAACCGCGACTACTGGTTCCTGCTCAGCACCGCGCTGGCCTCCGCCCTCGAGGGCAAGGGCTCGGCGCTGATGGACCTCGCCGACGCGTACGCCTCGCGCAACCCCGACGGCTCCTACGCCGACAACACGATCGAGGCCAACTACTCGATCAACTGCCTCGACGACCCGACGTCGGTGCCGTTCGCCGAGGTGCCGTCGCTCTTCGCGGAGTTCGAGGAGGCCTCGCCGACGTTCGGCCGGATCTTCGCCTGGGGCATGACCGGCTGCCGCGGCATCGACGTGACCGCCAGTGAGGAGCCGCTCGACATCCGCGCCGAGGGTGCCGCGCCGATCGTGGTCCTCGGCACCAGCCGCGACCCGGCCACCCCGCTGAAGTGGGCCCGCGCGCTGTCGGCGCAGCTCGACTCCGGCGTGCTCGTCGAGCGCGACGGCGACGGCCACACGGCCTACAACGCCGGCAACGAGTGCATCGACTCGATTGTCGAGGACTACCTCCTCGACGGCGAGGTGCCCGCCGACGGCACGACCTGCTGATCAGCTGCCGGCAGGCCGGGACCTTCGGCCCTGTGGTGGGCGGCGGACCGCTGCCTAGCGTGGAGGCGTGACGTACGTCGACGCGCGCTGCCCGCTGCGGCCGGGCGACATGTGCAGCCTGTGCGTGCCCGGCGCCACCGGCCCGCAGGACTGCCCCACGGTCGCGGAGGTGATGCGCGACCCCGCTCTCCGCGAGCGGCTCGCGGAGCTGCGGCGGGAGGTCAGCCCTCCAGCGCGGCGTCGAGCGTGATCTCGACCCCGGCGAGCGCCTTGCTGATCGGGCAGTCCGCCTTGGCCTTGTCGGCCGCCTCGGCGAAGCCGGCCTCGTCGAGGCCCTCGACCTCGCCACGGACGGTGAGCGTGATGCCGGTCAGCTTGAACCCGCCGGCCTCCTTGTCGGGGCCGAGCGTCACGTCTGCGGAGACGTCGAGCGCGTGGACCGTCCCGCCGGCCTCGGTCACGAGGTTCGAGAGCGACATCGCGTAGCACGCCGAGTGCGCGGCTGCCACGAGCTCCTCGGGGCTCGTCGTCCCGGCGGCGTCGTCGGCGGCGCGCCGGGGGAAGTCGACGTCGAACGTGCCGGCGCCCGAGCTGGTCAGCTCGACCTTGCCGGAACCGTCCTGCAGGCCGCCGTTCCAGGCAGTGCGTGCGGTACGAGTGGGCATGGATCCTCCTGGTCGAAAGACGAACGGTCTCCGCGAGGCTAGCCAGCCGTCCCAGACACCCCACCGTGATTTCGGTCCGGGCCCGGGCGCTCCGTATACTCGCCCGCGGTCCACCGAGCGTGCTCGGCAGGCCACGCCGCCTTAGCTCAGTCGGTAGAGCGAGTCACTCGTAATGACTAGGTCGTCGGTTCGATTCCGACAGGCGGCTCTGACTCCCCCGGGGACCCGAGACCCTGGGGGAGTCTTCTGTGTCCGGAGGATGGCCCACTCCACACAAAGTTCACACGAACTCAGGCGCTGGCTCCTGGGCGCATGAGCGGCCGCGGTTCCGGAGCGGCGGACCGCGCGGCCCGCGAAGGGCGACCATCCCGCCCACTATGACGCTCCTGTCTCTGGCGTCCGCGAGTGTGTCAGGAGACCTCCGCCGGAAGCCCCGGCTGACTTCTCCTACGTCCGCGGGGTCGCCGGCAACGTACTTCTTCGAATACGGCGCGTGTAGGGATCTGCGGTCTAGGGTCAGGGCCAAGCGACGGAACAGAGGGGTTGTTCATGAGTGAGCCGCTTCCACTTCGGAAGGTGATTGAGCGCATTAACGACGGCGCCATCCGCATCCCCGGCTTCCAGCGGAAGTTCGTGTGGGAGCCGGTACGGGCAGCGCTGTGCCGCACGGACAGGTGACAACCGACTAGGACCAACTCGGGCGGTTGGCGGGCTCAAGGTAACCCCGCTGGCGGGCCGAGACCCGGTTCGATGGTGGCGCAGGACAGGGCGACGCCGTGGTGATGTTGCAGGTGCCAGACGATGGTCTCGCCGCCGCCGCCGCCGCCGCCGCCGCCGCCGTGCCGTGTAGACGCAATTCCAAATGTCAAACCTTGACAGGGCTGTTCAGTAATGACTAACGTGCAGGAGTTCACCGAGCGTGATGGAGGGGAGATCTGATGAGCGCCGAGCCGCTGACGATCGACGCCAGCCCCAAGGACTACCTCGCACTCCACGAGCTCCTCGACGAGCCGGCAGCAGACCGGGCCCTGACTGATCGAGAGCTGGAGGTTCGCGACCTGACGCGTGACGTCGTCGCCTGCGAGGTCGCGCCCCGTTCCGCCCGGCTCGACGAGACCCACGCGTTTGCCCACGAGAGCGTCCAGGCGTTGGCCCGGGCCGGGCTGTGCGGGCTGGTCTTCCCCGAGTCACTCGGCGGGACCGGGGACAGCAACGTGGCGTACGCCGTCGCGATGGAGGAGGTCGCTGCAGGGTGCGCTGCGACGAGCCTGGTCTTCATGACCCAGATGCACGCGGCGTACCCCATCCTGCTCGCGGGCACCGAGGAGCTCCAGCAGCGCTACATCCCCGGCCTGCTCGACGGCTCCCGCTACGGCTCACTCGCCATCACTGAGCCCAACGCCGGCTCCGACGTGTCAAGCCTCTCCACGATGGCCACCCCGCACGACCACGGGTGGTCGCTCTCAGGACAGAAGACTTTCATCACCACCGGCGACCGGGCCGACGTCATCATCTGCTTCGCCACCGTCGACAGGTCTGCGGGGCGTGACGGCATCACCGCGTTCGTCGTCGAGGGCGACTGGGACGGCGTGGGCCACGGCCAGCCGTTCCACAAGATGGGCATGCACGGCTCCAGCACGTCGGAGCTCTTCTTCGACCAGGTCCACGTGCCGCGGGAGAACCTCCTCGGCGAGGAGCGCCGCGGCTGGTCCGTCGTGATGAGCTCGGTGACCAAGTCGCGCATCAGCGCGGCCGCTCAGGGGGTCGGCATCGCCCGCGCGGCGTACGCCCGCACGCTCGCAGCGTTGACCCGCCTGCACGGCGCCCGTCTCAGCGACGAGCACACCTTCGCGCTCGCCGAGCTGCGCGGGCGCATCCTCCAGGGCCGACTGCTGCTCCACGCCGTGGCCCGGCAGGTCGACGAGGACCCCGGCGTCACGCCCGGCCAGATCGGGATGATGAAGCAGGCCTGCACCGACCTCGGGTTCCAAACCGCCGTCGAGGCCACGCGCATCCTCGGCCCCTACGGCGACCTCGCCGACCTCGGCGTCGAGCGCTGCCTGCGTGACGCCAAGGTCACCCAGATCTACGACGGCACCAACGAGATCCAGCGACTGCTGATCGGCCGCGAGACCAACCGCGCCGCCCAGAGCCTCGCGTGACCCTTCGGCCATCTGCCGACCAGCCCCAGGAGAGCATGTGAATGACGCAGTGAAGACCGTCGCCGTCCTCGGCGCCGGCACCATGGGATCGGGCATCGCGACCGTGATGGCCCGAGTGGGCCACCGCACGATCCTGTTCGACGTCAACGAGGCCAACCTGGCTCGCGGCATCGCGACCGTGCACGGGTTCTTCGACAAGAGCGTCCAGCTGGGCAAGCTCGACGCCGCGGCGGGGGAGGCGGCCAAGGACTCGCTGAGCGGCACCACCAGCATGGCCGACCTCGCGCCCTGCGACGTCGTAGTCGAGGCCGTCTTCGAGGACCTGTCCCTCAAGAAGGACATTTGGGCCGAGCTGGACGGCATCGTTTCCGAGAGCACCCTGTTCCACACCAACACCTCCACCCTGTCGGTGACCGGCATCGCGAGCGGGTCCAAGCGGCCCGAGCGCGTCGTCGGCACCCACTACTGCAACCCGGCCCCGCTGATGAAGCTGGTCGAGGTGGCCGACGGGCGCCACACCGCGGAGTGGGCCCACAAGGCGACAGTGGACTTCCTGGCCGGCCTCGGGAAGACCAGCGTGGTCACCAAGGACCGCCCCGGGTTCATCGTCAACCGCTTCCTCATCCCGTGGGAGAACGACTGCATCCGTGCCCTCGAGGCCGGGCTGGGCACCAAGGAGTCGATCGACGCCGCGGTGAGGGGCTCGCTGGGCCACCCGATGGGGCCGTTCCAGCTGCTCGACGTCGTCGGGATGGACATTCACGCGCAGGTGGCGACCCGCCTCTACGAGCAACTGCGCGACCCCCGCTTCTTCCCGCCGCCGATGGTCGACCGCATGGTCGCCGCCGGCGACCTGGGCCGCAAGACCGGCCGCGGCTTCTACACCTACGACGACAACCGACTCTTCGGGTCCTGAGGGAGAGCACCGATGACGAACACCCCATCCGACCACCCGGTCATCGGCCTGGTCGGCCCGCGTGACGAGCTGGCTGAGGCGCTGGCCGCCTCCGGCCGAGAGGTGCGCCCGCTCGACGGGCCTGACGACAGGGTCGACCTCGTGCTCTGCACGGGCGACGCCGACAAGGAGCTTGCCCACGCCCGCCTGGTCGAAGCCGCCGGCTACGTCGGCGAGGACGTGCCGCTCGTGCACAGCGGCGGGCTCGCGTCCGTGACCGACCTCGCTGCCCGCGTCGCCAACCCGGCACGCGTCGTCGGCCTGCACCTGCTGACCGGCGGCGCCGGTCGCGGTGCGGTCGAGGTGGTCCCGGGCCTACTGTCCGACGCGTCGGTCGTCGACCGGGTCACGGACCTCGTCGACTCGCTCGAGGGCGTCGTGCCGATCGCGGTCAAGGACCGTCCCGGCCTCCTGCTCAACTCGCTGTTCCTGCCCTACCTCAACGACGTGATCGCCGAGTACGACGACGAGCTCGCGACCGCCGAGGACATCGACGTGGCCCTGGAGCTCGGGTTGGGCTACAAGGTCGGTCCCTTCAAGCTGCTCGACGCCATGGGCCTGGACCGACACCTCGCCGCCACCGAGGCGGTGCACGCCGCCACCGGCGACAGCCGCTACGCCCCGCCGCCGCTGCTGCGCCAGTTGGTCGCCGCCGGCCGGCTCGGCGCCGCGACCGGCCAGGGCTTCCTGACCCACCCCGACACGCACCACTGAGCAGGAGAGACCATGACCTACGAGGACATCAACACCAGCGTCGAGGGAGCCGTGCTGGTCATAGAGATCGACCGGCCCGACGCGGGCAACAAGTTCCGCCACCAGACCTGCGTGGAGCTGTTCGACGCCCTGCAGAAGCTCCGGCTCGACCCGGCGCTGAGGGCCGCGGTGCTCACGGGTTCGGGCTCGAAGTTCTTCTGCATCGGTGGCGAGCACGACCCGGTCACCTCGCTCGACCAGTCGCAGGTGCTGCCGATCATCGACGTCTACCAGGCGATCGACACGATCCCCAAGCCTGTCATCGCCGCGGTCAACGGCTTCGCCGTCGGCGGTGGCAACGTCCTGCACACCGTCTGCGACCTGACCATCGCCGCCAACAACGCGGTCTTCCGCCAGGTCGGGCCCTTGGTCGGCAGCTTCGACGCCGGCTACGGCTCGTGGTACCTCGAGGACACAATCGGCCGCAAGCGCGCCAAGGAGATGTGGTACCTCAACCGCAAGTACTCCGCCGACCAGGCGCTCGCCATGGGCTTGGTCAACGAGGTCGTGCCCTCCGAGGAGCTGCGCGACCGGGCCGTCGAGGTGGCCCGCGAGATCACCACCCGCAGCCCCATGGCCATCGGCGGCCTCAAGGCCGCCTTCTCCGCGCGGCACAACGGCGTCTCCGGTCAGGCCCGCATGGCACACGACCAACAGCTGACCCTCTACCTGCAGACGCGCGAGGCGCACGAGGTGAGCGAGTCCTTCGCCGAGCGCCGCGAGCCCAAGTCCGAGAGCTTCTGGTCATGAGCTGGCGCGGGCCGCGCCTCGAGGAGGACCAGCGCGACCTCGTGCAGGTCGTCGACGGGCTCGCCGGCGACCACGAGATCGACCTCGATGACGCCGCGCCCGAAGTGGTCTCCAAGGTCGTCGCGAGCCTCGCCGAGCTCGGTCTCTGGACGCTGGGCACCGAGGAGTCCCACGGCGGAGGTGGCGCCGACGCGGTAACGACCGCCCTGGTCCTCGAGCGCCTCGGCCGGCATTGGCCTGCCCTGGGATGGGCATCCGCCCAAGCCCACGCAGCCGTCGACGTCCTCGGGCGGGCGGCGGCATCTCCCGACCTCGTCCAGGCCCTCCATGCCGGCAGCGCAGGCGTCGCGGTCGTGGACGCGGCGTCCGCGCACGTCCACCTGACCTGGGTGGACGACGTGCTCATCGGCACGGTCGACCGGGTGGACGCTGCGTTCGGGCAGCCCCACCTCCTGGTCCTCCACTCGGACTCCGCGCTCCTCGTCGCTCCCGAGACCTTCGTGGACGCAGAGCCCGTGCGGACCACCGGGCTCGGCGGAGCGCTCACCTCCGGCCTGACCGTCCGCGCACCGCGCGACTCGGTGCTGGAGATCCCGGACGCAGACGTCGCGGCAGCCCGGGTACGCCTGCGGCTGGGCGCCGCCGCCGTCGCCGCCGGGATCGCCGACGCGGCCGCCGACGACGCCTTGTCGTACGCGTCCGGCCGCATCCAGTTCGGGGGCGCCCTGACCGCACTGCCGACCGTCCGCCAGAGCCTGCTCGGCCAGGCCGCACAGGTCGCGGTGAGCCTGCGGACCGTCCTGGCCACCGCCACGGACGAGGTCGAGGCATGGGCCGTCCAACGCCACGCGTGCGAGGCCGCGATCGACGTCGCGGCGAGCGCGCTCCAGTCCCACGGCGGCTACGGCTACCTCGCCGAGTACCCCGTCGAGCGTCGGCTGCGCGACGCCGTGTCGCTGCGCGCCGCGTCCGACGCCCCGGGCGGGGCCGAGCCGAGCGCGCGGTCGCTCGTCGGGTCCGCGCCTTCCCACATCTGATCGATCGGAGACAGCCATGACCCTGCCCAGCCACGTCGGAGTGTTCGGCGGTGGACGGATGGGCGCGGGCATCGCCCACGCCTTCCTCGTCTCGGGAGCAGAGGTGACGGTCATCGAGGCCGACGCCGCCGGCGTCGACGCGGCGCGCGAGCGCGTGCGGTCCAGCCTCGCCAAGGCCGCCGAGCGCGGCAAGCTCACCGAGCCCGTCGTAGAGGTGGAAGCCCGGTTCGCGGTCTCCGGCGACCCAGCAGGGCTCGCCACCTGCCAGCTCGTGGTCGAGGCCGTACCCGAGGTCGTCGACCTCAAGCTGTCGGTGCTCGGCCTTATCGAGAAGGCAGCGCCTGACGCCGTGCTCGCCACCAACACGAGCTCGCTGTCCGTCGACGGCCTAGCCGGAGCCCTCAGCGCTCCGGAACGGTTCATCGGGCTGCACTTCTTCAACCCGGTCCCGGCGAGCGACCTGGTCGAGATCGTCGTGGGGAGCGGGACCGACCAGCGCCTGGTGCGCGACGCCGTGGGCTGGGTGGAGGCGCTGGGCAAGACGGCGATCACGGTCACCGACTCGCCCGGATTCGCGTCCTCGCGCCTCGGCGTCGCCATCGCGCTGGAGGCGATGCGCATGCTCGAGTCCGGTGTGGCCAGCGCGGCGGACATCGACACCGCCATGACGCTCGGCTACAAGCACCCGATGGGGCCGCTGCGCACGACCGACGTGGTGGGTCTCGACGTACGCCTCGCGATCGCCGAGCACCTCGCGCGCGAGGTGGGCGAGCGGTTCGACCCACCGGCGATTCTCCGAGAGAAGGTCGCCGCGGGCAAGCTCGGGCGCAAGACCGGCGAGGGGTTCTACTCCTGGTGAGCGGCGCCGGCGCCCCGCGTGGGGCGCTCGCACTCCTCGTCGACCCCCGGTTCGGGGCGTTCTTCTGGTCGCGGCTGACCTCGACGATCGGCATCTGGCTGCACGCGCTGGTCGCCGGCATCGTCGTGTTCGCCGCCACTGGCTCGGCGTTCGTCACGGGCCTGGTGACCGCGGCGCAGTTCGCGCCCCAGCTGCTGCTGGGTCCGCTCGCCGGCGCCTGGGTCGATCGCGGCAACCCGATCGCGCAGATCATCGTCGGCAGGTTGTTGTGCGCCCTGTCGTCGTCGGTGGCGGGCGGGTGGATGGTGCTTCGGGAGGCTGGTCACGTCGGGGAGGCCGGCACCCCGGCGGTCCTGGTCGGCGCGTGCGCCGTGGGCGGTTTCGGGATCGTCGTCGGCGGTCCCGCCATGCAGTCGCTTGCCCCCGAGCTAGTGCGGCCCGGCGAGGCGAAGTCCGCCATCGCGCTCAACTCCGCTCCCATGACGGTCGGACGCGTCGCCGGCCCGGCGCTCGGGGCGATGCTGCTGTCGTACGCCGGAGCAGGCGCGGCCTTCGCCGGCGCGGCCCTGCTCCAGCTGACCTGCGTCGCGCTGCTCGTCCCGCTGCTCGGGTGGGGTCGCACCCGACAGGTCGACGACGACGCCGACCACAGCGTCCGCGAGGCCCTGCGGGAGGTGTGGCGCGACCGGCCGCTCGCCGTCCTGCTCGGCACAGTCGCCGCCCTCGGCGTGGGCGCCGAGCCGACCAACACACTCGTGCCCGCGGTCGCCGACCGCCTCGGGGGCGGGGCGAGCTTGACCGGCGTCTTGGCCACCGGGGTCGGCGTGGGTGCCGCGGTTGCCCTGCTGGTCTCCAACCTGATCGCCCAGCGCGCCCGGCACGAGCTGGTCGTGGCCGCGGGCGCAGGGTTGGTCGCTCTCAGCCTGGCCGCCGCCGCGTTCGCCCTCCCCGCGTGGGCGATGGTGGTCGCCTTCGGTGCCAACGGGATGGGGTTCGTCATGGCCGTCACCAGCGCCACGACCCTGATCCAGGTGCGGGTGGCGCCCGCCATGCGTGGTCGGGTGATGGCGTTGTGGCTGGTCGGCTTCATCGGGACCCGGCCACTCGCCGCGCTGCTCGTGGGGCTGCTGGCCGACCACCTGTCCGTCCCCGCCGCGTTCGCGGTGATCTCGGTCGTGATGGCCGGGGCCGCTCTCCGCATGACCCCGGCGCGGTTGGGCGCTGACCGCCCTCAGGCCGGGGACCGGAGGGCCTGGGTGACCTCGTCGAGCAGCCCGGGCGCCACGGCGTAGGGGGTGTAGAACCAGAAGCGGTCGGCGACGCCGTCATAGCGGCGACGGATCTCGTCCGCGGCCCGCGCCGGCTCGGCGACGACGGCGAACGTCTCCAGCACCTCGTCGTCGACGAGCGCGGTCATGGCCTTCCACCGGTCGGGGTCGGTCGTGCGGGACAGGTCGTTGAGCTGCTGGGCCAGGTCGCTCCAGCCGTGGTGCTCGAGGACGGGACGGTAGGCCGGCGTGCTCCCGTAGAACCCCAGCCGCTGACGGACGGCCTCGCGCGCCGTGGCGAGCTCGGCCTCGTCGCGGCCGGTGGCGAGGAACCCCCGACAGCTGATCTCGAAGTCCGAGCGCCTGAGGGAACGGCGTGCGAGGCCCTCCTCGACGCTCGACACCACCTGATGGCGCAGGTAGGACGGGGTCGAGAACGCGTGCACGAGCAGCCCGTCCGCGACCCGGCCGGCAGTCACGATCATCGCGGGCCCGACGCCAGCCATTACGACGCGTGGGAGACCCAGTCCGTGCGGTGCGGGTCGGAACATCGGAGTCATGAGGGTGTGGGAGTAGAACTCGCCCTCGAAGTTCAACGGCTCCCCAGTCTCCCAGGCACCGATGATGGCCTGTACCGCCTCGATGAACTCGGCGAGGCGGGCGGCGGGTCGTGACCACGGCATCGAGAAGCGGCGCTCGATGTGCGGCTTGATCTGGGTGCCGAGCCCGAGCACGAACCGCCCGCCGGTGTAGCGCTGGAGGTCGTGGGCCAGGTTGGCCACCACCATTGGGTTGCGCGCGAACGCCACGGCGACGGCGCAGCCGATGTCGATCCGCTGGGTGTGCTGGGCGGCGACCATCAACGGCAGGAAGGGGTCGTGGGTGGTCTCGGACGACCACAGGCCGCCGTAGCCAGCCGCCTCGGCGTGCTCGGCCGTGCGCCGCATGCCGTCGATGTCGGTGGCGTCCAGGCGAGCGTCGATCTTCATGGCTGGCACCTCGGTCGCGGGTCTGGTTGCTGGGGGATGCGCCGGTCGAATGCTTCGACCGAACATTAGTGATAATGTCAAACAACAGAAGCGCTGTCACCATGCCGGCCCCGGATCGGCATCGACCCCGAGGAGCCGCCATGACCTCCGCCCACGACGTCGTCATCTGCGAGCCCCTGCGCACCCCGGTCGGCAGGTTCCTCGGGTCGCTCGCGTCGCTGAGCGCCACGGACCTTGCCACCGTCGTCCTGTCCGAGCTCGTCGCCCGGACGGGGCTGGAGGCCGGTGACGTCGACGACGTGATCCTCGGCAACGGCTACGCCAGCGGCGAGAACCCGGCGATCGGGAGGATCGCCGCCTTGGATGCAGGCCTCGGCGTCGAGGTTCCCGGGCTGCAGATCGACCGTCGCTGCGGCTCCGGGCTCCAGGCAGTGTTGTACGCCGCGGGGCAGGTCGCTGCCGGCGCTGCGGGGCTCGTCGTGGCGGGTGGCGCCGAATCGATGTCCAACGTCGAGCACTACTCCCTCGGGCTGCGAGGCGGCATCAAGCAGGGCGGCGTCGAGCTGCTTGACCGGCTCGACCGGGCCCGGGCGACGGCGGGCGGCAGGCACCACCCCCTTCCCGGCGGGATGATCGAGACCGCCGAGAACCTGCGCCGTGACTACTCGATCCCGCGCGAGGCCCAAGATGCGCTCGCGCTCCGGTCCAACGAGCGCGCAGTGGCCGCCCACGAGGAGGGCCGGTTCAAGGACGAGATCGTGCCGGTGACGATCCCGGGCCGTCGGGGTCGCGAATCAGCGGTGGTCGACCGCGACGAGCACCCTCGGCCCGACGTCACGCTGGAGGCGCTGGCCGCGCTGCGGCCGATGCGCATCGGCGTCGACGAGCACGCGACGGTCACCCCGGGCAACGCCTCCGGCCAGAACGACGGTGCGGCGATGTGCGTCGTGACGACCCGCGCCGGTGCTGAGCGACAGGGTCTGCGCCCCCTGGTCGCGGTCCGCTCCTGGGCCGTGACCGGGGTGGCGCCCGAGACGATGGGCATCGGGCCGGTGGGTGCCACGGCCGCCGCCCTCGACCGCGCGGGACTGACCCTCGCCGACATCGGGCTCATCGAGCTCAACGAGGCGTTCGCCGTCCAGGTCCTGGCCGTCCTCGCGGAGTGGGGGATCGATGCCACCGACGAGAGGCTCAACCCGAACGGCTCCGGCATCTCCCTGGGCCACCCCATCGGTGCCACGGGAGCCCGGCTGCTGGCGACGGGCGCCCGGGAGGCCGTGCGGCGCGACGTCGACTACTTCCTCGAGACCATCTGCATCGGGGGCGGCCAGGGCATCGCCGCGGTCTTCGAGACGGTTCGGTGACGGCGCGATGAACCAGCCGGACCTTGCCACCGTCTTCGGTCGCCACGCCGCGAGCACGACGTACGACTCCCTGCCGCACGAGGCGGTCAGGGCGGCGAAGTTCAGCACGCTCGACAGCCTCGGGGTGACGCTCGGCGCGAGCGGCCTGATGGACGCGATGCCGGCCATCGTCGAGCTCGCCCGCGAGTGGGGTGGCCGCGAGGACAGCACCGTGCTCGGCTTCGGCGGACGCCTCCCCGCGCCGAGCGCCGCCTTCGTCAACGGCTCGATGGGCCACGGCCTTGACTTCGACGACCACCTGCCAGAGGGCCACCACCCGACCGTGACCGTCCTGCCGGCCCTGCTCGCCCTTGCCGAGCGCCACCCGGAGGTGACCGGCCGCGACTTCCTCACTGCTCTCGCCGTCGGCCAGGACCTGTTCGCCCGGCTGCGCAAGTACGTGGCCTGGAAGCAGGACTGGTTCATGACGCCCGTGGTCGGCACGCTCGCCTCCGCCGCGGCCAGCGCCAGGCTCATCGGGCTGGACGCCGAGCAGATTGCGCACGCGATCGGGATCGCCTGCACCCAGTCGGCCTCGACGATGCAGACGGCCTACGGCACCGGGGGTGACCTGCGTGCGATGTACGGCGGCGTCGCCGCCAAGGCCGGCGTGGTCTCCGCGCAGCTGGCGCAGAAGGGAATCAGGGCCACCGCCGAACCGCTCGAGGGCCGGGCTGGCTTCCTGCCCGTCTACTTCGGCGAGTGGGACCGTGATGCGATGCTCGACGGCCTCGGTGAGCACTTCCAGGGCGAGACCATCCTCTACAAGATGTGGCCCTCCTGCGGGGTCACCCACCCGTACGTCGACACCGCGCTGCGCCTCATGGATGGCGACCGGCGCACGGACGAGATCGAGAGGATCGAGGTCTTCGGTGGCGACTTCGCCCGCCAGCTGAGCGAGCCGGCCGCGTTCCGCCAGCAGCCGCCGACGTCCAACGACGGCAAGTTCAGCCTCCCCTACACCGTGGCCGTCGCCCTCGTGAACGGAACGATCGGAGTCGGTGACTTCTCCGAGGAGCGGCGCACCGACCCCGCCGTGCACGCGGTGGCACGCAAGGTGGAGTTCGTCGACGACCCCCGGTTCAACTGGGGCACCGAGCTGCCCGCGGGTGCCGTCCGGATCACGCTCAGGTCCGGCGAGACCCGGCACGCCGAGGCCAGCCACGACGAGACCCCCGGGGCGTCGAAGAACCCGCTCGACTGGGACCAGCTGGTCGCCAAGTTCGCCGACTGCGCGGCACATGCCGTCCGGCCATACGACGACGCGGTCGTCGCGGCGGTCGTCGAGAGGGTCGACGGTCTCGACCAGGCGGACGCGGTCGCCGACCTCGTCCGACTCCTCGGCTAGGCGCCGCGCATGGACTCGGTGCTCTCCTCGCTCGTCGACCTGGTCGAGCGATCCGCGGACCCGCCCGCTGCCAGCGTCACGGCTCGCGTCGCACGCCACGTGCTTGACACGGTCGGCTGCGGCGCGGGCGGCTTCGCCTCCGAGCCGGCCCGGACGACGCGGGCCGTCGTCCGCGGAAGTGGGGGAGTGCTGACGGCGTCCGTCTACGGGGAGCCAGACCGGGTGCTGGTCGACCACGCGGGTCTGGCCAACGCCACCGCCAACCGCTACCTCGACTTCAACGACTTCGGGGTCTCCGGGCACCCCAGCGACATGATCCCGGCGCTCCTCGCCATGACCGAGGCGACCGATGCCACGGGGGCCGCGGCCGTCCGGGGCATCCACGTCGCCTACGAGGTGGCCACCCGCCTCGCCGAGGCGGTACCGGCCGACCTCGGGTGGGACCAGGGGATCTACTGCTCGGCGGGCATCGCCGCCGGGCAGGCGACCATCCTCGGCCTCGACCGGGAGCGCACAGCGCACTCCTTGTCCCTGGCGATGGTCCCCTCGGTTCCCGTCAAGGCGACCCGGTTCGGGTCGCTCTCGCAGTGGAAGGCCGCGGCGACCGGCCACGCGGCCGCGTCGGCCACCTTGGCCGTACGCCTGGCTGCCGCCGGCATGACCGGCCCGCCGGAACCCTTCGAGGGCAAGGACGGGTTCCTGGAGCGGGTCTGGCCCTCGTTCGCGCTCGACGTCAGTCCGGCGGATCCGAGCGCGATCGAGCGGGCGAGCCTCAAGCGTCATCCTGCGTGCTACTGGGGCCAGGTGCCGGTCGATCTCGTCCTCGCCCTGCGCGAGCAGGCCCCGGTCGAGGTGATCGAATCGATCGCCGTTCACACCTGCGCCAACGCGTATCGAGTCATCGGCGGAGGTCGTGGCGACGCGGCGGAGAAGTGGCGGCCGCCGACCCGTGAGACGGCCGACCACTCGATGCCGTACCTCATGGCGGCAGCGCTACTCGACGGCGAGCTCGCCGACGAGGCGTTCACCCCCGCGCGTCTGCGGGACCCCGCGTTGCTGGGGTTGATGGATCGTACGACCGTGGCCGAGCGCGGAGACCTGACAGCTCGGGCGACGCGGGACAGTTGTCCGACCGAGATGGTCGTGCGGCTCGTGGGCGGCCGCGAGATCGTGCTGGCTGCGGACCTCCCGCGGGGGCACCACGACAACCCGATGACCGACGGAGAGGTGTCGGCGAAATTCACCGAACTCGCGGCACGAGCGCTCGACCGCCCCCAGGCGGACGAGCTGGCGGACCTGCTCTGGGCGATGGACGGGCTCGAGTCCCTGGACCGCGCGGCGGCGCTGTTCCGCGCGTTCAGGACTCGATAAGGCCCTTGACATCTCGATGGAAATGCAGTCATATGTCTGACATACGAAATGTCAGTCTTTAGAACCCGGTGATCGCGAAGGGCAGGTGGGCCGCACATCATGGAACCAATGGCGTCCGTCGTCGGAATCGGTGCACTGCCGGTGGGCAAGCACCTCGACAAGCTCGAGCACGAGATGATGCTGGAGGCATTGGTGGCCGCGGTCGCCGACGCCGGCCTGAGCAAGCAGGACATCGACGCGCTCATCTTCTCCACCCCGCGCCCCTATGCCGAGCAACGATACTTCGGCACCTTCATGGCCGGTTACCTCGAGATGGAGGTGGGAGACATCCTGATGGAGGTCCTCGGCAACGGCCTGACAGGCTCGATCGCTTTCGACGTCGCCCTCGAGCGCGTCACCTCGGGCAAGGCCAAGGTCGCCGTGGCGCTCGGCGTCAACAAGGAGCTCCACGTGCCCACCGGGGAGCACATGACCTGGTCGATGCGCGCGGTCGGCGACGTGGACTTCCACGTCCCCTACGGCGTCACCCCCATCGCCTGGTACGCCTTCAACGCGGTCCGCTACATGCACAAGTACGGCCTGACGCGTGAGGAGCTGGCCAGCATCCCGGTCAAGAACCGGTTCCACGCCTCGATGAACCCGGTGGCGCAGATGCGCAAGCCGATCACCGTCGAGGACGTCATGAACGCCCGCGACATCGTCAAGCCGCTCGGCCTGCTCGACGTCCCGCCCCGCTCCGATGGCGCCGTCGCGATCGTGATCGCCGCGCCCGAGGTCGCCCGGGAGCTCGGCGGCCGTTACGTGGACGTCGTCTCCCGCGGCTTCCACCACGAGGGCATCCACCAGGTCTCCAGCCGCCCGCGCGACCTCACCTGGTTCGAGTCGGCCGAGATCGCCTCAGGCAAGGCGTATGAGGGAGCCGGAATCACGGTCGACAACCTCGACTTCGCGGAGATCTACGCCCCCTGCTCGATCGTTGAGCTGATCCTGAGTGAGTCGATCGGTGCGTTCCCGCGCGGCACTGGCGGCAAGGCCGCGGCGGCCGGCGAGACCACCATCGGCGGCCAGCTCCCGATTTCGCCGTCCGGTGGCTGCGGCAGCCGCGGGCACCCGCCGCACGTCACCCCGCTCTACAACGTCTTCGAGGCGGTCCAGCAGCTGCGCGGCGAGGCAGGGGAGCGGCAGGTCCAGAACGCTCGGGTCGGTGCCGTTACCGGCGAGCTCGGCGACTACAACGCGACGATGATGCACATCCTCGCCGCGGCAGGAGTGAGTGGAGATGTCTGACACGTCGACCAGCGAGGAGCACGTCCTCGCGTATCCGCCGCGGGTCACCGAGTTCACCAAGCCGTTCTGGGACCGACTGGCCGAGGGCGTCCTCAGCACCACGCGGTGCACCGCGTGCTCGCACGCGACCTTCCCGCCGAAGCCGATCTGCCCGGGGTGCTGGAACCGCGAGGTCGAGTGGGTGGACCTGGCCGGCACCGGCACCCTCTACAGCTACACCGAGGTCTCGGCGGCACCGGCGACCTTCGCGGACGAGGCGCCATACGTGCTCTGCCTGGTCGACCTCGACGAAGGAGTCCGCTGCCTGAGCCGCGTGCTGGCCACGTGGGACGACCTGCGCCCCGACCTCCGGGTCAGGATGGTGGTCCGCGAGACCCAGCCCGTCCCGCTCTTCGACTTCGTGATCGACGAGCAGGAGTCCTGAGATGGCGGCGCTCCAACCCGACGCGGCTGCCCTGCTGGCCGAGAAGGCGGTGGCCGTCCGCTACGACGACCTAGCCGCCGAGACGGTCGACGCGGCCATCGAGGTCCTCTTCGACACCCTCGCGTGCGCGCTGGGCGGGGTAAACGCGGCCGGCGTCCCCGAGGCCCGCAAGGCCTTCACGGCCTGGGGGCCGGGCGAGGTGACCGTCTGGGGCACCTCGGCGACCGCACCCGGTCCGTTCGCCGCGGTGGCGAACGGCGGAGCCCTGCACGCGCTTGACTACGACGACACCGACGACCAGGTCCCGCTGCACGCCGCGAGCGTGGTGCTCCCGGCCCTGTTGGCCGATCTCGAGGAGAACCGGCCCGACTGCTCCGGCCGGGACTTCCTCACCGCCCTTGCCGTGGGTCTCGACGGCGCGATGCGTGTGGGCCGCGCCGGCGGCCCCAAGGGCAGCCGTGGGTGGAACTACAGCGTGATCAGCGGCGGCTTCGGAGCCGCCCTAGCAGTCGCCCACCTGCGTCGCTGGGACGCGTCCACCACCCTGAGCCTGCTTGGGCACCAGCTGGGACAGACCTCCGGGAGCCTGCAGTCGATCGTCGACGGGACGCTGTTCAAGCGGTTCCAGCCTGCGGTCGTCGCCAAGGACGTGCTGTTCGGGGCCGCCCTGGTCGCAGCCGGGATCGACGGGACCCGCAAAGTCTTCGACGGCCAGCGGGGTGGTTTCGTCGCGCTCTACCAGGACGGCGTGCTGGACCGCGACGTGCTGCTCGCCGACGCGGTCACCGCCGGCTACCTCACCGACCTCAGCCTCAAGCCCTACCCGGCGTGCCGCTTCACGCACGCACCGATTGACCTGGCGCTGGAGATGCGGGAGGCGGGCGTGCGTCCCGAGGACGTCGCGAAGGTCCTCTTCCGCACCTCGCAGCAGGCCTTCAACATGGTCGGGCGTCCCTACGACCCGGCCACTGCCAACCTGGTCGACGCGCAGTTCTGCGTCGCGTACACCACCAGCGTGGCGCTGCACCGCGGAGCGGTGCTGATCCGCGACTTCGACGAGGCCGCGCGCCGCGACGCGCGGATCGGCTCATTCGCCGCCGACCGCGTCGTGGTCGAGCCGATCGACGAGGTCGACTTCCTCGCGATGGCGCCCGTGATGGCGACGGTCACCTTCGCGGACGGCTCCGAGCAGTCGTTCCGCACCGACACCGTGTCGGGCAGTCCGGAGGCCCGGATGAGCCTCGAGCAGCTCAAGGCCAAGGCCACCGATTGCCTGGACAACGGCGGCTCCGTCCTGACCGCCGACGAGCTGTGGGACACCGTCGCCGCACTCGCCGACGACGCCCCTGTGTCCCGTCTGATGAAGGTGCTCAGCCGCACCGCCGAAGGAGAGTGAGCTCGCGATGACCGAGCAGCAGTTCAGCACCGGCGTCCTTGCCGGGGTCAAGGTGGTCGAGCTGTGCCACCTGATCGCGGGGCCGTACGTCGGCATGCTGCTGGCCGACGAAGGCGCCGACGTGGTGAAGGTGGAGCCGCCCGGGGGCGAGCTCACCCGCGGCCGCGAGCCCATCCGCCGAACCGAGCAGGGTCAGATGTCGGGCTACTTCGCGTCCCTCAACCGACGCAAGCGCAGCATTGCCGTCGACCTGAAGAACGAGGCGGGCATCGAGCTGCTGCATCAGCTCCTTGCCGATGCCGACGTCTTCCTGACCAACATGCGAGGGGCTGCGCTCGGACGCCTCGGCATCCATCCCGAGCAGCTGCGCGAGCGCTACCCCGAGATGGTCGTGGTCAGCATGAGCGGCTTCGGCCTCGCCAACTCCGGACCCGACGTCAACCGGGCCGGGCTGGCCATGGTCGCGGAGGCGATTTCCGGCACCACCGGCCTGACCCGCGACCGGGAGGGTCGTCCCACCTGGTGCGGCTTCGCACTGGGCGACATCCTCACCGGCATGACGGCCCACGCGTCGGTGCTGCTGGGCCTGCGCGAGCGGGAGCAGACCGGTCACGGGCGCCTGATCGACCTGTCGTTGACCGAGTCGACGCTGCCCCTGGCCACCGTGGCCCTGGCCCGGGTCCAGGCATCCGACGCCAGCCTCGCCAAGGTGGCCGGCTCCAACGATTTCCACGGCGTCCCGTACGGCACGTTCGCGGCTTCGGACGGCCACTACAACATCGGTGTCAACCGCGACGACTTCTGGGCGCGCGTCTGCGTCGCGATGGGGCGCCCGGACCTGGGGGAGGACCCCCGCTACGCGACGTACCTCGAGCGAGCCAGCCGTCAGCACGAGGTCGAGGCGCTCCTGGAGGACTGGAGCACGGGGCTGACTCGCGACGAGGTCATCGACGCGCTGATGGCCGTGGACGTGCCGGTCGCACCCGTGCTGACCATGGCCGAGGTGCTCGAGTCCGAGCACTTCGCGGCACGCGGGACCTTCATTGAGGTCGACGACGCGATCGGCGGCACCCTTCGCCAGCCCGACGACCCGACGGGCTTCGGCCTGACCACCCCGGCTCGCGTGCCGCGGCTGGGCGAGCACCGCGACTCGGTCCTCGCCGACCTCGGGCTGACGGCCGACGCCATCGACGAGCTCTCCAGCTCGGGGGCCTTCGGCCCCGCCCCCGCCCGCGAGGGCGTCTCCACCCACGCATGACCATCGGCCGCACCGAAGTGCGGTCGCGACCCACACCCGAGAGGTGAAATCGCATGAGCATCCCGATGAGCACCACACCGCCGGCCTCCACCGACACGGACAGCGGACGCGCCACGCTTGACGACGTCCTCCAGGCAACCAAGGCCGTCACCGATCGCTTCGGTGACGAGTACTACCGTGACGTGGACGAGAGGGAGGCGTTCCCCGAGGAGTTTGCCAAGGCCGCCGAGGAGGCCGGCCTGCACTCGGTGATGATCCCTGAGGAGTACGGCGGCTGGGGCCTCGGCGTCACCGAGGCGTCGGTCATCACGGAGCAGATCAACTACTCAGGCGGCGCCGGCGCCGCGATCCACGCCGCGATGTTCGCCATGGGCATCGTCGTCAACCACGGTTCCGATGCGCTCAAGAAGAAATGGCTGCCGCAGATCACCAGCGGCGAGGTACGCCTGACTACCTTTGCACTGACCGAGCCGAACGCCGGTTCCGAGACCGCCAAGATCACCACCAACGCGGTGCGCGACGGTGACGACTGGGTCTTCAACGGCCAGAAGGTCTGGATCTCGCGCGCGGCCTACACCGACCTCATGGTGATCATGGCCCGCACGAGCGAGTCGCCCGATCCGGCGAAGCCGGGCCTGGGCATCTCGTGCTTCCTCATCGACATCCGCGACGTCGACCCGGCGAGGCTCGCGATGAAGAAGATCCCGCTCATGTTCAACCACCACACGTACGAGCTGTTCATCGACAACCTGCGCGTCCCGGGTGATTCGCTGATCGGCGAGGAGGGCAAGGGCTTCAGGTACCTCTTCGACGGCCTCAACGCCGAGCGGCTCGTCATCGCCGCCGAGAACATCGGCGACGGCCGCTGGTTCGTGGACCGGGCCGTCAAGTACGCCAACGAGCGCGTCCTCTTCGGCAAGCCGATCGGCGCCAACCAGGGCATCCAGCACCCCATCGCAAAGGGCTATGCGCACCTCCAGGCAGCCGACGCGCTGCGGTGGCAGGCGTGCAAGGCGTACGACGAGGGCGCGGACAACGCGCCCGGCCTGGCCAACATGGCGAAGTACCTCGCCTCCGAGGCGGCCTGGGACCTGGCGGACACCTGCATGCAGACCCACGGTGGGTTCGGCCTGGCGCGCGAGTACGACATCGAGCGCAAGTTCCGGGAGAACCGAGTGTTCAAGGTGGCGCCCATCTCGCCCAACATGGTCCTCAGCTACCTCAGCCACAAGGTGCTGGGCATGCCGAAGTCCTACTGAGGCCGGCATGGAACCCCTCTTCTTCGAGGACTACCAGGAAGGTCAGCAGTTGCTGACGCCGCGCCGGACGGTGACGGACTACGACATCTCGGCCTTCGTGCAGCTGTGCGGCTTCACCACGCCGACCTTCACCGACCTCGAGTACGTCAGTCGTCCCGAGCACTACGGGGGCCGCATCGCTCCCGGCATGCTCACGCTGTCCCTGGCCGAGGGCCTCGTGCTCTCGGCCGGGGTCACCCGCGGCACCGGCCTGGCGCTGATGGAGCTGACCCCGACTTGGAAGGCGCCGGTCTACTCCGGCGACACGATCGTCACCGAGATCAACGTCGTCTCCAAGCGCCTCACCTCCAAGGGGGACCGGGGCGTCGTCACAACCGAGAACCTAGTGCGCAACCAGAAGGGTGACGTCGTCGTCACCTACACCTCGACACGGATGATCAAGAGCCGCTCGTTCGTCACGACGGCCGCACGGGAAGGTGAGTGATGGGCAACGCAGTCAAGCCGTCGTTCTGGTTCGAGGACTTCGAGGTCGGCGACGTCTTCACCACGCCAAGCCGCACCGTCGGCCTGGCCGAGATCTCGACGTTCGCCGGGTTGTCGGGTGACTACAACCCGATCCACACCGATGCCGTGTTCTCCGAGGCCAGCCAGTTCGGCCAGCGCATCGCCCACGGAGTGCTCGGCATGAGCATCCTGACCGGGCTGATCACCCGCCTCGGCGTCTTCGAGTCCTGCACGATCGCCCTGCTGGGCATCGAGGAGTGGCGCTTCAAGGGACCCGTGTTCGACGGCGACACCATCCACGTCAAGGTGCTCATCGAGGACAAGAAGCTGACTAGCGACGGCAAGCGGGGCGTGCTCCGCCGCCGGTACCAGCTGATGAACCAGCGTGGCGAGGTGGTCCAGGAGGGCGTCATGCCGCTCCTGGTCAAGTGCCGTCCGGAGTGATCGACCTCGACATGGGTGTGCGCCCCGAGCACGGCACCCTGCGCGTGCGGTCGACCGGCGCGCAGGTGTCGGTGAAGGTCTGGGAGACGGGCCGCGCCGGACCGGAGCTCGTGCTGGTGCACGGGGGCGCATCCGGCAAGCACTGGTGGGACCACGTGGTGCCCGCGCTTCGCGGAGCCGGGAGGGTGGTCGCCCCCGACCTGACGGGGCACGGCGACAGCGACCACCGCGCGGTGTACGGGCTGGACGAATGGGCGGACGAGCTGGCCGAGACGACGTCCGCCCTGTGCGGTCCCGCGCCCCTCGCGGTGGGCCACAGCATGGGTGGCCTCATCGCGACCGGCGCCGCTCAGCGGCACCCGGGGCTTTTCTCAGGCATCCTGGCGCTGGACAGCCCGCTCGCGCGAGACAACCCGGGCAACGCCGAACGGCGTCGCAAGATCGCGTCGCGCCCGGTCCGCTCGTACGACTCGTTCGAGGCGGCGCTCAAGGAGTTCCGCACCTCGCCACCCGTCGTCGACGCGCCCGCCGACGTCGTACGCCACGTAGCGGCGCACTCCGTCCGCCCGGACGGTGAGCGCTGGCGCCTCAAGTACGACCCTCGCATCTACGACCGCCCGCAGGCTCCTGCGGACTACCTGCACCCGGCCCAAGTCCCCACCTGGTGGCTGCGCGCCGAGCACGGGTTCATCGACGACGAGATGGCCGAGGTCATCACCAGCTCCCTCGGTCCGCAGGGCCGCATGCTGTGGGGTTCTGGCGCCACCCACCACATGGTCCTCGACCAACCGCTGCCGACCACCTGGTTGATCAACGCCTTCATCGACGTCGTCGGGCGCTGACACCGTGGCCGCATCTGACGTCCCCGCTGACGGCGGTGCGGCGGAGTGGTTCGCGCGATGGGTCGGCCCATGGACCGTGCGGCTCATGGTGGTCGCCGTCTGCGCCCAGTTCATCAGCTCCTCCGTGCGCCCGCTGATCACCTACCAGACCCTCTCGGCAGGAGCGGGTCCGCTCCAGGTCGGGCTCGTCGCCTCCGCCTTCTCCGTCCTCGCGCTCTTCGCCGCGATCCCACTGGGCAAGGCCATCGACCGGCACGGCGAGGTGGGCTTCCTCGTCGCGGGGAGTGCGCTCGTCGCCGCGACGCTCCTGGCCCTGCTGGCGCCATCCAACCTGGTGGTGCTAGGGGTGTGCAGTGCCGGCCTGGGACTGGGACACCTGGCCATGGTGGCCTCCACGCAGACCCTGATCGCGAAGGGGGCCACCTCCGAGCTGCGTGAGACGCGCTTCGCGACGCTGACCAGCCTCAACGCGGTGGCCCAGATCATGGGCCCCGCGGCCACGGGCTTCCTCGTGGGCGACGCGCTCGCCAGCTCCGAGGGCTCCGTGCACGTCCCCGGGGAGGGTCTCGTCCTCGCCATCGCAATCTCGATGGGGATCGGGGCCACCCTGACGGCCGCGAGCCTCAAGCTGTGGCCCGGGGCGCTCGGCCGCCGAGTTGCGTCCGACCCGCCACCGGCCCACGGTGCCTTTGGCGCCGTGATGCGGCTGCCGGCCGTCCCGACGGCGATGCTCGCGAGCGTCACCGTCCTCACGTGCGTCGACCTGCTGGGCGCCTACATGCCGGTGCTCGGCGAGGAGCACGGCATCTCGCCACGCATGATCGGGCTCCTGCTCGCGACCGAGGGGGCTGCGGCCATGGTGGTACGGCTGTGGATGCTGCGGCTGATCGTGCGGTTCACGCGTCGACGCCTGCTGATCGCGACCATGGCGCTGGCGGCGACCAGCGTCTCGCTGATCCCGCTGTGGGTGCTGGCGCCCCACCCGCTTCCCGGGTTGTTCCTGTCGATGGTGCTGGCAGGTCTCGGCCTCGGGATGGGTCAACCCGCGAGCATGGCGTGGGTAGCCGGTCAGACCCCGCCGTCCCTTCGCGCCACGGCCGTCGGGATCCGGTTGAGCGGCAACCGCCTCGGACTGGTGCTCGTGCCCATCGCCGCTGGTGCGCTGGCCTCCTCGCTCGGCCTGGGCGTCGCCTTCTGGTGGCCGGCTGCACTCCTGCTCGTGTGCGCCTACATGGTGTCGCGCACGCCGACCGAGGCGTGACCAGCGGACTGGGGGCCGCATTGGCGTGGTCTTGACATGCACGGGCGGGCGAAAAGGTGCGGTCGACACCAACCGGACTGTAAACTGTCTGACCAAGAGCATTCCGTCAGCCGAGCACGTGGAGGAAACATGAGCGAACCCGGTCGAGCATCGCTGGGTCGCAGCGAGCCTCAGATCTTGGGCCAGAAGGTTCTCCGCCCGCGTCAGCAGGTAGAGGAGGCGCTCCGCAAGGCGGTGCTGGACGGTCAGCTCCGCACGGGGGATCGCCTTCCTCCCGAGACCGAGCTGGCCCGACAGTTCAGCGTCTCACGCCCCACGATCCGCGAGGCGCTGTCCGCTCTCGAGTCGCAAGGCCTGATCCGCAAGGTCCCCGGCGCGGGTGGCGGCAGCTTCGTCCAGGCGGTGGACCACACCGCTCTCGGCCAGGTGGTCCAGGAGTCGATGCACAACCTCCTCCGGCTCGGCAGCGTGAGCTTCGACGAGGTGGCCATCGTCCGCCAGCACCTGGAGGTCCCGGCCGCGATCCTTGCCGCCAAGTACCGCACGGATGACGACGTCGCGGATCTGGAGCAGATCCTCAAGGAGCAGAAGAGCCGCACGGTCGAGGACCCGATGATCGCCGAGCTGGATGCCCAGTTCCACATCAGCATCGCCAGGATGTCGGGCAACCGGGTGCTTGCGGCACTCGTGTACGCACTGCACCGGGAGTCCGAGCCCGTGGGGTACCTCGACCTGTCGCCGCAGGTCGGTCGCGAAACCTTCGGTCAGCACCAGCGCATCGTGAAGGCGATCGCCGAGCAGGACGCTGTCGCTGCGGAGGAAGCCATCACCGAGCACCTCACCTATCTGCGCGGGCACCTGCGCAACCACGTCGCCGAGTAGGTCGGCCGGGTGCGACCGCGTGCCCGGTTTGTGAGCTTGAGGAGGGGCCGCCCGTGGGGCGGCCCCTCTTGTACTTGTACGTGCCCAACTGCTGAAACTGACAGAACTGGCTATTGACTTACATTCATCGTGATGTCAGTCTCGTCTCAGTGGAGATGTGACCGGCGTCATCGTCGGCCACCGACCCGCAGGAACGTCCGCCCCCGACGAGCCATCACGGTCGTCGGGACACCTACAAGGCAGGGATCGCACGATGGCGAACGCAAACGCAGTGGTAGCCATGCCAGGCGCACAGCCGACCACGGCGCAGCCGAAGATCGAGTTCAGGGGCCTCGGCAAGCGCTTCCACACCAACAAGCAGTCGGTGACGGTCATGCAGGGCCTCGACCTGTCGATCCGCGAGGGCGAGTTCGTCTGCGTGGTCGGTCCGAGCGGCTGCGGCAAGTCCACGCTCCTGAACATGTCCGCCGGCCTGATGCGGCCGTCTGCGGGCGAGGTGCTCTACGACGGTGTCCCGGTCCCCGAGCCCAACACGAAGGTCGGCTACATCACGCAGAAGGACAACCTGATGCCGTGGCGAACCGTGCGGGGAAACATCGACCTGCCCCTGCAGGTCAGGGGAATGGCCAAGTCGCAACGGGAGCGTCGTGTGACCGAGATGATCGAGCTCGTCGGCCTGACCGGGTTCGAGAAGTCGTACCCCAGCGAGCTGTCGGGCGGCATGCGCAAGCGCGTCACCCTCGCGAGGACGCTGTCCTACGCGCCCGAGGTCATCTTCGCCGACGAGCCGTTCGGTGCCCTGGACGCCCAGCTCCGCGGGATCATGCAGCAGGAGCTCCTGCGCATCTGGAGTGCAGAGAAGCGCACTGTCGTCTTCATCACGCACGACATCTCCGAGGCAGTAGCGCTCGGTGACCGCGTGGTCGTGCTATCCGCGCGGCCGTCGCGCGTCAAGCTCGATGTCCCCATCGACCTACCCCGCCCCCGCAACCTGTCCAAGCTCCGCTTCGAGCCTCGCTACAACGAGCTGAACGAGCACCTGTGGAACGTGCTTTCCGAGGACCTGAACGAAGGTGATGAGGTATGAAGAACACCGCTCACGTCGTCGTCGACGAGATCGACGCGTCCGCCGCGCCTCGTCACGCGGCCGCCGAGACGGCGCGCCACGCCGAAACGACCTGGCGCGACGAACCCCCCGCCGGATGGCACAAGTGGGCGCAGTTCGCCGCGGTCCAGCTGGGCAGGATCGCGATCGTTGCGGCGATCCTCGGTGTCTGGCAGTTCGTGTCCGGCCGAATGGTCGACGAGTTCTGGATCTCCAAGCCGACCGCCATCTGGGACGTGCTGTGGGGCGAGTGGATCTCCACGGGATACATCTGGACCCACGCCAGGGTCACTCTGATCGAGATGGCTCTGGGCCTCTTCTTCGGTGCGCTGACCGGCATCGTCTTCGGCTTCATCCTCGGACGCGTGGTGTGGCTGTCCAGGCTGATCGACCCGCTGGTGACGGCGATCTACTCGCTGCCGAAGGTCGCGCTCGCCCCGCTCTTCATCCTCTGGTTCGGGGTCGACCTCACCTCAAAGGTCGTCCTGACGGCGGTCATCTGCTTCTTCCTCGTCTTCTACAACACCTACGCGGGCGTTCGCTCGGTCGACCCTGACCTCGTCGACGTCGTGAAGGTGATGGGTGGCAAGCGTTCCGATCTGCTGCTCAAGGTGGTCCTGCCGAGCTCGGCAACCTGGATCTACACAGGCTTGAGGCTCGCTGTCCCGTACGCGCTGATCGGCGCGGTCGTCGGCGAGATCGTGGCTTCCAACCAGGGCTTGGGGTACCTCCTATCGCACGCTGCCGGCACCTTCAACACCGCCGCCACGTTCGCCGCGCTCTTCATCCTGATGATCATCGGCACGGTCCTCAACATCTTCGTCGACTGGTCCGAGAAGTTCACCGGCCGCCGCACCTGACATGTCCTGCGGGTTCGTCCCCCGCGCCGCTCCTCTCACCCCTCCCCCCAACCCCCGGGCCGCTGAGCGCGCCCAAAATCGAAGGGAACTCCCATGAACTCGAGTCGTTCACTCACAGCCGGAATGGCCGCTGTCGGACTTGTCGCGGCACTGGGTCTCAGCGCTTGCGGCGCCGACTCGGCAGGCGGATCGAGCGACGCCGCGGCCGGCTGCGACAACGAGAAGGTCAAGATCGCGTCGGCCTCGGCGAGCTTCGTCTACCTGCCTTACTACGTCGCACAGGAGGCGGGCTACCTCGAGGACGAAGGGCTCGACGTTGAGACCATCGACCTGAGCACGGGAGCGGGCATCATCGCCGGAGCCGTGAGCAACACCGTGGACCTGGCGCTGTCCACCTTCGCCGAGGTCGCCACGGCCAAGGGTGAGGGTGCGCCTGTCTCGGCGTTCGCCCAGGTGACCGGGATGGCCACCAACGTGGTGATCAAGAAGTCGATCGCCGAGGAGAAGGGCATCACCCCCGACTCGAGCGACGAGGAGAAGCTGGCGGCACTCGAGGGGCTTCGCATCGGCGTCACGGGTGCAGGAAGCGGCAGCGACCTCCTCGTGCGCTACCTCGCGAAGACGGCCGGACTCGACCCCGACGAGGACATGAGGATTACGGCGAGCGGCAGCAGCACCAACAGCGTGGCCGGATTCGCGAGCGACCGGTTCGACGCCATCGCCATCTCGTCCCCCCAGTCCGACGTGGGCATCCAGCGTGGTGACGGCCAGTACCTGTTCAACATGGCGGCCCACGAGTACGAGCCGCTCGCCAACAACCTCTACATCGTCGCCCTGGCCTCTGACCGGACGCTGCAGTCCAAGGCCAACGTCGTCCAGTGCTTCACGACCGCGCTCGCCAAGGCCCAGGCCGACATCCAGAAGGACCCCGAGGCGGCAGCAGCGCTCGTCCAGGAGTCCATGGGCGTGGAGGTCGACCAGGAGACCTACGACGCGGCCTTCAACTCGAACCTGCCGTCGTGGTTCGACACGCCCGTGATCGACGAGGAAGCGGCCCGCAACGCGCTTGAGTTCCAGAACACGATCGGTGGCACGGACCTGGGTGACGAGGTGCTGGAGAAGGCGGTCAACACCGAGATCGCCGAGGCGGCCGCAGCCGAGTAAGCGTGCGTTGACCCTGTTGCGGGTCCACGCCACGACGTAGTCCCGGCCGGGCACGGCCCGATCCGAGCCCGGTCGGGGCTCATCAACCGAAGGACGATGACGATGGATGTCGATACAGCTGCCGCCGCGGCCGGGCCCCTGTCGGCCGGCCCTCTGGCTGGCCTGCGGGTCGTCGACCTGACGACCTCGTACGCCGGACCCAGCGCCTCGATGTACTTGGCCGACCTCGGCGCTGACGTGATCAAGGTGGAGCGGCCTCGTGCGGGGGACGACGCCAGGGCCTGGGGCCCGCCGTTCGTCGACGGCACGTCGGCCTGGTTCGCTTCGGCCAACCGCAACAAGCGATCCGTGGCCATCGACCTCCGCTCGCCGGAGGGGCTCGAGGTCCTGCGCTCCTTGGTCGCGTCGGCTGATGTCTTCATGCAGAACCTCAATCCGGCCAAGCTCGTGCGGCTCGGCATCGACCCCGAGTCCATGTGCGAGACGAACTCCCGCCTGATCTACTGCGCGATGTCAGGCTTCGGGCTGGACGGCCCCGACAGCTCCTTGCCGGGCTACGACCTCGCCGCCCAGGCGCGCTCGGGACTGATGTCCGTCACCGGCGCCGCCGGTGGATCGCCCCAGCGGGTCTCCACGGCACTCTCCGACATCGTCACCGGCATGTGCGCAGCGCTGGCCATCAGCGCCGCTGCGGTGCGGCAGCGGACGACAGGTCTTGGTGACGTGATCGACGTGTCGTTGCTCGACTCCGACCTCGCCCTGATGGCGCCCCGGATCGCGTCCTACCTGGCCGGCGAGGAGGAGCCTGCGCCCAGCGGGGGCACTGACTCGGTCCTCGCGGTGTACCAGCCGTTCGAGACAGCCGACCGGCAGCTTGTGGTGGCCATCGGCAACGACGCGATGTGGCTTCGCTTCGCGACCGCAGTCGGCCTCGGCGACCTCGCGGCCGATCCGGAGCTGGTCGACAACGCCGGCCGTCGCGCCCACCGTGCACGCATCACTGCCGCGATCGCCGAGCGCCTCAAGGACCGCACTGCGCGCGAGTGGATCACCAGGCTTGCCACCGTCGACGTGCCCTGCTCACTGGTCCAGAGCCTGTCCGAGGTCGTCGCCGACCCGCAGGTGCGGCACCGCGGCAGCGTACTGCCGATGCCCGGGCGGGAAGGGCTCTACTCGGTGCGCGGTCCCTTCCGGCTGGCGTCGCAACCGACGCCCCTCAATGCACCCAGTCCCGAGCTGGGCGCCCACACCCGCGAGGTGCTGTCCGACCTGGGGCTCGACGAGGACGAGATCGCCAAGCTCGTGGACTGTCGAGCCGTCGAGGTCCACGATGTCCCCCTGGAGGTCGGACATGGGTGAGGGGCGTGTGCGCGTTGAGCTGGACGGTCCCGTCGCCACGGTTTGGCTCGATCGCCCCGAGGTGCACAACGCGCTCAACGCCGTGGTCCTGGAGAGCCTCTCGAGCGCGCTGACGGACCTGCACGCGCGGACGACCGTGAACGCGGTCGTGCTCGCGGCTGCCGGGGAGAAGTCCTTCTGTGCCGGCGCGGACCTGGACGAGCTC
This sequence comes from Nocardioides sp. BGA-UO-ETr-FS32, assembly GCF_059567905.1. NCBI lineage: Bacteria > Bacillati > Actinomycetota > Actinomycetes > Propionibacteriales > Nocardioidaceae > Nocardioides > Nocardioides sp. BGA-UO-ETr-FS32. Next base: position 236,783 of record NZ_JCAQOX010000017.1, on the reverse strand, counting down.
GCCGGGCTCGACGCGGACGCGGCCACGCGGGTGCTCCGCGCGGGCCAACGGGTGATGGCCGAGGTCGCAAGCAGCCGCCTACCCGTCATCGCGGCCGTCAACGGCCTCGCGCTGGGCGGCGGCTTCGAACTGGTGCTGTCCTGCACCTTCCCGGTGATCTCGCAACGGGCGTCCTTCGGCCTCCCCGAGTCGGGCCTGGGTCTCATCCCGGGGTACGGGGGCACGCAACGGCTGCCCCGGGTCATCGGCCGACCGGCCGCCGCCCACCTGATGATCACACACGCGCGGCTGTCCGCCGAGCGGGCGTACGAGGTGGGTCTGACTCCAGTCCCGCCCACCGCGCCCGAGGAGCTGCTGCCCACGGCGTACGAGATCGCACAGTCGATTGCCGGCCGAGGACCTGGCGCCGTGACCTCGATCCTCCGCGCGCTCCAAACGACCGCCGCGACGGCGGACGACCTCGATCTCGAGACATCCTTGGCCGGGGAGGTCACCGCCAGCGCCGAGGCGGCAGAGGGCATCGCGGCGTTCAAGGAGCGTCGCCCCCCGTCGTTCCCCCACAGGGCCTGAACCGCCCTGACCGCAACGTCCACGCCCACCCCGGAAGGTACGAAGCCCACCATGCACGTCTCACTTGAAGGCAAGGTCGCCGTCGTCACCGGAGCCGGCCGCGGGCTCGGTCGCGCGATGGCGGAAGCGCTCGCCGAGGCCGGTGCGACCGTCGTGCTCGCAGGGCGCACGGTCCCGGCACTCGAGGAGGTGGCTGCCGTGATCCGGTCGCACGGGGGGCAGGCGCACGTTGTCGCGTGCGACGTGACCGACGAGGCTGCGGTGCACCACCTGGTCGACGCCGCCGTGGAGACCTGTGGCCGGGTGGACGTCCTGGTCAACAACTCGGGGGTGGTGGACACCACGACCTTGATCGACCAGACCCCTGAGGCCTGGGACCGCGTCCTCGACACCAACCTGCGCGGCGTCTACCTTGCCACCCGTGCCGTGGGGCCGCACTTCGTGGCGCAGAAGTCGGGCAAGGTCATCAACATCGCCTCCAACTTCGCGCTCATGGGTGTGTCGCACCACGCCGCCTACTCGGCGTCCAAGGCGGCGGTGATCGCATTGACCCGGTCGATGGCAGTCGAGTGGGCTCGTCACAACGTCCAGGTCAACGCCATCGCCCCGGGCTACTTCACCACGGAGATCAACGCCGAGTTGCGCGCGGACGACCATGCCACCGAGTCGGTCGTACGCCGCATCCCGGCCAGGCGGATGGGGCGCCCGGAGGAGCTGGCGCCCTGGGTCGTGCTGCTCGCCAGCTCGGCCTCGGACTTCATGACCGGCGAGACGCTGGTCATCGACGGCGGCCAGTCCGTCCAGTAGCACCACTTCAAGAACGACGCCGCGACCGTCCGGCCGCCGGCGACAGGGAGGAACTTCGATGTCCATCACGCTCGAGCAGTTGATGGCCGAGGGAGCGCCGGTGTCGGCGGACGACATCCGGCGGTTCACGGACCACGGCTACTGGCAAGGCCGCACGATCCGCGAGGTCCTTCGCGACGTCGCGAGGCTGCATCCCGAACGCGAGGCACTCATCGGCTATCGCAGCGACGGCGAGGTCCCGCGGTGGACCTACCGCGACCTGGACGAGAAGTCCTCGCATGCGGCGGGAGTGCTGGCCGAGCTGGGTGTCGACCCTGGCGATGGCGTCGCGGTGATGCTGCCGAACTGGATTGAGTACGGCGCGCTGATCTTCGGCATCAACGAGCTGGGCGGCATCTACACCGGTATCCCCGTCTCGTACGGCGAGCGCCAGGTGGAAGCCATCCTGCAGCGGAGCGGTGCCAAGGTGCTCGTCGTGCCGCGCGCCTGGCGCTCGGTCGTTCACCTCGACCTCGCCCGGAGGATGCGGGAGCGGCTGCCCACGCTCGAGCGGATCCTGGTCCTCGGGGACGATGGCTCGGATCTTGTCGACGGCGAGCACTCGTGGAGCGACTTCACCGGGCTCCCTGCCCGCAGCTTCGAGCCGCGCAGTTCGCAGGAGGTTTGCTACCTCGGGTTCACGTCGGGCACCACGGGCGAGCCGAAGGGGGCCATGCACACGCACGACACGTTGCTGCACAGCGCCTTCCAGCTCGCCGAGCACATCGGGCCGGACGAGTTCGGCGACCCGATGGTGCACCTCGTCGCCTCGCCGACGGGCCACCACACCGGATTCGTGTGGGGCGTCGTGTTCACCGCCTGCCTCGGGGGCACCGGAGTGCACGTGGATCGCTGGGACCCCAGCTGGGGGGTGGACGTCATCCGCAGGGAGGGGGTGACGACGTTCTTCGGAGCTCCCACCTTCGTGCAGGACATGATGCGCACGGGCCTGGTCGGCGACCCCGACTGCCCGTTGACCTGCCTCGTGGTCGCTGGTTCCTCGGTGCCGCGAGGGCTGCCGGCGCAGGCGTCCGCCGCGTTCGGTGCCTACATGGCGCCGGCCTGGGGGATGACGGAGTGCAGCATCATCATCTCGGCCACGCCGCGCGAGCCCGACGAGATCCTGGCCACCGACGGGTCCGTCTTCGTGGGATCCGACGTGGCAGTCCGCACGTCGGACGGCGAGGTCACCACCGAGCCCGACGTGCCGGGCGAGCTCGTGGTGCGGGGACCCTCGCTCTTCGTCGGCTACTACCAGAGGCCCGACGCCACGGCCGACTCGTTCCTGCCGGACGGCTGGTTCCGGACCGGAGACCTCGCCACGCTCGACGAGCGCGGGTGGGTGACGCTGCACGGGCGGAGCAAGGACATCATCATCCGCGGCGGCGAGAACGTGCCGGTCGCCGAGATCGAGACGCTGCTGTTCGACCACTCCGACGTCATCCACGCGGCCGTGGTCGGCGTGCCCGACGAGCGACTCGGCGAGCGTGCCTGCGCCGTGCTTGTCCTGGCGACCGGCTCGAGCCTGGACCACGCTGCCGTGTGTGACTACCTGCTCGCCCGCGGCCTGTCCAAGCACTTCTTGCCCGAGAGCCTCGTGCTGCTCGACGAGATGCCGATGACGCAGAGCGGCAAGGTGCAGAAGTTCCGCCTGCGCGATCTCGTCAGCGGGACCTGACTCCGGTCCGACCTACTTGCAGGAGGGGCCGCGAGGCCACACACCATGAACATTGTTGTCTGTGTGAAGTACGTGCCGGACGCCACGGCCGACCGCAAGTTCGAGGACGACTACACCGTCGACCGCGTCGGCGTCGACGGCCTGCTGTCCGAGCTCGACGAGTACGCCGTGGAGCAGGCCCTGCAGTTCCGTGAGAAGCGCGAGGGCGAGGAGATCACCGTCACCGCGCTGACCGTGGGCCCCGAGAAGGCCGTCGACGCGGTGCGCAAGGCGCTGCAGATGGGTGCCGACTCTGCCGTCCACGTCGTCGACGACGCGATCGCCGGCTCCGACTACCTCGGCACCTCGCTGGTGCTCGCCAAGGCGATCGAGAAGATCAAGGCCGACACCGGCGCCGACCTCGTGGTCTGCGGCATGGCCTCGACCGACGCCTCGGGCTCGGTGGTGCCGGCGATGCTGGCCGAGCGCCTGGGCATGCCGCAGGTGACGCTGGCCTCGGTGATCGAGTCGCAGGGCGACCAGGTCCGCATCAAGCGCGACAACGAGGGCTCGACCGAGGTCATCGGCGCGACGCTGCCGATCGTGCTGAGCGTGACCGACCAGTCCGGCGAGGCCCGCTACCCGTCCTTCAAGGGCATCATGGCGGCGAAGAAGAAGCCGCTGGAGACGTGGTCGCTGACCGACCTCGGCCTCGACGCCGACCAGGTCGGCCTCTCGGTGGCCTACACCCAGGTCGAGGACACCACCGCGCGTCCGCCCCGTACGGCCGGCGAGGTCGTCACCGACGAGGACGGCTCGGGCGCTGGTGCGCTGGTCGAGTTCCTCGCCTCGAAGAAGTTCATCTGAGGAGCTGCGTAGACATGTCTGAGGTTCTTGTTGTCATCGACCACGCCGACGGCGAGGTCAAGAAGCCGACCTACGAGCTGCTGACCATCGCGCGCCGTCTCGGCGAGCCGTCCGCGGTGTTCTTCGGCTCGCCCGACCAGGGCGACGCCGTGGCCGAGAAGGTCAAGAAGTACGGCGCGGCGAAGCTCTACGTCGTCGACGACGCCCAGATCAAGGGCTTCCTCGTCGCACCGAAGGCCGAGGCGCTCGAACAACTGACCAAGCAGCTGGCCGAGAAGGCTGGTGGAGATGGCCCGGCCGCGATCCTGCTGCCGTCGACGTTCGAGAACAAGGAGGTCGCCGGTCGCCTGGCGATCAAGCTGGGCTCCGGGCTGATCACCGACGCCGTCGACGTCGCTGCTGGGTCCGACGGGGGCGGCGTGACCACCCAGAGCGTGTTCGCCGGCAACTACACCGTGCAGGCCAAGGTCACCACCGGCACGCCGATCATCACGATCAAGCCCAACTCGGCGGCCCCCGAGGAGGCCGAGGGCGCCGGAGCGGTCGAGGCGTTCGCCGTGACCGTGTCCGACGCGGCGAAGACCGCCCAGGTCGTGGCGACCCAGCCGCGCCAGTCCACCGGCCGTCCCGAGCTCACCGAGGCCGCGATCGTGGTCTCCGGCGGTCGCGGCACCGGGGGCAACTTCGAGCCCGTCGAAGGCTTCGCCGACAGCCTCGGTGCGGCCGTGGGTGCCTCGCGCGCCGCGGTCGACTCCGGCTGGATGCCGCACGCCTTCCAGGTCGGCCAGACCGGCAAGACGGTCTCGCCGCAGCTCTACGTCGCCAACGGCATCTCGGGTGCGATCCAGCACCGCGCCGGCATGCAGACCTCGAAGACCATCGTCGCGGTCAACAAGGACCCCGAGGCCCCGATCTTCGAGCTCGTCGACTTCGGTGTCGTGGGCGACCTCCACACGGTCCTGCCCGCCGCCACCGAGCAGATCACCTCCCGCAAGGAGTAGCCGTGCGGATCAGCAGGGAGGTCGGCCCGACGAGCGCGGGCCGCCAGTTCCCAAAACTGGGCTCCGAGAGGCACCCCGTCACTGCAACCACTCGTGCCAGGTTCTTCGTCACCGGCCCTTACGTCAGGACCGCAGAATGGTCTGCGGTCGACAGGATCGGGTCCATCCACGCCAAGGAGATGGGTCGGAGCACCACAGCTTGTGGTCTGCCGACAGGGTCATGGACCACGCTGTGGGAGGTTCCCTTCCTGTCCGCAGAACTCGGAGGAGCGTGCCCGATCTGTCGGACGGTGTGCTGCGTCGGAGATGATCGGTGACCACTGGGCTCCGGTGTGGCCGCGCCAAGTGGTCTCGGTGGGTCCACACAAACTCAACACAAAGCCCGGGATCCGTGCGGCTCGCGCGGTGCTGACCGTGATCGAACGTGAACGAACGTGACGTCCTTCCCGCGGCGTCCTCGCAGGTCAGACGGCCCTGGTAGGCCCCAAGTGCACCAGTTCACTCGTAATGACTAGGTCGTCGGTTCGATTCCGACAGGCGGCTCCGACTCCCCCGGGGACCCGAGACCCCGGGGGAGTCTTCTGCGTCCGATCGAGTCACCATCGCGATGCGGAAGGCAACGAACCGCACCAGCCCGGTGCCGAGGTTGCTCGCGATCAGCACCGCCAGCTCCTGCGTTCGCGTGGGAGTGTCGACGCTGGCCTCGAGCAGCCACAGCGAGCCGGCCGTCACGGCGAGGCTGAATGCCAGGAGCAACAGCCCGAGTGCCTGGTGGTGAACGGTCCGTTCCCAGCCGCGTACGCCGAAGGTGACCCTGCGATGTCCCAGGGTGCCGGCGATGGTCGACAGGATCAGCGCGAGGGCGTTGGCCGGCTGCGGCCTGAGCTCCTCGCGCAGGAGGATGTACAGCAGCCCGTAGAACAGGTTGAAGGCCCCGCCCACACTGGCGAAGACGAGCAGCTGGAGGAGGACCGCCTTCCACCGCGCGCGTTGGTCTCGACCCATGCGGCGACGCTACCGGCGACCGCCCACTCAGCCCGCGACCGCGTCCCGCCGACGGTAGCCCCACAGCCCCGCTGCGACGAGCGCGGCCGCGAGCAGGACCAGGGAGACGTACGGGACCACCTCGAAGTCGTCGACCGGCACCGCGGCGAGGTGCCAGAACGGCGAGATCGCCTGGACGGCGTCGGGAAGCCCGAGGAGCTGGCCGAGGATGACCTGCAGCGCGATGAGCGCGACGGCGGCCCACGCCAGCCCGGTCCCGCGGGGGAGCAGGCCGTACAGGGCGACGGCGAGCGCGCCGACCACGAGCGTGCCGGGCAGGTAGGCCAGCTGGCCGGCGACCTGGGGGAGGACCTGGTCCCACTCGCCGCTGCCGAGGCCGTAGCCGACAGCGAGGCCGAGCCCCATGAGCACGGTCAGCTTGGCGGCGGCGATGAGCGCCACGGCCGTGGTCGCGGCCATCCAGCTGGTCCTGCTGACCGGTGTCGCGAGGACGACCTCGGTGCGGCCGGCCTCCTCCTCGGAGCGCAGGCGCAGCACGGACGAGACGACGAAGCCGCACGCGATGACGGCCATGAACAGGAACATGTAGGCGAGGAATGCGTCGACGAGCGCGTCCTCGGCGGCCTGGCCCGACGCACCGACGACGTCGGCCATCTCGGGGTTGGAGGCGATGAGGTCGGGGACGGTGGGGATGACCGCGCCGTAGAGCATGCCCAGCAGGAACAGCCCGACGGCCCAGCCGATCAGCAGGCCGCGCTGGAGCCGGGCCGCGACGCCGAACGGCGTGCCCAGCATCCAGCCGGCGCGCTCGGGGCCGGGACGCGTGTTGAGCAGACCGCCACCGAAGTCGCGGTGTGCCATCAGCCGGGCAGCGAGGGCCAGCAGGAGCGCGGTGAAACCGAGCAGCAGCGCGGCGGGCCACCACCGCTCGTCACCGAACGCGTCCATGCCCTGCGCCCAACCGAACGGGGAGAGCCAGACCAGGGCGTTGTCCTGCATCGCCCCGACGCCGCGGACCAGGTAGCCGACGGCGACGGCGGCACCCGCCAGACCGAGCGCCCCGCGGGCCGAGGTGGACAGCTGGACGGCGACCAGCGTGACAGCGGTGTACGCCACGCCCAGCAGCGCCAGTCCGACGCCGTAGGTGAGGCTGCCGGCGACGTCCAGCCCGGCCGCCAGCATCGAGATCGCCGTGATGGCGCCGATGAGCAGCGCGGCGGCGACGCCGTAGACCAGCCCGGCGAGGGTGGCGGCGTGGCGACCCAGGACGGTGGAGCGGAGGAGCTCGGCACGGCCGGACTCCTCCTCGGCGCGGGTGTGCCGCACCACGAGGAAGACGACCATCAGGCAGACGCCGAGCTGGGCGACCTGGGAGATCTCGTTGGCGACGATGCCGCCGAGGGTGTCCAGCCCGACCTGGCGGCCCGACATCAGGTAGCTCACCGGGCTGGCGCCGACGGTCCGGGCGTACCCCGCGATCTTCTCGGGGGTGTCGTAGAGCGGGGGCACGGCCAGCGCACTGGCGACGATCGTCCCGCCGAGGCCGACCATCCAGACCGGCAGTCGCACCCTGTCGCGCCGCAGGACCAGGCGCACCAGGTGGCCGACGCCCGTCACAGAGGTGGTGCTCATACGGTCACCTCGTCGCCGTACTGGCGCAGGAAGAGCTCCTCCAGCGTGGGCGGGTGCGCGGCGAGGGAGCGTACGCCGAGGCCGGCGAGCGCGGTCACCGCTGCGTCGAGGTGGTCGGAGTCGACGTCGAAGGTGACCCGGTTGCCGTGCACCTCGGGCTCGTGGACGCCCGGCACGGCGGCGATGTCGGTCGCCGGCCGGTCGGTCTCGGCGATGACCGTGGTGCGGGTGAGGTGGCGCAGCTCGGCCAGGGTCCCGGACTGCACGACCCGTCCGGCGCGGATGATGCTGATGCGGTCGGCGAGCGCCTCGGCCTCGGCCAGGATGTGGGAGCTGAGCAGGATGGTGGCGCCCTCGTCCTTGAGCTCGAGGATCGCCTTCTGGAACTCGGCCTCCATCAGCGGGTCCAGCCCGGACGTGGGCTCGTCGAGCAGGTAGAGGTCGGCCCGGCTGGCGAGCGCGGCGACGAGTGCGACCTTCTGGCGGTTGCCCTTGGAGTAGGTGCGCGCCTTCTTCGTCGGGTCCAGGTCGAACCGCTCGAGCATGTCGTGGCGGCGTGCCTCGTCCAGGCCTCCACGCATCCGAGCGAGCACGTCGATGACCTCGCCACCGCTCAGGTTCGGCCACAAGGACACGTCTCCGGGCACGTAGGCGAGCCGACGGTGCAGGGTCGCGGCGTCGTGCCACGGGTCGCCGCCGAGCATGGTCGCCGTGCCGGAGTCGGCCTTGAGCAGGCCGAGCAGGACACGGATGGTCGTTGACTTGCCGGCGCCATTGGGACCGAGGAACCCGTGCACCTCGCCCTGCTCGACGGTGAGGTCGAGGTGGTCGAGCGCGTGCGTGGTCCCGAAGGTCTTGACGACGTCGTGGAGCTCGAGGACAGCCATGTCCCCGAGTGTCGCACAACATTCACAAACTTGTGAAGGCTATATAGTGAGCAGCGTGAGCGACCTCGCACGTGCCGTCGAACGGCTCGGCCAGTCCTTGGAGACCATGGGTCTGCAACGCATGCCCGCGCGCGTCTTCGCCTACATCCTGGCCGACGACCAGTCGGTCTACACGGCCGCCGAGCTGGCCCAGGGGCTGGAGGTGTCGCCGGCCGCGATCTCCGGTGCCGTGAGGTACCTCTCCGACACCCACCTCGTCGTGCGCGAACGCAATCCTGCCGGCCGCGGTGACCTGTTCCGGGTCCGTGACGGTGACATCTGGAGCACCATCCAGGCGGCCCGGCTGCCGGTCCTCGACGTCATCATCGAGTCCGTCCAGGAAGCGGTCGACCTGCTCCCCGAAGGGTCCCCGGGGCGCGAGCGGGTCGAGGAGACGCGTGACTACCTGCGGTTCGTCCAGCAGGACGCGCAGGACCTCGACCGCCGGTGGCGGGAGTGGCGCACCGCGCACCGGTGACGGGGGTGACCGCGGACGTCCCGTGGCAGGATGCCGTGGCGTGAGGGTCGCCCTCCAGGTCACCTGCGTCAACGACGCCATGTTCCCCGACACGGGGAAGGCCGTCGTCAGGCTGCTGCGCCGTCTCGGCGTCGAGGTCGACTTCCCGCGAGCCCAGACGTGCTGCGGCCAGCCGATGGTCAACACCGGCTACCTCGACGAGGCGGTGCCCGTGGTGCGGACGTTCGTCGACGCGTTCGCCGGCTACGACGCGATCGTCACGCCGTCGGGCTCGTGCGCGGGCTCGGCGCGGCACCAGCACTCGATCGTGGCGGAGCGCTCGGGCGACCCGGCGCTGGTCGCGGCGGTTGCGGAGACCGGCCCGCGGACGTACGAGCTCACCGAGCTCCTCGTCGACGTGCTGGGCGTGACGGACGTCGGGGCCTACTTCCCGCACCGGGTGACCTACCACCCGACCTGCCACAGCCTGCGGATGCTCGGCGTGGGCGACCGGCCGCAGCGGCTGCTGGAGGCCGTACGCGGGATCGAGCTCGTCGACCTGCCGCACGCGAGCGAGTGCTGCGGCTTCGGCGGCACCTTCGCGCTGAAGAACGCGGACACGTCCATCGCGATGGGCGCCGACAAGGCCCGCCACGTCCGCGACACCGGCGCCGAGGTGCTGGTCGCCGGCGACAACTCCTGCCTGATGCACGTCGGCGGGATGCTGTCGCGCCAGCGCGCGGGCGTACGGGTCATGCACCTCGCCGAGGTCCTGGCGTCCACCGAGGACGACGAGGGGATGGATGCATGAGCGGCACGTTCGTCGGCATGCCGGCCTTCCCGACCGCCGCGCGCGCCGCGCTCGGCGACACCCAGCTGCGCCGCAACCTGGCCCACGCGACCCGCGTGATCCGCGACAAGCGCGCCAAGGTGGTGGCGGAGGTCGAGGACTGGGAGGAGCTGCGGCTCGCGGGGGCGGGCGTGAAGGAGGCCGCGCTGCGCGACCTCGCCACCCACCTCGAGACCCTCGAGGCATCGCTGACCCGCGCCGGCGCGACCGTCCACTGGGCGCGTGACGCCGAGGAGGCGTGCGCGATCGTCGCCTCCGTCACGAAGGCCCACGGCGTCGACGAGGTGGTCAAGGTCAAGTCGATGGCCACCGCCGAGATCGGCCTCAACGAGGCGCTCGAGGCCGAGGGCATCGCGGCCTGGGAGACCGACCTCGCCGAGCTCATCGTGCAGCTCGGCGACGACCTGCCCTCCCACATCCTCGTGCCGGCGATCCACCGCAACCGAGCGGAGATCCGCGAGATCTTCCTGCGCCGGATGGGCGACGTGGGCCGGCCCGCCCCGGCGGACCTGACCGACGAGCCGGCGGTCCTCGCGGCCGCGGCGCGCAAGCACCTGCGCGAGAAGTTCCTCCGCGCCAAGGTCGCCGTGTCCGGCGCCAACTTTGCCGTCGCCGACACCGGCACCCTCGTCGTGGTGGAGTCCGAGGGCAACGGGCGGATGTGCCTGACCCTGCCCGAGGTGCTGATCAGCGTCGTCGGGATCGAGAAGGTCGTCGCCACCTGGTCCGACCTCGACCCGCTGCTGCGGTTGCTGCCGCGCTCCTCGACCGGCGAGCGGATGAACCCGTACACCTCCACCTGGTCCGGGGTCACGCCCGGCGACGGGCCGCAGGAGGTGCACGTCGTGCTGCTCGACAACGGCCGCACGCGCGCGCTCGCCGACGACGTCGGCCGCCAGGCGCTGCGCTGCATCCGCTGCTCGGCGTGCCTCAACGTCTGCCCGGTCTACGAGCGCGTCGGCGGGCACGCGTACGGCTCGGTCTACCCCGGGCCGATCGGCGCGATCCTCAACCCGCTGCTCCACGGCGTCGCCGACGAGCAGACCGCCTCCCTGCCGTACGCCTCGTCGCTGTGCGGCGCGTGCTTCGAGGTGTGCCCGGTGCGCATCGACATCCCGTCGGTGCTGGTCGACCAGCGCGCCGCGGTCGTCGACTCGCACCGCGGCGACCGCGTCCCCAAGCCAGAAGCGGTCGCGATGAAGGCCGCTGCCTGGGCGTTCTCCGACTCCCGCCGCCTCGCGTGGGCCGAGAAGGCATCAGGCCTGGCCGGTCGCGTGATCGGCCGCTTCTCCCGTACGTCCCTCCCGGGTGGGCGTGCCGCAGCGGGCCGCCTCCCCGGACCCGCGGCGGGGTGGACCGGGGCACGGGACCTGCCCGCGCCTCCGGAGGAGTCGTTCCGCGCGTGGTGGGACCGTACGGACGGGGGCCGCAAGTGAGCGCCCGCGACGACATCCTGCGGCGTGTCCGCTCGGCACTGGACGGCGTGTCGCCGGTCGTCGACCTCCCTCCGGCCCCTCGCGCTCGCGACCGGGGCGACCTGGTTGCCCTCTTCGAGGAGCGGGTCGCCGACTACCGCGCCGTCGTGACCCGGTGCACGCCGGGCGAGGTGGAGCAGGTGGTCCGCGACGTCCTCGGGCCGATGCGCGCGGTCGTGCCTCCCGGCCTCGGTCTGGACGTGCCGGGTGCCGTGGTCGACCAAGGCCTCACCGCCGCGGAGCTCGACGACGTCGACGCGGTCGTCACCCGCGCCGCCGTCGGCATCGCGGAGACCGGCACCATCGTCCTCGACCACGGCGCCGACCAGGGCAGGCGAGCGATCAGCCTCGTCCCCGACCTGCACGTCTGCATCGTCGACGCGAGCCAGGTCGTCGCCGACGTGCCCGACGCGATCGCCGTCCTCGACCCCGCGCGCCCACTCACCTGGATCAGCGGCCCGTCCGCCACCAGCGACATCGAGCTCGACCGGGTCGAGGGCGTCCACGGCCCGCGGACGCTCCACGTCGTGCTGGTGGGCTGAGGGCGGCGGCGCTACAGACCGAGCCTGGCCGCCTCGTCGGGGCGCTGGCGCAGGACGTCAGGCAGGAGGTGCTCGAGGACACCGACCTCCTCGATGTTGTGCCGGACCCATGCCTCGGCCATCGCGAGCGGGAACACGCGGGTGGTGAGGTGGCGGTTGACCTGGCCGAGCACCGGTAGGCGTGCGCCGAGGTCCATCACGCTGACGTAGTGCGCACCGTCGGGTCCCCACGACCACGTGTGCTCGAGCTGGAAGACCGTCATCCCCGCGATCCGGCGCACGAGGCGGATGCCGGTCTCGTCGAGGCGCTCGACGCGCTCGACGGAGTCGACGCGGAAGCGCTCGTCCCGGTCGAACGCCTCGACGATGCGATAGCTCGCCCCCTCGTCGGCCCCGCCACCCGGCGCCGGCCGGGCCAGCTCCCAGGCGATGTGGTCGAGCGGGTGCCATGCCAGGTAGCCCGACATCCGTTCTCCCGCGTAGTGGACCTCGTCGCCGATGTGGCGGAACCACCACAGCAGCATCGGCGGTGTGATGCCGGCCAGTGGCCGGTGGTCGATCGTCACCCGCATGCGGTGGTGTGGGAGCCGGCGGATCGCGCTGCGGGCGGAGTCCGGGGTGCGGAGCGGGTGGAGCAGCGGTCGCGGCTCGGGCAGGGGCATCGGACGGGCCACAGTCGTCACCTCCGGTCGACGGGGGTCCCACGGTAGGCCCCAACCGCTCGAGGAACTCACCCCTCGACGTACACCGTCCCGCCGAGCTCCAGGAACTCCGCCGACTTCTCCGCGAAGCGATCCCGCACGTCCTGGCTGATCCGCATCGAGCAGAACTTCGGGCCGCACATCGAGCAGAAGTGGGCGGTCTTGGCGCCCTCGGCCGGGAGGGTCTCGTCGTGGAACGACTCCGCGGTCGGTGGGTCGAGCGACAGCGCGAACTGGTCGTGCCAGCGGAACTCGAACCGGGCCCGGCTCAGCGCGTCGTCCCACTCGCGGGCGCCGGGGTGGCCCTTGGCGACGTCGGCGGCGTGCGCGGCCAGCTTGTAGGTGATGACGCCGGTCTTCACGTCGTCGCGGTTGGGGAGGCCGAGGTGCTCCTTGGGCGTGACGTAGCAGAGCATCGCCGTGCCGTGCATGGCGATCGCGGCGGCGCCGATGGCGCTGGTGATGTGGTCGTAGCCCGGCGCGACGTCGGTGGCCAGGGGGCCGAGCGTGTAGAACGGCGCGCCGTGGCACCACTCCTGCTGGAGGCGTACGTTCTCCTCCACCAGGTCGAGCGGCACGTGCCCGGGGCCCTCCACCATCACCTGGACGTCGTGCTCCCACGCCCGCGCGGTGAGGTCGGCGAGGGTGCGCAGCTCCGCGAGCTGGGCCGCGTCGTTGGCGTCGGCGACGCTGCCGGGGCGCAGGCCGTCGCCGAGGGAGAACGCGACGTCGTAGGCCGCGAAGATCTCGCACAGCTCGTCGAAGTGGGTGAAGAGGAAGTTCTCCTCGTGGTGCGCCAGGCACCAGCCGGCCATGATCGACCCGCCACGGGACACGATCCCGGTGACCCGCCGGGCCGTGAGCGGCACGTGTCGCAGCAGCACGCCGGCGTGGATCGTCATGTAGTCGACGCCCTGCTCGCACTGCTCGACCACGGTGTCGCGGAACACCTCCCACGTGAGCCGGTCCGCCTCGCCGCCGACCTTCTCCAGCGCCTGGTAGAGCGGGACGGTGCCGATCGGGACGGGCGAGCTGCGCAGGATCCACTCGCGCGTGGTGTGGATGTCCTCGCCGGTGGAGAGGTCCATGACGGTGTCCGCGCCCCAGGTCGTCGCCCAGGTGAGCTTGTCGACCTCCTCGGCGATCGAGGAAGTCACGGCGGAGTTGCCGATGTTGGCGTTGACCTTCACCAGGAAGCGGCGACCGATGACCATCGGCTCGCTCTCGGGGTGGTTGACGTTGGCGGGGATGATCGCCCGCCCGGCGGCGACCTCGCTGCGCACCAGCTCGACGTCGCAGCCCTCGCGCGCGGCGACGTACTCCATCTCCGGCGTGACGATCCCCTGGCGGGCGTAGTGGAGCTGGGTGACGATGCGGCCGGCGCGCGTCCGGAGCGGCGGACGGCGGCTGCCCGGCCACTCCTCCCGTGCGCTGCCGCGGCGTACGGCGGAGCGGCCGTTGTCGAGCAGCTCGGTCGCGCGTCCGGCGTACTCCTCGGTGTCGTCGCGGGCGGCGATCCACTCGCCGCGCAACGGGGCCAGGCCGGTCGCCGGGTCGGAGCCCGGGCCGGAGGTGCAGTAGCGGTCGAAGGTCTCGCCGTTGGTCAGCCGGACGCGCGTGACCGGCACGCCGAGGGGGCCGGTGAGCACGCGCTCGTGGGCGGGGTGGACGGTCATGCGGGTTCCTCCTGGAGGTGGGGGGAGAGGGTGGGGGACAGGTGGGAGACGGGGCCGCGGCCGCGCCCGAGCCGCCAGCCGCTGCTGTCTGAAAGACGGCCCGAGACGTACGCCGCCGCGGTGCGGGCGGCGTCGGTGAGGGCGTCGCCGTGGGCGATCCGCGCGGCGAGCGCGCTGGCGTAGGTGCACCCGGTGCCGTGGTCGGCGGTGGTGGCGACGGCCCGGTGCCGCAGCGCCGTCGCGGCGGCTCCGGGCTCGCACAACCAGTCGGTGCACGTCGCGGCGGGCGACCCGGGGCGCCACTCGGGGCCGCCGGTCAGCACCACCGCGCAGCCGAGGTCGGCGAGCCGCGCGGCCAGCTCGGGCGCGGGACCGTCGCGACCCGCGAGGGTGCGGGCCTCGTCGAGGTTGGGCGTGGCGACCAGCGCCGCCGGGAGCAGGTGGTCGACGTACGCCGCCGCGACGCCGCGGTCGCCGAGCACCGCGCCGCTGGTGGCGGCGAGGACCGGGTCCACCACGACGGGGAGGTGGCCGAGCCGGTCGGTGACCAGGCGGACGACGTCGGGCGTGCCGAGCATCCCGGTCTTCACGACCGCGACCGGGAGGTCGCCGAGGACCGCGTCCAGCTGCTGCGCGACGGCCTCGACGGGCAGCTCGTGGATCGCGTGGACGCCGGTGGTGTCCTGCGCGGTCACCGCCGTGACGGTGCAGGCGGCGTGGCAGCCGAGGTGCCCGATCGTCGCCAGGTCGGCAGCGAGTCCCGCGGCACCGCCGCTGTCGGTGCCGGCCACGGCCAGCACCACGGGCGGGGTCAGCACGGGAGGTCCCGCAGCAGGTCGGCGACGACGGCGGCCGGGTCGGCGGCCCGCATCACCGCTCCCATCACCGCGACTCCGTGGGCGCCGGCCGCGACGGCGGATGCCGCGTTGGCGGCGTCGACCCCGGCCAGGGCGAGCACCGGCAGCGGGTGCCCTGCGAAGGCTGATGCCGGGAGCGCGGGGCCGTGCCCCGGCTTGCTGGCGCTGGCGGCGTACGGCGACAGGGTCACCCAGGACGCGCCCTGCTCGGCCGCCCCGGTGACGTCGGCGCGGGAGTGGCACGACCTGCCCCAGCAGCCCTCGGCGGGGGCGGGCTGGTGGGCCGCGACGTGCAGGCCGTCGGCGGAGTCGTCGGGGATCCGCGAGGAGATCACGGTGAGCCCGTCGATCGCCGCGAGGTCGGCGACAAGGGCCTGCCGCTGACCGGGCTCGAGGTCGTGCTCGCGCACCACCACCGCCGCCAGACCGGCGTCGACGCACTCCCGCACCGTGCGGACGAGGCCGCGGCCGAGCCTCAGCTGCGACCGGTCGGTCAGCAGGACCAGCCGGGGGATCACGCGATCCTCCCCGCGAGCGGGCTGGCCGAGCGCGCGGTCGTACGGCGCGGGACCCGGCCCGCTCCCCGAGCGGCAGCCCCGGCCTCGACGGCCAGGCGGAGCGCTCGGGCCATCGCGACCGGGTCCGCCGCGCGCGTCACCGCCGTGGCGGCGAGGACCGCGTCGCAGCCGAGCTCCATCGCCAGCGCCGCATCGGAGGCGGTGCCGATCCCCGCGTCGAGGACGACCGGTACGTCGACGGCTGCCACGACGGCCTCGATGGCGTACGGGTCGAGGATGCCCAGCCCGGAGCCGATCGGGGACCCCAGCGGCATCACCGCCGCGCAGCCGACGTCGGCGAGGCGGCGGGCGAGCACCGGGTCGGCGGTGGCGTAGGGCAGCACCGTGAAGCCCCGTGCCACGAGCTCGGCGGCGGCCTCGACCAGCTCGACGGCGTCGGGCAGCAGGCTGGTCTCGTCGCCGATCACCTCGAGCTTCACCCAGTCGGTGCCCAGCGCCTCCCGGGCCAGCTCGGCGGTCGTCACGGCCTCACGCGCCGACAGGCAGCCGGCCGTGTTGGGCAGGACCGGGATCCCGGCCTCGACCAGCTGCGCCAGCAGACCGCCGGGCGCGGAGCTCGACGTACGCCGCACGCTGACCGTCACCAGACCGGGCCGCGCCGCATCCAGGACCGGCGCGACGAGGTCGGGGCGCGGGAGCCCGCCCGTGCCGAGGAAGAGCCGGGACGACAGGGTCCGGCCGGCGATCACCAGACCGGTCATCGGAGAGGTCATCCGCCGGCCACCGCCGTCACCACGTCGACGACGTCGCCGTCGACCAGCAGCCGGGTGCCGTGCTCGGCGCGGGGCACGACCTCGTGGTTGACCGCGACGGCGTGGCCGTCGGGGATAGGCCCGACGAGCTCGAGCAGGGTGGTGACGTCGGCGACGTGGGCGGCGCCGTTGAGGGTCAGGTGCACTGCGGTCCTCCAGGGTCGAGCCGTCGGGGGTCGACGGCGGGATCGGGGTCGGCCCCGTCGACCGCGTCGGCGAGGAGCCGTGCGGTGAGGGGAGCGAGGAGCACTCCGTGGCGGAAGTGGCCGGCAGCCAGGAAGGTCCCGGGGTCGCCGGTGGGCCCGACCAGCGGCAGGTGGTCCGGGGTCGCCGGCCGGTCGCGGGCCTCGCAGGCCAGCAGCTCCGCCCGGTCGAGCGACGGCAGCAGGACGCGCGCCGCCCGCAGCAGCCGCACCACGCCGCCGGCCGTCGGCACGGGGTCGGTGTCGTGCTCCTCGACGGTCGCGCCGACGACCACCTCGCCGCCGGACCGTGGCACCACGTAGACCGGCTCGCCGCCCACCCAGCCACGCACGACGTGACGCGGCGGGTCGTCGGTCCGGAGCCGGACGACCTCCCCGCGTACGCCTCGCACGAGCGTCGTCCACGGCGCCGGGAGGCGGGAGCCGGTGGCGACGACGAGGGCGTCCGCGTCGCCGAGCGGGGAGCGGGCGTGGACCCGCTCGCCGAGACGCCGGAGCAGCGCGGTGACCACGGCCCGCGGATCGACGGCACGGTCGCGGAGCGCGAGGCCACCGGCGACCCGACCCAGCGCCGGCTCGAGCCGGCGGACCTGCGCGGACGTGAGCACGTCGACGTCGACGCCCAGGGTTGCCAGCACCTCGGCCTGCCGCTCGACGTCGTGCCGGTCCGCCGCGTGGTGGCCCACCAGCAGGGTCCCGCGGTCGTGCAGCGGCACGCCCAGCCGCGCGGCGTACGCCGGCCACAGGCGCGCGCTCGCGACACCCAGCCGGTGGACGTCCGGCTCGCCGTACCAGGCCTCCCCGCCCGGCGACAGCATCCCGGCCGCGACGGCCGACGCACCGCTGCCGGGTGCCGGGTCGACGACCGTGACGTCGTGGCCGCGGGCCACGAGCTCCTCGGCACAGGCGAGCCCGACGATGCCGGCACCGAGGACGTGCACGCGCATCAGCCGAGCTCCCGCACCAGCTCCTTCGCTGCCCGGAGCGGATCGGGTTCGCGCCAGATGGCGCCCAGCGCCGCGACGCCGTAGGCCCCTGCGTCGAGGACCTCCGCCACCCGGCCGGCGGAGATCCCGCCGATGGCCACCAGCGGCAGCACGCCGCCGGCGGCGGTGACCGCGGCAGGTCCCAGGGGGTCCGGCAGGCCCGCCTTGCTCGAGGTCGCGAACACCGGACCGAAGCCGGCGTACGCCGCCCCGGCCGCCGCGGCACGCTCGACGTCCGCCCGGTCGCGGCAGGTCGCGCCGACGACCAGGTGCGGTGCCGCCCGCGTCGCGAGCTCGACGGGCAGGTCCTCGGTGCCGAGGTGCACGCCGTCGGCGCCGGTCGCGAGCGCCACGTCGAGCCGGTCGTCGACCACGACCATCGCGCCGGCGGGGCGTACGGCCGCCTGCACGACGCGGGTCAGCTCGACGAGCTCGCGCGTGGTGACGTCCTTGTCGCGGACCTGGAAGCCCTCGACCCCGACCTCGGCGAGCTCGGACAGCAGGGACAGGTCGTCGGTCGAGGAGACCAGGCAGAACATGCGTGGCAGAGCCATGGGGAACTCACTTCCTTCGCCGGCATGACCCGGATCAGGTACGACGGTCGGAGCGGTTCCAGCTCCCTCTCAGCCCGCTTCCGCGGACTCCCGTGTGGACGGCGGTGACGCTAGCAGAGGTCGTCGGTGTGCACAGTCCTCGTTCGCGCGTATGGTGTGTGCACACTGACCGTGCATTGAGTGAGAACAGGCCAGAGGGTGCAGACGTGACAGAGAACCAGGCATCGACCGCCGAGTGGATCGCGATCGGGGACCGCATCCGTACGGCACGTGAGGCAGCTGGGATCAGCGTCCGCGAGCTCGCGCGTCGCGTGGAGGTGTCCGCCAGCCACGTCTCCCAGGTCGAGAGGGGCCTGGCGTCGTTCAGCGTCCGGGCCCTCTACAACGTGGTCAGCGAGCTCGAGATCTCCATGGACAGCCTGTTCGACGACGTGTCACCCGTTGCCGAGGTGCCGTCGGCGTCGGACCCGTCCGCGGCCGGGACGAGCCCCGGCACGGGCAGGCACGGCACGTTCGACCCCCTGGTGTCGGGCGGGATCGTCCTGCGAGCACCCGAGCGTCCGACCCTCCCGCTGGCCGGAGGGACGCGGTGGGAGCGGCTCACGCCGCGACCGGAGAACGGTGCCGAGTTCATCGAGGTGGTCTATCCGCCCGCTCCGGAGGGCGGCGGCCGCACGATCGACTTCATCCAGCACTCCAGTCGCGAGTACGGCCTCGTCGTGTCGGGCAGCCTCACCGTCCAGGTGGGCTTCGAGACCACGGTGCTGCACGCGGGCGACTCGATCGCCTTCGACTCCGTCGTCCCGCACCGGTTCTGGAACAGCACGCCCGAGGAGGTCCGCGCGGTGTGGTTCATCCTCGACTCACCCCGGTCGGGCGCCGAGTCCGCCGAGGACGGCCACCTCTCGCTCGACGGCGGCCGGCGCGGTCATTGATCTCTGTTCTGTCAGAGAGAACGTTTGATCAGAAGTGTTCTCTTTAGGGGTTCCCTAGCGTGCACTCCTAGTGTACGTTCTTCGTTTGTGACGTCTACCACATGACAGTGGTCACTCAACGTTCCAAACGGAAGGAGCACGGCGTGAGCGACGACCAGTCCTCAACGGTCGGGCCCGTGGTGATCGAGGCCGACTCGATCGTCAAGCGGTTCGGCGGCGCGGTCGCACTCGACGGCGTGAGCGTCTCGGTGCGCGCGGGAGAGATCTACGCGCTCGTCGGTGAGAACGGCGCCGGCAAGTCGACCCTGATGCGCATCCTCGCCGGGATCCTGGAGCCCACCGAGGGCACCGTCCTGGTCGACGGACAGCCCCTCGAGGGCGGCACCCGCGCCGCGCTCGACGCCGGGATCGCCCTGGTCCACCAGGAGCTCAGCCTCGTGCCGGAGATGACCGTCGCGGAGAACATCATGCTCGGCGCGTTCCCGACCCGTGGCGGCGCGATCAGCCGCAAGGAGATGCAGCGCTACGCCGGGGCGGCGCTCGAGGAGATCGGTGTCTCGATCGACCTCGACGAGCCGGTCTCGCGGCTCTCGGTGTCCCTGCGCCAGTTCATCGAGATCGCCCGCGCCGTGGCCCGCAAGCCGCGAGTGCTCATCCTGGACGAGCCCACCGCCACGCTGACCCCCGCCGAGACCGACTACCTGCTCGAGATGCTGCAGCGGCTGGCCCGAGGTGGCCTGGCGATCGTCTACATCTCGCACCGGCTGCCCGAGATCTTCGCCATCTGCGAGCGCGTCACCGTGCTCCGCGACGGCCGGCACATCGACACGGCGGACATCGCGGACACCACCCCCGACGGCCTCGTCGACAAGATGGTGGGCCGCGAGCTCAAGCAGGACCTCGGCGTGGTCCGGGAGAGCAACCCCGGCGCCGTCGTCCTGTCCGCCCGAGGCATCACCGCACCGAAGGTGCGCGGCATCGACCTCGACGTACGCGCCGGGGAGATCGTCGGCCTCGGCGGGCTCGTCGGCGCCGGGCGCAGCGAGCTCGTCCGCGCGATGCTGGGGGTCGACCTGCGGACGGGCGGGGACGTCACGGTCCTCGTCGACGGCCGCGTGCGTCGCGTCGGCAGCTACCAGTCGGCGGTCCGCCACGGCATCGCGTTCGTCCCCGAGGAGCGACGCCAGGACGGCCTGGCGCTGAGCATGTCGGTCAGCGACAACATCGCCCTTCCCAACCGCCGCGCGATCTCCCGGGCCGGCGTGACCAGCCCGGCCAGGCAGCAGGCCTTCGCCAGCGCGCTCGCGGACACCGTCGGGCTGCGCCCGCCGAACGTCAAGCGCGACGCGGGCGACTACAGCGGTGGCAACCAGCAGAAGGTCGTCATCGCCAAGTGGCTGGGCCTCCGCCCGCGCGTGATCGTGCTCGACGAGCCGACCCGCGGTGTGGACGTCGGCGCCAAGGCGGAGATCCACCGCCTCGTGCGCGAGCTCGCGGACGAGGGCACCGCCGTCCTGGTCATCAGCTCCGACCTTCCCGAGCTCCTGGATCTCTCGGACGTCATCCACGTGGTCCGCGACGGCCAGATCGCGGGCACCCTCGCCCGCGACGAGGCCGACGAGCGGAGCGTCATGTCCCTCGCCGCAGGAGAAAGCATGGTCACCTCGTCATGAACCAGCTCACCGAGTCCCCCCCGGTGGCTGCGCCGACGGCCGCCGCCCAGGCCGAACCCGACGGCCCTTCCACTGCTGCCAAGGCACTGCTGTGGGCGGCGGAGCGAGGGATCGTGGTCTTCACGGCCGTCCTCATCCTCGCCTCCCTCCTGTTCGTCGACGGCTTCGCGTCGGCGGTGAACATCGCGGACGTCTTCCACCGGGCCGCACCCATCGGGATCGTCGCCGTGGGCATGACCTTCGTCGTCATCAGCGGCAACTACCTGGACCTGTCCGTGGTGGCGCAGGTCGCCACGGGTGCAGTCATCCTCATCGGCGTCAGCAACTCCCACAGCATCCCGCTCGCGATCCTCCTCGCGCTGGCCGTCTCGGTCGTCTACGGGCTGGTCAACGGGGTCGCCGTCGGCTACTTCAAGGCCAACGCCGTCATCGTCACCCTCTCGACCACCTACATAGGCCTCGGCCTGTTGCGCTGGCTGTCGGGCGGCAGCATCTACTTCGGCCCCCGAGGCGGCACGATCGCCACGTTCGGCGACATCAAGGTCGGCGCCGTCCCCATCTCCGCGATCGTGCTGGTGGTGGTGGCGCTCGTCCTGGGCTTCCTGCTGAGCCGCACGAACTTCGGCTTCGTGGTGCGCGCCTTCGGCAGCAACAAGGAGGCCACCCGGCTGAGCGGGGTCAACACCCCGGTCGTCGTGGTCGGCGCCTTCCTCATCACCGCCTTCGCCGCCACCGTCGCCGGGTTCGTGCTCGCCGCCTACTCCAACACCGCCGTCAGCTCCATGTCCGACGGGTACGACTTCCGTGCCCTCGCGGCCATCATCATCGGCGGCACCAGCGTCTTCGGCGGCAAGGGAAGCGTCCTGCGCACGGTCCTGGGCGTCATCTTCGTCAGCGTCCTGACCAACGTCCTCGTCCTCTCCGGCGTCGGCTTCGGGTGGCAGCAGGTCGCCATCGGCTCCCTCATCGTCCTCGCCGTGTCCGTCGACGCCCTCGCCAGGAAGGTGAGCAAGAAATGAGCACCACCCACGGCATCAGCTTCGGCGACGCCCCCGTCACCACCCGCGCCGACCGGCTACGCCGCACGCTCGGTCGCCGCACCGAGGGTCGCGCTGTGGCGCTGCTCGCGGTGGTCCTCGTGGTGGCGCTGGTCATGGAGCCCCTGGTCTTCTCCGCCTACCCGGTCACCCTGAGCCGCGTCGCGCTCGTGGGCCTCGTCGCCCTCGGCCTGACGGTGGTCATCCTCATGGGCGAGCTCGACCTGAGCGTGGCCAGCACAGTCGTCCTCGCCGGTGTGGTGATGGCACAGACGGACAACGTCGCCCTCGGGGTCCTCCTCGCGCTGGGCACCGGCGTGGTCGTCGGACTGGTCAACGCCTTCTTCGTGGTCAAGGTCGGGATCAACTCCTTCATCGCCACCCTGGGCATGCTGTTCGTGCTGAAGGGCCTCGCGATCGTCATCTCGGGCTCCAGGCCGATCCCGCTCGAGAACATCACCTTCGCCATCCAGTTCGGGCTCCCGATCCTGGGACCCCTGACGCCGCGCATCGTGATCTTCGTCCTCACCTTCCTGCTCCTGCACATGTTCCTGACCCGGGTGCGCGCAGGTCGCGAGTTCTACGCCGTCGGCGGCAACCGGCAGGCGGCGCGGGACGCAGGCATCCCCGTCGACCGGCGCCTGGTCACCGGCTTCGTCATGTGCAGCGTCATCGCCGCCGGCGCCGGCGCGATCGACACCCTGGAGCGCACCGCGGCGGACCCCACCGCCGGCTCGACCGTGCTCCTCTCCAGCATCGCCGCAGCCATCATCGGCGGCGTCGCCCTCACCGGAGGGCGTGGCTCCATCCTCGGCACCCTGATCGGGGCCCTCTCTCTCGGAACCCTGGAGGTCGGCCTCACCCTCACCGGCGTGCAGGTCGACATCCAGCAGATCTACATCGGCGGGGTCCTGCTCCTCGCGGTCATGACCGACCCAGCCAGCCTCAGGGCAGCCCGCTCCTCCCTCCGCACCTCCCTCCACGGAGTCCGTGCCCGGTCGACCGACCGTGGGCTCACGTGATCACCGAAAGGAACACCCCCATGCGCAGCACCCGCACCGCAGCCGCACTGATGACCCTCCTGTTCGCCGCGTCGGCACTCTCCGCCTGCGGCTCCGACAGCGCCAACAGCGCGGCCGACGGCGGCACGAAGGTCTACGCGCTCCTGCCGCAGGGCACCGACCAGCCGTACGGCACCGAGTACCTCAAGGCGATGAAGGCCGAGGCCGACAAGGAGGGCCTCGAGCTGACCATCACCAACTCGCAGTACGACGCCGACAAGCAGGCCAGCGACTGCCAGGTCGCCGTCGCGGCCCGGCCGGACCTGATCATCCTGTGGCCCGCCGTCGCCGACACCGTGCGGCCCTGCCTCGAGCGCGCCAAGGCGGCCGGCATCCCGGTGACGGTCACGAACTCCGACGTCAAGGAGGAGGACAAGAGCCTGACCGCCGGCTACTCCGGCCCGGACACGTACGGCCAGGGCGCCGCCTCGGCCGAGATCATGTGCGAGCTCGCCGAGGGCAAGGACATCAACATCCTCCAGGTCGAGGGCCTGACCGGCAACACGACCGCGATCAACCGCAAGGCCGGCTTCGAGGAGACGATCGAGAAGAACTGCCCCAACGTGAAGATCATCGCCTCGCAGCCCGGTGACTGGAACAAGGACGACTCGCAGACGGTGACGTCCGAGATGCTCACCGCGGCGGGCGCGAAGAACGTCCAGGGCATCTACGCCGCCGACGACACCATGGTCGCGGGCGCCATCGACGCGCTGAAGTCGCAGGGCCTCGACGTCAAGAAGATGCTCATCACCTCGATCGGCAACACCAAGCTGGGCAACCCGCTGGTCGTCAACGGCGAGCTCGACGGCACGGTCTTCCAGTCCTCGGCCTGGGACGGCGAGAACGCCGTCACCCTCGCGGCGAAGGTGCTCGACGGCGAGGAGGTCGACGGCGACCTGTTCATGCCGTCGGTGAAGGTCACCGAGGCCAACGCGTCGGACGCCGAGGTCACCCCCAACTGGTGATCGCCCCATCCGTACGAGGCCGGGGGCTGGATTCCCCCGTGCCGCCCCCGGCCTCGTGCCCCCAGCTCTGAGAGAGACCACCGTGAGCATCACCATTCCCCAGCAGGCACCCGGGATCGAGGTCCCGCGCCTCGACTTCGGCGGCCGCCCCGTCCCGGCACCGGGCCACATGGGTGTCGACTACGAGGCCCGCGTCGACTTCGACCGGCTCCGCGCCTACCGGCTCGACCGGGCGAAGGCGGCGCTCGAGGCCAGCGAGTGCGGCGCCTTCCTGCTCTTCGACTTCTACAACATCCGCTACACGACCCAGACCTGGATCGGCGGCGCCCTCGGCGACAAGATGATCAGGTACACGCTCCTGGCCCGCGGGAAGGAGCCGGTGCTCTGGGACTTCGGGTCCGCGGTCAAGCACCACAAGCTCTACTCGCAGTGGACGCCGGAGGACAACTACCGCGCGGGCTTCCTCGGCTTCCGGGGCGCGGTCGCTCCCTCCGTCGGTCTGATGGAGTCGGCGATCAAGGAGATCAAGTCCCTCCTCGTCGAGGCCGGCGTGGCGGACATGCCGGTCGGCATCGACATCGTCGAGCCGCCGTTCCTCTTCGAGATGGAGCGCCAGGGCCTGCGCGTGGTGGACGCCCAGCAGTCGATGCTGGACGCGCGCTGCATCAAGTCCTTCGACGAGATCCTGCTGCTCAACCAGGCGGCCGCCATGGTCGACGGGGTCTACCAGGACATCACCGAGGCGCTGAAGCCGGGCGTCCGGGAGAACGAGATCGTCGCCATGGCCAACCAGCGGCTCTACGAGCTCGGCTCGGACCAGGTGGAGGCCGTCAACGCGATCTCGGGGGAGCGGTGCAACCCGCACCCCCACAACTTCACCGACCGGATCATCCGGCCCGGCGACCAGGCGTTCTTCGACATCATCCACTCCTTCAACGGCTACCGCACCTGCTACTACCGCACCTTCGCGGTCGGCAGCTCGACGCCGGCGCAGCGCGACGCGTACACCCGCGCCCGCGAGTGGATGGACCGGGGCATCGACGGCATCAAGGCCGGCGTCGGCACCGACGAGGTGGCCGCGTTGCTGCCCACGGCAGAGGACATCGGCTTCGGCAGCGAGATGGAGGCCTTCGGTCTCCAGTTCGCGCACGGCCTCGGCCTCGGCCTGCACGAGCGCCCGATCATCTCCCGGCTCAACTCGATGAAGGAGCCGGTCGAGCTGCAGGTCGGCATGGTCTTCGCGCTGGAGACCTACTGCCCCGCCGCCGACGGCTTCTCCGCCGCGCGCATCGAGGAGGAGATCGTGATCACCGAGGACGGGCCCCGGGTGCTCACGCTGTTCCCGGCGCAGGAGCTCTTCGTCACCAACCCCTACTGAACCTCCCTGCTGACCACCCCCATCGATCACCCACCACCGACAGGAGCCCCTCGTGGACACCACCCGACTCGCCGGCAAGAACATCCTCATCACCGGCGCCGCCCAGGGCATGGGCGCCGCCGTCGCCCTCGACTACGCCGCCCAGGGCGCCAACGTCTGCCTCGGTGACGTGAACGTCGAGGGCGTCGAGAAGGTCGCTGGCGAGATCAACTCCGCGGGGAACGGCAAGGCGACACACATCAAGCTTGACGTCACCAGCGAGGAGGACGCCGCCGCGGCCGTCGCCCACACGGTGAAGTCGTTCGGCAGCATCAACGTGCTGCTCAACAATGCCGGCATCAACAATCCGCTGTTCTTCCTCGACATCACCCGTGAGAACTACGAGAAGATCATGGGCGTCAACACATGGGGGACCCTCAACTGCATGCAGGCCGCAGCCCGCCAGATGAAGGCGCAGGGCAAGCAGCACTTCCCGTACAAGATCATCAACGTCGGCTCCATCCTGTCGCGGGAGACCTTTGACGACGTCGTGGTCTACGGCGCGTCGAAGCACGCAGTGCTCGCCCTCATCAAGGGCGGGGCGAAGTCGCTCTGGGAGTACGGAATCACCGTCAACGGCTACGGACCGGGGGTCGTACGCACCGAGATGTGGGAGCAGCTCGACCGTGAGCTCGTGGAGATCGGCAAGTTCGACAAGATCGGCGAGTCCATGGACTCCCTCGCCGAGAACATGATCCTCATGAAGCGCTACTCCTACCCCGAGGACGTTGTCGGCACCGCCGCCTTCCTCGCCAGCCCGGACAGCGACTACATGACCGGCCAGCTCCTGATGATCGACGGCGGGATCGTGATCCAGTGACCCAGCTGCAGGACTCGTTCCTGGCCGAGGTCCCCACCGGGCTGCTCATCGACGGGGAGTGGGTCTCCACCGACCGCACGCTCGAGGTGGACGACCCGGCCACGGGGAGCCCGCTCGCCCGGGTCTCGGACGCCACCGTCCCCGAGGCCCTCGAGGCCGTCGCGTCCGCCCACCGGGCGTTCGGACCGTGGGCCGCCACCGCGCCCCGGTTCCGGGCCGAGGTGCTGCGTCGCGCCTACGAGATCATGTCGGCCGAGCTCGAGCAGTGTGCCCGCCTCATCGTGCTCGAGAACGGCAAGGCGTGGAGCGACGCGATGGGGGAGGCGACGTACGCCGCCGAGTTCTTCCGCTGGTTCAGCGAGGAGGCCTCCCGGGTGCCCGGTGACTTCCGGCTGGCACCCAACGGCGACAAGACGATCATCGTCGACCACCAGCCGATGGGCGTCGCCTACATGATCACGCCGTGGAACTTCCCCGCTGCCATGGCGACCCGCAAGCTCGCACCCGCCCTCGCGGCGGGGTGCACCGCGGTGCTCAAGCCCGCAGCGGAGACGCCGCTCACGGCGCTGTGGGTGGCCGAGGTCCTGCGTCGAGCGGGTGTGCCGGCCGGGGTGGTCAACGTCATCACCACGTCCGAGCCGGGACCCGTGTCCGAGGCGGTCCTCGCGGACCGGCGTACGGCGACCCTGTCCTTCACGGGATCGACCCCGATCGGCAAGCTGTTGCTCGCGCAGACCGCCACCCGCGCCCTGCCCTCGTCGATGGAGCTCGGCGGCAACGCGCCCCTGCTCGTGCTCGAGGGGGCCGACGTCGACAAGGCCGTCGACGGCGCGATGGTCGCCAAGATGCGCAACGGCGGGTCCGCCTGCACGGCCGCCAACCGCTTCTACGTCCACGAGTCGCTGGCCACGGAGTTCACCGACTCCTTCGAGCGGGCACTCGGTGCGTTGCGCATCGGCAGCGGCCTGAACCCGGCCAACGACCTCGGCGCGCTCGTCAGCACCAGGGAGCGTGACAAGGTCCTCGGTCTCATCGAGAAGGCGGCCGAGGAGGGCGGCCGCCCCGGCGCCGTGTCCGAGGCGCCCGCGACAGGTGCCTTCATCTCCCCCTACGTGGTGCGCGACGTCGTCCACGGCCAGACCCTGACCAGGGAGGAGATCTTCGGTCCGGTCGCCCCGATCGTGACGGTCGAGAGCACCGACCAGGCGGTGGAGATGGCCAACGACACCGACTTCGGGCTCATCTCCTACGTCTTCGCCGCCGACGCGGGTGAGGGCATCCGGGTGGCGAGGCGGTTGGAGAGCGGCATGGTCGCCATCAACCGCGGCGTCGCCTCCGACCCCGCCGCGCCGTTCGGGGGGATGAAGGAGTCCGGCCTCGGTCGCGAGGGCGGGTTCGCCGGCATCCACGAGTTCCTGGAGACCAAGTACCTGGCGGTCGACCTGTGAGCACTATCGCGTTCCTCGGCCTCGGGCGCATGGGCGCCCCGATGGCTGCCAACCTGCTGGCCGCCGGGCACGACGTCACCGTCTGGAACCGGTCGCGCGACGTCGCCGAGGCGTTCGTCCGCGACCATGGTGGTGCTGTCGCCGACACCCCCGCCGAGGCGGCCGGCGCGGCGGACTTCGTCGTGTCGATGCTGGCCAACGACGAGGTGGTGACCGCCGTGCACACCGGGCCAGACGGCACGCTCGGGGCCGTGCGCCCCTCCGCGGTCGTCCTGGACATGAGCACGGTCACCACGACCACGTCCGCACTGCTGGCCGCGGCCGTGCGGGAGGCCGGCGCTTCGTTCCTCGACGCACCCGTCTCGGGCAGCGTCGCTGCGGCCAGCGCCGGGGAGCTCACCCTCATGGTGGGCGGCGACCCGGCCACGTTCGCTGCCGCAAAGCCCGTGCTCGAGGCGCTCGGCACGCCGGTGCACCTCGGCGCGAACGGTGCCGGCGCAGCCATGAAGCTGGCCGTCAACACGGTCGTCCATGGCCTCAACGGGGCCTTGAGCGAGGCCTTGGTCCTCGCGGAACGCAGCGGCATCGCGCGCGAGCTGGCCTACGACGTCTTCGCCCGCAGCGCGGTCGCCGCACCCTTCGTCCACTACCGGCGCGACGCCTTCGAGCGCCCGGACGTTGTGCCGGTCGCGTTCCGGCTCGAGCTCGCCGCGAAGGACCTCACGTACGCCCTCCGGCTCGCCGCCGACGTCGGCGCCCGGCTCCCGCAGAGCGAGCGGTCGCTGGCCGTCCTGGAGGAAGCTGTCGCGGCGGGGTACGCCGACCACGACGAGAGCGCCGTCGCGCAACACCTTCGGACCGAGGCAGAGGAGACCACCCGATGACCGCCACCCGCTTCCGCGGCAGGACCTGCATCGTGACCGGGGCCGCGCAGGGCATCGGCCTCGAGACCGTCCGCCGCCTCGCCGTTGAGGGCGGCACCGTGCTCGGCGTCGACCTCAACGAGCCGTCGGAGCAGGTCGCCGGCGTCACCTCCGTCCACGGCGACGTGACCGACCCGGACAGCTGGGCGGCGGTCGTCGCCCGGGCCGGGCAGGTCGACGTGCTGGTCAACAACGCCGGGACGGTCGGCGCCTACGAGACCATCACCGACATCGATCTCGAGGCCTGGGACCGGGTCATCCGGCTCAACCAGACCAGCGTGCTCCACGGCATGAGGGCCGTCCTGCCCGGCATGGTCGCGCAGGGCTCCGGCGCGATCGTCAACGTCTCCTCGATGTGGGGCATCGTCGGCACCAGCGGTGTCGCGGCCTACCAGGCCTCCAAGGGCGCGGTCACGATGATGACGCGCAACGCCGCGGCGACGTACGCCGCCCAGGGCGTCCGCGTGAACTCCGTCCACCCCGGCTTCATCTGGACGCCGATGACCGTCGCCCAGGACAGCGACATCTCCCAGGGCCTCATCGACGACACCCCCATGGCGCGTGCGGGGGAGGCCTCCGAGGTCGCCGCCGCCATCGCCTTCCTCGCCTCCGACGACGCGTCCTTCGTGACGGGCACCCAGATGCTCGTCGACGGCGGCTACACCACCATCTGATCTGCACCGGACCACCAGGAGAGACACAGCCATGACCGAACTGCAGGACCTGCCCCTCCTCGAGGACCAGGTGGCCATCGTCACCGGCTCCGCCCAGGGCATCGGCGAGGGGATCGCCAGATCCCTCGGCCGCTTCGGGGCGCAGGTCGTCATCGCCGACATCGACGAGGCCAAGGCCCAGGAGACGGCCGCCAGGCTCGTCTCCGAAGGCATCCGCGCCATCGGCGTCGGTCACGACGTCACCAGCGCCGACTCCAGCGATGCGCTCGCCGCGCACGTGAAGGCCGAGCTCGGCAGCATCGACGTCCTGGTGAACAACGCCGGCCTGTCCGGCCGGACGCCCATCGTCGAGATGTCCGACCGCACCTGGGACTCCATGATCGCGGTGAACCTCACCGGCGTGCAGCGGACCACCCGAGCGGTCGCCCGCGTCATGAAGGAGCAGGGGAGCGGCAGCATCATCAGCATCTCCTCGGTCGCCGGGCGCCAGGGCAAGGCCAACATGACCCACTACTCGGCCACCAAGTTCGCCGTCATC
This sequence comes from Nocardioides sp. BGA-UO-ETr-FS32, assembly GCF_059567905.1. NCBI lineage: Bacteria > Bacillati > Actinomycetota > Actinomycetes > Propionibacteriales > Nocardioidaceae > Nocardioides > Nocardioides sp. BGA-UO-ETr-FS32. The sequence continues at coordinate 207,157 of NZ_JCAQOX010000017.1, read as the reverse complement.
GGCTTCACGCAGGCGCTCGCGCTCGAGCTGGGCCCCACCGGCATCCGTGTCAACGCCGTGTGCCCGGGCATGGTCCGTACGGCGATGTGGGAGGACGAGCTCGCCGAGATCTCCGAGGCGCAGGGCATCAGCACCGAGGAGGCCTGGCAGGGCGTCCTGGACCAGATCCCGCTGGGTCGGCCGCAGACGCCCGAGGACATCGGCACCGCCGCGGCGTTCCTCGCCTCCCCGCTCGCCCACAACATCACCGGACAGGCGCTCAACGTCTGCGGTGGGTTCGCGCTCAACTGAGTCATGCGTCCTGAGATCGTCGCCGCCTGCTGGACCACTGCGGGCGACGCGGCCCCGTTGCCGGGGCTCGAGGTGAGCCCGGTGCCGCTCGAGGAGCGGGTCCGGCTCGCGGCCCGGGCCGGCTTCGCGGGGGTGGGGATCGTGCACCACGACCTGGTCCCCTACCTGGCCGGCGGGCGATCCCTGGCGGACCTGCGTCGGGTCGTCGACGACGCGGGGCTGCGCTACGTCGAGCTCGAGTTCCTCACCGACTGGTGGCTCCCGGACGACGAGCGGGCCGAATCGGACGCGACGATGCGGCTGCTCCTGGACGCCGCCGAGCAGCTCGGTGCCTACGAGCTCAAGGTCGGCCCGGCGCTGGACGGATCCGCGTACGACCTCGACCGCTACGCCGAGCACCTGCACCGGGTGGCCACGGCCTTCGCCACGACCGGGACGGTCGTGAGCCTGGAGTTCATGCCGTTCGCCAACATCTCCACCCTGGCGAGCGCCCTGGACCTCGTGGAGCGGGCCGACCATCCCAACGCCGGGCTCATGCTCGACCTCTGGCACCTGGTGCGCAGCTCCACGACGATGGAGGAGGTCGCCCGGGTGCCGCTCCACCGCATCAGTGCGGTCGAGCTGAACGACGGTCCCGCCCGGGCCCACGGCGACGGCTACGAGGACACCGTGCTGCGCCGGGCGCTCTGCGGGGAGGGCGACTTCCCGGTCGCGGAGTTCATCGACACCCTCAGGTCGATGGGCTGGGAGGGGCCGTGGGGCCTCGAGATCCTCAGCGAGTCCTACCGCAGACGGCCGGTGGAGGCTGCGGTGCGGGACGCGTACGCCACGACCGCGCGCTACCTGGAGGCCTAGGGGATCGCCGTCGAGGCGGTGAAGACCTCAGGGTGCCGCATCAGCTCGGTGCGGGTGCGCTGGATGTGGAGCGCCAGGACACGGCTCGCGGTGCCCTCGTCGCGGGCGGCGATCGCGTCCACGAGAAGGCGGTGCTCCGCATTGACCGCCCAGGCGCCCCGAGCCCCCATCAGCCGCGCGAACTCCCGCCGGTAGTGCTGGGTGGTGTCCCAGAGCCGCTCGACCATGGCGGCGAGCTGCGGCGTGCGGTGCCCGGCGTACGTCCGCCAGTGGAGCTCGCGGTCCAGGACCATGAACGTCTCCAGGTCGTCGTTGGCCTCGATGCGTGCCTGCAGGTCGCGCAGCTCGGCGACGTCCTCCTCGCCGAGGCGGGGCATGCTGTCGGCGAGCAGGAGCGGCTCGATGCGCTCGCGGATCTGATAGCTCATCGTCAGGTCGTGCAGGTCCATCTGCCCGACCCAGGCGCCGGAGTTGGAGCGCACCTCGACCAGGCCGCGGGTCTCCAGGATGCGCAGCGCCTCACGCACCGGGATCCGGCTGGTGTCGAGCTCCTCGGCGAGCTCGTCCTGCTTGATGCGGGTGCCGGGACGCAGCCGCCCCGACAGGATGCGCTCGCGCAGCACCTCGGCGACCCGCTGGCTGGCGACCCGGGAGCCGGCGGTCTCGGTCATCGATGCTCCTCTCAGGCGAATGCCGACGGGTCGCGGTCGTACGCCTTGCCGTCGGGGTAGCAGACTAGTTCGAACTGCATGCCCCACGGGCTGAGGAAGTAGACCCAGCGCTGGCCCTCGCTCGGCCCGCGGCTCGTGGTCGGGTCGCCGAGGACGCGGATCCCGGCGTCGCGGAGGGCCGCGACGGACGCGTCGAGGTCGTCGACGTAGACCGCGACGTGGTGACCCCCGACGTCGCTGTTGCGCGGCGGGATGGGCCTCTGCCCGGCGGCGGCGTACTGGAACACCTCGAAGATGGCTTGTCCCCCGAGCCGGTAGAAGTGCAGGCGCTCCATGACGGCGCGCTCGTCGACGTCGAGGTGCTCGCGCATCCACGGTCCGTCGTCGTCGCGGTAGGGGCCGAGCCGGTACAGGTACTCGCACCCCAGGACCCCCACGAAGAACTCGTGCGCCTCCGCGAGGTCCGGGACCGTGATCCCGATGTGGTCGACCCTCGTGACGGAGAGGACAGGTGTGACGCGCATCTCGTGAACTCCTTGCAATGTATCCATTCAGTGCCGTACGGTCAGTCTGTACCGCTTCGCAGTGGTGCGCAACCGTCTTCAATGGATCAATCGTCGGAGGACCAATGACGAAGCGACACGAGCTCACGCCGGCGGCGCCCTGGGTGGAGCTGACCGTCGACCAGGACGACTGGGCCGCGGCGGACCCCCAGGTCCTCCTCCAGCTCCTGGGGCGCGCGCAATGGATCCGATCCTTCGAGGAGTACGTCCTCGAGCTGGCCAACCAGGGCCTGATCCACGGCCCCGCCCACTCGAGCGTGGGCCAGGAGGGCGGAGCGGTCGGGTCGGTGCTGCCGCTGCGCTCCGACGACTTCGTCAACGGCTCGCACCGCGGTCACCACCAGTTCCTCGCGAAGGCCTTCGGCCACGTGCTCGAGCCGAAGTCCGCCGGCCTGCCGGAGATCACCACCGAGGTCCGCGAGGTCCTGCACAAGACGCTGGCCGAGATCTGCGGACTGGCCGACGGCTACTGCCGCGGGCGCGGCGGCTCGATGCACCTGCAGTGGCGCGAGGCCGGCGCGATGGGCACCAACGCCATCGTCGGCGGTGGCGTGCCGCAGGCCGCCGGCTTCGCGTGGAACATGCTGCACTCGGGCAGCGACGCGGTGTCGGTGACCTACTTCGGCGACGGTGCCGTCAACATCGGGTCCGTCCTCGAGACCTTCAACCTCGCCGCAGCGTGGAAGCTCCCGGTGATGTTCTTCATCGAGAACAACCAGTACGCCGTCTCGACCCACGTCGCCAAGGCGACCGGCGAGCCCCGCCTCTCCGGTCGTGGCGCGGGCTTCGGCATCCCCAGCTGGCGCGTGGACGGCATGGACGCCCTCGCCGTCCACACAGCGATGACCGAGGCGGTCGACCACATGCGCGCCGGCAAGGGGCCCACGATCCTGGAGGCCGACCTCTACCGCTTCTTCCACCAGAACGGCGCCTTCCCGGGCTCCGCCTTCGGCTACCGCGACAAGGAGGAGGAGGCGTCCTGGCGGGCGCGTGACCCGATCGCCCAGCTCCGCCGCCAGGTCCTCGCGCGCGAGCTCGCCACCGAGGCCGACATCGACGCGATGACCGACGCGATCGACACGACCATGCAGGAGATCGGCGACCAGCTCCTCGAGCCCGTCCCCGGGGGCAAGCCCAAGGAGCGTCGCATCATCGGATCGCTCTGGCCCGACACCGACTTCGTCGACGTCGGCGTGCGCGGTGATCTCTCCGAGCTCGAGGGCAGCCGCTTCGAGGACGAGGACACCTTCGGCGGCGAGCTCGCGCAGCGTCGCTTCATCGACGTCGTGAGCGACGTGATGGCGCGGCGCATGGAGACCGACGAGCGCATCGTCGTCATGGGCGAGGACGTCGACGGCCTCAAGGGCGGCACCAACGGCGCCACCAAGAAGCCGCTCGCGCTCTTCCCCGACCGCGTCCTCGGCACACCGATCAGCGAGAACGCCTTCGCCGGCCTCGGTGGCGGCATGGCCCTCGACGGTCGCTTCCGCCCCGTCGTGGAGTTCATGTACGCCGACTTCATGTGGGTCGCCGCCGACCAGCTCTTCAACCAGGTCGCCAAGGCCCGCCACATGTTCGGGGGCGAGTCGGCCGTGCCGTTCGTGCTGCGCAGCAAGCTCGCGGCCGGCACCGGCTACGGATCCCAGCACTCGATGGACCCGGCCGGCATCCTCACCACCGCGCCCGGCCTGCGCGTGGTCGCGCCGTCCACGCCCTTCGACTACGTCGGCCTCATGAACACCGCCCTCACCTGCGACGACCCGGTGGTCGTGCTGGAGCACGTCGACCTCTACACGTCGACCGGCCCCGGTCCGGTCGACGACCTCGACTACCTGCTGCCGGTCGGCAAGGCCGCCGTACGCCGCACGGGCGACGACCTGACGGTCATCTCCTACCTCACCATGGTCAACCACTGCCTCGAGGCCCTCGACCAGGTCGACGTCTCCGCCGACCTCATCGACCTACGCTGGCTCGACCGCGCCTCACTCGACTGGGAGACGATCGAGGCCAGCGTCCGCAAGACCAACCAGGTCCTGATCGTCGAGCAGGGCGCCGTCGGCACGTCGTACGGCGGCTGGCTCGCCGACGAGATCCAGCGCCGCCTCTTCGACTGGCTCGACGCCCCCGTCGAGCGCGTCACCGGCGCCGAGGCCTCCCCGAGCATCAGCAAGGTGCTCGAGCGCGCCGCCATCGCCAAGACAGACGAGGTCGTCGACGCGCTCAGGCGCATCGCGCAGGCCTGACCACCTCATTCACGCCCCCTCCCGAAGGACACACCCATGCCGGAGCTCCTGCTGGTCCCCGAGGTCGCCGCTGGCGCGACCGAGGTCGTCATCGCCGACTGGCTCGTCCAGCCCGGCACCGACTACACCACCGGTGACCCCATCGCGGTCATCGAGACCGAGAAGGCCGTGGTCGAGATGGAGGCGCCGCAGGGCGGCACGCTCCTCAAGGCCCTGGTCGAACCCGGCACCACGATCGAGGTGGGCCTGCCGATGGCACTGGTCGGCTCGTCCTCCGACGTCGGCACCGACCTCGACGCCGCGCTCGTGGAGCTCGGCTACGGCGCTGCGCCCGCCGCTGCGCCTGTCGCTTCGCCTGTCGACGCCCCTGAGGTTGCGCCTGCTGTCGCGCCCGCACCGGCCACTCGGGTCTTCGCCAGCCCCCTCGCACGCAAGCTGCTCCGCGAGGCCGGCCTCTCCACCGACGGACTCGTCGGCACGGGGCCGAGAGGCCGCATCCGCAAGCGGGACGTCGAGGGCCTCATCGCCGCCAGCCGCGCCACGGAGGTGCCGGCCGCGGAGCCCGCGCCCGCCCCGACCGACGCCCCGACCGACGGCCCGACCGACGGCCCGACCGACGGCCCGTGGACCGACGTTCCGCACAGCCGGCTCCGCCGGGCGATCGCCCGACGCCTCACCGAGAGCAAGCAGGACGTCCCGCACTTCTACGTCAGGCGAAGCGTCACCCTCGATCCGCTGCTGGAGCTGCGCGCGCAGCTGGTCGAGTCCACGGGGACCAAGGTCTCGGTCAACGACTTCCTCATCCGCGCGATCGCCGCAGCCCACCAGCAGGTCCCCGACGCCAACGTGATCTGGACCGACGAGGCGATCCGCCGCTTCGACCACGTGGACATCTCGGTCGCCATCGCCTCCGAGCGGGGCCTGGTGACGCCGGTGCTCCGCCAGGTGGAGACCAGCTCCCTCTCCGCGATCTCGCGGCAGGTCAAGGCGTTCGCCGAGCAGGCCAACGCAGGGACGCTGCAGCAGCGCGACCTCGAGGGCGGCTCGATCACCATCTCCAACCTCGGCATGTACGGCGTGGACGAGTTCTCCGCGATCATCAACCCGCCGCAGTCCGCCATCCTCGCCGTCGGGGCAGGTCGTCCCACGGCCGTCGTGGAGGACGGCCAGGTCGTGGTCCGCACGGTCGCGGAGCTCGTGCTCTCGGCGGACCACCGCGCCATCGACGGAGCCCTCGCCGCACAATGGATGAGTGCCCTCGTCGAGGCCCTCCACCACCCCCTGTCCCTGCTTGTCTGAGCCGCTGCACGTCGGGCGCCTCGGGCGCACCGAGGCCGACGAGCTGGCCATCACCCACGCGCTCCTGCGACAGGCCTCGGCGGGCGAGCTGCTCGCCGCGCACCGGGTCTACAGCCCCGCCGCCGCCACCGTGGTGTTCGGGCGCCGGGACACCAGGCTCCCCGGCTTCGCGGCGGCCGTCGCCGCGGCGCGCGACCACGGCTTCGACACGGCGGTGCGCGTCGTGGGCGGTCGCGCCGTGGCCTACACGCCACGATCGGTCGTGGTGGACCACGTCCGGCGCGAGGTGGGGCCGGGTGACCGGATGCAGCACCGCTTCGAGGCGTACGGACGGCGCTGTGCCGCCGGCCTCGCCGGGCTGGGCGTCGACGCCCGGGTCGGTCCTGTGCCGGGCGAGTACTGCCCCGGCGAGCACAGCGTCAACGCACGCGGCGTGGCGAAGCTCGTCGGCACCGCCCAGCGCGTGGTCCGCGACGCCTGGCTGTTCAGCGCGCTGGCGGTGGTCGACGACCTCGAGGCGGTCCGCGCCGTGCTCACCGACGTGTACGCGCGACTCGAGCTGCCGTACGACCCGGCGTCCGTCGGCTCCCTCGTGGCCGAGCAGGACTCGATCACGTCGTGGCAGGCAGGTGAGGTCCTGCTCGCCGCAGGCGGGGCCGCCGCGTCGACCCCCACCGCCGTGGACCCGAGCACCCTCGACCTGGCGGCCGGGCTGGTGCGTGACCACGTCACCGACGGTCCTCCACCCTAGGATGCGCGCATGGGGGACAACGGCAGCCGGCGAGGAGCAGGGAGGTCGCCGAGCATGGCGCAGGTCGCCGCGCTCGCGGGCGTCTCGCACCAGACCGTGTCGCGCGTGCTCAACGACGCCTCGCTGGTCAAGGAGGAGACGCGGCTGCGCGTGCTCGCCGCGATCGAGGAGCTCGGCTACCGCCGCAACTTCGCCGCGCGGCTCCTCGCCACCAACCGCTCGCGCCGCATCGGCATGGTCACTGCGCACCTCGGGCTGCACGGGCCGAGCATGATCGCGCTGGGCGTGCAGGAGGCGGGCTACGCCGAGGGCTACGACGTGTCGCTCGTCGGGCTCCCGGAGTTCTCCGCCGAGATGCTCGACAACGCCGTCGAGCGCCTGCTCGACCAAGCCGTCGAGGCGATCGTCGTCGCGGTGGCCCATCGCGAGGCCGCCGAGATGACGCAGTCCCTGCAGCTGTCGATCCCCATCGTCACGGTGCAGGGCGTCGTGGCCGGGACGCCCCTCTCCGCGGGCATCGACCAGCAGGCGGGCGCCGAGCTCGCCGTCGGTCACCTGCTCGACCTCGGCCACCGCCACGTCGCCCACGTCGCCGGTCCGGCCGACTGGGTGGAGGCCGAGCAGCGCCGTGCCGGCTGGCGCCGGGCACACGAGGAGCGCGGGCTGCTGCCGGGTCCCGAGCTCGAGGGCGACTGGTCGCCGGCGAGCGGGCACCGCGCGGGGCTCCTCATCGCCGACGACCCCGACGTCACGGCGGTCTTCGCCGGCAACGACCCGATGGCCCTCGGCCTCCTCAACGCCCTCCACGAGCGCGGCCGGCGGGTGCCCGACGACGTCAGTGTCGTGGGCTTCGACGACGTGCCGGAGTCGGCGTACTACTGGCCGGCGCTCACCACTGTGTCGCAGGACTTCGCCGAGCTCGGCCGCCGCGCGCTGAGCCTGGCGCTCGCCGCCGTGCGCGGTGAGGACGAGGCCACCCTCGACCCCATCGTGCCGACGCTCACGGTGCGCCGGTCGACCGCCGCCCCCGCTCAGCCGCCCGGGTAGGCCGCCCGCAGCGACCCGGCCGGCAGGCCGTGAAGGCGCTCCAGCCGCTCGAGCGACCGCCCGCTCGGCACCCCGCGCCCGTTCTCCCAGCCGCGGACCGTGGTGCGGTGCAGGCCGCACCGCCGCGCGACCTCCGCCTGGGTCAGGCCGTTCCAGCCGCGCAGCGTTGCCAGCACCTCGGGCAGGTCGCCGGCGCGCCACCGCGCCGGGTCGAGCAGGCGCGGTGCGGGCACCCCGGCGAGGGCGGCCACCCGCGCGACCGGCACGCCGTACGCCCGCGCGAGCCGGCGTACGGCCCACAGCGGCGGCACCTGCCCGCGCTCCCACGCGCCGAGCCGCTGCCGGGTGGTGCCGATCCGGCGGGCGACGGCCTCCTGCGACAACCCCGTACGCCGCCGCAGCCGCCGCAGCGGCGGCAGCGGTCCGCGCGCGCCGGGCGGAGGAGACGAGCGCAGGACCGGGACGAGCGCGGTCGGCGACGCGCCGAGCAGCGACGCCAGCCCGGGCAGGTGGTCGCCGGGGATCCGGGCGCGGCCGGACTCCCAGTTGTAGACCGTCGACTCGCGCACGCCGAGGTGCTGCGCGATCCGCCGGACCGGCAGCCCGGCACCGCGCCGCAGCGGGCGCAGGCCGTGGCCGCGCACGCCCGGGAGGAGGGTGTCCATCACGGCTCCTGCCTCGTGCCCGTTCCGGGTGAACGTTCACATCCGGTGTGAGAGATTCTGCTGGGAAGGCTTGACGCGCGGAATGTTAGCGCTCACACTCATGGCACGTGACACCGGTCACACGGGCGAGACAGCCCCTTTGATGTGGAGGAAAGACAGTGGTGAAGAAGACCCTGGTCGCTGCAACGGCGATCTCTCTGAGCACCTTCGCTCTCACCAGCTGCGGCAGCAGCAACGCCGAGTCGGGCTCCGGCGGCAACGACGACGGCACGATCACGATGGGCTTCGCGCAGGTCGGCGCGGAGAGCGGCTGGCGCACGGCCAACACGAAGTCCATCCAGGAGACGGCTGAGGCCGAGGGCATCGACCTCAAGTTCACCGACGCCCAGGGCAAGCAGGAGAACCAGATCCAGGCGATCCGCTCCTACATCCAGCAGAAGGTCGACGTCATCGCCTTCAGCCCGGTGGTGGAGACCGGCTTCGACGCCGTCCTCCAGGAGGCCAAGGCGGCCGGCATCCCGGTCATCCTCACCGACCGCGCGGTCGACGTGGAGGACACCTCCCTCTACGAGACCTTCCTCGGCTCCGACTTCGTCCTCGAGGGCGAGAAGGCCGGCGAGTGGCTCGTCGAGAACGCAAAGGAGGCCGACGTCGACGGCGACGGCACCGTCAACGTCGTCCAGCTCGAGGGCACCACCGGTGCCGCTCCCGCGATCGACCGCGCCGAGGGCTTCGCCGAGAAGATCGCGGCCGACGACAGCATCGAGGTCACCGCGTCCCAGACCGGCGACTTCACCCGTGACGGCGGCAAGCAGGTGATGGAGTCCTTCCTGCAGTCCGACGACTCGATCGACGTCGTCTTCGCCCACAACGACGACATGGGCCTGGGCGCCATCGAGGCGATCGAGGCTGCCGGCCTCGAGCCCGGCAAGGACATCCAGATCATCACGATCGACGCGGTCAAGGACGGCATGCAGGCCCTGGCCGACGGCAAGATCAACTACATCGTCGAGTGCAACCCGCTGCTCGGTCCCCAGCTGATGGACCTGGCCAAGAAGGTCCTCGACGGCGAGGAGGTCCCCGAGCGCGTCGTGACCGAGGAGACCACCTTCACCCAGGAGCAGGCTGCTGAGGTCCTGCCCGAGCGGCAGTACTGATCCCAGCCCACGGATCAGCCGCACCCCCGGGCCGCACCCCGGGGGTGCGGCGTCAGCCAGAGAGGAACGAGATGACCCAGATGAGGACGCAGCCGGAGACCGTCGCCCCGTCCGAGGCGGAGGCGCTGCCGGTGATCGAGATGCGCGACATCTCCATCACCTTCGGAGCCGTCCGCGCCCTCGACGGCGTCTCGGTGCGGCTGTTCCCCGGCGAGGTGCACGCCTTGATGGGCGAGAACGGCGCCGGCAAGTCCACCCTCATCAAGGCACTCACCGGCGTCTACACGATCGACTCGGGTGTCATCACGATCGGCGGCGAGCAGCACGAGTTCCACTCCCCGGCCGCCTCGCAGGCCGCCGGCATCAGCACCGTCTACCAGGAGGTCAACCTGGTCCCGAACCTGACGGTCGCCGAGAACATGCTGCTCGGCCGCGAGCCGCGCCGGTTCGGCTCGATCAACGTGCGCGAGATGAACCGGCGCGCCCGTCGCACCCTCCTCCACCTCGGCATCGACATCGACCCCCGCACGGTCCTCGACGAGCACCCGATCGCGGTGCAGCAGCTCGTCGCCATCGCGCGCGCCGTGGACGTCGAGGCCAAGGTGCTGATCCTCGACGAGCCCACCTCGAGCCTCGACGCCGACGAGGTGGAGAAGCTCTTCACCGTCATGCGTCGCCTGCGCGACGAGGGCGTGGCGATCGTCTTCGTGTCCCACTTCCTCGACCAGATCTACGAGATCGCCGACCGGATGACCATCCTGCGCAACGGAAAGCTGGTCGAGGAGCGGAAGGTCGCCGACACCACCCAGCTCGAGCTCGTACGCCTCATGATCGGCCGCGAGCTCGAGGTGCTCGACCGCCTCGACCGGGCGGCGGGGCAGACCGCCACCGGGTCCGGGACCCCGCTGCTCACGGCGGTCGGCCTCGGCCGCAAGAACACCCTCGAGGCCACCGACCTCGAGCTCTTCGAGGGCGAGGTCGTCGGCATCGCCGGCCTCCTCGGCTCCGGCCGCACCGAGCTGGCCCGCCTGCTCTTCGGTGCCGACACCGCCGACAGCGGGGAGCTCGCGGTCCGGTCGCACCGCCGCAAGCTGCGCAGCCCGCGCCACGCGATCGACCGCCACATCGCGTTCTCCAGCGAGGACCGCAAGGCCGAGGGCGTCGTCGGCGACCTCACCGTCGCCGACAACATGCTGCTCGCGCTGCAGGCCTCGCGCGGCTGGCTGCGCCCGATCCCGCAGGCGACCCGCGCGCGGCTGGTCAAGGACTACATCGAGGCCCTCGACATCCGGCCCGCAGACCCGAGTGCGCTCATGCGCAACCTGTCCGGCGGCAACCAGCAGAAGGTGCTGCTCGCGCGGTGGCTGATCACCGAGCCGGAGATCCTCATCCTCGACGAGCCCACCCGCGGCATCGACATCGGCGCCAAGGCCCAGATCCAGGCCAAGGTCGCCGAGCTCGCGGCGCAGGGCCTCTCGGTCGTGTTCATCTCCGCCGAGCTCGAGGAGGTGCTGCGCCTCAGCGACCGGCTGGTCGTGATGCGCGACCGCCGCAAGATCCACGAGCAGACCAACGACGACGTCAGCGTCCGCGACGTCCTCGAGATCATCGCGGGCGAGGCCCGGGAGGGAGAGACCCGTGCCTGAGAACCCGACCCTCGCCCAGCGCGTGCTGCGCCACCAGCTCCTGTGGCCCGTCCTCGCGCTGCTGGTGCTGCTCGCGGTCAACGTCATCGCCAAGCCGTCGTTCCTCGACGTGCGCATGCAGGACGGCCACCTCTACGGCAACGTCATCGACATCATGCGCAACAGCGCGCCGGTGATGCTGGTCGCGCTCGGCATGACGCTGGTCATCGCCACCCGGGGCATCGACCTCTCCGTGGGCGCGATCGCCGCGATCGCCGCAGCGGTCGCCTGCACCCGGATCATCGGCGCCGGCGACGAGGCCGCGCTGAGCACCGCCGTGATGGCCATGACCTACGCGGTCGTGGTGTGCATCGTCCTCGGCGCCTGGAACGGCCTGCTCGTCTCCGTCCTCGGGATCCAGCCGATCATCGCGACGCTGATCCTCATGGTCGCCGGGCGCGGCATCTCGATGGCGATCACCGACGGCCAGATCACGACCGTCAACAACCCGTGGTTCAGCGACCTCGCCTCCGGCTTCGTGCTGACGCTGCCCCTGGCCTTCCTCGTCGCGGTCGGGATGCTGGTCTTCACCGCCCTGCTCACCCGGCGCACGGCCCTGGGCATGCTCATCGAGGCGGTCGGCATCAACCCGGAGGCCAGCCGCCTCGCCGGCGTCCGGGCACGCACCATCATCTGGACCGTCTACGGCTTCTCCGGGCTGTGCGCCGGGCTCGCCGGCCTGGTGATCGCGGCCAACACCAACTCCGTCAACGCCAACAGCCTCGGCCTCTGGATCGAGCTCGACGCGATCCTCGCGGTGGTCATCGGCGGCACCTCCCTGATGGGTGGCCGGTTCTCGCTGGCCGGCACGTTCATCGGGGCGCTGTTCATCGCCACGCTGGCCCGCACCATCCCCAACATCGGGATCCCCTCGGAGGTCAACTACCTCTTCAAGGCGGTCGTCGTGATCGCCGTGTGCCTCCTCCAGTCGCCGAAGGCGCGCGCCCTGCTGCGCGTACGCCGGCCGGGCGCCCCGACTCCCGTCCTCGCGAAGGCAGGTCCCGCAGCATGAGCGCCATCACCGTCCCCACCGCCTCCACCTGGGACCGGGTCCGGACCTACCGTCCGCCCAACCGCTACCTGCCGATCATCGCGACGGCGGCCCTGTTCGTCGGCCTCTTCGGGGTGGGTGGGATCCGCTACGACGGCCTCACCGACCCGCAGGTCCTGCTCAGCCTGCTGATCGACAACAGCTTCCTCATCGTGCTCGGCGTCGGGATGACCTTCGTCATCCTCACCGGCGGCATCGACCTCTCGGTCGGCTCGGTGGTGGCGCTGTCGACGATGATCGCCGCCAAGACGCTCCAGGTCGGCTGGCCGCCGTACGCCTCGATCGCCGCGGTGCTCGCCACCGGCACGCTGCTCGGCCTGCTGATGGGCCTGCTCATCCACTACTTCGACATCCAGCCGTTCATCGCGACGCTCGCCGGGCTGTTCCTCGCGCGCGGCCTCACCTACCTGATCAGCGTCGAGTCGATCTCGATCAAGGACCCGACCTTCACCGAGATGGCGTTCCGGACGATCTACATCGGGGACTACTACGTGCGCTGGTCGACGGTCGTCGCGCTGCTCACGGTCGTGGTCGCGGCGTACGTCCTGGCGCGCACCCGCTTCGGCCGCACGGTCTACGCCATCGGCGGCAACGAGAGCTCGGCGATGCTGATGGGCCTGCGGGTCGCGGCGACCAAGGTCGGCGTCTACGTCATCAGCGGCTTCTGCGCCGCGCTGGCCGGGCTGCTGTTCTCCCTCTACATCCTCTCCGGCAACAGCCTGCACGCGATCGGCATGGAGCTCGACGCCATCGCCGCGGTCGTCATCGGCGGCACGTTGCTCACCGGCGGTCGCGGCTACGTCCTCGGCTCGCTGCTCGGCGTGCTGGTGCTCGGCATCATCAAGACCCTCATCTCCTTCGACGGCACGCTGAGCTCCTACTGGATCCGCATCATCACCGGCGTGCTGCTCCTGGCCTTCGTCATCGTGCAGCGCTTCGCCACCAGGCGACGCGCATGATCGAGGCCGAGCCCGGCGTCCGGCGGACGCCCGTCATGGCCGACGTCGCGCGGCTGGCCGGGGTGTCGCACCAGACCGTCTCCCGGGTCATCAACGGGCAGAACAACCTGCGCCCCGCCACCCGCGAGAAGGTCGAGGAGGCGATCCGCCAGCTCGGCTACCGCCCCAACACCGCGGCCCGCGCGCTGGTCACCCGCAAGTCGGCGACCATCGGCGTGATCGGCTCCAAGAGCGGCTACTGGGGACCGTCGACGGTGCACCGCACCATCCAGGCGGCCGGTCGCGACGCGGGCTACTTCGTCAGCTCGGTCAACCTCCAGAGCATGACGCGCGAGGAGCTCGTCGACGCCATCGACCACCTGCGCAACCAGGGCGTCGAGGGCATCGTGCTCATCCACGCGACCAACGACGCGGTCGAGGTCGCGCGGGCGCAGGAGCAGTGGGGCGTCCCGGTGATCGTCGTCGAGGGCGACCCCGCCAACGCCCGCTGGACCGTCGGCGTCGACCAGGTCGCCGGCGCCGAGCTCGGCACGCGCCACCTGATCGAGCTCGGCCACACCGACATCGTCCACCTCGCCGGTCCGCAGGAGTGGACCGAGGCGCGGGCCCGCCTGCGCGGCTGGCAGGACGCGATGTACGCCGCGGGGCTGCGGCCCTCGCAGCACGTGACCGGCGACTGGTCGGCCGCCAGCGGCTTCGAGCTCGGCCGCGGGATCGCGGAGCGCGAGGACGTCACGGCCGTCTTCTGCGCCAACGACCAGATGGCACTGGGCCTGCTGCGCGCGCTCAGCGAGGCCGGCCGCGCGGTGCCGACCGGCCCCCGCGGCGTCAGCGTCGTCGGCTTCGACGACATCCCCGAGGCGGCGTACCTGATCCCGCCGCTGACCACGGTCCGCCAGGACTTCGAGGCCGTCGGGCGTCGCGCGATCGAGATCCTGCGCGCCGCCCTGGCCGGCGAGGCCGGCCCCGACCGACTCATCAAGCCCGAGCTGGTCGTCCGAGCCAGCACCGAGAGGACCTCCTGATGTCATCTGAGCAGTACGTCGTCGGCGTCGACTACGGCACGCTCTCCGGCCGCGCGGTCGTCGTACGCGTCTCCGACGGCGCCGAGCTCGGCACCGGCGTGCACCCCTACCCGCACGCGGTGCTCGAGCGGTCGCTGCCCGCGCACCTCGCGGGCACCGAGCGGCCGCTGCCGCCGGAGTGGGCGCTGCAGGTGCCCGAGGACTACCGCGAGGTGCTGCGCGTCGCCGTCCCCGCCGCGGTCGAGGCCGCCGGCATCGACCCCGCGCAGGTCGTCGGCATCGCCACCGACTTCACCGCCTGCACGATGGTGCCGACGCTCGCCGACGGCACCCCGCTCAACGAGGTCGACGGCCTCGCCGGCCGGCCCCACGCCTACGTCAAGCTCTGGAAGCACCACGCCGCCCAGGGCCAGGCCGACCGCATCAACCAGCTCGCGCGCGACCGCGCCGAGCCGTGGCTGCCGCGCTACGGCGGGCTGATCTCCTCGGAGTGGGAGTTCGCCAAGGGGCTCCAGCTCTTCGAGGAGGACCTCGACCTCTACGACCGGATGGACCACTGGGTCGAGGCGGCCGACTGGATCGTGTGGCAGCTGTGCGGGACCTACGTCCGCAACGCGTGCACGGCCGGCTACAAAGGCATTCGTCAGGACGGGGCGTACCCGTCGCCGGAGTTCCTCACCGCGCTCTCGCCCGGCTTCGGGGACTTCGTCACCGACAAGCTCGAGCACCGCATCGGCGCGCTCGGCGAGAAGGCCGGGACGCTCACCGCCGAGGCGGCCGCCTGGACCGGTCTCCCCGAGGGCATCGCGGTCGCGGTCGGCAACGTCGACGCCCACGTCACCGCCCCCGCCGCGCAGGCCGTGGGGTCGGGCCAGATGGTCGCGATCATGGGCACCTCTACGTGCCACGTGATGAACGCCGAGGTGCTGCGCGAGGTGCCGGGCATGTGCGGCGTCGTCGACGGCGGCATCGTCGACGGGCTCTGGGGCTACGAGGCCGGGCAGAGCGGGGTGGGCGACATCTTCGGCTGGTTCGTCGAGCACGGGGTGCCCGCCTCCTACGCCGAGGCCGCGGCCGCCGCGGGGGAGTCGGTGCACGAGCACCTGACCCGCCTCGCCGCGCAGCAGGAGGTCGGCGAGCACGGCCTCGTCGCGCTCGACTGGCACTCCGGCAACCGGTCGGTGCTCGTCGACCACGAGCTCTCCGGGCTCGTCGTCGGGCAGACGCTGGCGACCCGCGCCGAGGACGTCTACCGCGCGCTGCTCGAGGCCACCGCCTTCGGCACCCGGGTCATCGTCGAGACCTTCCGCGACAGCGGGGTACCGGTGGAGGAGTTCATCGTCGCCGGCGGGCTCCAGAAGAACGCGCTGCTGATGCAGGTCTACGCCGACGTCACCCGGCTGCCGCTGTCGGTCATCGACTCCGAGCAGGGCCCCGCGCTCGGCTCCGCGATCCACGCCGCGGTGGCCGCCGGGGCGTACGACGACGTGCCCGCCGCCGCCAAGCAGATGGGCAAGGTGCGCCGCCACGTCTTCGTGCCCGACGAGGCGCGCGCCGCGGCGTACGACCCGCTGTTCGAGCAGTACGTCGCGCTCCACGACCACTTCGGCCGCGCCACGACGACCATGCGGCGGCTCAAGGCGATCCGCCGCGACGCCGTCGCCCGCCGCTCGTACGCCACTGACGGGGAGGCCTGACATGACCGTCGTCGCCGACGTGACCGACACGATCCGCGCGCTGCGCCAGGAGGTGTGCGGGCTCCACGAGCAGCTCACCCGCTACCAGCTCGTCGTGTGGACCGCGGGCAACGTCTCGGCCCGGGTGCCGGGCCACGACCTGCTCGTGATCAAGCCCAGCGGGGTGTCCTACGACGACCTCACGCCCGACAACATGGTCGTCTGCGACCTGCGGGGCCGCGTGGTCGAGGGCGAGCACGCCCCCTCCTCCGACACCGAGGCGCAGGCCTACGTCTACCGCCACATGCCCGAGGTCGGCGGCGTGGTGCACACCCACTCGACGTACGCCACGGCGTGGGCCGCGCGCGCCGAGCCGGTGCCGTGCGTGCTCACGATGGGAGCCGACGAGTTCGGCGGGGAGATCCCGGTCGGGCCGTTCGCGATCATCGGCGACGACTCGATCGGCCGCGGGATCGTCGAGACCCTGCGCGACAGCCGGTCGCCGGCGGTGCTGATGCAGAACCACGGCGTCTTCTCGATCGGCCCGACCGCCCGTGCGGCGGTGAAGGCGGCCGTGATGTGCGAGGACGTCGCCCGCACCGTGCACATCGCCCGCCAGCTCGGCGATCCCGTCGCCATCGGGCAGCACCACGTCGACGCGCTCTTCGATCGCTACCAGAACGTCTACGGCCAGCGCTGATCCGCGCGACCACCCATCCAACGGAGGAACACCCGCATGAGCATGACGTCCGCCCCCACCCCCGAGGTCTGGTTCCTCACCGGCAGCCAGGGCCTCTACGGTCCGGAGACCCTGGACCAGGTGGCGTCGCAGTCGCAGGCCATCGCCGGCCGCCTCGGCGACGCGAGCGTGACGGGGCTCCCGGTCACGGTGGTCTGGAAGCCGGTGCTGCTCGACGCGGCGTCGATCCACCGGCAGATGCTCGACGCCAACTCCGACCCCGCGTGCGTCGGCGTGATCGCGTGGATGCACACCTTCTCCCCGGCGAAGATGTGGATCGCCGGGCTCGACGCGCTGCGCAAGCCCCTGCTGCACCTGCACACGCAGGCCGGCATGGAGCTGCCGTGGTCGACGATCGACATGGACTTCATGAACCTCAACCAGGCCGCGCACGGCGACCGGGAGTTCGGCTACATCCAGTCGCGCCTCGGCGTCGCCCGCAAGACCGTCGCCGGCCACGTCGACTCGCCGGTCGTCGCGGAGCGCGTGGCGCTGTGGGCGCGCGCGGCGCTGGGCCGTCACGAGCTGTCGCACCTCAAGCTCGCCCGCTTCGGCGACAACATGCGGGACGTCGCGGTCACCGAGGGAGACAAGGTCGAGGCGCAGCTCCGCTTCGGCGTCTCGGTCAACACCTTCGGCGTGAACGACCTCGTCGCGGTCGTCGACGAGGTGGCCGACGCCGACATCGACAAGCTGGTGCAGGAGTACGCCGACACGTACGCCGTGGCGGCCGAGCTGCTGCCCGGCGCGGAGCGGGAGGACTCGCTGCGCTACGGCGCGCGGATCGAGCTCGGCCTGCGCGAGTTCCTCACCGCGGGCGGCTTCGGCGCCTTCACGACGAACTTCGAGGACCTCGGCGGCCTGCGCCAGCTGCCCGGTCTCGCGGTCCAGCGGCTGATGGCCGACGGCTACGGCTTCGGCGGCGAGGGCGACTGGAAGACGTCGGTGCTGCTGCGGGCCACCAAGACGATGGCCGCGGGGCTGCCCGGTGGCACCTCGTTCATGGAGGACTACACCTACCACCTGGTCCCCGGGCAGGAGAAGATCCTCGGCGCGCACATGCTCGAGGTCTGCCCGACCATCACGACCAGGCAGCCGTCGCTCGAGGTGCACCCGCTGTCGATCGGTGGCCGCGAGGACCCCGTACGCCTCCGCTTCACCGCCGACCCGGGCCGCGCCGTGGTGGCCGGCCTGTCCGACCTGGGCGACCGCTTCCGCCTGACGGTCAACGACATCGACGTGGTCGAGCCCGACGCCGACCTCCCGAACCTCCCGGTGGCGTGCGCGGTGTGGGAGCCGCGCCCGTCGCTGGCGACCTCGGCCGAGGCGTGGCTGATGGCCGGCGCCCCGCACCACACCGTGCTGTCCAAGGCGGTCGGCGTGGAGGTCTTCGAGGACTTCGCCGAGATGACCGGTGTCGAGCTGGTCGTCATCGACGACGACACCACCCCGCGCACCTTCAAGCGCGAGCTGCGGTGGAACGCCGCCTACCACCGGCTTGCCGAGGGCCTGTAGGACTGAGGTCATGTCGCAGATGGAGCACCGCACCCTCGGAAGGACCGGCCGCGAGGTCTCGGTCGTCGGCCTCGGCACCTGGCAGCTCGGCGCCGACTGGGGCGACGTCAGCGAGGCGGACGCCCTCGCGGTCCTGGAGGCGTCGGCGGAGGCCGGCGTGACGTTCTACGACACCGCCGACGTCTACGGCGACGGCCGCAGCGAGCAGCTGGTCGGCCGCTTCGTCGCGGAGCACCCGGACGCCGGCTTCACCGTCGCCACCAAGATGGGCCGGCGGATGGACCAGGTGCCGGCCAGCTACGTCGAGTCGAACTTCCGCCAGTGGCTCGACCGTTCGCGGAAGAACCTCGGGGTCGACACGATCGACCTGGTGCAGCTGCACTGCCCGCCGAGCGAGGTCATCGACGACGACGCGACGTACGACGTGCTCGACCGCCTCGTCGACGACCGCGTGATCGCGGCGTACGGCGTCAGCGTCGAGACCTGCGCCCAGGCGCTGAGCGCGATCGCCCGGCCCCACGTCGCCAGCATCCAGATCATCCTCAACGCCTTCCGGATGAAGCCGCTCGACGAGGTGCTCCCCGCGGCCCGGGCCGCTGGGGTCGGCATCATCGCGCGCGTGCCGCTGGCCTCGGGCCTGCTGTCCGGGAAGTACGACCTCGACACGACCTTCGCCGAGGACGACCACCGGACCTACAACCGCGACGGCAGTGCCTTCGACGTCGGCGAGACCTTCTCCGGTGTCGACTACGCGACGGGTGTCGAGGCGGCGCGGGAGTTCTCCTCCCTGGTGTCGTCGTCGGGGCTCCCCGACATCACGCCCGCCCAGGCCGCGATCGCGTGGATCTGGCAGCAGCCGGGGGTCTCGACGGTGATCCCGGGTGCTCGGAACGTGTCCCAGGCCGAGGCCAACGCTGCCGCTGGGCTGGCCGGCGAGCTGCCTTCCTCGTTCCTCGATGGCGTGCGCGACCTGTACGACCGGCGGATCCGGGAGCAGGTCCACGCTCGCTGGTGAGCCCGCCCGGAGGCCCCGTTAGGCTGAGTGGGCGAGGTGAGACGAGATGAGCCAGGACTACCCGGACGCCGACCGCGCTGCGGTCGATGACGAGCCGCCCCCATCCAGCCGAGTGCCTCTGAGCCGGCAGCGCATCGTCGAGGCTGCCGTCGAGTTCATCGACACCAACGGGCTGCCAGGCCTGACGATGCGACGTCTGGGCGAGCAGCTGGGCGTCGAGGCCATGGCCCTCTACCGCTACATCCCCAGCAAGGAGGAGCTGCTCGACGCGGTCGTGGAGTCACTCGTCGCGCAGGTCCGGGGGGACGAGGTGGTCCTCGACACGCCTCGCGACGGCTGGCAGGACTTCCTGCAACGACTGGCCCACGGAGTGCGGCGCATGGCGCTCACGCACCCCAAGGCCTTCCCGCTGGTGGCCTCGCGTCCCCCCGAGGCGCCGTGGCTCAGGCCGCCCCTGCGCAGCCTCGACTGGGTCGAGACCTTCCTCGCCGGTCTGCTGGAGGAGGGGTTCACCGACGAGGCCGCGGTCGAGGGCTACCGGGCCTACACCAGCTTCCTCCTCGGGCACCTGCTCCTCGAGGTCTCCGCGCACGGCGCCGACATCGGACCGCTGGACGTCCTCGACGACCAGACCGGGGCGCCCGCCACGTCGCCGTACCCGACGGTGTCCCGGCTGCGCGGACCGCTGTCGGAGGACCGGTCCGCCGTGGAGTTCGAGGAGGCGCTCGAGGCGCTCCTGGACCGTCTGACCATCACCCGCAACGAGCACCTCGCAAACTGACCGGCCCCTCCTCAGGGGTGTCCCCTGCCGATCCGCGTCGTATGGCGCCTTCGGACCTGGGTACGGCTTACATCGTAAACCGATACCCACGTGGCCGCACCGCAAGCCACGGACGGAGGACACATGAGAGACGCACTGCGCGACGGGCTGAGCACCGTCGCCGAGTTCGTGCCCAAGCTGGCGCTGTTCCTGGTCATCCTGATCGTCGGCATCATCATCGCCAAGGTGATCGCCAAGGCGCTGAACGCGGTGCTCGAGCGGGCCGGCTTCGACCGCGCCGTCGAGCGCGGCGGTATCAAGAAGGCGTTGTCCGGGTCCAGGATGGATGCCAGCGACATCGTCGCCAAGCTGATCTACTACACGCTGCTGCTGTTCGTGCTGCAGCTCGCGTTCGGCGTCTTCGGGGCCAACCCGATCAGCCGCCTCATCGAGGACGTCATCCGGTTCCTGCCGAGCCTGGTGGTCGCCATCATCATCCTGGTCGTCGCGGCCTCCATCGCCGCCGCGGTCAAGGGCCTGCTGCAGAACATGCTCGGAGGGCTGTCGTACGGGCGCACCGTGGCGAACATCGCCTCGGCCTTCATCGTCTTCCTCGGAGTCGTGGCAGCGCTGAACCAGGTCGGCGTCGCGACCACGGTCACCACCCCGGTGCTGATCGCGATCCTGGCCACCATCGGCGGTGTCATCGTCGTGGGCGTCGGCGGCGGACTGATCCGTCCCATGCAGCAGCGGTGGGAGCGCTACCTGAGCACGGCCGAGCGTGAGGCGCCGCGCATGAAGGCAGAGGCCGAGAGCGCGCCCTCGGTGCAGGAGCAGGCGAGGTCCGCCGCTCAGGGCATGTCCTCGAGCAGCTCCTCGGTCTATGACCAGCACGCCGACCAGAGCAACGGCCACGACGCCACGTCGCGTCAGTTCTGACCCTCTCGTCATCCCGATCACCCCATCCCACAAGGAGAACAAGATGAACACCAACGACCACGGCCGCCTCATCGGCCAGACGCTCTACTCCAGCGGCAACGACAAGATCGGAAGGATCGGTCAGGTCTTCCTCGACGACGAGACCGGCCGTCCCGAGTTCCTCACCGTCAACACGGGCCTGTTCGGCATGAGCGAGTCCTTCGTCCCTGCCGCCGACGTGGACGTCACCGACGACGGTGTGCGCGTCCCCTTCACCAAGGACCAGGTCAAGGACGCGCCGAACGTCGACGTCGACAGCGGTCACCTCGACCAGTCCGAGGAGCGGCGCCTCTACGACCACTACGGGATGACCTACTCGGAGCGCTCGAGCGACTCGGGCCTGCCCGAGGGCGGCACGACCGGCACGAGCGACACGCGCGGCACCGTGGGCCACGACACCTCGGGTCCCACCACCGACGACGCCATGACCCGGTCAGAGGAGCGCCTCGACGTCGGCACGACGAGCGAGGAGGCCGGCCGTGCCCGCCTGCGCAAGTACGTCACCACGGAGGAGGAGACCGTCACGGTCCCGGTGAAGAAGGAGCGCGCGGTCATCGAGACCGAGCCGGTCACCGGCGCCGACCGCGACCAGGCCCTGTCCGGCCCGGCGATCTCGGAGGAGGAGCACGAGGTGGTCCTCAAGGAGGAGCGCGCCGTGGTCGGCAAGACCGCCGAGCCCGTGGAGCGCGTACGCCTCGACAAGGAGACCGTCACCGATGAGGAGACCGTCAGCGAAGAGGTGCGCAAGGAGCACATCGAGGCCGAGGGTGACGTCCAGGACCGCAGGGGCTCCGTGTGAGCACGAACGCGGACCAGCCTCGTCATGCGCACGACGTGCGCGACGCCGACCACGACGGCGTGCCCGACCGGCACACGGTCGTGGCGCGCGAGAAGGAGGAGCACGGCGGCATCAAGTGGGGCTCGGCGTTCTTCGGCTGGCTCACTGCCGCCGGAACCGCCATCCTCGTGACCGCCCTGCTCAGCGCCATCGGCACGGCCGTCGGGCTCGGCGCACTGTCGGGGCCCCAGCAGGCCGAGCGTGAGGCCACGCAGAACGCCCAGACCGTCGGCATCGTCGGCGCGATCGCCCTGCTGGTCGTGCTGTTCGTCGCCTACTACGCCGGTGGCTACGTCGCGGGCCGGATGGCGCGCTTCGACGGCGCCAAGCAAGGCGTCGCCGTGTGGCTGTGGGCGCTGGTCATCGCGATCATCGTGGCGGTCGTCGTCGCGGTCGCGGGCAGCGAGTACAACGTGCTGTCGCAGCTGAACAGCCTCCCGCGGGTGCCGATCAGCGAAGGTGATCTCGCCACCGGTGGCATCATCACCGCCGTGGCCGCGGTCGTCGCCAGCCTGGGCGGTGCCATCCTCGGGGGCCTCGCCGGGATGCGGTTCCACCGCAAGGTCGATCGCACCGGCCTCGGGGCCTGACGCATCTCACGAGAAGCCGCCCGTCCTCCTTCTGGAGGGCGGGCGGTTTACAATGTAAGCGACGCGATCATGAGGGTCGACGGGCATGAGGGTGAGGGAGGCGCTCGTGGACGCCGCGAAGCTGCTCGGTGGGTTCACCGAGCTCGCCCAGGCGTTGGCTGCTGCGCCTGACGAGGACACTCGCCTCGAGGTGGCGGTGGACGCCTCTGTCGACCTGGTGACCCGGTGTGACCATGCGGGGATCACGATCAACGAGAACGGTCGGCTGGTGACCCGCGCGAGCAGCGACGACCTGGTGTCCCAGGCCAACGCGTTGCAGTCCGAGCTGGGCGAAGGCCCGTGCCTCGATGTCCGCCGGGACCAGAACACGCTCGTCAGCCCGAGCCTGGCCGTGGAGCGGCGGTGGCCGACCTGGGCGCCGCGCGTGCACGCCGAGCTGGGTGTGGACTCGATGATGTCGCTGTTGGTCTACACCGACGAGCAGTCCTTCGGTGCGCTGAGTCTCTACTGCGAGGACGGGTGCCGGTTCGACGCCGACGACGTCGCTGTCGCGCAGGCGCTGGCCGGCCAGCTGTCGGTGATCATGGCGGCGGAGAGGCAGATCGACCAGCTCGGCCTGGGACTGCACAACCGCAACGTCATCGGCCAGGCGCAGGGAATCCTCATGGAGCGTCTCGACGTGACCGCGAGCCAGGCGTTCGACTACCTGCGTCGTGTCTCGTCGCACTCGAACCAGAAGGTCGCGGCGGTGGCTGCCGAGATCGCACGGACGCGTCGCCTGCCCGACGCTCCCTGAGGCCGGTGCTGAGGCCGGAGCGGCCGGCTCACTCGGCGAGGTAGAGGTCCACCAGGACCCGGGCGAGCTTGTGGACGGGCACTCCGGCGCGGTGAGCCGCATCGTGGAGCTGGGCGCTGGCCTCCTCCACGCTGACCTCACGCTCGGCTGCGAGGATCCCGGTTGCGGTGTCGACGACTGCGACCTCCTGCAGCTGTGCCGGCGCCTGCTGGGCGTCGCGGCGGGTGGTGAACGGGAGGTCGGCATTGGCGACCGCACCGGGCGCCCAGGCGCCGAAGACGCCGGCGAGGGCCTCGTGCCTGCCCGCGAAGGTGTCTGCCGCGCGCCCGTAGAGGTTGACCGTCGAGACGACGACATCGCCGTGGACCACGGGGAGCGTCAAGGTGCTCTGCACGCCCGCAGCAGCGCCGGCCCGGGCGAAGTGGTGCCACTGGCGCTCGCTGAGCAGTCCGTCGGGCGTGGCGATCCCGTGGCCCAGGTCGATCGCGTCGACGCACGGGCCGCTGGCGACGTACTGGACGGCGTCGAGGGTGGCGATGTCCTCGTCGGTGGCGACCAGGGTGAACGTCAGGCCGTGCTCGCGGAACGCCAGGCTCACTCCGACGAGTCCCGGCGCCACCTCCTCGGCACGGGCTGCGGTCGTCCTCAGCTGCTCTTCGAGGCTCCCCCCCTCGAGATAGGAATCGACCTCGCCGAGGGCTTGAAGCGTTTCTGGGATGGGCTGCACACACCGGTGGTACCCGAAACAGCGCCTTCGCATCCCAGGCGAGGGCTCCGGGCCCGCACGTGGCTCACGCCTGTCACCGGCGCTCCGACAGCGGCGTTCGGCTGGGCCAGACCTCCATGGTCGACAGGAAGGCCTCGAGGAGCCGCTGGGATCCTCCGTACGACGCGACGAACCGTGACGACTCGGGTCTCCAGACCGCGACCACCGTCATCGCGTCCTGCGCGTAGATCCCCCCGCTGAAGAACGCCTGGACGTCGTTCTCGAACGGCACGAGCAGGCCGGGGTGGCAGTCCCGCCTCTCGAGGCAGAGCTCAACGGCCCGATCGGCGATCCCGGTGCAGGGGGAGTTGCCCGATTGCTCGCAGTAGTTCTCGATCCACTCGACGAGGTAGGCAGTCGACTCCTCACGCGTGCTGGCCTCGAGGGGCGCATTCCACGCGCTCACCCGGACGTGACCGTTCGCCGAGAGGAACGCTTCGTGCGCGGGACTGGCGTGGTCCCGGGCATCGCGCTCCCACGTCCACGTCCGGCTCGCCGGGAGCTCAGTCCAGCTCGGCGGACGGCCGATGGTGAGGTCGTACGTGGTCGACTCGTAGGGCTCCCAGGATCCGGTCTCGAGCGGCGGTTGCGTGCTCGTCGACGGCGGCTCCGATGTGGGCGGTGAGACGGGTCCTGCCGGCGGGGGAGGTGAGCTCGCCTCGCGTCCGGCGACGACGGTGGTGCCCGCGACCAGCAGGGTGACGACGGCAGCAGCGCTCAGCCAGGCGGCCGTCTGTCGCCGGCTCTTGCGGGCTCGGGCACGTATGGCGTCGGGGTCCGGCTCGGGGACGACGACACCGTTCGCAACGTGGTGAACGGCCTGGGCGAGTCGCTGGTCGAGCGTCATGACGTCGCCCCCTCTACGGGGGCGACCGGGCCCGCGGCAGGCTCGCCGAGCAGGTCGGCCAGCCGCCGCGCGGCTGCATGGCTGTGGCTCTTCACCGTGCCGGGCGCCATCGCGAGGGCGTCGGCGATGTCTGCCTCGGTCAGGTCCTCGTAGTACTTCAGGACCATCACCGCCCGTTGTCTTGGTGGCAGACTCAGCACCGCCCTCCAGACGCGCTCGTGCTCGGCGTGCTCCTCCGTCGGATCTCCCCGAGCAGGTTCGTCGCGAAGGAGCATCGGGGACTCGTGTGATGACCGTCGGCGCCACCACGATGCCTCCTGGCTCACCAGGATCTTGCGTGCGTACCCCACGGGGTGTTCCATCGCCGCCACCCGCGGCCAGCGCTGGTAGACGCGGACCAAGGTCGTCTGGAGCAGGTCCTCAGCGCGCTGGTAGTCACCTGTCAACAAGTACGCGGTGCGGAACAGGGTGGCGCTGTGCGCACGCACGAAGTCGGTGAACCGATCCTCGTCGCTCTGCAGCATCTCGCCTCCTCGCCGAGGGCCCAGCGACCGGGCGCTCCCGTACTACCTCAACGTCTCGAGGGCGCACCTGGGTTCAGTGGTCTAGGCGTCGGGGACCCCTCACCGCGGACAGGAGGCGGCACAATCTGAGTATGAACCTGTCACCTCTCGGCGTGCGCGCGACTGCCGGCACCCTTCGCGCCGTGGAAGGGGTCGTGCTGCACCACACCTGGACGGATGAAGGTGTCGTGGCCAGCCCGGCCGGCAACGGCGCCCAGGTGCTCCATCTGTCAGTGGCCCTCTGCGTCCTCAACGACACCTACCGTGAGGCGGAGAGGCTCGGCATCGATATCGCCGGCGTCGCGGTCGAGGCTGATGGGGGTTTCGACGACGAGTGGTCATCGACCGGTATCGCCTACTCCGTGACCCTGGACTCACCGGCTCCGGCCGAGGAGCTGGCTCGCCTCGGTGCTGTGGTCGACGAGGTCGCCGAGATCCCACGCGCGATTCGTGCCGGCGCGGTGGTCGAGAGGCACCGACAGGACGGATGACCCTCGGGGCGATCAGGCGCGCTCGTAGTCCAGTGGCCGGGCGAAGTAGAGCTCGACGCCATCCTTGATGGCCTCGGCCATGGCCGCTGCCTGATCCTCCGTCAACCGGTTGGTGCCGGTGTGGTCGACGAGGAAGGCTTGCCCGTGGGGCGTACGCCAGAGGTGTCGGCCGGGACCGACGACGCAGGTGGTGAGGCCACCGTGGGTCTTGGTGCGATGGTGGCGCCGGCGGAGAGGGCCGGAGTTGTGGGGGCCGGTCTGCCCCGGTGGGCCGGTGTCGTCGTAGGGGACGGCGTGGTCGAAGTCGACGCCGTCGCGGGTGGCCGAGCGCGGGGTGAACGGGAAGCAGTCGCCACCCGCCTGGACCCAGACGTGGTCCTTGACCACCTCGGGGTGCTCGTAGGCGTCGACCCGGCGGCGCATCCGCAGGTCGAGGACGGGCGTGACGGTGACGTCCGCGTGGCCCAGGACCTCGTGCAGCTGGCGTACGTCGACGGGGCCGACGCCCTCGACGCGCGCCACGCCGGTCCCGGTGCGGAGTGCCTCGTCGGTGAGGTGGACGAAGAGCCGGCCACGCCCGCGGAGCTGCGCGAGGCGGTGCGCGGGCATGGCGGTCAGCCGGCCCACGGTCTCGGCGAGGTGGTCCGACGCCCACGTCGGGGCGTCCCCGGCGGTGGTGTCGGTCTCGGTGTCTGTCTCGGCGTGCTCCAGCAGCAGCTTGAGGAGGTCGACCGGACGGGCCAGCCAGCCCAGCGCGATGGAGCGCAGCTCGTCGTGGTTGTGGTCGGCACCCATGGTGGCGCCGAGGATGTCGGCGACGCGGTCGACCATGGCGTCGAGCCAGGCGGCGTCGCCGGCGGTCACCCGCGCGATCAGGTGGCGGTAGCCGAACTCGTCGCAGCGGGAGAGGCGCACGTAGCGCTCGTGGCGCGACCGCTCGCGCTCGGCCCGGTGGGTCTCGGGGTCGGCCTCGATGACCTTCGCCCGGGCGATCTCGAGCACGGTGGACGGTGAGTGCCCGGAGATCGCCTTGGCCACGGCGCGGTCGACCTTCACGACCTGGTCGTCGAGCAGGGCGCGTGAGAGGACCGCGGCCTTGCGCGCCACCCACGGCTCGCACTCGCCGGCCTCCACGACCGCCCAGGTCCGGGGCAGGCGGTGGACGAGGTCGAGGCCGTCGGCGATGAGCGCCCGCGTGGTGGCGGGATGCGTCTCGCGCGCCATGGCCAGCTCGGGGATCGCGTGCTCGCGGACAGGGGGAGTGCCGTCGCCACCTGGGGTGACCATCGGGTCGCGGTCGTCACGGGGGTGGCCGTGGATGGTCGCCCACTGGATCCCGAGCCGGAGCTCCTCCACCTCGGCCAGGCGACGCGTCCGCAGCGCACCGGTGGCCAGGGCCAGCACCTGGGTCGCAGACGACTCATCGGCCGCTGGGAGCGGCTGAGGTGCGGGGCTGCGAGACGACATGCTTGATTCTATCGAACAGATGTTCGACTCGCAAGGCCCTGTGCACGCCCGGCGGCCGGCTCGTTCAGCGCTCCAGCACGAACCACGCACTGAAGCCGTCGGCGTCGCGATCGGACCCCCAGCGGTTGGTGAGGGCGTCCACCAGCTGGAGCCCACGGCCGTGGACCTGCAGGGGGTCGCGCAGGTCCGGCTCGGGCAGGTCGGGAGGGCTCCCGGGGTTGCGGACCTCGACAGTGAGCGTGCCCGCGCCCCAGGTGACCTGCACGTGGCACCCGGACCCGGCGTGGACCACGGCGTTGGTGACCAGCTCCGACATGCACAGGGCGGCTGTGTCGGTCATGTCGTGGTCGACATCCCAGACGGACAGCGTGGCGCGGAGCTCATGACGTGCCGGACCGACCGCTGCCGGGTCGCTGGCGACCGCGAACAACGCGACCCGTGCGCCCGCTGCCGGCGTACGCATCCGGGCGTCGAGATCGCCGGTCTGGGCGACCCGCGTGCTGCGGAGGGCCTCGCCCAGGCGGGCACCCAGGTCCACCAGCTCACGGACAGCCTCGTCCGCGAACCCGGGAGACCGGCGGTAGAACAGGACGAAGGCTCCGAGGGTGTGCCCGTCCGCGACGAGGGGCACGGCCGCCAGCGCCAGCGTCTCCGTCCCCCGTTGGCGCTCGACGAAGGCGGGGTGGCTGTCCTCGAGCTGCCCGAGGCTTCCGATGACGGCGCGGCCGCTGCGTACGGCGGTGTTGAGGGGCACGTCGTCGTAGGCGTCCAGGTGGCACCAGGTCACGGGGCGTTGGCCGGAGTGCTCGGCCGAGGTGAAGTTCAGTCGCCGGCCGCCGCCCTCCGGCAGGGCGAGCCCGGCACGGCGCACGCCGGGGAGCGACGTGAGTGCGTCCAGCGACTGTTCGGCCCACGCGTGGGTGGGCCCTGCGATCGCCGGATCCGGTCCGGGTGCAGCGTTCACGTGTCGAGCGTACGGCGGGAACGTACCCCTTGGGGGTGAGGTGTGTGCGATTCCTGCCCGCCGGGGCCTCGCAGTTGGGATGATGACCGCGTGATCGGCCCAGACGGCTCCGCGGCCCTGTCGGACCGGCTGACCCGTCTTGCGCGCGTCACCGGCGAGCTCGTCGACGCCGACACCGTCGAAGGGGTCTGCAAGGCCGTCGTCACGCACGGCGCCGAAGCGGTCGGGGCGGACCTGGCGTCGATGACCCTCCTCGGCGACGACCGGCGAACCGTGCGCCTCATGGCCCTCAGCGGGGGCCTCGAAGGTGACGAGGAGACGTGGGGCACCTTTCCGCTCACCGTGCGGACGCCGTCTGCCGAGGCCATCCGCACCGGGACCCGCCTGGTCGTCACCGGTCCGCAGGCGATCACCCAGCGCTTCACCGACATGCCCGACCGCGGAGCGCAGACCGTCGTGGCCCTGCCGCTGAGCGCCGCCGGCTCCGTGATCGGTGCCATCGGGCTGGTCTTCGCGCACGCCCGCCACCTCGAGGACGCCGAGGTCGAGCTCCTCGACATCCTGGCCGGCGCCTGCGCGCAGAGCATCGGCCGGATCGCCGCCCAGGAGGACGCGGGTCGCCAGGCTGCCAAGCTCGCGTTCCTGGCCGAGGCGGCCACGGAGCTGGCCAGCAGCCTCGACTACCAGGTCACCCTCGGCAACGTCGCTCGCCTGGCCGTGCCGACGTTCGCCGACTGGTGCGCGATCGACGTCGTCGACGACGGGCGGCTGCGCCGGCTGGCAGTGGCCCACGTCGACCCCGCCAAGGTGGAGCTCGCGCACCAGCTCGCCGAGCGCTATCCCCCGGACCCGGAGGCAGTGCACGGCGCCTGGCAGGTCATGCGCACGGGGCGCAGCGAGCTCATCGCCGAGATCACCGACGAGATGCTCGCGGCCGCGGCGGTCGACGAGGAGCACGCGGCCATCGCTCGCGCCCTCCACCTCCGCAGCGCCGTCACCGTGCCGCTCGTGGCGCGCAACCGCGTGCTCGGGGTGATCACGTGGGTGACGGCCGAGTCGGAGCGGCACTTCACGCTCGATGACCTCGTCCTGGCCGAGCAGCTCGCGAAGCGGGCAGCGGTGTCCCTGGACAACGCCGAGCTCCACAGCCAGACGCTCGCTGCTGCCGTGGAGCTGCAGCGTGCCGTCCTCCCCGATGCCCTTGCCGCGTCGCCGAGGTGGGAGCTGGGGCACCACTACAGCCCCGCGGGCCGCACCGAGGTCGGCGGCGACTTCTACGACGTCGTCGAGCTGGACGACGGTCGCCTGGTGATGTTCATCGGCGACGTGATGGGTCGAGGCGTCGGCGCCGCCGCGGCCATGGCACAGGTCCGCGCCGCGGTCCGGGCGTACGCGTCGCTGGATCCCCGCCCGGCGCTGGTCCTGAGCCGGCTCGACGGGATGTTCGAGCACTACGGCTCGGAGCAGCTCGTCACGCTCCTGTACCTGCTCGCCGACCCGCGCACCGACACCGTGTCCATCGCCAACGCCGGCCACCCGCCGCCCGTCCTGCTGCGGTCGGACGGGTCCGCCCACCGGCTCCCTTCCGCCGACGGCCCGCCCCTCGGCGTCGGTGCCCCGAACCGCACCGAGGAGCACGTGAGCTTCCGGGCCGGCGACGCCGTCGTCGCCTTCACCGACGGTCTGATCGAGCGCCGGGGCGAGGACATCACCGACGGCCAGGACCGGTTGGTCGCCGCCGCCGTGGCCCTTGCGGACGCCCCGCTGGGCGACCTCGTCCACTCGCTGGTGGAGCGGGTGTGCGACCCCTCGCGGGACGACGACGTCGCCGTGCTCGCCGCGCGAAGGCGTAGCTAGTCGCTCAGCGGCGGACGCGGACCTTCGTCCTCGCCGACGACGGGGCCACGGAGTCCGACCCGGCGTACGACACCTTGAGCGTGTGCCTGCCGGCGGTGAAGGCCAGGCGGAGCACGGCCTTCCCGTCGTCGAGCCGCACCCTGCGCACGACCTTGCCGTCCACCCGGACCACCACGCGACCGGTCGCACCGACCGAGGCCGGGACCGAGGCCACCCGCACGGTGACCTTGGTCCGCTCGCCGGCGGTGGGGGTGCGGTCGGCCGGCTTCACCCTGACCGCCGACGGCGCCTTCACCACAGCCCGCGTCTCCGCGGACCGGGCCACGCCCGCAGCACCGCCGGGGCGCGAGGCCGTCACCTGCACCGACATCCGGTGACCCACGTCATCCGCCCCGAGCGGGAACGAGGCCGAGGTCGCGCCGGCGACGGGCACGCCGTCGCGCAGCCACTGGTAGGCGTACGTCAGGCCACCCTGGTCCCAGCCGCCGGGGACGGCGGTGAGGGTCCGGCCGACGGCCGGGTTGCCGGCGACGATCGGGGGAGCGGTCGAGACCGGGGCCGCGGCCACCGGGGTCGGAGCCGTCTCCACGGCGAGCGAGCGGACGGCCGAGGTGTTGTCCGCGACGTCCGTCGCCCGCACGTCGATGCCGTGTGCCGCGCCGTCCAGCTGGACGGGCGAGGTCCACACGACCCACGGGCCGCCGTCGAGGCGGTACTCCCGCACCGCCACGCCCGACGCGTCGTCCGTCGCTGTGAGTGAGAGCTCTCGCTCACTCGAGACCGAGCCCGAGGCCACCGGCGGCGTGTCGTCGACCTTGACCGAGCGCGTCCAGACCTCGCTCCAGATGCCGTTGGCCGAGCGCGAGCGCCACGCCACGTCGTACGAGCCGGCCGGCAGCTGCACCGGGGCGTCGTACGCCGTCCAGGAGCCGTCGCCGAGACGGTACTGCAGCACCGAGCCGCCACCGGACAGGGTGAGCGACGCGTCCGCCCCGAACCACCCGTCGGCACCCTCGTCGGAGACCGACGCCGTGACCGGACCGTCGGCGTAGGCCAGCGGGTCCACCGACGACAGCGTCGGCACGACCTTCTCGATCAGCCCGTCCTCACCGAAGGTGAGCTTGTCGATCGTGGTCTCCCGGTGCGTCCCGTCGCCGCCGGGCGTCTCGAACGTGGGGATCGCGAAGCGGTGGTAGGCGATGTACCACTCGTCGGTCCCGGGCACCTGCACGATCGAGCTGTGGCCGGTGCCGAGGATCCCTTGCGACTCGTCCTTCTCCAGGATCAGCCCGCGGTAGGTCCACGGCCCGGTCGGCGACGTCGAGGTGGCGTAGCCGACGCGGTAGTTCGGCGAACCGGTGTCGTCGATCGCGTAGGTCAGGTGGTAGGTCCCGTCGCGGTAGTTCATGAACGAGCCCTCGCGATAGCCGGTCAGCCCGGACATCGCCGAGATCGTGCCGGGCTTCAGCGAGACCATGTCGTCGGCCAGCTCCGCCATCACCGGGGAGCCGTTGCCCCAGTAGAGGTAGTGCTTGCCCGACACCGGGTCGCGGAAGGCGGCCGGGTCGATGGCCTGGCCGGAGGTGACGGCCTCGTTGTTGAGGATCATCGCCTGCGGCTGCGCCGTGAACGGGCCGGTCGGGCTGTCCGCGACCGCGACGCCGATCGTCTTGCGGTCGAGCGCGGCGTTGTGGCCGGAGAAGTAGAAGTAGTACTTCCCGTCGCGCTCGATGATGGTCGGTGCCCAGGCGTTGCCGGTCGCCCACGGGACGTCGCCGTTGGCGCCGTCGAGGGTGAGGATCGGCTCCTCCGAGCGCGTCCAGTCGGCGAGGTCGGTCGAGCTCCAGACGTAGAACTCCTTGCCGCCCCAGCCGGGGTAGCCGTCGGAGGTGGCGTAGATGTAGTAGGTGCCGTCGAAGACCGCGATGTTGGGGTCGGCGTACAGGCCCGGCAGCACCGGTGAGCGCATCTCGACCGCGGTCACGGTCCAGATCCGGCTCTCCGCGCCGTTGGTGACGGTCAGCGACACCGGCGAGCTGTAGTCGGCCGGGCCGTCCGGCGTGACCGTCGCACCCGCCACCACGGCGTACGCCGGGGTGAGGGCGGTCAGGTCGGTGCCGGGCTGCACGGGAAGGGTGATCCTGCCCGCGGCCGCGTCGATCATCGCGGGCACCTCGAGGGAGTCGAGCCCGACTCCCAGCACGTCGGTCGGGCCGGCGGCGAGCTCGGCCACCTCGGCGCCCGAGAGCGCCCGTGAATAGATCCGGAAGTCGCGCACCTTGCCGCGCAGCCGGTTGTCGCCGGTGTAGGCAGAGCGACCGATGTAGTTGGCGGTCGTGACGCCGTCGCCGATGTCGCCGGGGCGATGGGTGACGTTGGCGTTGCGGGCGACCTGACGGCCGTCGAGGTAGAGCGTCGAGACGCCGTCGCCCAGCGTGTAGGTCAGCGTCTTCCAGGCGCCGCGCTGGAGCGCCGAGCCCGCGCTCATGCCCTGCTCGGTCGTCCAGTTGCCCGACGCGATCGCCGCGCGATAGGTGCTGTTGCCGGTCGTGAAGAGATAGCCCTTGCCGACGCCGTCGGTGCCGGTGTTGCCCAGGTTCCACACGAAGTAGTTGCCGGACTGGGCCGGGTCGACCCACACCTCGGTCGACACGGTGATGTCGTCGAGGCCGGTCATCATGTTGTCGGGCAGCTTCACGTGGCCGGTCGAGCCGCCCAGCGTCAGCGCGCCGTCGGCGAAGCTGGCGTCACCGGTGACGGTGCCGTCGTAGCCGTGGCCGCTCACGTCCTCGGCGTCGCCGGTCAGCGGGAGGTGCGCGACCAGTCCGTCATCGTCGCTCTGCACCGGCGGCGGGGGAGCGGGCAGGTCGGCGCGCAACGCGTCGAGCTCGGCCTGCGTGACCGGCAGCACCGTGCCGTGGCGCGGGCTGGCCGGCAGCTTGTAGTCGGCCGGCACCTTCCAGTCCGGGTTGTCCAGGTCGTCGGTGGTCAGCGGGATGTAGCCGCGGCCGCCGTACTCGTCGACGAACAGGTAGTACTGCCCGCCGGAGGTGTCACCGGGGTTGCGCTTGAAGACGGTCGGGCCCTCGACCGCCGACGTGCCGGCGTCGCGGCCGATGCAGCCGTCCTGGAAGTCCCACGCCTTGGAGCCGACCAGGTCGGGCTCGGTGAGGCTGTCGTTCTTCTCCTGGATGATGTCGGAGCACCCGGTGGTGCCGGCGCCCTCGTCCTTGGTGAAGCGGTAGTAGGTCTCGCCCTCCTTGATGACGGTCGAGTCGATGCGCGAGGACCCGATGTCCTGCCAGATCTTCGCCTCGCTGAAGGTCACGAAGTCGCGCGTCGTGGCGTAGAGCATCCGGTTGTACGTGCCGCCGGTGTGGCCCGGGTCGTCCTCGGCGTAGAGCTTCGACGCCCAGAACACGACGTACTGCTGGAGGTCCTCGTCCCAGTACGCCTCCGGCGCCCAGGTGTTGCCCGCGGTCGGCGGGGACACCAGCACGTGGCGCTGCTCCGACCAGTTGACCAGGTCGGTCGACTCCCAGATCTCGAGGTAGCGGCTGCCCTGGCGCTGGGCGCGGTCCCAGTCGCCGTTGCGGCCGATCGACAGGTCGGTGGCGATCAGGAAGAAGCGGTCACCCTCGGGCGAGCGGATCAGGAACGGGTCGCGCAGGCCGAGCTCGCCGTACGTCGACTCGAGCACCGGCTCGCCGTTGTTGAGCTCGTCCCAGCGGAGCGCGTTGTTGCCGCGGCTGGCCGCGAAGTAGATCTTCTCGCCGGCGATCGAGTTGTTGGTGAAGTAGCTGAAGGCATAGCCGGCGTACGGCGCGGGGGCGGGCGCCTCGCGCACGGTGAGCGGGAAGTCGCGGGTCGCCGTGGCCTCGCCGACGGTGACCGTGGCGGTCAGGGTGACGCTCGCGTCGCCGGCGCCGGGCGCGGGCCGCTGCACGATGCCGTCGGCCGCGACGGTCGCGGGGGCCGACGACGCCCAGCTGATCGTCGCGCCCATCTCGCCCTCGCTGGGCAGCGTGAGGTGGCCGCGTACGTCGTCGGGGTGCACGAGCTCGATCGCCGCGGCGGCGGCGTCGGCCTTGGCCTGGTCGCCCTCGTCGGGCAGGACGGTCGCGGTGAAGGCCTTCGTCGCGGTCTCCGAGCCGCGGGTCAGGGTCGCGGTCAGCGTGACGACCGCCGGGTCGGCGCCGGGGCCGGGGCGGGTGACCGCGCCGGCGTCGCTGATCACGGCGGTGTCGGAGGAGGCCCACGCGATGCTCGAGCCGAAGGGGCCGGTGGCCGGCAGGGTGAGGTCGTCGGTGACGCCGGACAGGTCGCCGAGGCTGAGCGCCTCGACGTCGGAGGCGAGGCGGTTGGCGTCGGTCAGCGAGATCGCCGCGACCTCCTCGGAGGTCAGCGCGCGGTCGTAGACACGGAAGTTGCGGAGCTTGCCCTTGAGCGTGTTGTCGGTGGCGTAGTTGGACTCGCCGAGCACGTTGTTGGTCGTGGTGCCGTTGCCGATCGCGCTCGGCAGGAC
The DNA here is from genome assembly GCF_059567905.1 of Nocardioides sp. BGA-UO-ETr-FS32. Classification (NCBI taxonomy): domain Bacteria; kingdom Bacillati; phylum Actinomycetota; class Actinomycetes; order Propionibacteriales; family Nocardioidaceae; genus Nocardioides; species Nocardioides sp. BGA-UO-ETr-FS32. The sequence goes on along the minus strand of NZ_JCAQOX010000017.1, from coordinate 172,508 downwards.
GGTGACGGTGGTGCTCTGCCCGACCTGGACGCCGTCCTCGTAGAGCGTGCCGGTGGTGCCGGTCTGGGTGTAGGTGACGGTCTTCCACACGCCGCGCGCCAGGTTGCCGCCCGAGCTACGCGCGGTGACCCGCTCGCCCGACCAGTTGGTGGTCGTCGTCGCCGCCCGGAACGCGTTGCCGCTCGCCATGAGGTATCCGGTGCCCGAGCCGGAGGACGCGGTGTTGCCGAGTCCCCAGATGAAGTAGGGCGTCGCCTGCGAGGTCTCGATGAAGACGTCGGTCGACACCGTGATCGCCGACAGCCCCGCCATCAGGTCGTTCGGCAGCTTGACGTGGTCGTCGACGCCGTCGAGGGCGAGGCCGCTCGTGCCGGTCCAGGTGCCACCGCCTGTCAGCGTGCCGTTGAGCCCGTTGCCAGAGGAGTCGACCACCGTGGTGCCGGACTCCTGGGTGAGGTCGTAGCGCAGGAGCAGGCCCTCGGTGACGTCCGCCGCGTTCGAGAGGGCTGCTGCTGCCGGCGCCGTGGGCACTGCAAGCAGGAGCCCGGCCAGCATCGCCAGCACGATGCTCGTGGCAGCGGCGATGGCGGACGGGCGTGGGGCGCGGGGGCGGTCGACGTCGGGCATGAGGTCCTCTTCGGCATGTGAGCGTTAACAGACGCAGTGTGACCACGGTCACCGTGATTCGTCAACGTTCCCATGCGAAAGCGGGACAGCCCTTGACGTGCGTCGTGTTAGCGCTAACACTTTCGCTGTGGTGCCCGTCACATCCGCGTGGCGGCCCTGGACCTCGAGGACCACGATGACCCTGCTCCACCGCCCGGCCGCCGCCCTCACCGCCGCCGCCCTGCTCGCTGCCGGACTGGCCGCCACGACGGCCGCGACGCTCCCCGCGTCGGCCGCCGAGGGCGACGTCACCTGGACCGACACCTTCGACGGGTCGTCGCTCGACGAGCGGTGGCACGTGGTGAACCCCGACCCCGCGAACCTCGCGGTCGCCGACGGCGCGCTGCGCATCGCCGGCCAGCCCGGAGACACCTACCAGGGCAACAACACGGCCAAGAACGTCGTCGTCCTCGACGTCCCGGCCGGCGACTTCACCGCCACCGCCGACGTGTCCGCCGCGGTCGCGAAGGTCTACCAGGGCGCCGGCCTCATCGCCTGGCAGGACATGGACAACTACCTCCGCTCCGGGCTCACCTTCGTCGGCAACCTCTCGCCGTCGGGCACCGCCATCGAGACCGACGTCGAGACCGGCGCGGCCTTCAGCGCCGTCGGCTTCGCCGACCGCCCGGGCTCGAGCGCCGAGCGGTTGCGCCTCCAGCGGGTCGGCGACACCCTCACCTCGAGCTTCTGGGACGGGGCGGCGTGGGTCACTGCCGCCACGACCGACGTCTCCTTCGACACCACCCAGGTCGGCCTCTACGCGCTGGCCGCGCAGGACGGCACGGTCTTGCCGGCCGCCTTCGACTCGTTCACCATCGAGCACGGCGCCGGCGCCGACGTCACCCCGTCGGGCCCGTTCGTGCTGCAGGCCGACGGCGAGGAGCCGTACGTCGTCCTCGACGGTGCGACGCTGCGGCTGAGCGCCGAGCAGCCCACCGCCAGCCTGCGGATGCGGGCCACCGACGCCGGGCTCGTCACCGACGACGGCCCGGTCGTGCTGCGCGACGGCGCGCTCGAGATCGGCGCCGTCGACGACGAGCCCACGCCGCTGCGGCTCACCGACGCGGGCGGCGGCAAGGTCGTGCTGCGCGACGCGGCCGACCCCGCGGCGTACGTCACCGCGGGCGACGACGGCGCGCTGGTCACCGGCACCGAGGACGCCGCCGTGCGCTTCCTGCTCTCCGAGGTCGGCGAGGGCACCTCGACGCTGACCATCGACGGCGACGGCACCGGCGCCGAGATCAACGACGACATGTTCGGCATCTTCTACGAGGACATCAACTACGCCGCCGACGGCGGGCTCTACGCCGAGCTGGTGCGCAACCGGTCCTTCGAGTTCAACTCCTCCGACAACGGCTCCTTCACCGGGATGACCGCCTGGCAGGTGCTCGACCGCAGCGGCTCCGGCAGCACCGCGACGGTCGTCGACGACGCCGCCCGGCTCAACGAGATGAACCGCAACCACCTGCGCCTGACCGCCGCCGCGGCCGGCGACGGGGTGCGCAACATCGGCTGGAACAACGGCTTCGCGGTCAAGGCGGGCGCGACGTACGAGGGCTACGTCTGGGCGCGCAGCACCACCGCCCAGCAGCTGACCGTGCGCCTGGAGAACGTCGCCGGCGACGCCACCATCGCCTCCGCCCCGATCGCGCTCGACGGCTCGGACACGTGGAAGAAGCACCCCTTCACGCTGACCGCCGCGACCACCACCGACGCGGGTCGGCTCGCCGTCCTCGCCGGCGCCCCGTCCGTCGTCGGCCTCGACATGGTCTCCCTGATGCCGACCGACCGCTGGGTCGGGCCGGTCAACGGCAAGTCCGACCTCCGCAAGGACCTGATGGAGAAGGTCGCGGCGATGGACCCCGGCTTCCTCCGCTTCCCCGGCGGCTGCGTCACCAACGTCGGCACCTTCCGCACCTACGAGGAGAGCGGCTGGACCGACCGTCGCCGCACCTACCAGTGGAAGGAGACCATCGGCCCGGTCGAGGAGCGGCCCACCAACTGGAACTTCTGGGGCTACAACCAGTCCTACGGAATCGGCTACCTGGAGTACTTCGAGATGGCCGAGGACCTCGGCGCCGAGCCGCTGCCCGTCGTCTCGGTCGGCGCCAACGGCTGCGGCGGCGCCGGCATCCCGGAGATGAAGGACCCCGAGCTGATCGAGCGCTGGGTCGACGACACCGTCGACCTCATCGAGTTCGCCAACGGCGGCACCGACACCGAGTGGGGCGCGAAGCGCGCCGAGCTCGGCCACCCGGAGCCCTTCGGCCTCGACATGATCGGCCTCGGCAACGAGGAGAACACCACGACCTTCGAGGCCAACTTCCCGGCGTTCCGCGACGCGATCGCGGCGAAGTACCCCGACATCCAGATCATCTCGAACTCCGGCCCAGACTCCTCCGGCGCCCGCTTCGACACCCTGTGGGACTTCAACCGCGAGCAGGACGTCGACCTCGTCGACGAGCACTACTACCGCGACCCGCAGTGGTTCCTGGAGAACCACCACCGCTACGACTCCTACGACCGCGAGGACCCGCTGGTCTTCCTCGGCGAGTACGCCTCGCGCGGCAACACGCTCTACAACGCGCTCGCCGAGGCGTCCTACATCACCGCGCTCCAGCGCAACGCCGACGTCGTGCGGCTCGCGTCGTACGCCCCGCTGCTCGCCAACGAGTCGCACGTGCAGTGGAACCCCGACGCCATCTGGTTCGACAACGACGAGTCGTGGGAGACGCCCAACTGGGAGGTGCAGAAGCTCTTCGGCACCAACGTCGGCGACGAGGTCGTGCCGAGCACGTACGACGGGCCGGCCGACGCCGTGCAGCCCATCACCGGCGGCGTCTTCCTCTCGACCTGGGCGACCGCAGCGGCGTACGACAACGTGACCGTCACCTCCAACGACACCGGCGAGACGCTCTTCTCCGACGAGTTCGCCGACGCCGGGCAGTGGTCTCCGCAGTCCGGGACGTGGGCGGTCAACGGTGGCCGCTACGCCCAGACCAGCACGTCGGTCACCGACGCCCGGTCGATCCCGACCGGCGCCTACGACCAGGACTGGAGCAACTACACGCTCGAGCTCGACGCCACGAAGACCGCCGGTTCGGAGGGCTTCCTCGTGGGGTTCGGCGCGACCGGCACCAACGACTTCTACTGGTGGAACCTCGGCGGCTGGAACAACACCCGTTCGGTCCTGCAGCGCGCCACGGGCGGCTCGGCCGGCGAGGTCAAGGCGCTCGAGGGCCGCAGCGTCACCACCGGGCAGACCTACCGGGTCAAGGTCGTCGTCGACGGCACCCACATCGAGCTCTGGCTCGACGGTGAGCTGCAGATGGAGTACGACCAGCCCGCGCCGCCGGCCGACGTGCACCAGGTCGTCACCCGAGACGTGAAGACCGGTGACCTCGTCGCCAAGGTGGTCAACACCTCGACGCGGCCCGCCCGCACCCGCATCGACATCAGCGACGCGGGCATCGAGGGCACCGCCACCGTCACCACCCTGAGCGGCGCGCCCGGGGCCACCAACACCAAGGCGAACCCGAACGCGATCAAGCCGCGGGTGCGTCAGGTGTCCGGGATCGGTGAGTCCTTCACCTACGAGTTCCCCGCGTCCTCGGTCACCTTCATCCGGATGCGCACCGCCGACGCGGTCGCCCCCGTGGTGGACCGCCTCGAGGTGGACGGCGAGGGCGTCAACGGCTGGTACGCCGAGCCCGCGACCGTGCAGGTCGGCGCCACCGACGACCGCGACGTCGCGCGGCTCGAGGTCTCCATCGACGACGGCGCCTGGACGACCATCGACGGCACGAGCGGCGAGGTCACCGTGTCCGGCGACGGGCTGCACACGGTCGCCGTCCGCGCGGTGGACGCCGCCGGCAACGTCGGCGAGGTCCGCCCGCTCACGGTGGGCATCGACGCCAGGGCCCCGGTCACCCGGGCCACCCTCGACGGTCGCACCGTCACCCTCGCCGCGGCCGACGCCGGCGCCGGCGTGGACCGCATCGAGCACCGCCTCGGCGACGGCCCGTGGACGGCGTACGACGCGCCGGTGCAGGTCGGCGACTCCGCGACCGTCGTCGGCTTCCGCGCCGTCGACCGCCTCGGCAACGTCGAGCAGGCCGGTGTCCTCCAGGTCCCCGCGGCGGGCGTGCAGCTGGCGGCCACGGCGACCGCCGCGGTCGTGGACCCTGAGATCGTCCGGCTCGGCCGGTCCGCGGACATCGCCGTGACGGTCACCGGCGACGGCTCCACCCCGACCGGGACGGTCACCGTCGTGGCCGGGTCGACCGCGCTGGCGAGCGGTGCCCTCGTCGACGGCCGCGTGACCCTGCGCGTCGACACCGAGGACCTCGGGGTCGGCAGCCACCCGCTGACCGTCCGCTACGCCGGCGACGCCACCCATGCGGCGTCGCAGGACACCGTGACCCTCCGGGTGCGGAAGGCGAGGTCCCGGACGGACGTCGTCGTGAAGCACCGCTCGCCCGCCGCCCGCAAGGCCGTCGTCGTGGCCAAGGTGCGCGCAGCCGTCGCCGCCACGGGCTCGGTGCGCGTCACGGTCCGCAGCTCCGGGAGGTCCCGGACGAAGACCGTGGCGCTCCGCGGGGGGAAGGCCCGGCTCGTCCTGCGCGGTCTCGCCCGGGGCACCCACCGCATCACCGTGGCGTACGCCGGCTCGCCGGACGTCGCACCCTCGCGGGCGAGCACCGTCCTGCGGGTCACCCGCCTCGAAGGGAAGAACTGACATGGCCAGCAAGTGGATCGCCGGCGCTCTCGCGCTGGCCGCCTCGATGGGCGGCGTCGTCGCCGGGGTCGGCCCGGCCTCCGGAGCCGCCGCGGACCTCGAGACCGGGCTGGTCGGCTGGTGGAAGCTCGACGAGACGTCCGGCACCGTCGCCGCCGACTCGTCGGGCAACGGTCGCAACGGCACCGTGGCCGGCGCGGCCACGTGGAACGGCGGCGACGGCTTCACCTTCAGCGGCGGCGCCAACAGCTCGGGCAACGCGATCACCCTCCCGGACAACCTGCTGTCCGGCCTCGAGGACGTCACCGTCGACTTCGACGTGTGGGTCGACCCGAGCCTGACCAGCGGCAACTGGTTCATGTACAACCTCGGCAACGCAGCGACCTACCCCGACGGCACGGGCTACCTCTTCACCACCAACGACAGCTCCAACCGGCTGCGCTCGACGATCGCGGAGGGCGGCTTCGCCACCGAGCAGAGCGCGTCGCGGCCCGGCCGGGTCCCGACCGGGCAGTGGCGCCACATCACCTTCAGCATCGACGGCGGCACGCCCGCCGCCCCGGGGGCGGCCCGGGTCTACGAGGACGGCGTCCTGGTCGCGTCCAACGCCAACCTCACCACCAACCCCGGGCTGCTCGGGGAGCCGGACGGCACCACCACCCGCAACGTGCTGGGCCGCTCCGCCTATGGCGGCGACCTGTCCTTCAAGGGTCGGCTGCGCGACTTCCGCGTCTACTCCCGCGCCCTGACCGGCGAGGAAGCCTCGGCCAGCGCCGCGGACACCAACACCGCCGCGGCCGAGGCGGACGCCGCCGCCCTCGACCTCGGTGACACCGCCGTCACGTCCGACCTGGCCCTCCCGGCCACCGGCACCCGCGGCACCACGATCACCTGGGCCACGAGCGACGCGGCCGTGGTGGAGGCCGACGGCACGGTGCACCGCCCGGCGTACGGCGCCCCCGACGGCGAGGCGACGCTGACAGCGACCGTCACCCGCGGCGACGTGTCCCGCACCGCCGGCCCCTTCGCCGTGACCGTGCTCGCCGAGGAGCAGGACGACGCCGGCAAGGCGCAGGCCGCGATCGACGCCGTCGAGCTCGTCCACCCCGACGACGTGCGCGGCAACCTGACCCTGCCCGCCGCCGGCCTGCACGGCACGACGTTCGACTGGGCCAGCAACTACCCCGCAGTCGTCACGGCCACCGGCGAGGTCAGCCGCCCCGCCCACGGCGGCGACCCGGTCGACGTGGTCCTCACCGTGACCGGCACGCTCGGCGACGCCACCGCGACCCGCTCGATCACCGTCCGCGTACGCCCGCTGCCCGCGCCCGCGGACTACGAGGCGTACGCCTTCGCCTACTTCGCCGGTGAGAGCACCGACGACGGCGAGAAGATCTTCCTCGGCGCGAGCCGCGGCAACGACCCGCTCGACTACGACGTGCTCAACGACGGCCGGCCGGTGCTGGAGTCGCAGCTCGGCACGAAGGGCCTGCGCGACCCGTTCATCATCCGCTCCGCCGAGGGCGACCGCTTCTTCCTGCTGGCCACCGACCTCAAGGCCTACCCGGCCGTCGACTTCGGTGAGGCGCAGGAGACGGGCTCGAAGTACCTCGAGGTCTGGGAGTCCACCGACCTCGTGAACTGGTCCGACCAGCGCCACGTCAAGGTCTCCTCCGACCTCGCCGGCAACACGTGGGCGCCCGAGGCGTTCTGGGACGCGGAGGCGGGCGAGTACGTCGTCTACTGGGCGTCCGCGTTCTACCCGAGCGCCGACGCGACGAACCGTGACATCAACACGTCCTACCAGCGGATGGTCTATGCCACGACCCGCGACTTCGTGACCTTCAGCGAGCCGCAGCCGTGGATCGACGTCAAGCGCGGCACCGGCCGCGGGATGATCGACGCCACGATCGTCCGCGACGGCGACACCTTCCACCGGTTCGTCAAGGACGAGGCCGTGATGACCCCGCGCCAGGAGCGTTCGACCGACCTGCGGGCCACCGTCAGCGGCTCGCTCCCGACGACGACGTCGACGCCGGGTTGGCAGCTGGTGCGCGACCAGGTCGGCGTCGGCCAGCCCAACCCGTGGGGCGGCACCTACACCCAGGGCGAGGGCCCGACGGTCTTCCCCGACAACGAGGTCGAGGACCGGTGGTACATGTTCATCGACCAGCCGAGCTACCACGGCGGTCGCGGCTACCTCGCGTTCCGCACCGACGACATCGACAGCGGCGACTGGCAGTCCGTGCCGACCGCCGACCTGCCGAGCAGCCCGCGGCACGGCACGGTGATCCCGGTGACCCAGGCCGAGCTCGACACGATGCGCGCGGCCTACCAGCCCGACCTCCTCATCGAGTCGGTCGCCGACGCGACGGTGACGACGCGCGAGGGCACCGCGCCCGCGCTGCCCGCCACGGTCGCGGCCGAGCTGGGCGACGGGTCGACCGAGCAGGTCGAGGTGCGGTGGGACGACGTCGACCCCGCGGCGTACGCCGAGCCCGTCACGTTCACCGTGACCGGCACGGTCGTGCGCGGGTCGGCCGACCAGCCGGTCGCGACGGTCACCGTCACCGACGCCGCCGACCCGGTCGTCGCCCTGTCCGCCGGCACGCCGAGCGGGACGGCCGGCTGGTGGGTCACCGACCCGGTGCCCGTGACCGCCACGGCGACCGACGCGTCCGGGGTCGAGAGCGTCTCGACGTCCGTCGACGGCTCGCCGTGGGCGACCACGACGGGTGCCACGGCCTCGGCCGCGGTCACCGGCGACGGCACCCACACGGTCCGGGCCCGCGCGGTCGACGTCACCGGCAACCAGTCGGCGACGGAGTCGCTCGAGGTGCGGGTCGACGCGACCGACCCGGTCAGCCGCGCGACGTACGACGCCGGGCGCCGCGTGACCGTGCGCGCCGCCGACGCCACCTCCGGCCTGCTGCGGGTCGAGACCCGCGTCGGGTCGGGTGCCTGGACGGCGTACGACGGCCCGGTCGCGGTCGGTGCGGCCCGGACCGTGGAGTACCGCGCGGTCGACCGTGCCGGCAACGTCGAGCCCGCCAACACCCTGTCGCTCCCGGCAGTCGGCGGCGAGCAGGTGGTGACCTCCGTGGCCGCCGCCGTCCGCGAGGTCTCGCGCTTCGGTGCGGAGGTCCCTGTCGTGGTGCGGGTCGCCGGTGCGAGCGGGGTGCCTGCGGGCACCGTCCGCGTCGTCAGCGGCGACCGGCTCGTCGGCACCGGTGAGCTCGTGGACGGACGCGTACGACTGCCCGTCGACACCACCGTGCTGGGCGTGGGCAGCCACGACCTGCAGGTGAGGTACGACGGCAGCTCCGGCCACGCCGCGTCGACGGCGACCGTGCCGCTGCGGGTGGTCCGGGCCGGGTCCAGCACCCGGGTGCGGGTCGAGCGCACGGCGGGCGGCACGCGGTTGGCGGCGCGCGTACGGGTCGTCACGGACCCGGCCGGGCAGGCGCCCGAGCGCGTGCGCGCCGTGCTGGTCCGCAACCAGCGGGTGCTGCGGTCGACCTGGCTCGACCTCTCCGACGCCGGACGCGCGCGCTGGACGGTCGCACCGAAGCGGCCCGGCGCCTACGTCGTCCGCGTGGTGACGCGTCGCTCGGAGACGCTCGCCGGCTCGAAGGACTCGGCGCGGCTGCGGCTGCGCTGACACAGGCTGGCCGGCCGGGGATGGTGTGAGGATCAACCCCGGCCGGTCGGATCCACCCGCCGCCCGCAACGCCCGATGCCTGAGGATGGTCCTGTGACCCGAGACCGTGTGTTCGGCCAGCTGCCCGAGGGGCGCGACGTGCGCCTGCTGACGATCGGCGCCGAGCCCGGCCCGGTGGTCGAGGTGCTCACCCTCGGCGCGACGGTCCACCGGCTGGTCGTCGCGTGCGGGGACGGCGAGCGGCGCAACGTCGTGCTCGGCCACCCCGATGTGGAGGAGCGGCTGGCGAGCGGCGACTACGTCGGCGGGACGATCGGCCGCTACGCCAACCGCATCGATGCCGGGCGCTTCACCCTCGACGGCCGCGACGTCCAGGTGGGCACCCACGACCGTGGCAACAGCCTGCACGGCGGCCCGGACGGGTTCGACGTACGCCTCTGGGACGTCGTCACCCACGACGCCGACGAGGTCGTGCTGGCGCTGGTCAGCCCGGACGGCGACCAGGGCTTCCCCGGCGCGGTGACGGCCACCGTCCGCTACGTCGTCGACGGCGACGCGGTGCGCGTCACGATGGAGGCGACGACCGACGCGCCCACCGTCGTCAACCTGACCAACCACGCCTACCTCAACCTCGGCGGCGAGGGCTCCGGCACGATCGACGGCCACGAGCTGCTCGTCGAGGCCGACGAGTTCACGCCGGTCGACGCGACCGGGATCCCGGTCGGCGGGCACGCGCCCGTCGCCGGCACGCCGTTCGACCTCCGCGTGCCGACGCCGATCGGACCTGCGGTGCGCACCGAGCACCCGCAGGTCGCCGACGCCAGGGGCATCGACCACAACTACGTCGTGCGCGGCACCGGGCTGCGCCGCGCCGCGGTGCTCACCTCGCAAGCCACGCGCACGAGCGCGGAGGTGTGGACCGACCAGCCGGGCCTGCAGGTCTACACCGGCAACTTCCTCGACGGCACCCGCCGCTCCACCAGCGGCGGCCGCTACCGCCAGGGCGACGGGGTCGCGCTCGAGCCGCAGCTCTTCCCCGACTCGCCCAACCGGCCGGAGTGGCCGTCCGCGGTGCTGCGGCCCGGGGAGGCGTACGTCTCCCGCCTCGAGTGGCGGTTCGGCTCGACGCGCTGAGGGTTCAGCGCCCGGTGTAGCCCGAGGCGGTCTCCACCAGCACGTCGTGCAGCGCGAGCTCGGCCGCGCCGCGCACCCGTCCGGCCCGGTGCGCGACGAGCACCCTGCGTGACGGCGCGCTGGAGCCCAGCGAGATGACGCGGACGTCGGGGTGCTGGTTGACGGTCGCCGTACGCGGGGCGAGCGCGATGCCGAGGCCGACGCTGACCATCGCCTGGGCCTCCTGGTAGTCGTTGGCCTGGAACGCGATCGTGGGGGAGAACCCTGCGGCGACCGCGCTGCGCTCGAGCACCTCGACGACCGGATGGCCCCCGGCACGGATGATCCAGGGCTGGTCGGCGAGCGCGGCGATGTCGACGGTGCGGCGCCTGGCGAGGCGGTGCGAGGCGCCGACGAGCAGCACCGTCGGGTCGGTGAAGAGCTCGGTCAGCACGAGCTCGTCGTTGTGGACGCGGTCCCACTCGTAGTCCCAGAGGAACGACATCGCCACCGCCCCCTCCTCGAGCATCCGCACCAGGTGGTCCTCGCGACCGCTGCTGATGGTGAGCGCGATGTTGGGGTAGAGCTCGCGGTAGCGGCGCACGGCCAGTGGCAGGAACGAGCTGCCCACGGTGGGGAAGGTGCCGAGGGTGACGCTGCCGCGGCGCACGCCGGCGATGTCCTGCAGGTCGGCCTCGGCGGCGGCCAGCTGGCGCACCACCTTGCGCGCGTGGGTGGCGAGCACGAGCCCGGCGTCGGTGGGCCGCATGCCGCGGGCGTGCCGGTCGAGCAGGGGCTGCCCGGCCTCGCGCTCGAGGCGCAGCAGCTGCTGGGAGACGGCGGACGGTGTGTAGCCCAGCGCGGCGGCGGCTCCGGTGACCGAGCCCTCCTCGACGATCGCGAGCAGCACCTGGAGGCGTTTGACGTCGAGCACCGCACCAGTCTGCCTGAAGAACTGCTTCACGGCTATGAAGATCGGTCCACCCGCGGTTGAAGGTGCGCAGTGGGTGCCCAGGTGCGACCGGCGGCGGAGAGTGTGTAGCGATGCTTCATGGACCTGTGTAGATCCGTGATTGTGCTACAGGTCACGGGAGCGCAACCTGTGGTTGTCCGGACGGCCCGGACGCTCACCCCAGGAGGCCCGATGCGCGAGATCGACGCGACGTGGATGCGGGGAGGTACCAGCAAGTGCTGGGTCTTCCGCCGCGACGACCTGACGATCCCCGACCTGTCGGTCGACGAGGTCCTCCTGCGCCTCTACGGCAGCCCCGACCACCGCCAGGTGGACGGCGTGGGCGGTGGCACCTCGACGACGAGCAAGGCGGTGATCCTCGCGCCCTCGACCGACCCGGAGGTGGACGTGGAGTACACGTTCGCCCAGGTCGGCATCGAGGAGGCCAAGGTCGACTGGGGCAGCAACTGCGGCAACTGCTCGGCCGTGGTGGCGTCGTTCGCGATCCGTGAGGGCTGGGTCGACACCGGCGCCGCCGAGACCTCGGTCCGGGTGCTCAACACCAACACGCGCCAGCTGATCGTGCAGCGCGTGCCGACGCCGGACGGTCGCCTCGACGAGGCCGCGACCGAGCACATCCCCGGCGTCCCCTTCCCCGGCGCCCCCGTACGGATGGGGTTCGTCGACCCGGCCGGGCGCAGCACCGGCCGCCTGTTCCCGACCGGCCGGGAGCGCGACCGGCTGTCCGACGCGGTGGGCGGCGTGACGGTGACCCTGGTCGACGCCGGCGCCCCGGTGGTCGCGGTCCGCGCCACCGACGTCGGCGTGCGCGGAGACGAGGACATCTCGGCGCTCGACGCCACGCCGGGCCTGCTGGCCCGGCTCGACGCCATACGTCGCGAGGCCGGCGTCCGCATGGGCCTGGCCGAGACCCCCGGGGCGGTCGCGCGGGCCGTGCCCAAGCTGGCCCTCGTCTCCGTCGCCGTCTCCGACGACGCCCCCGAGACCGACCTGACCGTCCGGATGCTGTCGATGGGCCGCTTCCACCCCGCCGTCCCGGTCACCGGGTCCGTCGCCCTCACCCTCGCCGCGGCAGCCGCCGGCACGATCGTCCACGACCTCGTCGCGCCCGAGGGTGCCGTCGACGGCCCCGTCCTCGGGCTCCGTCTCGCCACCCCGGCGGGGTGCGTCAGCACGTTCGTCGAGGACCACGACGGCGTCCCGGTCGTGGGCGTCGTACGGACCTATCGACGACTGGCCAGCGGCTCGGTGCTGCTGCCCGACCCGCCGCTCCAGCCATCGGCTTCAGCGTGACCACCCCACCGTTCGACCGACCACTTGACATGGCGGGCCCGCACGAGGCTCGCTTCACCTGGAGGAACTCATGACCCAGCACGTCGATGTGAAGGACGTGACCGCCGTGCCCACGCACGACCCGCAGCCGGGGGAGGACCGGACCCCACCCAGTCCGCGGCTCGCGGCCGCGGTGGTGGCGGGCTTCACCGCGCTCGCCGTGGGCGTCTCCGTCCTCGGTGGCGACCTGCTCAACCCCGCTGCGTCCACCACGGACGGCGACTACGCCGGCGAGACCGTGGAGATGATGATCCCGCTCGCCGAGGGCGGCGGGACCGACACGTGGGCCCGGTTCGTCGCGACCGAGCTCACCCAGAAGGTCCCCGGCTCGCCCGGCCTCGCGCCGGTCAACGACGACGGCGGCGAGGGCATCCTCGGCACCAACCACTTCATGACCTCCGCGCGCACCGACGGCACCGAGGTGCTGGTCAGCACCGCGTCGACCGTCGTGCCCTACCTGCTCGACATGCCGGCGGTCCGCTACGACTTCGCCGACCTCCGGCCGATCTTGGCCAACGGCACCGGCGCGGTCGTCTACGCCCGCTCGGCCGCCGGTGTGAAGGGCGTCCAGGACCTCGTCGACCGCGACCGTCCGCTGGTGTTCGGTGGCATCGCCGCGACCAGCCTCGACCTGACGACGCTGCTCGCCTTCGACCTGCTGGGCGCCGACGTCGAGTCCACCTTCGGCTTCGAGGGCCGGGGCCCGGTCAACCTGGCGCTCCAGCGCGGCGAGGTCGACATCGACTACCAGACCACCTCGTCGTACGGACCCGCCGTCGAGCCGCTCGTGGAGGACGGCACCGCGGTGCCGCTGTTCTCCCTCGGCCAGGTCGACGAGGCCGGCGAGATCGTCCGCGACCCCAACTTCCCCGACCTCCCCACCGTGGTCGAGGTCCACGAGGAGATCCACGGCGAGCAGCCCGACGCGGACGAGCTAAACACCTACCGCGCGATCCTCGCGCTGACCTACACGTACCAGAAGGCGCTCTGGGTGCCCGAGGACACCCCCGACGAGGCGCTCGAGCTGCTCCGCTCGACCGCTGAGGACATGGGGGCGGACCCGGAGTTCCAGGAGGCGGCCGCGGAGGTGCTCGGCGGCTACCCGCTCGACGCCTCGCCCGACCTCGCCGAGCGCATCGGGGACGCCTACCGCGTGGACGACTCCGTCCGCGAGGACGTCCTCGAGCTGCTCGAGACCGACCACGACATCACGATCGACTGAGGACGCCACCATGACCGACGCAGCCTTCTCGGCACTGGCCTCCCTGGCCGACCCCTCCCTCCTGCTCATGCTCGCCATCGGCGTCGTCGCCGGCCTGGTCATCGGACTGATCCCGGGCCTCGGCGGCACCGGCGCCGTGGCGATCCTCCTGCCCGTCACCTTCGGCATGGAGCCCGAAGCGGCCCTCGCCATGCTCATCGGCGCACTGGCCGTCGTCCACACCTCCGACACGGTCGCCGCGGTCCTGCTGGGCGCACCCGGCTCGGCGTCGGCGAGCGTCACGATGCTCGACGGCTACTCGATGGCGAGGCAGGGGCAGGCAAAACGGGCCCTCTCGCTGGCGTTCCTCTCGTCCATGGCCGGCGGGCTGATCGGCGCGGTCGGCCTCACCCTGGCGATCCCGCTCGCACGCCCCCTGGTGCTGTCCTTCGGCAGCCCCGAGCTCTTCATGCTCACCATCCTCGGCGTCTCCCTCGCCGCGGTCCTCTCGCGCGGCAACGTGGTCAAGGGCCTCATGGCCGGCTTCCTCGGCCTGCTGCTCGGGCTGGTCGGCACCTCGCCCACGACGGCGGAGGAGCGCTTCTCCTTCGGCTCGCTCTTCCTCAGCGACGGGGTCTCCCTGGTCGCGGTCGCGCTCGGCATCTTCGGCCTCGCCGAGATCGCCAGCCGCGTCGGGCAGCGCAAGGTCACCGAGACGCCGGTCGAGCTCACCGGCGGCTGGGGAGCAGGCATCCGCGAGTGGCTCACGCACTGGACCCAGGTCGTCCGCGGCTCGCTCATCGGCATCTGGGCCGGCGTCCTGCCCGGCGTCGGCGCGACCGCCGGCACCTGGCTGGCGTACGGACAGGCGGTGGCGACCGCCAAGGACAAGCGCAAGTTCGGCAAGGGCGACCCCCGCGGCATCGTCGGCCCCGAGAGCGCCAACAACTCCGTCGAGGCCGGCGACCTCATCCCGACCTTCCTCTTCGGCATCCCCGGCGGCGTGCCGTCCGCGATGCTGCTCGGGATGCTGCTGACGTACGGCATCCAGCCGGGTCCCGCGATCGTCACCGAGCACCTCGACCTGATGTACCTCATCGTCTGGGCCTTCGCGATCGCCTCGGTGGCCGGCGCGTTCCTCTGCTTCCTCGCCACCGGCACGCTCGCCAAGCTCACCCGCGTGCCGTTCGCGGTGCTCGGCCCCGGCCTGCTGGTGATCATGCTGCTCGGCGCCTTCCAGGAGGGCGGCCAGATCGGCGACCTGTGGGTGATGGTCCTGCTCGGCGTCGTCGGGTTCTTCCTCAAGACGACCGGCACGCCGCGGGCGCCCTTCCTCATCGGCTTCGTCCTGGCCATCCCGATGGAGCGCTACTACTACCTGACCGCCAACCTCTACGACGGTGCGTCGTGGATGCTGCGGCCCGGCGTCCTGGTGTTCGCCGCCGTGCTGGTCGTCCCGGTTCTCTGGTCGCTGCTGAAGAAGCTCCGCGGCACCTCCGGCCAGGCCGACGACGGTCACCGCGACGAGCACGATGGTCCAGAGGCCGACGCCGACGAGCTCGAGGGCTCGCTGGCCGGCACCGCCTGGTCCGCCGGTCTCGCCGTCATCGCGGTGCTGGTCTTCGCCGGGGCCCTGTGGGTCAGCGGCTCCTTCTCCGAGGAGGCGCGCCTGATGCCGCGACTGGTGGCCACCTGCGGCCTGGTCGCCGCGCTGGTGCTCGTCTGGCAGGAGCTCAGGCTCCGCCGCTCGCGTCCCACCCGGCCCGTCGCGGAGGTCCCCGACGAGCCGCTCGGGACCGGCGGGTCCACGATGGTCGCCACGCGGGTCGAGCCGGTCGCCGACCAGCACGCCCTCGCCCGCGCGCAGGACCTCAGGATCGCTGCCCGCGCCTTTGTCGCCATGGCGGTGTTCCTGGGGCTCGCCATGGTCGGCGGCTACCTCGCGGCGACGCTGGTCTTCACCCCGGCGTTCCTGCTGTACGCCTCCCGGGTGCGTCCGCGCACGGCGATCGTCTACACCCTCGTGCTCGGCGTGGTTCTGCTGTCGCTGCCCACGCTGTTGCCGGTCGACCTCCCGCTGGGGTTCCTCCAGTGACCGGCCGGCCGGGCCCCGCCCCCCACCTCGACCCCACCTCCAGGAAGGACCACCGATGACCGTCGTCGTCGCCTACGCCGACACCCCGCCCGGGCACGCAGCCGTGGCTGCCGCCGTCGCCGAGTCCGCCCGGGAGCAGGAGGCCGTGGTCCTCGTGCCGGCCGTGCGCGGCGAGGCCCCGCCGGAGGTCGCCGACCTCGAGCGGCGCTGGCCCGAGGCCACCGGCCGGATCGAGGTGTCACGGGGCGACCTCGGGGACCCCAGCGACGCCGTCGTGCAGGTGGCCCAGCGTCGCGACGCGCGTCTGGTGGTCCTGGGCCTCCGCGCCCGTACGCCGGTCGGCAAGCTCGTCTTCGGCAGCACGGCGCAGCGCATCCTGCTGGACGCGACGTGCCCGGTGCTGGCGGTGAAGCCCGCGCCCGGGTAAAGACCTGTCGCACGACGCAGTCCGGGTGGCACCTCGGCTTGTCGCCGCGGCCCCTGAGCGGGCAAAATCCCGTCATGACGACTCGTCCCCCGGGCGGCGCGATCAGGGCGCCGCACGCCGCTCTCGTCGGGCACTTCTCCCACCGCCCCGACGCGGACGAGTGGTGGTGGTCGGACGGCATGTACCGCATCCACGGCTTCGAGCCCCGAGAGGTCGTGCCCAGCACGTCGCTGGTGATGAGCCACGTCCACCCCGACGACCGTACGGCGGCGGAGGAGTCGCGCAAGGCGGCGCTCGAGCGCGGCGAGCCGTTCTCCTTCGTCCACCGCATCACCACCGCCGCCGGCTGCGACCGCGTCGTCGTCGCGGCCGGGCACGTGGAGCACATCGACGAGCGGCTGGTCATCGTCGGCCACCTGATCGACATCACCGACGTCCGGCAGGAGGCCGTCGCCCGCGAGCTCGACGGCGCCGTCGAGGACTTCGTCGAGCACCGGGCGGTGATCGAGCAGGCCAAGGGAGTGCTGGTGCAGCTCTACAGCGTCGACCCCGACACCGCGTGGGCGGTGCTGCGTGCCTTCAGTGCCGACTCCAACCGCAAGGTCCGCGACATCGCGGGCCTGCTGGTCGAGGCGGCGGGGGACAACCTCACCCCCACCCGCGGCCACTCGCCGTCACCGCACGTCATGCTCAAGCGGCTCTACGTCGACGCGCCCGACGCGGCTGCCCAGACCGGCTGACGCACACCTGGACCGCGACCTCGGGTGACGGCGAGACCGCCCTGAGAGGTGACCTGCGCACGCGGATGTCCGCGCGCTCTGACAGTGTGGGGCGGTGGAGAGCCGCACCTCTCCGACTATGATGAGAATCATTCCCAATGTCTGCAGCATCAAGGAGAAGAATCAGATGAACAAGCGTGAGCTCGTCGACGCCGTCGCCCAGGGCGCCGACCTGTCCAAGTCCGGTGCCGAGTCCGCGGTGGACGCCGTGGTCGAGGCCATCTCGTCCGCCCTCGCCAACGGCGACAAGGTGACGCTGCCCGGCTTCGGCACCTTCGAGGTCCGCGAGCGCGCCGCGCGCTCGGGCCGCAACCCGCAGACCGGCGAGGCGATGGAGATCGCCGCGTCGCGCAGCGCCGGGTTCAAGCCGGCCTCTGCCCTCAAGCAGAGCCTCAACGGCTGACGTACAGCCCCCGTACTACGGGGAGGCCGCACCGTTCACGGTGCGGCCTCCTCGGCATTTCGGGGGCGGGTCGTGGTCGGCACCACCCCAGTAGCATGACCGCCATGACAGCGCGCACCTCCGGCACCGCACCCGCCGGACCCGGCCGCAGGGACACCCGCCAGCGCCGCCTGCTGCGCGACCAGCTGTCGCGGCAGGAGGCGTTCGTCAGCGCCCAGCAGATGTACGACGACCTCCGGGCCAGCGGTGACAGGGTCGGTCTGGCCACCGTCTACCGCACCCTCCAGGCGATGACCGAGGCAGGCGAGCTCGACGTGCTGCGCTCCGACGACGGCGAGGTGCTCTACCGCCAGTGCGGCCCGCAGCACCACCACCACCTGGTCTGCCGCAGCTGCGGAGTGACCGTCGAGGTCGACGGCCCCGCGGTCGAGAAGTGGGCCGTCCAGGCGGCCGAGACGCACGGCTTCACCGAGGTCACGCACGTGGTCGAGCTGTTCGGCCTCTGCGCGGCCTGCTCGCGCCGCTAGGCACTGACCGACCGGCTGGCTCGGCACCACCGCGGTCAGCGCGCCGTTGTCGGCCACCAGCAGCCCCCCGCCGACCACGCGTGCGACGGCCCCCACCGGTGCTCCGGTGGGGGCCGTCTGCGTACGCCTCTGGCTGAGGGGTCAGCGGTTGGGCGGGGCAGGGGGCGTCATGTGCTGGGTCGCCTCCGGGTCCACGCTCGTGGGGTAGTTCGTGGTCGTGGCGGTGCCGGACGTGCTGCTGCCGCCGAGCGAGCTGCCGGTGTGGCTGCTGCCGGTGTGGCTGCTCATCTCGTCGCGGGCACGGTCGGCGCCCACCCGGGCGTCGTGCTTGGCCTGGTCGGCCGCCTTGCCACCCTTGTCCTTGGCCTGGCGGAGCAGGTCGGCGGCGAGCTCGCGACCGCCGAGGCCGAACGCGAGGGCGAGGCCGAGGGCCAGGGCGAACATGATCGCGGTGAAGGCGATCCGCACGATCTCGGGAGCGATCTGGAGCTGCTCGAGGATCATGAAGAAGGCGATGGTCATGATGACCGCGGGAGCGACCGCACCGACGACCTTGCCGGTCGGGGTGTCACCCATGAAGCGCACGACGGCGCCGGCGACCGCACCCGAGACCAGCGCGGCGACGATGAAGATGAGGATCGCCACGATCACGTTGGGCAGGTAGGCGAGCACCTCGTTCATGAAGCTCGTCGCGGCCGGGATGCCGAGGGCACCGATCGCCGCGGTGATGAAGAAGATGAAGATCAGCCAGAACACGACGCGCGCGATGCCGTTGGCCGGGGAGGCCCCGGGCAGGACGGCGTCGACGTACCTGTTGGCCGAGCTCTCGTGAAGGCGCCTGTCGAGGTGGACCTTGTCGAGGACCGTCTTCACGATCTTGGCGACCACCTTCGAGACGAGGTAGCCGACGAGGAGGATGAGGAGGAATCCGACGAGGTTGGGCAGGAAGTCGAAGATCCCGTCCGTCGTCCTCTGGAAGCTGTCACCGATGTCCATGGGGGTGTCCTTTCATCCGGTGATGGAGGACTCCACGCTGCAACGCCGGGGCCCGGCGACGACACACCCCGAGGATCCGAATGATTTCGGTCGGATCGGGTAGGTCGGTCAGGCCAGGCGGTCGAGGACGGTCGTCATGTCGTCCTCGGTGTCGCTGCCGATCTTCTCGAAGACGATCTTCATGATCGGGTCGGCGACCTTCGCGGCGCCCTTGAGCTCGATGACGGCCTCGTAGGTGACGCGGCTGCCGGTGCCGTCCGGGTTGGGGACGACGGTGATCGTGTCGACGGACCGGGCGGTGTCGTTGCTCCCGACGAGGACGATCGTGTCGTCGGTCAGCTGCTGGAGGGTGTAGGTCAGCTCGGTGCTCACGCCCGCGATCTTCGAGACGTTGTGCCAGGTGGAACCCACCTGCACCGGACCGGGGTCGATCCGCGTGCACGACTCGGTGCCCGGGTCCCACTCCTCGGCGTGGCTGAAGTCCTTCAGGTAGTCCACCACGACGGCGGGCTCGGGGCGGACGTCGAACGTGCGGCTCACTGTGGTCATGACTCGACAGTAGGCACGGGTCCTCTCGGGGCAGACCGCCCGAAGGGGTGCGCGCAATTGCCTTGCCCCACCCCTCCGGATCGGAGAGATTGGCGCCATGTCGCACGAGCTGACCGACCTCTCCGGCCTCCCCGGCTTCCACGAGCACCTCGAGCTCTGCCTGCGCCTGGCCGAGCAGGCGCTCGAGGCGGGCAACTCCGCCTTCGGCTCGGTGCTGGTCGACGCGGGCGGGACGGTCCTCGGCACAGGGCACAACGAGGAGATCTCGCGCGCGGACCCGACGGCGCACCCGGAGATCGAGCTCGCCCAGTGGGCCGCCGCCCACGTCGCCCCGGAGGAGCGGGCGTCGTGCGTCGTCTACACCTCCGGAGAGCACTGCCCGATGTGCGCCGCCGCGCACGCGTGGGTCGGCCTCGGCCCGATCGTCTACGCCGCCTCGTCCGCCCAGCTGGTGAAGTGGCGTACGGAGTGGGGGCTGCCCGCCGCGCCCGTCGCGGCGCTGCCGGTCACCCAGGTCGCGCCCGGCGTACGCGTCCACGGCCCCGTCGCGCCGTACGACGAGCGCATCCGCGCGCTGCACGAGCGCGGATCGACGCCGGCCTAGCCTTCAGTCCTTCTTCGCCGTGGCCTTGCCGCCCTTGCGGCCGGACTCCTTCTTCTGGGCGGTGGTCCCGCCCTGGCTGCTGTCGCTGTTCTTCTTGCCGCTCCCGCTGGCCTTGCCGCCCTTCTTCGAGGCGTCGGGGGTGTTGGCGATCTTGGCCGCGCGCTCCTTGGACATCCCCTTGTCCTTGAGCGCCTCGTACTGCTTCTCGTTGTTCACGTTGGCGGACTTGCTAGGCATGACTCCTCCATCGCTGGGTGGATCGGTCATCTCCCGTACCCGTGGTGCCAGAGGTCATGCCTGGTCGCGGCGGCGCGCCGCGACGACCTCGTCGAGGACATCCTGCGCCACCTGCGACAGGGGTCGCGCGGCCTCGTCGCTGACCTGGACCAAGCGGGCGAACGCCTCGTCCATCGCGAGGTGTTCGGTCTGGGCCAGCACGCCCTTGGCCCGCTCGATCACGACCCGGCCCTGCAGGGCGACCCGCAGGCTGTGCGCGACCGCGTCGGGGTCGTCGGCCGTCGGCGACTGCATGAGCGCGACGGTGGAGATGTCGGCGAAGGCCTGGGCGAGGTCCTGATCGTCCTGGCTCAGGACCTTCGAGGTGCGCCAAAACAGGTTGAGCCCGCCGAGCACGCGCTCGTGCCAGCGCATGGGGGAGGCGAGCACGGTCGTGAACCCCGCGGCGGCCATCACGCGGCCGAAGTCGGGCCACCGGTCCGAGAGCTCGGACTCGCCGGTCACCGCGACGCTCTTGCCCCTCTCGATCGTCTCGACGCACGGGCCGTCGTGGATCTGGACCTGGTAGAGCTCGAGCTCGGTGACCTTGTGGGACGTCGCCGCCATCAGCTCGAGCCCGCGGTCCACCCGCACCAGCACGCCCGCCGAGTCGGCGCCGAGCAAGCCGAGACAGTCGGCCAGCAGCACGTGCACGGTGCTCGCACCGTCGACCCCCTGGATCATCGCCGCGCTGGCCGCCGCGAACGCGGCGCCGCTGGTGGTCGGTCTCATGACGTCAGTCTCCCTCCACGTCGAAGTTCGAGAAGTTGATGCTCCGGCGGACGACGCGCCGGGCCACGTCGTCGATGTCGGTCGCCAGCGCATAGGCGTGCCCACGCAGCAGCGCCAGGGCGTCGTCCGCCGCGACGCCGACCTGGGCCATGACCATGCCGGTGGCCTGGTGGACCAGGCTGCGAGAGCTCCACCCCTCGCCGGACTGCAGGTGTCCCTCCGGGTGCTCGGCGGCCTCGGTCACCAGGGCGGCGCCGACCGCGTTGACCAGGAACGCCACGCGGTCATCCGGCTCGGCCAGGGACTGCTGGCGGCCGGTGTGGAGCGTCGCCACCCCGCCCAGGCCGCCGTTGGCGTGCACGGGGACTGCGTACACCCGGAGCGGGCCGTACCTCGACTCGAGGGTCTGCGCGAGCATCGGCCACCGCTGGTCGGCCGCCCCGTCCAGGTCGGCCACGACCACCCTGTCGGTCCTCGCCGCCTCGAAGCCGGGGCCCTGTCCGAGGACCTCCTGGAGGCCCTCCAGCGCGGCGGCGACCTCGTCGCTGGCGCACAGGGTGACCCGGTTGTCGGACAGGTACTCCAAGGTGATGGCCACCCCGTCGGCTCGCAGCATCAGGCGCATGGCCTCGCCCAGCCGCCAGGTCTGGGCCCGGTCGGTGGGCAGGGTCGCCAGCGTCGCGGCGAGCTCGGAGAGCAGTCGCCCACGCTCGGCAAGGGGAAGATCGTGCACGCTCATCTCCCCCTTCCGACGTCCGCTACGGACCCTGTCGACTCTACGCCTGTCCTCCCCGGACGGCGTCGCCGGAACGCGGCAGACGGAGTAGGCTCGCGGTGGAGGGAAGGTGACTCGATGGACACGACCTCCACCTTGGCGCTGGCGAAGGAGCTCGCCCGTGCCAGTGAGTCGATCAACGACTGCGGCACGTTCGCCGAGACCCTCGACGCGATCGTGCACGCGACCCGTACGTCCCTTCCCGAGTTCGCCCACGTGAGCATCTCCGTCCGGAACGGCGCAGGCACGTTCGAGACCAGTGCCGGGACCGACCAGCTCGCCTGGGAGCTCGACGGCGTCCAGTACGAGCTGGGCGAGGGACCGTGCGTGCAGGCGATCGAGGCCGAGCCCGTCGTGGTGGTCAAGCACCTCGCGCACGACCAGCGGTGGCCGCGCTACGTCCCCGCCGCTGTCGCTCGCGGAGTGCGCAGCCAGGTGGCTGTCCGGCTGTTCACCAAGAAGAAGCACATCGCGGGCCTCAACCTCTACTCGACCGAGCGCGACGACGTGGACGACTGCTCGGCGGAGACGGCTCGGCTCTTCGCCGCACACGCGGCGATCATCCTGGGGCACGCGCAGGAGGAGGACCAGCTCAACCAGGCGCTGCACAACCGCAAGGTCATCGGTCAGGCCGTCGGGATCCTGATGGAGCGCTACCGCATCGAGGCGGACGCGGCGTTCCAGTTCCTCGTGCGGGTCTCGTCGACCAGCAACATCAAGCTCCGCGACGTCGCCGACGAGGTCGTGACGTCCAGCGTCGAGCGCTACCGCACCGACAGCTGACCGGCTTCCCGTGAACGATCTCGTCCTCACCGGGGCGCGGGTCTTCGACGGCTTCCGCTATCTCGGCGAGGCCGGCGACGTGCTGGTGCGCGACGGGCGGATCGTGTCGGTGGGCGGCGCGGACCGTACGCCCGGCGCTGAGGTCGTCGACTGCGGCGGGGCATTGCTGCTGCCGGGCTTCGTCGACGCGCACGTCCACCCCGTCCAGGGCGGGCTCGAGCGGCTCACCTGCGACCTGAGCGGGCTGGCGATCGACCGCGCGGCCTACCTCGCGCACGTGGGGGCGTACGCCGCGTCGCGGCCCGACCTCGACTGGGTGCAGGGCGGCGGCTGGGCAATGGCGGCCTTCCCGGACGGGCTGCCGACCGCGGCCGAGCTCGACACGGTCGTCGCCGATCGGCCGGCCGCGCTGGTCAACCGCGACCACCACGGGATGTGGGTCAACACCCGCGCGCTGGCCGTCGCCGGCATCACCCGCGACACCCCGGATCCCGCGGACGGCCGCATCGAGCGCGACGCCGCCGGCGACCCGACAGGAGTGCTGCACGAGGGCGCGATGGACCTGGTGCTGGCGGTGCTGCCCGTGCCCGGCGCGGACGCGTTGTACGCCGGACTGCTCGAGGGCCAGCGCCACCTCCACTCCCTCGGCGTCACCGGCTGGCAGGACGCGATCGTCGGGGCGTACGCCGGGATGCAGGACACCGGGCCCACCTATCTTCGGGCGGCGCGGTCCGGCGACCTCACCGGCACCGTCGTCGGCGCGCTGTGGTGGGAGCGCGAGCGCGGCCTCGAGCAGGTGGCCGAGCTGGTGGAGAAGCGGGAGGCCTACTCGCACGGGCGGTTCGCCGCGACGGCAGTGAAGATCATGCAGGACGGCGTGGCGGAGAACGGCACGGCGGCGCTGGTCGAGCCGTACCTCGACCGGTGCGGGCACGCGACGTCGAACTCCGGCCTCTCCTTCGTCCCGCCCTCGGTGCTTCCGTCCATCGTGTCGGCGCTCGACGCGGAGGGCTTCCAGGTCCACTTCCACGGCCTCGGCGACCGCGGGGTGCGCGAGGCGCTCGACGCGCTGGAGGGCACCGATCCGCTGCGGCGGCACCACGTCGCGCACCTCCAGCTGGTGCACCCCCTCGATGTCCCGCGGTTCGCCGAGCTGCAGGTGGCGGCCAACATCCAGGCGCTGTGGGCCTGCTACGACGAGCAGATGGTCGACCTGACCATCCCGTTCCTCGGCGCTGAGCGGGGCGCACGCCAGTACCCCTTCGGCGACCTCCACCGCGCCGGCGCCCGCCTCGTCGCCGGCAGCGACTGGCCCGTCAGCACCCCCGACCCGCTCGCGGCGATCCACGTCGCCGTGCACCGCATGGCCTACGGGGAGTCCGGGCCTGCTGGGAGCGAGCCGTTCCTCCCCGATCAGGCGCTCTCCCTCGAGGTGGCCCTCGCGGCGTACACCTCGGGCTCGGCCTGGGTGTGCCACCGCGACGACGCGGGGATGGTCAAGCCGGGGGCCGTGGCGGACCTGGTGCTGCTGGACCGGGATGTCTTCGAGTCGCCGGACGAGGTGGGGGCGGCGGGGGTCGAGCGGGTGTGGGTGGGGGGTGGGGTGGTGGTCTGAGGGCGGGCGGCTCTGTCCCCGATCTCTGCGAAGTCGACCGCCCGATCGATGAACATCGTCTAGAAAGGACGCAGCGCAGGACTGCCAGTGCGTCCCATGATCTCGGAGGTCTCATGTCTGACCAGCCCACTTTGCTCTTCCTCCACGGCGTGGGGGCGGGGGATCGGGAGGACGAGTGGGCTGATGTCCTGAACCAGAGCTTGACCAACGCGGGATATCCACAGCTGGATGCGGTCAATGTGATCGCTCCGAAGTACCCGAACGCCTTGCGAGGTGCGGACGACCAAGATCCGCTGCCCAGGATCACGATCGAGGCACTGAGGCGAGAGGCAGCCGCTCGGCACCGTCGTGCCTTCGAGAGACGGACGGGCGCGCTGGAGGCGCTGCTCGGCCGGCATGATCGGGGCAACGGCTGGGCGGGTGGTGACGCCCTCGTGGAGGTTGTCATCGGGCACCAGAAGTTCATCCAGGCGAACAACTACGTGTCCGACCCACACATCCGCGCTCAGGTACTGAATCGCGTGCTCCGTCATCTGCCCAGTTCCGGCCGCCTTCTCATCGTCGGCCACAGCCTGGGGTCGGTGATCGCTGCAGACCTGCTCCGCCGACTCCCGCCCGATCTCGAGGTGACCGGACTGGTCACGTTGGGCAGCCCTCTGGCCAACTCCAACTTCCACGTGGAGAAGTTGCGTCAGACCCTCGAGGGGCCACCGGCCAACCTCGCTTGGTGGGTGAACTTCTGGAACGTCGCAGACCCGGTCACGACCCACAGAGGCGTTTCTTCGATCTTCCCCTGGATGATCGATCATCGAATCCAGAGTCCACTGGGTCTCAAGGTGCACGATGCGACGACCTACCTGAAGAACGGTCTCGTCGCGACTGCGATCGGATTCGGCCTGTTCGGCTCGCGTTCCAAGGAGCTTGTCGCAGCAGAGGCCGGCGTGGACATTCCGCTGGACTATGCCGAGACCATCGGGCTCCTCGCTCTGCGATTCGCGCACCTGACCAAGGACCGTCTTGTCGGAGACAAGCAGGAGCGATACGCGGCAGCGCTGCGGCAGGTGCAGGCCGCCACGTTCGACCTCATCAGCAGCCGCAATGCCCGCGAGGTGCGTCCGTTGCCGCTCGACATCGCCAAGCTGGCAGTCGATCTGACGGATCCCGCTTCTGCGGCGCCGGAGCCACGCTCCATCTCCGTGCTCTCCAAGGCCGAGGCAGTCATCCCGCTGATCAGCATTGCCACGACCAACGTGATTCGACCCTTCGAGATCGACGTACCGCGTGAGCAGCGTCGACGAGCGATGGAGGATCTGACCTTGACGATGGGCATCGGGCGGCAGATGGGTGCGGACGCTTTCGATGCGGTGATCCAGGCGCGGGACGCGATCAAGGCAGGCGGAGGTACCAACTGGGTGAAGTGGGCGACGCTCGGCCTCGGCGCCGCCGCCGTCGTGGCTGCTACGGGAGGCCTGGCGCTGCTCGCTGCTCCGGGTGCCATTGGCGCCGCCGCGATCACGAGCGCGCTGGCAGCTTTCGGGCCCGGCGGGATGATCGGAGGACTGCTGACTGCGGGCACGCTGGTGAGCGCTGGTGGTGGCAGCATCGCGATCGGACTGGCGAGCCCAGTCACCACCGCTGCCACCGTCGAGGCCGTGGTCACCACCCAACTGGCTGCCGCCATCCTCCGCAAGTCGCAGGGCCTGGAGCAGGATCCGACCACATGGAACAGCCTGGTGGAGACAGCCATCGAGGTCCGTCGTGAGCACGCTCGACTCGAGCCGTTCTCCGATGACTCCGCACCTGCGCTGAAGCAGCTCAGGCAGAAGCTCGACTCGATCGACCGTGCACTGAACTATCTACACCGCCACGGCCTGGCGCCGGAGGACTCGGCCGAGCTCCCGACTGAGCAGTTGAGCGGAGCGGAGGCGGGTCGGCGGGCGTGAGTCTCGTTCGATTCGCGGTTCGCTCCCGGGTGTCGGGAGCGACACCTACGATCGGCGCATGCAGCAGATCCCGCCCGCCGGCCACTACGTCAGCAAGCCGCCCAAGTGGCTCTGGGCGCTCCCGGTGTTCTCGATGGGCCTGCTGGCGTTCGTGCCTCCGATCGCGATCGCGGCGAAGGCCAAGACCACCCAGGCGTGGTGGTGGGCCGGCGGCCTTGCTGCAGCCTGGCTCGTCGGATTCTCGCTCGTCGGCACCGACGAGGACGGTGCACTCTCCGACGTCGGGATCACGATCTACTTCGCCGCGTGGATCGGCGCCGTCATCTACGCGCTCGTCATGGGGCCGAAGGTCATCTGGCCGCCGAAGCAGGCCTACGTGCCCGCGGGGCCACCGCCGCCCCCTCCGTACGACCCCAACATGGCCGCCGTCGCGCAGGCGCAGGCTGGCCGCCGCAAGCGCGAAGAGGCTCGCGAGCTGGCCCGCCGCGACCCGCACATGGCGCGCGACCTCCGCATCGGTCGCCCCGATCTGCCGCGGCAGTACGACGATGGCGGGCTCGTCGACATCAACAGCGCTCCCGTCGAGGTGCTGAGGGAGTCGCTCGGGCTCACGGCCGACCAGTCGACTCAGGTCGCCGAGACCCGCACCCAGCTGGGCGGCTTCGAGCACCCCGACGACCTGGTCACCTTCGCCGGCCTCGAGCCAAGGGCCTACGACGCCGTCAAGGACCGCATCGTCCTCATCCCATGACCTCCCGCCTCGCCGCAGTCCTGTGGGACATGGACGGCACCCTCATCGACTCCGAGCCGATCTGGATCGCACAGCAGTTCGTCCTGGCCGAGCGGCACGGCGGCACGTGGTCGTACGAGCAAGGGCTGGCGCTGGTCGGCGCCGACATGCACGACACCGCGGTCGCGATGCAGGCCGCGGGCGTCGAGATGGAGGCCGCGGAGCTGGTCGCCGCACTGGAGCGGGCGGTCATCGACTCGCTGCGGGTCGAGGTGCCGTGGCGGCCCGGCGTACGCGAGCTGCTGGCCGAGCTGGTGCGCGAGGGCATTCCCTGCGCGATCGCCACGACGTCCTCGCACGAGATGGCGGCGCTCGTGGCCGCGGCCGCGCCCGACGGGGCGATCCGCGTGGTCGTCGGGTCCGAGGACGTCGCGCAGACCAAGCCGTCGCCGGAGCCCTACACCCGTGCCGCCGAGCTGCTCGGCGTACGCGCGGAGGACTGCGTCGCCGTCGAGGACTCGCCCAACGGCCTGGCTGCGGCGATCGCGTCGGGCGCGACCACCATCGCCGTGCCCAACGACGCGGTGCTGCCGGCCAGCGGTGACTTCCTGCTGTGGCCGACGCTGGACGGGCGGACGGTCAAGGATCTTCGCACCAGTCTGTCGAACACCCTTGCGGATAGTGGCCAGCGGGAGTATGGTGGTTGGCACGTCCCTAGGTCATCCGGGTAGTCGATTGCCGGAGCTGAGGCGGGCGAGTTGCGAGGGTAAGTAATAGCCCCCCGGGGGGCCTCCAGGAGCGACGACCGTTTACCAGCCGCGCGTTCACGCGGTGTGGAACCCGTCGTCGAGAGGAGGCCGATCGTGACCCACCCGATCGTCGCTGCCGCCACCGACGTACGCGCGTCGCTCAAGGCCGTGGCCGACGCGAACCCGACCTTCATGACCGTCGACGACAAGGCCGTCGCCCTGCGCGAGCTCGTCGCCGCCGAGTCCCAGCTGGCCGAGCTGCGGCTGCGGATCCTGGCCGACGCCGGCGACCTCGCCGAGCAGACGGCCGCCAAGGACGCTGCGGGGTGGCTCGCGCACGACACCCGCACCCGGGTCGCCGAGGCGCGTGCCGACCTCGCCCTCGCGACCGCGCTCGACCGCGAGCGCCCGACGCTGGCCGCCGCGATGCGCGAGGGCGCCGTGACCCTCGCGCAGGCCCACGTCATCCATCGNGGACGCTGCGGGGTGGCTCGCGCACGACACCCGCACCCGGGTCGCCGAGGCGCGTGCCGACCTCGCCCTCGCGACCGCGCTCGACCGCGAGCGCCCGACGCTGGCCGCCGCGATGCGCGAGGGCGCCGTGACCCTCGCGCAGGCCCACGTCATCCATCGCGCGCTCACCGCGCTGCCGGCCGTCGTGGACGCCGAGACGGTCTCCCGCGCCGAGGAGCACCTGGTCGACCGTGCCGACGAGTTCGGGCCCAAGGAGCTCGGCCGCATCGGGCGGCGCATCCTCGAGGTCGTCGCCCCCGGCGTCGCCGAGGCGGCAGAGGCCGCCCGGCTCGCCGACCTCGAGGCCAACGCCGCGCAGAAGACCCGGCTCACCCTGCGCCGCCTCGGTGACGGCACCACCCGCGTCTCCGGCCGGCTCCCCGACGCGGCCGCCACCCGGCTCGCGACCTACCTCGAGTCGTACGACAACCCGCGCGGAGCCGGCACCGAGCAGCCCGGCGACGCGGTCGCCCGGCTCGCCTACCCACGACGCATGGGGGAGGCCTTCGTCCGGTTCCTCGAGTCGGCCGACCCGTCGCGGATGCCGCTCCACGGCGGCGACGCGACCACGGTGGTCGTGACCGTCCAGCTCGCCGCGCTCCAGGCCGAGCTCGCGGCCGCGGGCCTCATCGGCGGCGGGCTCGTCCCCGGCGACGACCTCACCGGCGACCACATCAGTGCCGCACACGCGCGCCGGCTCGCGTGCACCGCCAGGATCCTGCCGGCCGTCCTCGGTGGCGAGAGCCTCCCACTCGACCTGGGCCGCGCGCGCCGGTTGTTCAGCCCCGCGCAGCGCAAGGCCCTCCTGGTCCGCGACCGCACCTGCCGCGCCGAGGGGTGCGACGTCCCCGGCACCTGGTGCGACGCCCACCACCTCGACCCGTGGTCCGCGGGCGGATCCACCGACCTCGCCGACGGCGTGCTGCTGTGCAGCCATCACCACCACCGCATCCACGACGACGCCTACCGGGTCGAACGGCTCGCCAGCGGTGACTTCCGGTTCCACCGACGCAGATAACCTCGACGCCATGGCACCCACCATCGCGACGAACACCGAGGTCGGGCTCGACGAGCTGCTGGAGTTCGTACGTCCGCGCCACCACATGCTGCTGATCACCGAACGCGCCGACGGCAGTCCGCAGGCCTCGCCCGTCACCGGCGGCGTCGACGACAGCGGCCGGATCGTCGTGGCGACGTACCCGCAGCGCGCCAAGACCAAGAACGCGCGCCGGCGTCCCGACGTCTCGGTCGTCGTGCTCTCCGACGAGTGGGACGGCGCTTGGGTGCAGGTCGACGGCACCTGCGAGGTGCTCGACGCGAGCGAGGGGGAGAGCGAGAACGAGGAGGCCCTGGACGCGTTCGTGGAGTACTTCCGCAACATCGCGGGCGAGCACTCCGACTGGGACGAGTACCGCCGGGCGATGGTCGACCAGGGCAAGTCGCTGCTGCGGATCACCCCGACCCGCTGGGGCACCGTCTCGACCGGCGGCTTCCCGCCCGAGGTCGCCGAGCGAGCCTGAGCCACCTGAGCGACCGCCGTCTTTCAGCCTGCCTGTCACGATGAACGGCATGCAGACCACCGCCCGGGAGCCCGCCTGGAAGGGCGCCGCGCTGCTCACCGGCGGGTTCGTCGTGGTGCTGTGGGTGCTCGAGATCTTCGACGCCGCCACTGGCAACCCGCTCGACGCGTACGGCGTGCGCCCCCGCAGCGAGGACGGGCTCGTCGGCATCGCGACCGCCCCGACGCTGCACTTCGGCTTCGACCACCTCGTCAGCAACACCGTCCCGGTGCTGGTCCTCGGGTTCCTCACCCTCGCCACCGGCGTCGCCCGCGGCCTGGCCGCGACGGCGATCATCTGGGTCGTCGGCGGGCTCGGCGTGTGGCTGTTCGCGCAGCCGGGCAGCAACCACGCCGGGGCCTCGGTGCTGATCTTCGGCTGGATCGTCTACCTGGTCGTGCGCGGCTTCCTCAACAAGCGCACGACCGAGATCTTCATCGGCGTCGCGGTCTTCCTGCTCTACAGCAGCGCGCTGCTCGGCGTCCTCCCCGGCCAGCCGGGCGTCTCGTGGCAGGGCCACCTGTTCGGCGCGATCGGCGGCTTCGTCGCGGCGCGGATGCTGACCACGCGGCAGCGCAGTGAGTCGAGCATCACGTACTGATCAGTAACGAACGCCGGACGGCGCCCGCCGGGCGCTCCTAGCCTGCGGGGCATGCGCGTTGACACCCTCCGCTCCCTGGTCCTGGCCGTCCTCCTCGTCCCCGCTCTCGCGGCCTGCTCGGGCGGCGACGGAGAGGCCGGCGAGGGGAGCGGTACGGCGACCAAGGCCTCGCAGGCCGAGAGCCAGGAGGCTGCCGAGTGGCGCGCCGCGCTCGAGGAGGAGCTGGGCACCGACACCTTCGACTTCGCCGCGCTCCAGCAGGCCGCGGCCGCCGACTGTGCGCGTACGGACGCCGCGGCGTGGACCGTCGAGCTGGCGCTGAGCGGCGACCTGTCGACGTCGGCCCTGACGCGCGTGGGCCTCGAGCACGCCTGCGAGGACGTGGTGCCGGCCTTCGACGAGGCGGTGGCGACCGTCGAGCAGGCCGCCGACCCGCTCGACCTGGTCTGCGGCCCGGGCGTCGAGCTGCCCGCCGAGGCCGCGCTCACCGCCGACCTCGTCTGCGCGAACCGCTAGTCGCCGACCCCGTCAGCCGCCGGGATCGTGTCGGGCAGGTCGCGCACGGGCATCACGACGACATCGTGGATCTTCCAGTCCAGGTCGCGCAGCACGCTGACGGCCGCCTCGAGCTGCTCGAGCGTGGGCGCGCGGTCCGCTGAGGGGCGTACGAACGCCTCCACGTGGAACACGTGGCCCTGGTCGCGCACCCGGCTGCGGCTGTCCTCGACCCAAGACAGGTTCGTGAGGGCCTCGTCGACCTGACGGGTGAGCCGGTGCGGGCGCTCGTCGTCGTACGTCCGGGCGCGCTCGTCCATCAGCGCAGACGTGGCGTGGCGGAGGTTGGTCCAGCCGTCGCGGACGATCGACAGCGAGATGAGGAGCGCGACGCCGGAGTCGGCCCACCACAGCCCCACGCCGATCCCGAGCACGCCCAGGATGGTGCCGGCGGCGGTCATCCAGTCGGCCTTCTGCATGTCGGCGTCGGCATAGAGGACCTTGTCGTGCAGCTCCTCGGCGAGGGGGAGCTTCATCCGGCCGAGGACGAACGGACCGATGCCGGTGTAGGTCATCGCGCCCACCATCAGCCAGCCCGCCCAGAAGGTCTGGCCCAGCAGCTGGACGGTGCCGATGGGCGGGTGCTCGGCGCGGATGAGCCCCATCGCCGACTCGACGGCCAGCAGCAGCCCGACCGCGAGCAGCGCGACCGCGGCCGTCAGGTGGCCGACTCCGGTCGCCCGGTGGAAGCCGTAGGGGTGGTCGGCGTCCGGACGGCGACGGCCGAACCGGACCGCGACCAGGAAGGCGAGCGGGGGGACGAGCGCGAGGCTGTCCTCGACCCAGGCGGTCTTCATCGCCTGCGAGCTGCCGGCGGTCGCGAAGACCACCGCCACGGCGCTGGCCATGTAGAGCAGGGTGATGACCTCGAGCCGCTTGGCCCGCCGCAGCGCGTGTGCCTGGCTCGGCGGCAGCTCGGTGTGCCCGAAGTGCTGGCGCGACCCGCCGGGCTCGGCCGCGGGGCTCACCGGGCACCGCCCTGATCATCGAGCCAGCGCTCGAGGCGCGACTGCAGGGCGTTCTCGCCCATCGGCACCATCATCACGTGCGCCTCCGTGGTGCCCGCGACCTCGACCTCGGCGTACGACCGGGTGAGGCCGACCTTGGAGACCCAGAGGTTGTCCTCGGTGAAGCCGCCGACGGCGAGGTCGATCTCGCCGTCCTCCAGCAGCCGCACCAGCTCCTCCTCGCCGGTGACGGTCCACTCGACGTCGGCGCCGAGAGACTCCGCGAAGGCCTCGACGAGCTCGGGCTCGCGCCCGGTCGGGGCACCGTCGCCCACCTCGACCCAGCCGGGCCGCGGCGAGGCGCCGACCCGTACGACTCCGTCGGCGCGGATGCGGTCGAGGGTGCCGTCAGGATCGGCGGGGAAGTCGTCTGGGAGCAGGGAGGTGCCGCAGCCGGCGAGCAGCACGGCCGCGGCCACGAGCACGAGCAGGCGCCGCAGCATCAGCCCGGCCATCAGTCCGGTAGGTCCGCCGAGCGCCTGCGCAGCGGCCGCGTGGCAGGCCCCTCGAGCACCTCGCCGTCGCGCGAGAAGCGCGACCCGTGCAGCGGGCAGTCCCACGTGTCCTCGGCGTCGTTCCACCGCAGCAGGCCGCCGAGGTGGGTGCAGACGCCGACGACGCCGCACTCGTGTGCCTGGGCGGACCCGCCGGCGCCGGGGAGCCGCTCGCGCACCGTCCGGACCGCGCCCGTGACGAGGGAGGCACCGACGCCGAGGTTGAAGCGGGCGACCTCGGCGACGCCCGACGGGTGCGGGATCCGCCGGTGCAGGCTCTTCGCCCACGACGGCTCCGCGCCGAGGATGTCGCCGGAGATGGCGCGGGCCGCGACGACCGCCGTGGCCATGCCCCACTTCTCGTAGCCGGTGGCGACGTGGATCCGGCCGCCGCCGCCCGGCAGGTGCCCGATGAACGGGAGCCCGTCGGGCGTGCGGTAGTCCTGCGCCGACCAGGCGTGCGTCTCGACGGCGCCGCGCCAGTGGCTCGCGGCCCACGAGCGGAGGGCCTCGACGTGGGCCTGCTCGGAGCGGGTGCGGCCTACCACGTGGCCGCTGCCGCCGACCAGCAGCACCCCGCCGGGCGCGTCGCGCACGGAGCGGGAGTCGCTGCCGGCGGAGAGGTACATGCCGTCGAGGTCCGGGCCGCCCGTGAACGCCAGCGCGTAGGAGCGCTGCGGCTCGAGCCGCGCGAAGTGCAGCCCTCGGTCGAGGATCGGTGCCCCGGTCGCCAGCACGAGGTGCCGGGCGCGGACGTCTCGGCCGTCCTCGAGGTGCGCGACGGGGTCGCCGGACGTCGAGACCGACCGGACCCGGCGGCCCTGGTGGATCGTGCCGCCGTGCTCGCGCACCTGCGCGGCGAGGGCGACCAGCACCTCCACCGCGTCGAGCTGGGCCTGGTCGGCGAGGACGGTGGCGCCGACGTGCGGGAACGGCACGTCGAGGCGATCACGCCACTCCACCGGCAGGCCGAGGGAGCCGGCGACCCGGTGCTCGCGCTCGACGGCGCTGAGCTCGCTTGTCGTCGCGGCGTACGTCACGGCAGCGCGCCGCTGGGTGGCGACGCCGTGGTCGTCGCAGAACCGCAGCAGCCACTCCATGCCCTCACGGCTGGCGTCGACGAAGGTGCGCGCCGTCGACTCCGACCCGTGCCGCCGGATCCGGGACAGGTGGGTGCCCTGGAGCAGCGAGACCTTGCCGGTCGTGTGCCCGGTGGTCACCGCGCCGACGTGGCGGGCCTCCACGCAGGCGACCCGCAGGCCGGCTCGCGCGAGCAGGAGCGTCGTGGTCAGGCCGGTGAGGCCGGCGCCGACCACGACCACGTCCAGCGGGGCGCCGGGTGCGGGCAGCTCGTCGTCGGGGACCGCGTCGGCGCGGTCGAGCCAAAGGGACGTCACGTGTCGGTGGCCGGTCCGGCGGGGGTGGCCCCGCCCTCGGACTCCCAGCCCTCGTCGCGGGTGTCGTGGGCCGGGTCGTCCTCGGAGTCGGGGGAGGAGTCGGGCTGGTTCACCGGGTCCGTGTCCAGGTGGGTCTGCGGGTCGCCCTGCGGGTCGGTGGTGGGACCGGTGGTGGCGTCGTCGTGGGCACTCATCGTCGTCTCCTCGAGGATCGGTGGAGCGGAACGCCCCTCCCGTACCCGGATGTCGAGCACGGATGCGTACGACGTGCGTATGCATCCGCGGTCAAGGGGTACCTGACGGCACGCCGGGGTCGTCCCGCCACGATCTCGGCGGCCAGGCGCGAGACCCGCCGGGGCCGACCTCCCGTACGCCGTGCGAGGTGGCCTCGGCGGGTGTCGTACCCCCTCGCGCCGCGGGGTCGGCGCTGCTCAGCGAGAGCTCAGCGAGAGCGCAGCGGGCTGTCCTCGAGGTGGGCCAGCAGGTCGCGCGGGCCGTCGTAGACCCAGGACGCGCCAGCGGTCCGCAGGCGCTCGGCACCGATGCCGCCGCTGCGCACGCCGATGCACGGGACGTCCGCGGCCTCGGCGGACAGTGCGTCCCACACCGCGTCGCCGACGACGATGGCCTTGCCGCCACCGGCCCGCTCGATCGCGAGCTGCACCATGTCGGGAGCGGGCTTGGTGGCGGCACCGTCGGAGCCGGTGACGACCCCGGCAAGGTTTCGGCGCACGTCGAGCAGGTCGAGCATCTCGTCGACGAGGTCGGCCTCCGAGGAGCTGGCGACGACGACCCGGTGGCCGGTCCCGACGAGTGCCTCGACGAGCTCGGAGGCGCCGTCGAGGCCGCAGACGGCCCGCAGGCCGGCGCGGAAGTACTTGTCGTGGAGCTCGCGCACGTCGTCGCCCACGGCGGCCTCGGCCGGGTCGCCGGAGACGTGCGCGACGAGGCGGTCGCCGCCCATGCCGATGGCCTCGTGGACCCGGACGGCGCTGACGTGCAGGCCGACGTCGTGGAAGGCGGCGTGCCACGCGGCGACGTGCTCGTAGACGGAGTCGACGAGGGTGCCGTCGAGGTCGAGCACGACGACGGGGTGAAGGAGGGGTTCAGCAGTCACGCCCGCACGTACCCCGTCGGGCGGGGTGGCATGCGCCGCAGTCGCCCGGGCGGGTGTGGTGTGGGCGCAGCGGGCGGAGGACCATCGAGGGCTCAGGCAACACAATGTGATGAGGGGATCGTCATGGAGCTGCTGCCTCAGAGCCGGGAGGCGTTGGACGAGTACGTCGCGGAGTCGGTCGACGACGTCGAGGGACTGCTGCGAGTGATCGAGGGGTGGGCGACCAGGGCCGTCCCCGACTGCGTGGCGCTCAGCGTCACCCTGCTCGACGAGGACCTGACCTTCACCCTGGTCGACGAGGAGGCCACGCGGCCGCAGGAGGGCGCCGACCCGCGGGGACGCGCGGGCGACGCGGCGCCCGAGCAGGCGTACGCGCTCGACGAGAGCGGGTGGGCCGACATGGCCCGCGAGCGGGCCTTCGCCGGCATCGCCAGCACGGTTTCTCTGCCGGTCGTCGAGCACGGCCGGGCGGTGCTCAACATCGACCTGTACGCGTCCACGGCCCATGCCTTCCGCGACCGCATCGACGGGCTGGTCCAGGCGCTCGGTGCCTGGCAGGCCGGTGCAGTGACCAACGCCGACCTGTCCTTCGAGACGCTCCGGCGCGCGGAGCTGGCCCCTGCACTGTTGCGCGAGCAGCGCCTCGTCGACGTGGCCGTGGGACTCGTCGCCGCCCGGATGGCGGTCACCACGCACGCTGCGGGTGCGCTGCTCGGCGAGGCCGCCGAGCAGGCCGGCGTCACCCGGATCCAGGCCGCGGGGGTGGCCCGGGTCCTGCTCGGGTAGCCGCGGCCGCGACGAACCACTACCGCAATCGCCCGTGTATGTCCCTCGCCCATGGGGGTACTGCGGGGTCATGCAACGACCTACTGCCCCCGCCTCGCGCCACGTCAAGGTGGCGATCATGGAGGAGAGCGAGCTCGTCGTCCACGGCCTCCGCGCCATGCTCGAGCCGCACTCCGCGCTGATCTCCGTCGTGGCCCACCGGGCCGACGGTCCTGCCCCCCTGTGTGACCTCACCCTCTACGAACCCCAGCGCCGCACCGCCGGCGTACGCCCCGCCCCGCAGCGGTTCCCGACCCGCATGGTCGCGTTCGGCTGGGACTGCAGCCCCGAGGCGGTGTCGACCGAGATGTCGCGCGGCGCCGCGGGCTTCGTCAGCAAATGGCTGCCCGGCCGGCGCCTGGTCTGGGACCTCCTCCAGATCGCCGACGGGCGCACCGTCGTCGACGCGTGGACCAGCCAGGCCGACGCGGAGAAGGCCGCCGCCCAGAACTGGCCGCTGACGCACCGCGAGACCGAGGTGCTGTCGATGATCGCCGCCGGCAAGGCCAACCGCGAGATCGCCGAGGAGACCAACCTCAGCATCAACTCGGTGAAGTCCTACATCCGCGGCGCCTACTCCAAGATCGAGGTGAGCTCGCGCTCGCAGGCCGTCCTCTGGGCGATCCAGCACGGACTGCTCATGTCGAGCGAGCCCGAGCCGGCCCGTCCGCCGATGACCCGCCAGCCCGTGCGCCAGCAGGCCCGCCAGCCCGTGCGCCAGCCCGTCCGCCAGTCGGCCGTCCCGCCGGTCCGGCCCGGGATGCCCGCCGCCCGCTGATGACCCGCTTCGGCTACTTCCTGTCGTGTGAGGAGTACGCGCCCGAGGAGCTCCTCGAGCAGGCGCGGCTCGCCGAGCGGGCGGGCTTCGACAGCCTCTGGATCAGCGACCACTTCCACCCGTGGACCAACGCCCAGGGGCAGTCGCCCTTCGTGTGGTCGATGATCGGCGCGGTCGCCCAGGTGTGCGACCTGCCGGTCACGACGGCCGTCACCTGCCCGACCGTGCGCACGCACCCGGCGATCATCGCGCAGGCCGCGGCGACGTCGGCGGTGCTCCTCGGCGAGGGACGGTTCACCCTCGGGGTCGGCTCCGGCGAGGCGCTCAACGAGCACGTGCTCGGTGACGTCTGGCCGCACACCGAGCTGCGGCTCGAGATGCTCGAGGAGGCGGTCGAGGTGATCCGCGAGCTGTGGACCGGCGAGGTGGTCTCCCACGAGGGACGGCACTACACCGTGGACACCGCGCGGATCTACACGCTGCCCGACGAGCCGCCGCCGATCTACATGAGCGCGTTCGGACCCAAGGCGCTCGACGTCGCGTGCCGGATCGCCGACGGGTTCATCACCACGCAGCCCGAGGCCGAGTCCGTGGAGACGTTCCGCGCGGCCAAGGGGGCCGACGCCCCGGCCCAGGCCGGCTTCAAGGTCGCGTGGGGACCCTCTCGCGACGAGGCGATCGACGCGGCGTACGAGCTGTGGCCCAACTCCGGCGTCCCGGGCGAGCTGGCCCAGGTGCTCCCCAGCCCGCAGCACTTCGAGCAGGCCAGCGAGCTCGTCACGCGCGAGAAGTTCGCCGAGAAGGGCGCCTTCGGTCCCGACGTCGCCGAGCACGTGGAGGCGTACGCACCGTTCGTCGACGCGGGCTTCGACGAGGTGTACGTCGCCAACATGGGTCCGCACTACGCCGACATGCTCGCGGCGTACGGCTCCGACGTCCTGCCGCAGCTGCGCGGGCGCTAGGACTGTCCGTACGACGTGGTCAGTCGTCGTACTCGGGGTGGCCCTCGACGTCCGCCGGGCGCGCCTCGTGGCCCTCGCGACCGCGGGTGCGGCGCAGCTCCTTCATCTCCGCCTCGAAGACGTGGCGCTGGCCGTTCATGAGCTCGTCGAGGGCGCGCTGGTGCAGGCCCTTGGTGCGGGCGTAGAAGCCGTCGTCGAAGGCCTCGACCATCTGGAAGGACCACATGCCCGGCAGCGGGTTCTGGCCGAGCGCGTCGTGGTCGAGGGCGTCGGCCAGGTCGTCGTGGCCTGCGTCGCGCACCAGCTCGGTCGCCTCCTCGAGGGTGCTCTCTGCGCTGCCCATCAGCCGGTGGAAGGCGTAGAGGTGGCCGCGGGCGTCCTCGACGTGGTCGAGGGCGGCCGACAGCTTGCCGACGGCCTCGACGGTGGCGTCGGTGACCCCGTCGGGGCGGCGGTGCTCGGGGGAGGGCTGGTCGCTCATGGTCCGAGCGTCACAGGGTGTTGCCCTGGTCCGCCACCTGCGAAGGGGCGGGTAGGTACCCTCGTCCGCGCCCGGACGGGCCAGGGTGGGTCGGTGGCCCGGTCGTCCTAGCCCTCCACACCGGTGGAGTCGTGGGGTTCGCCGACCGGCTTGCTCTGCGGCGAGCCGCGTTGCCGGAGGTAGATGGCGAGGACGGCCATCGTGCCGACGGCCAGGAACTCGCTCTGCCAGTTCTGCAGCGTGCGGGCCCAGAAGTCCGCGTTGGCGAGGTACGACGTCCAGCTGATCGGGTCCTGGAGCTGCTGCAGGCGGTCCTCGTTGAAGGCGGCCCATCCCGCCACGGACTGCACGAGCCAGGAGCCGAGGAAGATCGCTCCCATGACGATCGCCAGGGAGGAGGAGTAGACGCGGGTGCGCCAGTCGTCGGTCCTGGCCCACGCAGGCGAGTCGGCTCGGGCGTGGGAGCCGATCTTCTGGTCCTCGTCCGACTCCCTGCCGACCTTGTCGAGCTCCTTCGACTCCGGGGACCCCCGCTGCAGCAGCCACACCGTCGCCATCAGGTAGACCCAGAACTGCAGGAACTCGCTCTGCCAGTTCTCCGCGACGTCGACCGCGAACTCCGACGAGGTGACGTAGCCGGCCCAGGTGAGCCGGTCGAGGTGCTCCGCGGCCAGCACCGCGTTGGCCTGGTGCCAGCCCGCGACGGACTGCCCGGCGAGGCTCAGGACGAACAGCGCGAGGAAGAACAGGCTGAGGGAGTTGTGCCGGAGGAACGTGCGCATCACGAGTGCCTCAGGGCGAGGAGGAGCAGCACGGCCAGCCCGCCGCAGATGAGCAGCAGGTAGACGACGAACACGGCGCGCATCAGGGCAGTCCGATGCTGCAGTCGTACGGCTCCCGCGGGACGTCCGTGCACGCGGCCGCCACCACCAGCCACCGGCCGTCGAACCGGGAGAGGAAGACGGTCTGGGTGCCGACGCGCACCTGCGCCATCGAGTCGAAGACCTGCACCCGGACGTCACCCGTGCCCCCGGCGAGGTCCTCCTCGAGCACAGCGGTCGGGCACGCCTTGCCGCTCGTCTGCTCCAGCTCGTCCCGCGTCGGGGCCGCGAGCGCCGCGCACGCGGCGGCTCCGTCCCGGTCGCTCACAGCGTCGAACAGGTCCTGGGCCGCGGACCCCGCTGCGGCGTCCTGCGAGCCGGCGCACCCGGCGAGGAGCAGGGCGACCGGGAGGGCGAGAACCAGGTGGTGCGGGTCGAAGCGCGGCTGGGGCACGTACGACGTCTACCACGGCGGCCTGCTCACACGCACCGCCCGTCAGGCGGATCACGTGGGCGACGGTGGGTACCGAACGTGCTCGGACAACAGCACCACCGGATCGAGGGAGGAACAGGACATGACGACCGCACGAGACATCATGACGACGGGCGCAGAGTGCGCATCGGTGGACGACACCGTCACCGAGGCGGCTCGCAAGATGCGCGACCTGGGCGTCGGCGCCCTGCCGATCTGCGGTGAGGACAACAGGC
The DNA here is from genome assembly GCF_059567905.1 of Nocardioides sp. BGA-UO-ETr-FS32. Lineage (NCBI taxonomy): Bacteria > Bacillati > Actinomycetota > Actinomycetes > Propionibacteriales > Nocardioidaceae > Nocardioides > Nocardioides sp. BGA-UO-ETr-FS32. The sequence goes on along the minus strand of NZ_JCAQOX010000017.1, from coordinate 133,023 downwards.
TCGCGGGGATGATCACCGACCGCGACATCGTCCTGAACTGCGTGGCGGAGGGCATGGACACCACGACGGTGCGCGTGAAGGACTACGCCGGCGACGAGGTGGTCACGATCGGTGCCGACGACGACATCGAGGAGGCGCTCGACACCATGGCGCGCGCCGGGGTGCGCCGCCTGCCGGTCATCGACGGGCACGACCTCGTCGGGATGATCAGCCAGGCCGACATCGCCAAGAACCTCCCCGAGGAGCACGCCGGCCGACTCGTCGAGGCCATCTCCGCGGCCCCGTCGACCGACTGACCCGAGGTTCGATCAGCCGTTCACCCGGCCGTCGGACGTCCCGGCGGCCGGGTGGTCAGCACCCGGAGCAGCTCGTCGAGGGCGAGGGACGTCGCGGCGGCGACCACCTCGGTCGGGTCGCCCTCGAGCACCACGTGCCGCGACTCCACGCCGTCGGCCTCGGCCACGGCCAGGTGCACCGTCCCGGGCGGGCACCCCTCCTGCGGGCCGGGGCCACCGACCCCGGTGATGCCGAGCGCGACGTCGGCGCCCAGCAGGGCGCGTACGCCCGTGGCCATCTCGCGTGCGCAGCTGTCGGTCACCACCGGGCCGCGGGTCACGCCCAGCACCTCGAACTTGACCTCCTCGTCGTAGGCCACCACGGCACCGCGGTACCACTCCGACGCCGCGGCACCCCGACCGAGCACCGACGAGATCCGCCCGGCGGTCAGCGACTCCGCCACGGCGATCCGTACGCCGCTGTCGGTGGCGAGCTCGGCCACGCGGTCGGCGCGCTCCTCGTCGGTCATCCCGTCCACCTGGGCCATCTGCGCCTCCTGCACGTCCTGGTCGCACGTCGGTTCCCCGCGGCCCACGCTGCCATGCGCACTCGATCCCATGCATGGACGAGCGCGGCTGGGGCACTGGTCACTCCATGAAGGCAGTCACCTGGCAAGGCAAGCAGGACATGCAGGTCGTGGAGGTCCCCGACGCGAGGATCGAGGAGCGCACCGACGTCGTCATCGAGGTGACGTCGACGGGGCTCTGCGGATCGGACCTGCACCTCTACGACCCGCTCACCCCGTTCATGACCGCGGGCGACATCGTCGGCCACGAGCCCATGGGCATCGTCCGCGACGTCGGCTCGGCGGTGACCACGCTGAGCGCCGGCGACCGGGTCGTCGTCCCGTTCAACATCAGCTGCGGCACATGCTGGATGTGCAGCCGCGGCCTCCACAGCCAGTGCGAGACCACCCAGAACCGCGACACCGGCACCGGCGCCAGCCTGTTCGGCTACAGCAAGCTGTACGGCCGGGTGCCCGGCGGTCAGGCCGAGCTGCTGCGCGTCCCGTTCGCCGACACGCTGCCGATCAAGGTGGAGCACGGCCCGCCGGACGACCGCTTCCTCTTCCTCTCCGACGTGCTGCCGACCGCGTGGCAGGCCGTGGAGTACGCCGACGTCGAGGACGGCGGCACCCTGCTCGTCGTCGGTGCCGGACCGATCGGTGACATGGCCGCGCGCATCGGCATGCACCGCGGGCTGCGCGTGATCGTGGTCGACTCCGTGCGCGAGCGGCTCGCGCGCGTCCACGGCCGCGGCGCGGAGACGATCGACTTCACCGAGGTCGACGGCGTGGGCGACGCGGTGCGTGCGCTGACCGACGGCCGCGGTGCCGACGCCGTGATCGACGCCGTCGGCATGGAGGCGCACGGCTCGCCGGTCGCCGAGACCGCGCAGAAGGCGCTCGGCCTGCTGCCCAAGAAGGTGCAGGAGAAGGTCATGCTCAACGTCGGCGTCGACCGGCTCGCGGCGCTGATGAGCGCCATCGACTCCGTGCGCCGCGGCGGCACCATCAGCATCTCGGGCGTCTACGGCGCCCCGACCGACCCGCTGCCGATGTTCGAGCTTTTCGACAAGCAGGTGCAGATCCGGATGGGCCAGGCCAACGTGCGCCGCTGGAGCGACGACATCCTCGACCTGCTGCAGCAGGAGGACGACCACCTGGGCGTCGAGTCCTTCGCCACCCACCACCTGCCGCTCGACGACGCCCCCGAGGCCTACCGCAAGTTCCGCGACAAGGAGGACGGCATGGTCAAGGTGGTGTTCCGCCCATGAGGCTGCCCAAGCCGCGCGGCCCGCTGAGCGAGTGGCTGGTCGCGCGCCTGGCCGGCACGGGCGCGGCGGGAACCGCGCCCGCCGCCGACTCGTGGGACGACGAGTGCATCTCCCTGTGGACCCTGCACGAGCTGTCCTTTCGCGGGTTCGAGGACGCCGACGACCGCGCCGAGTGGGACCCGGGCCTGCTGGGCGTGCGCCACGACCTCGAGACTGCGCTCGAAGGGCGGCTGCGCGAGCGGTGGGCCCGCACGGACCCGGCTCCCGTGGCACCGGCGGACGTCCCGGCGGCGCTGGAGGCCGTGGTCGCCGAGGACGACGGGCCGTCGCTCGCCGACCACGTACGCCGCCACGCCGACCGCGACCAGGTGCTCGAGCTGCTGCGGCAGCGCTCGGTCTACCACCTCAAGGAGTCCGACCCGTCGGCCTTCGTCGTGCCGCGGCTGCCGGTGCGGGCCAAGGCCGCGCTGATGGCCCTGCAGTTCGACGAGTACGGCGACGGCGACCCCAACCGGCTGCACTCCCACCTCTTCGCCCGCGGCCTCGAGGCCGTCGGGCTGCGTGCCGAGTACGGCGCATACGTCGACGACGCGATGCCCGAGACCCTCGAGATGAACAACGCCGGCTCCCTCCTCGGGCTGCACCGGCGCCTGCGCGGGGCGGCGATGGGACACCTCGCGGCGTTCGAGATGACCAGCTCGCTGCCCTCGCGCAAGATGGTGCAGGGCCTCGAGCGGCTGGAGCTCGACGGGCCGATGTCGGCCTACTACGACGAGCACGTCGAGGCAGACGCCATCCACGAGCACCTCGCCTCGCGCGACATCTGCGGCACCCTCGCCGAGGACGAGCCCGACCAGGCGGGGGAGATCCTGTTCGGCGCGTACACCTGCCTCGACGTCGAGGCCCGCTTCGCGACCGCCCTGCTGGCGTCCTGGGGTGCGCAGTGACCGGGCCGGTGAGCGGCCCCGCGTCCGCGCGCGACTTCGAGCACCCCGACGTGGTGCTCGTGCCGCACGGGCCGATGCTGCTGCGCGGCGTGGAGTCGGTGCAGGACCTCGACGGGACGGTGCACGCGGTCGAGCGGCCGGTCGTCGCGCTGTGCCGCTGCGAGAAGTCGAGCCGGCTGCCCTGGTGCGACGGGACGCACAAGGTCATCCCGCGCTGAGGCTCAGGCCCGGTCGATGCGCGTGAGCACCCCGCGCTCCTCCTGGCGCACCTCGACCATCGCCAGCCGGTCCTCGGTGAAGCACGGCTCGCGGCGCAGCACGGCGGCCTGCTCGCGGGTGCCGACCTGGAGCACGGCCGAGCCGCCGGGGGCCAGGTGGGCGTCGATCACCGCGAGGCAGGCACGGGCCACGTCGAGGCCGTCGTCGCCGCCGTCGATCGCGGTCAGCGGGTCCTCGGGGTAGCGGTCGGTCTGCTCGCGCGGCACCCACGGCGGGTCCGCGATGATCAGGGGGAACGTCTCGTCAGCGCCGATCACCTCCTCGAGCCGGCCCTCGCGGACCTCGACCCGGTCGGCGAGCCCGGCGGCGAGCGCGTTGGCGCGGGCGTAGTCGCACGCGACGCCGTTGGCGTCGACGCAGACCAGCCGCCGCTCGGTGGACGCGACGGCGAGCAGGCCGATGTGGCCGGCGCCGGCGCAGAGCTCGAGCACGGTGCCGTCCGGGGTGGTCGCCGAAAGCCTCGCGGCCCACTTCGACTGTGCGGTCGTCCACTCGCGCGGGCGCAGCACGCGGTCGTCGAAGGCGATGGTCAGCGACCCGAAGGTGAGGTGCTCGGTCATGCGGGCGTCCTTCCGGGACGGGTCAGGCGGGAGAGCGACGGGCGCAGGCGCGCCGTTCGATGCTCCCAGATCGCGGCGCGGGCTGCGTTGGCGCCGGCCGCGCCGTGCACGCCGCCCCCCGGGTGCGCGGAGGCGGAGGCGAGGAACAACCCCGGCACGCCGGTGGCCGCACGCCCGCGCATGGCGGGCACGGGCCGGAAGAACAGCTCCTGGTGCAGCTGCGACGTGCCGCCGTTGACGGCGCCCCCGACGAGGTTGGCGTCGCGCGCCTCGAGCTCGTGCGGACCGAGGACGCGGCGGGAGAGGACGAGGTCGCCGAACCCCGGGGCCACCGCCTCGATCCGCGCCTGCATGCGGTCCGCGAAGCGCTCGCAGTCGTCGTGGCCCCAGTCCCCGGACACCTCCCCGCCGACCTCCCCGCCCGCGTCGTGGCGGGTCATCCCCGGCTGGGGGACGTGGGTGTAGGCCCAGAACGACTCGGTGCCGGCGGGCGAGCGGGAAGGGTCGCTGGTCGTCATCTGCCCGGTCAGCAGGAACGGCCGGTCGGGCACGACGCCGGACGCGACCTGCGCCAGGGTCTGGGTCATCTCCTCGACGGAGTCGGCGACGTGCACCGTGCCGGGCACGAGCGCCGGCCGGTTGGTCCACGGCACCGGCCCCGACAGTGCCCAGTCGACCTTGACGGTGCCCGGGTCGAGCTCGAAGTCGCGCATCCCGCGCACCACCCGCGCGGGCAGGTGCTCGTCGGCGACGAGGCGACCGAAGAGGTGGGTGGCCGACACGTCGGCGAGGACGGCGCGCGCGGCGTACGCCTGACCGTCGCGGGTGCGTACGCCGACCGTGCGCCCACCGCGGACGTCGACCTGCGTGACCTCGGCGCCCGTCACCACCTCGACGCCGCCGCTCGTGGCGCGCGCGACCAGCGCGTCGGTGAGGCCCTGGGCGCCGCCGCGCGGGACGGGGAAGCCCACCGTCTGGCCCAGCATCGACATCAGGACGCCGAAGACGCCGGAGCCGGGGGAGGAGAGGGGGAAGTCGGCGTGCCCGGCGTTGCCCGCGAGCAGCAGCTGCGCGGCCGGCCCGGAGAAGAGCTCGCGCCCGAGCGAGGAGACCGGGGTGGCCAGGCGGCGTACGGTGTCGAGCCCGCCGGAGCGCGCGACGGCGGGCACGAGTCGGGCGCCGGCGCGGACGGGCGGGAAGGGCGACGTGAGGCCCTCCACCAGCGACCCGCCGATCCGGTCCCAGGTGCGGCACAGGTCCAGCCAGGCGTCGCCGTCGCCCGCGCGCAGGTCGTCGAGCCCGGCGGCGGTCGCCTCGCGGTCGCGGTGGAGCACGGCCCACTGGCCGTCGCCGAACGGGTGCCCGAGCACGGCCGGTGCGTGCTCCCACACCAGCCCGTGGTCCTCCAGGCGCAGCGAGACCATCGCGCGCGAGGCCACCGCCAGCGGGTAGAACGCGCTGAAGGTGTCGTGCACGAAGTCGGGGTGCACCTCGCGGTCGCTGCGCACCGCACCGCCCAGCGACTGCTGCGCCTCGAGCACCAGCACCCGCCAGCCGGCGTCGGCGAGGACGTTGGCGGCGACCAGGCCGTTCGGCCCGGCCCCCACCACGACGGCGTCGTACCCACCCGTCGCACCGGTGGTCACCGGGTCCGGCCCTCCACCACGAAGGCGAGGCGGCGCAGGGTCTCGACGTTGCGCAGGTGCAGCTGAGCGTCGCGCAGCGGCTTGGGGATCAGCAGGCCGGGCCCGGCGGTGGCGTCCTCGGTGATGGTGACGACGGTCGTGTCGCCGCTCGGCTGCAGCGTGATGTCGACGTGCGCCTGGCCGGCCGGCCAGCCGCGGGCGAGCAGCAGCAGCCGCCGGTCCTCCTCGACCTCGAGGACCTCCGTGGTGTCGTCGATCAGCAGCGGCCAGCTGCCGACGCTGTGGTGCAGCCGCGAACCGACCGCGGGCCACGAGTCGTCGACGGCGCGCATGCGGGAGGCGCCGACGACGAAGAGTGGGTAGAGCCAACCGTCGGACAGGACCTCCCAGACCTGCTCGGGGGTGGCTGCTATCGGGCGGCTCGTGGTGCTCACGCTGTCTCCTTCGGGCTGGGGTCGGACGTCTCCCGCACCCAGTGCCCATTCACGCGCCGGACCAGTCCCCGCCGCTCGAACTCCTCGAACCACCCTCCCATGGGCCACTCGCCCCACCGCTCGTGGAACAGGCGCCCGTTGCGCAGGATGTCGTCGAGGTGCTCCACCGGGGGGCTGCTGACCGGGTGGTGCTGGTGGAAGGCCCGCGCGCCTCCGACCCAGCCCAGGCCGATGCCCACGGCGAGCGCCGTACGGGCCAGGTCGGTGTCCTCGCCGCCGTAGCCGACGTAGTCCTCGCAGAAGCCGCCCAGGTGCCGCCAGGTGCGCGCGTCGACGGCGAAGGACAGCGACCAGAACAGGTCGGGGTCGACCGAGTGGACCAGCTGGCCGGGCTCGGGCCGGGGCCGTGCCGGGTGGGGGTCGTCCCACGCCGCGAGCTCCGCGGGGTCCTCGGGATAGCCGCCGGGCGGGGGCGGGGGGAGGTAGGTCACCGGGCCCGACCAGATCCACCGCGGTCGTGCCGTGACCACCTCGGCGTACGCCTCGACGAGGCGGTCGCCGGCCAGGCAGTCGACGTCGAGCAGCACGACCACGTCGGCACCCCGCTCGAGCGCCGTACGGACTCCGAGGTTGCGCGCGGCGGCCAGCGGCAGCGCGCCCTCCCGGCTGCGGCCGATGCGCACGACCTCGCGCGTCAGCGCGCCTGCCGGGGCCTCCACGCGGTCCTCGACGATGCCGGCGTCGTCCATGGCCACGGCGAGGTAGGTGTCGGGGAGCACGGACCCGCGGGCGAGTGAGCGGTGCTGGGCAGCGAGGTGGTCGTGGCGCCCGTGCGCGATGGTGACGACGGCGACGTGGGCTCGTCCTGCCTCGGTCACGACGCGCCTCCGTCGAGCACGCGCGCTCGGGTGGTGAGGACGACGTCGGCGAAGCGGTCGGCCGCCCACCCGTCGCACCACCGCGTCCAGCCGCGGGCGTCGAGCGACGCGGCGTGGTCGAGAACGCCGGGCCACTCCTCGGCGGCGGGCCAGGCCGACCTGACGACGGCCGGCCAGTCGCCCGCGAGGACGTCGGCGGTGGTGCGCTGCTCGGCGTGCGGCCGTCGCTGCGGCAGGACCACCGCGGGGCGGCGGGCAGCCGCGGTCTCGGCCAGCGCGTTCTGCCCGGCGTGGGTGACGACGACGTCCGCGCCGGCGAGCACCGCGGACGGGTCGTCGACCCAGGTGTCGCGATCCGCCCCGAGCACGGTCCACTGCCAGTCGGGGGTGGCGCGCCGCGCAGCCCGTACGTCGTCGGCGCCGACGTCGTGCCCGCCCGACCCGAGGAGCAGGGCGACGCTGCGCTCGCCGTCGTGCGGCTGGCTGCGGAGCGCGGGGCGTACGGGGTGGCGCGAGAGTGCGCCCACCGGCACCAGGCGCTCGGCCAGGTCGTCCGGCAGGCCCGGTGTCATGCCGCGGGCCGCCCGCGGCCAGAAGCCGACGAGTGCCTCCGCCACGCCCAGGCCGAGCAGGTGGGCGGGGTCGTCGCGACGGCCGGGGAGCACCACCGCCACGGCAGGGATCCCGTGCAGCCGGGTGAGCAGCAGCACCTCGACCGACACGTCGACGACGACCAGGTCGGGACGCGCAGCCTCGAGCCACGCCGACATCGCCGCCGCGCGGGAGCGGGTTCCGTCGTGCCGGAGCGGAGCCCAGTGCAGGTGGCCGTGGGCGGTGACGTCCCGCGGGTGGCCGTCGTCGTCGGGCGGCAGCCGTACCCAGTCACCGGTCCAGGACGGCGGGCGGGGCAGGGACGACAGCCCGGTCACCGAGATGCCGTCGCAGGCCAGACGGGCGGCCAGCACCTCGGCGCGGTGCCGGTGCCCGCTGCCGACGTGGTGCACGTAGTAGCCGACGACCCCGGTCACGCCGCGTCGTCCCGGCGGGCGAGCTCGGCGTAGAGGTCGAGGTAGCGCTCGACCATCACGTCTGCGCTGCACGAGGCCTCGGCGTGGGCGCGGACCTCGTGCCGGTCGAGGCGGGACGCGGTGAGGACCGCCTCGGCGAGTGCTGCGACGTCGCCGGCGCCCACCAGGACGCCGGAGCGGGGTGACACGACCTGGTTGAGGCCGCCGCGCGAGAAGCCCGCGACGGGCGTGCCGCTGGCCATCGCCTCCGCGGCGACCAGCCCGTAGGGCTCGTCCCACACGGGCGTCACGAGCGCCACCGATGCCGCGCGCAGCAGCGCGGAGAGCTCGCGACCCCCGAGGTGGCCGACGTGGCGCACGTCGCCGCCCAGCAGCGGGGCGAGCTCGCGGTCGAAGTAGTCGCGGTCCTGCACCGGCCCGGCGAGCAGGAGCGGCACCCCGGCCAGACGGCACGCCTCGACGGCGAGGTGGGGGGCCTTCTCCGGGACGATGCGGCCCGACCACACCGCCGGTCCGCCGCCCTCGCCGGCGGGCCAGTCGCGCAGGTCGAGCCCGTTGGGCACCACGTCGCTGTCCACGACGTGGCGCCAGGCGGCGGCGGTCCACTCGCTCACCGCGACGAAGTGCGGCGGGCGCGGGCAGAGGGCGAGCGCGGACTCCAGCATCGGCAGCGGCGGCGTGTGCAGCGTGGTCAGCATCGGCACGTCGACGGCGGGGGCCATCGCGATCGGGAGGTGGTGGAGGCTGTTGTTGTGCACCACGTCGTAGTCCTCGGCCCCGGTGCGTGAGAGCGAGAGCATCAGTGCGAGGTAGGCGTGGTGGTCGGCGAGCCAGTCCGGGCCCGGGGCGAACTTGTCCGCCATCGCCGCGGTGCTGACCTCCACGGCCGACAGCGGCAGGACCCGCACCGGCAGCGACTCGTCGGACCCGGCGCCGGCGAACAGGGTGACCTCGTGCCCGCGCTCGGCCAGTCCGCGCGCGATGGTGGCCGTCATCGACTCCAACCCCCCGGCGTACGGCTCGCGGATGGGGTAGCGGCTGGAGGCGATGAGGCAGACCCTCACCGCCCGTCCCCCACGAGCGACTCGTAGAGCCGCGCGTGCGCGGCCGCGACCCGGGCGCGCTGCGCCCGCCGCTCCTCCACCCCGGACGGAGGCGGGACGTGGCCGGCGTACGCCTCGCGCACCGCCGCGACCAGCCCGGCCGCGTCGAGGTGGTCCTCGTCGTGGCCGTAGGTGAGCACGGGCGCCTGGTCGGCGAAGTAGCCGCAGGAGGGCGCCACGACCGCGGTCCCGAGGTCGCGGCAGGCCTCCAGCCAGCCGCTGTGGGTGCCGAAGCGGTAGGGCAGCACCGACACGTCGAGGGAGGCGAGGTAGGCCCACAGGGCGTCGTCGTCGAGGAAGTCGTGGATGCGCAGGTCGACCTCGCCGCGGGCGGCGTGGTGCTGCAGTGCCTCGGCGAGCGCGGCGTCGTAGCGCTTCCCGTCCGGGTGCAGCACGTCGGTGTGCCCGTTGACCTGGAGCACGGCGCCCGGCAGGTCGCGGACGGCGTCGACGAGCACGGGGATCATCGGGTGCGGGTGCATCCCGGCGCGCAGGCTCTTCACGTGCAGGCCGACGCGGAACTCCCGAGGTCGCGGCCCGCGGCGCCGGACCTCCCGCATCGCGGCGGCACGTCGCATCGTCTCGAACGGCACGACGTGGGGGTGCGGGACCACCACTGCGTCCCGTCCCCACCGCGTACGGATCTCCTCGGCGGCTCCCCGCGTGAGGGTCACCAGCGCGTCCGCCGCCGGGACCAGGACGTCGAGCTGGCGGTCGTGGTCGCGACGGTCCGGGTGGTGCGGGTTGCGGAGGTCGTGCACGGTGAACACGAACGGCTTGTCGCGCCGCCGCAGCGCGGCCACGAGCTCGCGCAGCTCGGCGGGGCTCCGGGCGTCGAAGCCGAAGTGCAGGTGGAAGACGTCGAAGTCGTTGTCCTCGACCCACGCGGCGTCGAGCATCACCGGCGGCCACCACTGCTGGGTGGACGCGGCCTCGGCGGGCGGCGGGTCGGGGAGGCGTACGGGCCCGGGACCGTCCTCGGGCGCCAGGTGCCGGACGTAGACGTGGTTGGCGGGCACCGAGGCGACGACGATGCGGCCGGCGCCCCGGGGGCGGGGCGGCAGCGGCGTCGTGGGTGCGCCGGTCACGTCCGAGGTGGTCACACGCAGATGTACCCCCGGTGCGCGCCGGCATGCGCGAGCAGCACCACGATCTGTCCCGTTTCCCGGTGTCGCGTTGGGCTCCGGCGGGTCGGGAGGATAAATTCCTCCCGACTCCAGAACACGGGTCTCAGCAGATCGTCCTCAAGGATCCGCATTGTCGTCCCACGACTCCTTGGCCGTGTTCGCGGCACTCGCTGCCGAGCTGCAGCAGGAGCCTGACGAGGCCCTCACCTCGCGCGCGATCGTCACCCGGATGCGCGAGCTCGTCCCGGAGGCCGACCAGGTCAGCCTCACCATCCGCACCTCGCGCGGCGGTCACAAGACCCTCGCGAGCAGCGACCCGCTCGCGGAGGAGGCCGACGCCCTCCAGTACGCCCTCGGCGAGGGCCCCTGCGTCGAGATCGCCGACACCGGCGGCTGGCTGCGCAGCGGTGACGTCGGCGCCGACGCGCGCTACCCCACCTGGGGGCCGCGCGCGGCGGAGCTGGGGGTGGGCTCGCTGCTGGCCGTCGCGGTCGCCGACCGCGAGGGACCGCTCGGCGCGCTCAACGTCTACAGTGCCCGCACGGGGGCCTTCGCGGACCGCGACGTCGTCGACCTCGCCCTCGTCTACGCCGTGCATGCCACGACGGCCCTGTCGTCGGCGCGCCGGACGAGCACCCTCCAGACGGCCGTCAGCTCGCGGCACGTGATCGGCATGGCGCAGGGCATCGCGATGGAGCGCTACGGCATCGACCAGCACCAGAGCTTCGAGCTCCTGCGGCGGCTGTCGTCGACGACCAACGTCAAGCTGCGCGACGTCGCCGCCCAGATCGTCGAGACACGCGCGATCCCGCACGAGCGGGTCGGCGAACCGGTCGACTGAGTCTCAGGTCGGCAGCGTGCCGGTCTCGAGGACGTGCTCGGACACGAGCCCGATCTTCGTACGCCGGCTGCGGGCGGCGGTGCGCAGCGCGTTGAAGGCGCCGACCGCGTCCAGCGACTCCTTGGCCATCAGGTAGCCGACGGCGCGCTCGATCACCACGCGATAGTCGAGGGCGTACTGCAGCTGGCGGGCCAGCTCGCCGGCGGTGTGCGCCTGCAGCGCGGCTCCGAGCGTCGTCGAGACGACCTCGGCGTACCTCCCGATCGCCGCCACCTCGCTGTCGTCCCAGTGGTGGGGGCGCTCCTTGTAGACGTCGAGCGTGCCGATCGGCACGCCGCCGAGCACCACCGGCGTGCCGAGCACGGCCCGCACCGGCTGCGAGGCCATCACCCGGGCCAGCGTGGGCCACCGGTCCGTCTCCGCCGTGATGTCGCGGGAGGTGACGACCTGTCCCGTGACGAACGCCTCGGTGCACGGGCCCTCACCGGCCTCGGCCTCGGTCTGCTCGAGCAGCCGGCCGGGGCCGTCGCTCGCGGCGGCGTAGGTGAGCATGTCCTGCTCGTCGGCGACGAGGATCCCGGCGCCGTCGACGGCGAACAGGTCGACGCAGGCCGCGACCACGACGTGGAGCGTCGCGGTGAGGGTCCCGTCGTCGTCACGGGGCTGGGACAGCCGGCGCAGACTCTCGGCCAGGGCGGCGTCGTCGATGCTCATGGGAGGTGATTATCCCCGGGGCGGGGGCCCTCCCGGCCACCCCGACACGGGGAGGTGGTGCACGAACCGCTCCAGCAGGTCGCGGTCCTCCGCGTCCGCGGTGCCGTCGTGGGTGTTCACCAGGACGCGCGCCACGGCGCGGACCTTGGTGTTGCTGTCCTGCGAGACGCGCAGCATCGTGCGCCACGCCTGCTCGGTGCTGCACCCGAAACGGGCCGACATCAGCCCGATGGCCACGCCGATGTCGCGCTGCGACCGCACGGCCTCGTGCAGGTGCGCGACCTCGTCGCGCAGGGCGTCCGCCTGCGGAGCAGGCTCGCCCGGAGGTAGGGGCATCCCAGACATCGTCACCTTCACATGACGTAGGTCCGCGGACACAGGGCGGAAGTCGAACAGCTACTTGGAGTCCATCCTACAGGGTGGAGGCCCGGTCGCCCCGGTGGGCGAGGTACGTACTTCTGGGTTACCCTCGATGAGACTCAAGCCACCGGGTCGTCCGCACACTCCTTCCCTGGAGGTGCCCGTGCCCGAGCTCCGTTCCCGCTGCGATCCCGTCGACGCCTTCGACTTCGAGGGCGACGGCGACGACGCACGCCAGTGGCTCGACTCCGCCTACGGCACCTCGTTGGGCCTCAGCGGCCGGATGGGGACCATCCACCACCGGCGACGAGACCTCGGCGGCGTCTCGTTCGACCGCCTCCGGATCGACGCTCCCGTGCGCTTCGACGCCGACGCGATGCCGGTCCTCGTGGTCGTGGACGTCCTCGGCGGTGAGGTCGAGTACACCCACGGCAAGGTGACCGACAGGGGGCGCGAGGGGGACACGGTCCTGGCCGCGGGGTGGGACCAGCCCTTCACGGGAGGCGGCAACGGCTACGAGGTGCGCAACACCGGCATCTCCGGCGACGTGCTGACCGCGGCCATCGCCGAGGTCACCCCGGAGCGGACCAGCGCGGACCTCCGGTTCGACAGGTTCGTCCCGCGCTCGCCGGCCGCGGCCGCCCAGTGGCGCGCCGTCGTGGACCGGCTCAGCGCCCCGTCGGTCGACGACAGCCCCATCGCGCGCGGGCAGGCGTCCCGGATGCTGGCCCACACCCTCCTGCACACCTTCGAGAACAACCTCGTCAGCGACGACTCGACGCTCGCACGCGACCTCCGCGACGCGACGCAGGCCACGGTGTGGCAGGCCCAGCGGATCATCCACGACCGGGCCCACGACGACATCTCGCTCGCCGACATCGCCCGCGAGTGCGGTGTCACGCCACGGACGCTGCAGTACGCCTTCAGGCGCCACCTCGACTGCACGCCGAACACCTACCTCCGGCAGGTCCGCCTCGACCTGGTCCACCAGCTCCTGCGCGCCGGCTCGGTGGCCACGGTGGGCGATGCGGCGGCCCGTCTCGGCTTCTTCAACCCCGGCCGGTTCGCATCCGACTACCGGCAGGTCTACGGCGAGAACCCTGGACAGACCTTGTCCAGCAACACGCCCTGACGGATGGTTCGCTTTCCGGCTGTCGTACTGGTCCAGACCATGCGACTGTGGAGTTGATCGTCTTGCTGGAGACCACGGCAAGCACCATCAACATCCCAGGAAGCGAGCCGTGGTTTCCATGTCGATCGCCTCTGCCGCACTTGTCCCTGACACCACCACCGTCACTGACGTCGCGTCTGTCCGAACCCGCACCCTCTCCGCCGTCCCTCCGCTGGAGGGCAAGGCCCGCGCCCGTCGTACGGACGCCATCGTCAACGACCTCCGCGACACGCTGCGCGACGCGGACACCCACGAGCTGACCCGTCAGCTCATCGAGACCAACGCCGCCGTGGCCCGCAGCATGGCGTCGCGCTACCGCAACCGGGGCATCGACCTCGACGACCTCGAGCAGGTCGCGCTGCTCGGCCTGACCAAGGCCGCTCAGCGGTTCGACCCCTCGGCCGGGCACGACTTCCTGTCCTTCGCCGTGCCGACGATCCGTGGCGAGCTGCGCCGCCACTTCCGCGACGCCGGCTGGACGGTCCGCCCGCCCCGCCGGGTACAGGACCTCCAGACCCGGATCGCCGGTGCGCAGGGCCGGCTCGAGTCGAAGCTGGGTCGCTCACCGCGGCCGAGCGAGATCGCCGAGCACCTCGACGAGCAGCTGTCCGACGTCGTCGAGGCCCTGGCGGCCGACGGGTGCTTCACCCCCACCTCGCTGGACGCGACCGTCGCCGACGGCTCGTCCACCCTGGGTGACCTCCTCGGGGGCGAGGACCGCGCACTCGAGCACGTCGAGGCCAAGGTGATGCTCGCCCCGCTCGTGCGCGGGCTGTCCGGTCGCGACCAGATGATCCTCCGGCTGCGGTTCTACGACGAGCACACGCAGCAGGAGATCGCGGAGGAGGTCGGGCTCACGCAGGCCCAGGTGTCCCGCGTGCTCGCCCGCATCCTCGCCGACCTGCGCGCCGACCTCATCGAGCACCCGCCGGCTGCCTGACCTCCCCGTACAGGGTCGTGCGCTGGCGCAGGGGACGGCCGGCCTCCGCCGCGATGGCGGCGAGGTCGGCCGGCGTGAGGCCCTGGCCGTGGCTGGCGCCGGCGGCGCGGCTGATGTTCTCGTCCATGAGCGTGCCGCCCAGGTCGTCCACGCCCGCGGCGAGCAGCTGCTGGGCGCCGACCCGGCCGAGCTTGACCCACGACGCCTGCACGTGGTCGATGTCGCCGGCGTAGGCGATGCGGGCCACGGCGTGCACGAGCACCGTCTCGCGCCACGTCGGCCCGCGGCGGGCACCGCGCTTGAGGTAGATCGGGGCCGCCATGTGCACGAAGGGCAGCCCGACGAACTCGGTGAAGCCGCCCGTCTCGCGCTGCAGCCCGCGCGTGCGGAGCAGGTGCCGCACCCAGTGGTGCGGCCGCTCGACCGCGCCGAACATCATCGTGACGTTGCTGCGCAGCCCCACCCGGTGCGCCGTGCGGTGCACCTCGAGCCACTCGTCGGTGGTGATCTTGTCGGGGCACAGGACGGCGCGGACCTCGTCGTCGAGGATCTCCGCCGCGGTGCCCGGCAGTGACCGCAGCCCCGCGTCCTTGAGCCGGAGGAGGTAGCTCTCGAGCGGCTCCTCGAGCCGTCGCGACCCCTCCAGCACCTCCAGCGCGGTGAAGCCGTGGATGTGGATCTCCGGCACCCGCTCGTGCACCGCCCGCGCGACCTGGACGTAGAAGTCGCCGTCGAAGCTCGGGTGGATGCCGCCCTGCAGGCAGACCTCCGTGGCCCCCAGCGCATACGCCTCGGCGCTGCGCCCGGCGATCTCGTCGAGGCCGAGGAGGTACGGGGCGCCGCGCAGGTTGAGCGACAGCGGGCCCTTGGAGAAGCCGCAGAAGGTGCACCGGAAGGTGCAGACGTTGGTGTAGTTGATGTTGCGGTTGACCACGAAGGTCACCTCGTCGCCGACGACCCGGCGACGGATCTCGTCGGCGACCTCCGCCACGGCTGCCACCTCCTGGCCGCGCGCGGCGAACAGCGCCTCGAGCTCGGCGGGTCCGGTGTCCTGCCCGGCGCGTACGCCGTCGAGCACCTCGCGCACCCGGCCGGTGATGGCGCGACCGGTCCGCGGCAGCGGCGTCGGGTCGACGCCCGCCCCGGAGAACCACGCGGTCGAGCGGCGGCCGATCTGCACGACCTCCGCGCCGGTGCCGACATTGGCGGCGTCGCGGTGCCGCTCAGGCCACAGCGCGCCCGGGTCGTCGCGGGCGAGCAGGTCGGCGTCGGCCCGGTCGAGGACCGGGAAGTGCAGGGCCGGGTCGAGCCAGCGGTCCGGCTCCGCGGCGTACGCCGGGTGCACCGTCAGGCGCGGCGCGAGCTGGTGGCCGGCGGCCTCGGTCGCCTCGCGGAGCGAGTCCAGCGACGGCCACGGGCGCTCGGGGTTGACGTGGTCGGCGGTGACGGGGGAGACCCCGCCCCAGTCGTCGATGCCCGCGGCCAGCAGCCCGGCGAGCTCCTCGGGGGCGGACAGGTTGGGCGGCGCCTGGACGTGCACGTCGTCGGGCAGGACGAGCCGGGCCAGCGCGATCGCGCGCACGTGGTCCTCGTGCGGGCACGGCGGGGCGCCGCGCATCGCCGTGCCGGGCTTGGGCAGGAAGTTCTGGACGATCACCTCCTGCACGTGGCCGTGCTCGCGGTGGCTGCGGGCGATCGCCCCGAGCGCCTCGACCCGGTCGGCCTCCGTCTCGCCGATCCCGACCAGGATCCCGGTGGTGAACGGGATCGAGAGCCGCCCGGCGTGGTCGAGCGTGGTGAGGCGGCGGGCCGGGGCCTTGTCGGGGGCACCGCGGTGTGCGGGCAGGTCGTCGCGCAGGCTCTCGACCATCATCCCCTGCGAGGGGGACGTCCGGCGCAGCCGTGCGAGGTCGTCGCGGCCGATCGCCCCGGCGTTGGCGTGCGGCAGCAGGCCGGTCTCCTCGAGCACCAGCGCCGTCGCCTCGACGAGGTAGTCGACGGTGGTGCGGTGCCCGCGCGCGGCCAGCCAGTCAGCGGCCTCGGGATAGCGCAGCTCCGGCGCTTCTCCGAGGGTGAAGAGCGCCTCGTGGCACCCGCTGGCTGCCCCGGCCTCCGCGACGGCGAGGACCTCCTCAGGCGTGAGGTAGGGGACGGTCGTGCGTGGCGACTCGGCGAACGTGCAGTAGCCGCAGCGGTCGCGGCACAGGTGGGTGAGCGGGATGAAGACCTTGGGGGAGTAGGTCAAGCGGGTGCCGAAGAGGGCGTCGCGGCGGGCCGCGGCCAGCTCGAGCAGGGCGGGTGTGGAGAGCTCGGTGAGGTCCGGGCTGAGGTCCGTGCTGGGCAGCGGCATGCGTCCATTGTCGGGAACGCGGCCCGTCCGTCGACCACCAGGCGCTCAACGGAGCCACAACGGCCCGGGGCGGGCGGGGTCGAGCGGGTGACGGTCGGCGGTGCCGTGGGGTATCAATCAGGCATGAGCCAGGCGGTGGACCCGCGCGCGCCGGTCGTCCTCGTCGTGGACGACGACGCGGCGATCCGTACGGTCGTGCGCTGGCAGCTCGACGACGCGGGCTTCCGCGTCCTCGAGGCGGACGACGGCTCCTCCGCGCTCAAGTGCATCCGCGACGAGCACCCGACCCTCGTCGTGCTCGACCTCTCCCTCCCGCGCCTGGGCGGTCTCGACGTGCTGCGGTCCGTACGCAGCGGGCAGGCGGGTCGCTCCGACACCCCGATCATCGTGCTGTCCGGGCGCAGCGGCGAGAGCGACCGCATCGCCGGGCTCGACCTCGGCGCCGACGACTACCTCGTCAAGCCGTTCTCCCCCGGCGAGCTCGCGGCGCGGGTGCGGTCGGTGCTGCGCCGCAGCGCGCCGGACCCGTCGGTGGAGGCGGTCGTGGTCGGGCCGTTGCGCATCGAGCCCGCGAGCCGGCGGGTGCTGCTCGGCGCGGAGGAGAAGGAGCTGACGCCCAAGGAGTTCGACCTGCTGCTGTTCCTCGCCACCCACCCGCGCCACGTCTTCACCCGGCCCCAGCTCGTCGACCAGGTCTGGAACTCCTCGTCGGAGTGGCTGGGCGAGGCCACCGTCACCGAGCACGTCCACCGGCTGCGGCTCAAGCTCGAGGCGGACCCGTCCAGCCCGCGGCTGCTGCGCACGGTGCGGGGCGTCGGCTACCAGCTGGTGGACGAATGACCTCCCCTGATCGCGCGGAGCCGACGCCCGACCTGTGGGCCGAGGACGCCCGCGAGCTGCTGGAGCGGCAGACCGAGGTCCTGGAGATGATCGCCCGCGCCGCGCCGCTGACCGAGGTGCTCACCGGCATCCTGGCCTCGCTCGAGCACCTCATGCCCGGCGCCCGGTGCTCGGTGCTCCTGCTCGACCGCGAGCGCGGCACGCTGCACCACGGTGCGGCGCCGAGCCTGCCGGAGACGTACGTCGGGGCGATCGACGGGATGGCGATCGGGCCGGCGGCCGGCTCGTGCGGCACGGCCGCCTCGCTAAACGTCGCGGTGGTCGCCACCGACGTGCGGTCCGACCCGCGGTGGGCCGGCTACCGCGAGATCGCCGCCGCCGCCGGGCTGCGCAGCTGCTGGTCCACCCCGATCGAGGGCCGCGACGGCCGCCCGGTCGGCACCTTCGCGGTCTACCACGCGCGCCCTCACTGCCCGAACCCCCGCGAGCAGCTCCTCGTGGACCGCTTCACCCACCTCGCGTCGGTCGCCATCGACCACGCCCGCCTCGTCCAGGAGCGCCGGGCGCGGCTCGAGGCCGAGACGGCGCGACGCACGGCCGAGGAGCTCTCCCACGCGCGGCTCGAGCTGCTGGCCGCCGTCGGGCACGAGGCGCGTACGCCGATCCAGGCCATCGTCGGCTTCGCCGAGCTGCTCGGCACCATGGACCTCGACGAGCCCCGCCGCCGCGAGGCGCTGCAGCACATCGGCGCTGCGGCCGGGCACGTGATGGACCTGCTCTCCGACGTCCTCGACCTCAGTCGCCTCGAGGCCAACGTGCTGCCGGTCGCCCTCGAGCCCGTCGACCTCGGCGAGGTGGTCGACGAGGCGTTCGGCCTGCTCTCGGCGCAGGCGGGCCGGCGCGAGTGCCGCCTGGTGCACGACCACTGCGACGACCTCCGTGGCGACCACCGGGTCCTCGGGGACCGGCGGCGGCTGCGGCAGGTGCTGATCAACCTCGTCGCGAACTCGGTGCGCCACGGCCGGCCCGGCGGGCGCGTGGAGGTCACCTGTCGCCCGGCGTCCGACGGCTCGTCGGTGCTCGTGACCATCGACGACGACGGCCCGGGCATCCCGCCCGAGCTGCTGCCGCGGATCTTCACCCCGTACGCCCGGGCCGCCGCCGACGACGACGCGGCCGAGCCGAGCACGGAGAGCATCGGGCTCGGCCTGGCGCTCGCGCACGGGCTGGTCCGCGCGATGGACGGCGACCTCTCCGTCGGCAGCTCCGGGCCCGACGGCACCTCGATGCACCTCCGCCTGCCGCGCCCATCCCCCAGCGTGGGGGCGTGACCGGCCCGGTCAGCCCTCGGCGGCGGCCCAGCCGGTGACCTTGACGATGCGGCACACCAGCACGCGGTGGAACGGCTTGTCGGCGTACTGCGGGACCGTGCCGGCGAGCCGGTCGGCCAGGTCGTCGACGACGGCCGCCGGCGGGTCGGGGACGTGCTCGCAGTCGGCGCGCACCCACCACAGCCGCGACCAGTCGTCGGCGTCCCAGTGCTCGACCAGCAGCGAGCCCCGGGGGTCGGCGGCCAGGTTGTCCTCGCGCTGCAGTCGCGAGGACTTCTTGGGCTTGACCTTGTCGATCGGGACCCCGACGTAGCCGTCCTCGGTGACGGCGTAGACCACGGGCTGGGGGTCGGGGCCGCGCTCGGGGTGCAGCGTGCAGAACACGCCGTGCACGTGTGCGCCGAGCCGGGACCGGGACACTTCTTCGTCGAGCCGCATGCCGCCAGCCTCCACCACCCGCGGGCGCCGGACCATCACGCCTTCCTCAACGCCGGCCCGATCTCCTTGACCCGCACCCGGTTGCCGGAGAGGTTGTCGCCATGAATCTCGCCAGTTGGGTGGAGCGGCAGGGCCGCCGGCTGCGCGACCGTCCGGCCCTCGCCGCCGGGCAGGACGTGCACGCGACCTGGGCCGAGCTCGCCGCGCGCGTCGCGGGCGCCGCCCGCGGCCTCCGCGAGGACCTCGGGTTGGAGCCGGGGGACCGGGTGGCGCTCGTGATGGACAACCGCCCGGAGTACCTCGAGGCGCAGTTCGCCGTGTGGCACGCGGGGCTGGTCGCCGTGCCGGTCAACGCGCGGCTGCACCGCGACGAGGTCGCCTACATCCTCGAGCACTCCGGCGCCCGCGCGGTCGTCACCGACGAGGCGCACGCCGACGACGTGAGGACCCTGCGCGACCGGATCGACACCGTCGAGGAGGTCGTGCTGGCGCCCGGACCCGGCTGGGACCGGTTCACCGCGTCCGAGCCGGCGGCGATGACCGCCCGTGGCAGCGACGACCCGGCGTGGCTCTTCTACACCAGCGGCACCACCGGGCGGCCCAAGGGCGCGACGCTCACCCACGGCAACCTGCTGATGGCCTCGCTGAGCTACTTCGCCGACATCGGCCCGGTCTCGGCGGACGACAGCGTCCTGCACGCCGCGCCGCTGTCGCACGGCTCCGGCCTGTACGGCCTGCCGCACGTCGCGCGCGGCGCGGTCAGCGTGTTCCCTTCCCACGGCCCGCTGGCCGGCAGCGAGCTCCTCGACCTGACCCGACGCTGGCCCGGCATGTCGTTCTTCGCCGCGCCGATCATGGTCCGGCGGCTGGCGGGCGACGACGCGCTCGCCGGAGCCGACCTCAGCGGGCTCAAGACGATCATCTACGGCGGCGCCCCGATGTACCTCGCCGACCTCGAGGCCGCGCTGGCCACCTTCGGCCCGCGGCTGGCGCAGATCTACGGGCAGGGCGAGACGCCGATGACGATCACCGGTCTCTCGATGCGCGACCACGCCGACACCGACCACCCGCGGTGGCGCGAGCGGATGCAGTCCGTCGGCTTCCCGCGCACCGACGTCGAGGTGCGGGTGGCCGACGACGACGGTGAACCCCTGCCTGCGGGCGAGCCCGGGGAGGTGCTCGTCCGCGGCGCCGTCGTGATGGCGGGCTACTGGGACCAGCCCGAGGAGACCGCCGAGGCGCTGCGCGACGGGTGGCTGCACACCGGCGACGTCGGCAGCTTCGACGAGGACGGGTTCCTCACGCTGCACGACCGGTCCAAGGACCTCATCATCAGCGGCGGGATGAACATCTATCCCCGTGAGGTCGAGGAGGCGCTGCTGCGCCACCCCCACGTCGAGGCGGCGGCCGTCGTGGGCCGGCCCGACCCCGAGTGGGGCGAGTCCGTGGTCGCCTTCGTGGTCACCGACGGCACCGAGCCGCCGGTCGAGGAGCTCGACCGGGTCTGCCTCGACAGCATCGCCCGGTTCAAGCGGCCCAAGGACTACCGCTTCGTCGACGCGCTGCCGACGAACAACTACGGCAAGGTCCTCAAGCGCGAGCTGCGGGAGCGCCTGCAGCAGCGTTGAGGAAACCATGAGCGCCCCGGCCTTGCGGGGCGCGGGGCTCGACTGTGGGATACGTCACAAGGGCCGACCCGGGCCAGATCCCCCCGAGGAGATGTTGTGAGATGAAGCTCGCCCTCTACCTGCCGACCTTCCGCAACCACGTCACGGTGCAGGAGCTCGCCGACCTGACCGACCTGGCCGAGGAGCTCGACTTCGACTCCGTGTGGACCCTCGACCGCCTCGTCGTCCCCGAGGCCTCCGACCGCGGGGAGCTCCAGTTCCCCTTCGGCATGATGAAGGAGTTTCCGACCCAGCTGCCGGTGGAGTCGCGCGGCAAGTGGTTCCAGGGCTGGCCGATCCTGCCGTGGCTGGCGGCACGCACCGAGAAGCTGCGCTTCGGCATGAGCATCACCAACACGCCCTTCCGCAGCCCTGCCCTCTTTGCCGCCGAGTGCGCCACGATCGACCACCTCTCCAACGGCCGCCTCAACGTCGGCATCGGGTCGGGCTGGATGCCCGAGGAGTTCGCCGCGGCGAGCGTCCCCGAGCGATTCGCGCGCCGGCACTCCCACGTCCGCGAGACCATCGAGATCGCCCAGGGCATCTGGACCAACGAGACCTTCGAGTACCACGGCGAGCACGCCGACTTCGAGCCGTGCGGCTTCGGCCACAAGCCGCTCCAGCAGCCGCACCCGCCGATCTACTTCAGCGGACTGCGCGACCCCAAGCGCTCGGCCAACCGCGTCGCGAAGTACGGCCTGCACGGCTGGATCGGCATCCAGGACACCCCGCGCGAGTTCACCGAGTGGCGCACGGCCATCGCCCGCGAGCTCGAGGAGCTCGGCAAGTCCATCGACGACCTCGACATGTGCTCGATGATCTGGTTCACCATCACCGACGAGGACGTCGACCAGACCGACAACGGCAAGGTCTCCAACATCCTCGTCGGCAGCGAGCGGCAGATCGTCGACATGCTCAAGACCTACCAGGAGGCGGGGATGACGATGCCGCTGCTGTGGCCCCCCTTCGCCGACGTGCCGGTGTCCAAGACCCTCGACGACCTCAAGCGCCTCAAGAACGACATCATGCCCAAGGTGGAGGCGTCCTAGGAGCCCCGGCGGGCCGGGGCGAGGGCGTGCAGGACGTGCTCGGCCTCGGCCACGGCGCCCTCCGCATCGACGTCGGGCGAGCCCACCCGCGGCGAGAAGTTGAGGTCGACGAGGACCTCGCCGGCACCCTGGCGGCGTACGGCTGCGAGGTCCTCGAGCACCTGCTCGCGCGTGCCGTGGAAGGGGCGCCGTCCGGGACCAGGGTCGACGTCGACCAGGTCGACGACCGCGCGCAGCAGGACGCGTACGGCTCCGGGATCGCGACCGGCCTCGCGTGCGCCCTCGCGCACCAGCTCCACGGAGTCGCCGAGGGTGTCGACGTCCTGCCGGGTGCTGCCGATCCAACCCTGGGCCAGCCGGCCGGCCCGCCGCAGCGCGGCCGGCGCGGCGCCGCCGACGAGCACCGGCGGGTGCGGGCGCTGGACCGGCCGGATGCCGAGGTGCGACCGCGGGACGGAGTAGTGCTCGCCGTGGAGCTCGACCGGGTCCTCGGTCCACAGCGCCACGAGGCAGCGCAGGTACTCCTCGAACCGCGCCCCGCGCCCGGCGTACGGCACCCCCGCGGCCTCGTACTCCTCGGGCATCCACCCCATCCCGACGCCGACCGTCAACCGTCCGGCCGAGAGGTGGTCGAGCGTGGTCATCGCCTTGGCGAGGAGCGCGGGCGGGGTGAACGGTGCGCACAGCGTCGCCGTGCCGAGGCCGATGCGCGTGGTGTGCGAGGCGACGTGGGCCAGCGGCAGGACGGCGTCGTGGACGGCGGCGTACGCCGGGGTGGCGTCGGCGACCGGCTGGAGCACCCGCTGGAAGGTCCACAGCGAGTCGTAGCCGAGCTCCTCGGCGAGGCGCGCCACGTGGATCATCGCGGCCGGTGTTGCCCAGCTCCCGGAGACTGGCAGCCCGAAGCCCAGCGCGGGGAGATCGTCGTCCATCGGGCCACGATGACACCGCCTCATAGAACCCGCACCCCGAACGAACGGACCCGCCCGTGAACCAGACCTCCCCCCTCGCCGTCGGCTACAAGGCCTCCGCCGAGCAGTTCGGCCCGCGCGAGCTCGTCGAGCTCGGCGTCCGCGCCGAGGAGGTCGGCCTCGACAGCGTGTGGATCAGCGACCACCTGCAGCCCTGGCGCCACGAGGGCGGCCACGCGCCCAACGCCCTCGCCGCGATGGCCGCGATCGGTGAGCGCACGGAGCGGGTGGTGCTCGGCACCAGCGTGCTCACGCCGACGTTCCGCTACAACCCGGCCGTGCTGGCGCAGCAGTTCGCGACGCTCGCCCTGCTCAACCCCGGCCGCGTGGTGCTCGGCGTGGGCACGGGCGAGGCGCTCAACGAGATCTCCGTCGGGCTGGCCGAGTGGCCGGAGTTCAAGGAGCGCTGGGCGCGGCTGCGCGAGGCCGTACGCCTGCTTCGCGAGCTGTGGGCGGGGGAGCGGGTCACCTTCGACGGCGACTACTACCGCACCGTCGACGCCACGATCTACGACCGGCCCGAGGGCGGCGTCCCGATCTACGTCGCCGCGGGCGGTCCGCAGATGGCGAAGTACGCCGGGCGCGTCGGCGACGGCTTCATCTGCACGAGCGGCAAGGGGATGGACCTCTACACCGACAAGCTGCTGCCCGCGGTCGAGGAGGGCCTCGCCGCCGCCGGACGCGCCTCGGGCGACATCGCGCGGATGATCGAGATCAAGCTGTCGTACGCCCCGACGCGCGAGGAGGCGCTCGAGAACACCCGCTTCTGGGCACCGCTGTCGCTGAGCGCCGAGCAGAAGCACCAGCTCGACGACCCGATGGAGATGGCCGCCGCCGCCGACGCACTGCCGATCGAGCAGGTCGCCTCCCGCTGGATCGTCGCGACCACGCCCGAGGAGGTCGTCGACGCGGTCCGGCCCTACGTCGAGGCGGGCTTCGACCACCTGGTCTTCCACGGCCCCGGCCACGACCAGGAGCAGTTCCTCACGTCCTTCGCCGACGAGGTGCTGCCGGGGGTGCGGGCACTGGGCGGTCCCTCGTTGGTCGAGTAGCAGGCGAGTGGTCACCGAGGCGTGTCCCTGTCGACGACGCCAGTCGCTCGTACCTGCCGAGAACCGCGGTGCCCGGGCTCGGTCTGGTCCATCCTTGTGCCGTGAACGTCTTGCTGCGGAGCGGTGGGCCGGTCATGGCAGGTCTGGGCGTCGGGTCGGTAGTCCTCGTGATGGTCGCCGGGGGGTGCCGGACGACGTCCGACATTCCGCCGGGGCCAGCACTGGAGATGTCGTGCGACGACACCGTTGCCACCGGCCTGGGCGTCCCGACAGTCCGGCGGCCCGCTCGACTCACCACGTCGGGCGGGCGGCACCGCTTCACGGTCGAGAGCCTGCCCACCGGATCGATCTTCGGCGAGATCGAGGACACCGAGGTCCAGCTCAGCGACCCCGCCGCCCCCACCGAGGCCCTCTTCCGGGTCAGGACCTCGCTCCGGATGCCCGGAGTCGTCGACGTCGAGGCCGGCACCTACCTCGTGCTCAACACCAATCGCGGCGCCATCGAGGTCGAGGTATGCCCTGACGTCATGCTCTCCGACATCGAGCCGGCGACGCCGGATCAGGGGACAGGCGGCAGCTCTTGACGAAGGCGCGAGCTCCCTGAGCCGGACGTGCCACCAGCCCCGCCGGACCTGTTTCGGCGGGGTGTGGGGCGGGGTCATCGTCGGCGTGGTCGCGGAATGCCGGGCGGATCGGGTGGGGCGATTGCCGTCGTGCCGGTGTGGTCGCGTCGGTAGCGGTGGCCGTGCGGGGACGTCCACTCGAACACCCCGTTCGCGGTCGTCTCGTAGCGCCAGGCGGAGTGGGTCTTGAGCCGGTGGTGGAACCGGCACAGGCAGGCCAGGTTGTCGGTCCGACTCGGGCCGGGTTGTGGTCTGCCGTCTGCTTCGGCGTCGTGGTCGTAGGCGATGACGTGGTCGATGTCGCAGGCCCGGGCGGGGCGGGTGCACCGGGGGAACACGCACGTGCGGTCGCGGAGCTGGACCTGCTCGCGGATCCGGTCGGGGATGTCGTAGCCCTGCGCGGTGAGGTTGGTGTTGAGGTCGATGACGGGCTTGATCGTGACCTTCGTCCGGGTGTCGGCGCACCACGACTTGATCTGGTCGAGCAGGACGAGGCGCTGGCCGTTCTCCATGCGCCCGGTCGGCCCGAACACCGTGGCGTCGCCGGACATGCTGGCGTCGAAGTGGGCGTGGATCACGACCTCGCGAGCGGCCGGGAGGTTCGGCTGGTCGGCGTCGGTGCTGGTGTCCTCGGTGGTTGAGGTACGAGCCTCGGCATCGTCCTCCTGGGCTGCACCCGCCTGAGCTGCACCGTCCATGCCGGCACCGTCCTGGGCCGCACCATCCTGGAACGCCAGGTCCAGGGCAGTCTGCGTCCGGGCGAGGTCGCCGAGGGCCTTGGCGCGGCGTGCGTCGAGGGGCAGCTGGGATCCGAGGGCCTTCTGCGTGGCGGCGTGGTGGGCGACGGCGCGGTCGAGGTCGAGGGCGTCGGCGATGTCGAGGTCGGCTTCCACGTGCAAGGTGCCGGCGTAGTGCACGTCGTCCTTGTTGACGGTGACGTGACGGGGGTCGACGTGCTGCCACCCGTCTTCGGGGTCCTTCGTCGGGTCGGCGGTGGCGAGGTCGTAGCGCTTGATCGTCTCCGCCATGAGCCGGTCGAGCTGCGCGGTGCCGATACGTCCGGCGACAGCGGCGACCTGCGCGTCGACAAAGCCTGCCGCCTCGGCCGTCAGGGCGGGCGAGGAGTGGATGGTCGTGTCCGCGACCACCCTGGCCCGCCACGCTGGCACCTGGCCGGCGTGGACCTGCTCCCACAGCCGGGGCAGGCGGTGTCGCAGCTCGAGGGCGTGACCGATGAGCTTCTTCGCCGCGGTGGTGGAGATGCCGAGGGTGGTGCCGAGCTCGGCGACGCAGAACTCTGCGACCAGCGGGGCGCCGTCGCCGGCGATGGGCTCCTCGTGCTCACACCCCGGCACCGTGAACGAGGCCGCGTCGTGGATCGACTCCGGCGGATGCAGGTCCGCCCACCGGGCGGCAAGCACGAGTTGGTCGGCCGCAGCCCGCTCCTCGGCAGCCTTGCGGTCGCGGATCTCTGACAGCACCTCGGAGGCCGAGAGGTCGTCTGCGACCCCTCGTGCCTCTGCTGCCAGTCCGTCGATCATGTGTTCGAGTCTACGGACACCCACCGACAGCGACCATGGGCGCTAGTTCAACCGGCTGCTGCAACGAGCCTCTTGTTGAGTGCCTGACCTGGAGTCTGCCATTCGAGGGTCTTGCGGGGTCGGGTGTTGAGCTGCAGGGCGACGGCGTCGCAGTCGGTGTCGGTGAGCTGGCGCAGGTCCGCGCCCTTGGGCCAGTACTGGCGCAGCAGCCCGTTGGTGTTCTCGTTCGTGCCGCGCTGCCACGGCGACTGGGGATCGCAGAAGTAGATCGGGATCCGGGTCTCGGTCTTGAACCGTGCGTGCTGGGCCATCTCCGATCCCCGGTCCCAAGTGATCGACTTCCTGAGTTCCAGCGGCAGAGTCGCGATCATCTCGCTCAGCTTCATCCGCGCGATCTCCGCGGTGTGGCGACCCGGTAGCGGCGCGAGGAGCACGAACCGCGAGGACCGCTCCACCAGTGTGATCACCGCGCCCTTGCCCGTGCCGCCGAGCAGAAGGTCGCCCTCCCAGTGCCCGGGCACCGCCCGGTCCTCGGCCTCGGCCGGGCGCGCAGAGATCCGGATGTCGTCGGTGATCCCGAGGGTGACGCGCTTGGCGCCGCCGGTCTGGGCCTTGCGGCGCTGCCGCCGGGTGCGTAGGTGGGCGGTCAGCTCACGCTTGAGCTCGCCCTTGGTCTGGACGAACAGCGATTGGTAGATCGTCTCGTGCGACACCCGCATCCTCAGATCGCGTGGGAACAACACCGGCAGCATCGCCGCGATCTGCTCCGGCGACCAGTTGTCCCGCAACAGCTCCCACACCTTCTCCCGCAACGGCGCGTGATCCAGCCGCCGGGCCTTCGGCCGGCGCGCCTTGCGCGCGGCCTCGCGCTGGGACCACTTCGCGCTGTACTTCACCCGATACCCCCGACCTCGATCGCGGGCCGTACGAGCACGCGGGGACCTGGTCCCGAACGACCCAGCACGACGCAGCTCCCTCGAGATCGTCGAAGGGTGTTTGTCCACCAACGCCGCAATCGTGACTTGGTCCAGTCCCGCCAGATACGCCCGCTCAATCACCAACCGCTGATTCGCGGTCAACCTCACTCCCGGCATGCGCCGCAACCTCTCACCTCACGATCGAGTTGCAACAACCGATTGCGTTCGCCGGGTGCGAACGGTTCGTGGTCTGCGAGATCGGCGTGGTTTCGAGGCTCGCTGCGCTCGCACCTCAACCAACGACACGGCTGGGGGCGATCACGCGTCCCGCGAGTCAGCCCGAGCAGTCGAATGTGGGGCCCAGCTCACTCGGTCCGGGGGCCGCGGGCTCCGCCCCCGTGAGCACCGGTCCGAACAGGTACGCCAGGGCGTCCAGGTCGCACTGCGAGAACAGCGGGTCGGGGGCGTCGCCGATCCAGCCGTACCCCATGAGGTCCGTGCTCTCACGCAGGTTGGTGGCGTGGCCGAGGCCGAGGGCGTGGCCGAGCTCGTGGAGCGTCACGTAGTAGAGGTACTCCGGCGTGTAGCCCTCCTCGGTGGCGAACTCCGAGGAGACGATGATGTTGCCGCAGCCCGTGGCGCCGCAGATCGCGTACCCGGCGAAGACGACCCCGCCTGCGTGCGGCACGTAGTGCAGGACGATGTCGGCGGACCTGCGCTTGGAGCCCGTCACGTCGGTCAACGTGATCTCCCCGTCGAAGCAGGAGCGGAGCACCTCGTCCCAGGACTCGATGGCGTCGCGCACGGCCGCGAGATGGGCGTCGGAGACGTTGGGCGCGGCCTGCACGGAGACCGTGAGGTGCGTGTCGTCCCAGACGTACTTGTTGGGGTAGTAGTAGTTGAGGATCACCAGCTCCTCGGCGTCGGACTCGGGAAGGTTGCAGTCCGCGCCGCTCTCGGCGGTCGATCCCGGCTTGGCCGACGTCGCGGGAGCAGCCGCGAGGCCGAGGCTGCCCAGCAGGAGGGCCAGCACGAGAAGAAGTCGTCGAACGCTCATCGCGCGCTCCAGGGAGGTCGGGGGAGCCCGACCGAGAGCAGGCTCCAGTGGGGTTCTCGACGCTACGCCGCTGGGACATGATCGGGAAGAGGTCGACTACTCCCGAGAGGGTGCAGGGGCGTTCACGTCGACGGCGCCCGGGCGCCGCCACGCGAGCGGCAGCGTCGCCACGGCGATCGCGCCCGTCACCAGGAAGGCGGTGGCGAAGGACGTGAGGCCCGCGATCCCCCCGACGGCCACCGAGCCCAGCGCCGTTCCCGCGTCGAAACCGACGTTCCACACCGCGCTGGCGAGGTTGTGGTGCCGACGCGAGACGGCTGCGAAGGAGATCACGAGCGTGAGGTTCTGCAGCCCTCCGTAGCAGAGGCCGACCAGGAGCATGGCGCCCAGGAAGGGTCCGACGCGGACGTCGTCGGAGCTCGCGATCGACCAGGCGACCAGCGCCATCCCCGCCCCCGTGAGGACGACCAGCGGCACGAGGAAGCGCTGCGGGCCGTAGCGGTCCGCGAGCACCCCGATGCGCCAACGACTCAGCGCAGCCGACAGCCCCATCAGGAGCAGGCCGCCCGCCACGACCACAGGGCTCTCGACCATCTGGGGCGTGAAGGTGATCAGCGCGCCGCCGGCCAAGGTGACCACCAGCAACAGCAGCATCGGCCGCAGCAGTCGTCGGTAGGCGGTCGACTCCGGGTCGGCCGGGTCGGGCGCCGCCGTCGTGCCGGGGTGCAGGTCGGGCGCGCTCACCCGGAGCGCCGACGCGAGCCGGAGGGCCGCCGGGATGCCGACCAGGGGCAGGGCGCTCACGGTGAACGCCACCCAGAAGCCGACGCTCTCGGCGATCCACGGTCCGGCGGGCAGCAGCACGAGGTTGGGCAGGGCGACGGCCAGGCCGTAGGCCCCGATCGCCTCCCCGCGGCGCCTCGCACCCACCAGCGCGGCGACGGCGGCGCTCCCGGTGACGGTGAGGACGCCGAACCCGACTCCCCGGACCGCCGAGAGCGCCAGGACCACGACGAGCCCGTCGTCCAGTGACATCAGGACGCCGGGGATCCCCAGCAGCGCGAGGCCGACGGCGAGCACCGGTCCCCACCCGAAGGTCCGCAACGCACGAGGGACGAGCAGCTGGGTCAGCACGGTGAACAGCAGGAGCACGCCGTTCACCAGCCCGGAACCGGCGGTGGTCGCTCCGCCCTCGACCGCCCACAGCGGCGCGACCGTGAGCAGCACTGCGTACCCGGAGAACCCCGCGCACGTCATCACCATCAGCGGCGCCATGCCCGGCTGTCGCCAGATCGGCCCCCGCTCGCTCACGGCCCGCAGCCTACGGCGACCACTCGAGGACCCTCCCGCCCCACTCAGGAGTCGAATCCCAGCCCGGCCCGGTCCAGCGCCCGCAGGAAGCCGTTGCGCCGCCCCTCGCGGTGGTCGGCGCGGTCCAGGGACCAGCGGGTGAGGTTGATCCCGACCGACGCGAGCGGCTCGGGCGGGAAGGGGAGCGGGCGCTCGCGGACCATCCGCAGCTCCGTACGCTCCGTCGGCCGCCCGGCGAGCAGGTCGAGCAGCACCTCGGCGGCGAACCGCGTCGCCCCGACCCCGAGCCCGGTGAAGCCGGACGCGTGGGCGACCCGGCCGCCGTGGGTCAGCCCGTAGAACGCCGCGAACTGCGTGGAGGTGTCGATGGCCCCGGCCCACCGGTGCGTGAACCGGATGCCCTCGAGCTGGGGGAAGGTCGCGAGGAAGTGCGAGGCGAGCCGGGCGTGGCTCTCCGGGCGGTCCTCGTGACGGACGTGGACCTGCCCGCCGGCGGGGTAGATCGCGTCGTAGCCGCCCCACAGGATCCGGTCGTCGCGGGTCAGCCGCGAGTAGTGGAACTGGTTGGCGAGGTCCCCGAGCCCCTGGCGGCCCGCCCAGCCGATCGAGGCGAGCTGCTCGGCCGACAGCGGCTCGGTCATCAGCACGTAGTCGTAGACCGGCACCGTCATCAGCCGGTTGCGCCGCGCGAGCGACGGGAAGACACCGCCGGCGAGGACCACGTGGTCGGCGGTCACCGTGGCGCGGTCGGTCGCCACCTCGACCGTACGGCCCTCGCGGCGCAGCGCGGTGACGGTCGAGTGCTCGTGCACCTCGACGCCGAGGTCGGCGGCGACCCGCGCCAGCTCGAGGGCGAGCCGCGCGGGGTGGACCAGCGCGGACGTGTCGGGCTCGAGCGCGCCGCCGAGGAACAGCGGGCTGTCGATCTCGGTGCGTACGGCGGCCGCGTCGAGGACCTGCGTCGACCCCTGCAGCCAGTTGACCTGGTGCTCCTCGACCGCCACCGACAGCGCGCCCGTGCGCTCCCACTCGCAGGCCAGGTCGAGGTCGCGCACGTCGGCCTCGAAGGCATCGAGGTTCTCCCGCCCGAGCCGCGCCAGGGTGTCGTACTCCTCGGGCCAGCGGGAGCGCCCGTTCTCCTCGCCGTGGGTGATCGAGGCGTCGCAGAAGCCGCCGTTGCGGCCCGATGCCGCCCAGCCGACGGTCTGCGCCTCGAGCAGCACGACCCGCCGCCCGGGGTCGCGACGCTTCGCGTGCACCGCGGTCCACAGCCCCAGGTAGCCCCCGCCCACGACGGCCAGGTCCGCGCGGGTCGAGGCGGTGAGCGGGTCGTACGCCGGGGAAGCACCCGCGTCGTCGAGCCAGAAGACGCCCAGCTCGCTGCCGGCCAGCGACTGCGAGACGAGCCGCGGGTCGGGCGCGTTGCGCTCGTACGCAGTGAGGTGGCTGCTCACCCCGCCGCAGCTGCCAGCGCCGCGTCGAGGATCGCCAGGCCCTCGCGGGCCTCGTCGTCGGTGGTGGTCAGCGGCGGCACGACGTGGATGCGGTTGAAGTTGCTGAACGGCAGCATCCCGCGCTCCTGGCAGCCCTTCACGACAGCGGACATCTCCGGGCTCGACCCGCCGTACGGCGCGAGCGGCTCGCGGGTCTGCCGGTCGCTGACCAGCTCGACCGCCCAGAAGGCGCCGGTGCCGCGCACCTCACCGATCCAGTCGTGCTTCTCCGCGAGCGCCCGCAGGCCGGGGCCGATCACCTCGGCGCCGAGCCGGTCGGCACGGCCGACGAGGTCGTCGTCCTCCATCGTGCGGATCGTCGCGACGGCCGCGGCGCAGGCCAGCGGGTGTCCGGAGTACGTCAGCCCGCCTGGGTAGGCGCGGTGGGCGAAGGTCGCGTGGATCTCGTCGCTGATCGCCACGCCGCCGAGCGGGACGTAGCCGGAGTTCACGCCCTTGGCGAAGGTCAGCAGGTCGGGGACGACCGACCCGTGAGAGGCGTGCTCGACCGCGAACCACCGGCCCGAGCGGCCGAAGCCCGACATCACCTCGTCGGCGATCAGCACGATGCCGTGCCGGTCGCAGATCTCGCGGACGCCGGCGAGGTAGCCCGGCGGCGGGACCATGATCCCGGCGGTGCCCGGGATCGCCTCGAGCACGATCGCGGCGACCGTCGAGGGCCCCTCGAGGGCGACGACCTGCTCGAGGTGCTCCAGCGCGCGCTGGCACTCCTCGGCCTCGGTGGTGGCGTGGAACGCGCTGCGGTAGAGGAACGGGCCGAAGAAGTGGACCGTGCCGGTCGAGCCGTGGTCGCTGGCCCAGCGACGCGGGTCGCCGGTCATGTTGACGGCGAGATGGGTGCCGCCGTGATAGCTGCGGTAGGTGGTCAGCACCTTGTGCCGGCCGGTGTGCAGCCGCGCCATCCGTACGGCGTGCTCGTTGGCGTCGGCACCGCCGTTGGTGAAGAAGACGTGGTCGAGGTCGCCGGGCGTGTGGCTCGCGATCAACCGGGCGGCCTCGGAACGGGTGCCGTTGGCGAAGGCCGGCGCGACCGTGCACAGCGTCGCCGCCTGCTCCCGGATCGCGGCGACGATGCGCGGGTGCTGGTGGCCGAGGTTGGTGAAGACCAGCTGCGAGGTGAAGTCGAGGTAGCGCCTGCCCGCCCCGTCCCAGACGTGGCTGCCCTCAGCCCGGGTGATCACCATCGGGCTGATCTCGGCCTGCGCCGACCAGGAGTGGAAGACGTGCGCGCGGTCGAGCTCGTACGCCCGCTCTGCGTCGTGGGTCGTGCTGAGGTCGCTGGTGGAGGAGAGGAGGTCAGTCATTGCGCGGGAACCCCAGCTCGAGGCCGCCCTCGGGGCGGTTGGCGGGGTCGATCCACCGGGTGGTGACGACCTTGCCGCGGGTGAAGAAGTGCACGCCCTCGGAGCCGTGGGCGTGGGTGTCGCCGAAGAGCGAGCGCTTCCACCCGCCGAAGGAGTAGTAGGCGACCGGCACGGGGACGGGGACGTTGACGCCGATCATCCCGACCTCGACGTCGGCCTCGAAGCGGCGGGCCGCGCCGCCGTCGTTGGTGAAGACCGCGGTGCCGTTGCCGTACTGGTTGGCGTTGACGAGTGCGACCGCCTCGTCGTACGACGGCACGCGCACCACCGACAGCACGGGGCCGAAGATCTCCTCGCGGTAGATGTCCATGTCGGGGGTGACGTCGTCGAAGAGCGTCGGGCCGAGCCAGAAGCCCTCCTCCCCGCCCCGGGCCTGCACGTCACGGCCGTCGACGACGACCTTCGCGCCGGCCGCCTCGCCGGAGTCGATGAAGGAGCTCACCCGGTCGCGGTGGGCCTTGGTGACGAGCGGGCCCATGTCGGCCTCCTTGCCGGACGAGTCCGCGCCCGTGGCCGCCTGGCCGCCGTCGCCGATGAGCAGCGTGCGGGTGCGGTCGGCGATCCGGGCGACCAGCTCGTCGCCGATCGGGTCGACCGCGACGAGGACGCTGATCGCCATGCAGCGCTCGCCCGCGCTGCCGTACCCGGCGTTGACGGCCGCGTCGGCAGCCAGGTCGAGGTCGGCGTCGGGCAGCACGACCATGTGGTTCTTCGCGCCGCCGAGCGCCTGGACGCGCTTGCCGTGGCGGCTCGCGGTCTCGTAGACGTACTCCGCGATCGGGGTGGAGCCGACGAAGCTGATCGCCTGCACGTCCGGGCTGGTGAGGAGTGCGTCGACGGCCGTCTTGTCGCCGTGCAGCACGTTGAAGACGCCGTCGGGCAGCCCGGCCTCCTGCCACAGCGCGGCGATCCAGCCGGCCGCGCTCGGGTCCTTCTCGCTGGGCTTGAGGACGACCGTGTTGCCCGCCGCGATCGCGATCGGGAAGAACCACATCGGCACCATCGCCGGGAAGTTGAACGGGCTGATGATGCCCACCACGCCGAGCGGCACCCGCTTGGAGTGCACGTCGACGCCGGTCGAGGCCTCCTCGCTGTGCCCGCCCTTGAGCAGGTGCGACATCCCGCACGCGAACTCGACGACCTCGAGACCGCGGGCGATCTCGCCCATCGCGTCGGAGTGCACCTTGCCGTGCTCGCTCGTGATGATCGCGGCCAGCTCGTCCTTGCGGGCGTTGAGCAGCTCGCGGAACGCGAACAGCACCTGCGTACGCCGCGCGAGCGAGGTGGTGCCCCAGGCGCGGGCGGCGCGGGCCGCGGCGGCGATGACGGCGGCGGCGTCGGCCTCGCTCGCCAGCGCGACGCGACCGGTCACCTCGCCCGTCGCGGGGTTGGTCACGTCGGCCCAGCCTGTGGGCTCGCCGGTCAGGGGGGCGCCGTCGGCCCAGTGCACGATGTCGGAGGGCACGATGTCGATCGGGTCGGTCATGCCGCCATCCTGCTCGCCGCCGCGCGGCGGCGCGGGTGTCGGATCGTCGGCATGGACGGCAGTTGTCGGACACTTCGTCACCCTGCTCACGCGTAGGCTGCGCCCGTGGTCGACAGGACGCCCGGCGTCACGCTCCGGGAGGCGCTGGCGCTGCCCGCCTTCCGCCGGGCCGCGCCCGAGGTCGTCGCCGGCGCCGAGGGGTCGGCCCGGCCCATCCGCTGGGTGCACGCCACCGAGCGCCTCGACGTCGGTGCGCTGCTCCGCGAGGGAGACCTCCTGCTGACGATGGGCACCGGGCTGCCGGCCGACGACGACGTGGCCGGCCTGACGGCCTTCGTCGACGAGCTCGCCGACGTCGGCAGCGCGGGGATGGTCGTCGAGCTCGGCCGGCGCTGGGGGTCCGCGCTGCCCGCTGCCCTCGTCGCGGCCTGCGAGCGCCACGGCCTGCCGCTGGTCGCGCTGGGCCGGGAGACACGGTTCGCCGCGCTGGCGCAGGAGATCGGCGAGCGGGTCGTCGACCAGCAGGTCTCCGAGCTCCGCGAGGCGCAGCGGGTGCACGAGACCTTCACCGAGCTCAGCTTCGGCCAGGCCGGCCCCGTCGA
Organism: Nocardioides sp. BGA-UO-ETr-FS32; assembly: GCF_059567905.1. Taxonomy (NCBI): domain Bacteria; kingdom Bacillati; phylum Actinomycetota; class Actinomycetes; order Propionibacteriales; family Nocardioidaceae; genus Nocardioides; species Nocardioides sp. BGA-UO-ETr-FS32. Next base: position 98,770 of record NZ_JCAQOX010000017.1, on the reverse strand, counting down.
GATCCTCCGGGCGGTGCAGCGGCTCTCCGACGGCCCGGTCGTCGTGGAGAACGCCCAGCACCGCCCCCTCGACTACTTCGCCGGCCCCGACGACCCGGGCGGCTTCCTCGACGGCTGGCCCGCCCGCTCGCGACGGGTCGAGGTGGCCGGACGCACCAGGTGGGACGCCACCAACGGCTGGCTCGTCACCCGTCTCGGCACCGCCGACCAGGCGTGGGGGCGGCTCGTGATCGGCTCGCCCGAGGCGCCCTCGCAGCGGCTCGTCGCCGTCGCCGAGCGAGCCGCGGCGGCGCTCGCGCTGCACCGGCTGCACGACCGCGACCGCGGCACCCTCATGCGGCGCACGCACCTCGAGCTGCTGACGGGGCTCATGGCCGACCCGGACCCGGACGACACCGGCTCCGACGAGGTCGGGCGCCGCTGCGAGCTCGCCGGCTTCCCCGTCCGCCGGCGCACCTTCGTCGGCCTCGTGGTCCGTCCGCGCATCGGCACCGGCGCGCCCGCCGACCTCGACGAGGTCGCCGCCACCGTGGTGCGCGCCGCCCACGGCCTGCGGCTGCCCGCCCTGGTCTGCGAGGTCGACCGCGACCTGCGCGTGCTGGTCTCGGCCGCGCCGGCCGCCGACGCCGACGACCTCGTCGACCGGCTCGCCGCCCGCGTGCTGCCCCACCACGACGTCGTGGTCGCCGCCGGCCGCGCCGTCACCGACCGCGGCGGCGTCGCGCGTACGGTCACCGAGGCGGGGCAGGTCGCGGACGCCGCCCCGCAGGTCCGGCGCACAGAGGACCCCGACGTGCACCGGCTCGCCGACCTGCACCTGCGCGGCCTGCTGGCGCTGCTCGGCGAGGACGACCGGGTCCGGCTGTTCGTCGAGCGCGAGCTCGGCCCGCTGGAGGCGCACGACCGCGCCGACGGCTCGCGCACCGAGCTGCTCGCCGCCCTCCGCGCCCTGCTGCTCCACCCCGCCAGCAAGACCGAGGCCGCGGCCAGCCTGCACCTGTCGCGCGCCGCCTTCTACGACCGGCTGGCGCGGATCGAGGCCGTCCTGGGCGCCGACCTCGACGACCCTGACGTCCGTGTCTCGCTGCACGTGGCGCTGGTCGCCGACGAACTGTTGGGCAGGCCGGCGAAGTGACGACAGATCGTCGGGCCGCGGCGGCCGCGCCACTGGGGACGATGCTCGGCATGAACCGTGTGCTGGACGTCGAGGCGCTCGTGCCGACCACGCCGCTCGACGCGGGCACCGTCGTCGACGGGGCGCCGGAGGCCGGCTCGCGCGCCCTCGCCGCCGTGGCCGGGGTGGAGGTCGGGGTGTGGGAGATGACCCCCGGCACCGCGACCGACGTCGAGGTCGACGAGGTGTTCGTCGTGCTGTCCGGCTCCGGGACCGTGTCCTTCGACGACGGCGAGCGCGTCGACCTCGGCCCCGGCAGCGTCGTACGGCTGCGCGCCGGCGAGCACACCACCTGGGTCGTCCGCGAGACCATCCGCAAGATCTACGTCGCCTGACCTCGACCGACCCTGGAGTCCTGATGACCCACACGATCCACAACTTCATCGACGGCGAGCTGGTCGCCTCGGCCACCACCGACTTCATCGACCTCGTCGACCCGGTGACGGGCGAGCCCGACGGCCGCTCCCCGGTCTCGACGCACGCCGAGGTCGACCGGGCGTACGCCGCCGCGGAGCGGGCGTCGGCGTCGTGGAAGCGGCTCACCCCCGGGGCGCGACAGGCGTACCTCCTCGACCTGGCCGCCGCGATCGCCGAGCGCCGTGACGAGATCAGCGAGGTGCAGGCCCGCGACACCGGCCAGCCGGTGCGCTACATCGCCAGCGAGGAGGTCGACCAGGGCGTCGACCAGCTGCGCTTCTTCGCAGGCGCGGCGCGGCTGCTCGAGGGCAAGTCGTCGGGGGAGTACCTCGAGGGCCACACCTCCGCGATCCGCCGCGAGCCGATCGGCGTGGTCGGCCAGGTGACGCCGTGGAACTACCCCTTCGCGATGGCGATCTGGAAGATCGCGCCCGCGCTCGCCGCCGGCAACACGATCGTGCTCAAGCCCAGCGACACCACCCCGCGCTCGACCGTGCTGCTCGCCGAGATCGCCGGCGCGATCCTGCCGCCGGGCGTGCTCAACGTGGTCAACGGCGACGCCTCGACCGGCCGCTACCTCGTCGAGCACCCGACCCCCGGGCTCGTCGCGATCACCGGGTCGGTGCGCGCCGGCATCGAGGTCGCGACCTCGGCGGCGAGGAACCTCAAGCGCGTGCACCTCGAGCTCGGTGGCAAGGCTCCCGTCGTCGTGATGCCCGACGCCGACCTGCCCCGCGCCGCCGAGATGATCGCGGCGGCCGCCTACTTCAACGCCGGCCAGGACTGCACCGCCGCCACCCGCGTCGTCGCCCACGGCAGCGTCCACGACGAGCTCGTCGACCTGCTGGTGAAGGCGGCCGAAGGCACCCGGCCCGGGCCTCCGTCGGACGACGAGGCGGACTACGGCCCGCTCAACAACGCCGCCCACCTCGCCAAGGTGGAGGCGTTCCTCGCCGGCCTCCCCGACCACGCCACCGTCCGCACCGGCGGCGGCCGCCACGGCGACGCGGGCTTCTTCTTCGCGCCGACCGTCGTCACCGGCGTACGCCAGGACGACCGCATCGTGCAGGAGGAGGTCTTCGGGCCGGTGCTCACCGTGCAGTCCTTCGACGACGAGGCCGACGCGGTCGCCATGGCCAACGGCGTGCCGTACGGCCTCGCCGCCAGCGTGTGGACGCGCGACGTCGGAGTCGCCGACCGCCTCACCCGCGAGCTCGGCTTCGGCTGCGTGTGGGTCAACACCCACATCCCGTTCGTCTCCGAGATGCCCCACGGCGGCTTCGGGTCGTCGGGCTACGGCAAGGACCTGTCGGGCTACGGCTTCGACGACTACACGCGCATCAAGCACGTGATGACCGCGCACTACTGAGCGTCCGTCCGGCATCCGGCATGCTGGGACCCATGCGCTTCACCGAGCACGAGCTGACCGTCGCCGTCACCGCTGCCGCCAAGATCGTGGCCGGCGGCAAGGTCGGGCGCCGCGCCAGGGGCGGGGCGGCAGGCGAGGCGGCGTGGGAGTCGATGAGCAAGATCGACCGCTACCACCTGCTCGAGGCGGTCGGCAGCCAGGTGCTGCCCGTGCTGCTCGCCCTCCCCGACGTCGAGGTCCCCGCCGGCACCCGGCCCACCTTCACCGACGCGCAGATCGCGGCCGCGGTGGAGCAGACCCTCGGCGAGAGCGGTGTGGGCCGGCTGCGCCAGAAGGTCGCCGTCGCCGCGCGCCTCACCCTCGTCCGTACGGCCCTCGCCCAGCTCCCCGTGCGCCAGGACCCCGACGCGCTCATCGTCCCCGACTCCCTCGACGACCTGTGACCTGACCTGCTGGCCCAGCTCAGCGGCGTCCGGTCTGACCGGGTGTGTCCCTATTGCCTGGACGAGTCGTGTAGTCCCCGGGCATGCCGTACCCGAGCCTGAGGACGCTGTGCGGACCGCCTCAACGCGGCGGGATCCAGTCACTGAGCCCACGTCCTCGGCGTCGGCTCAGCTGTGCGGTGGCTGTGACGCACCACGTGCACCACAGCCACCGCACTGATCGCGGCATGAGCGGTAAGTCGGACGCTGTTAGCAGTCCGTGATGGGCCCCCGGGTCCAAGGCTCGCCCACCCCGGCTCGTGTCGCCTCTTCGTTCTCGGTGAGGTCTGTGATTGTCGTCAGGCTGGAGTCGAGGTCCAGCAAATGCTCGCGATGGACGACATTCCAATCCTCAATGCTCTGCTCGTGATCGTCACCGCCACAGGCCATGATCAGGTCGCCATCCTCGCGGCACGCGAAGAGCACCGGTCGGGCAGCCGACATGACGTGACCGCAGGTGTAGCACTTTTCGTCAGGCACCAGGTGAGCGTACGGAGGTGGCCATCCAATCGCACTCAACTCGGCAGATCCGGTAGAACGGCGTCGCCAATAGGGACACACCCTCTGAGAACCCTGAGGATCGCGCTCAGGTTCGGTGCGTACCGTCGACGGCGATGACTTCCACGAAGACCTCCCTGACGTCCCTGACCTCCTCTGCCCGTCGCCGCACCCGTACGGCCCTCGGTGCCCTCTCGGTCGCTGCGGTCCTCACGCTCTCCGCCTGCGGCGGCGGGTCGGGCTCCGACTCCGGCTCCGACGACGCCTCGGCCGAGTCCTCCTCGAGCGCCTCACCGTCGGACGGCGCCTCGGACGGTGCCGCCGCCGGCACCCAGCCCGACCTCGACGCCATCCCCGACGTGGTGGCCGAGGTCAACGGCGAGGAGGTCACCAAGGACGAGTTCGTCCCGATCTACGAGGCGGCCTTCGCCCAGGCGGCGTCCCAGGCGCAGATGGGCGGCGAGGCACCCGACGAGGAGCAGCTGCGCAAGCAGACCGCCGACGACCTCGTCGACACCGAGCTCCTCGCCCAGGAGGCCGAGGCGCGCGGGCTCGAGGTCAGCGACGAGGACGTCGATGCCGAGCTCACCGACCTCGCCGAGCAGAACGGCATGAAGTCCGCCGACGAGCTCCTGAAGGCCGTCGAGCAGCAGGGCGTCACCGCGGAGCAGGCCCGCGACCAGGTCGAGACCCAGGTCCTCGTCGAGCAGCTCGTCGCGGACGAGAACGGTCCGATCGAGCCGACCGACAAGGAGCTGCGCGCGCTCTACGAGCAGGCCAAGCAGCAGCAGGCGCAGGCCGGCCAGTCGGGTCAGGGCGGGCAGAAGATCCCGCCGTTCGCGCAGGTGCGCGAGCAGCTCGTCGAGCAGGCCACCAACCAGGAGATCGGCAAGGTCGCGACGGCGCTCGTCGAGGACCTGCGCGCCGACGCCGACATCACGATCAACCTGTAGGTCCGGATCGGCCCGGAGGGTCGAGCAGGCTGTCCACCGCGGCCATGAACTCGCCGCGGTTGAACGGCTTCGGCAGGAAGTGCGGGTGCGCGCGACCCACGTCGAGGTCGCCCGACATGACCAGGACCTTCGTGTCCGGGCACGCCCGGCTCAGCTCGTCGGCCACCGCGAGACCGGTCATCCGGGGCATGTGGTGGTCGACGACGACCAGGTCGAAGTCGACCTCCGACGCGAGCTCGAGGACCTCCGCCCCGTCGCCCACGGTGGTGACGTCGTGCCCGGCCCGCGCCAGCACGTGGCCGATGAAGTCGCGGATGTCCGGCTCGTCGTCGGCCACGAGGCTGCGCACGCCCATGGTCCGAGTGTGGACCCGATCAGCGGCCGCTGCCTACGCGCACGCCGAGCCTTGAGCAGATCGTGACCTCGGCACACCGGGATCGGGGGCGCGCGGCCGATCCGAAACGTAGTCTGTGCGCCATGACGACGGCCCCCACGACGGCCCTGTCGCCGGCTCGGGCCGCACGCTTCGCTCTCGCGTACGCGTTGCTGACCGTCGTCGGCCGGCTGACCGCGATCGAGGGACAGGTCCTGAGCCTGATCTGGCCGGGATCCGGTGTGGCGATCCTGTGGTTGCTCGCCGAGTCGCCCCGCCACCTCGCCCGCGTGCTGGTTCCGCTGATGGCGATCCACGGCGTGCTGGTGGTCGCGACCGGGGTCTCACCGGTCCTCGGCTTCTTCGGTGCCCTCTCGGTCACCGTGCAGACGGCCGTGATCGGCCTGTTCATCCGGCGGTGGTGCCCCGAGATGCTCGGCGCCGGCGGCACGGCCAGCATCCGGTCGCCGCGCACGCTCGCCATGGCCGGCGCGGCTGCCGCCGCCGGCTGCGTCGTGGGGGCACTGATCGGCACCGCCGGCATCTGGGCCGACGCCGCGGACGCGACGGTGATGACCGCCGTGGCGTGGTCAGCTCGGCACGTCGTCGGCGTCCTCACGGTCGGCGCGGTCGGCCACCTCGCCTGGGAGTGGTACACCCAGGACATCCCGGCCCGGACCCACGAGGGTGGCCGCGTCGAGCTGGCGGTGCTCTGGATCGTCTCGGTGGTCGTCGTGCTCATCGTGTTCACCCAGCCGTACCCGGTGACCTTCCTGCCGATCGGGTTCGCCGTGTGGTCGGCCGCGCGCTTCCGGACCTACCCGGCGGCGCTGCACTGCCTGACCCTCGGCCTGATCGCCCTGACGCTGAGCCTCACCGGCCACGGCCCGTTCGACACGATCGTGGACCCGGTGGCCGAGGTGCTGGTCTCCCAGCTCTTCGTGGTCGGGATGCTGCTCACCGGGCTGACGGTGGGCGCGCTGGGCGACCGTGTCGACGCACTCTTCGCCGCGGCGACCCGTGCCCGGGAGGACGCGGCCGAGCAGGCCGAGCTGCTCGCCGAGATGACCGAGAGCATGGGCGAGGGGCTCGTCGTGCTCGACCCTTTCGGTCGGGTCGAGCGCAGCAACGGCGCCAGCCGTCGGCTCGCCCACCGGGTGAGCCCGGGAGCGGCCGACGACGCCGCGCTCTGCGAGCTCGTGAGGCTGCTCCTCGAGCCCGACCCCGCCCACACCGACGCCGCGCGCGCCGAGCTCGGCGTCGGCGACGTCGTCATCCCGCTGCGCAGCGGCGAGGAGATCGTGCTCGCGGTGTCCCGTGCGTCGCTGTCGCGTGGCGGCGGGCGCTCCGGCGTGCTGCTCGTGCTCCGGGAGGTGACCGAGCACCGCTCCGGCCTGCGCCCGCTGGCCGGCTTCGCCTCAACGGCCGCGCACGACCTCCGCGGGCCACTGTCCGCGATCCGCTCCTGGCTCTCCCTCGCGGTCGACGACCTCGAGCCCGACTCGGACGCGATGATGCCGCTGCGCCGCGCCGAGCGCTCCGCCGAGCAGATGGCCGACCTGATCGGCGACCTCCTCGAGCACGCGCTCGCCGAGTCCGGCGAGCTCCGCGCGACCGACGTGCGCCTCGGCGGTCCGGACGGCGTCCTCGCCCAGTCCGCCGGGCTGCTCGGGCCCGACGACGTGCTGGAGGTCGACCCCGACCTGCCCGCGGTCCACGCCGACCCGGTCGCGGTGCGCCAGCTCTTCGGCAACCTCATCGGCAACGCCGTCAAGTACGCCACTCCCGGCGAGCCCGCGATGATCACGGTGCGCGCGCACCGCCACGGCGCCCGGGTGGTGGTCGAGGTCGAGGACCGCGGGGTCGGGGTCGAGGAGGAGGAGCGCTCGCTCATCTTCCAGCGCTTCCACCGCAGCGGCGCCGTGCGCGCGCACTTCCGTGGCACCGGCATGGGACTCACGATCTGCCAGACGATCGTGCAGCGGCACGGGGGCACCATCGAGTGCCTGGCGCGGCCGGCCGGCAACGGGTCGGTCTTCCGGTTCGACCTGCCGGCGGCCGACTAGTCAGACATTGCGCCGGTACTGCCCGCCCACCTCGAAGAACGCCTCCGTGACCTGCTGGAGCGAGCAGACCCGAGCGGCGTCCATCAGCACGGCGAAGACGTTCTCGCCGGAGACCGCCGCGTCCTTGAGCCGAGCGAGCGCCTCCTGCGCCTCGGTGGCGTGCGCCGCCTGGAAGGCGCGCACGCGCGAGAGCTGCGACTCCTTCTCGGCCTCGGTCGCGCGGGCCAGCTCGATCTCTTGGGGCTGGGCGTCCGCGGCCGACTCCTTGACGAACGTGTTGACGCCGATGATCGGCAGCGACCCGTCGTGCTTGCGGTGCTCGTAGAGCATCGACTCGTCCTGGATCCGTCCGCGCTGGTAGCCGGTCTCCATCGCGCCGAGCACGCCGCCGCGCTCGTTGATCGAGTCGAACTCGGCCAGCACCGCGGCCTCCACCAGGTCGGTCAGGTCGTCGATGACGTACGAGCCCTGGAGCGGGTTCTCGTTCATCGCCAGGCCCCACTCGCGGTTGATGATCAGCTGGATCGCCAGCGCGCGGCGTACGGACTCCTCCGTCGGGGTCGTCACCGCCTCGTCGTATGCGTTGGTGTGGAGACTGTTGGCGTTGTCGTAGATCGCGATCAGCGCCTGCAGCGTGGTGCGGATGTCGTTGAAGTCCATCTCCTGCGCGTGCAGCGAGCGGCCGCTCGTCTGGACGTGGTACTTCAGCTTCTGCGAGCGCTCGGAGGCGCCGTACTTCTCCTTCATGGTGACCGCCCAGATGCGGCGCGCGACGCGGCCCAGGACGCTGTACTCGGGGTCCATCCCGTTGGAGAAGAAGAACGACAGGTTCGGCGCGAAGTCGTCGATGTCCATGCCTCGCGCGAGGTAGGCCTCGACGTAGGTGAAGCCGTTGGCGAGGGTGAACGCGAGCTGGCTGATGGGGTTCGCCCCGGCCTCGGCGATGTGGTAGCCGGAGATCGACACGGAGTAGAAGTTGCGGACCTTCTGCTCGATGAACCACTCCTGGATGTCGGCCATCATCCGCAGCGAGAACTCGGTGGAGAACAGGCAGGTGTTCTGGCCCTGGTCCTCCTTGAGGATGTCGGCCTGCACCGTGCCGCGCACGTTGGCGAGCGCGTACGCCGCGACCTGGGAGCGCTCCTCCTCGGACGGCTCGCGGCCCTCCCGCTCGCGGAAGGCGTCGACCTGCTGGTCGATCACGGTGTTGAGGAAGAACGCCAGCACCGTGGGGGCGGGACCGTTGATCGTCATCGAGACGCTCGTGGTCGGCGCGACGAGGTCGAAGCCGTCGTAGAGCGCCTTCATGTCGTCGAGCGTCGCGACGCTGACGCCCGAGGTGCCGACCTTGCCGTAGACGTCCGGGCGCGGGTCGGGGTCGCGGCCGTAGAGCGTCACCGAGTCGAACGCCGTCGACAGACGGGTCGCGTCGTTGCCCTCGGAGAGGATCTTGAAGCGGCGGTTGGTGCGCGCCGGGTCGCCCTCGCCGGCGAACATGCGGGCCGGGTCCTCGTTGTCGCGCTTGAACGGGAAGACACCGGCGGTGAAGGGGAAGTAGCCCGGGAGGTTCTCGTTGCGCCAGAACTTCACCAGCTCGCCGTGGTCGGTGAAGCGGGGGAGGGAGACGCGCGGGATCTTGTTGCCGCTGAGCGACTCCTTGGTGAGCTTGGTGTGGATCTCCCGGTCGCGCACCACGACGACCTGCTCGTCGCCGGAGTAGGACTCCACGACGGCCGGCCAGCGCTCGATCTGGTCGGCGACCTCGTGGGGCACGGCCTTGCGGGCCTCGTCCAGGAGCGCGGTCAACCCATCGTTGGTCGAGTGCCCGCCGAGGGACGAGGCGGGTGTATCGAGACCCAGCTGGTCGGCGACGTACTGGACCCGCTGGAGGTTGCGCGCCGCCTCGGCCAGCTCGGCCGTACGGGCGTGGTAGCCGCGGACGGTCTCGGTGATCTCGCTGAGGTAGCGCACCCGGTCGGCCGGGACGACCTGCCGGATGCCGGAGGAGTGGCGTACGTCGACGTGCGGCAGCGTGCCCTCGCCGACCACCAGCCCCACAGCGGCGAGCTCGTCGCGCAGGTGCTGGTAGAGCGCGGTGACGCCGTCGTCGTTGAAGGTCGCGGCGCTCGTGCCGAAGACCGGCATGTCGTGCGGCTGCTTGCCGAAGGCCTCGCGGTTGCGGACGAGCTGGCGGCCGACGTCGCGCAGCGCGTCCTTGGCGCCGCGGCGCTCGAACTTGTTGATCGCCACGGTGTCGGCGAAGTCGAGCATGTCGATCTTCTCCAGCTGCGAGGCGGCGCCGAACTCCGGCGTCATGACGTAGAGCGAGTGGTCGACGAGCGGGACGATGCCGGCGTCGCCCTGCCCGATGCCGGGCGTCTCGATGATCACGAGGTCGTGGCCGGCAGCCTTCATCACGTCGACGACGTCGGCGAGGTGCCCGGGCACCTCGTGGGCGCCACGGGTGGCGAGCGAGCGGAAGAAGACCCGGTCCCCGTCCAGCGAGTTCGCACGGATGCGGTCGCCGAGCAGCGCGCCGCCGCCCTTGCGCCGGGTCGGGTCGACCGCGATCACCCCGATGCGCAGCTTGTCCTGCTGGTCGGTGCGGAAGCGGCGCACGACCTCGTCGGTGAGCGAGGACTTGCCCGACCCCCCGGTGCCGGTGATGCCGAGGACGGGTACGACGCGGCGCGCGGCCGCGGACCGGAGCTCGGCGAGCATCGCCTCGTCGAGACGGCCCTCCTCGGCCCCGGTGATGGCGCGGGCGACGGCGAAGCGGTCGCCGGTCAGCACCTGCTCGACGGTGACCGCCCGGTCGGCCCACAGGTCGGTGTCGCAGTCGGCGACGACGGAGTTGATCATCCCGACGAGGCCCATCTTCTGGCCGTCCTCGGGCGAGAAGATGGTCACGCCCGACTCGCGGAGCCGCGTGATCTCCGACGGCACGATCACGCCGCCACCGCCGCCGACGACCTTCACGTGGTCGGCCCCGGCGGCGCGCAACGACTCGACGAGGTACTCGAAGTACTCCACGTGCCCGCCCTGGTAGGACGACACCGCGACACCCTGCACGTCCTCCTCGAGCGCCGCGTCGACGACCTCCTGCACGGAGCGGTTGTGCCCGAGGTGGATGACCTCGCAGCCCTGGCTCATGAAGATCCGCCGCATGATGTTGATCGACGCGTCGTGCCCGTCGAACAGCGCGGACGCGGTGACGAGGCGGATCGGGTTCTTCGGACGGTGCAGCTCAGGGCGGGGCAGGTCGGCCATGGTCAGATACTAGGACATCCAAGTATCTACCGGCGAGTCACTTGCGGGAGTCCCCGGATATCCGGGGACCGCCCTGCTTACAGGTCCAGATCTCTACCTGCAAGCACGCAACGCGGGTGCAAACCCCGCGAGCATCACGACCCGTCCCCGAGGCCCGTACGCAGCGCGGTGAGGCGATCGGTGAGGGCGCGTACGTCGGGGCCGGGCACGCCGGGCGTCTCGAAGACCTCGCCGTTGAGGGCCGCCGTCGCCTCCTCGACGGCGTCGCGACCGGCGTCGGTGAGCACGGCGCGGACGACCCGCCTGTCCTCGTCGCTGCGCACGCGCTCGACGTAGCCCTGCGCGACGAGCCGGTCGACGGCGCTGGTGACGCTGGTCGGGTGCACCTGGAGCAGGGAGCCGAGCCGCGACATCGGCATCGCCGCGTCGCGGGTGAAGGACAGCAGCCGCAGCACCTCGTAGCGGGCGAAGGTCAGCCCGCGCGGGCGCAGGACGGCGTCGATCCGCTCCATCAGCAACTGCTGGGCGCGCACGACCGACGTCACCATCGCCATCCCGTCGGCGGCGTCGCCCCACCCGTGGGCGACCCACTGCCGGTGGGCCTCGCTGATCGGGTCGCGCGTCATGGCACCGGAGGCTATCCAGACAGCCCGGACAGCACCGCGTGCGCCTCGACCATGGCGGGCCCGTACCAGGTCAGCAGCCTCCCCGACACGAGCCGGGTCGGCGTGCGCAGCGCCTCCGGGCCGTCGTCGGCGGTGAAGACGTACGGCTCGTCGGGCAGCAGCACGACGTCCGCGCCCGCGTCGTCGATCTCGCCGGGCGTCACCGTGGGGTAACGCCCGTCGCGCTCGGCCGGACCATGGGCCAGCACGTTGGCCAGCCCTGCCCGGGTGAGCAGGTCGTCGGTGTAGGTCGGCGAGCCGACGACCATCCACGGATCGCGCCAGATCGGCACGGCGACCGCCAGCCGTCGCGGGACGGGGGTCGACCACAGCGACCTCGCCTCGACGAGCCACGGCGGATCGGCGAGGTCGAGGGCGGCGGTGAACAGCCGCGACATCGACTCCAGCGCCTGCTCCACGGTCTCGATCCGCGTCACCCAGACCGCGACCCCGGAGTCACGCAGCCGGCGCACGTCGAGCTCGCGGTTCTCCTCCATGTTGGCCACGACGAGGTCGGGGGAGAAGGCCCGGACCGCGGCGAGGTCGGGGTTCTTGGTGCCCCGCACGCGCGCCACGTCGAGGTCGGCGGGGTGCGTGCACCAGTCGGTCGCCCCGACCAGGCGGTCGGGCGCGGTCGCCGCGATCGCCTCGGTGAGCGAGGGGACGAGGGAGACGATCCGTCGTGCGGGGCCGTTCAGGGGGACGTCGGCACCGAGGTCGTCACGCATGAGTCGAGGCTAGTCAGATGGGGTGCGGGCAACAGGACGACCGGGTGATGGGATCCGGACCGGTCGCATGATGGAGTTCTCTCATGAGCAAGCACGCCCGGCCTCGGGGGCTGCCGATCGACGGCGTGGACCAGCCGACGGCGGAGGGGTGGACGTACGCCGCCCGCAACCCCGCGACCGCCGAGACCCTCTGGGACGTGCCGGACGCCGGCGTCACCGAGGCGCACGCGGCGGCCGCTGCCGCGCGTCGCGCCTTCGACGCGACCCAGTGGAGCACCGACGTCGGCCTGCGCGCCGACGCGCTCCGGCGCCTGCAGGCCGCAATCGCCGAGCGTTCCGACGACCTCGCCGCCCTCATGGCCGCAGAGACCGGGGTGCCGGTGTCCCTCCGCGCCGCCCACCTCGACGCGCCGATCGCCCTCATGCGCGCTGAGCTGCCCGGTGAGCCCGGCCGGTCGGCCGGCGTCACCGCCGTCGTCACGCCCGCCACCTCGCCGCTCGCGGTGGCGATCGAGGAGGTCGGCCGGGTCCTCGCGGCCGGCGGCACCGTGGTGCTCAAGCCCGCGCCCGAGGCGGCGAGCGCCGCGATCGAGCTCGGCCGCATCGCCCTCGACATCCTGCCGCGCGGGGTCCTCAACGTGCTGGCCACCCGCGACGTCGACGTCGCTATCACCCTCACCCTCGACGACCGCGTCGACGAGGTCTCGTTCACCGGGTCGGCGGTCACGGGCGAGCGCGTGCAGGTCGCGGGCGAGCGGGCCGGCAAGCGCGTACGCCTCGACGTCGGCGGTCCGCTCACCATCGAGGCCGCCGACGACGACGACCTCGCCGCGGTCGTGTCCGCGGCGGCGGTGACGGTCGCCGCCAACGCCGGCCAGGCGTGCCGGGTGCCCGCGAGCGTCGTGGTGCCCCGGCACCGCTACGCGGAGGCCCTGCGCGCAGCCGTCGAGGCGATGGCGGAGGTGGTGCCCGGCGACCCGTCGGCGTCGGACACCCTGTGCGGCCCGCTCCGCTCGGGCGTGGCCCGCGACCGGGTGCGCCGCTACGTGGACCTCGCGCGGTCCGAGGGCGGGGACGTCGCGCTCGGCGGCGGCGTCCTCGACCGCGACGGGTGGTGGTTCGCCCCGACGGTGATCGGTGGGTTGTCGCGTCAGTCCCGCCTGGTGCGCGAGGAGGTGCTCGGGCCGGTGCTCATGGTGGTGGCCGACGGTCGGAACAGCTGAGCGGCCGCGGTCGCACCGAGCACGCCCCCGCCGAGGACCAGCACCAGACCGGGGCCGGGGACCCAGCCGTCGGTGCCGACCAGGGTGAGCAGGTGCACCACCTGCCAGGCGGGGACGACCAGCGCCACGAGGGCGAAGATCGCCGCCTGCACCGCCGCCACCCGGCGCATCGGGACCAGTGCCCCCGCGAGACCGAGCATCGCCGCGTAGAACGTCCACAGGCCGGCGCCGCGGGCACCTGACACCGAGCCGACGGCGGTGTCGATCCAGGGGAGGAAGGAGCCGAAGAGCACCATCGCGACGGCCCCTGCCAGGCGGCGCTTCGCCGGGTCGGGTCCGCGTCGCGTTCGGACCACCCTCGTCGCCGTTGCTCCGGTCATGGGGGGACTGTACGGAACGGCGCGCGCGATCGGGCGGGACCGGCGTACGACGGGGTGCCGTCGCGCGCGGCGAACGGTCGCCCGTCACGCGACGAACGGTCGATCCCGTGCGACCAACGGCACCCACGCCGGACGCCACCGGCGTTCGCAGGAGCCGCGCCGCCACCGGACGACGATTTCCGACCGCTCGGCGAAAAGTGTGACGGCGGTCACATCTGCGTCTTGACCAGCGGTGACGGCGCTGTTTCGCTGCCGGGCACGCAACTCCGAGTCGTCAGCCAGTGGAGGACACCGTGGATGAACACCAGCGCCGGGAGTACTGGCGCCGAAATCTGAGATTGATGGCAGTGCTGCTCACGATCTGGGCGCTCGTGTCGTTCGGTGCGGGCATCTTGTTCGTGGAGCCCCTCAACGAGGTCGTGGTCGCGGGCTTCCCGCTCGGCTTCTGGTTCGCCCAGCAGGGCTCGATCATCACGTTCGTGATCCTCATCGCCGTCTACGTGGTCCGGATGGACAAGCTCGATGCCGAGTACGGCATCGACGAGTACGAGGAGGAGGTGCACCACTCGTGAGCGACATCCAGACCTGGACCCTCGTGTTCGTCATCCTCACCTTCAGCATCTACATCTTCGTCGCCTACCGGAGTCGGGTCAGCACGACGTCCGGCTTCTACGTCGCCGGTGGCGGCATCCCGGCGCCGGCCAACGGCGCGGCCATCGCGGCCGACTGGATGAGCGCCGCCTCGTTCATCTCCATGGCCGGCATCATCGCCTTCGCCGGCAACGGCTACGGCGGCTCGGTCTACCTCATGGGCTGGACCGGCGGCTACGTGCTCCTCGCGCTGCTGCTGGCCCCGTACCTGCGCAAGTTCGGCAAGTACACCATCCCGGACTTCGTCGGCGACCGCTACAACGAGACCGCACGGCTGGTGGCGGTGGTCGCCGCCATCGTCGTCTCGTTCGTCTACGTCGCCGGTCAGATGGCGGGCGTCGGCCTGGTCTTCACCCGGTTCCTCAAGGTGGACCCGACCACCGGCGTCATCATCGGCATGGCGATCGTGTTCTTCTACGCCGTCCTCGGCGGCATGAAGGGCATCACCTGGACCCAGGTGACCCAGTACACCGTGCTGATCATCGCCTACCTGATCCCGGCGTTCGCCGTCTCCGCCAAGGTGACCGACGTGCCGATCCCGCAGATCGGCTTCGGCACGATCCTCGCGGAGCTCGACGCGCTGCAGACCGAGCTCGGCATCCCCGAGTACACCGCCGCCTTCGGCAGCACCAACATGCTCAACATGCTGCTGATCACCGCGTCGCTGATGTTCGGCACCGCGGGCCTGCCGCACGTGATCGTCCGCTTCTACACGGCCAAGAGCGTGCGGGCCGCGAGGTACTCGGCGCTGTGGGCGCTCTTCTTCATCGCCCTGCTCTACACCACCGCCCCGTCGGTGGCGGCCTTCAGCAAGCTGCAGATCATCGAGGACGTCAACGGCACTGCGCTGAGCGAGATGCCGTCGTGGTTCAACACGTGGTCCGAGGTCGGCCTGATCACCCAGGCCGACGGCTCTCCTGTCTCCGACCTGGGCGCGGACACGGTCGTCAACTACAGCGACATCCTGATCAACAACGACATCATCGTGCTGGCCTCGCCCGAGATCGGCGGTCTCCCGGCCCCGATCGTCGGCCTGGTGGCGGCGGGCGCGCTGGCCGCGGCGCTGTCGACGGCGTCCGGACTGCTGCTGGTCATCTCCAGCGCCGTCGCCAACGACGTCTACTTCAAGAAGATCAACCCCCAGGCCACCGAGGCGCGACAGCTCATGGTCGGCCGCATCGCCATGGGCGGCGCGATCGTGGTCGCGGGCTACCTCGGCATCAACCCGCCGGGATTCGTGGCCCAGGTGGTGGCGCTGGCCTTCGGGCTGGCGGCAGCGAGCTTCTTCCCGATCCTGGTGCTCGGCATCTTCTGGAAGAACTGCACGGCCATGGGCGCGACGGCGGGCATGCTCGCCGGACTCGTCACGACGATGGCCTACATGCTGTGGACGATCGACATCTACGGCAACGGTGAGGGCATCTTCGGGATCCTGGAGACCGGCTTCGGCACGATCGGCATGCTGATCAACTTCGCGGTGACGATCATCGTCTCCCAGTTCACCCCGAAGCCGAGCCCCGTCATGCAGGAGCTGGTCGAGGAGATCCGCTACCCCGGCAAGACCGAGCTCGTCGCCAAGCACGCCCAGGGCGAGATCCACTGACGCAACGCTGAGGACCGTCGACGCCGGGGCGCCCGCCGCCCCGGCGTCGACGTCGTTCAGCGGCGTCCGCGCAGCCAGGACCTGAGGCGGTCGAACCACGGCTCGCGGCGGCGTACGTCCCGCAGGCTCAGCGGCCCGCTCGCGCCGAGCTCGGCCGTCTGCGCCAGGTAGAGCTCGGCGCAGGCCAGCGCGTCCCCGAGGGCGTCGTGGGCCGCCGTGACCGGCAGCCCGTGGCGCTCCCTGGCCCTCCAGAGGCGCAGCTCCCCGGGGCGGACCTCGCCGTGGCGGACCAGCAGGCGCCGCTGGAGCTCCAGGGTGCACACCGCCGGCGGCAGGACCGGACGCTCGCCCACGGTGCGGAAGGCCGCGTCGAGGAAGGCCAGCTCGAACGGGGCGTGGTGGGCGAGGAGCACGCGTCCCGCCAGGGCACGTCGCAGCTCGGCCAGCACCTCCGCGAGCGGCCGGCCCTCCTCGAGGTCGTCGTGGGTCAGGCCGTGGATGGTGACCGCGTCGCCGGGGTCGTCGCGGCGTACGACGTGGCGCCGGCCCCCGGAGAGATCGATGCGCAGGCCGTCCACCGGCACCCAGCCCACGGCCAGCACCTGGTCGCGGGCCGGGGAGAGCCCGGTGGTCTCGAGGTCCACTGCCAGCAGGGGCAGCCGGTCGAGCGGGGTCCGGTCGTCGGGCGTCACGTCAGCTCGCGGACGGGATAGCGCTGCGCGATGGCGCCCTGGGCGGACCTGATGACGCCGAACGCCGCCCTGAGGTGGCGCTGCTCGAAGTGGCTGAGCGACGACGGGTCGACCCAGTTGTCGGCCGGTGTCCCGGCGCCGACCTGCTCGACCTGGTGCCGCAGCCGCAGGTGCGCCAGGAACTCCCACGCGTCGCGCAGGTCGGCTCCGAGCGTCGGGCTGACGAGGCCGGCGGCGACGGCGTCCTCGAGCCGGGCGAGGGTCGACATCTCCTGCGACCCGCACGCCAGCCCGTGCAGGCGGGCGATCTCGACGATGGTGTTGATGCCGCCCCGCTTCACGTCGAGCGTGTCGCGGTGCTCGCCGGACCGGTCCACGACCAGGCCGCGGAAGAAGCCGAGCGGCGTGTGGTGCGACGCCGCGGCGGCGGCCAGGTGGGCCAGGAAGATCGGCGCGCCCTTGGCTGCCCGGCGCTGGTCGGCGACCAGCTCGGCGGTCAGGTCCGGGTCGCCGTACTGGTGCCGCAGGTCGAAGAACACGCTGGCCTCGAGGATCGCCTCCGGGGTGGGGGTGCCGACCCAGCGCGCCACGTGGCCGCGCCAGGTGACCAGGGGCTGGCGCCACCTGGGGTTCGTGGCCATCTTGTCGCCGCGGCACCGGGGGTAGCCGACGGCCTCCAGGCCGCCCGTGACGAGCTCGGCGAGCTCGCCGAACCAGGGCCCGTGCTCGTCGGGCCGGTAGTCGTCGTGCAGCAGCAGGGCATGGTCCTGGTCGGGGGCGAGGGCCTGCTCGAAGCGGGCCCGGGAGCCCAGGGTCAGCCAGGCGTACGGCACCGGTGGCGCGCCGAGCTCGGCCTCGGCGAGCGCGATGACCTGCTGCTCGATCGCGTCCCCGACGGTGGTGACGACGCGACCGGCGTCGTGGGCCGACGTGCCCTGCCGGACGAGCCCGGCGACCACTCGCTGCAGACGGGTCGCCAGCTCCGCGATCGTAGCGACGTCAGGGGCCTTGGCGATGTCGCCGACGAGGAACACCGGGTTGGCCTGCTGGAGCCGGAGCAGGTCGGTGGCCGTGACCATGCCGGCAGGTCGTCCGTCGTCGACCACGGGAAGGTGGTGGATGTTGCGGCGCACCAGCTCGAGCAGCGCCTCGAGGGCAGGGGAGTCGGGGCGGGTGGTCGCCGGGTCCGGCGTCATCACCGCGGACACGGGACCAGCCGGGTCCACGGCGGCGGCCAGGACCCGGGTGCGCAGGTCGCGGTCCGTCAGGATGCCGACGAGGGCCTCGCCGTCGGTGACCAGCACCGAGGAGATCCGCTCGGCCGACATCAACCGGGCAGCCTCCAGGACGGAGGCGTCGGCACGGATGCTGACCGGCGCCCGGCTCACCAGGTCGCGCACCGTGCTGGACAGCATCGACCGCTCCGGGCCGGTCACCTCCCGTCGTTGCCGGGCGACGGCTTCGCGCAGCCGTCCGGCGCGGTGCTCGAAGAAGGACGCGAAGTCGGCGTGCTGCCCGCGGAGCTGGTCGAACAGGTCGGCCGGGCAGGCCAGGACCAGGGTGTCCTCGATCGCGTGGACGGTGACCGGCTGCGGCGACCCGGTCGCCAGCGCGGCGCCGCCGATGCAGGTGCCGGCGGCGCCCCGCTCGACCAGCTCGCCGTCGCGGGCGCGCAGCTCGACGGCCCCCGACCTCACCACCAGCAGCTCCACCGGGGTGGTGCCCTCGGCCAGCACCACGGTCCCGCGGCGGTGGTAGCCGATGCTCAGCCGCGGCGGGATCGACTCGAGGACCGCGGCCGGGAGGGAGTCGAACGGTGCGTGGGCCACGAGGAAGTCCCGGATCTCCGCGAGCTCGACGTTGAGGGGCACCGACCCATCATGACGACCGGCACGGTCTGGTGCTGGCTATTGCTGCGACGTTCGAGCGGTCACTCCTCCTCCAGGTGCGGGTCGGCCAGGAGGTACTGCGTCAGCGGACCCTGGTGCTCGCGGTCGTGGTGGCGCACCGGCTCAGGGACCATGCGTCCCTCGGCGGCGTCCCAGAAGCTGTCGACCCGACGGGCCACCGCGCGGGCGATCCGGCCGACCTCCCCCCGGTGCGGGATCCACGGGTGCGGCCGCGTGGGGGAGGCCAGCTCGGCGTGGTGGAGCACCATGCCCAGGTCCCGGGGGTCGTCCGGCTCCGCGTCGAGCAGGGCTGCGGCAAGCCGTCGCTCCAGGTCGCACACCAACGCGAACTCGTGACGCACGTCCTGCCAGATGGGCGGCCACGGCCGTCCGACCGCGAACGTGGAGCCGTACAGCTTGGCCTTCACCTGGGCCAGGGACTCCTCGTAGGAGCGGCTGGCGGCCAGGAACTCGTGGGCGAGGTCGTGACCACCGGGGAGGTGGCGAACGAGTGGCGCGATCGCGTCGACCATGGCGGCGTTGTGCCGGCTGGCCGCTGCCAGGAACGTGTCGATGGCGGTGTAGTGGTCGCGGGGGTGGCGCACGTCGGGTCGTGCGTCGGCGGCCAGGGCCAGGCGGTGTGCGAGGTCGTGGTGGATGCTCTCTAGATCGTGGGCGAGGGTGATCACGGCGGTCATCTCCTTCGGAAGCCGTGTCACTCCAGTCTCGCTCGTCCCGGCCCCAGCGCAAGGCCTAGAGGATCTCTGCCGGCCGACGCATCGGCACGTGCATGATGCCGTCCTCGTCGAACTCGGGCCCGGTCACCGCGAAGCCGTACGCCTCGTAGAACCCCGTCAGCTCGGTTTGGGCGTCGAGGCGCACCTCGCGGCTGCCGCACAGCGCCATCGCCTCGTCCATCATCAGCGCCGCGAGCCTGCGTCCCCGGGCGGCCGGCGCGACCACGACCCGGCCGATCCGTGCGGCGTCGCCGTCGTCGAGCACGCGGAGGGTGCCCAGCACCGAGCCGTCGTCGTCGAGCAGCACGACGTGGCGGGTGGTCTCCTCGAGGTCGCGGCCGTCGAGGTCGGGATAGGGGCAGTCCTGCTCCACGACGAACACCTGCTGCCGCAGCCGCCACACGCCGTACGCCGTGCGCGCCGGCAGGTCGTCGACGCCGGCGACGAGCACCCTCACCGGACGAACTCCACGACCTGGTCGAACGCCCGCCGTGCCTCGGGGGCGATCGGCAGCAGCCCGTAGACGTGGATGAGGTCGGCCTCCTCGACCCACGTGAGGTCCCAGCCAGCCTCGGCCGCGCGCCGCGCGAGCAGGCGGCACCCCGGAGCCAGCAGGTCGCGGGTGCCGTAGAGCATGAGGGTGCGCGGCAGGCCGGCGAGGTCGGCGAGGGCGGGGGAGACCTCGGGACGGCCCAGGTCGTCGGGCGAGCCGGCCCACCACCCTGCGTACGCCTCGACCTTGCCGATGAACAGCCACGGGTCGATCGCGTCGGCGGCCCTCGTCTCCTCTGCCGTCGAGGTGGTCAGGTCGACCCACGGCGCGTGGAGCACCAGGTGGGTCGCGGGCACCAGCCCGCGGTCTCGCACGGAGAGCGCCAGGGCGAGCGCGAGGCCACCGCCGGCCGAGTCGCCGGCCAGCACCACGCCGCCCGGTTCGGTGGTCCAGCGGGCCAGGTCGTCGACGAGCGCGTCGTGGGAGTCGCGCCAGGTGTGCTCGGGGGCGAGGGGGTAGTCGGGCAGCACGACCCGGGCGCCGATCGCGGACGCCAGCCGGGTCGCGTAGCGCACGTGGAAGGCGTCGATCGGCGCCATGTAGCCGCCGCCGTGCACGTAGTAGAGCGTCCGCGTCGCCGGCCGGTCCCGCGGCGTCAGGACGTGGCACGGGAAGCCGAGGTCGGTCACCGCGTGCTCCCACCGCTTCGCGAAGTCCGGCACGGCGCGCGTCGGCAGCGACCGGTCGAGGGTGCGGTGCCACGCCTCGACCCGGGCCCGCTCCTCCGGCTCGCTCCCGATCTCCTGCGCGCGGCGCAGCCGCGGGACAAGCGTGGCCAGGAGGTCGTGGCGGCGGCTCGGCATGGACGCAGCGTAGGGGCCCGCGGGGACGGCGCTAGGCTGAGGGACAGAAGACAGGGGAGCACGCGCAGGCGTGCTGAGAGTGCGGACCAGCCGCAGACCCTCCGAACCTGATCCGGTTAGCACCGGCGCAAGGGAGTCCAGATGAAGCACGTACGCGTCCGCGCTGCCCTGACCGCGGGGGCCGCCACCGCGGCGACCCTGCTGCTGGGCAGCTGCAGCCTCGCAGGTGGGGGCGACGGTCCGACCGCGACCGAGCCGTCGACCTCGTCGGCAGAGCCGGGGGACACCGGCGAGCCCGGTGGCACCGTCGTCCTCGCCACCCACGAGTCGTTCACGCTGCCCAAGAAGCTGGTGCGGGCGTTCGAGGAGGAGTCCGGCTACACGCTCGAGGTCCGCGCCGCCGGCGACGCCGGCACGCTGGCCACCAAGCTCAGCCTCACCGCCGACAACCCGATCGCCGACGCGGCCTTCGGGATCGACAACACCTTCGCCTCGCGGCCTCTGGGCGAGGGCGCGTTCGCGGAGGTGACCACCACGGCGACCCCGCCGGAGGAGTACGTCCTCGCCGAGGGCGGCGACAAGCTCGTGCCGATCGACTCCGCGAGCGTCTGCGTCAACGTCGACACCGACTGGTTCGACGCCGAGGGCCTCGCACCGCCGGAGACCCTCGACGACCTCACCGACCCGGCGTACGCCGACCTGATGGTGACCCCCGGCGCCTCGACGAGCAGCCCCGGCATGGCCTTCTTCCTCGCCACCGTCGCGGCCTACGGCGACGACTGGCAGGACTACTGGACCGACCTGCTGGCCAACGGCGCCAAGGTCGTCGACGGGTGGGAGGACGCCTACTACGGTGACTTCACCGCCGGGTCCGAGCAGGGCACCCGCCCGATCGTGGTCTCCTACGACTCCTCCCCGGCCTTCACCGTCGCCGACGGCCGCACCACCACCGCGGCACTGCTCGACACCTGCTTCCGCCAGGTCGAGTACGCCGGGGTGCTCGCGGGTGCCGACAACCCCGAGGGCGCCGCGGCGCTCGTCGACTGGATGCTGACCGACGAGGTGCAGAGCGCGCTCCCGGAGTCGATGTACGTCTTCCCGGTCATGCCGGGCGCGACCGTCCCCGACGACTGGGCCGAGTTCGCCCCCCAGCCCACCGACCCCTTCGAGGTCTCCCCCGACGAGATCGCCGCCAACCGCGAGCAGTGGCTGACCGAGTGGACCGACGTCATCTCCAGGTGAGGCGGGTCCTCGCCCTCCTCGCGCTGGCCGCCGGGCCGGTGCTGGTGCTCGGCGTGCTGTTCGTCCTGCCGGTGACCGGCATGGTCGCCGAGGGGTTCGTCGTCGACGGCCGGTTCGCGCCCGGGGCGGTGCTCGACGTCCTCGCCCGGTCGCGCGTGCGCCGGGTCGCGTGGTTCACCGTGTGGACCTCCGGCACCGCGACGCTGCTCGCCGTCGTGCTCGGCCTGCCCGCGGCGTACGCCCTCCACCGGCTCGCGCTGCCGGGCCGCGCGGCGGTGCGGGCGGCGCTGCTCGTGCCGTTCGTGCTGCCGACCGTCGTCGTGGGCGTCGCGTTCCGGCAGCTGCTGGGCGAGGGCGGCCCGCTCGGATTCCTCGGCCTCGACGGGACGCCGGTCGCGATCGTGGCCGGACTGGTGTTCTTCAACGTCGCCGTCGTGGTGCGGACCGTCGGGGCGGCGTGGGAGTCGCTCGACCCCCGCCCCGGGCAGGCGGCCGCCGCGCTCGGCGCGTCCCCGTGGCAGGTGCTCCGCACGGTCACCCTGCCGGCGCTGCGCCCGGCGATCGTCGGCGCCGCCAGCATCGTCTTCCTCTTCTGCGCGACGGCGTTCGGCATCGTGCTCACCCTCGGCGGCGTCCGCTACGCGACGGTCGAGACCGAGATCTACCTGCTGACCACGACGATCTTCGACCTGCAGGCGGCGGCGGCGCTGTCGGTGCTGCAGATCGTGGTGGTCGTCGGCCTGCTCGCCCTCGCCGCGCGGCTGCGCGCGACGCCCGACCCGACGGCCCAGCGCACCGTGTCGCCCGCGCGGGCCGTACGCCGCTCCGACGCGCCCGTCGTCGTCGCCACGCTGCTGGTGCTCGGGGCGATGCTCCTGCCGATCCTCACGCTGGTGCTCGGCTCGCTCGCGGTGGGGGACGGCTGGGGCCTCGACAACTACCGCGCGCTCACGACCGTCGGCGACAACCAGGCGCTGCTGGTGCCGGTCACCGCCGCGCTGGCGACCAGCCTGCGGACCGCCGTCGACGCGACCTGGATGGCGCTGCTGGTCGGCGTGATGGTGTCGGTGATCGTCACGCGGCGCTCGCACTCGGTCGCCGAGCGGCGGGTCCGCTCCACCCTCGACGGCTTCTTCATGCTGCCGCTCGGCGTCAGCGCGGTGACCCTCGGCTTCGGCTTCCTCATCACCCTCGACCGGCCGCCGCTCGACCTGCGCGACTCGCCGCTGCTGGTGCCGATGGCGCAGGCCCTGGTCGCGCTGCCGCTCGTGGTGCGCACGCTCGCCCCGGTCCTCGGCGGCATCGACGACCGCCAGCGGCAGGCCGCTGCCTCGCTCGGCGCGTCCGCCTGGCGCACCCTGCTCACCGTAGACCTGCCGGTCGTGTGGAAGCCGATGCTCGCCGCCAGCGGCTTCGCGTTCGCCGCCTCGCTCGGGGAGTTCGGGGCGACGTCCTTCCTCGCCCGCGACGAGAGCCTGACGCTGCCGGTCGTGATCTTCCGGCTGATCGGCCACCCGGGCGAGATGAACTACGGCATGGCCCTGGCCGCGTCCGTCGTCCTCGCGGTCGCCACCGCCGTGGTGATGCTGGCCGTCGAACGGCTCCGCGTCCCCGGTGTGGGAGCGTTCTGATGGTGTTGAGGCTCCAGGACGTCACCGTCCGCTACGGCGACACCGTCGCCGTCGACGAGGTGTCCCTCGCCCTCGACCCCGGGCAGGTGCTCGCCGTCCTCGGCCCCTCCGGCTGCGGCAAGTCCACCCTGCTGCGCGCTGTCGCCGGGCTCGAGCCGCTCACGTCGGGCTCGATCTCGTGGGCCGGCGCCGACCTCGCGGGCGTGCCGACCCACAAGCGCGGCTTCGCGCTGATGTTCCAGGACGGCCAGCTCTTCGCGCACCTCACCGTCGCCCGCAACGTGGCGTACGCCCTGCGGTTGCGGCGTACGCCGTCCGCGCGGGTCGCGGCGCGGGTGCGCGAGCTGCTCGACCTGGTCGGGCTCGCCGGCTACGACGACCGGCTCCCCGGCACGCTCTCCGGAGGCGAGCGGCAGCGGGTCGCGCTGGCCCGCGCCCTCGCGGTCGAGCCGCGGCTGATCCTGCTCGACGAGCCGCTCTCGGCGCTCGACGCGACCCTTCGCGAGCGCCTGGCCGGCGACCTGCGCGAGATCCTGCACGCCGCGGGGACGACGGCCCTGCTGGTGACGCACGACCACGACGAGGCGTTCGCTCTGGCCGACCGGCTGGCGGTGATGCGCGGCGGCCGTGTGGTGCAGCAGGGGGCGATCGACGAGGTGTGGCGCGAGCCGGTCGACGAGGAGACCGCGCTGTTCCTGGGCTACGCGCGCGTCGTGCGACAGGACGCGGCAGCGCGGGTGCTGGCGGCAACCGACCTGCCCCCGGCGTACGCCGTCGCGCTGCGCCGCTCGGCCCTGGTGGTCGACCCGGCCGGCGACCTCCGCGCCGTGGTCGAGTCCGCGCGGGTGACGCCCGAGGTCGTCCGCCTGGTGGTCGCCGCCGACGGCATCGGCACGGTCGACGCGGTGGCGCCGCTGGGCAGCCGGGTCTCGCCGGGCGACGAGGTCGCGCTGCGGGTCGACGTGACGCGGCTCGCTGTGCTGCCGATCGCGGCGGGGGGTTGACCCGTCCCTACACTGACGTCCGTGTACAGACCGGCCTATGCCCTGCTCGTGGGAGTCGCCGCCCTCATGGGCGTGCTCGCGCTGGCTGCGTCGTTCACGCTCGACCGGCCGCTCGTCGACCCCGAGGGCTTCCTCGGCCCGTCCTGGCTGAGGCTGCCGCTGCTGGTCCTCGGCGCGTTCCTGCTCGACCTGCTGCCGCGGACGCTGTGGTACTCGCGGATGAAGCCCGCGCTGATGCCCGACATCGTGCGCGAGCGGATCCGCACCCACTGGGACCGCGAGCGGATCATCCTGGTGGTGCTCGGGCTGGTGTGCTTCTACATCACCTACGTCTGCTACCGGAACCTCAAGTCGTTCCTCCCCTTCATCATGGGCGAGGACAAGTACGACCGCGAGCTGCACCTGATCGACCGGGCGCTGATGTTCGGCCACGAGCCGGCCACGATCCTGCACACGATCTTCGGCACCGGGTTCTCCGCGCACTTCCTGTCCACGATCTACCTGTGGTTCCTGCCGCTGGTGCCGCTCGCCCTCGCCGCGTGGCTGGTGTGGTCGCGCAACATCACCTTCGGCTACTGGTTCGCCACCTCGCAGTGCCTGGCCTGGTCGATCGGCACCGCGTCCTACTACGCGCTGCCGACCCTCGGCCCGGGCTTCCAGTACAGCTACCTCTACACCGACCTCCCCGAGACCGGCTCGAGCGCGCTGATGGACGCCCTGTCCTACGGACGCGACGGCGTGCTGCGCAAGGGCGCCGAGGGGGCGGTGCAGTCGGTCGCCGGCTTCGCGTCCCTGCACGTCGCGATCACCCTGCTCGTCGCGCTGATGGTCCAGTACACGCTGCGCAACCGGATCCTCCACATCGTCTTCTGGGCCAACTTCGCGATCACCGTCGTGGCCACGCTCTACTTCGGCTGGCACTACATCGCCGACGACCTCGCCGGCGTCGTGATCGCCCTGTTCTCCTTCTGGCTCGGGGGGCTCGCGAGCGGGCAGAAGTTCGACAGACGCGGGTTGTCCTCCCACCCGACGTCGACGACCCGCCAGGTGCCGGTCGACGCCGAGTGAGGGTGGCCGGGTCGGCCGGCTGGAGTCCCCGGATATCCGGGGACCGCCCTGCTTCGAGGTAGAGATCTCTACCTGTAACCCCGCAACTGGGGTGCGAAGCAGGTCACCCAGCCTTGAGTCCGCGTGCCCTGAGAACGTTCCGGATCCGTGCCGCCAGTCGCTCGGGCCGGGCGAGATCTGCCCAGGTGATGCGGATGCAGGTCCAGCCGGTCAACAAGCACACGAGCTCCTCGCGCTTCTTCTCCCGCATCAGGAACTCCTCGAGACTCTCGCCCTCGCGGCGGAACTTCTCGTACTTCAGCCGCCCGTCGAACTCGACGAATACTCCTAGCTCGACCCAGGCGAAGTCGACCCGCGCCACGAGTCGTCCGCGCTCGTCGAGGACCTCGACCTGGGGTTCGGGGATGAGCAGGCCCTGCCGGTGCGCCATGTAGAGGAACCGGTCCTCACCCACCGACTCGAGCCGGCCGTCGGCGAGGTGCACGACGAGGTTGGCAGTGAGACTCCCCGGCCAGTAGGTGTGGGCCTCCATCTGGGCCTTGAACTCCTCCATCGTCATCAGACCGGCGTGCAGCAACCGGTTGACCGCCACGAGTCCCGCCTCGACGCCGACGATGGTCGTCAGCTCGAACGCAGACCGGGCCGCGGTGCTGACCGCCACACCGTTGAGGACCTCGACGTCCGTCGGCCCCAAAAGTCCGCGGTGCGGCACCCAGTCGCCCTGCCGGCGGCCGGCTCGCTCGGGTCCTTCGCGCGTGGTGTGGACGACGTCCAGCGGTACGCCCCACAGCGGTACGCCGCGCTCGACCAGCGACGACACGTGGGTGAGCACTGTCTCGTCATGCGCGCGGGCGAGCACTGCCCGCGCGAGGAGTCGGTGCCGGTCCTCGGGCGAACAGTCCTCCCAGACGTGGTGCGGCACGTAGGCGCCGTACCGCACGCGACGGAGGCGCTTGGTCCGCACCTGGCAGTCGATCTGGGTGTCGGTCATCCCCTCGGCGAGCAGGTCGCGGCGCAGGCGTACGAGTCCGGTGAGGTCGCGAGGTGGCATCGGGATGGTGGGCGGTCGGTTCATGCGCGGTGTCTTCCCGGCCGTTTCACGGCGTACGCATCCCGAGTGCGATCTGTGGACAACGGAGGTTTGCACCCGAGTTCCCTGCCTGGTGGTGGAGATCCGTACCTCGAAGCAGGGCGGTCCCCGGATATCCGGGGACTCCAGACGAATGACAACCCTGTAGTTCGGAATTACATGTCTGAGATTCGTCAAGTCGACACGCCGCGCGACAGTGAAAAACTTGAGGAAAGTGTTCCCAGTGTGACGAAAGTTCACTAACGTGCCTCGAGTTGCCCGTGCGATGGGGAAGTCGCACGGGCCCGAGACCACCCAGGGGAGCCCCCGTGCCCTTCGCACCGTCACCGCACCACCAGCACGCGCCACGGCGTACGACCGCGCGCTGGACGAGCGCCGTCGTCCTGGTCGCGGGACTGGCCGTCGGTGGCGGGCACGGGGCGTACGCGGACGACCCAGTGCCCAGCGAGGGCGACGTCGCCGCGGCGCAGGAGCGAGCGGCCGAGAAGGGTCGCGACGTGGCGGCCGTCCAGGCCGACCTCATCCGCGCCAACCTCGCGATGACCACGGCGGGTGACCAGGCTGCCCAGGCCGCCGAGGCGTGGAACGGCGCCCGCTGGCGGGCTGACGAGGCACGCAGGGACGCCGAGGCGGCCGAGGCGGCCGCCGACGCCGCTCGCGAGGACGTCGACCGGCAGCGCGAGCTCTACGCAGCGACGGTCGTCCAGTCCTACGAGGACGGCAACCAGGTGCAAGGGCTCTCCGCCATCGTCGAGGCCGACGGCATCGAGGCGCTCATCGACCGCACCGTCACGATGGGCAACACGTCCGACGCGCTGGACGACCAGTACGACTCCTTCACCGCCTCCTCCGCCGTCGCCGAGGTCACGGCGTCGACGGCTGACCAGGCTGCTGAGCGAGCCGCCGCGGCCGAGGCCGACGCACAGGCGGCCCGCGACACCGCGGCAGCCGCGGAGGCGGCGGCCGGAGCGCAGGCCGAGGCGATCTCGGCCACCAAGGCAGACCTGATCGCCGAGCTCGCCGAGCTCGAGGGGATCAGCGTCCGGCTGGCGGAGAAGCGGCAGTCCGCGCTCGAGCTGGCGGCGGCCGAGGCAGCCGCAGCAGCGGCCCAGGCGGAGGCAGAAGCACAGGCGGAGGCAGAAGCACAGGCGGAGGCAGAAGCACAGGCGGAGGCAGAAGCTCTGGCAGAGGCAGAGGCAGAGGCCGACGCGGAGGCGCAGGCCGAGCAGGAGCAGCAGTCGACGCAGACCCCGACCCCCACTCCGACGCAGACCCCGATCCCAACTCCGACGCCGACCCCCACGCCCACCCCGACGCCGACCCCGACGCCCACCCCGACGCCGACCCCCACTTCCACGCCCACCGCCACGCCCACCCCCACGCCCACCCCCACGCCCACCCCCACGCCCACCCCGCCGCCGGCCTCGAGCGGCGCGTCGGCAGCGATCGCGTTCGCCGCCTCGCAGATCGGCGACCCCTACAAGTGGGGCGCTGCAGGGCCGGACGCCTGGGACTGCTCGGGCCTGACGTCGGTAGCGTGGGCGAAGGGTGGCAAGTCGCTGCCGCACTACTCCGTCGCGCAGTACACCCAGTCGACGAAGATCAGCGCGAGCCAGCTGGCCCCCGGCGACCTCGTGTTCTGGGGCTCGTCGAGCAGCGCGAGCTCGATCTACCACGTCGCGATCTACATCGGTGACGGCCAGATCATCCACGCGCCGCGTACGGGCCGGCCGGTCACCCAGGAGTCGATGTACTACTGGCGGGCCCCGAACTTCTTCGCCCGGCCCTGACGCTGCTTCGCACCCGAGTTTCGTGCTTCTAGGTCGAGATCCCTACCTGTAAGCAGGGCGGTCACCGGATATCCGGGGACTCCAGAAGAGCATCAACACCCGCCCGGCCTCAGCGCACCTTCCGCGCGAACCGGGCGGCCAGCTCCCCGGGGTCCATCCCGCCGTCCAGGACCAGGCGGGTCGGCCAGGCCGAGGTGTCGATCCCGGACAGCTCCTCGAAGAGCGCGAGGTCCTTGGCGTAGACCTCGGCCACCCGGGCCAGGTCGTCGGCGGTCGGCGCGGTGCCGGGCACCTGCTCGGCCCCGGCGTGCCAGTTCTTCAGCGGCGGCACGTGCTCGAAGCGTGGCAGGTCCAGGAAGTCGGTCGTGCGGTGGACGGTGGCCTCGAAGTCGCCCAGCATCGAGCGCAGCTCCAACAGCAGCCACTGCCGGCGGTCGAAGAGCTCGAAGCCCCGTTGCAGCTGCTCGCCGTAGAAGCCGCGGGCCAGGCCCGTCATGTGCCGCCACCGCATCGTGCGTACGTCGTCGGGCACCTCGTCGGGCAGCGACGTGTGCGGCCACTCGGTGAGGAAGTCCGGCCAGTCGGGCCACGCGAGGTTGCGCGAGCGGAGCATCACCCAGTGCGAGAACAGCCGCTCGAGCGGGTCGCGGAAGACGGCGATGAGCGGCATGTCGGGCTTGTAGGCGCGCATCCGCTCGAGGGCGTGCGGCCAGTAGAGATAGGTGGGGGAGGCGTCCCCGAGCAGCCGGTGGACCCGGGCGCGGCGCGGCGCGGTGTAGTCGCGCCCGTAGTCCGGCGACGACCAGTCGACCGTCTCGTCGTCGAAGTAGTGGCGCTCCTTGTCGGGGGCCTGGCACACCAGCCGGTGCTGGTTGAGCGTGACCGCGAGCGTCGACGTGCCGCCCTTCTGCACGCCGACGACCGCGAAGTTGTAGGCCATCGACCCGAGCGCATCGCCCGGAGGGGTGGCATCTGACACGTTCATCGCGGTGAACCTACCGGCATGGCTACCTTTGGTGAATGGCCACCGACCAGGTCCCTCCGATCGCCGACGAGATGCCCACCGTGGAGCCCGAGGCTGCCACGGCCCACATCGACGACGCCGACGTCCCGGCCGACAAGGGCTACCGGCAGCCTGAGGTCGACGTCGACGCGCTCCGCACGCTGCTCGACGGCCCCTACCGCGAGGTCCGCGACCTCGTCCGGGCCAACCTCGCCGAGCACGCGCAGATCCTGCTCGACGAGGAGCAGATGACCACCGCCGACTTCCGCGAGCGGGTCAAGGACGTCGTCGTGATGATGGCCGGGACCGGGCAGACCGGCATGGGCTTCCCGGAGGAGTACGGCGGCGGGGGCGACATCGGCGCCTCGATCGCGGCCTTCGAGACCCTCGCGTTCGGCGACCTCTCGGTGCTGGTCAAGGTCGGCGTGCAGTTCGGCCTGTTCGGCGGCGCGATCCTCCAGCTCGGCACGAAGACCCACCACGACGCCCACCTCGCCGACCTCGTCAGCGGCCGCACCATGGGTTGCTTCGCGATGACCGAGAGCGGGCACGGCTCCAACGTCCAGGCGCTCGGCACGGTGGCGACGTACGACTCCGCGGCGCAGGAGTTCGTGATCACCACGCCCGACGACGTGAGCCGCAAGGACTACATCGGCAACGCCGCGGCCCACGCCGAGCTCGCGGTGGTCTTCGCCCAGCTCGAGGTCGACGGCGTCGGCCACGGCGTGCACGCCTTCGTCGTCCCGATCCGTGAGGACGGCCGGGTCGTCGACGGCGTACGCATCGAGGACTGCGGGCCCAAGATGGGGCTCAACGGCGTCGACAACGGACGGCTGTGGTTCGACGGCGTACGCGTGCCGCGCACCGCGCTGCTCAACCAGTTCGCCGAGGTCACCCCCGAGGGCCGCTACCTCTCGCCGATCGACAACCCCAACAAGCGGTTCTTCACCATGCTCGGCACCCTCGTCCAGGGCCGCGTCTGCGTCGGCGGCGCCGGCATCAACGCCGCCAAGGTCGCGCTCACCATCGCCACGCGCTATGCCGTGCGCCGCCGACAGTTCGAGGCCGTCTCGCCCGACGAGGAGCAGGTGCTCCTCGACTACGGCATGCACCAGCGCCGGCTGCTGCCGCTCATCGCGCGGACGTACGCCCTGCACTTCGCCCAGGAGGTCGTCGCCGGGCAGCTGCACGAGGTCTTCTCCGGCCCCGGCCCGACCGAGGAGGGCAGCGACGAGCACGCGCGGCGGATGCTCGAGTCGCGCGCCGCGGGCACCAAGGCGCTCGGCACCTGGCACGCCACCCGCACCATCCAGGAGTGCCGCGAGGCGTGCGGCGGCGCGGGCTACCTCAGCGAGAACCGGTTCGCCGCGCTCAAGGCCGACACCGACGTGTTCACCACCTTCGAGGGCGACAACCACGTCCTGCTCCAGCTCGTCGCCAAGGGCCTGCTCACCGACTACGCCGGCGAGTTCGAGGAGATGGACCAGCTCGGCATGGCCCGCTTCGTCGCGGGGCTCGCCGTCGAGACCGTCGTCGAGCGCACCGCGGTGCACAAGCTCGTCCAGTCCGTACGCGACCTGCTGCCCGGCGGCGACCGCTGGGACCAGGAGGCGGGGCTGCTCGACCCCAACTACCAGCTCGCGATGCTCCGCTTCCGCGAGGAGCACATGATCGGCGGCGTGGCCCGCCGGCTCAAGCGCGGCATCGACCAGGGGATGAACCCCGGCGCCGTCTTCTCCCGCGTCCAGGACCACGTCATCGCCGCCGCGCGCGCCCACACCGAGCGGCTGGTGCTGGAGGCGTTCGTGATGAAGGCCGCGGCGCTGCCCGACGGTGACCTCAAGGTCACGGTCAACCTGCTGTGCGACCTCCACGCGCTCACCACGATCGAGGCCGACCGGGCCTGGTTCATGGAGCACGGGCGGCTCTCCAGCACGCGCTCCAAGGCGATCAGCCGCGAGATCAACGCGCTGTGCCGCAAGCTCCGGCCGCTCGCCGTGGACCTCGTCGACGCCTTCGGCGTGCCCGAGGAGATGCTGCGCAGCCCCGAGCTGCTGGGGTGGCCGATCGGGCAGGACGCCTGAGGTGACCTTCGGCGGGGCGCCGACCCGGTGGGAACCCGAGGGTGCGAGCCGCGGCGTCGCCCTGGTCGCCCCCGGGCGCGCCTACCCGCCGAGCGCGCCGCTGCTCGAGTTCGCCCGCCGGGCGCTGCTCCAGCACGACCTCACGGTCCGGCAGCTGTGGTGGGACACCACGACCCGCGGCCGGGAGGACGAGGCGGACCCCGAGCGCTGGGTACGCCGGCACGTGGCCGCAGCCCATGCGGAGGAGCAGGCCGACCACGTGCTGGTGGTCGGCAAGTCGCTCGGCACCCGCGCCGCGTCGTACGCCGCCGAGCGGGGGCTCGACGCGATCTGGTTCACCCCGCTGCTGGTCGACGCAGCGGTCGCCGAGGCGATCGCGGCCAACCCCGGCCGACAGCTGCTCGTCGGCGGGCTGGACGACGAGCTGTGGGACGCGGGGATCGCCCGCGAGCTCGCCGACAACGGCTGCGAGGTGCTCGAGGTCCCCGACGCCGACCACACGATGGGCACCGCCGACGCCGTCCGCACCGCCGAGATCCACCTCGAGGTCGCGCGGGCCGTCGAGAGGTTCCTGTCGGGTCCGGCCGGGACCTGACATGCGCGTCCGCAGGAACGGGATCGTCGGGGCGTGGAGCGAGGACCCGCTGTGGGCGAAGGTCTACCCGCTGCTGGTGGAGCACCCGGCCGTCGGTGCGCCGCTGTGGCGCATCGGGCTGGGCACCGACATCACCCGGTTGTACGCCGCGATCCGCGAGATCGGAGAGCTGCCCGACGGTGCGCGCGTGCTCGACGTGCCCGTCGGGGGAGGGGTGGCGCTACGCGGCCTGCGCCCCGGCGGTCGCCTGCGATTCGTGGCCGCCGACATCTCACCGCGCATGCTGGAGCGTGCCCGCGAAGCCGCCCGCACCCGCGGGGTGGCCGACCAGGTGACGACGTCGCTCGCCGACGTCGGCCGTCTCCCGTTCCCCGACGACTCGTTCGACCTCGTCGTCTCGTTCACCGGGCTGCACGTCTTCCCCGACCCGCACCGCGCGATCACCGAGATGGTGCGGGTGCTGCGGCCGGGCGCGGCCATCACGGGCAGCGCCCTGTTCGCCGGGTCGTTCCGCGGCCTCGAGCGGCGCTACGGCCTGGTGCACGCCGCCGGCCGGCTCTCGCAGGTGCTCGGGCCGATGTGCACCGCGGCCGAGGCGCGGCGCTGGCTCGCCGAGGCGGGTGCTCCCGGCGCCCGGCTCGAGATGAGCGGCGGCATCGGCTACTTCCGCGCGGTCAAGGAGTAGTCGCTGTCACAGGTCCGGCCCGGGCGGTGTCTCCATGTCATCGACACCCGATGAGAAGGAGAGACCGATGCCCAGCCAGTTCCCGCCCCAGAAGATGAGACTGCCGAAGGCCACCCTCGACGGGGCCTACGGCGCGATCATGACCCGCGTGGCGACGCGGATGTGGGGCCAGGTCCCCGACAACGCCTACGTGCTCTGGCACAACAAGCCGGTCCTCAGGGCGGTCTTCGGGTTCGAGCAGAAGGTCGGCAGGTGGAAGGCGCTCGACCCGCACCTCAAGGCGTACGCCGAGATGGCCAGCGCCGGCGCGATCGGCTGCTCGTGGTGCCTGGACTTCGGCTACTTCCTGGCCCACACCAGGGGCCTCGACGAGGCCAAGGTGCGCGAGGTCCCGCGCTGGCGGGAGTCGGACGTCTTCACCGGGCTCGAGCGCGAGGTGATGGCGTACGCCGAGGCGATGACCGCGACGCCGCCGGAAGTCACCGACGAGATGGTCGCCAGCCTCGACCGGCAGCTCGGCCACGCGGCGGTCGTCGAGCTGACCATGATGGTCGCCGTGGAGAACGAGCGCTCGCGCTTCAACGCGGCCATGGGCCTGGCCTCGCAGGGCTTCAGCGACGTGTGCGAGCTGCCGCTCGCCGGTGCTGGGAGCATCGAGGGGTGAGCACGACCGAGGCCTTCACCACCCACCGCAACCTGCTGTTCACCGTCGCCTACGAGATGCTCGGCTCGGCCGCCGACGCCGAGGACGTGCTCCAGGAGGTCTGGCTGCGGTGGGCGGACGTCCACACCGAGGAGGTGCGCGACCCGCGCGCCTACCTCGTGCGCATGACCACCCGTCTCGCGCTCAACCGGCTGCGCACCCTCGCACGCCGCCGCGAGGAGTACGTCGGCACCTGGCTGCCGGAGCCGCTGCTCACCGCTCCCGACGTGGCGCAGGACGTCGAGCTCGCCGACAGCGTGTCGACCGCGATGCTCCTGGTGCTGGAGACGCTGCCGCCCACCGAGCGGGCCGTCTTCGTGCTGCGGGAGGTCTTCGACGTGCCGTACGCCGAGATCGCCGAGGCGGTCGGGAAGTCCGAGCCGGCGGTGCGGCAGGTCGCCAGCCGGGCGCGTACGCACGTGGCCGCGCGCCGTCCGCGGGCCTCGGTCAGCGCCGCGGAGCGCGACGCGGTGATCGACAGGTTCCGGGCGGCCACGCAGACCGGGGACCTCCAGGGGCTGATGGACGTGCTCGCCCCGGACGTGGTGCTGATGACCGACGGCGGCGGCAAGGTCAAGGCCGCGCTCAACCCGATCCTGGGCCGCGAGAAGGTGCTCCGCTTCCTCACCGCCGTCACCCCGGACGCGCTCGAGCTCGAGCCGGTCTGGCTCAACGGCTCGCCGGCGATCCAGTTCGTCGTCGCCGGGCAGCGCGACGGGGTCGGCACGATGCTCGTCGAGGACGGCGTCGTGACGCGGCTGTTCCTCGTCCGCAACCCGGACAAGCTGGGAGCGGTCGGCGAGGAGGTCGGCCTCAGCCGGTGACTCAGGCGTCCTCGCCGAGGCTCTCGTCGGCGATGTTGTCGAGGTCGTTGCCGTGGCCCTCGGTCTTGAAGCGCTCGAAGGACGCCTGCACCTCGAGCTCGGCCTCGGTGCGGCCGACCCAGTCGGCACCCTCGACGGACTTGCCGGGCTCGAGGTCCTTGTAGACCTCGAAGAAGTGCTGGATCTCGAGCCGGTCGTACTTGGAGACGTGGTTGATGTCGCGCAGGTGCTCCAGGCGCGGGTCGTGCGCGGGCACGCACAGCACCTTGTCGTCGCCGCCGGCCTCGTCGGTCATGCGGAACATGCCGATCGCGCGGCACTCGATGAGGCAGCCCGGGAAGGTCGGCGACTGGAGGATCACGAGGGCGTCGAGCGGGTCGCCGTCCTGGCCGAGGGTGTTCTCGATGAAGCCGTAGTCGGCCGGGTAGGCGGTCGAGGTGAAGAGCATGCGGTCCAGGCGGATGCGCCCGGTCTCGTGGTCGACCTCGTACTTGTTGCGCTCACCCTTGGGGATCTCCACCAGCACGTCGAACGTCTGCACGTCTTCCTCCACTCTCCGGCACGCCGTCGGGCCGTCGCCGAGTCAAAGCTCGCCGCGTCCGGCGATGGCCCGACGCGTTTCCTCGGGGCAGTGTCGCGCACAATGGCCCCGATGCGCGAAGCGAGAGGGTCGAAAGTCCGGCGACGTGAGGTACGCCACTCCGACGGGGGCGCGCGCCGCTGGCTGTCGGTGTGGGTCCCGACGCTCCTGGTCCTCGCGCTGCTGGCCGCCGGGGTCGGCGCGTACCGCTTCGAGTGGGGCCAGCGCTACCTCCCGTGGCTGGCAGCCGACCCGGTGACCGAGCCCGAGCAGGTGCTCGCGCCGGCCGGCCTCGACCTGCCCGAGTGGTCGCCGCCTGCGGTCGACGACGCCCCGCTCGACCCGGCTCCCACCTCGTCGCCCGCGATCGACACCGACAAGGTCGCCGCGGCCCTCTCCGCCGACCTCGCCGACCCCGACCTCGGTCGTCACGTCGTCGCCGAGGTCGCGTCGCTGTCGCCCGGCTCGCCCACCTGGACCTCGGGCGACGGCCGCTACCTGCCGGCCTCGACCACCAAGCTCCTCACCCTGGGCGCCGCGCTGGAGATGCTGGGCCCGGACCACACCTTCACCACGCGGGTCGTGCGCGGCGAGCGCCCGCGCGAGCTGGTGCTCGTCGGTGGCGGCGACCCGCTCCTGGCCAGCAAGCCGCTCACGCTCGCCGAGGCCGAGTCCACCTATCCCGCACGCGCCGACGTCACCACGCTGGCCCTCGAGGCCGCCGAGGCGCTCGGGGGGAGCGGTCGGGTGCGGGTCCGCTTCGACGACAGCCTCTTCACCGGTCCGACCGACAACCCGGCCTGGCGCCGCGACTACGTCCCCGACGACATCGTCAGCCCCATCACCGCGCTGATGGTCGACGGGGGCGACGAGCCCGACAGCGACCTCAAGCAGGACGACCCGTCGCAGGCCGCCGCCCGGGTCTTCGCCGACGCCCTGCGCGCCGCCGGGCTCCGGGTGGCAGGTGAGCCGCGCCGCGTCGTGGCACCGGCCGCTGCCGAGGAGCTCGCGTCAGCCGAGAGCGCACCGCTCGCGGAGATCGCCGAGCGGATCCTCGACGTCAGCGACAACGAGGGCTCCGAGGTCGTCGCCCACCAGGTCGGCCTCGCCACCTCCGGCGCGGGGTCCTTCGAGGCGGGCGCCGCCGGGGTGCTCGACACCCTCGCGGGCCTCGGCATCGACGTCTCCCGCGACGAGGTCTACGACGGCTCCGGCCTGTCGCGGCGCAACCGCGTCGCCACCTCCACGCTCATCGGGCTGCTCCAGCACGCCGCCGGGCCCGAGGGCGAGGTCGCGCGCAGCCTCGTCACCGGCATGCCTGTCGCCGGCTTCACCGGCTCGCTCACCTACCGCTTCGCCGAGGGTCCCCCTGTCGCGCGCGGGCTGGTCCGCGCCAAGACCGGCACCCTGACCGGCGTGCACGCCCTCGCGGGCATCGCCGTCGGCCGCGACGGGGTGCCGATGGCCTTCGTCCTCGGCGCCGACAAGTCGCCCCCGGAGGAGCGCTACGACGCCCAAGAGGCCCTCGACCGCGCCGCCGCCGCGCTCGCCGCCTGCCGCTGCAGCACCTCGGTGGCCGAGTAGGCGTCTCGGTGGTCGAGTAGGTCGCGAGCGCCAGCGAGCGGCCGTATCGAGACCTTCCCACGCGGGGACGCGGGTCTCGATACGCCCTGTCACGACCTCGCAGGCTCGGTCGTGGGGCCACTCGACCTCCCTCCCCACGCCGGGAGCTCATTCTTCGCTCCCGGCTAGGGTCGGGACATGAACCTCGTGGACTGGGACTTCGCCGTCACCGTGGGATCCCGGATCGCGGGGCCCGGGCCTGACGTCTCGCCCGACGAGGCCGCCGCGGCGGTGGTCGAGCTCCGCCAGGGCGCCGAGCGCTCCACCCCGCTCGTACGCGACTTCACCGGCCTCCACACCGAGACGGGCACCGCACCGGTGCTCGTCGTGGACCGCACGGGCTGGTTGCGCGCCAACGCCGACGGGTTCGCCACGATCCTCAGCCCGATCGTCGACAGGCTCGTCGAGAAGAAGGGCCCGCCGTCCGCGTTCGCCGAGGCGTTCGGCTCGCGGGTCACCGGCGCAGAGGTCGGGCTGATGCTCGGCTTCCTCAGCAGCAAGGTGCTCGGGCAGTTCGACCCGTTCCACGACCCCCACGGACGACTGCTCCTCGTCGCCCCCAACATCGTCCACGTCGAGCGCGAGATCGGCGCCGACCCCACCGACTTCCGGCTCTGGGTGTGCCTGCACGAGGAGACCCACCGGGTGCAGTTCACCGCCAACCCGTGGCTCGGCCCGCACCTCCTCGCCCAGATGCACGCCGTCGCCGACACCATCGAGCCCAGCGCGCTACTCGACGGCCTGCGCCGCGGGGCCGAGGTCCTCCGCGGCGGCAACGGCAGCGTGCTCGACCTCGTCTCCACGCCCGAGCAGAAGGTGATCCTCGACCGGGTCACCGGCGTGATGTCGCTGCTCGAGGGTCACGCCGACGTGGTGATGGACGGGGTCGGCCCCACGGTCATCCCGTCGGTCGCCGAGATCCGCACGAAGTTCAACCAGCGGCGCAAGGGCGCCGGCTCGCTCGACAAGCTCGTCCGCCGACTGCTCGGCCTCGACGCCAAGATGGCCCAGTACCGCGACGGCGCGGTCTTCGTCCGCCACGTCGTCGACAAGGTCGGCATGGAGGACTTCAACGCCGTCTGGAGCGGCCCGGAGACGCTGCCGTCCAAGGCCGAGATCAGCGACCCCGACGCGTGGGTCGCCCGGGTGCTGTGACCCTCTGGTGACCCTGCACCCCTCGGTCGCCGCGGTCCGGCTCCCGGTCCGGGCGGCGCTGTCCGACCTCGCCCCGGGGGAGACCGTCGCGGTGGCGTGCAGCGGCGGCGCCGACTCGCTGGCGCTCGCGTCCGCGACCGTGTTCGAGGCCCGCAAGCTCGGCCTGCGCGTCGTCGGCGTCACCGTCGACCACGGCCTGCAGGCCGGCTCGGCCGACCAGGCCGAGCGCGTGGTCGCCCAGCTCGCGGGGATGGGGGTCGACGAGACGCTGGCCGCTCGCGTCGCTGTCGACGTCGCGTCCGGTCTGGGTCCCGAGGCGGCCGCGCGGGAGGCGAGGTACGCCGTCCTCGAGCAGGTCGCCGAGCACCTGGGGGCGCGGCTCGTGCTCCTGGGCCACACCCTCGACGACCAGGCCGAGACGGTGCTCCTCGGCCTGGCCCGCGGCTCCGGCGGCCGGTCGTTGCAGGGGATGCGCCCGGCGTTCGGCGTGTTCGCGCGCCCGCTGCTCGGCGTACGCCGTGCCGACACCGTCACCGCCTGCCTGGTCGAGGGGCTCGAAACCTGGGACGACCCGCACAACCACGACCCCGGCTACACCCGCGTACGCGTCCGCGAGCGCGTGCTGCCAGTCCTCGAGGCGGAGCTCGGGCCCGGTGTCGCCGAGGCGCTGGCCCGTACGGCCGGGCAGCTGCGCGAGGACACCGCCCTGCTCGACGGCCTCGCCGCCGAGGCCCTGGCGCGGGCCTGGCGCGACGGCCACTCCGGCTCCGGCCTCGACTTCGGCCTCGACGTGGCAGCCCTCGCCGCCGAGCCGCCCGCGATCCGCCACCGGGTCGTCCACCGTGCGGCCCTCGACGCCGGCTCGCCCGCCTCCGAGCTCACCCGCGACCACGTGCTAGCCGTCGACGCGCTCCTCACCAGCTGGCGCGGCCAGAAGTGGATCGACCTCCCCGGCCACCTGCGCGCGCTCCGCAGCGACGGGCTGCTGGTGTTCACGAGCGCCTGACCGCGACACCGTGCAGGCAGTTCGCGCGCGCCGGCACGTGACGCACGCTCAGGCGGAGGCTGCTGACCTCGAACTGCCTGCACGGTGCTCCGGGCGGACGCCCTAGGCTGCAGCCCATGGACACGTCCCACGTGGAGCACGACCTGGTCAACGTCCTCTTCACCGAGGAGCAGATCCAGCAGCGACTGGCCGAGATGGCCGCCCAGATCACCGAGGACTACGAGGGGCGTGACCTGCTCGTGGTCGGTGTCCTGCGCGGTGCGGTCATGGTGATGGCCGACCTGGCGCGGTCGATGCCGCGCCACCTCGAGATGGACTGGATGGCGGTCAGCTCCTACGGGTCCGGCACCAAGTCCAGCGGCGTCGTACGGATCCTCAAGGACCTCGACACCGACATCAGCGGTCGCGACGTGCTGATCGTCGACGAGATCATCGACACCGGTCTCACGCTCAGCTGGCTGGTCAACAACCTCTCCAGCCGCAACCCCGCCAGCGTCGAGATCGCC
Source organism: Nocardioides sp. BGA-UO-ETr-FS32 (assembly GCF_059567905.1). NCBI lineage: Bacteria > Bacillati > Actinomycetota > Actinomycetes > Propionibacteriales > Nocardioidaceae > Nocardioides > Nocardioides sp. BGA-UO-ETr-FS32. Next base: position 59,655 of record NZ_JCAQOX010000017.1, on the reverse strand, counting down.
ACGCTGCTGCGCAAGCCCGAGGCGCTGTCGATGCCCGTCGAGCCCAAGTACGTCGGGTGGGACATCCCCAACGAGTTCGTCGTCGGCTACGGCCTCGACTACCGCGAGCGCTACCGCAACCTGCGCGACATCGGCACCCTCGCGCCCCACGTCTACTCCTGAGGCCCGGCACGGGAGGGGCCCACGACGGGCCTCGGCGGGTCGCCCCGCTTCACCCCGCCTGAAACAATGTGGGCCCCGGCGGCGTGTAGCGTCGCCTCCTCAACTCCGAACCGGTGAAAGTTGCCTGTGAAGCGCATATTCAAGGGTCCCTGGCTGTGGATCGTCCTGTCCGCCTTCGCGGTGCTCCTGGCGATCCAGTTCCTCGCGCCCAGTGACGGCTACGACGAGGTCAACACCTCGACCCTCGCCTCCTACATCGAGGAGGGCACGGTCGACAAGATCACCTTCATCGACGGCGACCAGGAGATCCAGGCGACCCTCGACGAGGGCACGCGCGAGGAGGGCGACAAGGTCGTCGCCTACTACATCCAGGGTGAGCAGGAGGTGCTGCTGGCCGCGGTCAAGGAGGCGAAGGCCGCCGACACCCTCGACACCTACAACTCCAAGAACCCGCAGCCCAGCTTCCTCGGCTCGCTGCTCGCCACCCTGCTGCCCTTCGCGCTGATCATCCTGCTGTTCATCTTCCTGATGAACCAGGCCCAGGGCGGCGGCGGACGCGGCGTGATGCAGTTCGCCAAGTCCAAGGCCAAGCTGATCACCAAGGACATGCCCAAGACGACCTTCAGCGACGTCGCCGGGTGCGAGGAGGCGATCGAGGAGCTCGGCGAGATCAAGGAGTTCCTCACCGACCCGGCCAAGTTCCAGGCCGTCGGCGCCAAGATCCCCAAGGGCGTGCTGCTCTACGGCCCGCCCGGCACCGGCAAGACCCTGCTCGCACGCGCCGTCGCCGGCGAGGCGGGCGTGCCGTTCTACTCCATCTCCGGCTCCGACTTCGTCGAGATGTTCGTCGGCGTGGGCGCCTCCCGCGTCCGCGACCTGTTCGAGCAGGCCAAGGAGAACCCGCCCGCGATCGTCTTCATCGACGAGATCGACGCCGTCGGCCGCCACCGCGGCGCCGGCATGGGCGGCGGCCACGACGAGCGCGAGCAGACCCTCAACCAGCTGCTCGTCGAGATGGACGGCTTCGACGTGCGCGGCGGCGTCATCCTCATCGCCGCCACCAACCGCCCCGACGTCCTCGACCCGGCACTGCTGCGCCCGGGCCGCTTCGACCGCCAGGTGCAGGTCGACGCCCCCGACCTCAACGGCCGTCACAAGATCCTCCAGGTCCACTCCCGCGGCAAGCCGATCGCCAAGGACATCGACCTGCTGAGCATCGCCCGCCGTACGCCCGGCTTCACCGGCGCCGACCTCGCCAACGTGCTCAACGAGGCCGCCCTGCTCACCGCGCGCAGCAACGCCAAGATGATCACCGACGCCTCCCTCGACGAGGCGATCGACCGCGTCATCGCCGGCCCGCAGCGGCGTACGCGCCTGATGAGCGAGCGCGAGAAGCTCATCACCGCCTACCACGAGGGTGGCCACGCCCTGGTCGCCGCGGCGCTGCCCGGCACCGACCCGGTGCACAAGGTCACGATCCTGCCGCGCGGTCGCGCGCTGGGCTACACGATGGTGCTGCCCGACCGCGACAAGTACTCCCAGACGCGCAGCGAGATGCTCGACTCCCTCGCCTACATGCTCGGCGGCATGGCCGCGGAGGCGCTGATCTTCCACGACGTCACCAGCGGCGCCGGCAACGACATCGAGAAGGCCACCAACCTGGCCCGCGCGATGGTGACCCAGTACGGCATGACCGAGCGCCTCGGCGCGGTCAAGCTCGGCGACAGCAACTCCGAGCCCTTCCTCGGTCGCGACATGGGCCACACCCGCAACTACTCCGAGGAGACGGCAGCCGCCGTCGACGGGGAGGTCAAGACCCTGCTGGGCCACGCCCACCAGGAGGCCTTCGAGATCCTGGAGACCAACCGCGACGTCCTCGACGCGCTGGTCCTCGCGCTGCTCGACAAGGAGACGCTCGACAAGGCGGAGATCGCCGAGATCTTCGAGCCGCTCACCAGGCGCCCGGCCCGTCCGGCGTGGACCGGCTCGCCCGAGCGGGTGCCGTCGACGATCCCGCCGGTCGACATCCCGCAGGAGATCCGCGACCGGGTCCTCGCGGACGCGACGGCCCAGGAGGAGGAGACGCGCAGCGCCGGGGCGATCCTGACCCCGCCCGGAGCAGGTGGTGACGTCCACGGCACCCCCGAGCTCGGCGGCGACACGCCCGTCCCACCCCGCCCGGACGCGCCGTGACCGACCCGATCACCGTGCCCGAGCGTGCCCCCGAGGACGTCCCGGACTTCGACCACGCTCGCGCAGAGGCGGCGGTGCGCGAGCTGCTGTACGCCATCGGCGAGGACCCCGACCGCGAGGGCCTGCGCGAGACTCCGGCGCGCGTCGCGCGGGCGTACGCCGAGCTCACCCACGGCCTGCGACAGGCCGCGGAGGACGTGCTGACCACCACGTTCGACCTCGGTCACGAGGAGATGATCCTCGTCCGCGACATCGAGCTGTGGTCGATGTGCGAGCACCACCTCGTGCCCTTCACCGGGGTGGCGCACGTCGGCTACATCCCCGCCGACACCGGCAAGATCACCGGCCTGTCCAAGCTGGCGCGCCTCGTCGACGTCTATGCCAAGCGGCCCCAGGTCCAGGAGCGGCTCACCACCCAGGTCGCCGACTCGCTGATGGAGATCCTCGGTGCCCGCGGCGTGATCGTGGTGATCGAGGCCGAGCACCTCTGCATGACGATGCGCGGCGTCAAGAAGGCCGGCGCCCGCACGATCACCTCCGCGGTGCGCGGCGCCTTCCTCACCAACCAGGCCACCCGGGCCGAGGCGATGGCGCTGATCCACGCGAGCACCAGGTGACCGTGGCCCACCGGCCGCCCACTCCCCGGGTGATGGGGATCGTCAACGTCACCCCGGACTCCTTCTCCGACGGCGGGCGCTGGGACACCACCGAGCGCGCCGTCGCCCACGGCCGCACCCTGCTCGCCCAGGGCGCCGACATCCTCGACATCGGCGGCGAGTCCACCCGCCCCGGCGCGACCCGCCCGCTCGTCGCCGAGGAGCTCGACCGCGTGGTCCCGGTGATCCGCGAGCTCGCGTCCGGCGGTGCGGTCGTGTCGGTCGACACGATGCGTGCCGAGGTCGCCGAGGCGGCCCTCGCCGCCGGCGCGCGGATCGTCAACGACGTCTCCGGCGGCCTCGCCGACCCGCGGATCCTCGACGTCGTGGCCTCGAGCGAGGCGTCGTACGTCGCGATGCACTGGCGCGCCCACGCCGACCGGATGCGCGACTTCAGCGACTACGGGCCCGACGGCGTCGTCGCGTCCGTACGCCGCGAGCTGGCCGAGCGCCTCGACGCGGCCGAGGCCGCCGGCATCACCCGCGAGCGGATCGTCCTCGATCCCGGGCTGGGCTTCGCCAAGGAGCCGCACCACAACTGGGAGCTGCTCACCCACCTCGACGTGCTGCGCGAGCTCGGCTGCCCGCTGCTCGTGGGTGCCAGCCGCAAGTCGTTCCTCGGCGCCCTGCTGGCCGCCGACGGCGTCGCGCGGCCGGTCGACGACCGCGAGCACGCACACGCCGCGCTGGTCGCGCTGCTGGCCGGCCGCGGCGTCGAGGTGTTGCGGGTGCACGACGTACGCGCCACGCTGGATGCGCTGGCCGTGGCGGACGCCATGAGGGGGACGGGAGCCACAACGGGATGAGCGACGAGCTGTCCGTGACCGGGGTCGAGTGCTTCGCCCACCACGGCGTCTTCGACTTCGAGCGACGCGAGGGCCAGGTCTTCGTGGTCGACCTGGTGCTGGGCATCGACACGCGGCCCGCGGCCGCCTCCGACGACCTCGCGGACACCGTGAACTACGGAACCCTCGTGGACGACGTGAAGGCCGCCGTGGAGCGCGACCCGGTCGACCTGATAGAAACCGTCGCTCAGCGCATCGCGGATGTGTGCCTGCTGGACACTCGTGTTGAATGGGCCCGAGTCACGCTCCACAAACCTGATGCACCCATCGACGCGACGTTCTCGGACGTCGCGCTGACGATCACCAGAACGCGAGGCAACGCTCATGACTGAGTCCCCCAACCCCAACATCGTGGACGCCGACTCCCTCACCGGGGAGATGCACCCGATCCGCCGGGTGGTGGTCGGACTGGGGTCCAACCTCGGAGAGCGCATGGCGGCCCTGCAGGGTGCGGTCGAGGCGCTGGCCGACACCCCGGACTTCTTCGTCACCGGCGTCTCGCCGGTCTACGAGACCGAGCCCGTCGACTCCCCGACCGACGCCGGCCCTTACCTCAACGCGGTCCTCCTGGCCGACACGACGCTGCCCGCCAGGCGCCTGATGGAGCGTGCCCTGGCCGTCGAGGACGCGTTCGAGCGCGAGCGCAGCGACGTGCGCAACGCGCCCCGCACCCTCGACGTCGACCTGATCGTCGTCGGCGACCGCCGGTCCAACGAGGACTTCCTGCGGTTGCCGCACCCGCGCGCCCACGAGCGCGCCTTCGTCCTCCAGCCGTGGCACGACCTCGAGCCCGACGCCGTGTTCCCCGACCGCGGTCCGATCGCCGAGCTGCTGCAGTCCGCGGACACGTCGGGGGTCAAGAAGCGCGACGACCTCGTGCTCGAGGTCGAGTGAGCCCAGGTCCTCAGGTGGGCGAGACCGGACCCGAGGACGACCCGCCGGAGCCGCGCGGCACCCTGCGCCCCACGACGGCACGTGCACTGACGGTGTGTGCCGTGCTCGGGCTCGTCGTCGGCTGGGGCATCCACCCCCTCGCCACGGCCCTGACCGGGCGCCCGCCGCTGGTGTCCTGGGTGCAGGCCCTGGCGCTGGTGATGGTCGCCGCGATCATGACGTTCCTCGCCTGGCACACCTGGCAGACCGTGCACGTGCGGGGCGAGCGGCTCGAGCCGCACCAGGCGGTGAACCGGCTCGTCCTGGCGCGTGCCTGCGCGATCGGCGGGACGCTGGTGGCCGCCGGCTACGTCGGGTACGCCGTCAGCTGGCTGGGCGACGCGTCGCAGCTCGCCGACCGCTGGGTGCTCCGGTCGGTCGTCGCGGCCGCCGGAGCGGCCGGGGTGACGCTCGCCTCGCTCGCGCTGGAGCGTGCGTGTCGCGCCGACGGCGGCCGGTCGCAGCCCTAGTCTGGGCGCCATGCCTTCCCAGCAGCCCCAGCAGTCACAGGCGTCCAGGACGCCTGCTCGTCGGCGCCAGCGCAGCACGCGCCTGGTCGTTGCCGTCGCGCTCCTCGCCGCCGGCGCGGCGCTCGTGTCCGGCGCCCTCGTGTCCACCTCGACCGGACTGACCGCTGTCGCTGCCGTCGTGGCCGTGCTCGCCGGTGCCGCCGCGACCCGGATCACCCACTCCGAGCTCATGCAGACCCGCCGTGACGCCGCGCGCGACCGCGCCGTCCAGGCCCAGGAGTACCGCGCGCTGACCGAGCGCCGTACGGCCGAGTCGGCCGCCTTCGCCGCCGACATGTCGCGGCGCATCGCCGAGCGTGAGGACGCCATCGGCGTGCTCGAGCGCGCCCTCTCCGACGCGCAGAAGAACGCCGCCGAGCAGGGCCTCAAGCGCGCCCAGGAGGCCCGTCGCGCCGACGCCGCCGAGCAGGGCCGCGACACCGCCGAGCGGGGTCGCGACGAGGCCGAGCGGGGTCGCGACGAGGCCGAGTCCCGCGCCGCCGAGGCGATCGTCCTCGTCGCCGAGCTCGAGGCCGAGATCGACGTGGTCCGCGCCGAGCTCGACTCGCTCCGCGCCGCCGCCGCGCGCCGCAACCACCGCAGCGCCTGACGCGCCCGTACGCCCCCCGCCTGCCGCCTGCCGCCCGCCGCCGTGAGCGGTGAGTGAGGCACCTTTTCGACGCCGAGAACCTGCGTCACGCACCCCTAGCCCCGACTCGCGCCGGGGAGCGGTGCGTGAGGCAGGTTTTCTGCTGCCAGAACCTGTCTCACTCACCGCCCGGCAGCCCGTCCGGCCGGGCGTACGGAAGAATGGTCGACCGTGATCCCCGAGGACAACCGGTTCGAGAGCGACCCCGCCGACGCCCTGCCCGAGGACCCGGGACTTCCCGCGGGATGGTCCGCGGACAGTCCCGACGGTGACGACCCCGCCACCGTCGAGCGGCTCACCGAGCTCCTGCGCGGCCACGAGCGGGCCGGGCGCGGGTGGGCCGGTTCGGGCGAGGAGGAGGTCCTGGTCGAGGTCTCCGAGCGTGGCCTGGCGATGCGGGAGAACCTCGTCGTACGCGACCCGGACGGCCGCATCCAGGCCTGGGGCAGCGTGCACGACCGCGCCGAGGGCCGGATGCTGTTCGTCCACATCGTCGACCGCGACCTCGACGAGCGGCTCGCCGACCGGTGCAGCGACGTCCTCTTCGAGTGGGCCGAGGCCCAGGCGAAGGCCGTCGGCGCCGCGCGCGGGCTGGCCGAGCAGCAGATCGACACGGGCGCCTTCGCCGAGGACGAGCGGCAGCACGGCTGGCTGGAGGACGCCGGGTTCACCCGCGTACGCACGTGGTGGCAGATGAGCCGGTCGGTGGAGGCCGCGGAGGCCGATCTGGTGCCCGACCCGGCGCGCTGGGAGCGCAAGGGCGTCGTGTTCCGCCAGGTCGAGCGCCAGGGCGGCCCCGGCGGCATGCCCGACGAAGCCGACCTCCGCGCCGTCCACGACGTGCTGGAAGGCGCCTTCACCGACCACTTCAACTCGACCGAGGAGACATTCGACGAGTTCATCCACCGGCTCCGCGAGGACCCCGGTCACCGCTGGGACCACTGGTGGCTGGCAGAGATCACCGACGGCGACGAGGTCGAGGCCGCGGGCGCCCTGGTCGGAACGGTCAGCGAGTCCGACACCGGCCCCGACGGGTCCTACGTCGCCTACCTCGGCGTGCTCGAGTCCGCCCGCGGCCGTGGCGTGGCCACCGGCCTGCTGCGCACGATCATCGCCGACGCGGCCTCCCGCGGCCGCGACCGCGTGGGCCTCGAGGTGGACGCCGACTCACCGACCGGCGCCGACGGGCTCTACACCTCGATGGGGTGGGGCACGAAGTACGTCACGGAGTCCTGGCACAAGGATGTGCCGGTCAGCTGACAGTCCCTTTTCGACGGTTGTCGGCCGCTGCAACGGGCCAGAACCTCGGCAACCACCGGTTGGCCGGTGGTCCCGACAGGGTGGACGGACCCGTCAGCGCAGGGACTCGCGCAGCGCCCGGTGCACCCCGGCAGGCGTGAGCACGCCGAGGAAGATCGGGCCGCGGCGCACGCCGACCATCGGCTTGTCGTCACGCAGCATCGCGGCGAGCGCGTCCTCGAGCGAGGAGTCGATGTCGATCGCCGCGCCCAGGTCACCGGTCGAGACGCCGTCGAGCGGCTCGAGGTGGTCCTCGCGCAGCCGCGTGACCGTCAGCGTGCGCAGGCCGCCCGAGCCCACGAAGTCGGCCACCTGCTCGTCGGCCGGACGGGCCAGCAGCTCGCTTGGCGTGGCGTACTGGGCGAGGCGCCCGCCGGCGGCGAAGACGGCGACCCGGTCACCCATCCGGATCGCCTCGTCGATGTCGTGCGTCACGAGCACCACGGTCTTGCCGAGCTCGGCCTGGAGCCGCCGGAACTCGTCCTGCAGGCGCCCGCGCACCACGGGGTCGACGGCGCCGAACGGCTCGTCCATCAGCAGCACGGGCGGGTTGGCCGCGAGCGCGCGGGCCACGCCGACGCGCTGGCGCTGACCGCCCGAGAGCTCGTGGGGGTAGCGACGGGCGTACTGGTCGGGGTCGAGGCCCACCGTGGCGAGCAGCTCGTGCGCCCGCTCGCGGGCCGTGGCCTTGGACTCGCCGTAGAGCAGCGGCACGGTCATCACGTTCTGCTCGATGCGCTGGTGGGGGAACAGGCCGATCTGCTGGATGACGTAGCCGATGCCGCGGCGCAGCTCGACCGGGTCGACGTCGGTCACGTCCTTGCCGTCGAGCCAGATCCGGCCGGTGGTCGGCTCGATGAGCCGGTTGATCATCTTGAGCGTCGTGGACTTGCCGCAGCCAGAGGGGCCGACGAGGCAGACCATCTCGCCACGCGCGACGTCGAGGTCGAGCTCGTGGACCGCCACGGTCCCGTCGGGGTAGGTCTTGCCGACACCCTCGAGCCGGATCATCGACTCGTCGCCCCGTGTAGCGTCCATGCGGTGACCATACTGGGGGCCGCCGACTCCGGACCGAGCTGCTACAGCCGGTTCGTCAACGAGTGGTTCTGCTGGCAGTACGTCGAGGATCGCCACGAGCAGATCACCGACGCGCTCGTCGAGCACGTCCTGATCACGATGGCCGCGCTCCTGCTCGGGCTCGCGATCGCGCTCCCGCTCGCTCTCGTGGCGCGCTGCGTGCCGCGGCTGGAGTCGGCGGTCCTCGGCTTCAGCACCGGGGTCTACACGGTTCCCTCGCTGGCCCTGCTGCCCCTGCTCGTCCCGTTCACCGGCCTGTCGGCGGCGACGGTGGTGATCGGTCTCGGCCTGTACGCCCTGACGATCCTCGTCCGCGCGCTCCTCGACGGACTCCGGTCGGTGCCCGACGAGGTGCGCGAGGCGGCCACGGGGCTGGGCTACGGCCGCGCGCGGATGCTGACCCGCATCGAGATGCCGCTGGCGCTGCCGGTCGCGATGGCCGGGCTGCGGGTGGCCGCGGTGTCGACGATCGCCCTCACCACCGTCGGGACGCTGGTGGCGTACGGCGGCCTCGGTGACCTGATCGCCCACGGCGTGCAACGCGACTTCCGCGCCGAGCTGATGACCGCCGCCGTGCTGTGCGTGGTGCTCGCGGTCGTGCTCGACGTGGTGCTGGTCGCGCTCCAGCGGGTGCTGACGCCGTGGACGGCGGGGGCGCGCTGATGGAGCTCTTCGCCGAGACCTGGCAGTACCTCCTCGACGCCGACAGCTGGACCGGTGGCGGCGGGCTCGTCGCGCGCCTGCTCGAGCAGCTGCTGCTCACCGCGACCGCCCTCGCCGCGGCCATGCTGCTCGGACTGCCGCTCGCGCTGTGGCTCGGCCACCTCGGCCGCGGCGGCTTCCTCGCCGTCAACGTGTCCAACGTCGGCCGCGCCGTGCCGACCTTCGCGCTGCTGGCCCTGCTGGTCGCAGCGGACTGGCCCGGCTCGGGGGACTTCGGGCCGTACGGCCGCGCCGGGCTCGCGACGCTGATCGCCCTCGTGCTCTTCGCGCTGCCGCCGCTCATCACCAACGGTTACGTCGGGATGCGCGAGGTGCCCTCCGACGTGCAGGAGGCCGCGGACGGCATGGGGATGTCGCCCGCGCAACGCTTCTGGCGCGTGGAGCTGCCCCTCGCGCTGCCGGTGGTGGCCTCGGGCGTACGCCTCGCGCTGGTGCAGGTGTGGGCGACCGCCACCATCGCCGCCCTCGTCGCCGGGCCGGGACTCGGGCGCATCATCACCGAGGGCTTCGCCCGCAACGACTACGCCCAGGGCATGGCGGGGGCGGTGGTGGTCGCGCTCGTGGCGCTGGTGCTCGAGCTCGCCGCGGCAGCGGTCCAGCGCGCCGTCGACCCCATGCCGAGCGCACCGTCGCGCTCATCGTCACCCGGTGGAGTGGAGCCGCTGTCGGCGGCCCCGGCTACGGTGGAAGAGGCTCCCACCGGGAGCTGAGCGGACTCGCTCGCATCACCGGACACGCGCGGCCCGTGCCGCGGGACACAGAAGGTTGACACTCATGCACGTACGACGTCCGCTGCTGGCGGTGACCGGGCTGGCCCTGACCGCCCTGCTGGCCGGCTGCGCCGGCGACGACCTCGCAGCCGAGAACGACGAGCCCACCTCGGGCTCGGGCGGGGGTGAGGGCACGTCCGTCGTCATCGGCTCCCAGAGCTTCGACGAGGCCGCCCTCGTCACCGCGATGTACCAGCAGGTCCTCGAGGCCCAGGGCTACGAGGTCGAGACCCGCCTGGTCGACACCCGCCCGGTCTACCTCAACGAGATGCCCGACGCGGTCCAGATCGCCCCCGAGTACGTCGCCGGCATCGTCGACCAGCTCAACACCGACGCCAACGGCCCTGACGCCGAGCCGCTGTCGACCAGCGACGCCCAGGAGACCATCGACGCCGGCGCCGACCTGCTCGAGGAGAAGGGCATCACGCTGCTCGAGCCGTCCGAGGCGTTCTCGGCCAACGGCTACTTCACCAGCCAGGAGTTCTCCGACGCCGAGGGCGTCACCAAGCTGTCCGACCTCGAGGGCCAGTCCGTGACGCTCGCCGCTGCGCCCGACTGCAAGGGCCGCACCGACTGCGAGAAGGGCCTCGTCGACACCTACGGCATCGACATCACCCTCGAGCCGCTGGGCTACGCCTCCACCGAGACGTTCCAGGCCGTGCTCGACGGAGAGGCGCAGCTCGGCCAGACCAGCACGCTCGACGGCACGCTCGAGGAGCAGGGCCTGCTCCTGCTCGAGGACGACCGCGGCATCCAGCCCGCCCAGAACCTCATCCCGGCGGTGTCGACCGAGTTCCTCGCCGACAACCCCGACATCGAGGGCCCGCTCAACGACCTGATGGCCGCGCTCGACAACGACACGCTCGGGCAGCTGCTCGTCAGCGTCCAGATCGACCGCGAGCAGCCGGCCGACGTCGCGCAGGAGTTCCTCGAGTCCGAGGGCCTGCTGTGAGTCGGGCAGCTGCGAGCGAGGCACGAGCTCGCGGCGTGGGCCCGGCCAGATCGAGTAGCCCAGCGGCTGAGGCACGAAGCCGCTGATCGGGCGTATCGAGATCCAGGGCGTCACACCTCGTGGTCCCGGAGCGCCAACGCCTCCGGGGCCACGGTGGTCTCGTCGACCACCGCGTGGGGCACCGACAGCCGCCACGCACCGGTCTCGACGTCCTGGACCCGCGGTGCCGGTCCGTCGAGGGTGGTGACCCACTCCATCAGCGAGGCAACCTCTGCGCGGCGGTCCTGCTCGACGAGCCAGCCCGCGAGCCGGTGCACCGGCGGCAGCCCGCTGTGCACCAGCGAGCGCTGCCCCCACAGCTCCAGCACGCCGGAACGCAACAGCCGCCACCACTCGGGCGTGCACCCCGGCACCAGCAGGAAGTAGCGCCACAGGTCTCCCGCGAGCACCCGGTCGACGAAGACCTCCTCGACCTCCGCGGAGCCGTGCTCGCGGACAGCCGCGAGGGACATCCGCTTGGTCTCCCACCGGTCGGAGAGGTCCTGGACCGAGGAGGCCCGGGTCTGGGTGATCGAGCCCTCGCGGATCCGCCAGCGGTAGACCACCTCGTCGAGGACGTCGAAGGTGCCGTCGAGGAAGGCCCGGGTCGTGGTCGGCTGGTCCTCGTAGCGGATCCCCTCGGGCCAGGAGAGGCCGGCGGCGTCCCAGGCGGAGCGGCGCCACACCTTGTTCCACGCGAAGACGTCGCCGAGGATCTCCGGCCGGTCCTCGACGCGCGCGCCCCGCAGCGGGCGGTGCAGCCGGTGCATCCACGGCGGCTCGACCAGCGCGTCCCCCTCCCAGCGCACGATCGAGCCCGTCGCGAAGTCCGAGCCCGACTCCTCGAGCGCGCCCACCAGGTCGGCGTACGCCGTCGCCGGCAGCACGTCGTCGGAGTCGAGGAACGCGAGGTAGTCGCCTCGCACGTGCGAGACGCCGAGGTTGCGGGCGGCGCCGAGGCCGCCGTTGACGGAGTGCACGACGCTGATCCGGTTGTCGCGCCGCGCCCAGTCGTCGGCGACCTCCCCGGTGCGGTCGGTGGCGCCGTCGTCCACGATCACCGCCTCCCAGCGGCGGTGCGTCTGGGCGAGGAGCGAGCGGATGCAGTCGTCGAGGTAGTCCTCCACGCCCCAGGCGGGGATCACCACGCCGACGAGGGGAGCGCGCTGGAAGAGCCTCTTCATGGGCCGCGAGCCTAGTGGTGCGGGAGGCGCGGGCCGGGCCGCCGGTAGGCTGCCCGCCGTGACCGAGCAGCCCAGAGCGATCGACGAGATGAACCCCGACGGAGTGCCGCGCAAGGTGCTCTTCGTCGCCGGCGCCGGCCGCAGCGGCACCAGCACGCTGGCCGGCATCGTGTCGAGGCTCGGCATGCACGTCCCGCTCCCCGAGGTGCCGCCGGACGACTCCAACCCGCGCGGCTTCAGCGAGCCGCAGTGGGTCGTGGACGTGCACGACGAGTGGCTCGCCGAGGCCCTGGTCCAGGTCAGCGACAGCCGCCCCGAGGCCTGGTTCGACACCGGGCGCATCTGCAGTCGCGAGCCCGCCCGCATCCGGGTGAGCGAGTGGCTCGAGCCGCACTTCGCCGAGCACCCCGAGCTGGTGATCAAGGACCCGCGGCTGAGCTGGTTCCTCGGCCTCTGGCGGGTCGCGGCGATTCGTACGGGCGCCACGCCGGTGTTCGCCACGATGCTGCGCCCGCCGGCCGAGGTCGTCGGCTCCAAGCAGAAGTACTACGCCAACAAGCTCGGCTCGGCCCACCTCGCGGCGAGCTGGGTCAACATGCTGCTGCACACCGAGCGCGCCACCCGTCCCGCAGAGGGCGACGGGGGCCGCGTCTTCGTCCGCTACGAGGACCTGCTCACCGACTGGGTCAGGACCGCCACCGCGCTCGGTCACGCCCTCGACCTCCAGACGATCATCCACACCCGCAGCGACCAGATCCGCGAGGTGCACCGCTTCATCGACCCCAACCTGCGCCGGGTCACCTCCACCCTCGACGACCTCGGGCTGCCCAGCCGGCTCCACGAGCTCACCGCCGCCACGTGGGACGAGCTCAACAAGCTGGCCGACGAGGGCGGCGACACCGCGGCCGCCCACGCGACCTTCGACGAGCTCCGCGCGGAGTACGTCGACCTCTACGAGGAGGCCGCGGCGATCAGCCGCTCGACCGCCGAGCACGCCCGCCACCAGGCGCGCCGGCGCGCCCGGGCCGAGGCCGCCGAGGCGTCGAGGTCCCTCGCCGACCGGGTCCCCCACGACGTACGCGCCGCGATCCCGCCGTCCGTGCGCCGGGGCGTGCGCAAGGCCCTGGGACGCACCCGGGACGACCAGCCGTGACGATCCCCATCGGCTCCGGCCACGGCATCACCAACCTCGAGGGGCACAGCGACTTCGACATCGTGTGGCCGTGGAACCAGCCCGGCGGGCTGCGCCGCGGCGCCACGGCCGTGCTGCGGGTCAAGAACGAGGCGCCCGGGCTGCGGTTCGTCCTGCCCCCGCTGCTGCGGGCCTGCGACCACGTGCTGCTGGTCGACAACGGCTCCGACGACGGCACCGGCGACGAGGCGCTGCGCGTCGCGGCCGAGCACGGCCTGTCCGACAAGTTCACGCTGAAGGAGTACCCCTTCCAGGTGGCCCGCGCCGGCGCCGAGCACCTCGCGGTCAACGAGCGCTCCGTGCACTCGCTGGCCTACTTCTACAACTGGTGCTTCTCCCACGTCCGCACCCGCTACTCGTGGAAGTGGGACGGCGACATGGTCCTCACCACCGAGGGGGAGGTGTCGATGGCCGACCTGTCCTGGCAGGTCGGGATGGCCGAGGCCGTCATCCGCTTCCCGCGCCACGGGCTCTACATCGAGTCGGACCGCAAGGCCTACCTCGACCTCGGCCTGCGCAACATCGAGGAGTGGGGCTTCCCGATGAGCCCCGACTACGTCTACACCAAGGCGCCGGAGTGGGAGATCCGCACGACTCCCGACCGCATCGAGATGTTCGCGCTGCCGCAGGGGCTGTGCGTCGAGCTCAAGTGGCTCGACGGCGACGAGTTCGCCCACTGGACCAACCCGGAGTCCTTCGCCACCTCGATCCGCAACCGCCGCAAGCGCCGCGAGTGGCTGGTCTGGAACGCGCTGCACGACGGCGAGGTGCCCGAGGGGGTCGTGGAGATCACGGCGCCCGAGGGCGTCCACGTGGTCGACCACGTCACCCACGCCTGGCTGCCCCGCGCCCCGCGCCCGTTCGTCGTCGACGACCCCGACCACGCCAGGCTGCACCTGCGCGCCTGAGGCGATATCTGAGGACGCGGTGGACGTCCGAGGGGCCTGGTCACGTCCGCCACGTCCTCAGATATCGGGGCGACCGTGGCGTGCGTCACGCCCGCGGGGCGTTCCCACCACGGAATCCGCAGGCGTAGGCTCGATGTTGATCGCAGTAGATCGGTACCCGCGAGGGACTGAAACGAAGAGGTCGACATGACGAAGCACCACATCGGCGTGGTCGGAGCGGGCCGCGTCGGCGCCGTCCTGGCAGCCGCACTCCGCGCCGCGGGCCACGACGTGGTCGCCGCAGCGGGCGAGTCGGACGCCTCCCGGGGCCGGATCGAGGCGCTGCTCCCGGGCGTACGCCCCGGCAAGCCGACCGGCGTGGCGCGAGCCTGCGACCTCCTGCTGCTCACCGTTCCCGACGACATGCTCTCCAACGTCGTCACGATGCTCGCCGCCAGTGGCGCGATCCGTGAGGGCCAGGTCGTCGTGCACACGAGCGGCCGCCACGGGCTCGCCGTCCTCGAGCCGGCCCGCGCCGTCGGCGCCCGTACGGTCGCGATGCACCCGGCCATGACCTTCACCGGCACCGAGGTCGACCTGCCCCGGCTCGCCGGCTGCGTCTTCGGCGTCACCGCCGACGAGGCCGACCGCGAGCTCGTCGAGTCCCTCGTCGCCGACCTCGGCGGCCGTCCGATGTGGGTGCCGGAGGATCGGCGCACGCTCTACCACGCCGGCCTCGCGCACGGCGCCAACCACCTCGTCACCCTTGTCGCCGAGGCGATGGAGATCCTCTCGGCCGCCGGTGCCGAGGACCCGGCCGCCACGCTGCGCCCCCTGCTCACCGCGGCCCTCGACAACTCCCTGGCCCAGGGAGACGCTGCTCTGACCGGTCCGATCGTGCGGGGCGACGTCGAGACCGTGCGCGCCCACGTCGCCGACCTGGTCGCCAACGCACCGCAGACGCTCCCGTCCTACGTCGCGATGGCCCACGCCACGCTCGACCGCGCCGTCACCGACGGCCGGCTGCTGCCGATCCGGGCGTCCAAGATGCTGCAGGTCCTCGCGGCAGCGCAGGCGCACCTGCCGACCCCGATCGAACCGCGTCGATGACCTCGACCCCCGTCCTCGCGAACACCCGCGAGGAGCTCGCCGGCCTGCTCGCCGAGCCCCGCAGGTCCGGTGACCGCATCGCGTTCGTCCCCACCATGGGCGCACTGCACGACGGCCACGCCAGCCTCATGCGTACGGCCCGCACGTCCACGTCCGGACCGGTCGTCGTGAGCATCTTCGTCAACCCGATGCAGTTCGCCCCGACCGAGGACCTCGACCGCTACCCGCGCACGCTCGACGCCGACCTCGAGGTCTGTGCCGCCGAGGGCGTCGACGTCGTGTTCGCGCCCGGCGTCGAGGAGATGTACCCCGGCGGCTTCAGCCACGAGTCTGTCCACGCCGGCGTCACCGTCGCCCCCGGGGAGCTGGCCACGATCCTCGACGGCGAGTCCCGCCCCGGCCACTTCGACGGCGTGCTCACGGTCGTGGCCAAGCTCTTCGGCCTGGTCCGGCCCGACGTCGCGGTCTTCGGGCAGAAGGACTACCAGCAGCTCGTCCTCATCCGCCGGATGGTCCGCGACCTCTGCCTCGGCATCGACATCGTCGGGGCGGAGACCGTGCGCGAGCCCGACGGCCTCGCCCTGTCCAGCCGCAACCGCTATCTCGACGCCGACCAGCGGCAGGTGGCCACGGCCCTCAGCCGGGCGCTCCGGGCGGCGCAGGAGCGCGCACCGTACGGCGTGCCGGCCGCGCGCTGGGCCGCGATGTCGGTCCTCAAGCAGGCGACGGCGGACGGGCTCGAGCTCGACTACCTCGCCCTCACCTCGCCCGACCTCGGCGAGGCGCCGGAGATCGGCGAGGGACGGATCCTCGTCGCGGCGCGGGTCGGCACCACGCGCCTGATCGACAACCTGCCCATCGTCTTCGACCGCATCGCCCCCGATGCGCGACCGGCGGGGACCGCGTACGCGGCCTCGACCACCCACTGAGAGGAACAGCTCATGCTGCGCACGATGATGAAGTCCAAGATCCACCGGGCCACCGTGACCCAGGCGGACCTCCACTACGTCGGGTCGGTGACCGTCGACCAGGACCTGCTCGACGCGGCCGACCTGCTGGCCGGGGAGCTGGTGCACATCGTCGACGTCACCAACGGCGCCCGCCTCGAGACCTACACGATCGCCGGCGAGCGCGGCTCGGGCGTCATCGGCATCAACGGCGCAGCCGCCCGCCTCGTGCACCCCGGCGACATCGTCATCCTCATCGGCTACGCCCAGATGGAGACCGCCGAGGCCAAGGAGCTCAAGCCGCACGTCGTGTTCGTCGACGCCGACAACAAGATCCTCGCCACGGGGTTCGACCCCGCCGAGACGTTCGGCGACGAGACCCTGCAGCGCGGTGACGCGCTTGCTCGGTAGCCTGCGCGGATGACATCGCACCGGCCGGTCCCGGGTCGCCTCCGCGCGCCCGCTCCCGGCTGGACCACCCGCGCCGACGTCGTGGTCGTCGGGTCCGGCATCGCTGGGCTCACCGCCGCGCTGCGCATCCACGCGGCTGATCCCTCGCTCCACCTCCTCGTCGTCACCAAGGACGTGCTCAACGCCGGCTCCACGCAGTGGGCCCAGGGCGGCATCGCCGCGGCCCTCGGGCCCGGCGACACCCCCGAGCAGCACGAGCACGACACCCTCGTCGCCGGGGCCGGCGCGTGCGACGTCGAGGCCGTACGCATCCTGGTCACCGAGGGGCCCGACGCCGTCCGCGAGCTGATCGCCCTCGGGACGCAGTTCGACCACCACCCCGACGGCGAGCTCTCCCTGACCCGCGAGGGCGGCCACCTCCGCGACCGCATCGCCCACGCCGGCGGTGACGCCACCGGCGCCGAGATCCAGCGGGCGCTCATCGCCGCGGTCGACCACGCACGGGAGATCGAGGTCATCCAGCACGCCCTGGCCGTCGACCTGCTCCGCGCCGCCGACGGCGGGGTGGCGGGGCTGACGCTGCACGTCCTCGGCGAGGGCCAGCACGACGGCGTCGGCGCCGTGCACTGTCGCGCGGTGGTCCTCGCCTCCGGCGGGCTGGGGCAGGTGTTCAGCCAGTCCACCAACCCGAGCGTCTCCACCGGCGACGGGATGGCCGTTGCGATGCGCGCCGGGGCTCGGCTGCGCGACCTCGAGTTCGTCCAGTTCCACCCCACGGTGATGTGGCTCGGCCCCGAGTCGCAGGGCCAGCAGCCGCTGATCTCCGAGGCCGTGCGCGGCGAGGGCGCGTTCCTCGTCGACTTCGACGGCACCCGCTTCATGCAGGGCGAGCACGAGCTCGCCGACCTCGCGCCCCGAGACGTGGTGGCCAAGGCGATCACCCGCCGGATGATCGAGACCGGCAGGCCCCACATGTGGCTCGACGCGCGTCACCTGGGGACGCCTGCGAGCGAAGCGAGCCGTCTCGGTGATCGAGTAGGCGGTGAGGCACGAGACGCCGTATCGAGATTCTGGGAGCGGCGCTTTCCCACGATCCTGGGCGTGTGCCGCGAGCACGGCGTCGACCCTGTCACCGAGCTGATCCCGGTCGCGCCGGCCCAGCACTACGCCTCCGGCGGCGTCGCCACCGACCTGTGGGGGCGTACGACCGTGCCCGGCCTCTACGCGACCGGCGAGGTGGCCTGCTCCGGCGTCCACGGCGCCAACCGGCTGGCCTCCAACTCGCTCCTCGAGGGCCTCGTGTTCTCCCGCCGCATCGCCGACGTGCTGCCGGGCGAGCTCCGCGCGTGGGCCGAACCCGTCGTCGACGAGGGGCCCGAGGGACTGGTGTCGGGCGAGCGGCGCCCGGAGATGCAGGACGTGATGACCTCACGGGTCGGCGTGCTCCGGCAGGCCGACGGCCTCACGGAGGCGCTCGCCGTCCTCGGCTCGCTCGACCACGGCGACGCCGAGGTCGGTCCGGCTGCGTGGGAGACGACCAACCTGCTCACGGTCAGCACCGCGCTGGCCGAGGCGGCGGCGCTGCGCACCGAGACCCGCGGGTCGCACTGGCGCGAGGACTTCCCCGACCGCGACGACAGCAGGGCCGGCCACGTCGACTCGTGGCTCGAGGCCGACGGCACCGTCGCGGCGGAGTGGACGTACGCCCCCTCGACCGATCCTTCGACCGCCCCTTCGACCGCCCCCACGACCGCGGAGGTCACGGCATGACGAGCCTCGACGCCGTACCCCTGGAGCTGCGCGACGAGCTGACCGCCGCCGGGCTCGACCCCGAGCACGTCCGGGAGGTCGTCGGGCGCGCGCTCGGGGAGGACCTGCCGGACCACCGCCTGGACGACCCGACCAGCTCCTCGACCATCGCTGCCGACGCCCGCGGCGAGGCCGTCTTCGCCGCCCGCGAGCCCGGCGTCGTGGCGGGCCTCGGCGTCGGGGCGGTCGCGTTCCACATGGTCGGCGCGGACGCGACCGTGACCGACCGCCTGCCCGACGGCACCCGGGTCGAGAAGGGCGACGTGGTCATGCGCATCACCGGCCTGACCCAGCGGATGCTGGTGGCCGAGCGGACCGCCCTCAACCTGGCCTGCCACCTCTCCGGCATCGCCACCGCCACGTCGCGCTGGGTCGACGCGCTGGCCGGCTCGCCGACGCGGGTGCTCGACACCCGCAAGACGCTGCCCGGCCTGCGCGCACTGCAGAAGTACGCCGTGCGCTGCGGCGGCGGCGTCAACCACCGCACCAGCCTCCAGGACATGGCGATGGTCAAGGACAACCACGTCATCGCCGCCGGGGGAGTGCTGCCCGCCCTGGAGTCGATCCGGGGGCGCTTCGCCGGGCTGCCGGTCGAGGTCGAGGTGACCACCCTCGACCAGCTCGACGAGCTGCTCGCGCTCCCCGAGCCGCCCGAGCGCATCCTGCTCGATAACATGAGCGACGAGCTGATGACCGAGGCCGTACGCCGCACCGCGGGTCGCGTGCCGCTCGAGGCCAGCGGCGGGATCACCCTCGAGCGGGCAGCCCGCATCGGCGCGACCGGCGTCGACTTCGTGTCGGTCGGGGCGCTCACCCACTCGGTCGTGGTCTTCGACATCGGCATGGACCTGGTGACGACCCAGGACCCCCGATGAACGTGCTGCCATGAGCCTGCTTGCGGCCGACATCGGCAACAGCCACACGTTCCTCGGTCTGCTCGACGGCGACGAGGTCACCGCCCACTGGCGCGTCAACAGCGACGAGCGCCGCACGGCCGACGAGTGGTCGATCGTGATCCGCGGGCTGCTCGGTGACCGCATCGACGACGTCGACGGCATCTCGGTGTGCGCGACCGTCCCGGCCGTCCTGCACGAGTGGCGCGAGATGCTCGAGCGGCACTTCGGCGACGTCCCCTCGATCGTGGTCGAGCCCGGCGTCCGCACGGGGATCCCGGTGCTGATGGACAACCCTCGCGAGGTCGGCACCGACCGGATCGTGAACTCGCTCGCCGCCGCGACGCTCTACGGCGGTCCGGCCATCGTCGTCGACTTCGGCACGGCCACGACGTTCGACGTGGTCAACGGGGCGGGCCAGTACGTCGGTGGTGCGATATCGCCGGGCATCGAGATATCCCTCGAGGCGCTCGGCCGCCGTGGCGCCCAGCTGCGCAAGGTCGAGCTCGTCCGGCCACGCTCGGTGATCGCCAAGAACACCGTCGAGGCCCTCCAGAGCGGCATGGTCTTCGGTGTCGCGGCGCAGGTCGAGGGCCTGGTGGCGCGGATGATCGCCGAGCTCGGAGAGCCGGTCGAGGACGTCACTGTGATTTCGACGGGCCATTTGGCCGCGCTTCTCGTCGACGATTGTGCGTGTTTCACCGAGCATTCTCCGTGGTTGACGCTGCAGGGATTGCGACTCGTCTTCGAGCGCAATTCCTGAGTCCTTTTGTGCTGCGTGGTGAATTGCTGCCACAATCGCATTCACGGGGCCCGCCGAATGCAAAGGAATAGACCATGGCTCAAAAGGTCAACATCGTTCTCGTCGACGACCTCGACGGCACGGAGGCCACCGAGACGGTGACCTTCGGCCTCGACGGCACCACCTACGAGATCGACCTCAACGACGCCAACGCCGCCGCCCTGCGCGAGGCCATGAGCGGCTACGTCGGTCACGCCCGCAAGGTCACCGGTGGCGGCCGCCGCGGTCGCAAGTCGAGCGGCGGCGGTTCGTCGTCCTCCAACACCAAGGACGTCCGCGAGTGGGCCAAGGCCCAGGGCATGGACGTCTCGGAGCGCGGCCGCATCTCCGCCGACGTGCAGCAGGCGTACGACGCCGCGCACTGATCTCCGCCCCCCCGGACGGCCCCGGCACCTGCCGGGGCCGTTCGCTGTGAGCGGACGCTCTGGTGAGTCGGGCGGGAACACGTAGGCTGAGGTCGGGCGTTGAGCCCAGTGTTCGCGCTCCCGTCCCGGCGGGGGGCAGGCGGACCACGCAGACGTAGAGGAGCGCACATGTTCGAGCGGTTCACCGACCGAGCCCGGCGAGTTGTCGTGCTGGCCCAGGAAGAGGCCCGCATGCTCTCCCACAACTACATCGGGACCGAGCACATCCTGCTCGGCCTCATCCACGAGGGCGAGGGCGTCGCAGCCAAGGCCCTCGAGTCCCTCGACATCTCCCTGGAGGCCGTGCGCGCCCAGGTCGAGGAGATCATCGGCCAGGGCCAGCAGGCCCCGTCCGGCCACATCCCGTTCACCCCGCGCGCCAAGAAGGTGCTCGAGCTCTCGCTGCGCGAGGCGCTCCAGCTCGGCCACTCCTACATCGGCACCGAGCACATCCTGCTCGGCCTGATCCGGGAGGGCGAGGGCGTCGCGGCCCAGGTCCTGCAGAAGCTCGGCGCCGATCTCAACCGGGTCCGCCAGCAGGTCATCCAGCTGCTCAGCGGCTTCCAGGGCAAGGAGTCGGCCACGGCCGGCGCCCAGACGTCCGGATCGGGCGGCGAGGCGCCGTCCAGCTCGCTGGTCCTCGACCAGTTCGGCCAGAACCTCACCCAAGCCGCGCGCGAGGGCAAGCTCGACCCGGTGATCGGTCGCGAGCAGGAGATCGAGCGCGTCATGCAGATCCTGTCGCGCCGCACGAAGAACAACCCCGTCCTCATCGGCGAGCCCGGCGTCGGCAAGACCACCATCGTGGCCGGCCTCGCCCAGGACATCGTCAAGGGCAACGTGCCCGAGACGCTCAAGGACAAGCAGATCTACACCCTCGACCTCGGCGCCCTGGTCGCCGGGTCGCGCTACCGCGGTGACTTCGAGGAGCGCCTCAAGAAGGTGCTCAAGGAGATCCGCACCCGCGGTGACATCGTGCTGTTCATCGACGAGATCCACACCCTCGTCGGCGCCGGCGCGGCCGAGGGCGCGATCGACGCCGCCAGCATCCTCAAGCCGATGCTGGCCCGCGGCGAGCTGCAGACCATCGGCGCCACCACCCTCGACGAGTACCGCAAGTACCTCGAGAAGGACGCGGCGCTCGAGCGTCGCTTCCAGCCGATCCAGGTGCAGGAGCCCTCGATCGCGCACACCATCGAGATGCTCAAGGGCCTGCGCGACCGCTACGAGGCGCACCACCGCGTCACCATCACCGACGAGGCACTGGTCTCGGCCGCGACGCTGGCCGACCGCTACATCTCCGACCGGTTCCTGCCGGACAAGGCGATCGACCTCATCGACGAGGCGGGCTCGCGACTGCGCATCCGCCGGATGACCGCACCGCCGGACCTGCGCGAGTACGACGAGAAGATCGCCGACGTACGCCAGCGCAAGGAGGCCGCGATCGACGGGCAGGACTTCGAGGCCGCGGCCCGCCTGCGCGACGAGGAGAAGCAGCTCTCCGCCCGCCGCTCGGAGCGCGAGAAGCAGTGGCGCGCCGGTGACCTCGACGAGATCGCCGAGGTCGACGAGGAGCTGATCGCCGAGGTCCTGGCCGTGGCCACGGGCATCCCGATCGTCAAGCTCTCCGAGGAGGAGTCCACCCGCCTGCTCAAGATGGAGGACGAGCTCCACAAGCGCGTCATCGGGCAGGAGGAGGCCGTCAAGGCCCTCAGCCGCGCGATCCGTCGTACGCGTGCCGGGCTCAAGGACCCCAAGCGCCCCGGTGGCTCGTTCATCTTCGCCGGCCCGTCCGGCGTCGGCAAGACGTGGCTGTCCAAGACGCTCGCCGAGTTCCTCTTCGGCGACGAGGACGCGCTGATCCAGCTCGACATGAGCGAGTTCTCCGAGAAGCACACGGTGTCACGCCTGTTCGGCTCGCCTCCCGGCTACGTCGGCTACGAAGAGGGCGGCCAGCTCACCGAGAAGGTGCGCCGCAAGCCGTTCAGCGTGGTGCTCTTCGACGAGGTCGAGAAGGCGCACCCCGACATCTTCAACAGCCTGCTGCAGATCCTCGAGGAGGGTCGCCTGACGGATTCCCAGGGTCGCGTCGTCGACTTCAAGAACACCGTCATCATCATGACCACCAACCTCGGCACGCGCGACATCTCCAAGTCGGTCAACCTCGGCTTCGGCCAGACCGGCGATGCCGCGGGCTCCTACGAGCGGATGAAGAGCAAGGTGTCGGAGGAGCTCAAGCAGCACTTCCGCCCCGAGTTCCTCAACCGTGTCGACGAGATCGTGGTCTTCCCGCCGCTGTCGCGCGAGCAGATCATCGCGATGGTCGACAACATGATCGACGCCGTCGAGCTGCGGCTCAAGGACCGCGACATGTCCCTCGAGCTCACGCAGCCCGCCAAGGACCTGCTGGCCGAGCGCGGGTTCGACCCGGTCCTCGGTGCCCGACCGCTGCGCCGCACGGTGCAGCGCGAGATCGAGGACGTGCTCGCCGAGAAGATGCTCTTCGGCGAGGTCGGCCCCGGCCAGATCGTGCTGGTGGGCGTCGAGGGCGAGGGCGTGGAGGCGAAGTTCACCTTCCGCGGCCAGAAGAACTCCGCCGTCCCCGACATGCCGCCGCTCGAGACGGTGGTCGAGGGCCCGACCGGTGACGGTCCGGACGACTCGGCCGGCCCGACGGACGTGCCGAAGACCAACGAGGCCTGATCACGGCCGCCTGGAGACAGGCGGTCACTGATCACCCCGGGAGCGCCCAGCGCCCCGGGGTGATCTGCGTCAGGAGCCCGTCGGCGACCAGCCCCGTCAGGCACCGCTCGCGCTGGTCCGCGGCCGGCCACACCGCCGCGACCTGGTCGGCCGAGACCGAGTCGCCCTCGCGCGCCAGCGCCATGATGCGTCCGCGGCACTGCCGGTCGGTGCCGTCCCACGCCTGGCCGCGGCGGGGCGGGCCGTCGTACGCCGGGAAGCCGGCCGCTCGCCACCGGCACTCCGTCGCGATCGGGCAGGCGTCGCACGTCGGCTGGCGCGCGGTGCACACGAGGGCGCCGAGCTCCATCGTCGCGACCGCCCACGTGGCAGCGGTGGCCTCGTCGTCGGGGAGCAGCGCGGTCGCCACGTCGCGCTCGGCGCGGGTGACGGCCGGTGCCGGGAACTCCCGGCCGGAGACCGCGCGCACCAGGACCCGCCGGACGTTGGTGTCGAGGACGACGTGTCGCTGGCCGAAGGCGAAGCTGGCGACGGCGGAGGCGGTGTAGTCCCCGACGCCGGGCAGCGCGAGCAGGTCGCCGTACGAGCGGGGCACCTCGCCGTCGTGCCGCTCGACGATGGCGACGGCGGCGGCGTGCAGGCGCAGGGCGCGGCGCGGGTAGCCGAGCCGGCCCCACATGCGTACGGCCACGCCGGTGGTGTCCGCGGCGAGGTCGGCAGGCGCGGGCCAGCGCTCCAGCCAGGCCGCGTGCACCGGGAGCACCCGGGCGACCGGGGTCTGCTGGAGCATGAACTCGCTGACCATCACCGACCAGGGCGTCGCGGCGTCACCGCGCCAGGGCAGCTCACGCGCGTGGGCGTCGAACCAGTCGAGCACGGCGTCGTGCAGCGCACGGGTCTCGGGAGCGTCCATCGCCCGCGATCGTAGGTGAGCCGGTGCGCCTCCGCAGAGACGGGCCGCTCGCTGCCTAGCCTGACCCCATGGCGACGACCGTACGACCTCGCGGGCCGCTGCCGGCCCGGGTCTACTGGACCCGGCGCCTCGTGGTCCTCGGCATCCCGCTGCTGCTCGTCGTCGTGCTCGCGCGCGTGCTCGGCGGCTCGTCCGACGCCAGGGACGACGCGAGCGGGACCGCGACGCAGGCCGGCGCCACCGTCGAGACGACGCCTGCCCCGGCCGCGGGGCCGACCTCGCAGGTGGCGCCCGGCAAGGGCAAGAAGGGCAAGAAGGGCAAGAAGCGCGACCAGGTCCCGCAGGAGACCGTTCCGCCCGAGCCGGTCCTGGCCGAGCCGTCGGGGCCGTGCGATCCGTCCGACATCGTCGCCACGCCTGCACTCGCGTCGGCCGCAGGTGGCGCCGACATCCCGATCACGATCAACCTGCGCACCGTCGTCACCGAGGCCTGCACGTGGCAGGCGTCGCCGGAGACGATGACGGTGACCATCACGTCCGGCAGCGACTACATCTGGAGCAGCCGGGAGTGCCCCGCGTCCATCCCCCCGCAGGACGTCGTGGTCCGGCAGGCCGTCGACGCGCCCGTCGTCGTCACGTGGTCGGGCAGGCGCTCCGACGAGGGGTGCACGAAGTGGACCGACTGGGCGAGGGTCGGCTTCTACCACGTGCAGGCGGCCGCTCTCGGCGGCTCCGGCACCGACGTCCAGTTCGAGCTGGTCGGTCGGCAGCCCGAGGTGATCACGCAGACCGCCGAGCCGCAGCAGCAGGGTGGCAAGCAGACGGACAAGGACGCGGACACCTCGCACACGCCCGGTGAGGACGGCGCGGGCAACTCTGCCGGCTGAGTGCCGCAGTCAGGTCCTTCGACCCTGCCGTTTCCCACCGCCTGGCGGGATGATGGTGGTGTCGGAGGAGGTGTGTCATGAGGACCCTCGAGAGGCGCGGCGTCCTTCCCGGCGCGAGCGTCGCCGGCCCCGTCACCCTGGTGCTGGGGGTGCTGTTCACGCTGGCCGTCGCGTATGCGTACGTGCTCAGCCTCGCCGATGGTGTGAACCCGCCCGACTGGGCGCGCGTCGTCGGGCTGGTGTGGCTCCCGGTCGGCCTGGCCGGCGTACCCATCGGCTACTACTGGTCGCGGGACGGGGACCGGCAGCGCCTGGCCGAGGTCGGGGTCGCCCTCGCCCTGCTCGGCGTGGTGGCCTTCGTGGGTCTCGTGGTCGCGTTGGGGTGAGGGAGATGTCGACCGACGTACGCACCGGGTCGGACGCCCGGACGTCCCTCACCCGGGCCTGGTGGTCGCTGCTCGGCTTCGTCGCGACCTTCTTCCTCGCCTTCGGCATCGGCGAGGGCATCGCCTCCGCGCTGGGCCACCCGTCGGGCGGCTCCGAGACCGCGGAGTGGTGGGTCATGGTGCTCGCCGCGGGGCCGGCGCTCGTCGTCTTCGTGCTGCCGGCCGTGCTGGTGGTGCACTACGGGCGCCGGGCGATGCGGCTCGGCGAACCCCGTGGCCGCTACCCGGTGGTGATCGCCGTGGTCGTGGCGGGCGGATTCGTGCTGCTCAACCTCGTGTCCGCGATCGGCGTGCTGCTGCTGGAGTGAGGCCGCCGATGTGGCGCCGCGCCGCCGCTCGGGTGGGCGGTGGGTGAGCGACATTCGGGTAGCTCGGATGGTGGGTGGGCCACCGCTCGCGGGCGTGTCGGCGTACGCCGCGCGGGTGGGCGGTGCCTGCGCGACATTCGCGGCACTCGGAGTGTGGGTGGGCCACCGCTCGCGGGCGTGTCGCGGGTGTGCGGGCGGGACGCCGTACGCCGTACGTCCGCACGTGCGGCGGTCCTGGCCCCCGGACCGGCGGATCAGGGGCCAGGAGTCGGGCACGTGCGGCGGATGTGGCCCGAGGATCTCCGATGATCGCGGACCTCCCGTGGGGAGATCTCGATACGGCCTTGCGCGGCTTCGTTCCTCAGCCGCGGGCCTACTCGATCTGGCCGCGCCCACGCCGACTGCTCGTTCCTCGCAGCCGGCTGCGCGTCTCAGATGTAGCGCTCGGTGATGCTCGACTCGGCGAGGCGTGAGAGCCCCTCGCGCACGCTCCGCGCGCGCAGCTCGCCGACGCCCTCGACGGCCTGGAGGTCGTCGATGCCGGCGGAGAGCAGCTGCTGGAGCCCGCCGAAGTGGTCGACGAGGCGGTCGACGACGGCGGGCGGCAGCCGCGGGACCTTGGCGAGCAGCCGGTAGCCGCGGGGGGCCACGGCTGCGTCGAGGTGCTCCGCGCCGCCCAGCCCGATCGCGCGGGCCACCGAGGCGGGGTCGACGAGCTCGGTCGGCGACAGCGCCTCGAGCTCGGCGAGGTGGGAGGCGGGGCTGGCGTGGCGTCGCCGGCCGCCGGGGAGGTAGTCGCGCACGACCAGCTCGCGCTCCGCGTCGACGCCGGTGACGAGCTCCTCGAGCTGGAGGGACAGCAGGCGTCCGTCGGTGCCGAGCTCGAGGACGTAGTCCTCGATCTCGCGGGCGATCCGGATGACCATCTCGAGGCGCTGGGCGACGACCGCGACGTCGCGCACGGTCACCAGGTCCTCGATCTCGAGCGCGGACAGCGTGGCCGAGACCTCGTCGAGGCGCAGCTTGTAGCGCTCGAGCGTCGCGAGCGCCTGGTTGGCGCGGGACAGGATCTTGCCGGAGTCCTCGAGGACGTGGCGGATCTCGCCGACGTAGGCCGCGATGATCTGCATCGACTGCGACACCGAGATGACCGGGTGCCCGGTCTGCTTGGCCACCCGCTCCGCCGTCCGGTGCCGGGTGCCGGTCTCCTCCGAGGGGATCGTGTGGTCGGGCATCAGGTGGACCGCCGCGCGGTGCACCCGGGTGATGTCCTTGTCGAGGATGATCGCGCCGTCCATCTTGGCGAGCTCGCGCAGGCCGGTGGCGGTGAACGGCACGTCGAGGGTGAAGCCGCCGGTCGCGATCGACTCGACCGTCTTGTCCTGGCCGAGCACGATCAGCGCGCCCGTACGCCCGCGCAGGATCCGCTCGAGCCCGTCGCGCAGCGGGGTGCCCGGTGCTATCGAGGCCAGGGTCGCGCGCAGCCGCAGCTGCTCGTCGATGCGCTCTGCCACCGGTCCCTCCACCTGCCCTCCGTGGGCGACCCCGTGCGCCCCGGTGCAGTGTAGGGGCGAGTCGTGCCACCGCGCCGATTTCGTGAGCAAGCCGTGACCTGCCGGGCTCGTCGTCTAGAGCGGCGGCGTCAGGTCGAGCGTGAGCAGGGCCCCGACCACGTCGTCGACCTCGACCACGCGCAGGCCGTCGACCACGCGGCGCGACGGGATCCCGCGCTCGCTGGGAAGCGCCCGGCCGCGGGGGACCACGGCCACCTTGAAGCCGAGCCGGGACGCCTCGGCGATGCGTTGCGGCAGGTCGCGGACCCGGCGGAGCTCGCCGGCGAGGCCGATCTCGCCGATGGCCACCGCCCCGCGCGGCGGCGGGACGCCGAGGTGGGAGCTGGCGACGGCCACGGCGAGGGCGAGGTCGACCGCCGGGTCGTGGAGCTTGGCGCCGCCGACGGTCGCCACGAAGGTGTCGCTGCCGGCGATGCGCAGGCCGGCGTGGCGCTGGAGGACCGCGAGCACCATGTCGACGCGCGACGACTCGACGCCCGAGACCGTACGGCGCGGGCGCTCCAGCGGTGACGGCGTCAGCAGCGCCTGCACCTCGGCGAGCAGCGGGCGCCGGCCCTCCATGGTCACCGCCACGCAGGTGCCGGAGACGTCCTGGGTGTGGTGCTCGACGAAGAGGCCGGTCGGGTCGGTGACGGCCTGGATGCCATCGGAGGACAGGTCGAAGCAGCCGACCTCGTCGACCGGGCCGTACCGGTTCTTCATCGCGCGGACCATCCGGAAGCGGGAGTTGCGGTCGCCCTCGAAGTGGAGGACCACGTCGACGAGGTGCTCGAGCACCCGCGGACCGGCGATGGAGCCGTCCTTGGTGACGTGGCCGACGATCATCGTGGTGATGTTGCGGGTCTTGGCGACGCGGATGAGCGCGGCGGCGACCTCCTTGACCTGCGTCACGCCGCCCGGCACGCCGTCGACGCCCGAAGCGCCGATGGTCTGCACGGAGTCGACGACCAGCAGCGTGGGGCGTACGTCCTCGATGTGGGTCAGCACGGCCCCGAGGTCGGTCTCTGCGGCCAGGAACAGCTCGTCGTGCACGCCGCCCGTGCGGTCGGCTCGCAGGCGCACCTGGGCCGCGGACTCCTCGCCGGTGACGTAGAGGGTGCGCTGGCGGGTCCGGGCTGTCTGCGCGGCGACCTCGAGCAGCAGGGTGCTCTTGCCGACACCGGGCTCGCCGGCGAGCAGGATCGCCGCGCCCGGCACCAGCCCGCCGCCGAGGACGCGGTCGAGCTCGGGCACGCCGCTCGTGCGGGCGACGGACTCGGTGATCGCCACCTGGCCGATCGGCACGGCCGGGGTCGACACGGGGCCGGCGGCGGCGCGCAGGGTCGGCGCGCCGGCCTCGACGACCGACCCCCACGCCTGGCACTCCCCGCACCGGCCGACCCACTTGGCCGCCTCCCACCCGCACTCGGTGCACCGGTAGGAGGAGCGGGTCCGTGCGGCCTTCGTCGACATGGGGGCAACGCTAGGTGAGCCCACCGACACCCGAGCCCCGGCGCGCCCGGTCCGGACCACCTCTCCACAGGTCGGTCCGCAGCCTGTGGATCACGCCCGGATCCTGTGGACGAAGGGCCCCGCGGCTGGGGACGGACGCCCGTGATCGGTGGACGGGACGTGGAGGAGCAGATCGGCAGTCGGAACCCCTTGCGCCCGGCTCGTACGACCGCGTAGAACTTCTCCCACGCAGCCCGGCAACGGGCGGCGGGGCAGCTCGGGGACGAGGGTCCATCCGGTTGGGACGCTTCGGCGGACCGGCCGCCGCGACTGGGTGACGCAGGCGCGGGGACCATCGGGGACGAGCCGTCGACCGGAGGTCGTCACACGATCCGGTCACTGAAGGGCCCTTGCGACTCATACTCGCAAGGGCCCTTCACCCGTTGGGCGGGCGTGTCGCGCGCGCCCCGGGGCTTATGCTCACCTCCATTGGATCGATCTAGGGCGATCGAGGGGGAGTGAGGCATGGCACGCAGCGAGCACCGGTCGAGCAGCACGTTGCCCGTCACCCCGCCCACCCTCGCCGACGTCGCCGAGCGTGCCGGCGTCTCGCGGCAGACCGTCTCCAACGCGGTCAACAACCCCGACCTCCTGCGCCCCGACACCCTCGAGCGGGTCCGCCAGACGATCGCCGAGCTCGGCTACTCGCCCAACCGTGCGGCGCGCAACCTCCGCACCCGTACGTCGTCCCTGATCGGGCTGCGGTTCGCGCCCGCGCAGGAGGGCACGGCCAACGCGGCGATGGACCGCTTCGTGCACTCGCTGGTCGAGGCCAGCGAGGAGGTCGGCTACCACGTCCTGCTCTTCCCGGGCGACGACGAGGACCCCATCGGCGGCTACGACAACCTGCTCCGCTCGACGGCGGTGGACGCCTTCGTCGTCACCGACACCTACCTCGGCAACCCCCAGGCCGCGTGGCTGAGCCAGCAGCGCGCGCCGTTCGTCGCGTTCGGCCGACCGTGGGACGACGACGGGGCCCGCCACATCTGGGTCGACGTCGACGGCGCCGCCGGCATCGCGCTCGCCACCCAGCACCTCATCGACCGCGGCCACACGCGCATCGCGTGGATCGGCTGGCGCAAGGACTCCCCGATCGGGGAGGACCGCCGCTCGGGCTGGGTCCGCACGATGCACGCCAACGGCCTCTCCACGACCGGTCTCGCCTCCCGCGTCGAGGACGTCGTGCACAGCGGCGCCGAGGCAGCCGCCGTCCTGCTCGACGAGTCCGCGCCCACCGCGTTCGTGTGCGCGTCGGACACCCTCGCGATGGGGGTGCTGCACACGCTCTGGATCCGCCAGCTCGCGCCCGGCAAGGACATCGCGGTGGTCGGCTTCGACGACTCCCAGGTGGCCCAGGTCTACCCGGTGGGCCTCACCTCCGTACGCCAGCCGCTGGAGGACGTGGCGGTCGAGATCGTCCGCACCCTGCGCGCGCTGCTGTCGCACCAGCCCGTCGAGACGCGGGGCGTCCTGCTCGAGCCGACGCTGGCGATCCGCGAGTCGAGCTAGCGACGCCCCGACGGGCGTCCGGCTAGAACTCGCGCCACCAGAGGTTGACCGCGTAGTCGACCTCGGTGCCGGTGTGCGAGGCGAGCGCCTCCTCGGCGGCCTCGGGCGGTAGCTCGATGCGTACGACGGCCTCGAGCGCCTCACGCGACGTGAACGACCATCCCATGTCGATCTCGCGCCGGCTCCAGCCGTGGGTCGACCAGAAGCGCTCCACGGCGTCGGGGTCCACCTCGGGGAAGCCGCGGCGGAACCAGCCGCCGAAGGTGGACCTGTTCGGGTCGTTGTCGATCACGAAGGCCGTGCCGCCCCGGCGTACGACCCGGTCGAGCTCACGCAGCCCCGGCTCGGAGCCGGGGCCGAAGAAGTAGGCCCAGCGCGCGTGCACCACGTCGACCGACGCGTCGCGCACGGGCAGCGACTCGGCCATGCCCTTGAGCACCGTGACGTTCCGGAGCCGCTTCGTACGCCGCCTCGCCAACGGCACCAGCGGGGGATGGGGCTCGACCCCGATGACCTGCGCCGCGGACTCCGCCCAGAGGGGCAGGTGGAAGCCGGTGCCGCAGCCGACGTCGAGCATCGTGCGACCGGACCAGTCGCCGATCTCCTGCATCGCGGCGGTGATGCGACCGTGCGGGTCGGCGGCGCGGTTCTCGAGCTCGTAGAGCTCGGGGGTGTTCCAGATGTTGGGGGAGGGGCGAGGGTTCATGGAAGGGAGATCTCGACGCGCCCGTCACGACCTCGTGCCTCGGCCGTGGGGCTTGCTCGATCTGGCCGAGCCCACGCGACGAGCTCGTTCCTCGCTCGCCGCTGCTCGTCTCAAATACGTACGAGCCCGTTGGGGGTCTGCAGCTGGACCGCGACGATGCCGGGGGTGCCGTTGGGGGCGACCCACTCGACCTTCACGTCCTCCAGCGGCGCCTCGACGGTCTCGCCGAGCCACTCGCTGACGCGCTGGGGGTCACCGGCGATCTCGAGGGTGGCCAGCGAGAAGTCGCCCGTGGCGCCGTTGCTGGGGTGCAGCTCGGCCGGGGAGTGCCACTGGATGAAGAACGGCAGCTGCGGGTCGGAGATCAGGCCGTTGACGCCGATCTGCTGCCACAGCAGCTCGGTGCCGTCGGGGCGGTGCCGGTTGCCCTTGACGGCCTCGCGGCCCAGGCGGGACTCGATCGGCGCGATGTCGGCGACCGAGACGACCCAGCCCAGCCACCCGCCGCCGAGGGCGGAGCGGGCGCGGACGGCCTGGCCGAAGGGGGCCTTGTCGCTGGCCGGGTGGTCGAGGACCTCGACGATCTCCATGTAGACGTCGCCGGCCAGGGGCAGGGTCATGTTGCGGGTGCCGAAGCGGGGATGGATGCCTCCGTCGACGAAGTCGGTGCCGAGCAGCCCCCCGATGCGCTGGGCGGTGCTGGCGAGTCCATCAGGTCCTGCGGCGAAGCTGACGTGGTCCAGGCGCATGACCAGATTCTGGTCCGGACGCATGGCGGCCCTGACACCGGGGTCGGGGTCTCTTGATGTCAAGAGGTGCCGGCGAGGCGGAGCAGCAGGTCGCGGACGTCCGTGGCGGGCACGGGTCCTGCGACCGCTCCCGGCGTGCTGCACACGAGCATCGGCCCGGCGGCGGGCTCCTTGGGGAGCCGTCCGTGGGTGCCGCGGACGGGCGAGGGATCCAGCGGCACGACCTTCATCGCGTACCTCAGGCCCGCCATCTTCCTGGCGAGGGTCAGGCCCGCCTTGAGCTTCACCGCCCGGTCCTCGGGGTCGAAGAACAGCTCGGCCGGGTCGTAGCCGGGCTTGCGGTGGATCTCCACGCCGCGCGCGAAGTCGGGTGCCCGCGCGTCGTCGAGCCAGTAGTAGTAGGTGAACCACGCGGTCTCGTCCGCGACGAGCACCAGGTCGCCGGACCGCTCGTGGTCGAGGCCGTACGCCGCCTGGCCCGCGCGGTCGAGCACCTGGTCCACGCCCGGCAGCTCGGCGCACAGCGCGCGTACGGCGTCGAGGTCGGCGGGGTCGTCGACGTAGACGTGCGCGACCTGGTGGTCGGCGACCGCGAACGCACGCGAGGTCCACGGGTCGAGGTACTCCATGCCGTCCTGCGTGTAGACCTCGAGCAGGCCGTTGCGGCGCAGCATCCGGTTGACGTCGACCGGCTGGTCGGCGGCGGTGATGCCGTACTCCGAGAGCACCAGCACGGTCACCCCGGCGCGCTCGGCGTCGTCGAGCAGCGGGGCGAGGGCGGCGTCGACGTCGCGCGCGGCCTGGGCGGCCTCGGGGGAGTCGGGGCCGAAGCGCTGGAGGTCGTAGTCGAGGTGCGGGACGTAGCAGAGGGTGAGGTCGGCGCGGGGCATCAGCCGGCGGGTGGCCGCGATGATCCACTCGCTCGAGGTGATCGCGGCGGTCGGTCCCCAGTAGGTGAACAGCGGGAACTCGCCCAGCTCGCCGACGAGCTCGTCGTGCAGCTCCGGCGGGCGGGTGTAGCAGTCGGGCGCCTTCTTGCCGTCGGCGTAGTAGATCGGTCGCGGCGTCACCGTCCAGTCGGTCGTCGCGCCCATGGCGTACCACCAGCAGACGTTGGCGACCGTGTAGTCGGGTCGCTCGCGACGGATCGTCTCCCAGACCTTCTCCCCCGCGACGAGCTTGTTGTGCTGGCGCCAGAGGAACACCTCGCCGAGCTCGCGGAAGTACCACCCGTTGCCGACGGCGCCGTGCCCCGAGGGCGGCAGCCCGGTCAGGAAGGTCGACTGCACCGAGCAGGTGACGGCCGGGAGGACCGGCTCGAGCGTCGCCTGCGAGCCCTGGTCGGCCAGGCGGCGCAGCCTGGGCATGTGGGCGAGCAGGTCGGGCGTGAGGCCGACGAGGTCGACGACGAGCAGCTGGGGGTGGGCCACGGCGGGGGTCCTGTTCTGTGCGGTTCCGAGAGGGGTCGGGGAAGGTCAGTCGAGAGGCGTCAGGCCGAGGGAGACCAGCTCGTCGCGCACCCACCGCAGCTCCGCGGCGAGCCCGGCGGCCAGCGCGTCGTCGTCGGCCGGCGCGCCGCCGGGCAGCACGGACCAGGTGTAGGTCTCGACCTCGAGGTGGTCGGTGCGGGCCGTGTCGCCGCCGAGCAGCGCCGTCAACGACTCGCGCAGCTCGTCGCGGCTGTTGCGCAGGGGACCGGCGGGGTCGGCGTGCACCGGCACGTGGAAGTGCACCCGCCACGGTGAGCGGTCGTCGAGCGGGCGCCGCCCCCCGAGCGCGTCGGGGAGGTCGTCGCGGGCGGCGAGGCGGGTGCCCACCCGCTGGCGCACCTGGTGCAGGAAGCGGTCCTCGGAGTACGCCGCCAGCGCCGCGCGTGCCTCCGGGTCGGCCGGGTCGTCGACGACGAGGGCGGCGGCGGGCTGCACCTTGACCACGTCGAGGCCGGCGGCGTCGAGGCGTGCGAGCGCGTCGGTCGCGTCCTCGAACCCGACGGCGAGGTGGCACAGGTCGAGGCAGACGCCGATGCGCTCGCGGTCGGCGGAGTCGAGCCGCTCCACGGCCTCCGCGATCGTCTCGATCACGCACCCCGGCTCGGGCTCGAAGGCGACCCGTACGGTCCTCCCGGTGTCGGCCTCGATCTCGGCGAGGCCCTCGGCGAGCGTCTTGAGGTGGAGCTCGGCGTGGGACTGCCGGTCGGCCAGCCACGGCGCGCGCCAGGCGAGCGGGAGCGTGGAGATGCTGCCGCGCGCGGCGTCGTCGGGCAGCAGCGCGGCGAGCACCCGGGCGACGTCGAGGGTGTAGTCGAGCCGGGCCTGCTCGGCCCAGGTCGGGTGGTAGACGCGCTTCTTGACGACCTCGTCCTGGAACGCCGCGTAGGGGAAGGCGTTGAGCGTCACGATCTCGACGCCGTGCGCGTCGATCGCCTCGCGCAGCCGCTCGACGGCACCGAGGTCGGCGGCGAGGGTGCGCGCGGCCGCTGCCGGGAGCCACATCCCGAGCCCGATGCGATCGGTGTCGAGGTGGCGGCGGAGGCGGTCGCCGTACGCCCCGACCTGCCGGACCAGCCCGTCGACGTCCTCGGCGGGCAGCACGTTGGTGCCGTAGCCGAGGTGGACGACGGTGCCGTCGGGGTGGCGCAGCCGCATCGCGATCAGTCCCGCGAGCCGCGGAGGATCGAGTTGCCCTCGAAGGTCGCGGTGGCGTCAGAGATGGCGTCAGAGGTGGCGTCGGCGGTGGCGTCGTCGCCCAGCAGGAGCCGGCCGCTCTGGCCGAAGAACTCGACCGGGTTGCGCCAGAGCACCCGGTCGACGTCGTCCTCGGTGAAGTCGGCCTCGAGCATCGCCGCGCCGGTCTTCGCGGTCTTGAGCGGATCGCTGCGCCCCAGTCGGCGGCCGAGTTGACCAGCACCCGGCCGAGCCCGCGGCCCAGCTCGACCCGGCGCCGGAGGATCGCGACCATGCGGTGCTCGTCCAACTTGGTGTCGGGATAGATCGAGAAGCCCATCCAGCAGCCGGCCTCGTCGACCTGGTCGACCGTGACCTCGTTGAGGTGGTCGACCACGACCATCCCCGGCGCCAGTCCCGACTCGGCGACCAGCTCGAGGGTGCGGCGGGTGCCCTGCTCCTTGTCGCGGTGCGGGGTGTGGACCATCGCCGGGAGCTCGAACTCCACCGCCAGCTCGAGCTGGCGGACGAAGGCCTTCTCCTCCGCGGCCGTCATCGAGTCGAAGCCGACCTCGCCGACCGCGACGACGCCGTCCTTGGCGAGGTAGCGCGGCAGCACGTCGAGCACCTCGGCGCAGCGCGGGTCGTTGGCCTCCTTGGGGTTGAGCGCGATCGTGCAGTGGTGGGCGATGCCGAACTGCGCTGCCCGGAACCGCTCCCAGCCGACGAGCGCGTCGAAGTAGTCGGTGAACGAGCCGACGCTCATGCGCGGCTGGCCGAGCCAGAACGCCGGCTCCACGACGGCGCGTACGCCGGCGGCGTGCATCGCCTCGTAGTCGTCGGTGGTGCGCGACGTCATGTGGATGTGGGGGTCGAAGATGCGCATCAGGACTCCGTCTGGTGGGGGGACGCGGCGCAGGCGTCGAGCACGACCTGCACGTCGGGAGGTACGTCGCGCCCGGCCGCCTCGCGCTCGCGCCGGTAGCGCTGCACCATCTCGGCGAGCTCGCGGTCGGCGCGGGTCGCGAGCCCGGTGACGGCGGCGACCGGGACGCCGGTGAACAGGCACTTGAGGACGCCCTGGCGCCACGCGTCGTCGTCGAGTCGGTCGCTGTGCGGCCCCATGGCCGCGGCGACGAGCCGGGTGTCGTTGGTGCGCAGCGCGTCGAGCAGCACGTCGCTGCCGTCGAGCTCGCTGGGCGCCCCGGCGAGGGCGTGCAGGACCGCCCGCTTCTCGTCGTTGTCGCCGTAGCGGTAGAGCTCGCGCAGCTCGGCCAGCAGTGCGTCGGCGTCGAGGCCCCGGGCGGCCGCGCGCACCAGCCCGACCCGTACGGCGTCCTCGACGAGCACGCCGTCGGCGCCGGGCAGCGGTCCGCGCCCGGTCTGCCGGGCGGCGGCGGGGAACGTACGGCCCAGGCGCGAGGGGTCGGCGGCGACCTCGGCGGTGAGGGCGTCGTGGCGCTCGCGTGCCGCGTCGTCGAGCGCGGCGCGCACGGTGTCGGGGTCGGCCAGGGGTCGGATGTCCGTCACGATTGGGCTTCGTCCTCGTCGAGCCGGTCCAGCGACGCGCGCAGGGCCGTCATCTGCCGGGCCGCGACGGCCGGGGCGGCGTGGGAGTGGCGGGGGAGCTCGACGCTGGCGAGCCCGGCGAACCCGGTGTCGAGCAGCGCCCGCAGCACCGCGTCGAGGTCGAGCGTGCCGCTGCCGAGCTCGAGGTGCTCGTGGACGTCGCGCACCATGTCGTCGACCTGCACGTTGCCGACCAGGTGACCGGCGAGCGCGATCGACGCCTCGGGGCTGCGCGGCTCGTTGCACACCAGGTGGCCCAGGTCGAGGGTCAGGCGCAGGTGGTCGGGCTCGCCGAGGCGTCGGCGCAGCTCCAGGGCCTCCTCGACGGTGTCGACGTGCATGCCCGGCTCGGGCTCGAAGCAGACGGTGACGCCGAGCTCGTGGGCGAGGTCGAGGACCGGGCCGAGGCCGTCGGTGAGGCGCCGCCACCCCTCCTCGGCGCTCGCCCCCTCAGGCAGCACCCCCGACCAGCACGACATCGCCTCGGCGCCGAGCTCGGCGGCGATGCGTACGGCGCGGGTGAGCAGCTCGACCCGCGGGCCGCGGTCACCGTCGCTGACGAGGGTGGGCTCGTGCTTGTGCCACGGGTCGAGGACGTAGCGCGAGCCCGTCTCGATGACGACCGCGAGCCCGTGGTCGGCGAGCGCCTTGGCCGCCCGCGCGGTCTGCGCGGCCGCGTCGTCGGCGAAGGGGTCGAGGTGCGGCTGGTCGAGGGTCAGCGCGACACCGTCGTAGCCGAGCCCGGCGAGCACGGCGCAGGCGTCGGGGAACCGGTGGCCGGAGAAGCCGTTGCTGCCGTAGCCCAGCCGCAGTCCGCGCCCTGCCGAGCTCACGTCGGGCTCCAGCGCTTCGACAGGGCGCGATAGGCGGGACCTGCGCCGACGACCGTCGCGGCGGCGCCGAGCCGGCCGCGACGGGCGAGCCAGGCGCCCTGGAGCAGCGAGAAGCCGCCGATGCCGGTGCGCGTGGCCGTACGCGCGGCGTCCGCGGTCGGGTCCAGCGCGGCGCGCACCTGGGCACGGCCGACGACCACGGCGTACGCCGCCGAGAGGCCGACGCCGGCCAGCCGGGCGACGCGGCCGGCCTCCCGGTCGTGGTGGGCAATGTGCGCGGTCGCGGCCGCCACGGTGAGCGTGCCCGCCGTGACGGCGGC
Organism: Nocardioides sp. BGA-UO-ETr-FS32; assembly: GCF_059567905.1. Lineage (NCBI taxonomy): Bacteria > Bacillati > Actinomycetota > Actinomycetes > Propionibacteriales > Nocardioidaceae > Nocardioides > Nocardioides sp. BGA-UO-ETr-FS32. Next base: position 22,538 of record NZ_JCAQOX010000017.1, on the reverse strand, counting down.
GGCGACCGCGGGTCGGGTGCCGTGGACCTCGCCACGGCTGAGCCAGGTCAGACCGGCGGTGTGGGCGCTGACGGCGAGGGCGGGCTGCCAGGCGCTCGCGGGGGAGGCGTGGGCGCCCAGGAGCACGTCGAGGCCGCGGGTGGAGGCCATCGCGACCGGCCCGAGCGCGGCGTCCTTGGCGACCGCGTCGTAGGCCACGACCATGACGGCCAGCGGAGCACCGATCGCCAGCGCCGACCGGCCTCCGACGAGGGTCGCGATGCCGAGGCCCGCGGCGCCGAGGCCGGCCGCGATCCCGAGCGCGGCTCCCGGGGTGATCCGGCCGGACGGGATCGGGCGCTCGGGCCGCTCCTCGGCGTCGACCCGTCGGTCGCACCAGTCGTTGAAGGCCATCCCGGACCAGTAGAGGCACGTCGAGGCCAGCGGCATCGCCCACCCGCGCCCTGCACCTGCGTGCGCGGCGCCGGACCAGGCGTCTCCCGGGATCGAGAGAGCAGCGGGGGCGCGGGTCAGCTCGACGAGGTCGCCGAGCCTCACGACGACACCCGGTCGGCGCACTCCCGCGACCACGCGAGCAGCGTCTCCCACTGCTGGGCGAGACGGTGCTCCTGCGAGCCGAGCGGCGACTTGAAGAAGAACCCGAGGGCCGCCAGGGGCCCGGTCTCCCCGGCGGCCGCGGCCCGGCCGGTGAGCCGGGCGAGGTCGAGAACGAGCGGCGCGGCGAGCGCCGAGTCGCAGCCCTCCCAGGTGAACTGCATGGTCATCCGGGTGCCGAGGAAACCGTCGAAGCGCACGTGGTCCCACGCGGTCTTCCAGTCGCCGAGGTCCTCGACGTAGTCGATGTGCATCGGCCCGGGGACCTCGTGCCCGAGCATGGACTCCAGCCCGGAGCGCTTGGTGCCGGTCTTGCTCGCCCGGGCCGCGGGGTCCGACAGGGTCGACCCGTCGCCGCCGCCGAGCAGGTTGATCGAGGTCCACGAGCGCACGGCGAGCGACCGGGTGGAGAACATCGGGGCGAGCGCCGACTTCACCAGCGTCTCGCCGGTCTTGCCGTCGCTGCCGGCGTAGGGCAGTCCGCGCTCGGCGGCGAGCTCGAGCAGGGCGGGGACGTCGATGCCGGGGCTCGGCGTGAACGCGACGTACGGCGCTCCCGCGAGCAGTGCGGCGCAGGCATAGGTGGAGCTGGGGGACAGGGGTGCGCGGCCCGCTGCCCAGGCTGCCTGGAGGTCGGCCCACGTGGCGGCGTCGGGACCCGCGTCGTGCGGCGCCTCGGTGCTGGAGACGTCGATGACGACGACGCGGTCGACGCCCGCGGCGAAGGCGCGGATGTCGTCTGCCAGCTGCTCGACGTCGGCACGCTGGTCGGCGGCCTCGCCACCGCGTACGCCCGGGCGCAGCCGCGCCTCGGTCGCCTCGAGCTCACCCGCGACCTGGTGGGCGAGGATCCCCGGCACCACGCCTCCCGCGACCAGCCGCTCCGCCTGCTTGACGAGCGGGGTGGTGTCGACGTCGTGGCCGGCGACGACGATGTCGGCCCATGCCGCGAGGCCGCGCGGGTCGAGGTCGGGGTGGCCGGTCACGCACCCGGTCTCGTCAGTCAGGCGCGCGGCGAGGGCGCTGAGCCCGATGGTCGCCGTGGTCGCGAGCGAGCCGCGCGCGCCGATGAACCAGACGCCGAGGATGCCGGGGGCGGGGCTGGGCGGGCTGCTGGGCGTGCTGCTGGGGGAGTCCGAGGACGTGGAGGGGGAGGCCACCGCTCGAACGTAATGCACGTCACAGCCACTTTCAACGCTAAGGCCAAGACTTTTGTGCGAGCAGCGGTCAAAAGTGCGTCAGAAGTGCGTGCGTCAGAAGTGCGAGGGGTCCGCCGGGTGGAGCGCGAGCGCCGAGCGGGAGCGCACGTGCGCCTCGCAGTGCCAGCTCAGCTCGGCGTACGCCTCGGGTCCCATCAGCTCGACGAGCTCGGCCTCGTGCGTGACCCAGACCGGTTCGAGGGCGACGTGCGCCTCGGTGTTGCCGGAGCAGTACCAGTCGAGGTCGTGGCCACCGGGACCCCAGCCGCGGCGGTCGTACTCGCCGATCGAGACCTCGGTGTAGGCCGTGCCGTCCTGCCGCTCGACCTCGCGGAACTGGCGGCGGATCGGCAGCTGCCAGCACACGTCGGGCTTGGTCTCGAGCGGGTTGCGGCCCTGGCGCAGCGCGAGCCCGTGCAGCGCGCAGCCCGCGCCCACGTGGCCGTCGGCGTTGGTGAAGTCGGTGCGGTTCTGGAACACGCAGGCCTGCTGTCCGTCGACCTCCACCACCAGCGTCTTGCGCTCGCCGTCGTCGTCGGTCTCGATCCAGTCGGACTTCTTCACCGCGCGTCCGGGGTGGAGCTGCCAGTCGTCGGGGGTGAGCTGGGCGACGAAGCCCGCCACCCGCTTCTCGTCGTCCTTGTCGGCGAAGTGCGCGCCGAGGGTGCAGCAGCCGACGTCGGGTGCGTCGGCGTAGATCCCAGCGCAGCCCTGGCCGAAGATGCACATGTAGGCAGACGTGAGCCAGGTCAGGTCGCAGCGGAAGACCTGGGTCTCGTCGGACGGGTCGGCGAACTCGACGAACGCGCGGGGGAACACCAGGTCTACTTCGGGCACTGCATGAGCCTAGTAGTTTGGACATCATGCGCCTGGGCGTCCTCGACATCGGATCCAACACCGGTCACCTGCTGGTGGTGGACGCGCACGGCGGTGCCGCCCCGCTGCCGGCCTCCTCGCACAAGCAGCCGCTGCGCCTGGCCGAGCACCTCGACGACGAGGGTGCGGTCACGCCGGAGGGCATCGAGGCGCTCACCGACTTCTGTGCCTCGGCGACGCGGATCGCCGAGGACAAGGGCTGCGAGGAGATGCTCGGCTTCGCGACCTCGGCCGTGCGCGACGCCGTCAACTCCTACGAGGTGCTCGCCCACGTGGAGGAGCACAGCGGCGTCACGCTCGAGGTGCTGTCGGGCGAGGACGAGGCGCGGCTGACCTTCCTGGCCGTACGCCGCTGGTTCGGCTGGTCGGCCGGCCGGCTCGCCGTGTTCGACATCGGCGGCGGCTCGCTCGAGATCGCCGGTGGCACCGACGAGGCCCCCGACGTCGCGTGGTCCCTCCCGCTCGGCGCGGCCCGGATGGCGCGAGCCTGGTTCGGCGGCGGCACTCCGTCGGAGGAGACGGTCCGCGACCTGCGACGGCAGGTCCGCGCCGACATCGCCCGTGACGCCGGGCACCTGCTGCGCCCCGGCGGTCCGGACCGGGCGGCGGCCACCTCGAAGACGTTCCGCTCGCTGGCGCGCATCTGCGGTGCCGCGCCCAGCGGCGACGGTCCCCTCGTGCCGCGCGTCCTCGAGCTCGAGACCCTGTCGGCCTGGATCCCCAAGCTGATGGCGATGTCGCCCGAGGAGCTCGCCGACCTGCCGGGCGTCTCGCCCAGCCGTACGCACCAGATCGTCCCCGGCGCGCTCGTCGCTGAGGCCTGCATGGACATCTTCGAGCTCGCCGAGCTCGAGATCTGCCCGTGGGCCCTGCGCGAGGGTGTGATCCTCGAGCGCCTCGACCAGATCTCCGTCGTCACCAGGCAGCGCTGACGATGGCCGCCCCGCTGATCGGCCTCTCCTCCGCCTCGGTCTATCCCGAGTCGACGGCGCACGCCTTCGGGTGGGCGGCGCAGCTGGGCTACGACGCGGTCGAGGTGATGGTCGGCATCGACGCGCTCAGCCAGCAGGTCGACGCGGTGAAGAAGCTCAGCGAGCACCACCAGGTGCCCATCTGTGCGGTCCACGCGCCGTGCCTGCTCTTCACCCAGCGGGTCTGGGGCACCGACCCCTGGGGCAAGCTGGAGCGGTCGGCCGAGATGGCCGAGGCGGTCGGCGCCGACGTCGTGGTGGTCCACCCGCCGTTCCGCTGGCAGAAGGACTACGCCGCGGGGTTCGTCGAGGGCATCGCCTCGCTCGAGGCCCGCACCGGCATCGCCTTCGCCGTCGAGAACATGTACCCCTGGCGGGCGTCCTCGCGGCGCGGGATGGAGATGTACCTCCCCGGGTGGGACCCCAGCTCGCAGGACTACGCCAACACCACCATCGACCTCTCCCACGCCGCCATCGCGCGCAGCGACGTCATCGCGATGGCCGAGCGGATGGGCGAGAGCCTGCGCCACATCCACCTCACCGACGGCACCGGGTCGGCCAAGGACGAGCACCTCGTGCCGGGTCGCGGCGTGATGCAGGCCGACGCGTTCCTGCGACACCTCGCGGGCACCGGCTTCTCGGGCCACGTCGTGCTCGAGATCAACACCCGCCGGGCCGCCAGCCGGGCCGAGCGCGAGGCCGACCTCGCCGAGTCGCTCGAGTTCGCCCGGGCGCACCTCGGGGTGACCACCCCGTGAGCCGTCCGTGACTGCCCGCACGTCCCGAGGTCGTCGCCCGGGCGCCCCGGACACCCGTGCGGAGGTCCTCGCCGCGGCACGTACGTCGTTCGCCGGGAAGGGGTTCCGCGGCACGACGATCCGCGCCGTCGCAGCCTCCGCCGGAGTCGACCCGGCCCTGGTGCACCACTACTTCGGCACCAAGGACGACCTCTTCCTCGCCGCGCTGGAGATGCCGGTCGACCCGCGCCAGCTGCTCGTACCCGTCATCGCCCAGGGGCCGGACGGTGCGGGGGAGCGGCTGGTCCGGACGTTGCTCTCGGTCTGGGACGACCCGGAGCACCAGGTGCGGCTGCTGGCGGTGGCGCGATCGGTGCTCAGCGAGGACGGCGCGACCCTGCTCAAGGACGGGTTCATCCCGGTCGTCGTCGGCCCTGCCCTCGCCCAGCTCGTCACGGACCGGCCCGACGTACGGGTCCCGCTCGTGGCCAGCCAGGTCGTCGGTCTCCTCGTCACCCGCTACCTCATCGCCCTGCCCGCGATGGCCGACATGCCCGCCGAGGACGTGGTCGGGCGGGTCGGCCCGGTGATCCAGCACTACCTCACCGGCGACCTCCCCTGACGTACGCCCCTCCGCTCGTCCGTCCGCCCGCCGGGGGGTTGACGGGGTCCGCCTCCGCGCGCACAATTCAACACATGATGAAAAACGTCATCGAGGTACGCGACCTGGTCGTCGTACGCGGCTCCCGTGAGGTCCTGCCCGGCATCTCGCTGGACATCGCGGCCGGCGTCACGGGGCTGCTCGGGCCCAGTGGGTGCGGCAAGACCACCCTGATGCGCTGCCTGGTGGGTGCGCAGCGGGTGCGGTCCGGCACGGTCGAGGTGCTCGGCGAGCCTGCCGGCAGCCAGCCGCTGCGGACCCGGGTCGGGTACGTCACCCAGGCGGCGAGCGTCTACGACGACCTGACCGTTGCCGAGAACCTCGCGTTCTTCGCCCGCGTCCTCGGCGTCGACCCGGGCCAGGTCGACGAGGCCGTCGCGGCGGTCGGGCTCGACGACCACCGCTCGCAGGTCGTGGGCAGCCTCTCGGGCGGCCAGCGCAGCCGGGTCAGCCTGGCGGTGGCGCTGCTCGGCACGCCTGACGTGCTGGTGCTCGACGAGCCGACGGTCGGCCTCGACCCGGTGCTGCGCCGCGACCTGTGGGAGCTGTTCCACCGGATCGCCGAGGGGGGAGCCGCGGTGCTCGTGTCGAGCCACGTCATGGACGAGGCCGAGCGCAGCGACCGGCTGCTGCTCATGCGCGAGGGACGGATCATCGCCGACGGGTCGCCGGAGCAGATCCGTGAGCGGACCGGCGCACGGGACATCGAGCAGGCCTTCCTCCACCTCGTCGAGAAGACAGGAGCCCCGCAGTGAACGCCCGCGTCACCCTCGCCGTCGCTGGCCGCGTATTGCGCCAGGTCCGCCGCGACCACCGCACCCTGGCGATGCTGCTGGTGGTGCCGTGCGCGCTGATCAGCCTGCTCTGGTGGATGTTCCAGGACCTCGACCCCTTGCTGTTCGACCGCTTCGGGCCGGGCCTGCTCGCGATGTTCCCCTTCATCGTCATGTTCCTGGTGACGAGCGTGACGACCCTGCGCGAGCGCTCGTCCGGGACGCTCGAGCGACTGCTCACGATGCCCCTCGGCAAGCTCGACTTCCTGCTCGGCTACGCCCTCGCGTTCGGCCTGCTCGCCGCGGTCCAGTCGGCGCTGGCAGTCGCAGTCAGCGTCGGTCTGCTCGGCCTGGAGGTGCAGGGTCCGGTCTGGCTGCTCGGCGTGGTCGCCGTCGCCGACGCCGTCCTCGGCACGGCGCTCGGCCTGCTGGTCAGCGCCTTCGCGACGACCGAGTTCCAGGCGGTGCAGTTCATGCCGGCCTTCGTGCTGCCGCAGATCCTGCTGTGCGGGCTCTTCGTCCCTCGCGAGGCGATGCCGGGCGTGCTCGAGGCGATCAGCGACGTGCTGCCGATGTCGTACGCCGTCGACGCGATGCAGGAGCTCGTCGGCGCGGCCGACACGCTGGAGGTGTGGCGCGACGTCACGGTCGTGGCGTGCTTCGCGCTCGCATCGCTGGCGCTGGGTGCCGCCACCCTCAGGCGCCGGACACCCTGACCCGCGCGAACAGCCAGGCGCCGACGGCGAACAGCCCGGCGTACATCGCGGTCAGCATGACGATGTCGGGGACGGAAGCCGCCACGTCGTCCGTCGCGACCATGCCGATGGCCACCGCACCCGCGACCACGGTCGTCAGCGCCGCGGCGCCGAGGGCGTACGCCATCCCGTGCGGGCGGAAGCGGGTCGCGATCGCGACCAGCAGCAGCACCGCCGGTGCCGCGAGGTAGACCCAGTCACGGTCGCCGTCGCCGACGATGCCGAGGGCGCCGATGCCGAGGAGCAGGAAGAGGACCGTGCAGACGGACACGGCCATGGCGATCGCGTAGCGCGTGGTGCGTGAGGAGGGGCTGGACGGCATGCAGACGACGGTAGGCCCGCTCCCCGTCGGAAGGGGTGGAGGAGGTGTGAAGGTTCGGTGCGGATCGGCGTAGCCTTCGGGCCATGTCGTTGCTCCGCCAGCCGATCCTGCTCCTCGCCCGCAGCCAGGGGGTGAAGCGGCTGGTCTCCACGATGCCCGTCTCGAGCGGCATCGTCACCGGCTACGTCCCCGGCGAGACCACGGAGACCGCCGTCGCGGCGACCCGGGTGCTGGTCGATGACGGCCTGCGCGTGACGCTCGACTACCTCGGCGAGGACACCACCGACGCCGCCCAGGCCGAGGCGACCGTCGCCGCCTACAAGGAGCTGCTCGCCGACCTCGCCGCCAGGGGCCTCGCGCCGCACGCCGAGGTGTCGGTCAAGCTCAGCGCCATCGGGCAGTCCCTCTCCGACAACGGCCACAAGGTCGCGTTGGAGAACGCGCGCGACATCTGCCGCGCCGCCCGCAACGCCGGCACCACGGTGACCCTCGACATGGAGGACCACACCACCACCGACTCGACGCTGACGATCCTGCGCGAGCTGCGCAAGGACTTCCCCGAGACCGGCGCCGTGCTGCAGGCGATGCTGCACCGCACCGAGGCCGACTGCCGCGCGCTCGCCTACGAGGGCTCCCGCGTCCGGCTGTGCAAGGGCGCCTACATGGAGCCGGAGGACGTCGCCTTCCAGGACCGGCTCGACGTCGACAAGGCCTACGTACGCTGCCTCAAGGTGCTGCTCGGCGGCCAGGGCTACCCCATGATCGCCACCCACGACCCGCGGATGATCCAGATCGCGTCGTCCCTCGCCAGCAGGTTCGGCCGTCGCCCCGGGACCTACGAGTTCCAGATGCTCTACGGCATCCGGCCCGAGGAGCAGAAGCGCCTGGCCGCGGCCGGCGAGACGATGCGGGTCTACATCCCCTACGGCACCGAGTGGTACGGCTACCTCATGCGCCGCCTGGCCGAGAAGCCCCAGAACCTGGCGTTCTTCGTACGCTCCCTCGTCTCGAAGAAGTGAGCGCACAGCTTCCGCGACGAAGGAGCGGGAGCAGTAGGTTGGGCTCCATGACTACAGCGATCATCGGTGCCGGTGTGATGGGGGAGACCCTGCTCTCCGGGCTGGTGCGCGCCGGGCGCCGGGTCGACCAGCTGATGGTCGGCGAGAAGCGTGCCGAGCGCGCCCGCGAGCTCGAGGAGCGCTACGGCGTCGCCGTGGTCTCCAACCGCGAGGCGGCCGCGAAGGCCGACACCGTCGCGCTCGTCGTCAAGCCGCAGGACATGGGCGACGTGCTCGACGAGATCGCGCCCGACCTGCGTGCCGGGCAGCTCGTCGTGTCGCTGGCCGCCGGCATCACCACCGCCTTCATCGAGTCGCGGGTGCCCGAGGGCGTCGCCGTCGTACGGGTCATGCCCAACACGCCGGCCCTCGTCGACGAGGGCATGGCGGCGATCTCGCCCGGCCAGCACTGCGACGAGGCCCACCTCGCCGAGGTGGAGTCGCTGATGGCCTCCACCGGCAAGGTGCTGCGCATCCCCGAGAAGCAGATGGACGCGGTCACCGCGATCTCCGGCTCCGGCCCGGCCTACATCTTCTTCGTCGTCGAGTCGATGATCGAGGCGGGCGTCCACCTCGGGCTGCCGCGGGCCACGGCGACCGAGCTGGTCGTGCAGACCCTCGTCGGGTCGGCAGCGATGCTGCGCGAGACCGGCACCCACCCCGTCGTGCTGCGCGAGCAGGTCACCTCGCCCAGCGGTACGACCGCCTCCGCCCTGCGCGAGCTCGAGATCCATCGGGTCCGCGCGGCGTTCCTCGCCGCGATGGAGGCCGCGCGCAACCGTTCGCGAGAGCTGGCCGAGGGCAGCTGACGGCATGGTCCAGACCGGCCTGGTCGCGGCCTGTCTGGTGGGTCACCTCTGAGCGACTTCGCCCTGCTGGCGAGGGAGGATGGAGGGGACCGACCAGGTCATTCCCGCGGACCGCAGAACTAGGTGATGGTCATGACCGCGGCACGATTCGCACGTTCACGACTCTCGGGAATGGTCAGGGTGGCCTTCGTGCTCGCCCTCGCCGGCGCCATCGCGGTACTCAGCGGTGGCATGTTGTTCCTCTCCGCCGGAAGCGCCGGCTCGGCCCCCACAGGGTCGGACACCACGTGCGTCCCCTCCGAGGCATGGACCGAGACCACCGACTGGGTGCTCGCGGCCCCCGGTGAGGGATGGCGGCAGGTCGACCAGCGCACGGTCGTCGACGAGGCTGCCTGGACGGAGGAGGTCTTCGCTGGCTGGCAGCACTACTCGTGGACGGGTGGCCCGCTGGAGGCTGGCGTGATCCCGGCTGTGCCGACCGGCCTCGACGACCCGGACTGGCAGGACAACGTCACGCACGAGCCGCACACGAACAACCCCCAGGTGACCTGGCTGGACGACACCGGCTGGGGCCTGCACTACATGAGCCACGGGAGCGCGGGCCTGGCCGACTGGTTCTACCTGCAGCGGCTGACTGAGGTGGTGGACCACCCGGCCGTGACCCACGAGGAGTTCCGCTACGCCTTCGACCACCCGGCCGTGGTCTGCCCGACCCCACCGCCGACCACGCAGCCGCCGACCACGCAGCCACCGACCACGCAGCCACCGACCACGCAGCCGCCCGAGGTCCTGCCCTCCACGGCCACCTCGCCTGAGCCGAGCCAGGAGCCGAGCCAGGAGCCGGTCCAGGAAACGGAGGCCCCGGCCGACGACGTCGAGGTGCTCGGAGCCCAGGCGTCGCAACCGCCCGCTCCGGCGGCGGAGGTGCCCAAGGTCGTGGACGCCGGCCTGTCCGCCAGTGCCGTTGACGGCGCTCTCGCGGGGAAGCGATGGGGTCTCGGCCTCGTCGCAGGCGGGCTGGTCCTGCTGGCGATCGCCGGCGGTGTGCTGACCAGGATCCGTCGGTCCTGACCCTGCCGGACGTCCCCCGGCACCAGCCGGGGGCGTCCTCGTGGAGGGAGAGCACGGTGCGACCACCTCGCCTCATGACCGTCGCCTGCTGGACCACCGTGGTCGGCGGGGTGCTCGGCCTCGCCCTGGCCGTGGTGATGGCGGTGTCCCTGGGCGCTCGCGACGTCTCCGACGTCTCCGAGGGGTCGGGGGCCGCCTCGGGCGGTGCCATTGTGGCGACGGAGCCGCCGCCCGCCGCAGACCGTACGTGGACCGCTCCCGGGCCGCCGCTCGCCGTGCGCATCCCGGCGCTCGGCGTGCGCGCTCCGGTGGCGGCGGTCTCTGTGGAGTCCGGTGGCGTGCTGGCCCCACCTGCCGATCCGAACCTCGTGGGGTGGTGGAGCGCGGGAGCCCGACCGGGCAGTCGCCGGGGAACGGCGGTGCTGACCGGCCACACCGTGCACGACGGTGCCGGAGTCTTCGACGACCTCGGTGACCTCGAGGTCGGCGACGCCATCCAGGTCGTGACCCGCGCACGGATCCTCGTCTTCGACGTCCGGGTCGTCCGCGACCTCAGCAAGGAGCAGCTCGCGGCCCGCGCCGGGCGGTTGTTCGCCCAGGACCGCGACCCCGGCCTCGTCCTGGTGACGTGCACCGGATGGGACGACGGGCGCTACCTGGCCAACACCGTCGTGGTCGCTCGCGACCGGTGAGGGCAAGGAGGGGTAACGTCCGCCACATGGAGTGCTCCGGGCCCACGTCGGTCGTGTTCGACAAGACCCTCTGCGAGTACAACTTCGGGCCCACCCACCCGATGTCGCCCGTGCGGGTCGACCTGACGATGCGGCTGGCCGAGGAGCTCGGCGTCCTCGAGCTGATCACGCTGGTCGACGCGCCCGTCGCCACCGACGAGCAGATCGCCACGGTGCACGACCAGGGACTGATCGACGCGGTGACGCGGGCCGGCGCGACACCGGGCTACGAGGACGCCTCCCGCGGTCTCGGCACCGAGGACGACCCGGTCTTCTCCGACATGCACCTCGCCAGCGCCCACGTCGTCGGCGCCACCCTCGAGGCCTTCCGCCAGGTGTGGAGCGGGGAGTCCCTGCACTCGGTCAACATCGCCGGCGGCCTCCACCACGCCATGCCCGAGAAGGCCAGCGGCTTCTGCATCTACAACGACGTCGCAGTCGGGATCAAGCAGTTGCTCGCCGACGGCGCCGAGCGGGTGGCCTACGTCGACATCGACGTCCACCACGGCGACGGCGTCGAGAAGATCTTCTGGGACGACCCGCGGGTCCTCACGGTGTCGCTGCACGAGACCGGGCAGATGCTCTTCCCCGGCACCGGCTTCCCCTCCGACACCGGCGGCCCGGGCGCCGAGGGCACGGCCGTCAACGTCGCCCTCCCCCCGGGCACCTCCGACGCGGGGTGGCTGCGCGCCTTCCACGCCGTCGTGCCGCCGGTGCTGCGCGAGTTCGCCCCGCAGGTGCTGGTCACCCAGCACGGCTGCGACTCCCACATGAACGACCCGCTCGCCCACATGATGCTCAGCATCGACGGCCAGCGCGCGGCCTACCTCGCGCTCCACGAGCTCGCCCACGAAGTCGCGGGCGGGCGCTGGGTCGTCACGGGCGGTGGCGGCTACTCGATCGTCGACGTGGTGCCGCGTGCCTGGGCGCACCTGCTCGCCATCGCCGCGGGTCGCCCACTGGACCCCGCGCTCCCGACGCCGCCGGGCTGGCGGGCGTACGTCACCGAGGTGCTGGGCGCGACGGCCCCGCACCGGATGACGGACGGGCGTACGCCGGCCTATCGCGACTGGTCGGCGGGATACGACCCCGATGCCTGGCTCGACCGCGCGATCAACGCCACCCGCACCGAGGTGTTCCCGCTGCACGGCCTCGACCCGCTGCCCTGAGATCCCCAGCTGAGGTCTCGGGAAGGTAAAGGTTCAACCCGACACGCCGCTAGTCACACAAGTTTCTCTGGCATTCCTCTTCCCCACGCGTCACGCGAGCCCTATTCTCACCAAAAGCGGCACGCCTGTGACGCCGGCGAGGAAGCCGGCGCCGTCGCCGCGACGAAGGATCGGTGCACACCATGGCTGAGAACACCCCTGGCGACATGTCCGAGGCGCAGTTCCTGACCATTGCCGAGGTCGCAGCCAAGATGCGCGTCTCGAAGATGACGGTCTACCGGCTCGTCCACGGCGGCGAGCTCCCCGCGGTGCGCGTCGGCCGCTCGTTCCGGGTCACCGAGGACGACGTCAACGAGTACCTCCGCAAGAGCTTCTACAACGCCGGCTGACGACCCCCGTCCCGGACCGGATCCCACTGCTCCGACTCGATTCCGCGGTCCACCTCCCTGCCAAGTAGGGTGTGCGGGTCCGACCGGCGAACGCCGGTCGCAAGGAAAGGTCTGATCCACGTGGGTTCTGTCATCAAGAAGCGGCGCAAGCGCATGGCCAAGAAGAAGCACCGCAAGCTTCTCAAGAAGACGCGCGTCCAGCGCCGCAAGCTCGGCAAGTAACACCCTCGACCATGGGGCGGGTCGTGCTGGTCACCGGGATATCCCGGGACATAGGGCGACGCTTCGCGCGCGCCGCGGCCGGCGACCCGTCCATCGATCGAGTCATCGGGGTCGACGTCGTCCCGCCGCGGGGCGACATCGGGGACGTCTCGTTCGTCCGCGCTGACATCCGCAATCCCGTCATCGCCAAGGTCATCGCCAAGGAGGACGTCGACACCGTCGTCCACATGAGCGTGATCGCGACGCCCGGCTCGGCCGGCGGTCGCGGGACGATGAAGGAGCTCAACGTCATCGGCTCCATGCAGCTGCTCGCTGCGTGCCAGAAGTCGACGACCGTCGAGCGCCTGGTGGTGAAGTCGACCACCACCGTCTACGGCTCCAGCCCCCGTGACCCCGCGATGTTCACCGAGGACATGGGGCCCAAGCGCCTGCCCTCCTCGGGCTACGGCAAGGACGTCTTCGAGGTCGAGGGCTACGTCCGCGGCTTCGCCCGCCGACGCCCCGACGTCGACGTCACGATGATCCGCGCGGCCAACGTGGTGGGCCCGCACGTGTCGAGCCCGCTCACCAACTACTTCCGCCTGCCTGTCGTGCCGCGCGTCCTCGGCTTCGACCCGCGGCTGCAGTTCCTCCACGAGGACGACCTGCTCCGGGTCCTGCGGCACGCCGCGGTCTCCGGCATCCCCGGCACGTTCAACGTCGCCGGCGACGGGCTGATGACGCTGAGCCAGGCCGTACGCCGCCTCGGCCGGCCGACGGTCGCGCTGCCGAGCTTCGCCGTCGGTCGCCTCGGTGCGACCATGCGACAGGCCCGCATCTCGGACTTCTCACCCGAGCAGCTGGGGTTCCTGACCTACGGTCGGGGTGTGGACACCACCCGGATGCGCAGCGAGCTCGGCTTCGAGCCGACCTACACCACCGCGGAGGCCTTCGCCGACTTCTGCCGGGAGCTGTCGCCGACCGGATCCCGTCCGACGCAAGGGGCCGGTCGTGCCTGAGGAAGCCCGCAACGGCACCGAGGGCGCCGTCGTGATCCCGATCGGTACCGGCGGCCGCCCCGGTCGTGGCTCCGGCAGCGCACGGCCGTCCTCGGCCGCCCGCAACCTGGCCCCGTCGGCCCGTACGTCCCCGAAGAAGCCCGCCAAGGCGTCGACGAAGAAGGCACAGCCGCCGCGCGCGGAGCCGCAGGCCGGACCGCCCCAGCAGGAGACGGTCGCCGAGGCGCCGCCCACGACCGGGATCCCGGTCGGGGAGTGGCTGTCCGCGCTCCAGGGTGCCGCCCACGAGGTCTTCGGCGACGACTGGGAGCGCCGCCTCGCCGAGCTGATGGCGTTCGTACGCCGCCGGCTGGAGGGCGACTACGAGGTCGACGACTACGGCTTCGACCGCGAGCTGACCGAGCGCTTCTTCATGGCCGCGCTGCGCCCGATCGCGCAGAAGTGGTTCCGCCTGGAGGTCCGCGGACTGGAGAACATCCCCGCCGAGGGCGGCGCGCTCGTGGTGTCCAACCACTCGGGCACGGTGCCCCTCGACGGCCTGATGACGATGCTCACCGTGCATGACCACACGGGCCGCTTCCTGCGCCCGCTCGGCGCCGACCTCGTCTTCCGGCTGCCGGTCGTCAGCTCCCTGGCGCGCAAGGGCGGCGCCACCCTGGCCTGCATCGAGGACGCCGAGCGGATGCTGTCCGGCGGCGACCTGGTCGGTGTGTGGCCCGAGGGCTTCAAGGGCATCGGCAAGCCCTTCAGCGAGCGCTACAAGCTCCAGCGGTTCGGTCGCGGCGGGTTCGTGTCCGCGGCGCTGCGCACCGGCGTACCCATCGTCCCGCTCTCCGTGGTCGGCGCGGAGGAGATCTATCCCCTGGTCGGCAACCTGCCGTCGCTGGCGCGCCTGCTGGGCGTGCCCTACATCCCGATCACGCCGTTCTTCCCCTGGCTCGGTCCGCTCGGGATGGTGCCGCTGCCGTCCAAGTGGATCCTCGAGTTCGGCGAGCCGATCCGCACCGACTCCTACGACGCCGCCGAGGCGGAGGACCCGATGCTGGTCTTCAACGTGACCGACCAGGTGCGCGAGACCATCCAGCACACGCTCTTCGACCTGCTCCGCGATCGCGACGGGGTCTTCAGCTAGCGCCTCGCATCAGGGCAGCAGGTTGCCCGTCGCGTCGCCGAGCGTGCCGCCGGTGGCGTCGTCGAGCGTCCCGGTGACCTCGCCGATGAGGCCGCCGGTGGCGTCGTCGAGGTCGGTCGTGAGTCCGCCGAGGGCGCCGCCCGTGGCGTCGTCGAGCTCGTCGACGAGCTCACCGGTGGTGTCGGTGACGGTCTCGGTGGCCTCGTCGACCGGCTTGGTCGGCTCGGTCTTGGTGGGCTGGGACGTCGTCGGGACGGGGAGCGTCGGCGTCGACGCGGCGGGCGTGGACGGCAGGCCCGCCGTGGGCAGCGGCTGCTGCGGGTCGAGCTCCTCCGGCACCGTGATGCCCGTGAGGTCCTGGCCCGAGATCGGGGCCGCCTCGAGCGTCAGGTCGTCCGCGTCGAGGCCCTCGAGGAGGTCCGTCGGCGCGCTGGACAGCAGGAAGTCCGGCGTCGTGGTGATGCCGCCAGTGCACGCCACGCAGGCGTTGCTGATCTCGAGGTCGAGGTCGGTGAGCGTACGGCCGGCGGCGACCAGCTCGTCGCGGGCGCTCTCGGGCAGCTGGTCCTCGAGCGCCTCGAGGCGATCCATGCTGGCGGTGGTGAAGTCGCGGGCGTCCTGGGCGTCGCGGTCGCTACCGGTGGCCTCATAGGCGGTCAGCAGGCTGCCCACGCCGTCGCCGGACTGGCGGGTGAAGGTGTCCAGCGTGTCGGCGACCAGCTGGTCTCCCGCGTCGCCGGCCGTCAGCTCCTCGAGCTCGGTGAGGCGGGTGCCGGCCTGCGCCACCAGCGCGCGGCCGCGGGCGGCGTCGTCGGTCGCGAGGCGTACCTGTGCGGACTCGATGCTCCGCTTCACGCCGTAGAGGGACTCACCGGGCAGGGCGGTCTGGGCGGCCACGGCCATCGTCGCCGCGGAGCCGACGAGCGCGGCGCCTCCGAGCAGCGCGCCGATGCGGCGCTGGCGCGTGCGGGAGGAGGCGGGCATCGCCAGCCGTGACGGCGCGGCGGGCTGGCGGACCAGGACGGTGTCGGCCTCGGCCATCAGGCCCTCGCGCAGCGACGCCACGAACTCGGCGCGCGGCGTCGGCTGGGGGACCGACCGCAGGTCGGCGACGACGTCGAGGAGGGCCGCGAACCGCTCCGCGTCACGCTCGGTGAGCGGCGTGCCGGTGCCTCGGGAGAGGAGTGCCTCGAACTCGTCGGCACGCCGGTGTGCCGAGAAGGCGGGTGTCATCGCTGTCGTCCTGTCTCACTGCGGGTGGTTCCTCCCACATGGACGAACGAGTCAGGCGAGGCGGGAGTTACGGGGTGTGTCACGTGTCTCTCAACCCCTCCGGCAGCAGCTTGGCCAGGTTGCGTACGCCGCGCAGCTGCAGCTGCTTGACGGCGCCGTCCGACCGGTCGAGGGCGCGCGCGGTCTCCGCGATCGACAGCCCCTGGAGGAATCGCATGATCAGGCACTCGCGCTGCTCGGTGGGCAGCTCGGTGAGGGCCTTGAGCAGCACCTCGTTGGTGAGTCCCGCGAGCACCGTGCTCTCGGGGCCCTCGGTGGTGTCGTCGTGCGGCGTCATGTCCTCGGTGGTCATCTCCAGGCGGGTGCGACCGGCCTTGAAGTGGTCCGTGGTGAGGTTGCGCGCGATCGTCATCAGCCAGGCGCCGAAGTCCTTGCCCTGCCACCGGAAGTTGTTCATGCTCCGCAGCGCGCGGAAGAACGTCTCCGAGGTCAGGTCCTCGGCCAGCGTCTGCGAGCGGGTGCGGTAGTAGAGGAAGCGGTAGACCGAGAGGTGGTAGTGGTCGTAGAGGAGGCCGAACGCCTCCTTGTCGCCGGCACGGGCCAGCTCGACCAGCGCGATGAGCCGCTCCCGCTCGGCCTCGTCGATCTCCGAGGACGTCGCCCGGTCCTCGTCGCCGACGGGGCTCGACCCGGACGAGCCGGGGCTCCGCAGCGGAGCGGAGTCGGGCATCGCGGTCTCCGCGAGGAGGACGTGACCGGCGGGCTGCGGGACGAGCTGCGGCGAGAGGGCAGCGAGGACTGCGCGCCTGAGCGCGTCCATGCCTTCGTCGAAGGCATGCTGAAGGTCGTCTGATGACCGCATGCGGTGTGTCCCCTCCCGGTTGCAGCATCATTCACGATAGGCGGCCGCGAGGGTCTTGTGAACCCGTGAGTAACTTTGAGTTACACCTCAGGCGGAGCGTCCACGCCCCCGGACGCTGACCCCGGCGGCGACGGCACCGGTGACCGCACCCGCAACGGCCGCGCCCACCAGACCGGCACGGGCGGCCTTGCGCCCGGTGCGGTAGTCGTGGATCCGCCAGCCGTGGGCGCGGGCGTGGGCGCGCAGCCGGGCGTCGGGGTTGATCGCGCACGGGTCGCCGACCATCGACAGCATCGGCAGGTCGTTGCTGGAGTCGGAGTAGGCCGAGCAGCGGGCGAGGTCGAGTCCCTCGCGGGCGGCGAGGGCCTTGATGGCCTCGGCCTTGGCCGGACCGTGGAGGAGGTCGCCGACGAGCTGGCCGGTGTAGACGCCGTCGACGTGCTCGGCGACCGTGCCCAGCGCGCCGGTGAGGCCGAGACGACGGGCGATGATGGTGGCGATCTCGATCGGGGCGGCGGTCACCAGCCACACCCGCTGGCCCTCGTCGAGGTGCAGCTGCGCGAGTGCGCGGGTGCCGGGCCAGATCCGGTGGGCCATCGCCTCGTCGAAGATCTCCTCGCCGAGCTCCTCGAGCTCGGCGGTGGTGTGTCCGGCGATGAAGGACAGCGCCGAGTTGCGGGCGTCGGCCACGTGCTCGGGGTCCTCGACGCCGACGATGCGGAAGTAGGCCTGCTTCCACGCGGCCCCGGCGATCTCGCGCGTGGTGAAGAACCGGCGGCGGTGCAGGCCGCGGGCGAAGTGGAAGATGCTCGCGCCCTGCATGACCGTGTTGTCGACGTCGAAGAACGCCGCGGCGGCGGGGTCGCTGGGCGTCAGCAGCGCGTTCTCGACCTCCGCCGAGGCCGCAGCTGCCTCGCCCGCCAGGGCCGAGCGCTGCTGCAGGTTGAGGCGTCGCGGTCGCTCGGACGGGGTCACCCGTCAAGCCTAGCTGTGGAAGGATCTGCCCATGCCGCGCAACGACATCTCCGCGTTGGTGGCCGAGGCCGCCGCGGACGTCCCCGACCGGCAGGCCCTCGTCGAGAGCGGTGGACGCTCGCTCACGTGGGCGCAGCTCGAGGACGAGGTCGCCCGCCTCGCGACCGGTCTCGGCGCCCACGGCGTACGCGCCGGGCAGCGGGTGATGATCGTCGTCGGCAACCGGATCGAGTTCGTCACGACCTACCTCGCGGTCCTCCGCGCCCAGGTCGTCGCCGTGCCGGTCAACCCGAGGTCGACGGCCGGCGAGGTCGCGCGCATGGTCGCCGACTCCGGCTCCCGCCTCGTGGTCGTCGACGAGACGGCGGTCGACGTCGTACGCGCCGCGCTGGGCGAGCTCGGTCCCGAGGCCACGCCACCGACGGTCGTGGTCACCGGCGTCGAGCCGGGTGAGGGGGAGCTGGCCCTCACCGACCTGCGCGCGGACGTCGTACGCCCCGTGCCGCCGCTGCCCGATCCCGAGAAGCTCGCCGCCCTGCTCTACACCAGCGGAACCTCCGGCCTGCCGCGCGCGGCGATGCTCAGCCACCGGGCGCTGCTGGCCAACATCGAGCAGGTGGCGGCGGTCGAGCCGCCGATGATGCACGGCGACGACGTGGTGCTCGGCGTGCTGCCGCTGTTCCACGTCTACGGCCTCAACGCCGTCCTCGGCGGGGTGCTGCGCCATCGCGCGCGGCTGCTTCTCGTGGAGCGCTACGACCCCCAGGCGGTCCTCGACCTGATCGACGACGAGGCCTGCAGCGTGGTGCCGATCGCGCCGCCCGTCTTCGCCCAGTGGCTGCCCGACGAGCACCTGCGCGAGCGCCTCGGCCCGGTCCGTCTGGTGCTGTCGGGCTCGGCTCCGCTCGAGGCCGAGGTGATCGAGCAGTTCACCTCCCTGACCGGCATCCCCGTGCACCAGGGCTACGGGCTCACCGAGGCGGCGCCGGTCGTGACGAGCACGCTGTGCAGCAAGGAGCCGCACGCGGGCTCGGTCGGCGCGGCCCTGCCCGGCATCGAGCTGCGCCTCGTCGACGAGACGTGGGGACAGGTCGAGGGCGAGGACCCCGGCCAGATCCAGGTCCGCGGCGACAACCTCTTCAGCGGCTACTGGCCCGACGGGTCCGACGGCCCCGACGCCGACGGCTGGTACTCCACCGGCGACGTCGGGTTCCTCGACGCCAGCGGCGACCTCTTCCTCGTCGACCGGGTGAAGGAGCTCATCATCGTCAGCGGGTTCAACGTCTATCCCACCGAGGTCGAGGACGTGATCCGCGAGGTCGACGGCGTGGCCGACGCCGCCGTGATCGGCGTCCCCGACGACGAGACCGGCGAGGCCGTGGTGGCGTACGTCGTCCCGTCCCGCCCGGTGACCCACCTGGAGGAGGCGGTCCGGGCCCACGCGATCGTGCGCCTCGCGCGCTTCAAGCTGCCGTCGCGCATCGAGGTCGTCGACGAGCTGCCGCTCACCGCGACCGGCAAGGTGCAGAAGGGCCGGCTCCGCGGCATCGAGCGCCGCCGGGTCCAGGGGCTGCTCGGATGACCACCCCACGCGTCACCCTCTACTCCCGTCCCGGGTGCCACCTCTGCGACGACGCCCGCGCCGTGATCGAGGCTGTCTGCGCCGACCTCGGTGAGGCGTACGAAGAGGTCGACATCACCACCGACGACGACCTCGAGGACCGCTACCGCGACGAGATCCCGGTGACCCTGGTCGATGGCCGCCAGCACGACTTCTGGCGGGTGGATGAGGCGCGGCTCCGGGCTGCGCTGTCCGGCTGACGAGAGCGTCGCGTGCGTGGATTCGTGCTCGTCGGCGGCTGGCCCGGGTCGGGCAAGACCACGCTGTCGAGCGCGCTCGCGGCGGAGCTGGGCGTCCCGCACCTCTCCAAGGACGTGGTCAAAGAGGCGCTCATGGACGCCATGGGCGCACCGGCCGACGTCGAGGCGTCCCGCCGGCTGGGCCGGGCAGCGGTGCACGCGCTGCTCGGTGCTGCGCAGGGTTGTCCGGCTGCCGTCATCGACAGCACGTGGTACCCCTACGCGGAACCGCTCGCCCGTTCGCTGCCCGGGCCGATCGTCGAGGTGCGCTGCTTGGTGCCGGTGGAGATCGCCCGCGAGCGCTACCTCGGTCGGGTGAGGGACCAGCGACACCTCGACGGGCTGCGCGGCGAGGCGGAGCTGTGGGGCGAGGAGGTGGCCCACCTCGGGCTCGGGCCGCTCCTCGAGGTGGACACGTCCGGTGCCGTCGACGTGGTAGAGGTCGCGGCGCTGGTGCGGTCGATGCTGGGGTGATGCGGTTTCCGGTGACCAGGCGCAAAGGGCCCTCGACCGGACAGTGATTGAGCGCCGCTACTCGGGCGTGCGACATGTGACCCGGGTCACGCTGAGGTCATGACCCTGACCGCCTCGGCAGCTGCCACTCGCTTCGACACCTTTTCGCTCGAGCACTACGTGCTCATCGCCGGCTTCTTGGCAGTCTGCGTCGCGTTGGCCCTGTTGGGTCGGGCGCACCGCGGCAGCCCCACCGAGATCGGTTTTCGGCGTGGCTTCGCCGTCCTCATCATCTGCTTCACGGTGCCCATGCAGGTGCTGCAGCTGCTCCCGGGCGACTACGACATCGCCACGTCACTCCCGCTCCAGCTGTGCGACCTCGCCTGGATCGCGGCCGTGGTGGCGCTGTGGACGCGGCACTGGGCGGCGACCGCGCTGGTGTACTTCTGGGGCCTGACCCTGACGGTCCAGGGCATCATCACCCCGGCCTTGAGCCAGCCGTTCCCGGACCCGCGCTACCTGATGTTCTGGGGCATGCACTTCCTGGTCGTCTGGGCGGCGGTCTACCTCATCTTCGGCCTCCGCGTCCCGGTGACGTGGAAGAGCTATCGCTTCGCGGTGGTCGTCACCCTCGCGTGGGCTGTGGCGGCGATGTCCTTCAACATGGCTGCCGGCACCAACTATGGCTATCTCAACCGGAAGCCGGCGTCGGGCACCTTGCTGGACCTCTTCGGGCCCTGGCCCGGGTAGGTCGTGGTGGAGGTCGTCGTGGTGTGCCTGGTGTGGGCTCTGATGACCTTGCCGTGGCTGGCCGCCGCCTCGCGGTCCGCGCCACACCGACGCCCGCTGGTGGATTCCGGCGAGCGTCGATGAGCAAGGTCGGATGGCCGGGGCCGGGAGTCGCTGCTGTTCGAGTCCGGACGGACGAACAGCATGCGGAGGCGGGTCGGCGCCCATCTCGGGTCAGGACGTGCCTGTGACCCCGCCAATCGTTGATCGGCGGGGTGTGGGGCGGGGTCATCGTCGCCGTGGTCGCGGGACGCCGGGCGGGGCGGGTGGGTCGATCGCGGTGGTGCCGGTGTGGTCGCGGCGGTAGCGGTGGCCGTGGGGTGAGGTCCACTCGAACACCCCGTTCTCGACCATCGCGTAGCGCCAGGCGGAGTGGGTCTTGAGCCGGTGGTGGAAGCGACACAGGCAGGCGAGGTTGTCGGTCCGTGTGGGACCGGGCTGGGGTCTGCCCTCGGTTTCGGCGTCGTGGTCGTACGCGACGACATGATCGACGTCGCAGCCACGGGCTGGGCGGGTACACCACGCGAACACACACGTCCGATCTCGCAGCTGGACTTGCTCGCGGATCCGGGCGGGGATCTCGTAGCCCTGCGCGGTGAGCTGGGCGTTGAGGTCGATGACGGGCTTGACGGTGACCTTGGTGCGCGAGTCTGAGCACCAAGAGCGGACCTGGTCGAGCAGAGCGAGCCGCTGCCCGTTCTCCATGCGTCCGGTGGGACCGAAGACCGTGGTGTCGCCGGAGAAGGTGGCGTCGAAGTGGGCGTGGATGACGACCTCGCGAGCGGCGGGCAGGTTGGGGTGGTCGTCGTCCTCGCCCCTGTCTTCGGTGGTTGTGGTGCGAGCCCTTCGAGACGCCTCGTCCGTCGGCTCCTCAGGATGAGTTCCGCGAGCCTCGACACCACCCTCCCGGGCTGCATCGTCCTGGAAGGCGAGGTCGAGTGCGGTCTGCGTACGGGCGAGGTCGCCGAGGGCCTTGGCCCGGCGTGCGTCGAGCGGCAGCTTCGACCCGAGTGCCTTCTGGACCGCTGCGTGGTGGGCGACGGCGCGGTCGAGGTCGAGGGCGTCGGCGATGTCGAGGTCGGCCTCCAGGTGCAGGGTGCCGGCGTAGTGCACGTCGTCCTTGTCGACCGTGACGTGGCGCGGATCGACGGCGAGGTAGCCGTCCTCGGGGTCCTTCGTCGGGTCCGCGACGGCAAGGTCGTAGCGCTTGATCGTCTCGGCCACGAGCCGGTCGAGCTGCGCGGACCCGATGCGTCCGGCGACGGCGGCGACCTGGGAGTCGACGAACCCCGCCGCCTCGGCCGTGAGTGCGGGTGAGGAGTGGATGGTGGTGTCCGCCACCGCGCGTGCCCGCCACGCCGGCACCCGACCAGCCTGGACCTGGCCCCACAGCCGCGGGAGGCGGTGGCGCAGCTCGAGCGCGTGGCCGATGAGCTTCTTCGCCGCCGTGGTCGAGATGCCGAGGGTGGTGCCGAGCTCGGCGACGCAGAACTCCGCCACCAAGGGTGCGCCTTCGCCGGCGATGGGCTCTTCGTGCTCACACCCCGGCACCGTGAACGATGCCGCGTCGTGGATCGACTCCGGCGGGTGCAGGTCCGCCCACCGGGCGGCAAGCACGAGCTGCTCGGCCGCGGCCCGGTCCTCGGCAGCCTTGCGGTCGCGGATCTCTGACAGCACCTCGGAGGCCGAGAGGTCGTCTGCGACCCCCCGTGCCCCGGCTGCCAGTCCGTCGATCATGTGTTCGAGTCTACGGAAGCCCACCGACAGTGGCCGTGGCTCGCTAGTTCAACCGGCTGTTGCAACGAGCCTCTTGTTGAGTGCCTGGCCGGGAGTCTGCCATTCGAGGGTCTTGCGGGGTCGGGTGTTGAGCTGCAGGGCGACGGCGTCGCAGTCGGTGTC